>NZ_JBXVOQ010000009.1:0-1114 GCF_057197605.1 Microbacterium sp. Z11_20 | reverse complement strand
GGCGAGGATCCGGTTGTAACGCTCGACCTTGCCGTTGTGCTTGGGGGTATATGGCCTAGTTCGGCGGTGCTGACTCCCGTTCAGGGCGTCGGCGAAGGCGTGGGATCGGTAGCAGGCCCCGTTGTCGGTGACGATGCGCTCGATCTTCACAATGCCGTGCGCGCGGAACCAAGTGCGGGCTCGACCCAGGAACGCGACAGCTGTCGTGGCCTTCTCGTCCATAAGGGCTTCGGTATAAGCCAAGCGCGTGTACCCGTCAATCGCGGAATGCAGGTAGACGTAACCAACCCGTGTGCTCTTCTTGGCGCGGTCCACGGCTTTCGCTTCCGGGCTGCCGCGTCCGTGAACGCGCCAGCCTCCACCGTCGGGGATGCGGCCGACCTTCTTCACGTCGATGTGGATCATGTGACCGGGATACTTCGCAACGATCTTCTGCGGTTCCCGGTTGCTCTCCCCATTCGGGTCGATGAACTGTCGCCGATTCAGCCCGAGCTGCGCCAGCAGCCGGGACACGGTGCGGCGACTGATCCGGATGCCTTCTGCGTCAAGCTCGAACACGATCCGCGATGCCGACCACTTGTGCTCCCGCCGCATCACCTCGATCCGCTCCACGATGCCCGCCGCAGTCGCCGTCGGTTGCCGGGCCGGCGTCGACGATCGATCCATGAGGCCGATCTCACCGAACTGCTTGTAGCGATTCACCCACTTCGATGCCGTCGCACGAGAGATACCCATCTCCGCCGCAACATGCGTAATCGGACGGGTCCTGCAGCGCTCTACCAGCCGTCGACGCCCTTCTGGGGAAAGCGGTGCGTTGCGATGGACAGATGGAGTCATTGGGCCTTATGGACGCCAACGACGTGAGCGTGCCACCAAAGGACCATGGGAACGATCACGAGTTCGAGGACCATGCTGGCAATGAAGACAGGGTTGGGCCATCCCACGACGAATACCGAGATGAGGCGGATGAAGCCGCCGACGAATGCGAGTACGAGCATCGCGCGCAACACCGTCGCTCGTTCACGCAGGCGGAAGAGCGACCACCATACGGCAGCGCCCGCTGCGAGCCAGAACACATTGACGAAGCGATACTCACTGTCCACGCTGGCGGATA
>NZ_JBXVOQ010000008.1:0-1336 GCF_057197605.1 Microbacterium sp. Z11_20 | reverse complement strand
GCGACGGGTGCCCGGTGCTCAAGAGGCGGCCCTTCTTCCACTGGCCGCCATTCCTCGACCGCCACGCGGTGATCGGGCGGGAAATTCTCCAGGGGTTTGAAGGTTACGGGTACCCGACGAGCCACATCCTGCAGAACCTTGCACGGACGATCCCGCCAAGGGTCATGAATGCGGACCTCGGCATGTTGGAAGTGCTTTCTGACATCGATCACTCGTACGATCCAGCTCGCCCCTTCCGCATCGTCGCCATCGTGCACCTTCTTCGACCGGCCAAGGCCCGGCGGATCTTGGATCTCCTCGCCCATCTCCCGAGCCCGATCGACGTAGTGATCACCACTCCCGATCCGGACGAAGTGGGGCCCATCGAAGCGCTGCTGGCGGATATCCCCCGGTCCTTGCTCGCTCACCGCGACGTCCGGCTGGTGCCATCCGGCGACGGGAGAGACATGAGTGCTCTGCTCATTGCTTGCCGCGACGTGCTGGCTCCTGGACGGTACGACCTGGTCGTGAAGCTTCACGACCGGACGCCGGTGCATCGCGGTCTGAACTCGGAGTTGTACTTCCGACGGCACCAGACGGAGAACCTGCTCGGCAGCGCGGGTTATGCCCGGAATCTGCTGGCATTGTTCCAGCAGGAGAGTGGACTCGGGATCGTCTACCCTCCTACCATCCACATCTCGTACGCGACCGTCGGCCAAGGATGGTCCTGGTACCGCGGGCGTGCACATGACGTATGCAAAGAACTGGGAATCGAGGTTCCCTTTGACGGCGTGTCGCCACTAGCGCCCCTGGGCGGAATGTGGATAGCCCGGCCCGAAGCGCTAAGGCTTCTGGCCGACGCCCCTTTCACCTACGACGACTTCAGGGACCAGTCGAAGAAGAAGATCCCCGACCTCCAGAGGGTTCTTGAACGGCTCGTGTCATACGCCGCCGGCGAGCTCGGGTACCACACCAGAACCGTGGTCAACGGTGAGCATGCTGCGCTCAGCCACCTGTCGCTCGAGTACAAGATCGACCAGCTGGCATCCACAACGCCGGGCTATCCGGTGGAGCAGATCCAGTTCCTGCATCGGGCTGGCTGGGCCGGTATAGGAGGCGCCGTGGCCTTTATCCGCATGTATATGCGCACCAATCATTCGGATCTCGTCACCCGGGTGGACCCTATCGTGCACCCATTAGGACGAGTAGCGCGCGCCGTGCTGAAGCTCGGGCGCCGGATGGTGGGTCGCGCGCGCTCTGTGGTGCGTGGAGGAGGTCAACGGTGACGGTGTCGAGGGTGGTTCAGCCGGGGGTGTTTCCTCGGGATGGTCGGCGGCTCGTGGTGTACGTGGTCTAT
>NZ_JBXVOQ010000007.1:0-8116 GCF_057197605.1 Microbacterium sp. Z11_20 | reverse complement strand
GGTGGAGTGGGCGTGGGTGGGCCCACGCGCCCGGAGGCTCCGCGCGACGCGTCAGCGGCGGGTGGAGTGGGCGTGGGTGGGCCCACGCGCCCGGAGGCTCCGCGCGACGCGTCAGCGGCGGGTGGAGTGGGCGTGGGGATCATCGTCCCAGCCTACGTGCGAGACCTGGGGAGAAGACGGAGGGGGGATGCCGAAGCATCCCCCCTCCGTGTGACGTCGTCGTCTTACTTGACGGCTGCCTTCAGCTTCGAGCCGGCGGTGACCTTGACGCGCTTGCCTGCGGGGATCGCGATCTCCTCGCCCGTCTGCGGGTTGCGGCCCGTACGCGCGGACGTCTCGACCTGCTCGAACGCGATCCAACCGGGGATCGAGACCTTGCTGCCCTTGGCAACTGCCTCGGACACGGTGGAGAAGAGGGAGTCGAGCACGCCCGACACGGCGGACTGGCTCTGACCCGTCGCGCTCGCGATGCTCGCGACGAGTTCGGTCTTGGTGATGGACTTGTCAGCCATTCGGTGGTCCTCCCGGGCGGCCGAGCGGCCGCCTGCGTTACATCGGACGGGGGCCTTTGCCCCCGGTGGTCGAATCGACCGCCTCGAATGTACCAACAGACCCGCGGAATTCCGCGGATTCTGGCCCTTTCGGCACGGATCGGTGGGCGTGTCGCGCCCGATTGTGACGGATGTGACCGCTGTGGCGTCCGCCGACCCGACCGTTACGGCGATGGAACTCCGGTGTCGGTGCAGGCGCCGATCGTCGAATCAACGGAGAACGGCGTGGATCAGGAACGGGCCGCGCGTGCCGGCGGCCTCTCCCAGTGCGGCGCGGAATTCCTCCGCGGTCTCCGCACGTCGCCCGGGCACGCCGAATCCCCGGGCGAGGGAGACGAAGTCCAGGGCGGGACGACCGAGCGTGATCAAGCTCTCGCTCGCGGCCCCCTCGGCGGCCCCCACGCGGGTCAGCTCATCGCGCAAGATCGCGTACGCGGCGTTGTCGAGAATCACCGTGGTGATGTTCAGCGCCTCTCGAGCCTGCGTCCACAACCCCGAGATCGTGTACATGGCGCTGCCGTCCGCCTGCAGATTGAACACCGGACGATCCGGGCGCGCGATGGCCGCGCCGATCGCGACAGGGATGCCCTGCCCGATGGCGAGCCCCTTCAGGCCGAGGGAGTCGTGGGGCTCCGCGCCGTCCAACGCCTCCGTCAGCCCGTTCATCCCGGAGGTGATGGACTCATCCGAGATGATGGCCTCGGCCGGCAGCTCCGCGGCGAACACCCGCCCCCAGTTCGACGTCGTCAACGCGCCGCTGACCGGGTGCGGCGCGCTGCGGGCGGTCGCCGTGGGCGTCACCCCGGGTGCGACCTCGCCGGCGAGCTCATGGAGAAAAGCGCTGGCGGCGCCGGCGGGCACGCGAAGCACCTCGGCCTCCGCGGGCAGGATGCGGCTGGATCTCCCCGGATAGGCGAAGCTACTGGTGGGTTCTGCAGCTCCCAGCAGCACCACCACCTCCACGTCTTCGAACTGCCGGGTCGCCTCCTCGGCACGGTAGGCGACATCGGTGACGCGGGGCAGGCCCGCACCGCGGCGACGATGCGCGGAGAAGACCTCCGCGTGCACGCGCGTGCCGGTGACCTGCCGGATCCGGTCGGCAGCACGAAGATCGTCGTCGGCCGCTGCGGTGGGCCCCAGGAGGAGCGCGACCTTCTTCCCGGCGCGCAGTCGTCGTACGACCAGGCCCACCCCGCCGTCCGCCGGCAACGGATCGGTCGAGTCCGGCACGGGCTCTCGGTCGGGGACGAGCCGCGCGCCGGTGACCGCGGTCCACGCGATGTCTGCCGGCACGACGAGCGTGGATACGGCACCCCCCGTGCCGGTCGACCCCGGCGGGGGCGCATCGATCCCGCCGTGGAGGGCGGTGGCGGCGGTGACGGCATCGGCGACATCGGCCCCGGCGCTTTCCGGGCTGCCGACGACGCGCACCCACCCGGAGACGGAGGCGGCCAAGCCGACGATGTCGCTCTCCAGCGGGGAGTCGAGGCCGAGGTGACCGGACGCGTGCTCCCCCACGATGTTGACCACCGGGGCGCCGGAGCGTCGAGCGTTGTGCAGGTTGGCCCACGCATTGCCCAGGCCCGGCCCGAGGTGGAGGAGCGTGGCGGCGGGGCGACCCGCCATCCGGGCGAAACCGTCGGCCGCCCCCGAGGCGACACCCTCGAAGAGGCAAAGCACCGCGCGCATCCCGGGGTGAAGATCCAGGGCCGCAACGAAGTGCATCTCGGAGGTGCCCGGGTTGGCGAAGCACACGTCGACCCCGGCGCCCAGCAGCGCCCTGACGATCGCTTCCCCGCCGGTTCCTCCCGGCACCGCGTCGCCGCGTTCGCCGCCCTGTTCGCGTGAGATGGCATCGGTCACGTTCGATGGTTCCCCTCGAGAGCTGACAGCGGAGGGCAGAACTCTACGTGAAGAGATCGCGTGCGGGATGCAGAAAGGGCGGGGGTTCCGGAGAACCCCCGCCCTTTCGCGGATGCTGTGCGGCCGCGTGTCGCGGAGTTACCAGCTCGACTTGGTCACGCCGGGCAGCTCGCCACGGTGCGCCATGTCGCGGAAACGCACACGCGAGATGCCGAACTTCGACAGGTTGCCGCGGGGGCGACCGTCGATGGCGTCGCGGCTGCGGACGCGCACCGGCGAGGCGTTGCGGGGCAGCTTCTGCAGACCCACGCGGGCGGCCTCGCGCTGCTCGTCGGTCGAGGTCGGGTCGACCAGGGCCTTCTTCAGTTCGGCGCGCTTCGCGGCGTAGCGCTCCACGACGACCTTGCGCTGCTCGTTGCGCGCGATCTTGCTCTTCTTGGCCATGAGATCAGCGCTCCTCTCGGAAGTCGACGTGCTTGCGCACGACAGGGTCGTACTTCTTCAGCACGATGCGGTCAGGGTTGTTGCGGCGGTTCTTGCGCGTCACGTAGGTGTATCCCGTGCCGGCGGTCGAGCGCAGCTTGATGATCGGACGGACGTCCTGGGACTTCTTCGCCATTAGAGCTTCACACCCTTCGCGAGGAGGTCTTTGACAACCGATTCGATGCCGCGCGCGTCGATCACCTTCATGCCCTTAGCGGACACGTTGAGCTTGATGTTGCGGCCCAGCGACGGAACGAAATAGGTCTTCTTCTGCACGTTCGGGTCGAAGCGGCGCTTCGTCCGGCGGTGCGAGTGCGAGATGTTGTGACCGAAGCCGGGAACCGCTCCAGTCACCTGGCACACTGCTGCCATGGTGATGTCTCCTTCTGTACCGTGAAGCCGGACGGCCCCACCCAAGATCCCTTGTCTGCACCCTTCGACACGCTGAGAGACCGGATTTCCCGGTTCGGCATGAGGAGGGGCACGAACTACGCGCTGGAGTGCGCGCAGACAAACAGTCAGTCTAGCACGGCCGCCTCCGCCGCCCCGCGTCCCCATCGGAAGGGCGACACGGTCGGGTCTCCGGCGATCCAGAAGCGCCACGGAAACACGGCGGTGCCGGCGACGCCCGCGACCCCGACGCGGGGGCCCGTCGCCACCTCGGCGATCGGGTCCGCGAGCACCTCCAGCCGAGCCGTGGCCCCGGCCTGCGGGGCTCCGGTGACCGCGTCGATGCCGTCGTGGTCGGAATGCCGTAGGCCGACAGCATCCCCGAGGCGTCCGGGTCCTCCGGCGAGGTCACGCGAGGACCGCACGACACCGCGGCGCTCCAGGCGGCGCCGGGTTGCAGCCTCCTCGCCCTCGACGATTTCGCCGCCGCGCAGCAGGATCCCGCCGGCGACGCCCTCGGGGCCGCACACGACGTTGACGCAGGAGTGGATGCCGTGGCTCAGGTACACGTACAGACGGCCCGGTTCGCCCCACATCGTGGCGTTGCGCCGTGTCGGGCCGCTCCGGGCGTGCGAGCCGGGGTCTCCCACCTCGCCCGTGCCGAGCCCGTGGTAGGCCTCGACTTCGCTCAGCCGCACCACGACGGTGTCGTCACCGATGCGCGTGGTCAGCAGCGCACCGAGCAGACGGGGGGCGACGTCGACGGGGAGACCGGCGAGCTCGGTGCGGGTGACCGGGCGATACGTCATGACGAGGGCCCCTGGCACCACGAGACACCGAATCCACCGAGCGCGGTCACCTGGTCACCGGTACCGATCTCGACCACCCGTGTCTCCAGGCGCCCGGGCATCGGCAGCCGGTACCGGTCGTACGGGTTCTCCGCCGCGTCAAGGGCGACCAGCAGTGCGGCGTAGCGCCCGCTCGGCGACACGCACGTCTGGACGAGGGCGTCGGCGGAGCCGAGCGTCAGGAGCGTCTGCACGGCGCCGTCCTCGGCCACGTGCACGACCGACGTCGAGACCAGTGCGCTGGAGGCGTCGATCTGCGCGGCGGCGCGGATCGTCCCGGCGCCCTCACCGGGCACCGGCGTCACGGTGCCGGGCATGCCGACGTCCTCGGACGGCTCCACCAGCGGCCGCTCGGTGCCATCGGTGAGATCCAGCACCGCCATCCCCTCCGCTCGTTCGATGACCGCTTCGGACGATCCCCGCGCGATGCCTTCGATCGCCAGGGCGGAGCCCAGCGGCGTCGCATCCGCCCCATCCGGAGTCGCCAGCAGAAGCCGCCCGTCGAACGTGAGCGCCAGGATGCTGTCGGTGTCGGGGACGAACCGCCACTCCCCCACCCGGGCGTCGTCCCCGGGCAGGGGCACTTCGCGGGGGGCCTGGTCGGCCGCACCCTCGGCGAGCGATGCCGTGAACAGCACACTCTCGCGGCCGCCGTCGGCACCGAGGGACGCATCGGAGTAGGTGTACCCGATGCGTTCTCCGCGGTCGGCTGACTGCAGGCCGGAGACGAAGCCGTCACCGGGGAGGGGCAGGTGACGTGCCTCGCCGCTGGCGGGGTCGACCACCAGGAGAGCGGCCCGATCGCCCTCCAGCACGGAGACGACGAGGTGCGACGCGGTTGCCCGGTAGTCCTCGATGTGCGGATGGGAGAACACCGCGGCCGCCTCGTCGCCGGGGAGGTTCGTGCGGTAGATCGTGTCGCCGTCGCCCGAGTCGCGCTGCAGGAGGAACACCTCGAGCGGGGGCGTGCGGAACGTCTCCTCGATCGTGGCGGCGGGGCCCGCCCCGAGCCCCTGCACCCCTCGAACGCGCACGGTGTAGTCGGCGTCATCCTGAAGCGGCAGCGTGAACCGCACGCCGATGCTCCGCCCGGACGTGTCGACGGTGAAGGGGGTGGCCGGCTCGACCTCCACCTGATCCGCGTCCACCTCACGCAGCGACTGCGTGGTGGTGAGGATGACGCGGGAGCCGGAGGCGGCCACGGCCGCGGCCCGATCGACCTGGACGTCGGTCACGCGTGGCCCCTGCCCGACCGTGACGGCCGCGCCGGCCGCGGACACGAGCATGAGCGTGCCGAGCACCGCGGCGAAGGCGGCCAGGAAGCTCCGGCCGCGGCGATGCTGCGACCGCGCACGCCGGGAGTCAGTACTCATACGGATCCTGAGGCTCCTCGATGGGCGTGACCTCGTCGGCCTCGACGCGCAGCGCACCGTCGGAGCCCGATCGGACCGTGCCGGAAACGGTCACCCACTGCCCCGTGCCGGGCGGGCGCGCGGTGAAGGACACCGGCAGGGTGGCCGACTGCGCGTCGATCACGCAGTGCGTGATGACCAGGCGGGTGAGCGCGAAATCTCCGCCGTCGCCCGGTGTGACGAAGCCGGTCAGGGTCACCGGCTCGCCGTCGAAGCGGTCGGGGTCGGTCGCCGAGGAGAAGATGCCGGCCCACTCCCCCACGCCAAAGCGCGAGCTGTCGCCCGAGGCGGCGAGGGTGACGACGTCGGAACCGGCGAACAGCGGGGCCGTTCCCACGTCACGCGACATCGCCAGCTCCGCCGACAGCGATGCGGCCGGGGTGACGAGCATCGCCACGACCACACCGGATGCGAGGATCCCGCCGGTCGCGGATGCGGCGAGCGCGAATCCACCGGCGCGCCGGGGGTGCGCATCGTCGCCGAGCACCTGGGGATCGGCCGTGCTCGGGGCCGCCGCATCCGTACCGTGATCATGGCCGTGGTCGTCCTCCGCGCCCAGGGGGAGAGCGAAGCTCGCGACGGCGCCGATCAGCACGACGACGGCCATGAGAACGGCGAACCAGGACGAGTCGGGGTTGATGTACAGCGCGAGCCGTCCGGTGACGGCGAGCGCGATCGTGATCACCGCGAGGCACGCGGACAGCCCCACACCCAGCCAGCGGGTCGTGAGGGAACGGGTCGCGACGCTAGGCAAGGAGGTTCACCACCGTTCCCAGTGCGAAGGCGGCGGCCACGACGATCACGGTCACGCCGACGAGGACGCGGGTGGTGAAGGTCGTGCGCAGCAGCGCCAGCATCTTCACGTCCACGAGAGGCCCGACCAGCAGGAACGCCACCAGCGACCCCGGGGTGAACGCCGACGCGAACGACAGCGCGAAGAACGCGTCGACGTTCGAGCAGATCGATATCACCATGGCCAGCACGATCATCGTCGCGATCGACAGGGCGGGGTCGGACCCGATCGCCAGGAGCGCCGAACGGGGAACGATGACCTGCACCGCTCCCGCCAGCGCCGAGCCGATGACCAGCGCCGGCATCACGGCGCGCAGCTCGACGATGAACTGCGCGAGGCTCCGCCGGCCCTTGCCGCCCGGTTCGGCCACGACGAGGGCGCAGGTCTGCCGGAAGCGATCGGTCACCAGCGCGTCGGGGTCGGGGTGGCGGCTGTACAGCCAGCCGAGGAGGTTCGCCACGAGGTATCCCCCGACCAGGCGGGCGATGAGGATCCCGTCGCTCCATCCGAAAGCCGCGTGCGTCGTCAGGATCACGATCGGGTTGACGATGGGGGCGGCGATGAGGAACGTCAGGGTGTCGGAGACGGAGAACCCGCGCATCATCAGGCCGCGTGCGAACGGGACGTTGCCGCATTCGCACACCGGGAAGAGCATCCCGAGCAGCGACAGCACAGCCCTCCGCGCCCACGCGCGGCGGGGCATCCACCGCTCGATCACGCCGGCGGGGATCCACACCTGGACGACCAAGGACAGCACGACACCGAGGGCGATGAAGGGCAGCGCCTCGATGAGGACGCTGAGGGCCAGCGTCAGGCCGTCCTGAGCGCGCGTGGGCAGGGCATCGGCGAACAGCGACGGCGCGAACGCGTCGATCGCGAACAGCGCGGCGACGACGGCGATTCCCGCGCCGAGCCAGGGTGTGGCCCGACCGGGCGCGCGCTGCCGGACGGGGCCGGGCCGGAGCTGCGTCACGCCTTCTCGCGAGCCGCCTGTGCGCAGGACGCACACCGGCCGAAGATGTCGACGACGTGCTCCGCGTCGGTGAACCCGTGCTGGGCGGCCGTCTGGCGCGCCCACTGCTCGACGTCGGTGGCGGCGATCTCCACGGTGAGCCCGCACGACCGGCAGATGAGGTGGTGATGGTGTCCGGCGGACGTGCACGCGCGGAACAGGTTCTCGCCCTCGGGGCTCTGCAGCGAATCGGCCTCACCCTGCGAGGCCATCCCGGCGAGAGTGCGATAGACGGTGGCCAGTCCGATGCCGGTGTTCTCATCACGCAGGGCAGCGTGCAGTGACTGCGCGCTCACGAACCCGCGGGCGTCGGTGAGCGCCTCGCGAACGCGTTCGCGTTGCCACGTATTGCGCTGAACCATGCCGAAATCCTACCCGCGCGCCCTGAGCGGACCCCGGGTGGATTCGGGGCCGGGGGCGCAGTGCCCGTGCGGGTGCGGTGTGCCGAGTTGCCCGGGTGCGGGGTGCCGGGTTGCCTGGGTGCGGGGTGCGGAGTTACCCGGGTGCGGGGCTGCCCGGATGCGGGGTGCCGGGTTGCCCGGGTGCGGGGTGCGGGGTGCCGGGGGCGGGTGCCGGGGGCGGGTGGTCCGGTGCCGACGCCGCGGCGCGCGGCCGACGCCGCGGGTATGCACAACGGCGGAGATGGTCCGCACCACACCGGCCCCGCGGCATCCCACACGGCGCGTCCCCCACGATCTCCGCAGTTGTGCCGGCCGGGCGCGGGACGGAGAGGCGGAACGTCGGGTGCGGGTGCCGGGGGCCGC
>NZ_JBXVOQ010000006.1:0-329668 GCF_057197605.1 Microbacterium sp. Z11_20 | reverse complement strand
ACGGCGCGCACGACGGAATGCCGCCAGCATCCGTGACTCGATCACGCGTCAACAACGTCTTGGCCTCCTACAGCTAGCGGGGGGCCGGACGCTTCGACAGGCTCAGCGACCGGCGCTCGCGCGGCACTGCGGACGCGACCGGGAGACGCGGACGACGCCCCGGGCGCTTCGACAGGCTCAGCCACCGGGGCGTCGTTCGGAATCGAAAGCGAGGGTTAGGGGTGGGCGGAGGTTACGGCGAACTGGACGCCGCCCTCGCCGTCGGCCAGGGCATCGAGGACGCGGTCTTCCAGCACGAGGGCGGCCTCGGAGTCGAGGTAGACGCGGGCGCCGTCCTTCTCGACCACTTCGTCGGCCGGCTCGGGGCCGGGGACGACGGTGAGCTGGAACTGTGAGTCCGGCGCACCGGAACCCTCGATACGGATCCCGCCGTCGGTCACCTCCGGGAACTGCGCGGTGATGGTCTTGACGGCGTCTGTCGCCTGCTCGGTGAGCGTGAGCATGGATGCTCCTTCCGTTGCGGACTGAAGGCAGCCACGATGCCGAGAACGCGCGCGCACCTCAAGTAAAGGGCGCCATTGCCAGGCGATTCCCACCCGGCTCAAAGGCTCAGTGCGCGGCTTCGTACGCTTCCAGAACGGATGCGGGGATGCGGCCCCGCTCCGAGACGGAGAGGCCCTCCTCCTTGGCCCACGCGCGGACGGCGGTGTAGTCCTGCTGTCCGGTGCGGCGACGCGGGCGGTTCCCGGTCATCCCGCCACCACCGGCACCCGGGCGAGACGACACCGGGCGAGCGGCCTCGATGTAGGGCGTGAGCGCGTCGCGGAGGGCGGTGGCGTTCTCGTCGGTCAGGTCGATCTCGTAGGCGGTGCCGTCGAGGGAGAAGAGGACGGTGTCGCCCTCACCCGGCTCGAGCACGGTGCCGTCCAGGTCGTCGACGAGCTGATGCACGATTCTGCGAGCCATGGTGACACCTTACCGAGGGGGGTTGTTCAGGGGAGGATGCCGAGCCGCCGGGCCCGGGTGACGGCGGCGTGCCGGGTGGACGCGTCCAGCTTGCCCATGGCCGCCGCGAGGTACGACTTGACGGTGGTCTCTTTCAGATCCAGCTGCACGGCGATCTCGGAGTTCGTGGCGCCCAGCGCCGCGCACGCGATGACGTCGAGTTCGCGCGGAGAGAGCCGCACCTCCGGTTCTCCCTGCGCGCCGTTCCGGGCAGCGCCGGAGAGGGCGGCCAGCCGCCGCTCCACCTGCGCGAGCCGCTGGCGGAGGCTGTCGTCCTGAATGGATGCGGCGACGCTGCGAAGTTCGGCGTAGCTTTCGCGGAGCTCCTCCTGTGCGGCGGGAGTCAGCGGCGCATCCGAGCGCATGACCGGGAGCATCGAGATGCGGCGGTCGACCTCATCCCGCACCCGCAGCTCGGTAGCGAGATCTTGCGCCACGCGGAACGCGGGCTGGGCGACCACATCGCCCACCGGGGCTTCGGTCCAGGAGCCGCAGTACAGCACGCCCCGTGCCGACCCGGCCACGATGACCGGCACCGCGAACAGGGTGGAGATGCCCTCGCCGAGGATCGCGCGATCGTAGTCGTGGGTGATGGTGCGCGACGTGCGGTAATCCAGGGCGAGCCGGGGGCGCTTCTCGACGAACGCGCGACCGCCGAGCCCGCGGTTCTCCCGCACGACCAGGCCTTCGATGCTGCGCGTCCTGCCGCCGGCGATGGAGGTGACGTGGATGGCGCCGTCACGCTCGAGGCCCCCGAACGCGACAGGGAAGCGCGTGCGGCGGGCGAGCTCTCCGACGGCGTGCGAGACGAGATCTGCCTGGTCGGCCTGGGCGGTGGTGGCTCCCACGAACTACCTACTTCCGGGGGTGACGGCCCCGTCGCCGCCTTCGTAGCGTCGACCCTATCACCGGGCACACCACGGCGCCGGGTAATTATTGCAATCCGGAGCGCGCCGTGTTCCGGGCCAATGAGGCAAGGAGGCCACATGTCGGACCCGCGTACCGATGCCGCACCAGGCGCCATCGACTACATCGCGGTCGAGGAGTCCCCGCCATTCCGAGAGCTGAAGCGGCGCCAACGCAGCTTCATCTTCCCGCTCGCGATCGCGTTCCTCGTCTGGTACTTCGTCTACGTTCTGCTCTCGTCGTTCGCGAGGGATTTCATGTCGCAGCGGGTGATGGGCGACATCACCGTGGGTCTGCTGTTCGGGCTCGGTCAGTTCGTGACGACCTTCGCGATCACGATGACCTACGTCTGGTACGCCAACCGCAAGCTCGACCCGCGCGCGGAAGAGATCCGGGAAGAACTCGAGCGCGCTGAGGAGGCCCGGTCGTGAACGAGGTATTCGGAGCCGTCCACGCCGCGGCGCAGACCGTGGAGAACAACCCCATCCTGAACATCTCGATCTTCGGGGCGTTCGTCGCGGTGACGCTGTTCATCGTCATCCGCGCCAGCCGCAACAACAAGACCGCCGCCGACTACTACGCCGCCGGGCGCTCGTTCACGGGGCCGCAGAACGGCTTCGCCATCTCCGGCGACTACCTCTCCGCAGCATCCTTCCTCGGCATCTGCGGCGCGATCGCCATCAACGGATACGACGGATTCCTGTACTCGATCGGGTTCCTCGTCGCGTGGCTCGTCGCGCTGCTGCTGGTCGCCGAGATGATGCGCAACACCGGCAAGTTCACGATGGCCGACGTGCTGTCGTTCCGCCTGAAGCAGCGCCCCGTCCGGATGGCCGCGGCCATCACCACCCTCGCGGTGTGCTTCTTCTACCTGCTCGCGCAGATGGCCGGAGCCGGCGGGCTCGTGTCGCTGCTCTTGGGGGTCAGCGACACCCTCGGGCAGTCGATCGTCGTCGCGGTCGTCGGCCTCCTCATGATCGTCTACGTGCTCGTCGGCGGGATGAAGGGCACCACCTGGGTGCAGATCGTCAAGGCGTTCCTCCTCATCGGCGGCGCGCTGGTCATGACCGTCTGGGTCCTGGCGATCCACGGCTTCAACCTCAACACGCTGCTCGGGGCCGCGGTCGATAACTCGGCGAACGGTGAGGCCATCCTCGGCCCGGGCCTGCAGTACGGCGCGAACCCGTGGGACTTCGTCTCGCTCGCCCTCGCGCTCGTCCTGGGCACCGCGGGCCTCCCGCACGTGCTCATGCGCTTCTACACGGTGCCCACCGCGAAGGAAGCACGCCGCTCGGTGGTGTGGGCGATCTGGCTGATCGGCCTCTTCTACCTGCTGACGCTCGTCCTGGGCTACGGCGCCGGTGCGCTGGTCGGGGCGGAGACGATCGCCGCCGCTCCCGGTGGCGTGAACTCGGCGGCGCCGCTCCTCGCCCTGCAGCTCGGCGGGCCGATCCTCCTCGGATTCATCTCCGCGGTCGCCTTCGCCACGATCCTCGCCGTGGTGGCCGGGCTCACGATCACGGCGGCGGCATCGTTCGCGCACGACATCTACGCCAACGTCATCAAGAAGGGCAACGTGCCCCCGGATGGTGAGGTCAAGGTCGCCCGTCGCACGGTGATCGTGATCGGCGTCCTCGCGATCCTCGGTGGTATCGGCGTGCAGGGGCAGAACGTCGCGTTCCTCGTGGCCCTGGCCTTCGCGGTCGCGGCCTCGGCGAACCTGCCGACGATCCTGTACTCGCTCTTCTGGCGCCGCTTCAGCACGCGCGGCGCGGTGTGGAGCATGTATGGGGGCCTGGCCGCCGCGATCATCCTCATCGTGCTCTCGCCGGTGTTCTGGGGCACGCCCACGAGCGTCTTCCGCGACACGGGCGTGGCGATCTGGCCGTTCAACAACCCGGGCATCGTGTCGATCCCGGTCGGCTTCTTCCTCGGCTGGCTGGGCACGGTCACCTCGAAGCGGGGCGCCGAGGATCCGCGTCTGGCTGCCGAGATGGAGGTGCGCTCGCTCACCGGCTTCGGGGCCGAGAAGGCGACGTCGCACTAGCGCGGTCGGGTGAGACCGAGGCCCCGGAACTCTCCGTTCCGGGGCCTCGGCTCGTCTCGGAGCGGCCTACGCGCCCGAGCCCTGCTCGAGGCGGAGGAGGTACTCCTTCGCCTCGGGATGCCCCCCGTACTCGCCGATCGTGCCGTCGGAGCGCACGACGCGGTGCACCGGGACGACGATCGAGAAGGGGCTCGTCGCACACGCCGTGCCGACCGCACGCGCGGCTCCCGGGGAGCCGGCGACGATCGCGACCTCGCCGTACGCCGCGGTCTCCCCGTACGGGATCCGGCAGATCGCCTCGAGCGCGGCTCGCCCGAACCCGCGGGTGAGCCGCCAGTCCAGCGGCAGGTCGAACTCCTGCCGCTCGCCGGCGAAGTACGCATCCAGCTGCGCCGCCGCATCCGCCGCCGCCCGGTCATCGTCCTCCGGCACCGCGCCGAGGAGCCGCACGAGCTGCTCCCGCGCGCCGGGGAGGTCGTCGTGCACGACCTGCAGGCTCACGAGGCGTTCGTCGGCGTACGCGAGGAGCATGTCGCCGACGGGGGTGGGGTGCACGGCTGCGGTGAAGCGGGTCATGGAGACATCCTGGCCGCTCGGTCCGCTGCGGCGAGCGGGGAGAGCCCACCCTGTGCACGGATGCGGTGACAACGGGCCTGGGGAGGAAGACCCGATGGCGCGGCGTGTCTGGCGAATCGTCCGAAACCCGCGCGGGATGCCGAGCAGCGGGCCCTGCCGCGCCTACTGTGGCTCGTGTGTGGCGAGGAGATAACGCCGTGATCGGCGAACAGGACAGAGACGCCGCATCCGTGAACCCGGGAGATCTGGGTGTGGCGGAGCCCGGTGTGACCGTGCGGCACGTCGCCGACCCCGAACGGGATCGGCTGCGCGCGGAAGCGGCGACCCTCGGCGGGCGATCGACGCTGCTGCGCTTCGACGACGCCACCGATGCCGGCATCGACATCACCAAGGCCCACCCCGGAAGCCTCCCGCAGTTCATCACGGGGCGATCCACGCTCCTGTCCAACCTCTTCCGCGACGAGGTGGCGCTGCGCTCCGCGCGCATGGCGGCCGAGCGCATCACCGCCAAGAACGTCGAGCTGCGCACCTCCCGCGGCATCGAGCCCGTGCACCTCGCGGTGGGGCTGGCGGAGTGGAAGATCGGCGGCGCCCCGTGGTCGGCGCCGGTGCTGCTCCGCCCGCTCGCGATCCGCCGGCACCACGGCGACTTCGAACTCAAGCTCCACGGCACGTTCTTCCTGAACCCGGAGCTGGCCCGCGCGTTCCGCGGTCACTTCGGCATCCCCATCGACTCCACGGCGCTCGCCGGCCTCGCGTACGACCAGGGCGTGTTCAAGCCGCAGCCGGTGATCGACCACCTGCGCGCGCTCACCCGGCACCTGCCGACGTTCATCGTCCACCCGCGCCTGGTGATCTCCTCGTTCGCCGACGTGGGCTCGGCGATGGCGCGCGACACCGCCGACCTTGACCACATCGTCCTCAACGCCCTCGCCGGTCACCCCGACGACCGCTCGCGCGTGTCGGTGCGACGCGCCGATCCCGTCGTGACCAGCGCGGATGAGCGGTCACCCGCATCCGACACCCTGCTCCTGGACGCCGACGCCGAGCAGGAGGCCGTGCTCGCGCGGATCGCCAGCGGACACTCCCTCGCCGTGCACACCCTGCCGGGCACCGGCGGCACCCAGACCGTGATCAACGCCGTCGGCCAGCTCGTCCAGGCCGGCAAGCGCGTGCTCGTGGTGAGCGCTCGCCGCTCCACGCTCGAGGGCATCCGCCATCGCCTGTCCGGGATCGGCCTTCCGGGCCTCGCCGTCTCGCCCACGCATCTGCGGCGCGACCTGATCCGCGCGATCGGCCGCAACGAGAAGGCCGAGCAGCCCAAGGTCGCCGAGATCGACGACGCCCTCGTGCGCCTGCGCACAGTGCTCCGTGACTACCGCGGGGCGGTGACGGCGGAGCATCCCTCCCTCGGCGTCTCGGTGCTGGAGACGCTGCGCGCGCTGACGAAGATCGCCGCGCTCTCGCCCGCGCCGTCCACGAGCGCCCGGTTCGATTTCGCCACCCTGGAGCGGCTCGCGAATCGCCGCGCCGAGGCATCCGCGGCGCTCGCGGCGGCCGCACGGCTGGGGGAGTTCCGCTTCGGCCCCGACGACTCTCCGTGGTACGGGGTGTCGTTCACCCGCACCGAGGATGCACGCGCCGCCCACCGGCTCGCGGGCAAGCTCCACCGCGAGCACGTGTCGAGCCTCCTCGAGCGCGGGTACGAGCTCATCGCCCAGACGCGGATGCGCCCGTTCCACACGATCTCCGAGCTGGGGGAGTACCTCCGGCTCCTCGGCGGCATCCGCGACTCGCTCGACCGCTTCAGCCCCACGGTGTTCGAGCGGCCCCTCCTCGAACTCATCCAGGCCCACGCGCCCCGGCGCGACGCCCCGAACATGAGCGGCCCGAACCGGCGCCGCCTCAAGCGGCTGTCGCGCGAATACGTGCGCCCCGGCGTGCACGTGCCCGACATGTACGAGGCGCTCATGCGCATCCAGCAGCAGCGCACCGAGTGGCAGCGCGTCGTCGAGGCCGGTGTCACGCCCGAGGTTCCGCTGGGCCTGGCCGACGTGTCGGTGGCGTGGCAGCGCGCCGACGCCGAGCTGAGCGAACTGGACCAGATCCTCGGACGCTCCGGCTCTGATCGCCTGGCCGCGATGCCCGTGCAGCGGCTTGTCCGCACGCTTGCGGGCCTCGCCGCCGAGTCGGAGTTCTTCGACAACCTGGTCGAGCGCGCCGAGCTGCGCTCCGAGCTCGCGCACCTGGGCCTGGAGTCGCTCCTGGTCGAGATGTCGGTGCGGCACGTTCCAGAAGACCGCGTCGGGCAGGAGCTCGAATTCGCGTGGTGGCAGTCGGCGCTGGAGCACTTCCTCCGCACCGACCGGGCGCTCCTGGGCGCGAACACCACCGTCGTCGACCGCCTGGAACGCGACTTCCGTCTCGTCGACGAGGCGCACGCCGCCGCATCCGGTCCTCTCCTCGCTGCGCACCTGGCGAAGCAGTGGCGGATCGGGATCGTCGACGAACCCGGAGAAGCCGCCGCCCTGAAGGATGCGCTCAAGCGTGGCCTCACGACGCCCCGCGAACTCGCCTCGGCCGCGCCGAGGCTGCTGAACACGCTGGCGCCGGTGTGGCTGGCCTCGCCGTACGAGGTGCCGGAGATCCCCGACGAGCAGCCCTTCGACGTCGTCATCATCGCGGATGCTGCCGCCCTGTGCCTCGCCGAAGCCGTACCCGCGATCCGCCGCTCCCGGCAGATCGTGCTGTTCGGCGACCCGGTGACCCAGAAGCCGACGCCCTTCCGCGTCAGCGCGACCCTCGCCTCCGACGACACCGAGGACGAGGTGCCCTTCGACAGCGTGTCGGTGTTCGAGCGCCTCGCCGAGCTCCTCCCGGTGGCGACCCTCACCCGCAGCTACCGCGCGGGCGGCGAAGACCTCGCCGAGCTCGTCAACGACGCCTTCTACGGCGGCGAGATCGTGTCTCTCCCGTGGGCCGGTTCGTACCTCGGCCGCGGCAGCCTGAGCGTCGACTACGTCGAGGGCGGCACCGGAGCTCCCGATCCGATTACCGGAGCGGTGGAAAGCCCCGACGCCGAGGTCGCCCGCGTGGTGACCCTCGTGGTCGAGCACGCCGTCAACCGCGGCGCCGAGTCGCTCATGGTCGTCACCGCCAGTGCGCGCCACGCCGAGCGCGTGCGCGCGGCGGTCGAGTCGGCCTTCGCCGGGCGGTCGGATGTGGCCGACTTCGTCTCCCGCGACACCGCCGAGCCGTTCGCGGTGCTCACGCTCGAAGAATCCGTCGCCGAGAGCCGTGACCGCGTCATCTTCTCCCTCGGGTTCGGGCTCACCAAGCACGGCCGCGTCCTCAGCGACTTCGGCGACCTGTCGACGCCGGACGGCGAGCGGCTGCTGACCGTCGGCATGACCCGCGCGCGCCGGTCGATGGTCATCGTGTCGTCGATCCGCCCCTCCGCGTTCGACGAGGGCCGCCTCGAGCACGGCGCCGCCACGCTCATGAGCATCCTCGGGGGCCTTGCCGCTCGCGGGCGCGATGCGCGGTTGGAAGACCTGGCCGATCCGCTCACTCTCGCCCTCGCGCGGGAGCTCCGCCGCCTCGGGCTCGCCGTCGACGTGCACTACCGCGGGCTCCTGCCCCTCGTGGCGCAGCACGGCGGGAAGGCCGTCGTGGCCGAGAGCGACCCGGAGACCGCGGCCGACTCGCTGCGCGAAACGCTCCGGCTGCGCCCGCAGACCCTGCGGCGTCTCGGATGGCACTACGTGCGCGTCCACGCCTTCGACCTCTACAGCGACCCCGCGTCGGTCGCCGCCCGGATCGCGGCGCTCCTGGGCGTGCAGCCCGACGGGCCGACCGCCGACACGGCGACGCAGCCCCTCGACCTCGGCCACTGACCGCCGGAGCACGTCCTTGATGTCACCGACTGACCGCCAGCGGATCGAACGGGTCCCGGGCGCGCGCCGGGCCAAGCTCACGCCCGCTCCCGGCACGGCGGCCGAGCCGGTGCCCGCGGACGAGCGGGCCGATGATTCCGCCGCGGGTGCGCCCGGCGGGGGTGCGGCCGCGGGTGGTGCGTCCGCCCGGGGTGCGGCCGCCGCATCCGCGGGTCAGCAGCGCGGCCCGAACGACGAGCAGCTGCGCCGCGACGTCCCCCCGCACTACTGACCCGGGCGGGAGGGTCAGGCGCGGGGCTGCTTCTCCAGCAGGTCGCGGATCTGGACGAGAAGCTCCTGCTCGGTGGGCAGGTTGGGCTCGTCGCCGGCTTCGCTGACCCCGGCGCGGGCGGCGGCACGCTCCTTGATGCGGTTCATCGGGTAGACGAACACGAAATACACCACGGCGGCGACGGCGAAGAAGCTGATGATGGCGCTGAGGAGCGAACCGAGCGGGAAGGTGACTTCCTGGCCGTAGATCCCGGTGACTTGCGGGCCGAACTCCCCGGCCGCATCCGCCTGGTAGAACAGCGCCACGAGGGGATTGATGATCGACGTCACCACGGCGTTGACGATGGCCGTGAACGCGGTGCCGATGACGACGGCGACAGCGAGGTCGATGACGTTTCCGCGGAGGATGAACTCCTTGAAACCTCTGATCATGGGGTGCTCCTTCTCCGGGGGGACGGTCATGAGCCCGACGGTGCCGGAGCGGCCGGGCTGCTCTTGCTCGACGATTCCGAGGAGGAGGATGACCCGCTACCACTTGCGCTTTCCGAACTACTGGAGGTGGAGCTGTCCGAGCCCTTCTTCTCCGCCGCCCGCGAGTCGGTGCGGTAGAAGCCCGAGCCGTTGAAGGTGACGCCGATGGAGCCGTACTCCTTGCGCAGCTCGCCCCCGCACACGGGGCAGACGGTCAGCGTCGCGTCGGAGAACGACTGGACTTCGTCGAATCGGTGTCCGCACTGCTTGCAGGCATACGCGTAGGTGGGCATGGGGGCTCCTCGGGAGTTCAGCGGGATGCGGCAGAAAAGGTGAGCGTGCGAGTCGGGGTGACGATGCCGGTGACCGGCTGATCGTGCACGTCGCGCGGCACGTCGTCGACGAGCTCGGAGTCGAAGACGACGGCGTACACCGGCGGGCAGTTCTCCATCGAACCGATCGTCTTGTCGAAGTATCCGCGGCCCCATCCCAGCCGCATCCCGGTGCGGTCCACAGCAGCGGCGGGGATGACGAGGAGGTCGACGTCGTTCACGGCGATCGGGCCCAGCACTTCGCCGACCGGCTCCGGCATCCCCAGCAGCCCCTCGGTGATGTCGCCGCCGGCGACGGCCACGGCCCAGTCGAGCAGGCCGTCGGCGCGCGTGATGGGAAGGAGCACGCGGATGCCGCGGCGCACCGCCGCATCCACGAACGCACGGGTGCCCGGTTCGGTGGGGGTGGACAGGAAGCACGAGAGGGAGCGGGCGCCCAGGCGCTGGACGAGATCATCCAGCTGCGCGCGGACGCCCTCGGCGGCCTCTTCCCGGGCGCCGTCCGACATCATCTGGCGCCGCTCGCGCAGGTCGGCACGCAGGGCGCGCTTGGCCTGTTCGATGGAGTCCGGCATGGTCTTGATTGTAAGCGGGCCGGGCAGACCCCTCGGCGTAACGTTCTCCTCCCACGGAGTTCATGATGGTCCGGCTAACCTGTCTTCATGTCGCATAAGCCCTTCAAGGCCGTCATCCCCGCCGCCGGACTCGGCACCCGCTTCCTTCCCGCCACCAAGGCGATGCCGAAGGAGATGCTGCCGGTCGTGGACAAGCCCGCGATCCAGTACGTCGTCGAGGAGGCCGTCGCCGCCGGCATCCAAGACGTGCTCATCATCCTCGGGCGCAACAAGAACAACATCGCCAACCACTTCGACGCGATGCCGGAGCTCGAGCAGAAGCTCCGCGCGAAGGGCGACGAAGACAAGCTGGCCAAGGTGGAGCACTCCTCCGACCTCGCCGACATCCATATGGTGCGCCAGGGCGAGCCGAAGGGGCTCGGTCACGCGGTGCTGCGGGCCAAAGCCCACGTGGGCGACCACCCGTTCGCGGTGCTGCTGGGCGACGACCTCATCGACGAGCGCGACCCGCTCCTGGCGAAGATGCTCGAGGAGTACCACAGCCGGGGGGCCACCATCATCGCGCTGATGGAGGTCGACCCCGCGTCCATCCACATGTACGGCGTGGCCGCGGTGGAGGCGACCGACGAAGACGACGTGGTCAAGGTCACCCAGCTCGTGGAGAAGCCTTCGGCCGAGGATGCGCCGTCGAACCTCGCGATCATCGGCCGGTACGTCCTCGGGCCCGATGTGTTCGAGATTCTCGAGCACACCGAGCCCGGCAAGGGCGGGGAGATCCAGCTCACCGACGCGCTGCAGGAACTCGCCCAGGGTGCGGGCGACGGGGGCGGGGTGTACGGCGTGATCTTCCGCGGTCGCCGGTACGACACCGGCGATAAGGTGGACTACATCAAGGCCATCGTGCAGCTGGCCGCCGACCGTGACGACCTCGGCCCCGAGCTGCGTCCCTGGTTCAAGGAGTTCGCGGCGGGACTGTGACGCCGCTCGAGAGAGGGAATGGGATGGACCTGTCGATCCCGCGACGGCACGGGGCGATCTCCATCCGCCTCGTGCGCAACCGCGACGCGCGGGTGCTGCAGGACGAGCTGCTGTCCAACCGCCCCTGGCTCCGGCAGTGGGAGGCGACGAGCCCCGACGGGCCGGTGTCGTTCGACATGCGGCTGGGCGTGCGGCGGCTCCTGCAGCAGCACCGTGACGGCGCCGGTGTGCCGTTCGTCATGGAGTACGACGGAGAGGTCGCCGGTCAGCTCAACGTGTGGGGGATGTCCCGCGGCTCCCTCGCGTCGGCGGCCATCGGCTACTGGGTGAGCGAGCGGTTCGCCGGCCGGGGGATCACCCCCACCTCCGTGGCGCTGGCGACCGACGTGTGCTTCGACGAACTCCGGCTGCACCGCATGGAGATCTGCATCGTGCCCGGGAACGCCGCGAGCCTCCGCGTCGTGGAGAAACTCGGGTTCCGCTACGAGGGCCTCCGGCGCAGGTACATCCACATCAACGGCGACTGGCGCGACCACTACTCCTTCGCCCTGGTGCGGGAAGAGGTCCCGGAGGGCGTCCTGGCGCGGTGGGTCGAGGGCCGGGTGCCCCCGGATGCGGCGACCGTGCCGCCGTCCGATCGCCTGCCGGCCTGAGAGCCCCGGCCCCGATTGCTCGGCGACACGCGCGCCGGGTGCGCGGGTGCACGGCCCCGCGTCGCATAGCTTTAGCGCATGGGTGGGCAGGTGTTGGGCGGTGGCGTGATCGTCGCCGTCGCCGTCGTGCTCTGGCTCGTCTACCTTCTGCCCTCGTGGGCCAGCCGCTACCAGTACACCTCCGCTGAACGTAACGCGGTGCGCCTGAACCAGGCCCTGCGCGTGCTCGCCGAAACGAGCGAGACTCCGCGCGAGGTGCAGCTAGAGCTGAACGCCCGCACCGCGCTCGCGCAGCAGCGCCTCGCCCGCCGTGCGCAAGCCGAGCGTGAACAGGCCGACCTCGCCGTCGCCCGCGCCGAGCTCGAGACGGCCAAGGAGGAGAGCGCCACCGAGCGCGAACTCGCCCGCGCCGCCCGTGCCGAGGCGATCGCCGCTGCTCGCGCCGAGCGCGCCGCCGTCCGGCAGCGTCCGGCGCTTCGCCGTGTACGGGCCCGGCGGCGGCTCCGCCTGGCCGCCACCGTCGTCGCCGTCGCGGCACTGGCGGTCACCGGCTTCGGCGTCTGGCAGTATCTCGCCGTCGCATCCTCGGCGCTGATCTGGGCCGGGGGGACCGCGTTCGTGACGAGCATCCTCGCGCTGCACCGGATGTCGCGGGTCGCCGCCCGCGCCGCCGTGCGCGAAGAGCCCGCCGTTGCCGTCGCCGAGCGCGTCGCCACCGTGATGCCCGATCTCGCCGTCGGCCGCGAACGCTCGGCCGCGTGGACCCCACGCGAACTGCCTCGCCCCCTGGCCTCGTCCACCGGGTCGCGCGCCGCGGCCGTGCTCGACGAGCAGGAGGCTCGCGAAGCGCTGCGCGTCGCCGCGCGCGCAGAGGCCATCCGCGATCTCGCACAGCAGAACCAGCCGCCCTCGATCGACGACGCGCGCGTCGCTCGCGCGTCGGAATTCAGCCGCATGGGCTACGTCGACGACGCCGAGATCGAGGCGCACGTGCGCGGCCTCCTGTCGCGCCGCGCGGTCGGCCAGTAGCCCCTCCCGCGGCGCGGGGCGAGCCGCCCGCCGTGATAATGTAGCGGAGGTTCAGGGGCCTGTGGCGCAGCTGGTAGCGCACCTCGTTCGCATCGAGGGGGTCAGGGGTTCGAGTCCCCTCAGGTCCACCGAAACAAGGAACGCCCCCGCTGGTCGGGGGCGTTTCTCGTCGGTGGGTGCAGCATCCCGCGACCGGCCATCCCGCGTCGGAACGGGTAGCCGTGGCGCTTGACGAACATCAAGGCCCCAGACGTCGTGTGCGTGCGTCGAGTCTTCAGGGAGGCCGCCTCGGGTGAACAGTTGATCTCCGCTCGGCGGGAGCGGCCCGCCGGCCGGCGGGGCGTTATAGCGTCGTCGTCATGACTCTGCTCACCTCCGCCCCTGTCACGCAATATGCCGTGCTCGATGCGCTGCTGGCGGGCGCGTACACCTCCGGGATCGACGCCGCAGACGCTCGCCGGCTGGGGGATTTCGGCATCGGATGCTGCGATGGGCTGGCCGGCGAGGTGGTCATGCTCGACGGCGAGCTCTACGAATGCACGGACGAAGCCGCGCCCCGTGCGATGACCGACGACGAAGCGCTGCCGTTCTTCGAGGTATGCGAGTTCCCGGATGCGGCGGCCGAGCCGGTGGCAGCCGCCGACCTGGCGGCGTTGACGGCCGTGGTCGAGGAACGCCTCGTCAGCCGCAACCTCTTCCACGCGGTGCGGGTGGACGGCGTGCTGGCGGCGGTGCGTATCCGCGTGCCGCGTCGCCGGGAGGCGCCGTTCCGGTCACTGGCCGAGGCCACGCGCGACCAGGTCGAGACGGTCCTGGAGGAGCGGGCCGGAACGATCGTGGGGTTCTGGGCGCCGGAGATCTACCAGGGAATCGCCGTCGCCGGACTGCACCTGCACTTCCTCGCCGCTGACCGGCGCGCAGGCGGCCACGTGCTCGAGGTCAGGCTGGCGACCGGCGAGTTGCGGATGTCGGCGTTCTCCCGCTTCGATCTGCGCCTCCCCACCGACGAGGTCTTCCTGCGGACCCCGCTCACCCACGCCGAGGACGGCCACATCGTGGCCATGGAGGGCGGGGTCGCGCGCTGACCGCGCCGGGCGCCGTCGGGCGCCGGTCCGCCGTCGGGTGTCGTCGGGCGCCGTCGGGCGCCGTCGGGCGCGAGGGGGCCGTGGGTCAGGCCGCCAGCCCCCGCAGCAGGGCGTCGCACGCGAAGTCCGCGTCATCCGGGGCAGGCCCCAGGTTCGACACGGTCGCGAGGAGGCCGTGCAGGTGGGCGACCACTCGGCGGCGGGTGACGTCGGTTCGAAGGACCCCGGCGGAGTAGGCGCGAGTGAGCAGATCGTCGACGCCGGTTTCGAAACGGCGGAGGAGTTCCCGCGCGTCCGCGCCGGCGTGGTCCGCCGTGACGTAGGCCGTCAGCGCCGGGTCGCGCTCCGACCGGACGACGCCGTGGAAGAACCCCCGCACCGCCTCGGCGGCATCGGAGACCTCCGACGCCTGTTCGGCGAGATCGACCAGGTCGACCAGCCGCGCGGTGCCGAGACCCACGAGCAGGTCTTCACGCGTGGGGAAGTGCCGATAGAGGGTCGCCACGCCCACCCCCGCGCGCGCCGCGAGGGCGTGCATGCCGGGGAGGGTTCCGAGTTCCGTGTACATCGCCTGCAGCGCATCCAGCAGCGCCTCGCGGCTACGCACCGCATCCCTTCGAGTCGACGCCATGCGGGCTCCTCTCGCCGGTGCCAGGGTATCCGGACTCATCCGTCCATTTCGTTCGCGGCCCCGGTGGGATCGCCTGATTTCGCGCCGGTGGGGGACCCCTGTGCTTGACTCGAAGGGCGTCGCTCCCTCGGGCGCCGCTGAGCGCCTCATCCAACCCCCGGAGAGTCCATGACCCTGGCACCACCCGATCGATCCACCACTCCGCTGCGCGTCGGCGTCGTCGGCCTCGGCTGGGCGGGTCAGCAGCACATCGCCGCGTACACCGCGCACCCCGACGTCCGTCTCGTCGGTATCGCGGGCCTGGAAGCGGATGCGCGGCGCGAGCTCGCCGGGCAGTTCGACGTCGAGGTCGCCGTCGCCGACTGGCAGGAGCTCCTCGACAGCACCCCGCTGGATGCGGTGAGCGTCGCCGTCCCGACGTTCCTGCACGCGCCGATCACGGTGGCAGCGCTGGAGCGTGGCATCCATGTGCTGTCGGAGAAGCCGATCGCCCGGAGCGCCGCGGAAGCCGAGGAGATGGTGTCGGCCGCGCGGCGGGCGGGCCGCGTGCTGCAGGTGGCGTTCAACCACCGCCTGCGCGGCGACGTCCGTGCGCTCGCCGCCGAGGTCTCCTCCGGCGCCCTCGGCCGGATCTACCACGTGCGCGCCTCCTGGCTGCGCCGCTCGGGCATCCCCACCCTGGGAAGCTGGTTCACGAGCAAGGAGCTCGCCGGCGGTGGTCCGCTCGTGGACATCGGAGTGCACATGATCGACGCGGTGCTCCACCTCATGGGCGAACCGAGGGTGCTCTCCGCCTCCGCGGTGACGCATGCCGAGTTTGGTCCGCGTGGTCTCGGGGGCCCGGATGCGGCGCCCGGGGGCAAGCAGTTCACCGGGTCGGCGTTCGATGTCGAAGACTTCGCGACGGTGCTGCTGCGCCTGGAGGGCGGCGGCTCCATCACCCTCGACACGAGTTGGGCCTCGTATCGCCCGAGCGGCGATGAGTTCGGCTTCGTCCTCTACGGCACCGAGGGGGGCGCCGAGCTGCGCGTGGTCGACTACGCCCCGGCGACGGATGTCGCGCTCTACGCCGGCACGGCCGAGGCGGTCTCCGATCGGGTCCTCCCCGGCGGCACCCCGGCCGGACATCAGGGCGTCGTGGACGAATTCATCCGCACCATCCGGACCCCGTCCCTGTGGGCCGCCAGTGACGGCAGCGTGGCCGCACGCCGGGCCGCGATCATCGACGCCTGCTACCGGTCGGCAGCGGAAGGCCGAGAAGTCGCGGTCGAGCAGATCGAGATCGGAGCACCCGCATGAGCGCGATCCGCGTCCTCGTCTGGAACGAGGGAGAACACGAGCGACACGACGCCGCCGTGCAGGAGATCTACCCGGACGGGATCCACGGGGCGATCGCCGAGGGCCTCCGCGACCTGTTGGGCGGCGAGGTCGAGGTGCGCACGGCCACGCTGCGTGACCCGGAGCACGGCCTGTCGGAGGAGGCGCTCGCCGCGACCGACGTGCTGCTGTGGTGGGGACACATCGCCCACGACCAGGTCGACGACGCGATCGTGGAGCGCGTTCACCGGCACGTGCTGTCGGGAATGGGACTGCTGGTTCTGCACTCGGGCCACTTCTCGAAGATCTTCATCCGGCTCATGGGCACGACGTGCTCGCTGGCCTGGCGCAACGACGGGGAGCGCGAGCTCGTCTGGACCGTGGCGCCCGGCCATCCGATCACCGAGGGGGTGGAGCATCCCATCACCATCGACCGGCAGGAGATGTACGGGGAGTTCTTCGACGTGCCCCAGCCCGACGAGCAGATCTTCGTGTCGTCCTTCGCCGGCGGCGAGGTCTTCCGCTCCGGTCTCACCTACCGGCGCGGGCGCGGGCGCGTGTTCTACTTCTCACCCGGCGACCAGGAATACCCCGTCTACCACCACCCGCAGATCCGGCGGGTGCTCGCCAACGCCGTGCGGTGGGCGCACCCGGGGGAGACCCCGCGGGTGCTGCCCGCCGTCACCAACCCCGCGCGCACGCACGGGTAGCGCTTCGCGCGGAGCGGTTCAGCCGACGAGCGCTTCGCGCGGAGTTCCCGTGCTGAGCCGCTCGGCGGCGAGGGCCTCGGCCGCGGCCAGCGGCGTGACGCCGCGCGCGTCTGCTTCGTCGAACACGCGCCGCACGGTGTCGCCGATGGCCGTGACCCGCGCCATGATCTGCGGGCGGTCGCCGAGACCTTTGTCCACGGCGTCGAGGTAGATCACGCCGCCGGCGCTGGCGACGAAGTCGGGCGCGTACAGGATGCCCCGGGCGGCGAGGCGCTCGGCGCCCGAGCGCTCGGCGAGGGGGTTGTTCGCCGGCCCGCATACCGCTCGCGCATCCAGGGCGTCGATGACCTCGGCGGTGAGGAGGCCGCCCAGCCCGGCGGGGACGAACACATCGGCCGCGACGAGGTGCTCCTCCCCGGGCGCGACCCACGTCGCGCCGAGGTCGGCCGCGAGGTCGCGCTTGGCCGGGTTGACGTCGGTGACGTGCAACTGAGCGCCCTCGGCGGCCAGGCGCACCGCCAGGCGGCTCCCGACCTGACCGAGCCCGGAGATCGTGATGCGGCGTCCGATCAGGTCGCCGGAACCGGTGACGCGCTCGAGCGTCGCACGCAGCGCCTCGTAGATGCCGACGCTGGTCGGACCGGCCGGCTCTCCCGAGCCTCCGGCGGCATCCGGGAGGCCGACGACCCACGCCGTGCGTTCGCGGACGACGAGCATGTCCTCCGCGGTCGATCCGACGTCTTCTGCGGTGCGGTACAGCCCGCCGAGCGACTCGACGGCGTCGCCGAGGTCGAGGAAGGCGGCGCGGCGCCGTTCCGCGTCGAGCATCGTTCCCTCGGGGAGGCCGATGACGGCCTTGCCGCCGCCGGCATCGAGCCCCGCGGCGGCGTTCTTGAGCGTCATCGCCGCGGAGAGGCGGAGGACATCGCCCAGCGCCGCACTCCAGTGCGGGTAGGCCCACAGGCGCGCGCCGCCGAGGGCGGGACCGAGCGTCGAGGAGTGCAGGGCGACGGCGAGGAACAGGCCGCTGCGCTGCCCGGTCCTCACCTCCACGCGCTCGTGGGTGAAATCGGGGAGGGGCAGGGCAGGAGTCATCGTTGATCCTCTTCCGGCGGGCCTCGTGGGCCGTGGGGTTTCGGATGCCGCGGGTGTGCGGCATCCACGACCATTGTGCCCGCGGTCCCAGGGAAGCGACAGGGGGCGAGGGGGCGGCCGCAGGTTCGGCAGGTAAGGTCTGCGCATGGCAGTGCACTCACATGATTCGGTCGTTGCGAACACTCCTGCAGGACGGAGGATCGAGAACTCCATCGCGTACCTTCTGCCGCGGCTGCGGGAGGGCATGTCACTCCTGGACGTCGGATGCGGCCCCGGCGACATCACCGTCGCCCTGGCCGAACGCGTGGCCCCGGGGCGCGTCGAGGGCGTCGACACCTCCGAGGAGGCCCTGCAGGTGGCGCGGGAGCTGGCCGCCGGCCGGGGCGCGGACGTGCAGTTCACCCTCGGTGACGCGTATGCCCTCGACGCGGAATCCGGCGCGTTCGACGTCGTGCACGCGCATCTGATGCTGCACCACCTCGAGCGGCCCGTCGAGGCGATCCGCGAGTTCGGCCGCGTCGCCGGGCGGGAGGGGCTCGTGGCGCTGCGCGAATTCGACTTCGGCGGAACGCTGTGGTTTCCCGAGGTGCCCGCGCTGGACGAGTGGCTCGACCTGTTCCTTCGGATCCGGCGCATGGTCGACGGCGATCCGGCGGCGGGGCGGAAGCTGCTGGGATGGGCGCAGCAGGCCGGCCTGAGCGACATCGAACCCTCCGCCTCGGTCTGGCTCTTCGCGACGGCGGACGACCGGTCATGGTACGCGGACCGCTGGGCGCAGCGCGCGATGGAGGGGGACTTCGCGCAGCTCGCGCTGGAGCACGGACTGGCGAGCCGGGAGGATCTCGTGCGGATCGCCGAGGCGTGGCGCACCTGGGCTGCCGCGCCCGACGGGTGGATGGTCATTCCCCACGCCGAGATCATCGCCCGCGGTATCTCGGGCTGATCCGACTCGGCCGGCCGATCCCGCCAGGCCTGGACGCCTCGCCAGGCGTGGCCGCCTCACCCTAGGGAGGGACGCCTCAGGTCAGGCCGCGCCGCCTCACCAGGTCTGGAGAGTCTCCGGCGTGAAGATGATCGCTAGCGGGAAGGCGGCCAGCAGCTCGTCCCGCGGCCGGCCCGAGTGGGCGATCGCCTCGGCGTACTTGCGGTCGTACGCGTCGCCGAAGTCGGTCACCCACGTCGCGGTATCGCGGTCGGAGATCTCCGCGGTGCCGTTGAGGATGACGACCTCGCTGCCGAAGGGGCCGCTGTCGAGGTGGATGAGCACGGGCGAACCGCGTCGCACGTTCGCAACCTTCGCTTTGTCGGGCGCGCTGAACACGAAAATCTTGCCCTCGTGCCAGAAGAACCACACCGGAACCGCGCGCGGGCGGCCCTCGGCATCCACGGTGGTGAACCAGGCGATGATGCGCTCCTGGAGAAGGCTCAGCGCCTTCTGATGCGCGGCATTGTCGGGGCGGAACACGTCGGACATGGTGCCTCCTGTCGCTCGTGACCCCGATGCTACGCCCGGCCGCCGCCACCGCCCTAGGGTGGATTCATGGCCGACGACCTGCCCGCCCGTAGCCGCCTCGTCGCCGACCGCTTGAGGGAACGGGGCATCCTCGGACAGATCGTCGTGCTGCCGGATGCGGCATCCACGGCGGCCCTCGCGGCAGCCGCGCTCGGAGTGGAGGTGGGGGCGATCGCCAACAGCCTCGTGTTCTTCAGCGACGGCGAGCCGCTCCTCGTAATGACCAGCGGCGCGCACCGGGTGGACACCGCCGCGCTGGCCGAGCGAATGGGCCGCCGGTCGATCGGCCGGGCGACGCCCGAGCAGGTTCGTGAGGCGACCGGACAGCCCATCGGCGGCGTCGCACCGACCGGCCACCCGGCGCCGCTGACGACGATCGTGGACGAAGCGCTCGCCGCTTACGCCGAGCTGTGGGCGGCCGGCGGCACCCCGCACACCGTCTTCCCGCTGACCTTCGAGGAACTGGTGGATTTGACCGGCGGCGCCGTGATGAAGGTGGACTGACCGTCAGGCTCCGGTCGGTGACGGCACGGGGAAGCGCAGCAGCGCCGCCACCGGCGATCCGTCGGTGAGTTCTTCGCGCGGTACCGCGATCACCTTTCCGCCGGTGCGGAGCACATCGGCAGCCAGGTCGAGGAGGAGGAACGGGGCATCCCCGTCGCCGGCGTGCACGAGGCCGAACTCGTCGACGATTCCCGAGCGTTCCGCATCCTGATCCAGACGCAGCTCGTCGATCGCGGCGGCGGCGGCCGCGGCGGCGACCTGCGAGACGCGGGAGGTCGCCAGCCCCTGAGCACGGAGCGTGCCGAACCGTTCCTTCCACTCCGAGACCCGGCGCTCGTGACGAGCGCGCAGCGCCTCGCGCGCGCGGTCGGCGAGGTCCTGGTCCGCGAGCGATTCCGGATGAGCCGGAATCTCGTCCTCGAGGAGCAGGGCGTGCGTGTTCTGTGCGCGATACGCAGGACGGAGGTCGTCCGTGACCGTGAGGATGAGCGGAGTTCCACGCGGGACCACGGCGGTCACGGCCTGATCGACGGCGCGGCAGAACCGCTCGCGTTCGGGGCGGTCGCCATCGGAGCCTTGAGCGGCGTCACGGTCCATGTGGCCGTCGTTGGAGGTGTGCTGCAGCATGAGGGCGTGATCGTCCGGCAGCACCAGGGGGTGCTCGGTGACCGCGCCGTCGGGCGCGATCTCCGTCAGGCGCACGAGCCCGCGCGACAGCTGGAGGACGAACGCGGTCGACGCGTCCGAGCGGGCGCGTAGCAGCATCCGGGTGTCGAAGCGATCGGCGACGGAGACCTCGTCGGTCACCTCGAACGGGAGTCGGAACCACTCCAGCCGGTCCGCGTCGGCCAGGATGAGCATGGCCTGGGACTGGTGGGCCCAGACCTCGTCGTCCTGCAGCGTCTCGCGCAGCCGCTCGACGATGGCCGACCGCGCCTCGCGGGGCAGATCCAGGGCATCGAGCCGGCGCTCGGCTTCGTCGATGGCGTCGCGCAGGGCGATGCGGGCCCGCTCGTGATCGGCCGGCCGGGGCGAGGAACCCACCAGCAGGCTGATGCTGCCGGGGTGGCGCGCCTCGATGAGATTCAGCAGGTGTGCGTCGTCGGGGAGGTCGAGGGGGAGCATGCCCCGAGGATAGGTGCGGCGCGGGCGGCCGGGCCAGGGTCTTGCGGCCGGCCGGGCCCCGGTCCTACTGTCCCGCCCCGCGTGGGGCCTGCGCGCGCGGGGCCTCCCGGCGCGACCTCGCGGGCGGCGCGGCAGCCTTCCGGCGGCCGTTCCGCGTTCAAAACTCAGGAGATCCGGGTGTTTCGACCCCCTTCCGGGCTCTGTCCTCGGCGTGTCTCCTGAGTTTTGAACCATCACCTCCGGCCATGTCTCCTCCCCAGGGGGCGGGAGCGGTGGCCCGTTCGGCCATGTCTCCTCCCCAGGGGCCGCAGCGGTGGCCGCATCCCCAGATTCCCGCCGGTAGCCGTGGCGACGGCCTGGGCGGAGGAGGGTGACGCCATGCCCTGGGATGGTCGGCCTCTCACCGTCGCCGCAGCGCCGGCGCCGTTCGCCCGCTCTCGCGCCGATCTCGTCGCCGACGGCTGGACCGGCCGCGTCATCACCGCGGCGGTGCGGCGCGGCGACCTGGTGCGGCCACGCAACGGGGTGTACCTCCTCCCCTCCGACGACCCCGACCTGCGGACGGCGGCTCGGGTCGGCGGGCGGCTCACGTGCCTCTCGGAGTTGCGTCGACGCGGGGTCTTCGTACTCGGCCTCTCCACGGTGCACGTCCACCTCCCCGCCAACGCGGGGCGCATGCGGAACGCGGGTCAGGCCGTGCATCGTCACTGGGACGTACCGGTTCGGCAGCCGCATCCGCGCTCGTGTGCCGTCGAGCCGTTCGATGCGGTGCTGCAGGCGGTGAGGTGTCAGGAGCCGCGCGGGGCGGTGGCGACGCTGGACTCGGCGCTTCGGCTCGGTGTGCTCCGCGACGACGAGGTCGATGAGCTGTTCGCCCGCCTTCCTCGTCGCTACCTCGTTCTGAGGGGGCTACTGGATGCTCGCGCCGGCAGTGGGGCGGAGTCCTTGCTGCGGCTTCTTCTGCGCAAGCTTGGATGCTCCTTCGAGGTGCAGGTGGAGATCCGCGGGGTGGGGCGGGTCGACTTCGTCGTGGATGGGTGGCTCATCATCGAGTGCGACAGCGAGGAGCACCACTCCGGCTGGGACGCGCGTCGCCGCGATCTGCGCCGCGACCAGGCAGCAGCGGCCCAGGGCTACGGCACCTACCGGCCGATCGCGGAGGACATCATGTGGCACGCCGACGAGGTGCTCGCCGCACTTCGCGGCCTCCTCGCGAGCCGGCCGGCGCCGCGTCGCCGCTGAGCGCTCGGCCGCTGGGCCGCGCGCGGCGCGGTAGGCCCGGGTGCAGAACTCAGGAGTGACGCAGGTGTCATGGCCGGTAGTGGGGCTGAGGGGCGCGGATCTCCTGAGTTTTGAACGGGGGAGAGGCGGCAAGGGGGAGCGGCGGTACGGGCAGCGCCCCCCGGAGGCGCCCCCCGGGGCTGCGTCGCGGAAGCGGCCGCGCGGCAGCGATCCGCCGCGCCCCCGGGCCGCGGGGCCGGCCGAGGGTGCAGAACTCAGGAGTGACGCCGGTGTCATGGCCGGTAGTGGGGCTGGGGCGCGCGGATCTCCTGAGTTTTGAACGGGGGGGCGGCAAGGGGGAGCGGCGGTACGGGTCAGCTGCTGGCCAGCGCCTGCAGGCACGTCACGGCCGCCGCCGCCGACCACGCCTGTGGGCGGCAGGCCGCGGGGTACGGCGTGGGCACGGAGGTGTCGGCTGCCGCGTCGCCGGAGTGCAGTTCGGGGACGCGGTAGCCGTAGCCCTCCGCGGTGTCGAGGAGCTCGTCCACCACGGCCCGGGCGGCCTCGCCGAGCCCCGCCCGCAGCATCCCGTGCACCGCGATGGCGGTGTCGTGCACCCACACGCTGCCGCCGTGGTACGACAGCGGCCAGAAGCCGGCGGCCCCGGTCGACATGGTGCGGATGCCGTAACCGCTCGACATCGTCGGACCCCGCAGCAACTCGGCGATGGCCGCCTCTTCGTCGGGCTCGAGGATGCCGGTTCCCAGCAGGTGCCCGATGTTGCTGGTCAGGGTGTCGACGGGGTTCTTGTCGCGGTCCAGGGCTACGGCGGGGTACCGCCCCTCGGGGGTCTCCACCCAGTACGCCGCCGCGAAGCGGGCCTTGAGATCCGCCGCCCACCGCCGCAATCCCGCCGGGTCGTCGGTGTCGTCGCCGAACGCCTCGAGCAGCGCCGCGCCGCCGAGCGCCGCCTCGTGCGCGTACCCCTGCACCTCGCACAGCGCGATCGGCCCGGCAGCCAGCGTCCCGTCGCGCCACTGGATGGAGTCGCCGGAGTCCTTCCAGCCCTGGTTGGCCAAGCCGGTGCCCAGGCGGTCGATGTAGTCGAGGAACCCGTCGCCGTCGCTGTCGCCGCTCTCCCGCATCCACCCGAGCGCCCGCCGCAGCGCCGGTAGTAGGTCGCGCACCTCCGCCTCGGGCATGCCGGCCCGCCAGGCATCGGCGAGGAGGCAGATCCACAGCGGTGTCGAATCGACGCTGCCGTAGTACCGCGGCGGGAGGACGATCCCCTCGCCGGGCAGCTCGATCGCCGACGCGCGCAGTTCGTGGAGGATCTTCCCCGGTTCCTGCGCGGTCGCGGGGTCATCGACGGTGCCCTGCAGGTGCGCCAGCACCCGGAGCGTGGATGCGGCGATCGCCGCGTCCAGCGGAAGCACCAGGCGCGCCGCCCACAGGGAATCGCGCCCGAACAGCGTGAAGAACCACGGCGCCCCGGCGGCGAAGAAGTCGTCGTCCGGCGCATCCGGGAGCGCCAGGCGAAGGGCGTCGAGGTCGCCAAGGGCGACCTCGAGCCACCGCCCCAGCCGCGGGTCGGTCGCCGACGCGGCGGCCGCGGCGGCATCCCACCGGCCGGGGGTGCGAGCCGCCTGCACGACGAGCGAGTCGTCGTGCAGCTCGAGCGACCACTCGACGGCCACGGTGCCGCGCGCGGGCACGTCCACCGGCCAGGTGACCAGGAGCGCGTCGCCCTCGGCGACCACCCGGGCGCCGGCGGCGGCGACGACGAAGGAGGCGGTGCCGGCCGTCACCGTGGCAGCCCCCTCGGCAACGGTCACCTCGGCCTCTCGCGGTGCCTCGACGCCGGATTTCACCTCGTGCAGCAGCGCGAAGTCGGGCACGACCCGCAGGGTGAGCGCCGTCGAGAGCGGGGAGCTCAGGTGGGATCGCACGGTCAGGGTCTCGACGACCCGGCCCGCGTCCACGTGCCGATCGCGCTCCACCCGCACCTTCGGGTCGGCCTCCACGTCGTCCAAGCCCCGGACCAGGCCGCCGAAGACCACGCGGGACGGACCGTCGGGGGCGACGGAGATCCACTCGATCGCGGAGCCCGCGCAGGAGAGCTCGAGCGCGCGGACATGCCGCACGTCGCCGTGGTAGATCCCGTCGATCGCGGCGGCGCCGGCGTCGCCTCCTGCGCGCGACCACACCTGGGTGGGGGCGCGCAGGGCGATCACGGCATCGGAAAGCAGGGGCTGCAGCGGCTGCTGCGCGCCCTCGTTCTCGCGGGTCATTCCTTGACGGCTCCTTCGCTGGCGTTCATGATGCGGCGCTGGAAGATGAAGAACATCACGGCGACGGGGATCGTCATGATGGCCGCGGCCGCGAGCTTGATGGGGTACTGGCTTCCCTGGCTGAGCTGTCCGCTCGCCAGCGAGGCGACGCCCTTGGTGAGGGTGGTGAGTTCGGGCGATTGGGTGGACACGACGAAGTGGCTCAGCTCGTTCCACGACCCCTGGAACGACAGGATGACGATCGTGACGAGCGCCGGGCGTGCCATCGGCAGCACGACCGACCAGAAGATGCGGAAGGCGCCGGCCCCGTCGATGCGGGCCTGCTCCTCGACGGACGGCGGGATGGACTCGAAGAAGTTCTTCATGATGAACACGCCCGCCGCATCCACCAGCAGCGGCAGGATCATGCCCGCGTACGAGTCGTAGATGCCGAGCTGGTTGATGACGAGGAACTTCGGGATGAGGAGCACCACGGTGGGCACGGCCATCACCGCCACCACGGCCGCGAACACGATCCCGCGCCCGCGGAAGCGCAGCCGCGCGAGGGCGTAGCCGGCGAGCGAGGCGAAGAACACGCGGCCGAGCGTGACGAAGATCGTCACGATGGCGGAGTTGGCGAACCACGTCGGGAAGTCGGAGCGGAGGAACAGCTGCTCGTACGCCGCCGTCGTGAACGTGGTCGGCACGAGCGAGATGGGGTCGACCGCCGCATCCGAATCCGTCTTGAACGAGGTCGCCACCTGCACGAGGAACGGATAGATGTAGATGAGGGCGAGGGCCGCCAGCGCGAGGTAGAGCACGACCTGCCATGCCGCGGTCTTGCGGGGGAGGCTGCGGCGGCGACGCGGCGGTCGGCCGCGGTCGCCGCCGGTGAGGCGCTGCTCGACGAGCACGTCGGCTTGCATGCCGGTGACGGCGGTCATCGGATGCTGCCCTTCGTCGGAGTGCGGACTTCGTACTGCCGCGCGCGGCGGCGTGAGACGGGTCGGTCGCGCAGGACCCATCGCTGCAGGATCGTGAACGCGACGATGATGACGAACAGGACGAACGCGATCGCGGCGCCCTGGCCCCACTCCTGGGAGATGAAGGCCGAGTTATAGCTGAGGTAGGCCGGTGTCACCGTCGTCTTGCCGGGTCCGCCCTGCGTGCCGGTGTAGATCTGGTCGAACACCTGCCAGCAGCCGATCAACCCGAGGGTGAGGACGGTGAACAGCGTGGGCTTGAGCTGGGGGAGGGTGACTCGCCAGAACCGCTGCCACGCGTTCGCACCATCCATCATCGCCGCCTCATCCACGTCGCCGGAGATGTTCTGGAGGGCCGCGATGAACAACAGCATGAACGTGCCGGACGTGGTGAAGACGGCCATCAGCACGAACGCCGACATCGCCACTGAGGGTCCGGCCAGCCAGTCCCACCACGTCACGCCGAGGAAAGCGCCCTCGGTGAGGGCGGCGGGGCCGGATTCGATCCCGACGACGCCGAGGACGTTGTGGAGCACGCCGCTGGGGTCGTTGAACCAGTTCGGCCCGTTGACGCCGAACCACGACAGCACCTGGTTGACGGCGCCGGACGTGGAGAAGAGGAACAGCCACAGCACCGTGATGGCGACCGAGCTGGTCACGGAGGGGAAGTAGAAGGCCGTGCGGAAGAACCCGCGACCGCGCAGCACCGCCCGGTTCACGAGGATGGCGAGGAAGAGCGACAGCGCGGTCTGCAGCGGGACGACCAGCACCACGTACCACGCGTTGTTGCGCAGCGCGATGCCGAAGTCGCGTTCGGCGAGGCCGCCGCCGGTGGTGATCGCGGCGTAGTTCTCGCCGCCGACGAAGCTCACGTCGGGGGAGAAGGGGCTGCCGCGCCCGTTCCAGTCGGAGAAGCTCACCCACAGCGCCATGAGCACGGGAACGAGGAGGAAGACGCCGAGGATGATCAGCACCGGGAGCGTGAAGAGCCATCCGGCGGCCGTCTCGCCGCGCCGGATCCCCCCGAAGGAGGACCCGGCGCGGCGAGCGGGTGACGACAGTGCGGTCATTGCATCACTCGGCGGTGGATGCTGATCACTCGACGATCGCCTCGAGGTTGGCCTGGACGGTGTCGAGGATCGCCTGCGGATCCCCGGTGGCCAGCGACTCCAGCTGAGCGTTGAAGTCGGAGATGACCTCGGCGGCGCCGGCGAGATTCGGCGGGAACTGCGCGTACTCGGCGCCGGCGAGGAACGCCGCGAGGTCGGGGTTTGCGCTCGTCCACGCGTCGGCGGCCGACTGGATGGACGGCATCGGGCCGAACGCCTCGGAGAAGGCCAGTTGCTGCTCGGTGCTCGTGAGGTATTCGACGAGTTCGAGCGCAGCATCCTGGTTCGCGCTGTCGGCAGCCATGCCCCAGCAGTTGGTGAACTGCAGCGTGCCCTGTCCAGCGGGGCCGGCCGGAAGCTCGGCGACGGTGAAGTTCACGTCGGGGTAGTCGGTGGTGAGGGCCCCGGTGATCCAGTTGCCCTCGATGACCATCGCCGCGGCCTGCGTGCCGAAGGCCTCGCCGCCCCAGCCGGCGCCGATGTCGGCCGCGTACGCGAACGACCCGTCGTTCAGGTGCGTCTGGACGTAGGTGAGGGCTTCGACGTTCTCGGGGCTGGCGGCGGTGGCCTCGCCATCGGCGATCAGTCCGCCGCCGGCCTGTGCCATGAAGGTGCCGATCCGCTGGTACTCGGCTCCGAACGCGAGGCCGACGCGGCCGTCGGTGGTGAGGCGCTGGGCCACCGCGGCGAGCTGCTCCCAGTCGGTGGGGATGTCGGCGTCGGTCAGTCCGGCCTGAGTCCACAGGTCGCTGTTGATGACCAGGGCGAGGGTGGAGAAGTCCTTGGGTGCGCAGTAGAACTCGCCGTCCAGGGTGAAGTTCTCCACGAGCGACGGGTAGAAGTCATCCCGGTTGGACAGCTCGTCGCCGTAGGCCTGGATCGAGCCGTTGCTCGCGTAGCCGGCGAGGGCCTCGGGAGCCAGGTAGAACAGGTCGGGCGGCGAACCGGCCGCGAACCCCTGCGAGAGCTGCTGGGGGAGGTCGTTGGCGACCTGTACCTCGGCGTCGATGCCGGACTCCTCCGACCAGGCCGCGACGGCGTCTTCGACGGCGGTGGTCTCGGCGTCGCCGGATGAGCCGATGAGGATGCTGAGCGATCCGTCGGCGGAATCGTCGGATCCGCTGCCGGAGTCGTCGAATCCGGAGCCGCACGCGGTGAGCGTCAGTGTGCCGGTGACGAGGAGCGCGCCCGCGCCGAGCAGGACCCGCCTGGTGTGCCGTGTCATGTGTCTCTCTCCTTCGATGAGGCATGTGAGGCAGAATTTGAACGATCAAACTCTACGCGAGATCACCGTACGGAGCGCGGGCGCGGCCTGTCAAGGGGCCGCGTGGCGCGGCCTATGATGGCGCACGGGATCGATCGGCAGGAGGTGCGATGGTCAAGGCGCCCACGGTCGACGACGTCGCACGGGCGGCGGGCGTGTCCCGCCAGACCGTCTCCAACGTCGTGAACGCGCCGCATGTCGTGCGTGCCTCGACCCGTGAGCGCGTCGAGGCGGTCATCGCCGATCTCGGGTACCGACCGCATGCGGCCGCGCGGCGTCTGCGCACCCGCCGGAGCTCGACCATCGGCATCCACCTCGACCCGTATGCCGGCGGCATCTCCGGCGTGGTGCTCGACCGCTTCGTCCACGCCCTCACCGAGCGCGCGAGCGACCGCGGGATGCGCGTGCTCGTATACGCGGCCCGCACCCCCGAGGAGGAGATCGCGCGCTTGGGCGACCTCCTCGACGGGGGTGAGGTGGACGCCGTGGTCGTCACGGGCACGTTCCGCGGCGATCCCCGCACCGGGTGGCTCGCCGACCGAGCCCTTCCCTTCGTGTCGTTCGGGCGGCCATGGGGGGAAGACGATGTCGAAGCGCCCGCGCACCTGTGGGTGGACGTGGACGGCGCCGCCGGCACCGCTGCGGCCACCGGACACGTGCAGCGCACGGCGGGGCCGCGCGTCGCCTTCCTCGGGTGGCCGGAGGGGTCGGGTACCGGCGACGATCGCGAGCGCGGCTGGCGCGAAGCCGGCGGAGCGGGACCGCGGTGGGTGGCCGAGGAGAGCGTGGCCGCCGGGCGGGTCGCGGCCGCTCGGGCGCTCGCGGACGGGGAGGCGGTGGACGGCATCGTGTGCGCGAGCGACTCCCTCGCCATCGGCGCGCACCTGGCCGCTGCCGCTGCCGCCCGGCCGGCGCTTCCCATCGTCGGGTTCGACAACACCCCGGCTGTCGAGGCGCTGGGGCTGTCCAGCGTCGAGCAGCTCCCCGAGGAGGTCGCCGCCGGCGCGCTCGAGCTGCTCATGGGCGCCACCGGGAGCGTGGTGTCGCCCCGGCCCGCCGCATCCGGATCGGCGCATGTGCTCGTGGAGCCCCGCCTGGTCATCCGCTGAGCGCGGTGGCGGTTCGGGCTGGGGCCGGGTCATCCGGTGTTCGGGGCATCCGAGGGCCGGTCTGGGCGCCGGGGGCGGGGGTCTGCCGCCTTCGCCGTTCAAAACTCAGGAGACACGCCGGTGCGGAGGCCGGATACGGGCCCTGGGGGCCCGGATCTCCTGAGTTTTGAACGGCCTGGGGCCGTGCGGCGACGTGCGGCAACGGTCGCGGGGCGGATGTGGCGGTGGGCCCCGCGGCCGGGCGGATGCTGCGCGGGCCGGCACTCGAGGTGCCGGGGCGCCGGGTCAGCGGCCTTCGCCGTTCAAAACTCAGGAGACACGCCGGTGCGGAGGTCGGATACGGGCCCTGGGGGCCCGGATCTCCTGAGTTTTGAACGCCCCGGGCCACGGCGGCCCGGGGCGGCGGCTACGGGGCGGTCACCTGGACGTCGTCGGGCGGGGCGGAGCCGACGTCATCCCACGTGCCCGACTCCCACGTGAAGACGGCGACGGCGCCCGTCGGCATGCCCACCTCGCGGCCGGCGAGCTCGCTGACCAGCGCGCTCACGCCCGGGTCGTGCGCGACGATGAGCACCTCGTCGACGCCGCTCTCCCGCGCCGCCGAGAGCAGCACATCGGGCTCGGCGAGGTAGAGCTCGGAGAGCTCGCGCAACTCGGCCCCGAAGGCGGCGGCGAAGTGCTCCGCGGTCGTGCGGGCACGCAGCGCGGTGGACGACAGGACCACCTCGGGGCGCACACCCGCGCGCATCACGCGGCGGGCCACGTCCGGCGCGTCGCGCTGACCGCGCTCGTTCAGGGGGCGGTCATGGTCGTCGATCGACGAGTCGGCCCAATCCGACTTGGCGTGCCGGGCGAGAGAGAGCTGGATCATGCGGTCACGTACACCCAGGCCGCGCGCCCGCTCGCCAGCGTCACCGACGCCCGGCGATACAGCGCCACCTCGTACTCGTCGGCGGCATCCAGTTCATCCGCGGTCACCCACAACACCATCCCCATCACCTTGTCCCGTTCGTCGCCGGTCTCGCGCAAGACCGGGTGCACCTCCGCGCCCGACACCTCCGCGACCCTCGTGTCTTCGATCTCGACGTAGTCGATGGTGTACCCCGCGAGCACGTCCTCCTCGCCCGCCAGCAGGCGACCGAACGTGTCGCGCTGCACGTCGGGCACCTGCAACGTCCCGTAGGTGAAGAGAGCTTCGTCGGCGGGTACCTCGGCCACCGTTTCAGGGTAGCGCTCAGCCCAGCGCGAGGGAGGCCACGGTGAAGATCGCCGCTCCCGCCAACGCGCCGACGATCGTTCCGTTGAGCCGGATGTACTGCAGGTCGCGGCCGACGAGGAGTTCGATCTTCTCGGTCGTCTCGGCCGGGTCCCACCTCTCCACAGTGTCGGTGATGACGGATGCGATGTCATGGCGGTAGCGCTCGACGACGAACACCGCCGCATCCGTCACCCACCCGTCCACGCGCTGCTGCAGCGACGCGTCCGTGGTGAGGCGCTCGCCGACCTCCGCCAGGGCTTGCGCCGCACGGCGACGCAGGCCGCTGTCGGGGTTCTCCAGTGCCGAGAGCAGCCCGATCTTGGCGGTCTGCCACGCCTCGGCGGCGAGGGCGCGCACGCGGGGGCTGTCGAACAGTGTCGCCTTGGCGTCTTCCACCTTGCCGATGGTCTCCGGATCGTCCTGGAGGTTCTCCGCCAGTCGCGCGAGGTACCGGTCGATCGCGGCGCGGGCGGGATGCTGCGGGTCATCCCGCACCGCATCGACGAAGGTCAGCGCCTGCCGGTACACGGTCTCGTCCACGAGGCGGTGGGCGACGCCGGGCAACCACGACGGCAGGCGGCGTGACACCAGGCCGGCGAAGGCATCCTGGTTGGCCGCGAGCCAGGTCGCGAGGGAGTCGGCGGCGAGGTCGACCGCGCCGGTGTGCGCGCCGGAGTCCACCACGCGCGCCAGCCATCCGCCGAGGGACGGCCCCCACTCGGGGGCGAGGAGGTGTTCGCGCGCGAGGTCTTCGATCACGTCGCGCACGTCATCGTCGCTCAGCGCGCGCAGCACGGCGGTCGCGGCGGTCGCGCCCTCGGCGGCGACCCGCTCGGCGTGCGCGGGCTGCGCGAGCCACGTGCCCAGGCGCGCGGCGACGGCGGTGGATTCGAGCTTGCCGCGCACGACCGGGGCCGAGAGGAAGTTGGTCTCGACGAACTCCCCGAGGCTCCGGCCGATCTCGTCCTTGCGGCGCGGGATGATCGCGGTGTGCGGGATCGGCAGCCCGAGGGGATGGCGGAACAAGGCCGTGACGGCGAACCAGTCGGCGAGGGCGCCGACCATGCCGCCCTCCGCGGCCGCGCGCACCCACTGCATCCACGGGTAGCGCTCCTGCAGCGGGAAGGAGATGGCGAAGATGATCGCCATGAGCACGAGCGCGCCCAGAGCCACCGCTTTCATCGTGCGGAGGGCGCGGCGCCGCTCCTGGTCGGCCGGGCTCAGCAGAGCGGGAGGAGTGGGTGGCATCCGGTCATCCTCGCATGGGCGCCATGTGCCGGGGTCAGGGTTGCATCGGGCCGAGCAGCGCGGTCGCCGCGGCGGAGTGCGCCGACTCCGGGTCGGAGGGGTGGAACATCCCGGCCAGGACGTCCCGGTAGAGCCGCGCCAGCTCACTGCGCGAGAAGTAGGACGAGCCGCCGGCAACGAGCATGGCGTCATCCACGACGCGCTTGGCCGTCGTCACCGCGCGATGCTTGACCCCCGCGAGCAGCGAGAACCACCGCGGCCCGTGGTCGACGACCGTGTCGACGTCGCGGGCGAGCGCGGCCAGCTGCGGCGGCAGCGCGTCGTAGGCCAGGCCCATGTCGGCCACGCGCCAGCGGATGTCGGGGTCGTGCGAGTACGTGGCGCCGGTCTTCTTCGAGCGGCGCGTGGTCGCCGCATCCACGGCCAGGTCCAGCGCACGGCGGGCGATCCCGGTGTAGACGGAGGCGAGGAGGATCTCGAACACGGCGAAGATCCCGAAGACGAGGGGGTCGGGCTGCGGTCCGGGGTCCACGCGCCGCACCACCCGGTCCGCCGGGGCGTGGGCGCCCTGCAGCTCCGTCGTGCGGCTCTGCGTCCCCCGCATCCCGAGCGTGTCCCAGTCGTCCCGGGTGACGACGGCGTCGGTGCGCGGAAGGAAGGAGTACACGATCTTGGGGGCGTCGGGCGAGGTGGTGTCGAGGCCATGGACCCCGAGGTGGTCCCACACGGGGGCCAGGGACGTGAAGATCTTCGTTCCCCTGTACGTGTAGCCGCCGTTGCCGGTCGGGGTCGCTGTGGTGTCGCTCCCGAAGAGCACGAGGTCGTTGCCGGCCTCGCTGATGCCGAATGCGAACACCTCGCCCGCGGCGGCCCCGGCCTGCACGAACGCGAGGTCGTCGATGCCGCGGTCCTGCAGCACCTTGGCCACGCCCGTCCAGACGAGGTGCATGTTCACCGCGAGAGCCGTGGCCGGGGCGGCCGTGGCGAGGCGCTGCTGGAGGAGGGATGCTTCGGCCAGGCCGAGACCCGCCCCGCCGCGGTCGGCCGGGACGAGGATGCCGAGGTATCCCGCCGCCCGCAGCTCATCGAGGTCGTCCGCGGGGAAGGTGTTGTCTCGATCGTGCCCCGGCGCGCGCTCGCGGATGCGGCCCAGGAGGTCGTCGGGGAGATACTGCGCGGGCTCGAACGCGGCGGTCATCGTCCCATCATGGCCCGCTCCGCATCCGCCCGGTTCGCACACAACGGCGGAGATCCTTCGCGACACGCCCGCGCGCCAGCCGGCATCCGCGGCGTGTCGTGGTCTCTCTCCGCCGTTGTGCCGGCGGGACGGAGGGGTGCTCGCGCCGCGGATCAGTCGAGGGCGGCGAACAGTGCGGCGACGGTGTCCTCGGGCTTGTCGCGGTGCGGGGAGTGCCCGGCGCCGGGGACGATCGACATCGACACGACCGTGTTCTCCAGCACCTCCTCGGCCAGGGCGCCGGTGAAGATGGAGTACACCTCCGGGTCGGAACCGATGATGTGCGTCGGGACGGTGAGGCGCGCGGCGGCCGGCCGCACGTCCCACGCCGGATTCTGCACACTCGTCTGCTCCACCGCCCACGCGCTCGCCTGCTGCGCCGAGAGCGCCTTCAGCTCGATGTCCTGCGGGTGCCACGCGGGATGCTCCGCCCGCACCGCCGCGAGGGAGGTGTCGGCGAATGCGCGCTGCTGGCTCGAGCGCACGACCTCGCGGTCGCGCGCGGCGAGATGGATCGCGGGGTCGATGAGCACGAGCCGCCGCGTCCACTCCGGATCGTCGGCGGCGACCACGGTGGATGCGGCGCCGCCGAGCGAATGCGCGATCACGAGGTCCCACGCACCGCCGTCGGCGCGGATCACGGCGAGATCGGCGGCATACGCCGGGATCGTGTAGTCCAGGGCGCGGGGGGCCGAGCCGTGCCCGCGCAGGTCGACCGCATCCGCTCGCCACCCCGCATCGGCCAGGGCCACGCCGTAGCGCCACATCAAGGCGCCATTGGAACCGAGGCCGTGGACGAGGAGGGCGCGGCGGCTCGCGGCGGGGTCGCCCCAGGTGAGGCGCGGAAGGATCACGGGGGAGGGCATGCCCCCATGCTATTGACGGCTGCGCGGCCCCCGCCCCGCTGCGCGGCCCCCGTCCCGCTGCGCGGCCCCCGTCCCGCTGCGCGGCCCCCGTTCCGCCGCGCACCCCCACAATGGAGGGATGATCTCGACGGAGGCCGCCCGTGCGCTGCGGGAAGCGGGGCTCGTCTGGAAGCCGGGGTCGGGAGATCGCTTCCAGCTCGACGAGCCCGAGTTCGAGGCCGACGTCTTCACGGTCAGCGACATGACGATCGAGGCGCGCACCTACCCGACCGGCACCATCCTCGCCTTCAACGGCACCACCGAGTGGGCGCTGGATTCCGTCGCGCTGGAGGAGGCGCTGTGGCTTCCCTCCGAGGATCAGCTGCGGGAGATGCTCCGGACGGCGTTCCGGGCGCTCCGCCGGATGACCGACACCTACGAGGTGGAGGTCGTCGTCGCCGGCGAGCGACGCACTTTCCAGCATCCCGAGCCCGCCGACGCGTACGCGCTCGCCGTGATGTCGCTGCTCGCGCGCATCGCGTGAGGGCCGGCCGTCCTACGTGATCGTGTGGACGGGCTCGGTGTCGGGGATCGGGCTCGCATCGCGATGGCGGAGGTCGGGGAAGCCGCGGACGCACGCGGCCGCGACGCCCGCTCCCACCAGGGCGAACGCGGCCGCGGCCACGTAGGCGCCCTGCGCCCCGACGCCGTCGATGAGGAACCCGGCCGCCGCCGACCCCGCCGCCGCGCCGATGAGCTGCCCGGTGCCGATCCATCCGTAGGCCTCGGCGGTCTCGCTGAACCGCACGCTCGCGGACGTGATGGCGAAGATCACGGCGAGGGCGGGGGCGATTCCGATGCCGGCGAGCAGGAGCGTGCCGCCCAGCCACCAGACGTCCAGCGCGAAGATCGCCAGGACCAGGCCCCCGGCGACGATGGCGAGGCGGCGCGCCATCGCCCACGGACCGATCGGGATATGGCCCAACGACAGGCCGCCGGCGAGACTTCCGACCGAGAACACCGCGAGCACCAGCCCCGCCTCCGCGCCGCCGTGACCGAAGGTCGCCACCACCCCGACCTCGACGGCTGAGCACGCGGCGATCAGGAGGAAGCCGCTGACGGTGGCCAGCAGCACGGGCGGCTTGGCGAGCACCTTGCCGAAGCTCCGGCGGCTGCGCGGGATGCGAACGCGCCCGACCTCCGGCGACAGGATGAACCACCCCCCGCCGAGGATCAGGATCGCCACGATCAGCCACAGCGCCTCCACGGTGCCGATCTGGGTGGCGACGAACGTGATGACCACCGGCGCGATGATCCAGATGATCTCCTGCAGCGACGCGTCGAGGGAGAACAACGGGGTGAGCTGGCGAGACGTCACCATCTTGGGGTAGATGGTGCGCACGGCCGACTGCACGGGCGGGGTCGACAGGCCCGCGATCAGGCCGAGGGCCATGTAGCCGGGCACGGGCATGCGCACCAGCGCGAGGAGGGCGATGGATGCGGCGCACACGACGAGCGTGAGGGTGAGGACGGGCCGCATCCCCCATCGCCCCATCCACCTGCTGGTGACGGGGCCGGCCACGGCCTGACCGATCGAGGTGGCCGCCAGGACGAGACCGGCGGCGCCGTACGATCCGGTGACCTGCTCGATGTGCAGCAGCACCGCCAGGCTCGTCATCCCGTTGGGGAATCGCGCGGCCAGCTGGGCGACGATGATCCGCGCGACGCCGCGCGTCTGCAGAAGATCCCGGTAACCCGCCACGACATCCCACGGTAGCCACTCGGCCGCCTCCCGGCGACTCGGTCACGCGTCGTGGCCGGCGGCGACACGACACGCCCGACACGCCGGTGGGGCGCATTCCACAGGGGAGCGCGTGTCGGAGGTCCGGCATACCGTGTCGGCTGTGGATGGATCGGGCGAGGGTCGGCCAGATGGGCGTGATTCAGGGCTTTTCCGAGCTTGCGGATATCCGTCTGCCTGTGGATGAAACGGTGGACAACATGTGTTGTATCTGGGGAGAGCGGTGGAGAATCACACGAATGTAACTACTAGCCCTTGTGGTGACTTCCAATGTCGGCACCCATATGTAGTATTGAGCTCCCGGCACAGGATCGTTCCGGAAAATCAGGACCTTGAGGGAAGAAACGGGTAATCATGGCTATCACGGTGTACACCAAGCCTTCGTGCGTGCAGTGCACGGCGACCTACCGCGCGCTGGATTCGAAGGGCATCGAGTACGAGGTCCACGACGTCTCCCAGGACGCCGACGCCCTCGAGCACGTCAAGGCGCTGGGCTACCTGCAGGCCCCCGTCGTCGTCACGGACGAGGACCACTGGTCGGGCTTCCGTCCCGACAAGATCGACGCACTCGCCTCACGCCTGGCCTGAGCTTCGAGGGCGCTCGGCTACCGGCCGGAACAATGTCGCTGACCGCCACCGCTTCGGTGACTGAGCAAGCGAAGCGGGACGACGCTCCGCTCCTGGTCTACTTCTCGAGCGTGTCGGGCAACACCGCACGTTTCATCGAGAAGCTCGGGATGCGTGCGGTGCGAATCCCGGTCCGGGCGAGCGAAGCCCCCCTCATCGTCGACGAACCGTACGTCCTGGTGACCCCCACCTATGGCGGGGGCGCCGGGCGCGGCGTCGAGAAGGGCGCCGTGCCCAAGCAGGTCATCCGGTTCCTCAACGACACCGGCAACCGCAGCCTCATCCGCGGAGTCATCTCCGCGGGCAACACGAACTTCGGCGAGCACTTCGGTCTCGCCGGCGAAATCATCAGCCGCAAGTGCTCCGTGCCGCACTTGTACAAGCTCGAAGTGTTCGGCACACCCGATGACGTCACTCGCGTCAGCGAAGGATTGGAACGATGGTGGAATCAACAGCACTAGAGGCGGCATTGACCGCGAATGACTTCAAGGCCGATCTGCGGTTCGACGGCATGGACTACCACGCCCTCAACGCGATGCTCAACCTGTACGACGAGAACGGCAAGATCCAGTTCGACGCCGACAAGCGCGCCGCGCGGGAGTACTTCCTCCAGCACGTGAACCAGAACACGGTGTTCTTCCACTCGCTCAAGGAGCGCCTGGACTACCTCGTGGAGAAGGAGTACTACGAGCCGGCCGTGCTCGAGAAGTACTCGTTCGACTTCATCCAGGGGCTCAACGACTTCGCCTACGGCAAGAAGTTCCGCTTCGAGACGTTCCTCGGCGCGTTCAAGTACTACACGAGCTACACGCTGAAGACCTTCGACGGCAAGCGGTACCTCGAGCGCTTCGAAGACCGCGTCGTGATGACGGGCCTCGCCCTCGCCGACGGTGACGAGCGCCTGGCCACCGAGATCGTCGACGAGATCCTCTCCGGCCGCTTCCAGCCGGCGACGCCCACGTTCCTCAACGCGGGCAAGGCCCAGCGCGGCGAACTCGTGTCGTGCTTCCTGCTGCGCATCGAAGACAACATGGAGTCGATCTCGCGCGGCATCAACTCGTCGCTGCAGCTGTCCAAGCGCGGCGGCGGCGTGGCGCTGCTGCTGTCGAACATCCGCGAGGCGGGCGCCCCGATCAAGCAGATCGAGAACCAGTCCAGCGGCATCATCCCGGTCATGAAGCTCCTCGAAGACAGCTTCAGCTACGCCAACCAGCTCGGCGCACGCCAGGGCGCCGGCGCGGTGTACCTCTCGGCTCACCACCCCGACATCCTGCGCTTCCTCGACACCAAGCGGGAGAACGCCGACGAGAAGATCCGCATCAAGACCCTCTCCCTCGGCGTCGTCGTCCCCGACATCACGTTCGAGCTCGCCAAGAACGATGAGGACATGTACCTGTTCTCGCCGTACGACGTCGAGCGCGTGTACGGCCTGCCCTTCGGCGACATCTCCGTCACCGAGAAGTACCGCGAGATGGTCGATGACCCCCGCATCAAGAAGACCAAGATCAACGCGCGTGAGTTCTTCCAGACCCTCGCCGAGATCCAGTTCGAGTCGGGCTACCCGTACATCATGTTCGAAGACACGGTGAACGCGGCCAACCCGATCAAGGGCCGGATCAACATGTCGAACCTCTGCAGCGAGATCCTGCAGGTGAACACCCCGACGACGCTCAACGAAGACCTGTCCTACGACCAGATCGGCAAGGACATCTCGTGCAACCTCGGTTCGCTCAACATCGCGCTGGCGATGGACGGCGGAAACCTCGCGCGGACGGTGGAGACCAGCATCCGCGCGCTCACCGCCGTCAGTGACCAGAGCCACATCCGCTCGGTGCGCTCGATCGAGGAGGGCAACGACCGCACGCACGCGATCGGTCTCGGCCAGATGAACCTGCACGGCTACCTCGCCCGTGAGCACGTGTACTACGGCTCGGAGGAGGGTGTCGACTTCACGAACATCTACTTCTACACGGTGCTGTTCCACGCGCTGCGCGCCTCGAACAAGCTCGCCATCGAGCGCGGCCAGGCCTTCGACGGGTTCGCCGACTCGACCTACGCGTCGGGGGAGTTCTTCGACAAGTACATCGAGCAGGTGTGGGAGCCGGCGACCGACAAGGTCAAGAGCATGTTCGCGGGACACCACATCCCCACGCAGGACGACTGGCGCGAGCTGAAGGCCTCGATCCAGCAGGCGGGCATCTACAACCAGAACCTGCAGGCGGTGCCCCCGACCGGGTCGATCTCCTACATCAACAACTCCACGAGCTCGATCCACCCCATCGCGGCGAAGGTCGAGATCCGCAAGGAGGGCAAGCTCGGGCGCGTCTACTACCCGGCGGCGTTCATGACCAACGACAACCTGGAGTACTACCAGGACGCGTACGAGATCGGTTACGAGAAGGTCATCGACACGTACGCCGCCGCCACGCAGCACGTGGACCAGGGCCTGTCGCTCACGCTGTTCTTCAAGGACACCGCGACCACGCGCGACATCAACAAGGCTCAGATCTACGCCTGGCGCAAGGGCATCAAGACGATCTACTACATCCGCCTGCGTCAGATGGCGCTCGAGGGCACCGACATGAGCGAGTGCGTCAGCTGCACGCTGTGACGCTTGCCCTTCGACAGGCTCAGGGACCGACTAAGGATTGATGGAATGACACCCGAACCGCTCAAGCTGCTCTCGCATGTCGAGGCGATCAACTGGAACCGCATCCAGGACGATAAAGACGTCGAGGTGTGGAACCGCCTCGTGAACAACTTCTGGCTGCCGGAGAAGATCCCCCTCTCCAACGACATCCAGTCGTGGAACACGCTCACGCCCGATGAGCAGCTGCTGACGATGCGCGTGTTCACCGGCCTCACGCTCTTGGACACCATCCAGGGCACGGTGGGCGCCGTCTCGCTCATCCCCGACGCGATCACCCCGCACGAGGAGGCGGTGTACACCAACATCGCGTTCATGGAGTCGGTGCACGCGAAGAGCTACTCGTCGATCTTCTCGACCCTGTGCTCGACGAAGGAGATCGACGAGGCCTTCCGTTGGTCGGTGGAGAACCCGAATCTGCAGAAGAAGGCGCAGATCGTCATGGAGTACTACCGTGGCGACTCGCCCCTGAAGCGGAAGGTCGCCTCCACGCTGCTGGAGTCGTTCCTGTTCTACTCGGGCTTCTACCTGCCGATGCACTGGTCCAGCCGCGCCAAGCTCACCAACACCGCCGACCTCATCCGCCTCATCATCCGTGACGAGGCCGTGCACGGCTACTACATCGGCTACAAGTTCCAGAGGGGCCTCGAGCGGGTCTCCGAGGCGGAGCGGGCCGACATCAAGGACTACGCCTTCTCGCTGATGTACGAGCTCTACGACAACGAGGTGCAGTACACGCAGGACCTCTACGACGGTGTCGGCCTGACCGAGGACGTCAAGAAGTTCCTGCACTACAACGCCAACAAGGCGCTGATGAACCTCGGGTACGAGGCCATGTTCCCGGCCAGCGTGACGAACGTGAACCCGGCCATCCTGTCGGCGCTCTCGCCGAACGCCGACGAGAATCATGACTTCTTCAGTGGGTCGGGTTCGTCCTACGTCATCGGCAAGGCCGAGGCCACCGAAGACGACGACTGGGACTTCTAGAGTTCCGCATCCGCGGCGTCGGATGAACGCACGAAGGTCGGAGGAATCCCCGCAGATCCTCCGACCTTCGTCGTTTCCTCCGACAGCGCGCACGACGCGCAGCCCAGAGGCGCCGGACGCACGGCGCGAACCCTGACGTGGGAGACTGCGGCGCATGGATGCTGACGCAACGGTGCTCCGCAGCTGGACCGGCTGGATCCGCACGGCCGACCGCGAGGCGTACAGGCGCTATCTGGCCGACACCGGGATGCGGGAGTACCGCGCCACCCCCGGTAACCGAGGCGCGTGGGCGGTGATGCGTGACCTCGGCGACGGGCGTACCGAAGTGCGGACGCTGTCGCTCTGGCGATGCCGGGATGACATCGTGGCCTTCGCGGGCGCGGACATCTCCGTCGCGGTGTTCTATCCGGAGGACGACGCGTTCCTCGTCGACCGGGAGCGCACGGTCGAGCACTTCGACGTGGTGGGCTGAATCGATGGCGCCGGACGCCGCGCTCAGCGCTTGACCGACGCCGTGACGGTGAACTTCGGGCTCCGCGCGATCTGGCGGGTCGGGCCGACCAGGCGATTCAGCACCGGGCGGTACTGCAGCGCCGAGTTCCACACCGTCCACAGTTCGCCCCCCGGGCGGAGCACCCTGCCGGCGTCGGCGAACAGGTACGGCGCGATGCCCTCGTCGATGGCCGCGCCACGGTGGAACGGCGGATTCAGCGCGATGAGGGATGCGCCGGCGTCGGGGAGCAGGGAAAGGCGGTCGTCGCGCACCACCGTCATCCGGTCGGTCAGGCCGTTGGCGGCAGCGGTCTGGCGAGCGGATGCGACGGCGGCGGCGGATTCGTCCGATGCGTAGACGTGGAGCCCCGGATGCCGCACCGCCATCATCGCCCCCACGACCCCGCTTCCGCACGCGAAGTCGATGAACGGATCGTGGGGGTCCAGGCGCGGCGCGGGAAGATGCTCGAGCAGCAGCCGTGTCCCGATGTCGAGCCCGGCGCCGGCGAAGACGCCGCCGAACGCGCAGACGGTCACGCCGTCCTGCACGGTCCGCGCGGGCACCGGATCCCGTCCGTTGCGCGGGCCGCGGGCGACCAGCACGCGGGACTTCTGCCGCGCGTGCGTGACGTCGAGGGTGGCGAAGTGCTCCCGAAGGACGTCGTTCATCGCCAGGCTCATGTGCTTGATCCGTCCGCCGGCGAACACGGCGACGTCGGGTGCGGCGTACGCGGCGACGAGCCCGCTGATGTCGCGGAGTGCGTCCAGCGAGCGGGGCAGGCGGAGCAGCACGACGCGTGCCCTGCGGACGAGATCGGCATCCAGGGGCAGCGAGCGGACGACGCCTTCGAGGCCGAACGTGCGCGCGTTGGCTGCGAGGGCGCGCTCGTCCGACAGGGCGTCCTGATGCACGCGCACGGGGGAGGCAGCCGCCGGGCTCTCCGAAGCGACGGAGAGGGCGAGGGCGCCGGCGGTGTCTCCGATCACCACCACCTCGTGCGGGGCGACCGTGCCGCGAGCGCCGAGGGATTCATCCAGCAGCAGCCGGTCGGCGGCGTCGTGGGCCGGCGGCCCCTGGCGGGGTCCGGCGTGCTGGAGGGCGTCGAGGGAGAAGTCCACCGCATCACGTTACCCGCCGGGGCGGTGAGGATGAGCCGGCAGCCCCCAGCGAAGGTTCGTAGGCTGAAGCATCCCCGACCCGACGAGGAGACCCGTGTTCCGTACGCCCCTGACGTTGTTCCGCACGCTGGCGATCGCGGAGGCGATCTCGTGGACGATCCTCATCGCGGCGCTGGTGGTCCGCGCGGCCTGGGACCTCCCCATCGCGGTGACGATCGGCGGCGCGATCCACGGGTTCGTCTTCCTCTCCTACGGCGCCACCGCGATCCTCGTGGCGCTGAACCAGCGCTGGCGGGCGGCACCGACGGTCGTCGCCGTCGTCAGCGCCGTCGTCCCGTACGCCACCGTCCCGGTCGAGATCTGGCTGCACCGTGCCGGCCTGCTGACAGGGGAGTGGCGTCGCGAGGAGACCGCGGATCCCCGCGACGGCAGGCCGCTGGATCGGATGCTGCGGTTCTTCCTCCGCCGGCCGTGGGCCCTCGCGCTCATCCTCGTCGTCGGGATCGTGGCGCTCTACGTCGCGCTGCTCGTCATCGGCCCGCCCGGCGGGCGCCACTGAGCGCGGCGCATCCGCGGCACGTCGGGCCCTGAGACCGGAAAGGTCAGGTGCGGCGGTTGCTGAGGTGAACCGGGAGCGCCAGTGCAGCCGACACGCACAGGATGCCGAGGATGAAGACCAGCGCCTGGATCGGGGCAAGCGAGAAGGAGATGCCCACGAGGAAGACTCCACCGAGGAACAGGACAAGCGCGATAACGTACATGGAACCTCCCGGTCACAGGTTACCGTGCCGAGCGGCCCACAATGTTCCATCGCCGCGGAGGGCTTGACCCTGACGCATCGCACAGCGGACGAAGACAGGACGAAAAACGTGACAACCGTCCAGCGACCACGGCCCAGTGATCAGGTTCACGGGCGACAGAAGAAGAGGGCTCTGCAGGGAGACCGCCTTTCGGCTGCGCTCATGCTCGCCGGCGTGGTGATCGCCATGGTGTGGGCCAACCTGCCAGGCGACTCCTACCACGACGTGTGGGAGCTCCCCCTCACCCTCGGCGCCGGAGACGCGTCGGTGACGTTCACGCTGCATGCCCTCGTGAACGAGGGCATCATGACCTTGTTCTTCTTCCTCGTGGGGCTCGAGGTCAAACGCGAGTTCACCATCGGTGAGCTGACCGATCGTTCACGCGCGATGGTGCCGATCGCGGGGGCCATCGCCGGCCTGATCATCCCGGCGCTGATCTTCGTCCTCATCAACCTCGGCAGCGGCCACATGAACGCGTGGGGAGTGGTGATCTCCACGGACACCGCATTCCTCGTCGGGGCACTTGCCATCATCGGTCCGAGGTTCTCCGCGCGACTGCGGACCTTCCTCCTCACCCTCGCCGTGGTGGATGACATCGGAGCGCTGCTCGCGATCGGGCTCTTCTACAACAACGGCCTGGACCTGTGGCCCTTCGTCATCTCCCTCGCGCTCATCGGCCTTCTCGCGCTGGTGCGTTTCCTTCCCGCCCCGATCCGGGGCTTCGCGTACGCGGTGCTCGGTGCGGCGTTGTGGGTCGAGATCTACATGGCCGGGATCCACCCCACTCTCGCCGGGGTGGCCGTGGCCCTGCTCATCCCGGTCTTCTCGCCGCGCCGCGGCGATGTGGAGCGCGCCGCCGAGGAGGCGCGGGCCTTCCGCGAATCGCCGAATCCCCGGTACGCCGCGGCGATCTCCCGGAGCCTTCGAGACTCGATCTCGATCAACGACCGAGCCCAGGACGCATGGCGTCCCTACATCAACTACGGCGTGCTGCCGATCTTCGCCCTCGCGAACGCCGGTGTGCACATCACGGGGGAGACCCTCCGGGATGCGGCGGCGTCACCACTGGCGTGGGGCATCGTCGCCGGCCTCGTCGTGGGAAAGTTCGTCGGCATACTCGGTGCCGCATGGCTCGCGTGCGTCGTCGGGAAGGGGCAACTCGCGCCAGGTTTGAGCTTCCACCGGATCGCCGGAGGCGCAGCGCTGTCGGGGATCGGCTTCACCATCTCGCTCTTCCTCGTTCCGATCGCCATCACCGACCCCGAGGCCCAGGACATCGCGCGCGTCGCCGTGCTCACCGCATCCGTCCTGGCGTTCCTTCTCGGCTGGGCCATCCTCGCCATCGGTGACCGGGTCGTTCCCCCGCAGGCGGTGGGGCTGAGGCTCGCCCGACCCGTCGACCCCACGCGCGACCACGTCTTCGGCGCCATGGACGCCCCGTATGAGATCGTCGAATACGGGGACTTCGAGTGCCCCTTCTGCAGTCGAGCGACCGGGTCCGTCGACGCGGTGCGCGAGCACTTCGGTGCCGACCTGCGCTGGGTGTGGCGCCACCTCCCGCTGGATCACGTGCACCCGCATGCACAAGAGGCCGCCCAGGCCGCCGAAGCCGCGGGGAACCAGGGCCAGTTCGGTCAGATGGTGAACAAGCTCTTCACGCACCAGGATCACCTGGAGCGCGACGATCTCTTCCGCTACGCCGAGATGCTCGGGCTCGATCCCGACGCCTTCGCGAACGACTTCACCTCGATGCGGGTGTTGCGCCACATCCAGGACGACCGCCTCGATGCCGAGATCATGGACCTCAACTCCACGCCGACGTTCTTCGTCAACGGGCGCCGACACGTCGGTCCATACGATTCTGCGACGCTGATCAGTGCGTTGCAGGCGGGAGCGCCTGCCGCGGCGAAGGACCGCTGAGTTCGAGCAGGTCCTGCGCGAGCAGGGTCGACCCGGCCACGGCGGCCGGCATGATGGCGATCGCCCCGAACGGGATCAGGAAGCACACCTGCGTGGCGACGCCGAAACCGAGCGCGCGCGGTCGCGAGCGGCGCATCAGGCGCCGCCGCTCCCTCCGGTCGAGGCCGCGCGCGGTCAGCGCCCGCGAGGTCAGCTCGTCCGCGAGCAGCCACCCGGTCAGGGTGACACCCAGGAGGGTGCCGGCGACACCGCCCGCCAGGGGGACGAGGCCGATGAGCCACGCGAGCAGAGCGACGCCGAGACCTCGGAGGAGGAGGCCGGCGGCGTCGCCCACGGCTCGCCAGAATCCGTACGCGGCATCGGGCACCGTGCCGGTCGTGGCGCGCTCGACGGCGCGCCAGATCCGGTCGTAGAACGGCTCACCCACCGCGAGGGTGAGGGCGGTGACGGTCACGGCGGCCAGGAAGAACGCGCCGCCGAGTGTCGCGAGCGACACCGCGATCCTGAGGGCGCCGGCCCAGAACTCCGGCCATCCGTCGGCGAACGGGGTGATCGCCGTGACGATGTCGGGCAGGGCGAATGCCAGTGCGACAAGCGCGGCGACGACGAGCACCACCACGACCACGGCGGGCACGAGGCCCAGGGCCATCGCGGCGGGGATGCGGCGCCACATGCCGAACCCGCGCGCCAACGTGCCGATTCCTCTGGCGAATTCCCGCATGAGGCCAGTCTTCCAGACGGTCGCGCGTCCGAGCCGGATGACAGGATGGACCTCGTCGGAGGAGGACGCGGGATGCAAGTGCGAACCACGTCGACCCATCGCACCTACCGGTACGTCCGCGTGTCCCTCGTTGCCCTGGTCGTGTTCCTCGGCGTCGGCGTGGGCGTGCAGGTGGTCCTGGGCGGCCCGCTGGAGTCGGTGAGCTCCGCCTACTACACGCCCGCCCGCAACGTGTTCGTCGGCGCCCTGTGCGCCGTGTCGCTCGCGCTGCTGGCCTTGTCGGGGCGCAGCCTCGAGCAGGCGCTCCTCGACCTCGCCGCCGTTCTCGCGCCGGTCATCGCGCTCGTTCCCACCCCGATCCACGCGGGGAGCGTGCCGGGCGTGGACCCCGGTTGCACGGAGGGCGCGTCGTGCGTGCCGCCGCCCGCCCTGGCCGACGTGACCACCGGGATGCTGACCCTGTCGATCGTCGGCGCTGTCGCAGTGGTCGGGGCGGTGGCTCTCGGACTGCTGCAGCGCACGCTGACGGCGGGCGTGGTGGCGACCATCGTCGCCGCCGGAATCCTCGTGCAGGCCGGCACCGCATGGTGGGCCCTCTCTCCGGCGACCTTCCTCGCGGGGGCGCACTCTGCCGCCACCCTGGGGTTCTTCGCCATCGTGGCGGCCGTAGCGGCGATCGCGGCGCTCCGTCCGGCGGGGGGCGACCGGAGGCGCCGTCTCCTGCGGATCGGGTATGCCGCCATCGCCGCCGCCATCGTCGCGGACCTGCTCTTCCTCGCCGCCGTGATCGTCCTCGGCGGGACCGGCCCTCTCGACGGCGACGTGCCCCTGGTCTTCGTCGGGGAGGCGGTCGCCCTCCTCCTGTTCGCTGTCTTCTGGCTGGTGCAGACGGTCGAACTGTGGCCGGAGACCGACCCGGCGATTTTGTCGCCGGCGTGGGAATAGCGGCCGCGCTCCCGCGTTGAACTTGATATCACCGCGCTCAAGTTACAAACTTGCCAGCGCACGACTCAAGTACTACAGGAGACGGGAATGCCCGAAGACTTCACCCCGAACGCCGGCGAAGGCGCGAGCTCGTTCGACGAGTTCCTCGCGCGATACCTCGCCGGTGAGCGCGCGCGTGCCGAACGGTCGATCGACCTCAGCCGGTTCCTCAGCGCCCGCACCCAAGATCTGCTGCAGCGCGCGGGACGGTTCGCGCTCGCGCGCGGTCAGCGCGAACTCGACGCGCTGCACCTCCTCCGCGTCCTCATCGACGATGCCCCCGCACGGGATGCGGTCACCCGTATCGGTGCCGACCCGCACGCCATCGCGCGAGCCACCGAGGAGCGCCTGCCCGCGGCATCCGCCCAGGCCGACGTCGACGGTGCGGTCGTGACCTCGTCCGTGCAGCGGGCGCTGTTCCACGCCTTCCAGGTCGCGCGGTCCGCCGGCTCCACGTACGTGGACCCGGAGCACCTGTTCTTCGCACTCGTTCTGGCTCAGGACGCTCCCGCCGGTCAGGTACTGGCGCAGGCCGGTGTGACCGCCGAGGCCCTCACCCAGGGCATGCGGGAGACCGTGACGGCCGGCGGTAGCGGCGAGGCGGATGCGACCGCCACCGGTCAGACGGAGACCCCGAACCTCGACAAGTTCGGTACCGACCTCACCGCGCGGGCAGCCGCCGGGGAGCTCGACCCCGTGATCGGTCGCGCCGACGAGATCGAGCAGACCATCGAGATCCTCAGCCGCCGCACGAAGAACAACCCCGTGCTCGTCGGCGAGGCGGGCGTCGGGAAGACCGCGATCGTCGAAGGCCTCGCCTCCGCGATCGTGGCCGGGGACGTGCCCGAGCAGTTGCTGGACAAGCGCGTCATCGCCCTCGACCTGCCGGCCATGCTGGCCGGCACCCGCTACCGCGGCGACTTCGAGGAGCGCCTCACCCAGACGATGGATGAGATCGCCGCCCGCAAGGGCGAGATCATCGTCTTCGTCGACGAGGTGCACACCGTCGTGGGCGCCGGTGGCGGCGGCGAGGGAGCGATGGACGCCGGCAACATCCTGAAGCCGCGCCTGGCGCGGGGCGACCTGCACCTGGTGGGGGCCACCACTCTCAAGGAGTACCGCACGATCGAGAAGGACCCGGCGCTCGAGCGTCGCTTCCAGCCCGTACGGGTGGGGGAGCCCTCGGTCGAGGACGCCGTCGAGATCCTGCGCGGCCTGCGGTCGGCGTACGAGGAGCACCACGGCGTCACCTACACCGACGACGCGCTCCGCGCCGCCGTGGAACTCAGCGACCGGTACCTGACCGAGCGAGTGCTCCCCGACAAGGCGATCGACCTCATCGACCAGGCCGGGGCGCGGCTGCGGCTGCGCCTGGGCTCGAAGGTCGACGTGTCGGCCCTCCTCGAGCGTCTGGCGACGTTGGAGGCGGACAAGAACGCCGCCGTCTCCGGTGAGCACTACGAAGAGGCATCCCGCATCCGCGACGAGATCGCGAAGGTGCAGGACAAGCTCGATGCGGCCACCACCCGCTCGACGGGCCCCGGGGCCGGTCCGGGCGAGGCCGTCGTCGGCGAGCCCGAGATCGCCGCGGTGATCAGCCGGGCCACCGGGATCCCCGCGAACCGGGTCACCGAGTCCGAACGCGAGCGCCTCGCCTCGCTCGAGGAGGAGCTCCACGGACGCGTGATCGGCCAGGACGACGCCGTCGCCGCGGTCGCCAAGGCCGTCCGGCGCAACCGGACGGGCATGGGCGACGCACGCCGCCCGGTCGGATCCTTCCTCTTCCTCGGACCCACCGGTGTCGGCAAGACGGAGCTGGCCAAGGCTCTGGCGGCGTCGCTGTTCGACGACGACTCCGCGATCATCCGGTTCGACATGAGCGAGTTCGGCGAGCGGCACACCGTCTCGCGCCTGGTCGGTGCCCCTCCGGGATACGTCGGATACGACGAGGCCGGGCAGCTGACCGAGCGCGTGCGGCGCAACCCCTACTCGATCGTCCTGTTCGACGAGATCGAGAAGGCCCACCCCGACGTGTTCAACCTGCTGCTGCAGGTTCTCGACGACGGGCGCCTCACCGACGGCCAGGGCCGCACGGTCGACTTCCGCAACACCGTGGTGGTCATGACCTCCAACCTCGGCAGCGAGTTCCTCGCGTCGCGGTCGGGAGCCATCGGCTTCATCGCGGACGGCGGCGGCGCGACCGGGTTCGGTTCGGAGAAGGACCTGCGCGACCGTGTCATGGGCAAGCTCCGCGAGGCGATGCGTCCGGAATTCCTCAACCGCATCGACGAGATCGTGCTGTTCCGCAAGCTCGACCAGCCGCAGCTGCGCCAGATCGTGCGTCTCATGCTCGGTGCCACGGAGGCTCGCCTCGCCAAGCGCGAGGTGACCATCGAGGTGTCCGAGGCGGCCGTGGACTGGCTCGGCGAGCACGGCTACGAGCCGGAGTACGGTGCCCGGCCGCTGCGGCGCCTGCTGCAGCGCGAACTGGATGACCGGATCGCCGATCTGTTCGTCACGGGTGCGCTCGTGGACGGGGGTTCGGTCACGGTGGATGCCGCCGGCGGCGAGCTCACCGTCCGATCGACTCCCGCGTTCGCCCAGGCCGCGTAACGGCTGCACGTTCAGCGACACGAAGCCCCCGGGGTACCCCCCCGGGGGCTTCGTCGCGTCGTGGCAGAGTAGGGGCATGACGGTATCGCTGGGGGTGGCCGCATCCGTCGGGCCGGAGCTCATCGGTCAGCTGGCACCGGCGGTGGAGGAAGCCGGGTTCGCCGCGCTGTGGGTCAATGACACGCCGGACGGCGACGCGCTGGCCGCCCTGGCGGCCGCTGCGCGGACGACCGAGCGCCTCACGCTGGCCACCGGGGTCGTGCCCGTGGACAGACGCCCGGCCCGCACCATCGCCGAAGAGGTGCTGGCGGCAGACCTTCCGCAGGATCGCCTCGTGCTGGGCATCGGGTCCGGCGCCGCCCGCGCGGGGGCTCTTCACCGCGTCACCGAGGCCATCGACATCCTCCGCGGCCGCGTCTCCTCGCCCATCGTGGTGGGCGCGCTCGGGCCCCGGATGCGGCGGCTCGGCGCCGAGCGCGGCGACGGGATCCTGCTCACCTGGGTGACGGCGGATGCCGGACGCCGCCAGGCGGCTGAGGCGCGCGCCCGCTCCGCCGACGCGCGGGTGACGATCTACGTCCGCACGGCCGTGGACCCGGCTGCGCGCGGGCGCCTCGAGGCCGAGGCGGCGCGATACGCGTCCTTCCCGAACTACGCCGCGCATTTCGCCCGGATGGGCGTCGATCCCGTCGCCACCGCCCTCCCCGACGAAGAGGCCCTTCGCGCGGGCCTGCCGGCCTACGAGCGCGCCGGCGACGTGGTGCTGCGCGCAGTGACCGCCGCCGACGACCTCGAGGCGTACCTCTCCTTCGTCGCGGCCACGCGGCCGGCGTGAGCGCCGGGGCGCGCGTCAGCGGCCGAAGCTGACGCGCGGCACGCGCAGGTCGACCCACACCAGGCGGTGGTCGCTGGCGGGGAACGGGAACGCGCCCGTCAACGCCGACAGCGGATCGTCCTGCACCGGCCAGAACACACCGGCATCCGCGATCGGCAGCGTGAACGACGGAAGGACGTAGTCCGCACGGAGGTTACCCGGAGCCGTGTCGGCGAAATCGGCCGTGTCCCGGGCGGCATCACCCGCGTGCGAGGCGTTCGCACCACCCTGGAGCACGGCAGCCTCGACGGCGCCGTCGGAGCGGGGCCGCGGATCGCGCACCCGCCAGTGCCCGAGGAGCTGATCGATGGCGGCATCCACCGAGTCGCCGTCCCGGGGGTCGGCGTTCTGGTCCCCGACCACGACGAACGAGGCGCCGCGCAGACCACCCCGGCCTCCCTCGTCGTCGCGGATGTACCCGCCGCGGCCGGGCGAGATGTAGTCGGCCCAGAACCGGATCTCGTCGTGGTTGCGTCGACCGTTGCGGTCTTCGGCGCCGTCGAAGGTCGGCGGAGTGGGGTGGGAGGCGAGCACGTGCACGGTGTGTGCGCCGACGCGGATCGGAACATCCCAGTGCGACTTGCTCGACAGTGGCAGGACGGCGAGTTCCTCCGGGGTGTACCAGTCGCCGGGCGCCGCCGTCGCCGGGTCGTCGGGCAGGAGCGCCCCCGGCATGTCGCGCCAGAGGAAGTGCTGGAAGGTGCGCACCTCGTCGGTGCGGATCGGGTGTGTGGACAGCACCACCATGCCGTACTGCCCCTCGTACGCTCCGAACCCCCACGCGTCGTCGCCTCCGCCGACGGTGCCGTCGTTGTTGAGGTCGAAGCCGCTGGCCACGCCGGTGTTGGAGGGCGCCACGAACGCGTAGGGATAGTCGACGGGCGCCGCCCCGTTCTGCGACACCTCGAGATAGTTGTCGCGGAAGAGGTCGACGGCGCCCTCGGCGTAGTCGAACTCGTTGAGGAGGATCACGTCGGCGTCGGCGAGCTGGATGATCTCGGCGATCGTCCGCGCCTGCGGATCGTCGCCGGTGGACAGGTCGCGCACGAGGTCGCCGGCCGCGGAGCGATTCAGTGACGCGTTGAAGGTCGCCACGCGCAACGGCTCCTTCTGCCCGAACCCGGCGGCCGAGGCCGACTCGGGCTCGGCGGCCCCGGCGGGGGTGGCGGGCTCGGCGGCGCCGGCGGGGGCGGCGATCGCGGCCAGGACGAGGGCCGTCGAGAGCGCTCCGGCCGCGAGGGCGGGTACACGGACTGTGGTCATGGATGCTCCTTCGCGGGGGGACGAAAGCACGCACCACGCTACGGCCGGCGCGCATCCGGCGGGGGAACACGCGGTGACAGGCCGGTGACGGGAGCGTCCGTGGAACACTGGCGGCATGTCCCCTTCCTCGCGCGCTGCGTTCCACCGCCCGGTGGGCGCTCGGCGCGCTCCTCGTCGCTGCCGGCGCCTCCCACCTCACGTGGGGCCGGCGCGGGTACCGGATCGTGGTGCCCGACTGGGCGCCGCGGGCGCTCGGCATGGACAAGGACGCCATCGTCGTGGCCTCGGGCGCGGCGGAGATGGCACTGGGCGCGGCCGTCGTCGGACTCCCGCGCGAGCGGACGCGCGTGGGCGTGGCCATCGCCGCGTTCTTCGTCGCAGTGTTCCCCGGCAACGTGCATCAGTGGCGCACCGGGCGCCCGGCTCCCGGCCTCCGCACCGATCGGGCACGCTTCATCCGGCTGTTCCTGCAGCCTGTGCTCGTCGTGTGGGCGCTGTGGGCGACCCGCCCCTCGGCCGGCGCCTGACCCGCCCCCCCCCCCCGCTCCGCCGCTTCGGGTGGACGCCATGTCGGAGCCCGGTGCGAGAATGCCGGGATGCTGCTCGCCGATGTCGTGGCAACCGCCTCGGTCGTGACCGCCACCCGGTCGCGGTCGACGAAGATCGAGGCGCTCGCCGAGCTGCTCGCGCGGCTGGAACGCCCGGAGATCCTGCCCGCCGTCGGGATCCTCACGGCGTCCCCGCGTCAGGGCCGGCTCGGCGTCGGCTGGCGCGGACTCGCCGGGCTCTCGGTGTCGCACGCGGACGCGCCGCTCCTGGAGATCCTCGACGTCGACGCCGCGTTCACCGAGATCGCAGAGACCTCGGGCACGGGATCCGCGGCGCGGCGGACGCACGCACTGGAGACGCTCGCGGGGCGGGCGACGGCCGACGAATGGGACTTCCTCGTCCGGGTGATGCTCGGCGAACTGCGCACCGGCGCCCTCGAGGGCGTGCTGCTGGACGCGATCGCGCGCGCCGCCGATCGGGACGCCGCCGACGTGCGGCGGGCCGCGATGCTCTCCGGCGACCTGGGCGAGACCGCCCGGATCGCGCTGACAGAGAGCGCGGAGGCGCTCACGGAGGTGGGACTCGTCGTCGGGCGGCCGGTGCTTCCCATGCTGGCCAGCACCGCCGCCACCGTCGGCGACGCGGTCGCGGCGACGGGCATGTCGTCCGTGGAGTACAAGCTCGACGGTGCGCGCGTCCAGGTGCATCGAAAGGGCGACGACGTGCGGGTGTTCACCCGCAGCCTCGCCGATGTCACCGCACGCGTGCCGGAGATCGTCGAGGTCGTGCGGGCGCTGCCGGCCACCGACCTGATCCTCGACGGCGAGACGCTGTCGCTCGACGAGTCCGGCGCGCCACGCGCGTTTCAGGACACCATGGCGCGCTTCGGCGCCGACGCCGCGCGGGAGGTCGCACTTCGCCCCTGGTTCTTCGATCTCCTGCACGTCGACGGCCGCGACCTGCTCGACGAGCCGCTGTCGGTCCGTCAGGGCGAGCTCGAGCGCGTCGCCGCGCCGTGGCGCGTGCCGGTGCTCGTCACCGACGACCCCGCGGCGGGCGAGGCGTTCGCCGGAGCGGCGCTGGATGCGGGGCATGAGGGCGTGATGGTGAAGGATCTGGCCGCGCCGTACGTCGCGGGCCGTCGCGGCACCGCCTGGATCAAGATCAAGCCCGTGCATACGTTCGATCTCGTCGTGCTCGCCGTCGAAGAGGGCTCGGGACGGCGTGCGGGGTGGCTGTCGAATCTCCACCTGGGCGCCTACGACCCCGACGGCGCCTACGGGGAGCCGGGCGGGTTCGTCATGGTCGGCAAGACGTTCAAGGGCCTGACCGACGAGCTGCTGCGGTGGCAGACCGCGCACTTCCCCACTATCCAGACGCGTCGCACCGCGCACACCGTGCACGTGGAGCCGGTCACTGTCGTGGAGATCGCGATCGACGGCGTGCAGCGATCCACGCGCTACCCCGGCGGAGTCGCGCTGCGCTTCGCCCGGGTCAAGGCCTATCGGCCCGACAAGCGCCCCGTGGAGGCCGATTCGATCGAGCGACTGCGGGGGATGCTGCGGGGCTGACGCATCCCGCGCGCTCTGTCAGGATGGCGGCATGACCCGCGCTCAGGGACCCGCGTTCGGGATCGAATACCGCAGCGTCGGACCCCCCGCGGCCGCCCGCACCGTCATGATCGTCCGCACCGGTGCGCTCGCCCTGGTCGATCCGGCCCCCGCCGTCACGGCGCAGCACGACATCCGGCTCCTCCTCATCGAGGTCGACGCGCCGGAGCTGGACGACCCGCCCACCTTCGGCGGGGAGACGACCGCGGAATCCACCGCCGCCGAGGTGCTCGCGCTCCTGCCCGAAGAGGTTCCCGGCGGTGTGGTGAGCCTGGTGGGAGAGCGCGCCGCGGCGATGTTCGCCGTGTCGCTGGCCGCCGCCCTCGGTACCCTCGTCCAGCGGCTGGCGCTCGTGGCCGTCCCCCTCCCCGACAGCCCTCTTGCGCAAGACCTCATGGCCGCAGCGCTCCAGCGCGTCACGGCCGACACCCTCGTCATCAACGCGGCACAGGATGCGGCGGCGCCGGCGGAGAGCGCACGGTGGTTCGCCGCGCAGCTGCCGTCCGCGCGCGCCGACGTCGTGTCCCGGGAAGGCCTGCACACCCTCGACGGGCGCTTGGCGCTGCCTCACGTGTGGGACCGGGTGCTCGACCACGTGGACGCACCCGGTCGGCAGGCCTCATCATGAGGATCGTCGTGCTGACGGGCGCCGGCATCTCGGCCGAGAGCGGCCTGGCCACCTTCCGCGACCCCGGCGGCCTGTGGGAGGGACACGACATCGCCGACGTCGCCACGCCCGAAGGCTTCGAGCGCGACCCCGACACGGTGCTCGCGTTCTACGACGCGCGTCGCCGCGCCGCAGCGTCCGCCCTCCCCAATGCCGCCCACCGCGCACTGGCCGAGCTCGAACGCGCGCTCGGTGACGACCTGCTGGTGGTGACCCAGAACGTCGACGACCTGCACGAGCGCGCGGGCACGACGCGGTTGATCCATATGCACGGCGAACTCTCCGTGGCCCTGTGCGCGCGCTGCGGCGCGCGCACGCCCTGGGCCGGCGACCTGCGCGGGCGGCCGGAGTGCCCGCACTGCGGTGCGCGGGCACTCCGGCCCGACGTCGTCTGGTTCGGCGAGATGCCCTACGAGCTCGACCGTATCGAGGACGCCGTGACCGGCTGCGATGTCTTCGTGTCGATCGGCACATCGGGGGAGGTCTACCCCGCCGCCGGGTACGCGGCGCTGGCGGGGGCCTACGGGGCCCGCACCGTGGAGCTGAATCTCGTGCCGAGCGCGCCGCCGGTGCCCTTCGACGAGGTGCGGACCGGCCCGGCGACGGTCGTCGTGCCGGAGTGGGTCGAGGAGACCCTCACCCGCCCCTGACCGCTGCCGGGCAGCCGGTCACCCTCGCAGGAACGATCCGCCGGCGCGCAGGCGCGACACGGCGTCCACCGTCGCGGCGAGGATGAGGACGCCGCCGGTGACGAGGAGGTTGATGCCGGCGGGAAGGTTCAGCAGCCCCAGCCCATTGGTGATCACGGCGATCACCAGTGCGCCGATCGCGGCGTGGATGAGGCGTCCGCGGCCCCCGAAGAGGCTCACGCCGCCGACGACGGCCGCCGCGACACCGCTGAGGACGATGTCGCGTCCGACCGTCGCATCCACCGAGCCGACCCGCGCGACGCTGAACAGGGCCGAGACCACCGCGAGCGTGGAGCAGATCACGAACGCCCACCACTTCACCCAGCGCACCTTGACACCCGACCGACGCGCCGCTTCGGCGTTTCCTCCGATGGCGTAGATGTAGCGGCCGAACCTCGTCCGATCGAGCAGGAACGTGCCCAGCCACAGGATCGTCAGCGTCACCGGGACGATGATCGGCACGCCCTGTACGGCGACGACCGATTGCCCGCGGTCCTGGTTGAGGATCGCCACGAAGACGCCGCCGAGGACGACGATGACGGCCAGCTTGATCCACACCAGCGAGATCGCTCGATTGGGGACGCCCGCCTTGGTGCGGCGAGCCCGGTCCCAGAAGGACATGCCGCCGGAGACGGCCAGCATCACCGCCAGCATCACCCAGCCGCCCCACACCGGGAGGTTGCCGTTCTGCAGCGCGAGCAGTTCGGGAACCTGCAACCGGTACAGGCCGCCGTCACCGATGATCAGCAACGCCAGGCCCTGGTACCCGAGGAACAGGCCCAAGGTCACCACGAAGGACGGGATCCCCACGCGCGCGACGAAGAACCCGATCAGAGCCCCGGTGGCCAGGCCCACGCCGAATCCGATCAGGAGGGCGAGAACCCAGTTGACCTGGAACTGACTGTTCAGCACCACGAACAGGGCCATCGCCACGCCGCCGGTGACTCCGGCCGACAGATCGATCTCGCCCAGCAGCAGCACGAAGACCAGAGCCATGCCCAGCATGACCAGGGTGGCCGCCTGGTTCAGCAGGTTCGCGAAGTTCCGCTCGGTGAGGAAGAACGGGCTCAGCGTCGAGAACAACACGCCGAGAACGACCAGTCCGCCGATGGCAGGGAGAGCTCCCATGTCGCCGGAGCGGACCCGTTGCCACCATGCGGCGACCTGGTCGCGGAGGCCCCCTTCGACGCCGCTGCCGATGAGGTCGCCGGCCAGCGGGTCCGGCGACGCGTTCGTGACGGTGGTCATGCCGGGTCTCCTGGAGTGGTGATCGTGTCGGTGGTGAGCAGCGGCGCACCGGTGAGCGTCTTGGTGCCGGTGATGTAGCCCACGACGTCGTCGCGGGTGGTGTCCTTCGCCTTCACCTGTGCCACCAGCTGACCCAGGTACAGCACGGCGATGTCGTCGGCCACCGCGAAGACGTCGGCGAGGTTGTGGCTGATCAGGATGACCGCGACCCCCTGCTGCGAGAGGCGCTGGACGAGGTGCAGCACCTGCTCGGTCTGGGCCACCCCGAGCGCGGCGGTGGGTTCGTCGAGGATCACCACGCGGGCCTTCTTCAGGACCGCCCGCGCGATCGCCACCGTCTGGCGCTGGCCGCCGGAGAGCGACGCCACCTTCTGGCGCACGGACTTCACGGTGCGCACCGACAGGGATCGCAGCGTGTCCGAGGCCTCGCGCTCCATCCGTCCCTCGTCGAGGGTGCCGGTGGACAGCTCCTCCCGTCCGAGGAACATGTTCTGCACGATGTCGAGGTTGTCGCACAGGGCGAGGTCCTGGTAGACCACCTCGATGCCGAGGCCTGCGGCATCGCGCGGCGTGTGCAGGTCGCGGTGCACTCCGTCGATCAGGACCTCGCCCTCGTCGTAGGGCTGCACACCGGCCAGGCCCTTGATGAGGGTGGACTTGCCGGCGCCGTTGTCGCCCACCAGGGCGGTCACCGTCCCGGCGTGCACCTTCAGGTCGATGCCCTTGAGAACGCTGACCGGGCCGAACGACTTCTTCACGCCCGACAGTTCGATGATCGGTTGTGCCATTCCCGCTTCCTTGTCTTCCGTCACACAGAGAGGGGGCGCCGCGCCCGGAGACGCGGCGCCCCGAAGGGGAGTGTTACTGCACCCCGAACTCGGCGCACGCGGCGGCGACGTCGCCCGCGCAGATCTCTTCGGCGTCCGCGTCGCCGGCCTCGACGACGGTGACGACCTCTTCGGGACCCACCAGCTGCGGGGCCACGGCGATGTACGGCGTGCCGTCGTCGAGCTCCTGGTCGGCCTCGGGCGTCTCGCCGCTGAGGAGAGCCACGGCCACGTCGACGGCGGCGTCGGCCTCTTCCTTGACGGGCTTGTACACCGTGGCGGTCTGCCAGCCGAGCAGGATGTTCTGCAGCCCCGCCACGTTGGCGTCCTGGCCGGAGACGGCCACGCCGGTGAGGTTGTTGTCCTGCAGCACCTTGATGACCCCGGCGGCGTTGGTGTCGTTGGCCACCCACACGCCGTCCACCGCGCCGCCGAGCGAGGTCAGCGCCTGCTCGAAGTTGGTCTGCGATTCGCCCTGGTCCCATACCCCCGGGGGCTCCGCGGCCGCGGTGATGCCCGCTGCCTCCATCACCTCGGCGGCACCCTCCTTGAACATGGCTGCGTTGCCGTCGGTGGGGTCACCGCCCATGTAGACCACGACGGCCGTGGCCGGGTCCTTCCCGGCGGCCTGGAGTCCGTCGAGAACCGTCTGGCCCTCGAGGCGTCCGACCTCGACGTTGTCGAAGGAGACGTAGTAGTCGGCGCCCTCGAACGGGCGGTCGTAGGCGATGACCGGGATACCCTCGGCGGTGGCCTTGGCGGCGACGGCCTCGGCTGCGCCCTGGTAGTCCACGAGGAGCATCACGCCGCAGCCCTGGGTGAGCTGCTGGTCGGCGATGGTCGAGTACTTGTTGGTGTCGCCCTGGGCGTTCTGGATGTCGACGTCGAAGCCCGCTTCCTCGAGGCCCTCCTGCAGGTACTTGCGGTCGAAGTTCTCCCAGCGGGGTGACGAGGCGGCGTCCGGGAGGATCACGCAGGCCCGGTCGGCCGCTTCCCCTCCGCCTCCGTCCGAGGACCCGCCCCCCGACCCGGCACATCCCGCGAGCAGTAGCGCCGCAGCGCCTGAGAGCGCTACCACGGCAGACAACGAGCTTCGCTTCATTTCTCACCCTCCATTGGTGTGAGGTGTTTTCCGAAACGCCTACGCCCCGTGGACGCGGCCCTGAAAGGATGCACCTCACCGGCCGCTCAGCGCATCGGTTCGGAGGTCACGTTTCGGTAAACACTGCGCAACTTTCGCTGCGCGGGAGGGAGGTCAGCCCTTCGCGGGAGCGAGCCGTACGAGCACGACGTTGCCGGATTCGTCGGTCTCGGCGACCTCGCCGTACGCCTTGACGAAGTCGGAGAAGCTCCGCTGCCCGTAGGCCTTCTCGCTGAACGCGGGGTCGAGTCGCTTGATCAGGCTCTTCACCGTCGAGGCGTGCTGCCACTCGTTCTCGTCGCGATCGCCGCCGAGCCGGAGGGCCCGCTCGAGGAGGTCGGCGCCGGGGTCGCTCGTGCGCTTGCGGGCGCGCGAGCGGGACGGCGACGGGTCTTTCTTCTCGGGCGTGGGGACGGCGATGCCCGGCAGCGAGTCGTACGCGTCGAACTGGTCGCAGGCCGCGGCGAGCGACTTGGCCGTGGACCCCGCCACGCCCACCCCCACGACGTAGCGGCCGAGGCGCCGGCAGCGCTGGGCGAGGGGGACGTAGTCGGAGTCGCCGCCCACGATGACGACGTGGGTGAGGTCGGGGAGGCGGAACATGTCCTCGACAGCATCCACGGCCAGCCGGATGTCGGCGCCGTTCTTGGCGTACGCGGCGGCGGGGAACAGCTGCACGAGATCGACGGCGCGCGCGACCAGCTGCGTGCGGTACTCGGCGTTGACCGGCGATGACCAGTCGGCGTACGCGCGGGTGAGGACGAGGGTTCCGAACGACGCGGCGTAGTCGATGATCGCGCCGACGTCGATGGTCGCCTGGGTGAGGCGCTCGACGATGTCGGGCTCGGTCGGCTTCTCGGCGATCTTGGTGCGATCGCGCGCATACGCGTTGCGCCCGTGCACCCGGTCGTACCACGACATCACGATGTTGTCGAAGTCGAGGTAGACGGCGACGCGGGCGTTCTGGGTGTCGGGCATGAGGACCAGTCTGACGCGTCTCAGCGCTCTCCGGGGTACCGCAGACCGATCTGAGCGCGCACGGCGTCGAGGGTGCGCATGATCTCGACCGACTGCGCGAGGGGCTGGATGTCGCCGCTCAGGCGGCCGGAGGAGACGAGCTCCTCCGCGTGGAGGGCCTGGAACTGCATGCCCCGGCCCTCGATGCGGGTCTCGAACTGCTCGAGCACCGTGCCATCGGGGGCGGTCACCCGGAAGGACGTGGGGGAGTACCAGACCCGGTCGATGTCGATGCGGGCCTCGGTGCCGATGACCACCGCGGTGTTCGACCCGACCGCCCGCGACGAGGACAGGGTCGTGGAGATCCCGCCGCCGGCGTGCGTGAAGACGGTCGCGACCTCCGTGTCGGCCCCCGTCTCGGCGAAGCGTGCACGCGCGGTCACGGAGGTGGGCGCACCGAGCATGTCCCACACGAACGAGACGGGGTAGATCCCCAGATCCAGCAGCGCACCGCCGCCGAGGGCGAGATCGTTGAGCCGGTGGGCCGGGTCGGCCGTGATCCTCTGGGTGTGGTCGGCCGTCACGGCGCGCACCTCGCCGATCGTGCCGGCGCGGACGATCTCGCGGATGCGCACCATGTGCGGCAGATAGCGGGTCCACATCGCCTCCAGCGCCACCAGGCCCCGCTGCTCGGCGACCTCCCGAATCCGCTCGGCCTCGGCGCCGTTGAGGGTGAAGGGCTTCTCGACGAGCACGTGCTTGCCGTGCTGGAGCGCGAGGAGAGCAGTGTCGGCATGTGCGGGATGCGGCGTCGCGATGTACACGATGTCGACATCGGGGTCGGAAACGAGCGACTCGTACGAGCCATGCGCGCGCGGGATGGCGAACTCCCGCGCGAACGCCTCGGCCGAGGCCGCGGTCCGCGACCCCACGGCAGAGACGGTGAGGCCCGCGAGACGCAGATCGGCGGTGAACGCGCGGGCGATGCCACCGGTGGCGAGGATTCCCCAGCGAAGTCGACTCATCAGGAGAGCGTATCGGCCGCCGTAGGCTCGTCGCGTGTGCCCGACCGACCGCCTCCGCGCGCTGTTGCGCATCCCGACGATCTCGCGCGCCGACGCCTCACGGACGGACGTCGTGCCCTTCGAGCAGTTCCGGGCCGCGGTGCAGCGGCTGTACCCCCTCGTCCACGAGCGGCTCGAGCGCGAGATCCTCGGCGGGGGCGCGCTGCTGTACCGCTGGCGCGGTGCGAGTGACGCCGAACCGCTCGTGCTGATGGCGCACCAGGACGTCGTCCCGGTCGTCGCCGAGGAGTGGCAGCATCCGCCGTTCGGGGCGGAGATCGTGGGGGAGGGCGCGGACGCCGAGATCCACGGCCGCGGAGCGATCGACGACAAGGGCGCCCTCGTGGCCATTCTCGAAGCCGTCGAGGGGCTCCTCGGCGAGGGGGTGTCGCCGCCCCGTGACGTGTACCTCGCCTTCGGCCATGACGAGGAGACCCACGGCACGGGTGCGCAGGCGATCGTGGCGCGGCTGCGCGATCGGGGCGTGCGGCCGGGTCTGGTGCTGGATGAGGGCGGAGCGGTGGTGGAGGACGTCCTCCCGGGTCTCGCGGCGCCGGCGGCGATGATCGGCGTGGCCGAGCGCGGCATCGCGACCTTCGTCCTCACGGCGCGGGAAGCGGGGGGACACGCCTCCACCCCGCCGCGCATGCCGGCCACGGCCCGCCTGGCCCGGGCGATCGACCGCATCCGCCGGCGCCCGTTCCCGCCCCGGCTCGCGCCTCCCGTCCGGGCCATGCTCGCCACCGCGGCCCCCCACGTGCCCCAGCCGCTGCGGTCGGTGTTCGCGTCCTCCGGTGCGCTCGCGCCGGTGCTCACGCGGGTGCTCTCCGCGCTCGGCCCCGAGACCAACGCGCTGGTGCGGACGACGGCGGTGGTGACCGAGCTCGCCGGCGCGCACGGACGCAACGTCCTGGCGACGACAGCCCGCGCGTGGGTGAACGTGCGCCTGCTCACCGGCGACAGCCTCGCCGATGCCGCCGCGCACCTCCGCCGCGCGATCGCGGATCCGCTCGTGGAGATCGAGCTGGAGGAGGGCTCGGAACCCTCGCCGGTCTCGCCGTGGCGGGGCGAGTCGTGGCGCCGGCTCTCGCGCACGGTGGGCTCCACCCTGGGCGCAGACGTGGTGACGCTGCCCTACGTGCAACTCGGCGCCAGCGACAGCCGCTGGTTCACCGGCCTCAGCGACACGGTCTACCGCTTCACGCCGTTCCGGCTCTCCCGCCCCGAGCGGGATGCGCTGCACGCGCACGACGAGCGCATCCGCGCCGAGGTCTGGCTCCGCGGAATCGGCTTCTACCGCGAGCTCATCCTCGCGGGGTGACCGGCGGGCGCGGCGGATCGTCGGAGACCCCCAGGAGGAACGCGGCGATATCGCTGGCGCGGCCTTCCAGCACCGGCCCGTGCCCGAAGGCCCACTCCGCGTCGATCGCCCGCACGGTGTGCCCCCGCACCACGGCCCGCCGGTCGGCGGGCGCGGAGCCGGCGGCATACAGCGCCGCCGCGCCGGCCAGCAGTGGATCCAGTCCCGCGTCACGGTCCAGATCCCGCGCGAGAACGAGCAGCGCGCGCACAGCCGCGGCCAGCCCGCGGATGCTGCGGCGTCGATCGTGGCGCACGCGGGCCGCGATCGCGCGCAACCGCTCGGCGGGGTCGGCCGCCGAGACCAGCGCCGCCTCGTCCGTCAAACCCGCGAGGTCGAGGAAAGACTCTGCCGCCCCGGAGGCGGAACCCCCGGATGCTGCGATCAGGACAGCCGCGCGGTCGACCACGTCGGCGACAGCTGCCCGGCGGTCGCTGGACACGGCCGCCTCGTCGGCAGGCTCCTGCTGGCTCAGCGGCAGGAACCGAGCGAATCCGGACACGGGCACAGTGTAAGCATGTGACGCTCGTGTGACAGAATCCGACTGGCGATCCGCGGTCGTGTGACAGTCACATGCACTGGCAGGATGCCACGGACCAGTGCCGGAGGCGCGATGAGCGAGGACGCGAACGGGCGTCGCCCGAGCATCCGCGACGTCGCGCGTTTGGCGGACGTGTCGCACCAGACGGTCTCCCGCGTGCTGAACAACCACCCCAGCATCCGCCCGGAGACTCGCGCGCGCGTACTCGACGTCATGGCGCAGCTGCAGTACCGGCCCAACCGCGCCGCGCGTGCCCTCGTGACCTCCCGTTCGCAGACGATCGGGATCCTGGCCGCCTCGAGCACGCAGTACGGGCCGGCCTCGAGCATCGCGGCGATCGAAGCCGCCGCCCGCGCGCGCGGATACTGGGTCAGCACCGCGAACATCGAGCCGCGCGACCCCGACTCGATCTCCCAGGGCCTCGCGCACCTCATGGCCCAGTCGGTCGAGGGTCTCGTGGTCATCGCCCCGCAGGTGCGGGTGATCCGGGCGATCGCCGCCCAGAACCTGGCGCTGCCCTACGTCACGCTGCAGTCGACCGAGGTCGATGCCGGCCACACCCTGTCGGTGGACCAGATCGCCGGCGCACGCCTGGCCACACGGCACCTCATCGAGCTGGGTCATCGCGGGATCTATCACCTCGCCGGTCCGCAGGACTGGGTCGAGGCGGAGGCGCGCATGCGGGGCTTCCTCGAGGAGATGTCGGCGCAGGACATCCCCACCACGGCCCCGATCCTCGGCGACTGGACGGCCGACTTCGGGTACCACGCCGGGCGGGAGCTGCTCAGTGTGCGCGACTTCACGGCGATCTTCTCCTCCAATGACCAGATGGCCCTCGGGCTGCTGCACGCCATTCGGGAGGAGGGTCTCGAGGTGCCGGGCGACATCAGCATCGTCGGGTTCGATGACATCCCCGAGGCCGCGCACTTCTCCCCGCCGCTGACGACCGTGCGCCAGGACTTTCCCGAACTCGGCCGCCGTTGCGTCGACCTGCTTCTGGGCGAGGCAGACCCCTCGGCTGACCCGGTGAGCGGGGCGATCCTGCCGGAACTGGTCGTGCGGGAATCGACGGGCCCGGCCGTCGGGTGGTAGCAGCCGTTACCGGAACGAGACCGCGGGGAGTTGACACGGCGGTCACCGAGGTGGCTATAGTGTCCCGATGTGAACGGTCACATGACGGTTCGAAAGCAGACGAAGGAGTCCAGCGGGATGAGCCGGAGCACGGAGTCCGACCGCCACGACCCGTACGTGGTCGGAGCCCGGACCGAGGTGGCCATCGCCCGTACCCGCGCCGAGGTGGCGGCACTGCACGCTGAACTGGTGCGCTCCGGCCTCGTGGTGTGGACGGGTGGGAATGTCTCGGCGCGCGTACCGGGCGCCGACCTGTTCGTCATCAAGCCGTCCGGCGTCTCCTACGACGAACTGGCGCCGGAGAACATGATCCTCTGCGACCTGGACGGCGCCGTGATCCCGGGGACGCCGGGTAGCGATCGCTCGCCCTCCAGCGACACCGCGGCGCACGCGTACGTCTACCGGAATATGCCAGAGGTCGGCGGCGTTGTGCACACGCATTCGACCTTCGCCACGGCGTGGGCGGCCCGGGGTGAGGAGATCCCATGCGTTATCACCGCGATGGCGGACGAGTTCGGTGGTCCGATCCCGGTCGGCCCGTTCGCGATCATCGGCGACGACTCCATCGGACGGGGCATCGTGGAGACGCTCCGCGATCACCGTTCGCGCGCGGTGCTCATGCAGAACCACGGGCCCTTCACGATCGGCTCGAGCGCGCGGGATGCGGTCAAAGCCGCCGTGATGCTCGAGGACGTCGCGCGCACCATCCACTACGCCCGGCAGGCGGGGGAGCTCATCCCCCTCCCGCAGGAGGCGATCGATCAGCTGTTCGACCGCTATCAGAACGTCTACGGCCAGCAGACGCACAACTGAACACCGCGACCGAGACGACGAAGTCCTACGAAAGGAAACACAGTGAAGGCTAAGAAGGTACTCCTCGTGGCAGTCGCCTCAGGCGCCCTGATGCTCTCCGCCTGCAGCGGCGGAGGCACCGGCAGCGGAGGCGGCGGCGGCGACGAAGGGCTCGTCGGCGTGGCGATGCCCACGCGCAGCTCCGAGCGCTGGATCCAGGATGGCGAAGCCGTGCAGGCCGCGCTCGAGGACCAGGGCTACTCCGTCGACCTGCAGTACGCCGAGGACGACATCCCCACCCAGGTGTCGCAGATCGAGAACATGATCACCCGGGGAGCCGAGGCGCTCATCGTCGCCTCGATCGACGGGACCACGCTCTCCGAGGTGCTGCAGACCGCGGCCGACGCCGACATCCCCGTCATCGCGTACGACCGCCTCATCCTCGACTCGGAGAACGTCGACTACTACGCGTCGTTCGACAACTTCACCGTCGGTCAGCAGCAGGCATGGTCGGTCCTCCACGGTCTCGGCCTCACCGAGCTCGACGGCACGCCGATCGAGGGCGCGCCGGCCGGGCCGTTCAACATCGAGCTCTTCGCCGGCTCGCTGGACGACAACAACGCGTTCTTCTTCTGGGAAGGCGCGATGGACGCGCTCCAGCCCTTCATCGACGCCGGCACGCTCGTGGTCCAGTCGGACCAGACCGAGATCGAGCAGGCTGCGACGCTGCGCTGGGACGGTGAGACGGCGCAGAGCCGTATGGAAGACATCATCACCGCGAGCTACTCCGACGGCACCACCGTCCACGCGGTGCTCTCTCCGTACGACGGCATCTCGCGCGGCATCATCTCCGCCCTCACCGACGCCGGTTACAGCGTGGGTGACGAGTGGCCCGTCATCTCGGGCCAGGACGCCGAGATCGATTCGGTGCGCGCCATCGAGCGGGGCGAGCAGTTCGCCACCATCTTCAAGGACACGCGTGAGCTCGCTGACGTGGCCGTGGACATGGCGGTGGCGCTCCTGAACGATGAAGAGCCCGACGTGAACAACACCGAGGACTACGACAACGGTACGAAGGTCGTCCCGTCCTTCCTGCTGGACCCCGTGATCGTCGTCCAGGACAACATCACGGAGACCCTGGTGGACACCGGGTACTGGACCGAGGAAGAGATCAACGGCTAGACCGCACGCGGTCAACCCGGCCGGGCGGCGTCAGCCGTCCGGCCGGGGTGTGGGAGAGGGAGCACGATGACAGAGAACATCCTCGAGATGCGAGGCATCACCAAGACCTTCCCGGGCGTGAAAGCGCTCTCGAACGTCACGCTGGCCGTGGAGCGCGGCGCGGTCCACGCGATCTGCGGCGAGAACGGTGCCGGCAAGTCGACTCTGATGAAGGTCCTGTCGGGGGTGTACCCCCACGGCACCTACGACGGCCAGATCGTGTTCGAGGGCGATGAGGTGGCCTTCCGCAACCTCCGCGACAGCGAGTCGCGAGGCATCGTCATCATCCATCAGGAGCTGGCGTTGAGCCCGTACCTGTCGATCGCCGAGAACATCTTCCTCAACAACGAGCGCACCAGGGCCGGGATCATCGACTGGAACAAGACCAACTTCGAGGCGGCCACCCTCCTCAAGCGCGTCGGCCTCCGCGACAATCCGACCACCAAGATCAACCAGATCGGCGTCGGAAAGCAGCAGCTGGTGGAGATCGCCAAGGCGCTGTCGAAAGACGTCAAGCTCCTCATCCTGGACGAGCCCACGGCCGCCCTCAACGACGACGACTCCGCGCATCTGCTCGAGCTCATCCTTCAACTCAAGGAGGAGGGCGTGACCTCGATCATCATCAGTCACAAGCTCAACGAGATCAAACGCGTGGCCGACAGCGTCACGGTCATCCGCGACGGCAAGACGATCGAGACGATGGCCAAGGCCGAGGTCACCGAGGACCGCATCATCAAGGACATGGTGGGCCGGGACCTCGAGCACCGCTATCCCGATCACGAGCCCCAGATCGGTGAGGAGCTGCTGCGGGTGGAGGACTGGACGGCCCACCACCCGCAGGACCCCGCCCGCGTCGTCGTCGACAAGGTCTCGCTCACCGTCCGGGCGGGCGAGATCGTCGGGATCGCCGGGCTCATGGGCGCCGGCCGCACCGAGTTCGCGATGAGCCTGTTCGGCCACAGCTACGGCACGCGCATCTCCGGCAAGGTGTTCATGCGCGGCAAGGAGATCAAGACCCGCACGGTGTCCGAGGCGATCGACAACGGCCTCGCGTACGCCACCGAGGACCGCAAGACGTACGGTCTGAACCTCATCGAAGACATCAAGCGCAACGTCTCGATGGCGTCGCTGCGCAAGCTCGAGAAGGCCGGGCTCGTCAACGACAACGAGGAGTTCAAGGTCGCCAATCAGTACCGGCGCGACCTCAACATCAAGGCCCCGAACGTGCTCGTGAAAACCGGCAAGCTCTCCGGCGGTAACCAGCAGAAGGTCGTGCTGTCGAAGTGGATCTACGCCGATCCCGATGTGCTGATCCTCGACGAGCCCACGCGCGGCATCGACGTGGGAGCGAAGTACGAGATCTACACGATCATCAACCGGCTGGCCGCAGAGGGGAAGGGCATCATCGTCATCTCGTCCGAACTGCCCGAGCTCCTCGGAATCTCCGACCGCGTGTACGCGCTGTCGGAGGGGCGGATCACCGGTGAGGTGCCCGTTTCCGAAGCCACACCCGAATCCGTCCTCAAGCTCATGACCATGGAAAACCCCCGCTGACGGGGGCCGGGAGACACATCAATGACGAACAACACCGAGGCCGTCGGCGCACAGGTCAATCCGCCCGACAACAAGTTCACGCGCTGGTTCACGCACGTCCTGACGGACCTGGGCAAGAACGGCATCTTCATCGCCCTCCTCGCCGTCGTGACCCTGTTCGCGATCCTCACCGACGGCATCCTGTTGCGACCGCAGAACATCTCGAACCTGGTCGTGCAGAACGGTTACATCCTCGTGCTGGCGATCGGCATGGTGATGATCATCGTGGCGGGACACATCGATCTGTCCGTCGGTTCCGTCGCCGCCTTCGTCGCCGCACTCTCCGGCGTCTTCGCCGTGCGCATGGGAATGCCCTGGTGGCTGGCGATCCTGCTGTCGCTCCTGATCGGTGCGCTCGTGGGCGCGTGGCAGGGCTTCTGGATCGCCTTCGTGGGGATTCCGGCGTTCATCGTGACGCTGGCGGGGATGCTCATCTTCCGCGGACTCGCGCTGATCGTCCTGGACGGCGCCAACGTCGGATCGTTCCCGACCGAATACCGCGCAATCGGCAACGGCTTCCTCGGGGGGATCTTCGGTGAGACCGAACCGGACGTGTTCACGCTGATCATCGGTGCGGTGGCGATCGTCGCACTCGTCGTGCAGCAGTGGCGCACCCGGGCCGGCCGGCAGAAGTACGGTCAGGAGGTCGAGCCGCTGCTGTGGTTCGTCGCCAAGCTCGCCCTGATCTCGGCCGCGATCGCGTTCTTCATGTACTCTCTCGCCTCGTACCGCGGCATCCCCGTGACCCTCATCATCCTCGCGGTGCTGGTGATGGTCTACGGAGTGGTCATGAATCGCACGGTCTTCGGCCGGCACATCTACGCCATCGGCGGCAACCGCCACGCCGCCGAGCTGTCGGGGATCAAGACGCGCCGCGTGGACTTCTGGCTGTTCGTGAACATGGGAGTCCTGGCCGCGCTGGCCGGCCTGATCTTCACCGCCCGCCTGAACCTCGCCGGTCCTCGAGCCGGTACCGGCTTCGAGCTGGAGGCGATCTCCGCGGCCTTCATCGGCGGCGCCGCGGTGCAGGGCGGCGTCGGCACGATCGGCGGCGCGATCATCGGTGGCCTCATCATCGGCGTGCTCAACAACGGCATGTCGATCATGGGCATCGGCATCGAGTGGCAGCAGGCCGTGAAGGGCCTCGTGCTGCTGCTGGCCGTCGCGTTCGACGTGTACAACAAGCGCCGCTCCGGCAACTGAGCATCCCGACCCCCCGAGAACCCGTCCGCGGGGTTCTCGGGGGGTCGCCGCCGTCAGGGGACGAGAGTGACCTTGCCCTCGGTGCCCGCCTCGACCAGGCGCTGCGCCTCGGCAGCGGCTGACAGGGGGAGCGCCGGGCCGAGTTCGACCGAGAACGCACCCGCCGCCAGCAGCGCGAGCGTGACGGGGATCGCCTCGCGCCGCCACGCGCTCTCTTGTGGGGTGAGGGGGCGCGGGCTGCCGCCGCGGAACGCGCGGATCCCGAGGGCGTCGGCCTCGGCTCCGCGGACGAGCGTCACGATCCGCCGCCGGTCGGCGACCAGCGCGAGGGAGGTCTGGAGGGCCTCGTCCGTGCCGACGCAGTCCAGCGCCGCCGTGATCCCCTCCGGGGCGGCCTCGCGCACACGGCCGGCGAGCCCTTCGCCGTAGCGGATGACGGTCGCGCCCAACGCCGCGAGGCCCGCGGCCCGCCGCTCCGACGAGGTCGCGACCACGCGCGCGCCCCACAGCGTGGCGTACTGCACGGCTGCCCGTCCGACCGACCCCGACCCGCCGTGCACCAGCAGCGTGTCGCCCGGACCGATCGCGAGCGACCGCAGCGACTGGTACGCCGTGCCCACCGGGATACCCATCGCGGCCGCCTGCGCGGCGGAGACCGCGGCAGGACGCGGAACGGCGGATGCGGCGGTCACGACGATCTCGTCGGCGTAGGTGCCCAGTGCGTCGAACACGGCGACGGCAAGGCCGGGGCGGAAGCCGTCGACCTCCGCGCCGACCTCGGTCACGATGCCCGCGCCGTCCGCGCCGGTGCGGCGCGGTTCGTCGATCGGCGCGCTGACGCGGCGTCCGGAGCGCAGCTTCGCGTCGACGGGGTTCACCCCGGCGGCCTCGAGCCGGATTCGCAGCTCGCCTGGGCCGAGGGCGGGGGAGGGCACATCCCTCACGTGGAGCACCTCGGGGTCTCCGAACTCGGTATAGACGACGGCGCGCGGCATGGGGCCTCCCTCTCCGCGGCCGAGCCTAGCGGCGGGTCACCCGCGCAACGCCTTGGCGAGCCGCTGCGGCGACACCGGTTCTGCCGTCCCGAGCCGTTGGGCGAAGAGGCTCACGCGCAGCTCTTCGAGAAGCCACCGCGCGTGGACGAGGCCGGGCGGCGCGTCCGCGGCCGGGGGGATGGTGCCGCCCGCCTCGGCGTAGACGGCCGCAGCCCGCTCGTACTCGGTCTGGCGCTGCCGGTCACGGCCCGGATTGTCGGGCAGGGTCTGCACCCGCTCGAGTGCACCGGCGAGGTATCGCGGCACATGCGCGAGCCGCGCGAGCCCGATGGCGGAGACGAACCCGGGGAACACCAGCCCCGTCAGCTGCGCGCGGACGTCTCCGAGCGCGCCGAGGAGCGCCATCGACGTCTGACCCCTCAGTGCCCGCTCCACCTCGCGCGCGCCGCTGAGGACGCGCACCGTCAGGGACACGGCCGCGAAGGTGTCGTCCACGACAGCGGCGGAGAGGGCATCGCGCACGCGCTCGAACGCGGCGGCGGTGCGCACCGCTCCGCCCGGCGTCTCCCGCTGGAGCACCGCGTCGGCCACGGCCACGCGCGCGTCCTCGATGAGCGCCTTCGCGCTGGGGTACGGGGATGCGGCCAGGGCCAGCTTCTCCGTCGAGGTGAGGTGCTCCAGCACATAGGACGCGGGCGAGGCGACCGCGAGGAGCAGCAGCCGGCGGACGCCCGCGGCGGTGAGGCGGGCCGCATCCTCCGGCGTGGTCTCCAATCGCAGCGACACCGAGGCACCCTCGTCCACGATCGCCGGATAGCCGCGCACGACCCCTCCGGCGACCCGCGTATCCACGACGTCGGGAAGGTCGCCGAACGTCCAGCCGGTGACGCCGGAGCGGGCGGAGAATCCGCCGCCGTCCCCGGGTGCGGTCGCCGCCGCCACCCGCGAGGCGCTCCGGTCGATCGTCGCCGCGACGCTCGTGCGCGCGCGGTCGGCCAGGCGCGCCTGCAGAGCCCGCAGGTCGCGGTCGGTGCCGACGGTGCGCCCCCGCGCGTCCACCGCGCGGAAGGTCGGAAGCAGGTGAGCCGGCACCCGCGCCAGGTCGAAGTCCGCCCCGCTCACGCGCTGGTTCGCGACGCGCTGGACGAGGGCGGCGAGGGCCTCGACGAGGCTCGTCGCCGGGAGACCGTCGGAATTCTCCGGCCCGCGACCGGCGAGTTCGGCGGCGAACCGGTCGGCCCAGTCGCCGGCGGGAACGACGTTTCGCCGGATCGCTTTGGGGAGCGCGCGGAGGAGCGCGGTCACCAGGGCGTCGCGGAGCCCCGGCACCTGCCAGTCGAAACCGTCGGGGCGCAGCTGCGCGAGGAGGGCCAGGGGCACGACGACGGTGAGCCCGTCGTCGGGAGCGCCGGGTTCGAACCGGTACGACAGCGACAGGGTCTGGTCGCCCTGCTGCCACCGAGATGGGAATCCGCGGTCATCCGCGCGCGCCGCATCCCCCGTGAGGTCGGCCTCCGACAGATCGAGCAGGTGCGGGGTGCGGCTCGACGCATCCCGCCACCACTGCTCGAACGAGCGTACGTCGAACACATCGGCGGGGATGCGCGCGTCGTAGAAGGCGAACACGGCCTCATCGCCCACGAGGATGTCGCGGCGGCGCTCGCGCTCCTCGATCTTCTCCAGCCGCCGGCGCTGCTCGGTGTTGCGCCGGAGGAACGCGGTGAGGCGCTTGTCGAGGGCCGACGCATCCCACTCCTCCTCCACGAGGGCGTGGCGGAGGAACATCTCCCGCGCGAGGGGGCGGTCGAAGCGGGCCAGCTGCACGCGGCGGCGGGGGATGATCTCGACCCCGAACAGGGTGACCTTCTCGTACGCGGACGCGGCGCCGGCGGACTTGGACCAGTGCGGTTCGCTCAAGGAACGCTTGGCGAGGTCGCCGGCCAGCGACTCCGCCCACGCGGGGTCGATCGCCGCCACGGTGCGGGCGTACAACCGGGAGGTCTCCACCAGCTCGGCGGCCATCACGGCCTGGGGCCGGCGCTTGCGGAGCCCCGACCCGGGGAAGATCGCGAAACGCGCACCGCGGGCGCCGACGTACTCGCCCTTGGCCGAGCGGCCGTCGCCCTTGCCGTCGCGCGGCGTGCGGCGGTCCTTGGGCGGGTTCGCGGTCCGCGGGTCGAGGATGCCGATCTGCGAGAGGAGTCCGGCGAGGATGGCGCGGTGGATGTCGTCGCCGGCGTCATGTCCGGTGGCCTCGCCCGCCGTTCGCGGGGGCGCGGGGTCGGCAGCATCCGACCGGCGCGCCGCGTCAGCATCCGACGGGCGCGTCGGGTCGGCAGCATCCGACGGGCGCGATCGGGGGGCGCCCTGGGCGGGCCGCCGCGGCCCACCCAGCACCGAGCGGAGCTGGCGGTGTACGTCGACCCACTCCCGCACGCGCACGTAGTTGAGGCACTCGGCCCGGCACAGCCGCCGGAAGGCGCTGGATCCGAGTTCGGCCTGCTTCTCCTGCAGGTGGTTCCACAGGTTCAGCAGCGAGAGGAAGTCGCTCGTGGGGTCGGTGAAGCGCGCGTGCAGGCGGTCGGCCTCCTCGCGGCGCTCTTCGGGGCGTTCGCGCACATCCTGGATCGACAGCCCTGCCACGATGGGGAGCACGTCGCCGAGGGTGCCGTTGTCGCGGGCCTCCAGCAGCATCCGGGCGAAGCGCGGGTCGATCGGCAGGCGGGAGATCTCGCGTCCGATCCCCGTCAGCCGAGGAGCGTCGCCGCTACGACCCGGGCGGATCGCGCCGAGCTCGGTGAGGAGGTCGGCGGCGGCCTTCACCCCGCGCGAGTCCGGTTTGGTGAGGAACGGGAACGCCGCGAGATCGCCGAAGCCGAGCGACAGCATCTGCAGGAGCACCGAGGCCAGCGACGTCCGCAGGACCTCCGGTTCGGTGAACTCGGGGCGCCGGGCGAAGTCCTCCTCGGAGTACAGGCGGATCGCGACGCCGGGCGCGGTGCGGCCGGCGCGGCCCGCGCGCTGCTGCGCCGACGCCTGCGACACGGCCTCGATCGGCAGGCGCTGGATCTTCGAGCGCGCGCTGTACCGCGAGATGCGCGCCGTGCCGGTGTCGACGACGTACCGGATTCCGGGGACGGTCAGGCTCGTCTCGGCGACGTTGGTGGCGAGGATGACCCGGCGCCGCACGCCGGCGACGCGGGACGGTTCGAACACCCGGTGCTGTTCCGCCGAGGACAGGCGGCCGTAGAGGGGGAGCACCTCGGTGGGCGCAGCATCCTTCGCGTACGCACCCCGCACCGCGTCGGCGGCATCGCGGATCTCCGCCTCCCCGGGGAGGAACACCAGCACGTCGCCGGGCGGTTCGCGGTCGAGTTCGCGGAGCGCCGCGACGATCCCGCCGACCTCGTCCGCGTCATCGGCCGCCTCGCCCTCGGCCACCAGCGGCCGGTAGTGGATGTCGACCGGGTAGGTGCGGCCGGAGACCTCCACGATCGGCGCGGGCTGACCCGCGGCATCCGCGAAGTGCTTCGCGAAGCTCTCCGGATCGATCGTGGCGGAGGTGACGATGACCTTCAGGTCGGGGCGCTCGGGAAGGATGCGGCGGAGGTAGCCGAGGAGGAAGTCGATGTTGAGCGACCGCTCGTGCGCCTCGTCGATGATGATCGTGTCGTAGCGGCGGAGGAGCCGGTCGCGGTGGATCTCGTTGAGGAGGATGCCGTCGGTGACGAGGGCGACCCGCGTGTCCTCGGAGACGTTGTCGGTGAAGCGCACCTTGTAGCCGACGGTGGTGCCCAGCGGCACCTCGAGTTCCTCGGCGATGCGCTCGGCGATGGTGCGGGCGGCGATCCGGCGAGGCTGGGTGTGCGCGATGCGCGTGCGTCCGAGCTCGAGGCAGATCTTCGGCAGCTGCGTGGTCTTGCCCGACCCGGTCGCGCCGGCGACGATCACGACCTGGTTCTCGGCGATGGCGCGCGCGATCTCCTCCCGCGCGGCGCTGACCGGCAGCTCCGGGGGGTAGGTGATCACGGGTTCGGGCGAGGACACAGCCTTCGATCGTATCCCCTCCGTAGCAGCATTCGCCGTTCACCGCGGGATGCACAACGGCGGATGCGGCGGTCGGCACGCCGCGCGAGAGGGGCAGGACGCGGCGCGCCACTCAGGATCTCCGCCGTTGTGCGCCGGCGGACCGACAGGGGAGCGGCCGGGGGAGGGTCAGGATGGGCGGGAGATGCGGGCGGTCAGGTCGTCCCACATCGCATCCAGGCGCGGCGTCCACGGCGCCGCCATCTCGCCGGACCGGTAGCGGTGCTCGGCCACCTCCAGCGGCACCCACTCGGCTTCGGCCACCTCGAGAGGATCGGGCCGCAGCGTCGGGGTCTCGGTGATCCGCGCGGCGTAGAGATCGAAGAGCGCGGTCGGCTCCGCGAATCGGCCCACCAGGACCAGGGATGCGGCGGACACCGCGACGCCCGTCTCCTCGCGCAGCTCTCGCACCGCGCCCTCGGCACTGGCTTCACCGGCGAGCACGCTCCCCGCCGGGAACTCCCAGGTGAGCGGATAGTCCTTGACCGAGGCCCGGCGCGTCATGAGCACGCGACTGTCGGGGCGGACCACGCACGTGCCCACGACGACGTGGAACGCACCATCCGGCCATCGGGCATCGCCGCGTCGGTGGGCGCGACCCATCGGCGCGCCATCGCGGGTGGTGAGGTCCCACAGTTCCTCGTCGCTCATCGCACCATCTTGCCGCCGCCCGTGCACAACGGCGGATCTTCTGCGAGGCACGCCGGTGACGCACCGGCCCGACCGGCGTGTCACCGAGAATCTCCGCCGTTGTGCATGGCGGCGGAGGACGAGGCAGCGGGGGATCCGCCTGCGCGAGAAACGACGATCCGGACGAGACAGGGCGCGGCGCGGGGTTTCTCGTCCGGATCGCTGTTTCTCGCCGGCGGGAGGCTGGCTGGAGGACGGCGGGAGGCCGGCGGGAGGCCGGTGGGAGGCCAGCGCGCGGCACCGGGCGGAGGGGCGTGTCGCGCGCCGGGGCGTGTCCGTCAACCCCCGGACGCGACGGCCGGGGCCGCTCCTAGGGTGGGGACATGACCATTCCCACCGTTGCCCTGAACGACGGCAACAGCATCCCCCAGCTCGGCTACGGCGTCTTCCTCGTTCCGCCGGAGGACACCGAGCGTGCGGTGAGCGAAGCACTCGAGGTCGGCTACCGGCACATCGACACCGCGGCCCTCTACCGCAACGAGAAAGGCGTCGGCGCAGCGATCGCGGCCAGCGGGATTCCGCGGGACGAGCTCTTCGTCACGACGAAGCTCGCCAACGACCGGCACGACGGCGACGAGCCGCTCGACGCCATCGCGGAGAGCCTGGACAAGCTCGGCCTCGAGCAGGTGGACCTCTACCTCATCCACTGGCCCACCCCCGCGAAGGACAACTACCTCAACGCGTGGGAGAAGCTGATCCAGATCCGGGATGCGGGGCAGGCCCGCTCGATCGGAGTGTCGAACTTCCTCGTGCCGCACCTGGAGCGCATCGTCGAGGCCACCGGGGTCACCCCCGCCATCGACCAGATCGAGCTGCACCCGGCGCACGCTCAGCGCGAGATCGCGGCCTGGGGTGCCGACCACGGTATGCACATCGAGTCGTGGGGTCCGCTCGGGCAGGGCAAGTACGACCTCTTCGGCATCCGCGCCGTCGCGGAGGCCGCCGAAGCACACGGCAAGACGCCCGCCCAGGCGGTGCTGCGCTGGCACATCCAGCACGGGTTCATCGTGTTCCCCAAGTCGGTGCGCCGCGAGCGTCTCGAGGAGAACATCGACGTCTTCGACTTCGAGCTCACCGACGCCGAGATGGCCGCCATCGACGCGATCGACCCGCAGGACGGCTCCGGCCGCGTCGGGTCGCACCCGGATGAGGTGAACTGACCTGAACCGCCTCGCGAACGCCTCCAGCCCCTACCTGCGCCTCCACGCGACCAACCCGGTCGCGTGGTACCCGTGGGGGCCGGAGGCATTCGCCGAGGCGGCGCGCCGCGACGTGCCGGTGCTCGTGTCGATCGGATACTCCACGTGCCACTGGTGCCACGTCATGGCGCGCGAGTCGTTCGCCGATGACGCCACCGCCGCGATCATCAACGACGGGTTCGTGGCGATCAAGGTCGACCGGGAGGAGCATCCCGAGGTGGATGCTGCGTACCTCGACGCCGCATCCGCCTTCACCCGCAACCTCGGCTGGCCCCTCACGGTGTTCACGACACCCGCCGGCGGGGTGTTCTACGCCGGCACGTACTGGCCGGACGAGGCCCGAGGCGGGATGCCGGCCTTCCGCGAGGTGCTCGCCGCAGTGCGGGAGGCGTGGACGCAGCGCCGAGAGGAGGTCCTCCGCACGGGCGACGCCCTGCGCGACGCGCTCGCCGCCTCCGCCGGGCCAGCGGCTGACGCGCTTCCCCCCATCGACGTGCTCGCCGAGGCGGCCCGCGCCGTGGTGGCCCTCGAAGACCGCGAATACGGCGGGTTCGCCGCGGGCCGCGCCATCGAGTCGCCGAAATTCCCGAACGTTCCCGTGCTGCGCTTCCTCTCGGCCGAGGCGCTGGCCGACCCCGTTCCGGATGCTGCGGCCGTCGCCCGCCGCGCCCTGGCGGCGATGGCGGCCTCCGAGCTCCACGACCCGGTCGAGGGCGGGTTCTTCCGCTACGCCACCCGCCGCGACTGGACGGTGCCGCACTACGAGCGGATGCTCACCGACAACGCCGGGCTGATCGACGCCGCGCTCGACGCGGGGGAGGACGACATCGCCCGCGACGCGGCACGTTACCTCGTCGACGTGCTGCAGCAGCCGACCGGCGGCATCGCGGCGGCTCAGGACTCCGAGTCGATCATCGACGGCGAGCGCAGCGAGGGCGGCTATTACGCCCGCGACGCCGAGGCGCGGGCGGAGCTTTCGCCGCCGGCGCTGGACGGCAAGATCGTGACCGGCTGGAACGGGCATGCCATCGCGGCGCTCGCCCGGGCCGGGGCGACGCTGGCCGACGGCCGATTCCTCGAGGCGGCCCGCTGGGCCGCGGATGCGGTGCTGGAGGCCAACGTCGGCGACGACGGGATGCTGCGGCGGGCGTCACTGGATGAGATCGTCTCCGCCGCGCCGGCCACGCTCGAGGACTACGGGGGCCTTGCCCGCGGGTTGCTGGTGCTCGCCCTGGCCACGGGCGAGACGGCCTACGCCGTTCGCGGCCGCGAACTCGTCGACGCGTGCCTCCGCGACGACGGGGGCATCGAGGCGCCCGGCGGGGGCGACCCGGTGCTCGCGGCGCAGGGGCTCCGCTCCGCCGGCGTGCCCAGCGACGGGGCTGCGCCCTCGGGACCGTCCGCCCTGGCTGCCGCAGCGCTGCTCCTGTGGCAGCTGGGCGCGGGCGACCGGTACCGCGACGCCGCGGCGACGCTCGTGCGGGCGGCCGCGCCGGCAGCCCTGGCCGCGCCGATCGCGCACGGAGCGCTCCTGGAGGTCGCCGTGGGCCTGGCGACGCCACCTCACCAGCTCGTCGTGGTCGGTGACGCGGCGAGCCCGCTCGCGGCCCGCGCCCGCGGCATCCGCGCGGATGTCGTCGCCCTCGTCTCGCCCGATCACGCCGTGGGCCTCGCCGCGGCGGGGTTCTCCCTGTTCGAGGGCAAAACCCCCGTCGACGGGCGTGCCACCGCATACGACTGCCGTGCTTTCGCGTGCCGCCTCCCGGTGACCGATCCGGAGCTGCTCGGCTAGACCCAGGTGCGCAGCCAGTTGTGCAGCAGCCAGAAGTCGTAGGGGACGCGGATCCCCGTCCACACCGGGTACCAGAACGCCGAGACGAGGGTGGCGACCACGAGGAACACGATGACGACCCCCTGGCCCCCGGCCCGCCGTGCGGGGTCGCCTCCCGCCCGCGCGATATCGCGCAGGGCGAAGACCAGCGCGAGGATCAGGAACGGCAGCAGCACCACCGTGTAGAACTGGAAGATCGTCCGCTCCGGATACAGCAGCCAGGGCACGTAGGTCGCCGCCACCCCCGTGAGCACGAGCGCGAAACGCCACTCGCGGGTGAGGACGAAGCGCACGGCGAGGTAGAGGACCGCGGCCACGCCACCCCACCACAGGAGCGGGTTCGGGAGGCTCGAGATGGCCTGGGTGCACCCGGAGGGCAGCGTGCATCCGTTCTCCCCGGCGGCATCCTGGTGCCAGTACATCGATGTGGGACGGATCAGCAGCGGCCACTGCCACGCCGGACTCGCGTAGGCGTGCGGGGTGGCGAGGCCGACGTGGAACGCGTAGATCGACTGGTGGTAGGCCCACAGGTTCTGCAGGGCCAGGGGCACCCACGCCCACACGCCCGTCGCCGGCGAGGCATCCACCGCATGGCGCGCGTAGCCGCCGTCGGTCAAGAGCCAGCCGGTCCAGGATGCGACGTACACCAGGAGGGCGACGGGGACGAGGAGGAGGAACGACACCGGGCCCTGCCGGAGCACGGCGTCGGCCGGCCACAGCCGCACGCCCGCGCGACGGCGGGCCAATGCGTCGGTGACGACGGCGTACAGGCCGATCGCGGCCAGGACGTACAGCCCGGACCACTTCACCGCGGTGGCCGCGCCCGCCGCGGCCCCCGCCGCGATCAGCCAGGGGCGCGCCCACAGCACAGGCCCCCAGGCGGGCTGGTCGCCCTCGCGCGCGGCGACCAGGGCGGCCAAGCGCGCGAGCGCTGCCCGGCGATCGAGCACCACGAACCAGAAGGCGAGCAGGACGAAGAAGGTGAGGATGCCGTCCAGCAGTGCGATGCGGCTCATCACGATCCCGAGGCCGTCGATGGCGAGCAGGAAGGCGGCGATCGTCGCGAACACGCGTGAGCGGGTGAGAGCGTGCGCGAGGAAGTACAGAACGAGCACGCTGGCGGTGCCGAGCACCGCTACGGCGACGCGCCATCCGGTGGAGGAATCGGCGCCGAACAGCGCCATGCCCGCTCCCATGAGGATGCGTCCGAGCGGCGGGTGCACGACGAAGCTGCCGGCGGTGCGGAAGATGTCGGTCTCGCCGGCGAGGAAGCGGGCGTCGGCGTCGTCGGGCCATGTCGCGGGGTAGCCCAGGTTCCACTGGCTCCACGCATCCTTGACGTAGTACGTCTCGTCGAAGACGATCGCGTCCGGATGACCGAGCCCGGCGAACCGCAGCACGCCGGCCAGAAGCGTCACCAGCGCCGGGGCCAGCCACGCGTAAAGGCGCACACGGCGCGGGTCGGCGAGCACCTGTGCGCGCGCCCGGTCGAACCACGTCGGCGTCACCGCGGGAGGCGGAAGCTCGGCGGTCGACGTCACGGCACCCAGCCTAAGCTGGGGCCCGTGATCATCCTGGGTGCGACCCCGATCGGCAACCTCGGCGACGCGTCGCGGCGCCTGATCGACGCGCTCTCCACGGTCGAGGTCATCGCGGCAGAGGACACGCGCACCGCGCAGCGGCTGCTGGCCGCGCTGGGTGTGGAGAACCGTCCGCGGCTGATCGCGATGCACGACCACAACGAGAAGGAACGCGCGGGCGAGATCGTCGCGCTCGCGCGCGAGCAGGACGTGCTCGTGCTCAGCGATGCCGGCATGCCGACCGTGAGCGATCCGGGGTACGGCCTGGTCTCGGCCGCTGCACGCGCCGGCGTCGTGGTGACCGTGCTTCCCGGGCCGAGCGCCGTGCTCACCGCGCTCGCGGTGTCGGGGCTTCCGACCGACCGGTTCGCGTTCGAAGGGTTCCCGCCGCGCAAGCCCGGGGAGCGGCGCGCGGCGTTCGCGGCGCTGGCCGCCGAGCCGCGGACTCTGGTGTTCTTCGAAGCGCCCACGCGCCTGGCCGCGACGCTGGACGACCTCGCCGCCGCGTTCGGGGCCGACCGGCCCGCGGCGGTGTGCCGCGAACTGACGAAGCTCTACGAGGAGGTCGTCCGCGGCTCGCTCGGCGAGCTGGCGGAGTGGGCCGCTGGGGGAGTGCGCGGCGAGATCGTCGTCGTCGTCGGTGGGGCGGCGCCGCGGGAGACGACGTTCCCCGACGCCGTCGCGCAGGTGGTGGAGCTGAAAGCCACCGGCACCCGCCTGAAGGATGCTGCCGCCGAGGTCGCCGCGCACACGGGGCACTCCTCGCGCGAGCTGTACCAGGCGGCCCTCGACGCCCGCGGGTGAGAAACCCGGGTGCGGGCGGGCGCCGGCACGTCACACGGACGGGCGCACCCGGGCGCGCCCGTAGAATTCTCGGGTGAGCACCGGCCGATCCTTCTACATCACGACGCCGATCTACTACCCGAGCGACGTGCCCCACATCGGCCACGGGTACACGACCGTGGCCGTGGACACGCTCGCGCGCTGGCACCGCCAGTCGGGCGATGACACGTGGATGCTCACCGGCACCGACGAGCACGGGCAGAAGATGATGCGGGCGGCGGCGGCCAACGGCGCGACGCCGCAGGAGTGGGTCGACAAGCTCGTCACCGAGGCGTGGTACCCGCTGCTGGAGACCCTCGACGTCGCCAACGACGATTTCATCCGCACCACCCAGCCGCGTCACGAAGAGCGGGTTCGGCAGTTCGTCCAGGCGATCTACGACCGCGGCTACATCTACGCCGGCGAGTTCGAGGCGCTGTACTGCGTCGGATGCGAGGAGTTCAAGACCGAGGCGGAGATCGTCGACGGCACCGGAGCCTTCGAGGGCCTGAAGGTCTGCGCCATCCACTCCAAGCCGCTGGAACTGCTGCAGGAGAAGAACTACTTCTTCAAGCTCAGCGAGTTCCAGGATCGCCTGCTCGAGCTCTACCGCGACGTCCCCGACTTCGTCCGGCCGGAGTCGGCGCGCAACGAGGTCGTGTCGTTCGTGAAGAACGGGCTGAAAGACCTCTCCATCTCGCGCTCGACCTTCGACTGGGGCATCCAGGTGCCGTGGGACGAGTCGCACGTCATCTACGTGTGGGTGGACGCGCTGCTCAATTACGCCACGGCCGTCGGGTACGGGTCCGACCCGGAGCAGTTCGCCGAGCGGTGGCCCGCGTACCACGTGGTGGGGAAGGACATCCTCCGTTTCCACGCGGTGATCTGGCCGGCGATGCTGATGGCTGCCGGGGTGGAGGTTCCGCGCGGGGTGTTCGCCCACGGGTGGCTCCTCGTCGGTGGCGAGAAGATGTCGAAGTCGAAGCTCACCGGTATCGCCCCCACCGAGATCACCGATGTCTTCGGCTCCGACGCGTACCGGTTCTACTTCCTGTCCGCGATCGCGTTCGGCCAGGACGGATCGTTCTCGTGGGAGGACCTCACCGCCCGCTACCAGGCCGAGCTCGCGAACGGCTTCGGCAACCTCGCATCCCGCACCGTCGCGATGATCGAGCGGTATTACCAGGGGATCGTTCCGCCGCCGGGCGAGTACGCCGAGGGCGACCTCCGCATCCAGAGCACCGTGGCGGATGCGGCGGCCCGGGCCGACGCCGCCATGGAACGGTTCCGCATCGACGAGGCCATCCACGCGGTATGGACGATCGTCGACGAGCTCAACGGCTACATCACCGTCAACGAGCCGTGGGCGCTGGCCAAGGACGACGCCCAGCGCGAGCGGCTCGGCACGGTGCTGTACACCGCCGCCGAGGGGCTCCGCGCCCTCGCCGTACTGCTGTCGCCGGTGATGCCCATCGCGACCGAGAAGCTGTGGGTGGCACTCGGTGCCGCCGAGACGCTCGGGCGCCTGCGCGACCAGCCGCTTCGCGAGGCGGGCCAGTGGGGGAGCCTCCGCCCCGGCACGTCCGTGAACGGCCTGGCGCCGCTCTTCCCCCGCGTGGAGCAGCCGGCCTGACGGGCGCCGCCCCATCCGTCTCGCCCCCATCGCCTCGCCCCCACCCGATCCATGTCCCACTTCTTGACCCCCATGTCTCACTTCTCGCCACGCATGTCTCAGGATCTGCAGCATCCGGCCCCTGTTTCTGCAGAAAGTGAGACACGGTGGACCAGACACGCCAGACGCGCCAGACACGCACGGGGGACGGGAGAGAAACGGGGGACGGGGCACGCACGGGGCACGGGACAGGAGGGCGGACCGGGATGGTGACGCAGAAGGATGCGGCGGATCCGTCGCAGTACGTCCGGCAGCGCGAGAAGGGGACGCGCGAGGTCAGCTACCCCGCGCCGCCCGAAGCGCTCCCGGTGGCGGTGTACGACAACCACGCGCACCTGGAGATCGAAGACGGCGAGGTCGGGCTCTCGCTGGACGAACAGCTCGAGCGCGCCGCGGCGGTGGGGGTCCTCGGCGTCGTCCAGGCCGGCGGCGATATCGCGTCCTCGCGCTGGTCGGCGTGGGCCGCCGCATCCCACCCCCACGTGCTCGCCGCCGTGGCGATCCATCCGAATGAGGCGCCGGCGTACGAGGCGGCGGGGGAGTTGGATGCGGCGATCGCCGTGATCGACGAACTGGCCGCCGAGCCGCGCGTGCGGGCCATCGGCGAGACCGGGCTGGATTTCTTCCGCACCGACGAGGACGGCCGGCCGGCGCAGTTCCGCTCGTTCGAGGCGCACATCGCCCTCGCGAAGAGGCACGGCATCGCGATGCAGATCCACGATCGCGACGCGCACGACGCGGTTCTGGAGACGCTGCAGCGCGTCGGGGCCCCCGAACGCACGGTGTTCCACTGCTTCTCCGGCGACGAGTCGATGGCGCGCATCGCCGCCGACCGGGGCTACTACCTCTCCTTCGCCGGCAACGTGACCTTCAAGAACGCGCAGAACCTCCGCGACGCGCTCGCCGTCACCCCGCTGGAGCGCATCCTCGTCGAGACGGATGCCCCGTTCCTGACCCCCACGCCGTTCCGCGGCCGCCCCAACGCGCCTTACCTCGTACCGGTCACCGTGCGGTTCCTCGCCGCGGAACTGGGCGTGGATCTGGAGGAGCTGTGCGTGCAGCTCGCCGCGAACACCGTCGAGGTCTACGGCGCGTTCTGATCGCGGCCGCCGTCGGTCATCGATTCCAGGGTGCGCCCCTTCGTCTCACGGACGAACCTGATCACGAAGAAGACCGCCACGAACGCGAAGAAGGTGTACACGCCGTACGCCAGGCCCAGACCCACCGCAGCCAGCGCCGGGAAGGTCGTGGAGATGATGAAGTTGGCCACCCACTGCGCGGCCGCTGCCACCGACAGGGCGACGGCGCGGATGCGGTTGCTGAACATCTCGCCCAGGAGCACCCACACCACGGGGCCCCAGGACGCGCCGAAGAAGACGACGTAGAGGTTTGCGGCGACGAGCGCGACGGTTCCGGCCGGGCCTTCGAGAACCGGCTGGCCGTCGATGATGGGCGCGGTGGCGAAGACGATGGTGAGCGCCGCGAGGGAGAGGAACTGCCCGATCGCCCCGATGAGGAGGAGGGGCCGGCGGCCCACCTTGTCGATGAGCAGGATCGCGACGATCGTGGTGACGATATTGGTCACGGACGTGATCACGGTGATCGTCAGCGAATCCTGCTCGGTGAATCCCACCGCCTGCCACAGCGTCGAGGAGTAGTAGAAGATCACGTTGATGCCGGTGAACTGCTGCAGCACCGACAGGCCGATCCCCACCCACACGATGGGAAGGAGACCGAACGCCGGGCCGTGGAGGATGGCGAAGCGGGCCCGGTCGGGCTTGCCCTGGACCGTCTGGATGATGTCGGTCGTGGTCTTCTCGACATTGCCGCCCACGAAGCGCGTGAGCACCTCTTTCGCCTTGCTCACCTCGCCGCGAGCGATGAGGTAGCGCGGCGACTCGGGGATCGTGAGGGCGAGCACGCCGTAGATGACGGCCGGAACGAGTGCCGACAGGAACATCCACCGCCATGCCTCGAGGCCCAGCAGCCACGGGGCCGCGGCGCTGCCCGCCGCGGCCACGATCGCGGCGTCACCGAGGAGCGCGACGAAGATGCCGGTGACGATGGCCATCTGCTGGAGGGACCCGAGGCGCCCGCGGTGCGCCGGAGGGGAGACCTCGGCGATGTAGGCAGGGGCGATCACCGAGGCGATCCCCACCCCGAGGCCGCCCACGATGCGCCAGAACGACAGATCCCAGATCCCGAAGGCGAAGCCGCAGCCCACCGCGCTGATGACGAAGAGGATGGCGGCGACCACCATGATGCGGACGCGCCCGAACCGATCCGCGAGGCGCCCGGCGTACCACGCGCCCACCGCGCACCCGAGAAGCGCCGACGCGACGGAGAACCCGAGGAGGAACGGACCGGCATCGAACTGCTCGCCGATCGCGCTCACTGCCCCGTTGATCACGGCGGTGTCGAAGCCGAACAGGAAGCCCCCCAGCGCCGCGGTGGCGGCGACGAGGATGACGCGGGTGATCGGGACGGAGACGTCGGCGCCGGACGGCGGGGATGAACTCATCGGATTCCTCCTTCGTGGCCCCCGTGCCCCCTTGTGCGCCCACCCTGCCGCGAGCCCCACATGCTGTCAAGGGACCGCCGGGCACGTGCGACGGGCACGGCTACAGTGAAACGATGCCTGTCTCCCTCCTCGGCGCGACCGAGATCCGCCGCCTCGCCGCGGAGCTGGATGTCGTTCCCACCAAGAAGCTGGGGCAGAACTTCGTCGTCGACGCCAACAGCGTCCGCAAGATCGTGCAGGTCGCGCGGGTCACCGCCGAGGACCGCGTCGTGGAGATCGGGCCCGGTCTCGGCTCGCTCACTCTCGCGGTGCTGGAGACCGGCGCGCGCGTGGTGGCCGTGGAGATCGATCATCGCCTCGCCGAGCGGCTGGCCGCCACGGCGCGCGAGCACGGTGTCGCCGACGGGGCGCTCACCGTGATCGACGCCGACGCGCTCCGCGTCACCGAGCTGCCCGGAGACCCCGACGTTCTCGTGGCGAACCTGCCGTACAACGTGTCGGTGCCGGTGCTGCTGCACTTCCTGGAGACCTTCCCCGCCCTGCAGCGAGGGGTCGTCATGGTCCAGGCCGAGGTGGGGGAACGCCTTGCGGCTCCTCCCGGGAGCAAGGTCTACGGGGCACCCAGCGCGAAGGCCGCCTGGTACGGGCGGTGGCGGCTGGCCGGCACCGTGTCGCGCCAGGTGTTCTGGCCGGTGCCGAACGTCGACTCGGTGCTCGTGGCCTTCTCCCGCGACCCCGTTCCACGAGGCAGCGAGGCGGAGCGCCGACGTACCTTCGCGATCGTGGATGCGGCGTTCCAGCAGCGGCGCAAGATGCTCCGGCAGGCGCTGGCGACGGTGCTGGGCGGCTCGGCGGCTGCCGCATCCGCCCTGCTGGAGACGGCGGGCGTCGCCCCCACCGCGCGCGGGGAGGAGCTCGCCATCGACGATTTCCTGCGGATCGCCCGCGCGCTGCCCGAGGCCGATTCCCGCCCTTCCTGACGTGTACACGGCCCGTTCATGAAACATGCCGGTAACATTTCCTTTTGAGAGGCACACTGGAACGCCAGACGTCGCACCTGACGACGTGAAGGGGAGACATGCGGTACGCCGAGTACCCGAAAGCCGAACGCACCCTGCTCCATCTCAGTGACACGCACCTGCGGGTCGGATCGCAGCTCTTCGACGCGGTCGACGCGGAGGCGTATCTGGCCCGCGCGCTCGCGGCCATCGAATCCTCCGGGATCCGCCCGGACGCGCTGATCTTCACCGGTGACGTCGCCGACCGCGGCCAGGGCGAGGCCTACCAGCGCGTGCGGGCGCTGGTCGAACCGCTCGCCGAGCGGCTCGGCGCGGCAGTGGTGTGGGTCATGGGCAATCACGACGACCGCGCCGCTTTCCGCGAGCACCTCCTCCCCGGCGACCCGGCGCCATGGCCGTCGGCGCCGGTGGACCGCGTCGACGAGCTCGACGGCCTCCGTATCGTGACCCTCGACACGAGCGTGCCGGGGCACCACCACGGCGAGATCTCCGACGCGCAGCTGGAGTGGCTCGCCGGGGTCCTGGCCACCCCGGCACCCCTGGGAACGATCCTGGCCCTCCACCACCCGCCCGTCCCGAGCGTCCTCGACCTCGCCGTCACCGTCGAACTCCGCGAGCAGCCGCGACTGGCCCAGGTGCTGCGCGGCACGGATGTGCGCGCCATCATCGGCGGACACCTGCACTACTCCACCTTCGCGACGTTCGCGGGCATCCCCGTCTCCGTCGCCTCGGCCACGTGCTACACGCAGGACCTCACCGTCCCGGTGGGCGGGACGCGCCCGCGCGACGGCGCACAGGGGTTCAACCTCATCAGCGTCTACGACGAGACGATCGTCCATTCGGTGGTGTCGCTGGATGCGGCGGCGCCACTGCAGTACGTCGACGCCGAGGCATCCGCGGCACGGCTGCGCGAGGCGGGCGTGGCGATTCCCGGCTCGCGTGAGCTCAGTGGCCGGACAGCGCCGCCGACCGCTCCGCTGCCGATCCTGCGCTGACCTCGGCGTGCTCCCACGGGGGACGCACGGGGAAGGCCCGCTCCAGGCACGATCGCAGTGCGCGGATGCGCATCTCCTCGGGGATCTCCGGAATGCTTCCGTCGTTGAGGCAGAACATGTCGGTGTCGCGGCGGGTGACCAGCCGCTCCATCGTCCGCAGGGACTCCAGCTGCGTCGTCTGCACGTACTGCACCCGCGGCTCGCGCGTGACGACGGCGCGACCGGTGAGCAGCGCGTAGTAGTGGTACAGGCTGTTGGTCACCGAGATGTCGCTGGCCGCACGGAAGCGATTGGCCGCCGTGCGCGCGTAGTCCGGGGCGAACTCGCGCTCCAGCTCCGCCGCGATCGAGCGGCGCATCGGCACGGCGCAGTGCTCCAGGTCGTGCGTGATCATGCGTCCGAACCGCTCCCGCAGCAGGGCCCGGTTCACGCGCAGGCCGTTGTCGTGGCCGGAGCGGCTCGCGTGCGGGTCGCCCGTGCCGATCCGCACGCCGCTCTCCACGAAGCGGCTCACCCCGCCGCCGCTGAAGAACAGCTCCGGTGTGACGGGGCGACCGAAGAACATGTCGTCGTTGCTGTAGAGGAAGTGCTCGGCTAGCCCGTCGATGCGGTGCAGCTGGGCTTCCACGGCGTGGGAGTTGTGCGTCGGGAGCACGGCCGGATCGGCGAAGAACTCCTCGCTGCGGACGATCGTCACCTTCGGGTGCTCGTCGAGCCACGCCGGACGCGGCGAGTCGGTGGCGATGAAGATGCGGCGCACCCACGGCGCGTACATGTGGACGCTGCGCAGGGCGTACCGCAGCTCGTCGATCTGCCGGAATCGCGCGGGGGAGTCGTCGCCGTCGCCGACGACGTAGCCGTCCATCTGCGCGGCACGCTGCCGCTGGAACTCCGTGGACGATCCGTCGACCCACGAGAACACCATGTCGATGTCGAACTGCGCCTCGTCGGGGTACGGATCGAACATGCCCGCCAGGGTCTGCCACGACCGGCCGTAGCGCTCGGTCGTCACGAACGCGACATCCTCGCGCGCGGTGACCCGCCGCGTCAGAGCCGTCGGCCTGGGCGCCTCGACGACCGTGTCTCCGAAGCGCCAGAACTCCAGCCGGGGTGCCAGGGATGCGCCGTAGCGGTACGCGCCGTTCGTGCTCGTCCGCGGACGGTACACCGCGTAGGAGGCCACCGCGCCGTCCTCGATGTCGGCACCGTGCATGGGTACCGGGTCATCGCCGCGGGCTTTGAGGTAGAAGGGCTCGCCGGGGCGCGCCGACTGCAGCGAGCGCAGCGCTTTCGGCCCGGCGGCAGCATCGGCCACCAGTTTCGGACGCCGGTTGCTGTCGCGCACGAGCAGCACCTCGATGCCGGCGGCCTCGAGCGCGGCCGCCACATCCAGCAGATCATCCACCATCGCTTCGGTGGGTGACACGTCGTCGGCGATCAGGTGGAGGACACCGTCCACGAGTCGGACGTCCTCCCGCGCCAGGAGCGCCTGCCACGGGTCGAGTTCGATAGGGAGGGGGACGATTCGACGCACCGCGCTCTCCTTCCAATACAGCCGGGGAATCCCGCAATGCGAGAGCGCCCACGGTAGAACACTCCCATTACGGCGGGGTTTCGCCGTAGGGTCGTTCGTTTCCGGGGTGCGCGCTAGGGTCGGAGGGTGACCGACCGACCGCGCTTCCGCCCGGACGTCTCCGATGTCCATCGTCCGTACTCCGCCGCCGACGACCGCTATGCGGCGATGGACTACCGGCAGGTGGGTACTAGTGGATTGTACCTGCCGCCCGTCTCCCTCGGACTCTGGTGGAACTTCGGGGACAACATCCCCTTCGACCGTCAGCGTGAGCTCCTCCGCCACGCGTTCGATCGGGGGATCACGCACTTCGACCTGGCCAACAACTACGGGCCGCCGTACGGCTCGGCCGAGACCAACTTCGGCCGGATGATGCGCGAGGACTTCGCGCCGTACCGCGACGAGCTGATCGTCTCATCCAAGGCGGGGTGGGACATGTGGCCGGGCCCCTATGGCGACCTCGGCTCGCGCAAGTACGTCCTCGCCAGCGCCGACCAGTCGCTGCAGCGACTGGGGCTCGAGTACGTCGACATCTTCTACTCGCACCGCCCCGACACCGTCACCCCCGTCGAGGAGACCGTCGGCGCCCTCGACACCCTCGTCCGGCAGGGGAAGGCCCGCTACGTGGGCATCTCCCAGTACGACGAGGAGCAGACCGTCGCCGCGGTCGCGGTGGCCCGCTCGCTCGGGACGCCGCTGGTGATCCATCAGCCGTCGTACTCGATGGTGAACCGGTGGATCGAAGACGGGCTCACGGGCGTGCTCGCCCAGGAGGGCCTCGGCGCGATCGCCTTCACCCCGCTCGCCCAGGGCGTGCTCACCGACAAATACCTCGGGGACGGCCGTGCGCAACGCGCCCAGCACCGCTCGTCGCTCCCCGCGCACGCGCTGCCGCACGAGGCCATCACGGGGCTGCGCGGGCTGAACGTGATCGCTCAGGAGCGGGGCCAGACCCTCGCCCAGATGGCGATCCAGTGGGTGCTGCGCGAACCGACGGTCACCTCGGCGCTGATCGGCGCCTCCCGGATCGAGCAGATCGATGACAATCTGGCCGGCGCCCGCGGCCCACAGTTCGATACGGAGGAGCTCGAGCGCATCGATGCGCTCGTGGAGACGATCGACCTCGACCGCTGGGCGGACTCGGCCCGGTGATCTCGGCGGCGTCCACCGACGGCGTGCACGTCCGCGCGCCGGGGAAGATCAACGTCTTCCTCGAGGTGGGGGACGTGCAGGAAGACGGCTACCACGACGTCGCGACGGCCTACCAGGCGGTGTCGATCTACGAAGACCTCTGGGCGAGCCCGGCCGACGAGATCACCGTCTCCGTCGCCGGCGATGCCGACCTCGACGACGTGCCCACCGACGACCGCAACCTCGCCGTGCGGGCTGCGCGACTGCTCGCCCGCGCGACCGGCGTCGACGCCGGTGCGCGCCTGGAGATCCGCAAGTCGGTCCCGGTGGCCGGCGGCATGGGCGGCGGGTCGGCGGATGCGGCTGCGGCTCTGGTCGCGTGCGATGCGCTGTGGGGCACCGGGCTCTCCACCGCCGAGCTGCTGCGCCTGGCCGCGCGGCTCGGCGCCGACGTGCCCTTCGCTCTGCTGGGCGGCACGGCCGTCGGCACGGGGCGTGGCGACGAGGTCAGCTCCGCCCTCGCTCGGGGACGGTTCGATTGGATCCTCGTCCCGAGCACGGAAGGCATGTCGACACCCGTCGTGTATCGCGAGCTGGACGTGCATCGCGAGCGCCACCTGGTCGACATCGGCCCGGTCCCGCGGCGGCCCGCGGTCGACCCGGACGTGCTGCACGCGCTGCGGCAGGGGGATGCCGGGATGCTGGCAGCCACCCTCCGTAACGATCTGCAAGCCCCGGCGCTTCATCTGCGGCCCGATCTCGCGCGCGTGCTCGAGACGGGGGAGGGCTCGGGCGCCCTGGCCGGGATCGTCTCAGGGTCGGGTCCGACTCTGGCCTTCCTCGCCGCCGATGAGGCGGCCGCCGCGGAACTGCGCGTGACCCTCGCCGCCGCGGGGCTGCGTGCCCTGCACGTGCACGGGCCGGTCCCGGGTGCCCGGCTCGTCTGAGGTGAGCGGGAATGTATCGCGGGCTGCGGAAGCTATCAAGGGAGAGAGGGTCACGTCTCCGTGCCGGAAGGCTCGGGTAGCGTGGCAGCCACCGACGGACTGCCCCACCAGCGCGCCCGTCCCAGCCAGAGGAAAGCCATGAAAGCACTACTCGACGGCACGGTCATCGCCGAAGCCGACCGGCAGGATCTGATCTCGATCGAGGGGAACTGGTACTTCCCGCGGCAGAGCGTGCGGGAGGGGGTCCTGGTCGACAGTCCCACGCCGTACACGTGCCCGTGGAAAGGTGCGTGCCAGTACTACACGGTGAGCTCCGGCGGCACCGAACTCGTCGACCGCGCGTGGGCCTATCCGAGGCCGCACCAGAGCGCGATCGATCGTGTCGGCAAGGACTTCTCCGGTTACGTCGCGTTCTGGAAGGAAGTCGAGGTGGTCGACTGAGCGGTCGACCCTCCGATCGATGATCGAGTTCTCTCACGTCTCGAAGGTCTTTCCCGACGGCACCCGTGCCGTGGAGGATTTCAACCTCGTGGTGCCATCGCGCCGGACCACCGTGCTCGTGGGATCGTCCGGTTCGGGCAAGACCACGCTCCTCCGGATGATCAACCGCATGGTCGACCCGACCGCCGGCGTCGTCTCGATCGACGACGAGGACGTCGCGGGGCGCCGACCCGTGGAGCTCCGGCGCAGCATCGGCTACGTGATGCAGAACGCCGGACTCCTCCCGCACTTCACGGTCGTCGAGAACATCGCCACCGTCCCGGTGCTGCAGGGGCGGAAGCGCACGGCGGCCCGCGGCCGTGCGCTCGAGCTGATGGACATCGTGGGTCTTGACCGGGCGATGGCGGATCGATATCCGAGCCAGCTCTCCGGCGGTCAGCAGCAGCGGGTCGGGGTGGCGCGGGGGCTGGCGGCGGAGCCCAACATCCTGCTCATGGACGAGCCGTTCGGTGCGGTCGATCCGATCGTGCGCGCGGAGCTCCAGCAGGAACTCCTCCGGTTGCAGCGCGAGATCGGCAAGACGATCGTGTTCGTCACGCACGACATCGACGAGGCGTTCCTCCTCGGCGACCAGGTGGTGATCCTCGAGGACGAGGCGCGCGTCGCGCAGGTGGGAAGCCCGAGCGAGATCATGGAGGACCCCGCCGACGGCTTCGTCTCCGCGTTCATCGGCGCCCAGACCGGCAAACGCGCCCTGCATCTGAAGCACACCCCGCGCGGCACGGTCGTCGTGGATGCCGAAGGGCGAACGCAGGGGGCACTCCACGAGGAGGCCGAGCGGTGAACTGGGTGGCCGCCAACCTCGACCTGATCGGCGAGCTGGCCCTCGTCCATCTGCGGCAGAGCGTGGTCCCGCTTCTGCTCGGCTTGGTGATCTCCGTGCCGCTGGGCTGGGTGGCGTGGCGGTACCGTCGCGTGCGCAGCGGCGTCACCACGATCACGGGGCTGCTGTACACGATCCCCTCGATCGCGCTGCTGATCCTCCTGCCCACCGCGACCGGCTGGTACAGCTTCACCAGTGAGACGAACCTCGTGGTGGCGCTGACGATCTACGCCGTGGCGATCCTCGTGCGCTCCGTCGCCGACGGACTGGATGCCGTGGATCCCGGCGTGCGTCAGGCCTCCATCGCGATCGGGTTCGGCCCGCTCCGCCGGTTCCGCGCGGTGGACCTTCCTCTGGCCGGGCCCGTGATCCTCGCCGGCCTGCGCGTCTCCGCCGCCAGCACCATCTCGCTCGCAACGGTCGGGATCCTGGTCGGCATCACGAACCTCGGGTACCTGTTCACGAACGGGCTGCAGCGGCGCATCCTCCCCGAAGTGTTCGCCGGTGTCGTCGCGGTCGTCGTCCTCGCGCTCCTGGTCGATCTGCTTCTCGTACTCGCGGGGCGTCTCCTCATGCCGTGGACACGCCGCGCATCCCCCGTGCGCGCGCGGCGCACGGCGGCCGTTCCCGCGGGAGCGGACGCATGACCCTCTTCCTCGAGGCCATCGCATGGCTCTTCTCCGGCGACACCGGCGCGCTGTCGCCGATCCCGGTCGCCATCCTGGAGCAGATCGCCTACACGGCGATCTCCGTCCTCGTGGCCGCGGCGATCGCCGTCCCGATCGGGTGGTACATCGGGCACAGCGGCAGAGGACGCGAGATCGCCGTGGCCGTGTCCGGTGCCGCCCGTGCGATCCCCTCCTTCGGCCTGGTCATTCTCCTCACGCTGCTCCTGGGGGTCCTGCACAAGCCGGAAGCGGCGGTCATCACCTTCGTCGTGCTCGCCATCCCCTCGCTCCTGGCCGGCGCGTACACCGGGTGCGAGGCCATCGACCCGCGCGTGTTGGATGCCGGACGGTCGATGGGCATGACGGAGTGGCAGATCCTGTGGCGCATCGAAGTGCCTCTCGGGCTGCCCCTTCTCATCGGAGGCCTCCGGGCGGCGACGCTCCAGGTGGTCGCGACCGTGACCATCGCCGCCTACATCGGTCTCGGTGGCCTGGGGGAGTACATCATCTCGGGGCTGCAGCTGCGGCGCCTGGAGGTGATCATCGGGGGCGCACTCCTGGTGGCGGCGCTCGCCCTGATCCTGGACGCCCTGTTCGCGTGGCTGCAGATCGCCGTGGTGCCCCGCGGGGTCGGCGCCGCAGCATCCGGTTCCGGGATCGCCACGAAGAAGCTCCGCGCACAGGCCGAACCACCCGCCCTCGTCAGCCGCAGCGGTCCGCGCCTGCCGGTCTGACGTCATCACGCCCCACCAGGAAAGAGGAACCCATGTTCACAGCACGTACCCGGAAGGGCCTCGCCGGTGTCGCCGGTGTCGCCGGTGTCGCAGCAGCCGCGCTCGCGCTGGCCGGCTGCGCGTCGAGCAACCCGCTCGAAGACGACAACTCCGCCGGTGGCGAGAACGCGGATGACACCGCGATCGTCGTCGGCTCCCAGGCCTACTACTCGAACGAGATCATCGCCGAGATCTACGCCCAGGCGCTGGAGAATGCCGGTTTCGAGGTGGAGCGTTCGTTCCAGATCGGCCAGCGCGACGCGTACATCCCGCTCCTGGAGGAAGGCTCGGTCAACGTCTTCCCCGAGTACTCGGGCAACCTCCTGCAGTACTTCGACGCCGAGACGGAGGCGCGCACCGCCGAGGAGGTCTACGCCGCGTTGCCCGACGCCCTGCCCGAGGGTCTGGAAGTGCTCGAGCAGGCCACGGCGAGCGATCAGGATTCCTACACCGTCACGGCCGAATTCGCCGACCAGTACGGCCTGTCCACGATCGCCGATCTCGCCAACGTCGATGTGCCCCTGACGCTCGGGGGTCCGGCCGAGCTCGCCGAGCGGCCCTACGGGCCGGAGGGCCTCCAGTCGACCTACGGCGTGGAGGTCGACTTCTCGGCCACCGGTGACACGACGGTCGAAGATCTCGTGGCCGGCACGGTGAACGTCGCCAATGTCTTCACCGCCGATCCGAGCATCCAGACCCAAGACCTCGTCGTCCTCGACGACCCGGAGGGACTCTTCCTCGCCTCCAACGTGATCCCCGTGGTCAGCGCGGACGTCGCGGACGAGGTGGCGGAGGTGCTCAACGCCGTCAGCGCCGCCCTGACCCCGGAGGACCTGGTCGCACTGAACGTGCAGTCCACGGAGGAGGAACTCTCCTCCGATGAGATCGCGTCGCAGTGGCTGGAGGACAACGGGCTCGTCTGACCCCGCGGAGTCACCGCACCCAGGAGGGGACGCGCCGGCAGCGGGCGTCCCCTCCTGCGTGCTTCCGGTCAGCGCACCCGCTCGCTGGGGTACACGTCACGGATGTGGTCGAGGAAGTGGCGACCGATGCTGCCGGCCTCGACCAGGTCGCGGTGGGCCGAGGGCGGTACGGCGAAATAACGGTAGACATCACCGCTGGTGAACTGGATCTCCAGCACGGCCAGCGCGGGGTCGTATCCGATCGACTCGACCGCCGAGGAATCCACGCGAGCACGCCTCATGGCCGACAGGCTACGCCGTACCAGCGGGCCGGGCCCTCGCGTGGCGCAGGGCACCGCGGTCGGCGGGGTGGGGGTTATTACCTGATTGGCCCGATGGGCGCGGGGCGGCACGCGACCGTGCTCCTACGGTGGGGCGAGCGTCCGCGCGGACCGGTTCCGCCGCCGCGACCGACCCGACGGAGAGATTCAGATGCCCGAGCGCGCCGACGACCAGATGCACCTGTTCCTGTTCTTCAGCCCCGTCGGCCGGAACAGGTCGAGCTGGCGTCGCCCCGACAGCCAGGTGGAGCTGCTCTACGGTCTGGATGGCGCCAAGAACTCGGTGCAGCGCGCGGAGGCGGCGAAGATGGACGCCGTCTTCTTCGCCGACCAGCTGTTCTTCGTCGACGCCGGCCTCAATCCCTGGATGGGCGGCTACGAGCCGTTGACGACCATGGCCGCGCTGAGCGCAGTGACCGAGCACATCGGCCTGGTCGCCACGATTTCGACGACCTTCAGCGAGCCGTACAACGTCGCCCGGATGCTGTCGCAGCTGGACCACCTCTCCGACGGCCGGGTGGGGTGGAACGTCGTGACCTCCTATGACGGCGCCCAGAACTTCACGGTGCCCCTGCCCGACAAGCAGGAGCGCTACCACCGGGCGGAGGATTACCTGCAGGCCTGCATCGCGGTATGGGACGCGTGGGAGGACGACGCCGTCATCATCGACCGGGAGAACGGCATGTGGGCCGACCCCGCGAAGATCCACCAGCCGAACTACCGCGGAGATCACTACCAGATACGCGACGCGCTGAGCATCCCGCGATCACCGCAGGGCCGCCCGGTCATCGCCCAGGCGGGGCAGTCGGAGGAGGGGATGCGGTTCGCGGCGCGCAATGCCGAGGTCGTCTTCACTGCGCAGGTGGAGAAAGAGCCGGCGCAGCGATTCCGGTCCCAGCTCGCGGAGCTCTCCACGGAGGCCGGGCGCGACCGCATCCCGATCCTCCCGGGGCTGATGCCGGTCATCGGCGATACCCAGGAGGACGCCGAGCGCAGCCTCGCGGAACTCGGCGACCTTGTCCAGCCCGACATCGCCCTCGCCACCCTCAGCGGGCTGCTGCTCGGTGCCGAGCTCACCGACCTCGACCTCGACCACCCGGTTCCCCCCGATCGCCTCATCGACCCGTCGGAGGCCGCGACCCATCCCAGCCCCCTCGCGAGTCGGTATCCCGGCCTGTACCGCATCGTCGTGGGCGAGAAGCCGACGCTCCGCGAGCTGCTGCGCACCCACGGCACGTCCTCCGGGCACCAGGTTCTCGTCGGCACGGCGCAGACCGTCGCCGACCGCATGGAGGAGTGGTTCCGAAGCGGCGCGTGCGACGGGTTCACCCTCACCCCCTCGTACCTGCCCGAGGGGTTGGACCGGATCTGCGACGACCTCATCCCCGAACTGCAGCGTCGCGGCCTGTTCCGCCGCGAGTACCCGGGCACGACCCTGCGGGACACCCTCGGACTCGGCCGGCCCGCCACCCCCTGACCGGGTAACCGGAGTCACCGGACCGCCGCGGAATCGGCCGGCGGCGATTCGCCGTAGCCTGGGATGGATGGCACATCTCCTTGGGGCCGAGGCCCTGCACCTGGAATATCCCACCACGGTCGTCTTCGATTCGATCTCTCTCGGCGTGAACGAGGGTGATCGCATCGGCATCGTGGGGCGCAACGGCGACGGAAAGTCGAGCCTGCTCGCGATGCTCGCCGGGCGCCAGCAGCCCGACTCGGGCCGGGTGACGGTGCGCGGCGGGGTGCGCATCGGCGTGCTCGACCAGGCTGACACGCTTCCGGACGACCTGACGATCGGCGCTGCCGTGGTGGGCGACCGCCCCGAATACGAATGGGCGGGTGACCCCCGGGTGCGCGACGTCATCGCCGGGCTCCTGGGCGACCTGCCGTGGGGAGCGGTGCTCGGCACCCTCTCCGGAGGGCAGCGCCGGCGCGTGGCCCTGGCGCGCCTGCTGGTCGATGACTGGGACGTGCTGTTCCTGGACGAGCCGACCAACCACCTCGATGTCGAGGGGATCACGTGGCTCGCCGAGCACCTCAAGCGCCGATGGTCCGCGAACGCGGGCGGGTTGCTCGTCGTCACCCACGATCGCTGGTTCCTGGACGAAGTGTGCACCGTCACGTGGGAGGTGCACGACCGCATCGTCGAGCCGTTCGAGGGCGGCTATGCCGCCTACATCCTCCAGCGGGTCGAACGCGACCGTCAGTCCGCCACGATCGAAGCGCGCCGGCAGAACCTCGCGCGCAAAGAGCTGGCGTGGCTGCGACGCGGTGCCCCAGCGCGCTCGACCAAGCCGAAGTTCCGCATCGACGCGGCGAACTCCCTCATCGCCGACGTGCCCGAGATCCGCGACACCGTGGCGCTGCAGTCGCTCGCGGTCTCACGTCTGGGAAAGGACGTCGTCGACCTCCTGGACGTGTCGGTCGCGTACCCTTCGCCCGGAGAGGGGACCGGGACGCGGGAGGTGCTGGAGGGCATCGAGTGGCGCATCGCCCCGGGCGAGCGGACCGGCATCCTCGGCGTCAACGGGGCCGGCAAGTCCACCCTGCTCGGACTCATCGACGGCACCGTCGCGCCCACCTCGGGCCGGGTCAAACGCGGGAAGACCGTGCGGGTGGCAACGCTCACCCAGCGCCTGGACGAGCTGGAGCAACACCTCGACGCCCCCGTCCGGGTCGTCGTGGAGAGCCTCCGCACCAGCTACACGTTCGGTGCGGGATCCAAGTCCCAGGAGCTCACGCCCGGGCAGCTCCTCGAGCGGCTCGGATTCTCCAGCGCGCAGCTGTCCACGCCCGTGAAGGACCTCTCGGGCGGTCAGAAGCGCCGCCTCCAGCTGCTGCTCATCCTCCTCGACCAGCCGAACGTCCTGATCCTCGACGAACCCACCAACGACCTCGACACCGACATGCTCGCCGCGATGGAGGACCTCCTCGATTCCTGGCCGGGCACGCTGCTCGTCGTCTCGCACGACCGGTACTTCCTCGAGCGCGTCACCGACCAGCAGTACGGCATCTTCGACCGACACCTGCGGCACCTGCCCGGCGGGGTCGACGAGTACCTGCGGCTGCGGAAGATGGAGTCGGATGCCCCGGCCGCCGGCGCGGCGAAGGCCGCGGCATCCCCGGGGCTGTCCGGCGCCGACCTGCGCGCAGCCCAGAAGGAGACCGCGGCGCTGGAGCGGCGGATCGCGAAGCTCGAGAAGGAGATCGGCGGGGCGCGCACGGCGCTGGCCGAGCACGACCAGGCCGACTACACCGGGATCTCGTCGGAGATGCAGCGGATCGCCGCTCTGGAAGCCGAGCGCGACGACCTCGAGGCCCGCTGGTACGCGCTGGGGGAAGCGCTCGGCTGAGCCGCACCGCGCGTGAGGCCGGGGCGGATCCGGCCGAGGTTATCCGCGGCCGTCGACGTCGCCCTCGGCCGCGTCCCAGCCGGGGGAGTCGAGGCGGATCGTCTTGTCGCCCACCAGGGTGCGCAGGGTGTCCTCCAGCGTCGCCAGGGATGCCGCGCCCACCTGCCGCTCGAGCTCGTCGCGCATCTCGTCGAAGACCGCCTCACCCTCACGCAGGAGGTCGGTGCCGCGTTCGGTGACCCGCAGCGTCATCTTCCTCCGGTCCGCCGCATCGACCTCGCGCGCGACGTAGCCTCTCTGCTCGAGGACGGTGATCGTCCGCGCTGCCGCCTGCTTCGTGACCGACATCGCACGACCGAGTTCCGAGGCGTTCGCCGCGCCGGCGATGATCGAGTGGAGCGCGAAGTCGTGCACGGGTCGGACGTCGGCATACCCCCGCCGCGCCAGCTCCGCGGTCGCGCGGTCGGCCAGCGTGCGGAAACCCGCGAGCATCAGCAGCGCTAGGTCACCACCCCGACGAGCCACCTCAGCAGTCTAGGTCCGCTTGACGTAGACAACTCGGTTGTCTAATCTTTGTCGACAACCACATTGTCGATTGGAAGTAGTCATGTCCACCATCGCCCCCATCGGCGCCACCATCCCCGCTGTCACCCACCATCGGTCCGAACTCAACGGCACCGAGCTGCACTACGTCGCCGCCGGCACGTCCGGCTCGCCCATCCTGCTCGTCCACGGCTGGCCCGAGACGTGGTGGGCCTTCCGGGGCCTCATCCCGCTTCTGGCGGAGACCCACCGTGTGTACGCGCTCGACCTGCGCGGCTTCGGCGACTCGAGCACCGCCGCCACCGGCCACAGCGAACAGGCCGCCGCCGACGACCTGCACCACCTCGTCGCTCACCTGGGCGTGGGCGCCGTGCACCTCCTCGCACAGGACATCAGCGGGGGGCTGGCGTTCCGCTTCGCGACCGCGCACCCCGACGAGGTGCTCAGCTTCACCGCCGTCGAATCCTCCCTCGTCGGCTACGGCCTCGAGGCCCTCGCCGACGTGAACGCCTTCGGATCGTGGCACGTCGGATTCCTCGGCACCCCCGGCATCCCCTCGATGCTCCTCCCCGGCCACGAACGCGCGCTTCTCGCCGGGTGGGCGTACCCGATGATGAATGCCACCGAGGGCGCGGTCGGCCCCGCGGACCTCGACGAGTTCGTCCGCACGTATTCACGACCCCACGCGTGGCGCGGCACGGAAGGCCTGTATCGCGCCCTGTTCACCGACGAGGGGGCGACGCGAGCCCGCGCACAGAGCCACCCGATCCGGGTTCCGGTGCTCACGGTCGACGGCGCCAACCACCCGTTCACGGCACGGTCGTTCCGTCCGGTGGCGGCAGGCGAATTCACCGCGGTGCACGTCGAGGGCGTCGGACACCTCGTCGCCCAGGAAGCGCCGGCGGCGCTCGCCTCCGTGCTCCTGGACTTCGTGTCACGCGTGGAGCAGCAGCCGCGGCCCTAGTGCGGTGACCCGCCGGCAGGGGGGTTTCAGCCGTCGAAGCCCAGGCTGAGCTTGCGCAGCAGGTTGGCCAGCCGCTCGCGGTCACCGCGCGAGAGCGCGTCCAGGAGAATGGCCTCGGCATCGACCAGCCGGGTGATCGCCGCATCCACGCGCGTGCGACCGTCGGGAGTGAGTGTCACCAGCACGCTGCGGCCGTCTCCTGGATCGGCCTCGCGGCGCACCAGGCGGCGGTCGACGAGGCGGTCGATGCGGTTGGTCATGGTGCCGCTGGAGACGAGGGTCTGCTGCAGGAGTTGCTTGGGGCTCAGCTGGAACGGCTCGCCCGCCCGGCGCAGTGCCGACAGCACGTCCCACTCCCACGGCTCCAGCTCGCTGCGGCGGAACGCCTCCCGGCGCGCCCGGTCGAGGTGGCGTGAGAGGCGGTCGACGCGGGAGAGCACCTCCAGCGGTGAGAAATCCAGGTCGGGTCGCTGCTCCATCCACGCTTCGACGATGCGGTCGACCTCATCGCTCTCGTGGCTCACCCACTCATTATCGCCGCTGGTGCCGGCCGCGCGTTCGCGGCGGCCGTGGAGCTGCATCTGGCAGACTGAAGCGGCGCCGCGGGCGCGGTCCGCCGTGGTGTAACGGCAGCACGACAGCCTTTGGAGCTGTTAGGACCAGGTTCGAATCCTGGCGGCGGAGCATGAGCACAACGAACGATCTGGCTGTCGTGATTCTCGCCGCAGGGCAGGGGACGCGCATGCGTTCGCGCCTGCCGAAGGTGCTGCATCCTCTGGGCGGGCGCCCGCTCGTCGCCCACGTCCTGGATGCGGCCTCCCTGCTCGACCCCGTGCGCATCGACGTCGTCGTGCGTCACGAACGTGATCTCGTCGTCGAGACGCTCCGCGGGCTCACCACCGACGTGCACATCGTCGACCAGGATGAGATCCCCGGCACGGGTCGCGCGGTGCAGGTGGCCCTGGAGGACCTCGGCGGCTTCACCGGTGACATCCTCGTCCTCAGCGGCGACGTGCCGTTGCTCGAGGCCTCCACCCTTGCCGATCTGCTGGCCGCGCACCGTTCGTCTGGTGCCGCCGCGACCGTCCTCAGCGCGCGGGTGGACGACCCGAGCGGCTACGGCCGCATCATCCGCGACTCCTCCGGCGGTGTGGAGCGCATCGTGGAGCAGAAGGACGCCACCGAGGACGAAGCCGCCGTCACCGAGATCAACGTCGGGGTGTACGTCTTCCAGGCGGAGCCGCTGCGGACCCACCTCGCTCTGGTCGGGGAGGCCAACGCGCAGGGCGAGCGCTACCTCACCGACGTCGTGCGGCTCCTCCGCGACTCGCGTCACGAGGTCGCCGTCACCGAGGCGCCGGATGCGACCGCCGCCCTCGGCGTGAACGACCGGGTGCAGCTGGCCGCGGCCGCGCGCACGCTGAACGCCCGCATCATCCGCCGCTGGCAGGTGGAGGGGGTCACCGTGCAGGACCCCGCGACGACGTGGATCGACGACACCGCGGCCCTCGCGCCCGATGTGACGATCCTGCCCAACACGCACATCCTCCGCGCGACGACCATCGCCTCCGGTGCCGTGATCGGCCCGGACACGAGCCTCGTGGACTGCGAGGTGGGGGAGGACGCCGTCGTCCGCCGCACGGACGCGACCCTCGCCGTGATCGGCGCGCGCACGACCGTCGGCCCGTTCGCGTATCTCCGCCCCAACACCACGCTCGCCGAGGGCGGGAAGATCGGCACGTTCGTCGAGACGAAGAACTCCACGATCGGCGAGGGCAGCAAGGTGCCGCACCTGTCCTACATCGGCGACACCACCATCGGGCGCCACGTGAACCTCGGTGCGGGTGCGATCACGGCCAACTACGACGATCTGACCAAGCACCGCACCGAGATCGGCGACGAGGTGCACTCCGGCTCGCACAACGTCTTCGTGGCGCCGGTTAGGATCGGAGAAGGCGCCAAGACCGGAGCCGGGGCCGTGATCCGCAAGGACGTGCCCGCCGGGGCTCTCGCGCTGAGCGTCGCGCCCCAGCGCAACGTCGAAGGATGGGTCGAAAAGAACCGACCGGGTACGGGCGCGGCACATGCCGCCGCGCTCGCCCGATCTGCACAGGAAGCTGGCGATGGGCCGCAAGAAGAAGACGGTTGACCTGGATCGGGACAACGGCATCGCCCCGGGACTGGTCGCCAAGACCAAGAAGCGCCTGGTCGTGGCAGCCGGTCGATCCCACCCCGAGTTGGCGGCGCAGGTGGCCGCTCAGCTGGGCACGGAGCTGGCTCCCACCGAGCACCGCACGTTCGCGTCGGGGGAGATCTACACGCGGTTCGAGGTGTCGATCCGCGGATGCGATGTCTTCGTCATCCAGTCGTTCGGTCCGCCCGTCAACGAGTGGCTCATGGAGCTGCTCATCATGCTCGACGCCCTCAAGCGGGCCTCGGCCAAGCGCATCACCGTCGTCGCGCCGTACTTCCCGTATTCGCGCCAGGACAAGAAGGGGCGCGGACGCGAGCCGATCAGCGCCCGCCTGGTCACCGACCTCCTCACCACCGCCGGCGCCGATCGCATCATGAGCGTCGACCTGCACGCGGCACAGATCCAGGGCTTCTTCGACGGGCCCGTCGACCACCTCTTCGCCAAGCCCGTGCTCCTGGAGTATTTCCGCGAGCACCTCAGCGCGGAAGACCGCGACACCCTCACCGTCGTCTCGCCCGACATGGGCCGTGTCCGCGTGGCCGACACGTGGTCGGACAGCCTGGGGGCGCCGCTGGCGATCATCCACAAACGTCGCGACCCGAAGGTGGCGAACCAGGTCACCGTGCACGAGATCGTCGGTGAGGTCGCCGGCCGGACGTGCCTCCTGGTGGACGACATGATCGACACCGGTGGCACCATCGTGAAGGCCGCGCAGGCCCTCAAGGCGGCCGGCGCGCGGAAGGTCATCGTCGCCGCGACCCACGCGATCTTCAGCCCGCCCGCGACGGTGCGCCTGCAGGACGAGGCGATCGACCTCGTCGTGGTCACCGACACCGTGCCGATCCCCGCGGACGAGCGGTTCGAGGGGCTCATGGTCCTGCCGATCGCGCCGCTCCTGGCCCGCGCCATCCGCGAGGTCTTCGAAGACGGCTCGGTGACGAGCATGTTCGGCGGCGAGGCCTGACGCCACCCGGTTCTCGGCCCGTCTTCCCGGCGAGTTTGCGCAAAGGTCGCCGCGCCGGTGAACCGGCGGGTCCGTTGCACCGTGTCACCCGTGTGACGATCCCGTCGCGAGGCACTGCACCGACTCTCTCAGGAGGACGCCCGTGATCCGCACCACCGCACCCCGCCCCGTCCGCATCGGCACCGCCCTCCTGGGCGTGGCCGGCATCGTGACCCTCGCCGGATGCGCCGGCACCCCTGCCGCCGAGCCTGAGGCCGACGAGACGACGCAGAGCGACGCCGGCTCCGGCTCCGCGGGGGAGGGCGCCTACACCGACGGCACCTACACCGCGGAGGGTTCCTACCGCACCCCCGAGACGACCGAGACCATCGAGGTCACCGTCACGCTGGAGGGCGATGTGGTCACCGCGGTCGAGGTGACCGGCGACCCCCAGGCACCGCAGTCCACGCAGTACCAGGGCCGGTTCATCGGCGGCATCTCCGACGAGGTCGTGGGACGCGACATCGACGAGATCTCCGTCAGCCGGGTTGCGGGGTCCTCCCTCACCAGCGGGGGGTTCAACGAGGCGCTGGAGGCCATCAAGGCCGACGCGACCGCCTGAGCGCATGCTCACATCCGTACCCCCGCGCGCGGCCTGGTCGTTCGAGGCCATCGGCACGCGCTGGTCGATCGAGACCGGCGCGCCCCTTCCCCCGTCGGTGACCCAGAAGGTGGAGACCCTGATCTCCGGGTTCGACCGGGCCTGGTCACGATTCCGCGGCGACTCCCTCGTCTCGGAATTGGCGCGGGACGGCGGCTCCGTGGCGGCGCCGCGCGATGCGGACGCGATGCTCGCTGTCTATGAGCACCTCGATGCCGCCACCGACGGGGCGGTGAACCCCCTCGTGGGCGACTCCCTCGCGCGGCTCGGGTACGACGCGCGCTATTCGTTCGCCCCGGCCGATCCGCGCCGGGCGCCCGCGGACTGGCGCGATCGCCTCACATGGGGGGACGGCCGGCTCACGCTCGCCGGCCCTGCCACCATCGACGTCGGCGCCGTGGGGAAGGGTCGCCTGGTCGATCTGGTGCTGGAGGTCGTGACGAACTCCGGCGAGGCGGAGGTCGTCGTGGATGCGTCGGGCGATCTGGCCGTGCGAGGCACACCGCAGCGCGTGGGTCTCGAGCATCCGTTCGACGCGCGGAGGGCGATCGGCGTGGTCGAGGTGCAGGACGCGGCGCTGTGCGCCTCAGCCACGACCCGCCGCACCTGGGGCAACGGGCTGCACCACGTGCTCGACGCGCGGACCGGAGCGCCCGTGCGCGCGTACGCGGCGACGTGGGCGCTGGCTCCCACCGCCATGCAGGCGGACGCGCTGGCCACGGCGCTGTTCTTCGACGGCGGTCCGGAGCTCGCCGCATCCTGGGGTGCGCACTGGGTGCGGATGCGCACGGACGGGCGCGTGGAGTGGTCGCCCGGCTGCACGGTGGAGTTGTTCTCGTGATCGGAACGGTCACGGCAGCCTGGACCCGCGTGCTCGGACTGCTCGGGCGGGTGTCGATGTATCGCCTCATGCTGTTCTCCCTCGGCGCGCTGACCGTGGTGGCGCTCGCGCTCTCGCTGCTGGGACTGGTGGGCCCGCGTCCGCTCGATCTGATCGTCACCGCGCTCGTGCTGGCGGCGGTGTGCGCGGTCGTCGACCTCGTCGTGCAGAGCGCGATGCGACTGCCCCGCCGCCTGGAGTCTTCCGTCACCACGGCGGGGATCCTCCTGTTCGTGCTCTTCCCCACCCTCGACCCCGTGGGTCTCGCCGGAATCGCGCTGGCCGGTGCCGCCGCATCCGCGTCGAAGTACGTGCTCGCGTGGCGCGGGCGCCACCTCTTCAACCCCGCCGCGGTGGGTGCCGCGGTGCTCACGCTCGTGGGGATCGCGGTGCCCGCGCTGGGGGCGTCGGCGTGGTGGGTGGGCACTCCGCCGCTGGCGCTGCCGGTGCTGATCCTGGGCCTGGCGATCCTGTGGCGCACCGAGAAGCTGCGGATGGTCGGAGGCTTCTGGGTGATCGCCGCCGGCGTGGCGTTCCTCCGCGCTGTGGCGCAGGACACCGCAGCAGGCGTGGAGGTGGACGCCGCGGGCATCCTGTCGCAGGTGGTGCTGTCCTCGCCCTACCTGTTCCTCGGTGCCTTCATGCTCACCGAGCCGCTGACGCTGCCGCCGCGCCGGTGGCAGCAGCTCACCGTCGCGGGAGTCGTCGGTGTGCTGGCCGGATGGCCGATCAACCTCGGAGTCGTGACCCTCGGGCAGGAGTTCGCCCTCCTGATCGGCAATCTCGTCGCGTTCGCCTTCGTCCGCCGGAGCGCCCTGCGCCTCGTCCTGGAAGGCCGGCGCGAGCTCACCCCGACCGCGCGTGAACTGACCTTCCGCGCAGAACGGCCGGCCGGGTTCCGCCCCGGGCAATACCTCGAACTCGATGTGCCCCACCGCCGGCCCGACGCGCGCGGGACGCGGCGGGAGTTCTCCATCGTCTCGGCACCCGAAGACCTGCCCATCGTGCGGATCGCCTACCGGGAGGGGTCGAACTCCAGTTTCAAACGCGCGCTCGCCGAGGCGGAGCCCGGCGCGAGCCTGACGGCGACGGGCATCTGGGGCGACTTCCTCCTTCCGACGAGGCCCGCCACGCCGCTTCTGCTGGTGGCCGCGGGCATCGGCGTGACCCCGTTCGTCTCGCAGCTGCGCCACCTCGCGGCCGCACGGGAGGAGCGCGACATCGTGCTCCTGTACATCGCCTCGGATGCGGCGGAACTGGCCTTCCGCGACGAGATCGCGCGGTCGGGAATCCCGGTCATCGTGTTCGCGCGCGAGGCCCCGCCCGACCTCCCTGCGTCGTGGCGGTGGGCGGGAGCGGGCGTGCGCTTGGACGCCGAGGCGCTGCTGCGGATGGTGCCCGACATCTCCGGGCGGCACGCGTACATCTCCGGCCCGCCCGCACTGATCGCGAGCCTCGCCCCCGCTCTCGAGCGCGCCCGCTCCCTCACGACCGACGCGTTCGCCGGCTACTGACGCCGTCCACTCGCCAGAAAACGTCCCTGTTTCGCGCATGTCACGACGTTTGTCGGCGAGTCGACGGCGGGGGAGGGCTATGCGGGGTCGGCGGGCTTCGCGGGCAGGCGCACCTCGAACGTGGTGTCGCCGGGAGTGCTCTCGGCGCGAATCGTGCCGTGGTGGGCCTCGACGATGGCCCGGGCGATCGACAGGCCCAGCCCCGTGCCACCGGTCTTCCGCGTGCGCGAGACGTCACCGCGTGCGAACCGTTCGAACAGCCGATCGGCGATGGCGGGGTCGATCCCGGGGCCGTCGTCGTGTACGCGCAGCACCGCTTCCTCGCCGTCACGGCGCACCGACACGGTGACGACGGTGCCGGCGGGCGTGTGGGTGCGGGCGTTGGCGAGCAGGTTCGCGATGACCTGCTGCAGGCGCGCCGCGTCTCCGGCCAGGATCACCGGCTCATCGCCGACATCCAGCACCCACTGGTGGTCGGGACCGGCCGGGCGCGCGTCACCCACGGCCTCCACCGCCAGACGCGTGAGGTCCACCTCGCCGTACACCAGCTCCTGACCCTCATCCAGTCTCGCCAGCAGCAGCAGGTCCTCCACGAGGGCGGTCATGCGCAGCGACTGCGCCTGGATGCGCTCCAAAGCCGCGTGGGTGTTCTCGCTCAGGGTCGCATCGCGCAGCGACAATTCGGAGTAGCCGCGGATGGAGGTCAACGGCGTCCGCAGCTCGTGGCTGGCGTCGGCGACGAAGCGGCGCATGAGCTCCTCGTTGTGCTGCCGGGCCGTGAGCGAGGCGTCGACGTGGTCGAGCAGCGTGTTCAGCGCCGCTCCCACCTGCCCGATCTCGGTGTTCTCGTCCGTTTGATCGGCGGGGACGCGCTCGGTGATCGACACGTCCCCGGAGTCCATGCGCACCTTCGCCACGCGCGCGGCGGTGTCGGCGACGGAGCGGAGGGGGCCCAGGCCGATGCGGATCACGATCGCGATGATCGAGGACAGCAGCAGCAGGCCACCGGTGGTCACGAGCGCCACCGTGATCAGGATCTGCGAGATCGTGCCGGTGATCTCCGACAGCGGGAGCCCGAGGACCGCGATCGCCTGCTGTCCGGGAAAGGCCACGCTGGTCACCCGATAGTCGCCGAGCTCGGGGATGTCCACCGTGCGCGAGGCGGCAGTGCGGACCGAGTCGACGATCTTCTCGATCTCGTCGCCGTCCAGCGCCCGCACCGTGACGCCGTCGACGTAGGCGCCGGTCGTGCCCCCGCCGGGTGTCTGGGTGACCAGCATCGTGCCGTCCTGGAACCGGCCGTTCGCGAGCAGATCCGTGGCCGTGCTCTGCGGATTGACCCGCACGTTGGCCGCGGCTTCGCGCACCTGCGTATCGAGGTTCTCCTGAAGAACCTGCCCGAGGATCGCACCGGTGGACAGCGCGACGATCGCGAGGATGACCGCCACCATCCCGATGATCGCCGTCATCAGGCGCGCCTGGAGGCTCCAGGAACGGCGGGGTGGGGGGAGGCGGCGCGGGAGGGTCACTGCGGCGCTTTGATCATGTAGCCGACGCCGCGGATGGTGTGGATGAGCGGTTCGCGGCCGGCGTCGATCTTCTTGCGCAGGTAGGAGATGTAGAGCTCGACGACGCTGGAGCGTCCGCCGAAGTCGTAGTTCCACACCCGGTCGAGGATCTGCGCCTTCGAGACGACTCTCCGTTGGTTGCGCATGAGATACCGGAGGAGTTCGAACTCCGTCGCCGTCAGATCGATCTCCTCGTCGCCGCGGAACACCTCATGGCTGTCTTCGTTGAGCGACAGGTCGCCCACCCGCAGGATGGGCTCCACGTCTCCGGAGGTCGCCGTCCCCGCGCGGCGCATCAGGCTGCGCAGGCGCGCGACGACCTCCTCGAGGCTGAAGGGCTTGGTGACGTAGTCGTCGCCACCGGCGGTGAGACCGGCGACGCGGTCGGCCACCGCGTCCTTCGCGGTGAGGAAGAGGACGGGCACGTCATTGCCGGAGTGGCGGAGGCGCTGGAGGACGGCCATGCCGTCGAGGTCGGGCATCATGATGTCCAGCACCATGGCGTCGGGGGCGAAATCGCGTGCGGCCTGGAGCGCCTGGAGGCCCGAGGAGGCTGTGCGCACGTCCCACCCCTCCATGCGCAGGGCCATCGACAGCAGGTCGGTGAGCATCTGCTCGTCGTCGACCACGAGGACGCGCAGAGCAGTTCCGTCGGGACGGGTGAGCGCAGGCGAAGGTGCGGTCGTGTTCATGCCACCATTGTGCGCGAGCACCTATCAGGGTTCTATGGAGTGCGCTATGTGCGGGCTGTGAGCGGCGCGGCTCAGCCGGCCGCATCCGCGTGGGCGATCATGCGGTCGAAGAGCGCGTCGCGGGCCTGATCGACCCGCTGCCGTGCGGGATCGGCGTCGTACCAGGCCAGGATGCGGCGAGCACCCTCGTCGAACGTGACGGTCGTTCCGAACTCCGGCGCCAGAGCCCGCACCTTGGCGGTGTCGAACACCATCGAGTGCGCCTTGTCTCCCACAAGCCCCGGACCGAGGTCCGGATCCCACGCCGCGATCGTCTCGCTGGCGACGTGCACCAGGCGCGGCTCCGGGACGCCCGCGGCCTGGGCGACCCACCTGTAGATCTGGTCCCACGTGGGGGCGTGGCTGCCGGTGATGGTGAACGCCTCGCCCAGCGCGGCAGGGTTGGCGAGGAGGCCCGTGAAGGCCACGGCGAAGTCGTCGCTGTGGGTCAGGGTCCACTGGCTGGTGCCGTCGCCGTGCACGACGACGGGCTTGCCCGCCCGCAGGCGGGCGACGTCCGTCCACCCGCCCATCGTGGGCAGCAGCGTCTCGTCGTACGTGTGCGAGGGGCGCACGATGGTCACCGGCAGGCCGCGCTCGCGGTACGCCGCCACCAGCAGGTCCTCGCACGCGATCTTGTCGCGCGAGTACTGCCAGAAAGGGTTGCGCAGCGGCGTGGACTCGGTCACCGGAACCCGCGACGGCGGCTTCTGGTACGCCGAGGCGGAGCTGATGAAGACGTACTGCCCTGCCCTCTCTCCGGCGGCGGCGGCCAGAGCCGTCTCCACGTGAGCGGGGACGAAGGAGACGAAATCGGCGACGACGTCGAACTCCTCTCCGCCCAGCGCCTGGGCGACCGCGTCGCCGTCGCGGACGTCGGCGATCAGCTCGCGGACGTCGCTCGGCAGCGCGCGGGCGCTCCGGCCGCGGTTGAGCACCGTGACGTCGTGGCCGGCCGCCACGGCCGAGCGCACGCAGGCCGTGCTGATGACCCCGGAACCACCGAGGAAGAGGATGCGTCGTGAAGTCACAACCCCGACCCTACGCCGGGGACCCCCGCGTGTGGCGGCCGGCGACGAGGCGTCGGATCAGTGGGTGTCTTCGGCCTCGATCTCGGTGCGGTCGCCCGACCACAGGGTGTGGAAGGTGCCCGCCTTGTCGATGCGCTTGTAGGTGTGGGCGCCGAAGAAGTCGCGCTGCCCCTGGATGAGGGCCGCCGGGAGGCGCTCGGCGCGGAGGCCGTCGTAGTAGGCGAGGGACGAGGAGAACGCCGGAGCGGGGATGCCGGCACGGGCGGAGGTGGCCACGACCTCGCGCCAGGCGGACTGTGCCCGCGTGAGGGCGTCGACGAAGTACGGCGCGGTCAGCAGCACCGGAAGGTCGGGCGTCGCGGCGTAGGCCTCGGTGATGCGGTTGAGGAACTGAGCGCGGATGATGCATCCGCCGCGCCAGATCGCGGCGATCCGGCCGAGGTCGATGGTCCAGCCGTATTCGGCCGCTCCGGCGCGGATCTCATCGAACCCCTGGGAGTACGCGACGATCTTGGACGCGTACAGGGCGAGGCGGATCTTCTCGATGAACCCGTCCGGGTCCTCGACCTCCAGCGCGTCGGTCGGACCCGGGAGGTCGCCTGACACTTCCCGCTGCTCCGGGTGACTGGACAACGAGCGGGCGAAGGTCGCCTCGGCGATCCCGGAGACGGGCACCCCGAGGCTCAGGGCCGTCTGCACCGTCCAGGCGCCGGTGCCCTTGGCGCCGGCCTGATCGACGATGACATCGATGAGAGGCCGACCCGTCTCCGCGTCGGTCTGGCGGAGGACCTCCGCGGTGATCTCGATCAGGTACGACTCCAGCTCCCCGCGGTTCCACTCGGCGAACACGTCGGCGATCTCGGCGGGGCTCTTGCCTGTTCCGCGGCGGATGAGGTCGTACGCCTCGGCGATCAGCTGCATGTCCGCGTACTCGATGCCGTTGTGCACCATCTTCACGAAATGCCCGGCGCCGTCGTGGCCGACGTGGGTCACGCACGCTTCGCCCTCGGCGACCGCGGCGATGGAGCGGAGGATCGGGCCGAGCGTGGTCCAGGACTCATCCGATCCGCCCGGCATGAGGGACGGACCGTTCAGCGCGCCCTCCTCACCGCCGGAGACGCCCATCCCCACGAAGTTGATGCCCGTCTCGCGCACCGCCTTCTCGCGGCGGATGGTGTCGGTGAACAGCGCGTTGCCGCCGTCGACGATGATGTCGCCGGGCTCGAACACGCGCACGAGCTCTTCGATCACCGCATCCGTCGCGCCGCCGGCTTTGACCATGATCACTGCCGTGCGCGGTCGCTGCAGGGACGCGGCGAACTCCTGGTACGAGAAGGCCGAGACGAATCCGGCCTCGGGGTGGGCGGAGACGAGCTCGTCGGTCTTGGAGCGGGAACGGTTCAGCACCGCGACGGTGTTCCCCTCGCGGCTGGCGAGGTTGCGGGCGAGGTTGGATCCCATCACCGCGAGGCCGACGACACCGATGTTGGCCGGGCCCCCGGCGACGTCGGGGGCGTGGGTACCGGCCTCGGCGGTGGGGCGGGGGACGTCTTCCGGGGCAGGCGCGCCCTCGTGCTTCCTCGCCGCCTCGGAGGGTGCCTGATCCTGGTCGGGGGACAGGTTCGTCTGGGAATCGGTTGCGGACACGCGGGCTCCTGATCGTTCGAGGCGGAGGGGGGCGCCCGCATCGGGGGGACGCCGGTCGGATCGGATTCAGCCTATCGCCGCGGGTGGGCCACGGCGCCGGCGACCGCGTCGCCGGATGCCGCCACGACCCGACGACTGGAAAGATGTCGGTAACGAACGGAGCACGATGATCATCCTCGCGCTGGAGGCCAGCACGACGTCGGCGAAGGCGCTGCTCTTCGACACCGCGCTCGGCACGACCGCGGTCCGTGGTCGCCGATTGGATGTGCCCGGCCCGGATGCGGCGGTACGCGACGCGGAGGCCATCTTCTCCCAGCTCGTCGCGCTCGGCCGGGAGCTGGCCGCAGGGATGGCGGTCGACCTCATCGTGCTGAGCGGCACATGGCACGGTCTGACTCTGCGACGTCCGGATCTCAGCGCGGTCACCGCGGTGATGGAGTGGCCCTACACCGGCGCCCAAGACCTGTGCGCGCGGTTGCGTGCGGACGCGGGCTTCACCCGGTGGTTCTACGAGCGCACCGGCTGCCTCGTGAACGCCTCCTACCCGGCGTTCAAGCTCATGCACCTGCGCGAGGAGGGCGTGCTCCCCGTCGGGCTTGTGGCCATGGACCAGCCGACCTTCACCTTCGCGCGGCTGACGGACGAGGTATGGATGAGTGCATCGCAGGCTTCGGGCACGGGCCTGCTCAACGCCCACACCGCCGATTGGGACGCCGAGGTGATCTCGCGGCTGGGGCTCCGCGGCGTCGTCCTTCCGGCGCTGCGCTCCGCCTACGACACCGCACCGCTGACGCACGAGGGTGCCTCGCTTCTCGGCCTGACCGCCGGCGTCCCGGTCCTCGTCCCCGAGCCCGACGGAGGTCTCAACCAGGTCGGGGAGCGTGCGACAGGCGACGGGGAGATGACGTTCTCGATGGGCACCAGCGGCGCGCTCCGGTTCGCCACGCAGCATCCGTCGTTCTCGCGCACGATGAGCACCTGGTCCTACCGATCGCCGCTCGGGCCGCTCAGCGGGGCGGCGACGTCGGGGTGCGGGAACTGTGTCGACTGGGCGAAGGAGCGCTTCTTCGGTGCGGCGACCGATTATGCGGCGATCGAACCGCACCTGGAAGCGGATGCCCGGGACCTGCCCGTCTTCCTGCCCTTCCTGTTCGGAGAGCGGAGCCCCGGGTGGCAGGACCAGCGACGCGGCGGCCTTGTCGAACTCCAGCCGCACCACAGCCGCGTCGACATCTACCAGGGCGTGCTCGAAGGCATCGTGTACTCCCTGTTCCACTGCTTCACCGAATTGACGGCGCTCAACGGCAGCCCGCGGCGCATCATCCTCTCCGGGGGAGTCCTGGCATCGCCGTTTTGGACTCAGCTGACCGTCGACATCTTCGGGATGCCGATGGAAGCGTCGTCCCGGCAGCACAGCTCGCTTATCGGAGCGGTGCGGATGGGCCTGCGGGCGAGCGGTCAACCCGATCGGCACCCCGCTCTCGACGGCGAGCCGGTGCGCATGGTGAGACCCCGTGAGCAGCTACGCGCGCACTACGACGAGGGCTTCCAGCGCTACCTCGAGCACTACGCCCGCACGACGCCCGGCCCCTGACGGCGTCCCGGTGACGACGTCAGTCCTGGCGGTAGCCGCCCCGGCCGAGCGACCAGAACGCGCCCACGGTGCCGATCAGGCCGAGCGCGGTGATGCCGCCCACGATCCACAGCATGAGGTGGGAGAAGAATTCAGCGGGCATGGATCCTCCGGGTGTCGGCTGCGTCTTCATGGTAGCGGTGCCGCTGGTAGACTCGGGACAGATACTTCGGCGAGGGATGCGTCAGCCCAGGGCGGTGCGTCCGTGATCGACGCGGTGAAGCAGGCCCACGGCTTTCCTCACGCGTCGCGTTCGAGTCGAAAACCAGACCCCCACACCGGGCCCGTGGGCCCGCAAGGAGAACTCATCATGTCGGAAGACAACAAGGTCAGCGCCGAGCTGCGCGAGAACTTCGGCAAGGGCCACGCCCGTCGCCTTCGCGCCTCGGGCAAGATTCCCGCCGTCCTGTACGGCCACGGGACCGATCCGCTGCACCTGGCCCTCCCCGGTCACCAGGTGTCGCTGCTCATCCGCCGCGCCAACGCGCTGCTGGATCTCGAGGTCGCGGGCGGCACCCACGAGTTCGCGCTCGTCAAGGATGTGCAGAAGGACCCGGTTCACCAGATCATCGAGCACATGGACCTGCTCGTGGTCAAGAAGGGCGAGAAGGTCTCCGTCGACGTCCCCGTGATCGTCGTCGGTGAGCCCGCCCCCGGCACCCTGGCCAACCTGGACGCCAACACCATCTTGATCGAGGCCGACGCCACGCAGCTGCCCGAGTCGATCGAGGTCGACGTCGAGGGCCTCGAGGACGGGACGCACATCACCGCCGCCGACCTGAAGCTGCCGGCCGGCTCGGTGCTCATCGCCGACCCGGAGACGCTCATCGTCGCCGTCTCGGTTCCGACCGACACGCTCGCGGCCGAGGACGAGATCGCGGAGGCCGACGCCGCCGTGGCCGAGGAGCAGTCCGAGGAGTCCGCCGAGTCCGAGTGACCGGTGGCTCTTCCGTATTCGTGAGGGGCGCCCAGGTCCGCGATGGCTGAGACATGGCTGGTCGTGGGCCTGGGCAATCCCGGCCCGCGCTACGAGGCGACCCGGCACAACGTCGGGCAGATGGTGGTCGATGAGCTCGCCCGCCGCCGCGCGGAGAGATTCGCCGCGCATCGGGCGAACGCGCGGGTGGCGGAGACGTGGCTGCAGCCGGGCGGCGCGAAGCTCGTGCTCGCCAAGCCGAACAGCTTCATGAACGTCTCGGGCGGCCCCGTGGCCAACCTGGCCAAGTACTACGGCGTGGACGCCGGACGGATCATCGTCGTCCACGACGAGCTCGACATCCCGTTCGACACGATCAAGCTCAAGACCGGCGGCGGTCACGGCGGACATAACGGTGTCCGCGACGTGGCCAAGGCGCTCGGGACGCCCGACTTCCCGCGCGTTCGCGTGGGAATCGGGCGTCCGTCAGGTCGTCAGGACCCCGCCGACTGGGTGCTCGACCCGTTCGGCGCGCAGGAGCGTGCGACCCTGCCCAATCTCATCGCCGATGCCGCGGATGCGGTGGAGACCACCGTGGGCGAGGGGCTCCTCGCCGCACAGCAGCGCTTCCACGCACCCCGCTGACGTACTCGATCCGACCCGCGGGTCAGGACATGTACGGGGCCACGCCGGCGGCGCCGCCGATCGCCGAGAATGTGGCGACCGCGCCGACGCCGAGCAGGGCGATGACGATCGCCGCGATACCCCACGCGCGACCACGGTCCTTCACGGCCGCCACGATGCCCTGGATGAACCCCCACAGCGCGAGAATGCCCCACACTGCGAACGCAGCGAAGATCAGAGCGGCGCTGGCGACAGCCATCTGCTGGCCCTCCGGCGGCAGGTTGTTGCCGTCCACGTTCACCGAACCGCTGTCGGTCACCTCGGCGAACTGCGCGAGGCCGCCGAGCTGCATGCCGCCGATGAAGGCGAGGATGGACCCGATGACGGCGCCGGCGAGGGCCGCCGCGAAGGCGATGATGCCCAGTCCCGAGGGTCCTTTGGTCTTGGTCTGGGGCTCCGCCTCGCCGGCGGGCGGCGCGTAGCTCGCGGCGGGGTAGGCGGACGGGGAATCGGTCGGCGCGGGGTAGGCGGGGGGAGGGGTGGGCTGGCCCTGCGGTTCGGGCGGGTTCGTGCTCGGCGGATTCGTGCTCATGGCCACTTCCTTCGTTCTTGATCGCGGTCGCGGTCAGTCTAGGTGCGCCCCCTACCCCGACACACCGCCGCGCCGGTGTCGGCACCGAGCCGTAGACTTTCCAAGTGACAATTCCCGGGATCGTGCGCGCCCTCGAGCAGGCCGACTCGTTCCGGGACGCGGCATCCGCGTCAGTGGCCGACGCCGAGTTCTCCCTCGTGGACGGCCTGGACGTCCCCGTCCTGGCCGCGCTCCTCGAACGCCGCCGTGCCGCGGGACACCCGGGCGTGGTCCTGGTGGTCGCCCCCACGGGGCGTCGCGCCGAGTCGCTGGGTCCGGCGCTGTCGGCCGTGCTCCCCGGTGCGGAGGTGCTGCACTTCCCCGCGTGGGAGACCCTCCCGCACGAGCGGCTGAGCCCGAGCGCCGAGACGGTCGGCCGTCGCATCGACGTGCTGCGGCGGATCGCCGCGTGGGACGGCGCCGCCCCGCTCGTGGTGACCGCCTCCGTGCGCAGCGCGCTGCAACCGCTGATGGCGGGACTCGGCGACGTGGCCGCGATCGAGCTGTCCGTCGGCGGCCGCGGGCAGGGCCTCGACTCCGTCTCGGCCCGTCTCGTGGAGCTGGCCTACCACCGGGTCGACATGGTGTCGCGCCGGGGGGAATTCGCCGTGCGCGGCGGCATCCTCGACGTCTTCGCGCCCAACGCCGACCACCCCGTCCGGGTGGACTTCTTCGGCGACGAGGTCGATGAGATCCGTGCCTTCTCCGTCGCCGACCAGCGCTCGCTTCCCGGCGCCGTGCCAAGCGTCTCGCTGATTCCGAGCCGCGAGCTGCTGCTGACGCCGGACGTGCGTGCGCGGGCCGGTGCGCTGCGTGACGAGTATCCCGGGCTCCGCTCCATGCTCGAGCGGATGTCCGAGGGCATCCCGACCGACGGCATGGAATCGCTCATGCCGATCCTCGTGGATCGCCTCGTGCCCCTGGTCGACTTCCTGCCCGAGCACTCCGCGGTCGCCCTGGTGGATCCTGAACGCTCCGTCGCCCGCGCCCGGACGCTCGGGGAGACCAACCGCGAGTTCCTGGAGGCGGCGTGGTCGGCGGCGACGGCGGGCGCGCGTACCCCGATCGACCTGGACGCGGGAGACTTCCTGACCCTCGCGGAGCTGCGGGAGGCCGCCGCGGCACGCGGCGGGGTGTGGTGGAGCCTGTCGGCGTTCGACTCCGGTGCCGCCGACGCATCCGCCGAGGGCCTCGACGTGGATGACGCGGCGATCCGTATCCGCGGAGAGGCCGTGCCCTCGTTCCAGGGGAACGTCGACGGCGCGACCGCCCACATCGGCACGCTGCTGTCCGAGGGCTGGAGCGTCGTGGTGGTGGCCTCCGGCGCCGGCCTCGTGGATCGCGCGCGCGATGTGCTCGCCGAGCGCGGGATCGCCGCCCGCCGCGTGGACGATGTGCTCCACGTTCCCGAACCGGGCGTCGCCCACCTCGTGGTCGCCCCGCTGGAGCGCGGCTTCCAGCTCCCCGAGGCGCGCTTCGCCGTGCTCACCGAGAGCGAGTTCTACGGGCGGACGATCGGCAGCGATGCGCGCGTGGTGAAGAAGCTCGCCTCGCGGCGGCGGAACGTCGTGGACCCGCTGCAGCTGAAGCCCGGGGATTTCGTCGTGCACGCCACGCACGGCATCGGCCGTTTCGTCGAGCTGTCGCAGCGCGAGGTGTCCAGCGGGGGGCGCAACCCCGTGAAGACCACGCGCGAGTACGTCGTGCTGGAGTACGCGCCGTCCAAACGGGGATACCCCGGTGACAAGCTCTTCGTGCCCACCGACCAGCTCGACCTGCTCTCGAAGTACGTCGGCGGGGAGGCGCCGACCCTGTCGAAGATGGGCGGAAGCGACTGGGCCGCGGCCAAAGGCCGCGCGCGCAAGGCCGTGCGCGACATCGCGGTGGAGTTGGTGAAGCTCTACTCGGCGCGGATGGCCTCGAGAGGGCACGCGTTCGGACCCGACACCCCGTGGCAGCGCGAACTCGAGGAGGCCTTCCCCTTCGCCGAGACGCCCGATCAACTGCAGACGATCGACGAGATCAAAGCCGACATGGAGAAGCCGATCCCCATGGACCGGCTCCTCTCCGGCGACGTCGGCTTCGGCAAGACCGAGGTCGCCGTGCGCGCGGCGTTCAAGGCCATTCAGGACGGCAAGCAGGTCGCGATGCTCGTCCCCACCACCCTCCTCGTCAAGCAGCACACCGAGACGTTCACCGAGCGCTTCGCGGGGTTCCCGGTGAAGGTGCGGGCGCTCTCGCGCTTCCAGAGCGACAAGGACGCCCGCCAGATCCTCGCGGGCCTCACCGACGGCACGATCGACATGGTCATCGGCACGCACCGCATCCTCACCGAGAAGGTGATCTTCAAAGACCTGGGTCTCCTCATCATCGACGAGGAGCAGCGTTTCGGCGTCGAGCACAAGGATGCGCTGAAAAAGCTCAAGACCAACGTCGACATCCTCTCGATGAGTGCGACCCCGATCCCGCGCACGCTCGAGATGGCGGTCACCGGCATCCGGGAGATGTCGACGCTGCAGACCCCGCCGGAGGACCGGCATCCGATCCTGTCGTACGTCGGCCCGCGCAACGACAAGCAGATCGCCGCCGCCATCCGGCGCGAACTGCTGCGCGAGGGTCAGGTGTTCTTCGTCCACAACCGCGTCCAGTCCATCCAGCGGGTCGCCGCCGAGCTCGCCGAGCTCGTGCCGGAGGCGCGCATCGCCGTCGCGCACGGGCAGATGGGCGAGCACGCCCTCGAGGAGGTCGTCGACGCGTTCTGGGAGCGCCGTTCCGACGTCCTGGTCTGCACGACGATCGTCGAGACCGGGCTGGACATCTCCAACGCCAACACGATCATCATCGACCGGGCCGACAAGTACGGTCTGTCCCAGCTCCACCAGCTCCGAGGCCGCGTGGGGCGTGCCCGCGAACGCGCCTACGCCTACTTCCTCTACGACGAGCAGAAGCCCCTGTCGGAGACCGCGGCCGACCGCCTCGAGACCATCGCCGTCAACAACGACCTCGGCAGCGGCATGCAGGTGGCGCTGAAAGACCTCGAGCTCCGCGGAGCGGGCAACCTGCTCGGCGCCGAGCAGGCCGGGCACATCGCAGGGGTCGGGTTCGACCTGTACCTGCGCATGATCGGCGAGGCCGTCGCGACGTTCCGCGGAGAGGAGACCGAGGGTCCGACCGAGCTGCGCCTGGAGCTCCCCGTGGATGCGCGCCTGCCGGAGACCTACATCGACAGTGAGCGGTTGCGCCTGGAGGCGTACCAGAAGCTCTCGGCCGCCGCGTCCGCCACCGCCAAGGACGACGCCATCGACGCGGTCGTGGACGAACTGCGCGACCGCTACGGCGAGCCCCCCCGCGAGGTGGAGGGTCTCATCGCCGTCGCGCGCCTGCGCCGCCGCGCCGCGCGCGCGGGCCTCGCCGACGTCGTGGCCATGGGCCCCAACCTGCGGCTCGCGCCGGCGAACCTGCCGGATTCCCTGCGCGTGCGCCTGCAGCGACTGCATCCCAAGGCCAAGATCGTCGCCGGGGGAGAGGCGCTGGTGGTTCCGCTGCCGCCCGCCGACACCGACGGGGGGCTCATCGGGTGGGTCGCCCAGCTCCTCGACCAGCTCTTCCCCGAGGAGACGCGCCCCGCCCCGGCCGCGGAGCCGGCCACGTCCACAGCATCCTGAACCGGACGGGCGCTACGCTGGCACCGATCGAGGAGGGCCAGTGGAGTTCGAGCACCTCGGGGCGCGGCCCCGCGTCCACCCCGACGCCGTGATCGCCCCCACGGCCGTCCTGAGCGGCGATGTCACGATCGGCGCCGACTGCCAGGTGCTGCACGGCGCCGTCATCACCGCGGAGGGCGGCCCGGTGGTACTGGGGACGAGCGTGATCGTGATGGAGAACGCGCTCATCCGGGCCAGCGCCGCGGGCGCGGCGCGCATCGGCGACCACACCCTCGTGGGTCCCATGGCCAGCATCTCGGGGGCGACGATCGGCGACGAGGTGTTCCTGGCCACCGGCACGCGGGTCTTCAACGGGGCGCGCATCGGCGAGCGCAGCGAAGTGCGCATCAATGCCGTCGTGCACCTGCGTTCGGTGCTCCCCGCACGCAGCGTCGTGCCGATCGGCTGGGTGGCGGTGGGCGACCCCGTGCTGATCCTGCCGCCCGACAAGCACGGCGAGATCTGGGGTGCCCAGAAGGAGCTCGACTTCCCCGGCTACGTCTTCGGCGTCGACCGGGACACCCCCGACCTCATGGTGCAGCTCACCGAGCGGTACGGGCGCAGCCTCGCCCGTCACCAGAGGGACGTGCGGCTCGACTGACCGGCGGTCGGCTCAGCCGGTGTTCTGCAGCCCCGCGGCGACACCGCTGACCGACAGCAGCAGCAGTCGCTCCTGCTCCGGGTCTCGCTCCGCATCGGCCGGGGCCTCCCGCAGCGACCGCAGGGCACGCAGCTGCAGGAGCGACAGGGCGTCGACGTAGGGGCTCCGCATCTTGACGGCGCGCTGCAGGGTGGGCTTCGTCTCCAGCAGCTCGTCGCCCCCGGTGACCCGGATCACCCACGAGCGGGTCAGGTGCATCTCCGCCATGACGAGCTCTGCCAGATCGTCGCGATCGCCGAGGTCCAGGTAGCGCTGCGCGATGCGCACGTCCGCCTTCGCGAGGCTCATGGCCACGTTGTCCACGAGCGTGCGCAACAGCGGCCACTCGCGATAGGCCTCGCGCAGGCGCTCCTCGTCGCCGACCGCCTCCAGGGCCGAGCCCAGACCGAACCAGCCGGCGAGGTTGATGCGGGCCTGCGTCCACGCGAACACCCACGGGATGGCGCGGAGGTCTTCCAGCGACTCCACCGACAGGCCGCGGCGGGCCGGGCGCGATCCGAGGGCCAGGTGCCCGATCTCCTCCATGGGCGTCACGGTCGCGAACCACGGCGCGAAGCCCGGCGCCTTGACGAGGGCGAAGAAGCGCTCCCGGGATGCGGCGTCCATCGTGGCGGCGACGTCGGCGTAGCGCTCGGCGGCCTCGCGGTTGCGGGCCTCGTTCGACGGCGCCGAGGCCATCAGCACCGCGGCGGCCACCTGGTCGATGTGCCGCATCGCGATGGCCGGGTCGCCGTACCGGGCGAAGATGACCTCGCCCTGCTCGGTGAGCTTGAACCGCCCGTCCACCGAATGCGGAGGCTGGGCGAGGATGGCGGAGTTCGCCGGGCCTCCGCCGCGCCCGAGCGCGCCGCCGCGCCCGTGGAACAGCGTGAGCTCGATTCCCGTGCGCTGCGCCCACTCCGCGATCTCGGACTGCGCGTCGTACAGCGCGAGGTTGGCCGCGACCGGGCCGACGTCCTTCGACGAGTCGGAATACCCGAGCATCACCTCCAGGCGCCGGCCCGTGGCATCCAGGCGTGCGGCGAACTCGGGGTGCTCGACGATCTCGGCGAGGATGCCGGGCGCGGCCCGGAGGTCGGCGAAGGTCTCGAACAGCGGGATCACATCGAGCACGGGCGGCGTGCCGCCCTCACCCACGGCATATCGGGCCAGGCGATGCACCGCGGCGAGATCGTCGGCCGAGCGCGTGAACGAGATGATGTAGCGGCCGGCCGCGCGGGGGCCGAAGCGCTCCTGGATGTACGCGATCGCGCGGAAGACGTCGAGCACCTCCTCGGCCTGCTCGCTCCGCTCACCGGCGTCGAGCTCGGCGAGCACGCTCGCGTGCACCGCGGAGTGCTGCCGGACCTCGAGCTCGGCGAGGTGGAAGCCGAACGTCTCCACCTGCCACACCAGCTGCTGCAGGTGGCCGTACGCCTGCCGGACCGCGCCGGCTGCCACCAGGGAGTCCTGCACGATGCGGAGGTCGGCCAGCAGGTGCTCGGGATCCCGGTAGGCCAGGTCGGCGTCGCGCGTGCGCGTCGCGGCGATCTTGCGGGCCAGCATCAACAGGATGCGGCGGTGCGGTTCGTCGGGGGAGCGCTTCGCGATCTGCTCCGCGGCATCCTCGTCGGCGGCCCGCAGCCGCTGCCACAGCGTCACGAGGGCGTCGCTGGGCGGGGTGGATGCCGCATCCAGGGTGAGCCCCCGGCCCACCCGCAGGGCGGTGCGCTCGAGCCCGAGCAGAATGTGCTCACTCGCGATCGCTGCCGCCTTGCGCGTCACCGACGCCGTGACGAACGGATTGCCGTCCCGGTCGCCACCCACCCACGACCCCAGGCGTACGAAGGGGCGCACCTGGGGGGCGCGGGCGCCGGCCGCGTCGCCCTGGAGGACGTCGTCCACTCGGCGGTACACGTGGGGGACGGCGGTGTACAGCGTCTCGTCGAAGACGGCCATGACCGCGCGCACCTCGTCCGTCGGGGAGGGTTTCTCCGAGCGGAGGGGCGCCGTCCGCCACAGCACGTCGATCTCCTCGATCATGCGTCGCTCGGCCCGGCGGCGCGCCGGCCCCTCGTGGGCGGCGCCGTCGTAGCCGCCGAGCAGTTCGGAGAGCCGGCGGATGCTGCTGGACACCGCCCGGCGCCGCGCCTCGGTCGGGTGCGCGGTGAAGACGGGGTGGAACCGGAGTGCGCGCAACCGGTCGCGCGCGGCATCCTCTCCCACTTCCTCGGACAGCTGCGCGTAGGCGGCGGCGATGGAGTCGGCATCCCCGGGGGAACCGGTGCGTCCGTCGCGTTCGCGGAGAACCCGCACCCGCTGATGCTCCTCGGCGAGGTTCACGAGGTGGAAGTAGCACGTGAAGGCACGCGCCACTTCGTCGGCGCGCTGCACGGTGAAGCCGTCGGCGATGCGCGCGGCACGCGCGAAGGCTTCGGGCGTCTCGTCCGTGTAGGCCTCGATCGTCGCCGTCCGCAGCCGCTCCACGTCCCCGAACAGCCCGGGGGAGCCGCTCTCGCGCAGCACGCGTCCGAGGAGCGACCCGAGGAGGCGCACGTCGGCCCGCATCTCCTCGGGCAGCTCCTGGCCGGCCTCGAATCGGCCGACGAGGTCGACGGGCTCGGTCTGGGTCACGTCACGCATCCCTCAAAACTATCCGGACCGGATGCCGGGCGCGTCATGATGCTCGTATCGTGGCGGGATGGCACCACCGGATGACCACGGGCCCGGCGACGGGGGAGACGCGCTGCGCCAAGCCGCCGAGACGATGCGCGCGGTGCGCGACCGCTGCGTCTGGACGCGGCAGATCGACCACCGCGCGCTGGTCCCCTACCTGGTGGAGGAAAGCGCCGAGGTCATCGACGCCGTCGAATCCGGGACGCGTGAGGAACTGCGGGAGGAACTCGGCGACCTGCTGTGGCAGGTGCTCTTCCACGCGGAGATCGCCTCCCGCGACGCCGAGGCGCCGTTCGACATCGACGACGTCGCCCGGGGGCTCACGGAGAAGATGGTGCGGCGGCATCCGCACGTCTTCGCCGACGCGGTGGCGAACACCCCGGAAGAGGTGCTCGTGCACTGGAATGCGGCCAAGGCCGCGGAGAAGCGCGCCCGGACGAGTGTGCTGGAGGGCGTCTCTGCGCACATGCCGTCGCTCGCCCTCGCGCAGAAGCTCCTCGGCCGGGCGGCGCAGGTCGGCGTCACCTCCGCGAGAAACCACGTTCCGGACGAGAAACCCGGCGACGCGGGGCGTCTGGGCCAGAATGTGGTTTCTCGGCCGGGGAGCGAGGCCGAACTCGGCGACGCGCTGCTGGCGCTCGTCGCCGACGCGCGTGCGCAGGGCTGGGACGCGGAGCGGGCGCTGCGGGAACGGCTCCGGGTGCTGACCGACGAGGTGCGCGCGGCCGAGGCCGCGCGCGGCGGGGGCGAGCAGGCCTGAGAGACTAGGTGCGTGCCCTCCGTCACCCCGCCGCGCGGCATGCGCGACTTCCTGCCCGCTGAGAAGGCCCGCCGTGAGCGTGTGCTCGCCGTCATCCGTGAGCGCTACCGCGCCCACGGGTTCGACGAGATCGAGACGCCCGTCATGGAGGAGTACGCCCGGCTGCACTCCGGCATCGGCGGCGACAACGAGAAGCTTGCCTTCACCGTGCTCAAGCGCGGGCTGGACGCCGACGCCATCCGCGCCGCCGCCGACGACCCGGCGGCGCTGACCGACCTCGGCCTCCGCTACGACCTCACCGTGCCGCTGGCACGGTTCTACGCCAGCCACCGGGCAGAGCTTCCCGCGGTCTTCCGCGCGGTGCAGGTCGCGCCGGTGTGGCGCGCGGAGCGACCCCAGAAGGGCCGGTACCGCCAGTTCGTGCAGTGCGACATCGACGTCATCGGCGACGCCACGGCGCGCGCCGAGGCGGAGCTCCTCGTCGCGAGCCTGGACACCCTGGACGCGCTGGGCCTGGAGGGCGGCACGATCCGCGTCAACGACCGCCGCGCGCTGGATTGGATGCTGGGAAGCTTCGGGTTCGCCGCCGAGGAGCGCCCGGGCGTCCTCATCACGATCGACAAGCTGGACAAGATCGGCCCCGACGGCGTCGCCGCGGAGTTGCGCGACCGCGGCGCGACGCCCGAGGCCGTCGACTCCTTCGCGGCGTTCCTGCAACGTCCGCGAACGCTCGAGCACCACCCGTACGGCGTGCAGCAGATCCGCGCGGCGCTCCCCGACGACGCGCCCGCCGACGTCATCGCCTCCCTCGTCGCGCTCGGCGACGCCGTCGCAGCAGCCCGGGCCGGCGATGCTGTTCCGCTGCAGTTCGACCCCTTCCTCGTGCGCGGCATGGGGTATTACACCGGCACGATCTTCGAGCTCGCCCACCCGTCGGTGACGTACTCGCTCGGCGGCGGCGGGCGCTACGACGGCATGATCGGCCGGTTCCTCGGGCAGGACGTGCCCGCCGTGGGCTTCTCCATCGGCTTCGAGCGGATCGTCGACCTCGTCGCAGAGCGCGAGGATGCCGCATCCGAGGCCGTCGTTCTCGTGCACGATCGCGACGTTCCCGTCGCCGAACTCGTGACGCTGAAATCGACGCTCATCGCCGAGGGACGACGCGTGCGCCTGGAGCAGCGCACGAAGAACCTCAAGGCCCTGCTGGAGCGGGCCGCCGCCGACGGCTACGCCGCCTTCGCGACCGTCTCGGCCGGCACCACCGCCGCCGACCTGGAGTTGCGCCCGCTGTCCTGACCACCGACGATGCTGTTCTACTTGTACTAGAATAGTTCCATGATCTTCCGCGTGGACCCGTTGAGCGACGAACCTCTCTTCGCGCAACTGGCGTCGTGCGTGCGGGCCGCCGCGGCATCCGGCGAATTGCTGCCGGGAGAGCGCCTCCCCAGCGCGCGGGAGCTTGCCTCGTCGCTCGGCGTCAACCTCCACACCGTGCTCCGCGCCTACCAGGACCTCCGCGACGAGGGTCTCGTCGACATGCGCCGCGGCCGCGGCGCGGTCGTGACGGAGGGGGCCCTCCCACTGGCCGCCCTGCATGCCGACATCGCGGGCCTCGTCACGAGGGCACGCACCCTCGGACTGAGCGCATCCGCCCTTGCCGCCCTCGTGAAGGAGATCGCCTCATGACCCCCTCCCATCCACCCGCCCTGCGGCGGTTCGTGATCGTCGCCCTCGTGCTACCGGTGGCCTTCACCATCGCCGCCCTCGTCCTGCAACTCCTCGCCCTCCCGAGCATGCCGGGCGAGGTTGCCATCCACTGGAACGCGGAGGGCCGTCCGGACGGATTCGCCCCGGCGTGGACGCAACCTCTGCTCTCCGTCGGATTCGCGCTCGGCCTCCCGCTCCTGCTGGCGCTGACCACGCTGCAGGGGCTCCGTCGCGGTGACCGAGGGGGGTCGTACCGGTTCATGGGCGCACTGGCACCAGCGCTGTCCGCCCTGCTCGCGTTCCTGTTCACCGCGACCTTCCTCGCGCAGCGGGGCCTCTCCGACCCGGCCGATGCGCCCTCGGTCGAACCCGCGATGCCCGTCGGCCTCGCTGCGGCTGTCGCAGCCGGCGCCCTCGCCTGGTTCCTGCAGCCCCGCGAGGCCTCCGTCCGTGCGGCGGAGGCGGCGCCTGAGCTCAGCCTGGCGCCGCGCGAGCGTGCCGCGTGGTTCGGGGTGGCCGTGATCCATCCCGGCGTCCTCACCCTTCTCGTCCTGATCTGCGTGGGCCTCGCCGGTGCCGCTGTGGCGGGGGCCGCAGGCTCCGAGCCGGGTGCGTCCCTCCTCCTCGGAGTCATCGCCGTGGCGCTGCTGGCACTCGTGCTGACCACGAGCGCGTTCCGCATCCGCGTGGATGCGACGGGGATCACGGTGCGGTCCGTGGTCGGGGTGCCGCGCTTCTTCGTCCCCGTCTCCGACATCGCCCACGTCGCCGTCGAGCATGTCGAGCCGATGGGCCAGTTCGGCGGATGGGGGCTGCGGTCGGTGCCCGGGCGCTTCGGCATCGTCCTGAGGAGCGGTCCGGCCATCTGCGTCACGCGGACCGGAGGCCGGCAGTTCGTGGTCACCTGTCCGGACGCCGCAGGTGCCGCGGCCGTCCTGGCGGCGCTGTCCGCGCGCGAGTCGGCTGACGGTTGACGGCGTCGCGGCCGGCGGCGAGGCTGACGACATGACCGCTCTCACTCCAGAGTCCTTCCAGGCGGTTGACGCCTACCTCACCGACACCCTCGTCGGCTCCGATCCCGACCTCGCCGCGGCGGTGGCCGACCAGGAGGGCGCGGGGCTCCCCGCCATCGAGGTGGCGCCACTCAACGGCAAGTTCCTGCACCTGCTGGCGCGGATCAGCGGGGCGCGGCGCGTGCTGGAGATCGGCACGCTCGGCGGATACTCGACGATCTGGCTCGCCCGGGCGCTGCCGGAGGGCGGACGCGTCATCAGCATCGAAGCCGAGCCCCGCCACGCCGCCGTCGCGCGCACCAGCCTCGAACGCGCCGGCGTCGCCGATCGGGTCGACGTACGCGAAGGCCGGGCCGCCGACGTGCTGCCGACGCTGGCGGGCGAGGAGGCGTTCGACCTGGTCTTCATCGACGCCGACAAGGAATCCAACACCGTCTATCTCGACTGGGCCGCGCGACTGGGACACCCCGGCACCGTCGTCGTCGTCGACAACGTCGTGCGGTCGGGGAAGGTGGCCGATCCCGACGTCACCGAGCCGCAGGTGGCGGGCGTCCGGGAAGGCCTGGAGATGCTGGGGCGCGATCCGCGGTTCGACGCCACCGCGCTGCAGACGCTGGACGCGAAGGGCTGGGACGGCGTGGCCGTGGCCGTGGTGACGGACGCCGCGTCCTGACCGCCCTGTGGCCCGGCGCCCGCATCACTAGACTCGACCCCGGACCGACGACGCTCCGCATACCTCACACCCCGAACCTTTAGGGAGTCCTTCGTGGCACTTATCGAGGCTGTCAACGCGCGCGAGATTCTTGATTCGCGCGGAAACCCGACCGTCGAGGTGGAGGTGCTGCTGGACGATGGCATCGTCCAGCGCGCGGCCGTCCCGTCCGGAGCATCCACCGGCGCCTTCGAGGCGTACGAGCTGCGCGACGGCGACAAGACCCGCTACAACGGCAAGGGCGTGCTCGCGGCCGTCGCCGCCGTCATCGACGAGCTCGGCCCCGCGATCGAGGGCGTCGACGCCAGCGAGCAGCGCATCGTCGACGAGATCCTCATCGCGACCGACGGCACCGAGAACAAGTCCCGCTCCGGGGCGAACGCCATCCTCGGGGTGAGCCTGGCCGTGGCCAAGGCCGCCGCCGACAGCGCCGACCTGCCGCTGTTCCGTTACCTCGGCGGACCCAACGCGCACCTGCTGCCCGTTCCGCTGTTCAACGTCATCAACGGCGGCGAGCACGCCGACAACGGCATCGACATGCAGGAGTTCTTCCTCGCGCCCCTCGGGGCCTCGAGCTTCGCGGAGGCGCTGCGCTGGGGCACCGAGGTGTACCACGTGCTCAAGGGCGAGCTGAAGGCCGCCGGCTACGCGACGGGCCTCGGCGACGAGGGCGGCTTCGCCCCCGACCTGCCCAGCAACCGCGAGGGCCTGGAATTCCTCGTCCGCGCGATCGAGAAGGCCGGCTTCACCCCGGGCAGCGAGATCTCGCTGGGCCTGGATGTCGCGGCGACCGAGTTTTTCAACGACGGCGTGTACCGCCTCGACAACAGGGACTGGACCGCCGATCAGCTCACCGACTACTACATCGAACTCGTCGACGCGTTCCCGATCGTCACGATCGAAGACGCCCTCGCCGAGGACGACTGGGACAACTGGACCGCGCTGACCGAGAAGCTCGGCAAGCGCGTGCAGCTGGTCGGCGACGACCTGTTCGTCACCAACCCGCAGCGCCTGGCCGAAGGCATCCGGCGAGGGGCTGCCAACTCCCTGCTGGTCAAGGTGAACCAGATCGGCACGCTCTCCGAGACGCTCGACGCCATCGACCTGGCCCACCGCTCCGGCTACACGACGATGCTCTCGCACCGCTCGGGCGAGACCGAGGACACGACGATCGCCGACCTGGCCGTCGCCGTCAACTCGGGGCAGATCAAGAGCGGCGCGCCCGCTCGCAGCGAGCGCGTCGCGAAATACAATCAGCTTCTGCGCATCGAGGAGGAGCTGGGCGACGCGGCGGAGTTCGCCGGCCGTTCCGCCTTCCCGCGCTACACCGCGTAAGCGGCCGCGAAGCTTCGACGAGAGGGGGGAACCGTGCCTCGAGGAACGGTTCCCCCCTCTCGCACGTCCGGGGGCGCGCCCGAGCGCGTCGACGTGCGCGGCTGGCTCGGCGGCATCCGCCTCTCGGGCTTCATGGTGATCATGCTCGGGCTCGTGGTGCTGGCCGCCTTCGTGCTCGTCCCCACCGTGGGCACCTACGTCGACCAGCGTCAGCAGATCGAGGCGCTCCGGGATGCGGTAGCACTGAGCGAGCAGGAGGTCGCCGACCTCGAGGCGCAGCAGGAACGCTGGACGGACCCCGCCTACATCACCACCCAGGCGCGGGAGCGGCTGTACTACGTGCAGCCGGGCGAGGTCGTCTACCTCGTGGACAACGACCTGCCCGCCGCCGCGCTGCCGCAGGAAGAGGGCACCGTCACCGACGAGGTCGCCCAGACCCGCACCGACTGGATGTCGCAACTCGTGCGGTCGGTCGCCACTTCCGGGCTCGCCCGCACCGCGGCACCCACCATCGGGGTGCCGGCGCCGGCGCCGTGACCTCCCGTCGCGCTCCAGCGCCCTCGCAGCCGGTGACGGTAACCTGGCGGGGATGAGCACCCCCCCGATTCCGCCCGCGACCGCCGCCGACCTGGCGGTCCTGCACGAACAGCTCGGACGCCCACCGCGCGACGTGGTGGGCGTGGCTGCGCGCTGCGTGTGTGGTAACCCGCTGGTCGTTGCCACCGCGCCGCGACTGACGGACGGGTCGCCCTTTCCGACCTTCTACTACCTCACGCACCCGGGAGCCACGGCGGCCCTGTCGGCGCTGGAGGCCGACCACGTGATGCGCGAGCTCGCCGACGAACTCGATGCGGACGACGACCTGCGCGCGGCTTACCAGCGCGCTCACGAGTCCTACCTGCGCGACCGCGCGGCATACGGCGAACCCGAGGAGATCGCGGGGATCTCCGCGGGCGGCATGCCGACGCGCGTCAAGTGCCTGCACGCGCTCGCCGGCCACGCCCTCGCAGCCGGGCCCGGAGTCAACCCGATCGGCGATCTCGCGCTGGAGCGGGCGAGCTGGTCCCCCCGTCGCTGCACGTGCGCCCGACCCGGAGCGCTCGGATGAGAAGGGTCGCCGCGGCCGCGGCGGCCCTCGTCCTGGCCGCGACCCTCGCCGGAGCGGCCGCCGTGCCCGAGGACCCCACCGACCCGGTGCGGGCGGGGGAGTACTGGCTCGACCAGTACGGCGTCCGCGAGGCGTGGCAGGTCACGCGCGGGGCCGGCGTGCGCGTCGCGATCATCGACACCGGCGTCGGGCGGAACCCGGTCGAATTCGGCGGCGTGGTCGGCGGGGCCGATATGTCGGGATTGGGAAGCACCGACGGGCGGACCCCCATCGGCGGGGCCAATGCCAACCACGGCAGCTGGGTGGCCTCGCTCGCCGGCGCGCGGGGCACGGGCGAGGGGCGCGGGATGATCGGAGTCGCCCCCGAGGCGGAGCTGCTCTCGGTCTCGATCGACATCTCCGGGCGCACCGTTCCGGTGCGGGACCAGATCGCCGAGGCCGTCCGCTGGTCGGTGGACAACGGCGCGAAGGTCATCAACATGTCGCTGACGACCAACACCCTCGAGTGGGACCCGTCGTGGGACGACGCGTTCATGTACGCCTTCGACAACGACGTGGTCATCGTCGTCGCCGCGGGCAACCGGGGCAGCGGCACCACACGCGTCGGCGCGCCCGCGACCATCCCGGGCGTCCTCACCGTCGGCGGGGTCGACCCCTCCGGAGTCGCCAGCATCGAGGCATCGACCCAGGGGCTCACGATCGGCGTGTCCGCCCCCAGCGAGCGGCTCATGGGCGTGTCCGCCGACGGCACACTCGTGCAGTGGAACGGAACGAGTGGCGCCGCCCCGATCGTGGCCGGTATCGCCGCCCTCGTCCGGTCGGCGCATCCGGATCTGGATGCGGACAACGTCCTCAACCGCCTCATCAGCACGGCCACCCCGGCGGTGGGCGCGCGATCGCACCCCGACCTGCTGTACGGCTACGGGCTGGTCAACGCCGCCGCAGCCGTCAGCGCGCAGGTGCCGACCGTCAGCGTCAACCCGGTTGGCGACCTCGCGGAATGGATCCGCCTCTACCGCCGCGCCGATGCCGAGCCGGCTCCGCAGCCGTCGCTCGGCCCCGTCGACGTCCCGCCGCTGCCTGAGGCCGACACGGCGTCGGCCCGCGATCACCCGCTGCTTCCGAACGAGGATTCCCTGCGCTACGGGAGCCTTCCGCTCGCTGCCGGGACCCTGGCGTCTATAATGGTGGTGCTCGGCCTCACCGCTGCCGCCCGGCGTATCCGATTGGCACGCGAATCGCGCACGCCGAGCAGCCCACCCACCTAGGAGTTCCTTCCACCGTGACCAGCACCGTGCCCAGAATCCTCATCGTCGGTGGCGGATACGCAGGTTTCTACACAGCCTGGAAGCTGGAGAAGCAGCTTCGTCGCGGGGAAGCCGAGGTCACGATCGTCGACCCGCTGCCCTACATGACCTATCAGCCGTTCCTCCCCGAGGTGGCGGCAGGTTCGATCGAGGCCCGCCACGCCGTCGTGCCGCTGCGCCGGCACCTGAAGCGGACCACCGTCCTCGCGGCGAAGGTCACCGGTATCGACCACGCGAACAAGGTCGCCACGCTCACCCCGATCGTCGGCGAGCCGTGGCAGCAGGAATACGACCAGATCGTCGTCACCGCCGGGGCCGTCTCACGGACGTTCCCGATCCCCGGGATCGCCGACAACGCGATCGGGCTGAAGACCATCGAAGAGGCTGTCGCGGTGCGCGACCTGCTGCTGTCGAACTTCGACAAGGCGTCGGTTCTTCCCCCCGGCCCCGCGCGGGAGCGTCTGCTCACCGTCGTCGTCGTGGGCGGCGGCTTCGCCGGAATCGAGGCGATCGCCGAGCTTCGCTCGTTCGCCTCATCCCTGCTGACCTACTACCCGCAGCTCTCCTTCGACGAGACGCACTTCCACCTCGTGGAGGCCATGGGCCGGATCATGCCTGAGGTGTCGATGAAGACGAGCGAGTGGGTGCTGAAAGACCTGGCCCGCCGCGGCGCCTACGTGCACCTCGATACCCAGGTCACCAGCGCCGTCGACGGCAACGTCGAACTCTCCACCGGCGAGATCCTCCCCACCGACATCATCGTGTGGACGGCGGGCGTCATGGCCAACCCCACCGTCGTGCGCGGCAGCGACCTGCCCGTCGAAGAGCGCGGCCGCATCCGCACCCGCCCCGACCTGCGGGTCGGCACCGCCGAGGAGATCGTCCATGGCGCGTGGGCGGCCGGCGACGTGTCCGCCGTGCCTGACCTCACCGGTGGTGGCGTGGGCGGATTCTGCGTGCCCAACGCGCAGCATGCCGTGCGTCAGGGCAAGCTCCTCGCGAAGAACATCACCGCGGTGCTCCGTGGTGAGGAGCCCAAGGAGTACATCCACAAGAACCTCGGCGCCGTGGCGGGTCTGGGCCTGTACAACGGCGCCTTCCAGTCGGGCAACATCGCGATCAAGGGATTCCCCGCGTGGGTGGCTCACCGCGGCTACCACGGCCTGGCGATGCCGACGTGGGAGCGCAAGTGGCGGGTGCTGTGGGGATGGTGGAACAACCTCTGGCTCGGCCGCGACATCGTGAACCTCGAGGCCGTGCAGACTCCGCGCTACGTGTTCGAGGAGTTCGCCGCCCGCCCGCGCCCGCAGCAGCCGGCGAACGCGGACGATAAGAAGCCGGCCGCCAAGACCACGAAGCCGGCCACGAGCGAGAAGGTCGCCGCTCGCGGCTGAACGCTACGGTGGGAGCGGGCAAGGTCCCGCCCCCGTAGCCCAATGGCAGAGGCAGGCGACTTAAAATCGCTTCAGTGTGGGTTCGAGTCCCACCGGGGGTACCAGTACCGAAGCCCGCCCTGCGCCGGCGCGGAGGGGGCTTTCTGCGTTGCGGTGGAGAGGCCGTTGGGTGGGTGCCTCCCGCCCGGTGAAGAGCGGAAGGCACCTGAGCTGGCATCCCCCAGTGTGTGCCAGCGTTGATTGTTCGGTGCCCTCACCCGATCGGATTGCAGGCGCGAGCGGGGGAGGGTCACGCCTTGCGATGCGTGACCGCGTTGCGCCGCACGGTGACCTCCCAGCATCCCGCGTTCACGCGTTGTTCGGTGAGGCGTGGCACAATCCGCGCATGTCAACCGCTGATCCCTTCCTCCCTGAACCCGAACCGGCCCGCGCCGATGACCACCAGGCGCTCCAGCCGCAGGACCAGCGCTAGCCATTCGTCCGCGTCAGCGAGGGAATCGCAGCTCCAGGGTGCCGATCCGCACCACCAGGGCGTGAGGCTCGTCGGCGAGGGTGAGGAGCGTATGCGTGCACGAACGGCAGCGCACCAGCGCCGAATCCGACTCGCGCTCCACGACCGTCTCGGCCAACAGGAACCGATCCCGGCAGTGACCGCACGTCAGGGCGAGCACAGTCGGGTCGATGGCGAGAGCGCCGGCCAGCATGCCCGCCAGAGCGTTGCCGTCCACGAGGCGTACGGGCCCGGGAAGGGCGCGGGATCTGCTCATCACGTACCTCCGAATCTCTCGGTGCGCACGCGCACCGGATCGTGACCGAGCTGCACGAGGGCGGATGCGGTGGCCTCGACGAACCCCGTCGGACCGCACACGAACACCGCGGGTGCCAGGTCCGGCGGGGTGGCGTGCGCGCGGAGGTCGTCCGCGCTGATGCGTCCCACCCGACCGGCCCACCCCGGCGGGCCGGAGCGGGTGAAGATCCACGTGAGGGCGATGCCCGCAGCATCCAGCCGCTCCACCTCGTCGCGGTACAGGGCGTCGGCGGGCGTGCGGACCGAGTACAGCAGCCGGAAGGGCGCCGACGCGGCCGACGCCGCCCGCGCACGGGCCATCGCCAGCAGCGGCACGATGCCGGAGCCGCCGGCGATCAGCTGGACGGGGGAGGGGTCGTCGTCGTGCCACACGAAGTACCCGCCCAGCGGGCCTTTCACCTCCAGCTCGTCCCCGGCCTGCACATCCCGCACGAGATAGGGCGACACCTCGCCGTCGGGCACCTCGTCGATCGCGACCTCGACGTCTTCGCCCGGGCCGAAGGATGCGATCGAATACGAGCGCACCGCCTGATAGCCGTCCTCGGCGGTGAGCCGCAGGTCCAGGTGCTGTCCGGGGAGGTTCCCGGGCCACCCCGGGACGTGCAGGCGGAGGATCCGCGCGGTGGAGGTTGCCTGCTCGACCTGTGCGATCCGCGCCGGCGACCAGTCCCCGACGGTCACCAATAGCGCTCCTCGCGCCAGGGGTCGCCGTGGATGTGGTACCCGTTCTGCTCCCAGAATCCGGGGTCGTCGTGGTCTTGCATGGTGAGGCCCCGCACCCACTTCGCGCTCTTCCAGAAATACAGGTGCGGCACCAGCAGTCGTGCAGGCCCGCCGTGCTCGGGGTCCAGCGGCTCCCCGTCGAACTCGAACGCGATCCAGGCCCGGCCGCCGGTGAGGTCTTCCAGCGCCACGTTGGTCGTGTAGCCGCCGTACGAGTGGGCCATCGCGTACTCGAGGTCGGTGTCGACCTCGGCGAGCAGGGTGTCGAGGGAGACGCCGCGCCACGACGTGCCGAGTTTCGACCAGCGCGTCACGCAGTGGATGTCGGTGGAGACGTCCTCGATGGGGAGAGCGAGGAACTCCTCCCACGTCCACGTGCGTGAGGCCCCGTGCTCGTTGCGGATCGTGAAGGTCCACTCCGCGGTGTCGATGCGCGGCGTGGGCCCGGCCGAGAGCACGGGGAAGTCCTGGGTCAGGTACTGTCCGGGCGGCAGGTCGGGATCGGACTCCCGCCGACGGGCGCCGAAACCCCGTGAGAAAACGGCCATGAGAACCTCCCGGGATGCGGCGCGGGAACAGCTTTCGGCACAGCGTAGGGGATGCGGGCGGTCCGGGGCGAGTACCCCCCAGGACCGGCGTCCTGGGTGGGTAACGACTGGGAGATGGGAACTCGCGCAGGAAGAGGGGGCGCGGTCCCATTAGGATGAGGGGCACTCATCGAACGGAGACTTGGACATGTGGGAATGGCTCATCCCTGTCCTGATCGTGGTCGCGATCGTCGTCATCGCCGGCATCTACCTGTGGGCGACGTACAACTCGCTCGTGCAGTTGAATGTCCGCGTCGACGAGGCGTGGAGCGACATCACCGTTCAGCTCAAACGCCGAGCCGATCTGCTTCCCAACCTCATCGAGACGGTCAAGGGATACGCAGCGCATGAGAAGGCGGTGTTCGAGAACGTCACGCGTGCGCGGGCCGAGACCCTGTCGGCGGGAGGCCCGGCCGAGGCCGGGATCGCCGAGGGGCACATGCAGCAGGCCCTCAAATCGATCTTCGCGGTCGCCGAGGCGTACCCCCAGCTGCAGGCCAGCCAGAACTTCCTGCAGTTGCAGCAGTCGGTCGTCGACACCGAAGACAAGATCCAGGCCTCGCGCCGGTTCTACAACGGCGGCGTCCGCGAGCTGAACACCAAGATCCAGGTGTTCCCCAACAACCTCTTCGCGCGCAACCTCGGTTTCACCGAGCGCGAGTTCTTCGAAGTGGTCGACGGCGCGGCGATCGCCGAGCCGCCCCGCGTGCAGTTCTGACGCGACTCCGGGAAGGGCCGGCGGGCCCGCTCTGATCAGCGCACGCCGAGGACGATCTCGTCCCCGCTCACGCGCACCTCACCGCGGAGGGCCCAGGCGTCGTCGCGGTAGGTGAACGACGCGGGCGCTCCGCTGCGGTCCGTGCCGGTCACCGTGGCGACGACGATGCCGCCGGTGGCCTCGAAAGAGCGTGCGTCGGGGGAGACGGACAGCGCGGGGAACCGCTCGATCCGGAACGCGAAGGCCGATGCCGAGGCGAGGTCGGCAGCCCAGGGGATGCGCAGACCGCACGAGCCGGGCACGTCGGTGCCTCCCGCGGCGCACTCCCGGGCGTAGGCGTCGAGCTGCTCCTGCGCGAGCGCCGTCGCGTCGGGCGTGAGTGATGCCTCGACATGGACATCGGCGGGCTCGTCGGTGGAGACGGCAACCGTGGCCGATCCGGTCACGAGGCGGCGCGGAGAAGCGGTGAACTCGTAGATCGCGGGGAGGAGGGCGGCGGACCCGGTCGGGATCACCGCGTCCCCCACCTGCACGGCGTCGCCGACGGTCGTGGTGATCTCCACCATCGCGAGGGAGTCGCCCGTGACGTGCCAGCGGCCGTCCCTCCGCTCCATGGCGAAGGACACGTCGCGCTCGACGCCGTCGAAGGCGGCGGTCGCGCGCACGTCGGCGGCCGGTCCGCTCTCGGCAATGTCGCTCACGCGCGGGTCCTCGAGGTAGGAGGAGGCGGCGGAGAAGGCGTCGGCGAGACGCCGCTCGTCCTCGGCTGCGCCGATCAGCTCGGTCACCGCATCCGTGTCACCGGCGGCCAGAGCGCTCAGGTAGGCGTCGGCGGCCTCGGCGGCGCCGGCGGGGCGGGTCGCCGCCCAGGTCGCGATTCCGCCGACGATGAGGGCCAGCGCCGCGCCGGCCCCCATCAGAATCGCCGTGCGCCGCTTCACACCGGCTCCTCCGGTGCGAGGGCCACCGGCTCGCTCGCGCCCCGATCGTGCCGCACCGCGGAGGGAAGGACGGCGGCGAGGTCGTCCACGGCATCACCCCAGCGCGAGACCGACACGCGCTCCAGGCCCTGCCACCGCGCGGCGCTCTCCAGCTCCCGAGCCACGCGCTCCGCCGCGTCCGCGGGCCTGCCCGGTTCCCACCACGCCGACTGCACGAGGAGCGTGCTCGTCGCGCGATCCGCCTTCAGGTCCACGCGCCCCACGATGTCGTCTCCGACGAGCACGGGGAGCGAGTAGTACCCGTACTGCCGACGCGGCGCGGGCGTGTAGATCTCGATGCGGTACGCGAAGTCGAACACGCGCTCGGCACGATCGCGGAACCACACCACCGGGTCGAACGGCGTCAGCACCGCCGCCGCATCCACCCGTCGGGGCAGCACCGCGTCACGATGCATCCACGCCGGCGCCGGACGTCCGCCCGCGGTCCACCCTTCGACGCTGACGGGGACGAGTTCTCCGCCGTCGACGAGGTCGCGCACGGCCGTGAGCACCGCCGGTCGGTCGCGGATGCGCCAATAGTCGGCGAGGTCGGAGGCCGTCGCCACGCCGTACGCGCGTGCCGCGCGGCGCACCAGCTCGCGGATGGCATCGGCGCGGGGCACCGGGGTCGCCAGGACGTCGGCGGGGATGACCTGCTCGGCCAGCGCGTAGCGGCGCTCGAACCCTCGACGCCCGGCGATCGCGACCTCGCCGAACAGCCACAGATACTCCAGCGCCTGCTTGACCTGGCCCCAGTCCCACCAGGGGCCGCGGGAATCTCGGTCAAGGTCTCCCTCGATCTGCGCCGGGCGGAGCGGTTCGCGGGCGGCCAGCTCCGCCCTAACCCACGCGATGGTGTCGGGATGGGCGGCCACCCACGAGCCCGGCGCCGCGTACTTCTCGCGCAGCGCCTGCATCCGGAAGGCGAACAGCGACCAGTCCTCGGCGGGGATGAAGGATGCCACGTGCGCCCAGTACTCCACGTACGGGGCGCGGCGGGAGAACAGCAGCCGGTCCAGCGCCTCGGTGTCGTACGGCCCCAGGCGGGAGAACAGCGGCATGTAGTGCGAACGCGCGAACACGTTGACGGAGTCGATCTGCAACGTCGCCATCCGGCGGACCGCGGCGGAGAGGCGGCGTGTGCCCGGTTGCTCGTCCGGGCGGCGCGAGAAGCCCTGCGCCGCGAGCGCCACGCGCCGCGCTTCGGCTGCGCTCAGCGTCGTCCTCACCCGCCTCAGCCTAGTTCCGGGCGCCGACAGCGACCCAGCGGAGCGGCGCCTAGACTGGCGGAATGAGCGGCCCCGGACCCGAAGAGCGCGGCTCCTTCTTCGATGCGCTGCGACGCCGGCCGCCGACGCCCCCCGAGGTGTCCGAGGTGACCGAGGTGACCGAGGTGACCGAGACCACGGTTCCCCGCGCGCTCCAGGTCGCGACGGCCTACGCCTGGCGGCTTCTGGTGCTGGCCGCGGCCGCTGCGGTGGCGATCTGGCTCGTCATCCAGCTGAAGCTCCTGGTCATCCCGCTGCTCATCGCCATCCTCGTCTCCGCGCTCCTGTCGCCGGCGATGTCGTGGATGCTCCGCCATCGGTGGCCGCGGTGGCTGGCGATCGTCATCTCGGTGATCGGGACGCTCTCGATCGTGACCGGGCTGATGTGGCTGGCGGTGTGGCAGATCACCCGCGAATGGGGTGAGGTGCGCGATCGCACCGTGGACGCGGTCGCCCAGCTGCGGCAATACCTCATCGACGGGCCGATGGACCTCACGCCGCAGCAGATCGACGACGCTCTGGAGCAGGCCGTCGGCTTCGCCCAGGAGCAGGCCGAGCTGCTGCTGTCGGGGGCACTGGCGATCGGCAGCACCGTGGGCCACGTGGTCACGGGGTTGCTCCTGACGCTCTTCATCCTGTTGTGCATCCTCGCCGACGGCGGCGGGATCTGGCGATGGACCACGCGGTTGTTCCCCCGCGCCGCCCGTCCCGCCGTGGACGGAGCCGGCCGCGCGGGGTGGACCACCGTGGTCACCTACGCCCGCACGCAGCTGCTGGTGGCCACCATCGATGCCGTCGGCATCGGGCTGGGCGCCTTCTTCCTCGGCGTCCCCCTGGCCATCCCGATCGGCGTGCTGGTCTTCCTCGGCGCCTTCGTGCCGTTCGTGGGCGCCGTGGTCACCGGCGCCGTGGCGATCTTCATCGCGCTCGTCTACAACGGCCCGTGGATCGCCTTCTGGATGCTGGTGGTCGTGCTGGGAGTCCAGCAGCTCGAGAGCCACGTGCTTCAGCCGCTCCTCATGGGGTCTGCCGTGAAGGTGCACCCCCTGGCCGTCGTGATGGTCGTCGCCGGGGGAGCCATGGTGGGCGGCATCCCGGGGGCCCTGTTCGCCGTCCCGCTGGCGGCATTCGTGAACGTCGTGGCCGTGTACCTCAGCAGACGCGCCTGGGACTCGGGAGCGCCTCCGCCGGCGGCCGACCTGATGTGGCGCACCGTCCCCAGGCGCCGGGGGAGCACCGCATGACCACGTCCGCATCCACGTCCGCGTCGATGGCCCTGCCCACCCTCGCCGGCTTCGAAGACGCCGCGAACGCCCTCCAGGGGATCATCGTCCGCACGCCCCAGGACGAATCCCAGCACCTCAGCGAAGTGCTGGGCGTCCCGGTGCACCTGAAGCTGGAGAACCTGCAGCGCACCGGCTCCTTCAAGATCCGCGGGGCGACCTACCGCCTCTCGCGGCTCACCGCCGAGGAGCGCGCCCGCGGCGTCGTCGCGGCGTCGGCCGGCAACCACGCGCAGGGCGTCGCCCTCGCGGCACAGCAGCTGGGGATCCGCGCGACGATCTTCATGCCGCTGGGCGTGCCCGTTCCCAAACTCCTGGCCACGCGGGGCTACGGGGCCGAGGTCATCCTCGAGGGCGCGACCGTGGAGACTCCGCTCCGGCTGGCGGCCGAGTACGCGCAGCGCACCGGCGCGGTGCTCATCCACCCCTTCGACCACCCCGATATCGTGCTCGGGCAGGGCACGCTCGGCCTTGAGCTGATCGACGGGATGCCGGACCTGGGCACCGTGGTCGTGGGGATCGGCGGGGGAGGGCTGGCAGCCGGCGTCGCCGCCGCGGCGAAGATGCGCGCCGCAGCCGCGGGTCGGACGATCCGGGTGGTCGGTGTGCAGGCGGCGAACTCGGCCGCGTACCCGTCGTCTCTGAAGGCGGGGCGGCCCCTGGAGGTGGACACCCGGCCGACGATCGCCGACGGCATCGCCGTGGCGCGCCCGGGCGACCTCCCCTTCGCGCTCATCCAGGAGTACGTCGACGAGGTCGTCACCGTGACGGAGGACGACATCGCCCGGGCGCTCCTCGTGCTGCTGGAGCGGGCGAAGCAGGTCGTGGAACCTGCGGGAGCGGTCGGAGTCGCCGCGATCCTCGCCGGAAAGGTGCCCGCGGCAGGACCGACCGTCACCATCCTCTCCGGAGGAAACATCGACCCGCTGCTCCTGCAGCGCGTCGTCGCGCACGGGCTCGCGGCATCCGGGCGGTACATGACTCTCCGCATCCCGCTTCCCGACCGGCCCGGTCAGCTCGCCCGCGTGTCAGAACTCCTGGCGGAGGCCGGAGCCAACGTCATCGAGGTGCTGCACACCCGGCACGGCCAGGGCCTGCAGATCAGCGAGGTGATCCTGCAACTGAGCGTCGAGACGCGGGGTGCCGAGCACCAGGCTGTCGTGATGGCGACCCTGGAAGCTGCCGGCTTCTTGCCGACGATCGTCGCCGACTGAGCGTCACTGACCCGAGTAGGTCTCGACCTTCACGACCTCGACGGGGATCTCGCGCCCGTTCGGCGCCGTGTACGCGCCCTTGTCACCCTCGCGCAGACCGATGATCGCCGCGCCCAGAGGAGATGCCTCGCTGTAGACGTCGAGCTCGGAGTCGACGGCGATTTCACGGTTGCCGAGGAGGAAGCGCTCCTCGCCGCCGGCGACGAGGGCGGTCACGATCGTGCCGGGCTCCACGATGCCGGTGCTCTCGGGAGCCGTGCCGACCTTCGCGTTCTTCAGCAGGTGCTGGAGCGTGCGGATGCGCGCCTCCTGCTTGCCCTGCTCGTCCTTGGCGGCGTGATAGCCGCCGTTCTCCTTGAGGTCGCCCTCTTCTCGCGCGGACTCGATGCGCTTGGCGATCTCCTCCCGGCCGGTGGTGGAGAGGCGTTCGAGCTCGGTGACGAGCCGATCGTAGGCCTCCTGCGTGAGGAACGTCTCAGGTGCGTCGCTGGACACGTCGCTCTCCTTCGCCTCGAGTGGGCCGGCGTCTGCGGGCCCGGGGATATGGAAACGCCCCGGCGTCAGCCGGGGCGTCATGGTGCCCATAGACTACGTGACCCAGCAGCTGTTCACCAAACCCGTCGTGGCCAGCGCCACGGTCGGGATCGTCTCGGTGAAGGCGCGGCCGCGCTCCTCGGTCGCCGGGTACTCCACGATGCGCCAGCCGACGATCCCGTGCTCCTCGTCCTGGGCCTCCAGGGCGCACGCCACGGCCGAACCGGGGGGCGCGGAGACCTGGAACGTCACGGTGACGGTGCGCTCGTCCACCACGTCGTAGGCGGTCCCGGTCACGTCGGCGGAAGCCAGCGTGCGCGCCACCGTCGTCCCGCCGAGCCAGATCACCAGCGCCGAGGCGAGCACTCCGACCACCACCCAGCCGACGATCCGGCGCCGCCGGGATCGCCGCACGCCATATCGCTCGTCGAGCATGTGTTGCGTGGTCATCGTTCTCCGGCGCGTTCTAGGCTGGTCACTCCAGGCTATGCGCTCCGGCGCGGAACGAGGACCCATGTACGACGCGATCATCGCCGCCGCGGCCACACCGTCGCCGACGCCGTCGGCGCCGCCGGCCGAGCTGGTGACCCCCGGACCCATGGGATTCCTCGTGATCGCCCTGCTGACGCTGGCGGTGGTGCTGCTCATCCTCGACATGCTCCGCCGCATCCGACGCGGGCGCTACCGCGAGGAGGTCGCCGCCGAACTGGACGCCGAGGAACAGGCCCGTGCCGCCTCGGAGGCGAGCACCGTCGACGATCAGGACATCGATCCGCGGGAAGACCCCACCCGGCGGTGACCGTCAGCCGGCGTGATAGGCGGGATGCAGCGCGATGAGCAGGCTCGCCGTCCAGTGGCACAGGAACGCCAGCACCGTGCACACGTGGAAGATCTCGTGGAAGCCGAAGTGTCCGGGCCACGGGTTCGGGCGCTTCAGCGCGTACACGATCGCGCCTCCCGTGTAGAGCAGCCCGCCGACCAGCACCAGGGTCATCATGGCGGCGTTGGCCGCGAAGAGGTCGAACAGGTACATCACGGCGGCCCAGCCGAGCGCGAGATACAGGGCGACGTACAGCCAGCGCGGGGCGTTGAGCCAGAAGATCCGGAAGAAGATCCCCAGGATCGCCCCGCCCCACACGACCCCGAGCAGGATGATCGCCTTGTCGGTGGGGAGCGCGAGCACGGCCAGCGGCGTATACGTGCCGGCGATGAGCAGCAGGATGTTCGCATGGTCGATCCGCTTGAGGATCGCCCGCGTCCTCGGCTTCCAGTCGAACCGGTGGTACAGGGCCGAACTGCCGAACAGCATCATCGAGGTGACCATGAACACCGCCGAGGCCCACTTCGCCGGGGCGCCCTGGGCCAGAGCGATCAGCACGATGCCCGCGACGACGGCGATCGGGAAGGTCGCCGCGTGGATCCAGCCACGCCAGGTCGGCTTGATCTCGCTCTGCGCGCCCACCGCGCCGGCTTCGATCAGCGGCAGCTCCGGAAGGTGCGCGCCCTCGGAATCCTCGGCGGCGGAAGGCGTGCGATGGCTCACACCCAAAGCCTACGGGTCGGTGCATGCCCGTACCGGCACGTTCAGGTGCGCGCGGTAGCGTAGAGCGCGTGACCGGCGGCCGCAGCAACCAGGGCAGAGGGCCGCTCTATCGGCTCTACATCAGCCGCCTCCGCCGGCGTCTGCAGCCGGAGACCGTTCCGCATCACGTCGCGATGATGATCGACGGCAACCGTCGCTGGGCACGCCAGCTGGGGTACGAGACCGCTGCGCACGGCCACCGTGCCGGCGCGGCGAAGATGCGCGAGTTCCTCCGCTGGTGCGATGACCTCGGCATCCAGGTGGTCTCGCTGTACCTGCTCTCCACCGACAACGTGAACAAGCGGGACTCGCGGGAGCTGGCCGACCTCATCGAGATCATCGCCGAACTCGCCGAGGAGCTCTCCCACGAGCGCAACTGGCGTGTGCAGCACGTCGGACGCGCCGAGATCCTGCCGCCGGAGCTTGCCCGCGTGCTCGCCGATGCGCAGGAGCGCACACGCGAGCACACCGGCCTGCATGTGAACCTGGCCGTCGGCTACGGCGGGCGGGGCGAGATCGTCGATGCGGTGCGCAGCATCATCGGCCAGCACGATCGGGAGGGCGGCTCGCTGGAGGAGCTCGCGGCGAGCCTCACCCCCGAGCAGATCGGGGAGCACCTGTACACCGGCGGGCAGGCCGACCCCGACCTCGTGATCCGCACCTCCGGGGAGCAGCGCCTGAGCGATTTCCTGCTGTGGCAGAGCGCGCACAGCGAGTTCTACTTCGTCGAGGCACTCGGCCCGGATCTGCGCGAGGTCGATTTCCTGCGTGCCATCCGCGACTACGCCGATCGCGACCGCCGCTACGGCGGCTGAAACGCCGAATTCACCTCCCCGACACATCTGCGGGTGTGTCGGAGACGGGGCGGTTCCGCCGCCGGTCGTACGGTGATCGCATCGGGCAAGGAGCCCGGTCGGGTCGGCCTTCAGGATCGCGACTCGCAACCACTGGTCGACTCGAGACTGCCGGGTGCAGCACCCGGGTCGGGAGTGGGTTGTGACCGCACGAGCATCACTGAAGCCACGTCGCTCGATCGCTGAGGACTCCGTCTCCGAGGACTCCGTCTCCGAAGACAACGTCGCCGGTGGCGACCTGTCGACGGAGCAGGAGCTCCGCACGTATGTCCTGGACACCTCGGTCCTGCTGAGCGATCCGCGCGCGTTCTTCCGCTTCGCCGAGCACTCCGTCGTGATCCCCGTCGTGGTGATCACCGAACTCGAGGCCAAGCGCCACGACCCCGAACTGGGCTACTTCGCCCGGCAGGCCCTGCGCCACCTCGACGGGCTGCGCATCGAGCACGGCCGACTCGACTTCCCCGTGCCCGTCGGCGCCGACGGGACGCTCCGGGTGGAGCTCAACAACACCGATCCCGCGGTGCTCCCCTCCGGCATGCGGCTCGGCGACAACGACACCCGCATCCTGGCCGTCGCGATGCACCTCGCCCAGGGCGGCACCGAGGTCACGGTGGTGTCCAAGGACATGCCGATGCGCGTCAAGGCCGCCTCCCTCGGGCTGCATGCGGAGGAGTACCTCGCCGAGCAGGCGGTGGACTCCGGATGGACCGGTATCGCCGACCTCGACGTGGGGGGCGACGAGATGAGCGACCTGTACGAGTCGGAGGTGGCTTCCAGCCCCGCCGTGGTGGGGCTGCCGGTGAACACGGGGCTCATCATCCACTCCGAGCGCGGATCGGCGCTCGGGCGGGTCACCGGGGAGGGCGCGTACAAGCTCGTGCGCGGCGACCGCGACGTGTTCGGTCTGCACGGCCGTTCGGCCGAGCAGAGGATCGCGATCGACCTGCTGCTCGACCCCGACGTGGGCATCGTGTCGCTCGGGGGCCGCGCGGGCACGGGCAAGTCGGCGATCGCGCTCTGCGCAGGACTGGAGGCGGTGCTGGAGCGCCAGCAGCAGCGCAAGATCATCGTCTTCCGCCCGCTGTTCGCCGTGGGCGGTCAGGAGCTCGGCTACCTGCCCGGGGACGCCGCCGAGAAGATGAACCCCTGGGGTCAGGCGGTCTTCGACACGCTCGGCTCGGTCGTCTCGCCGAACGTCCTGGAGGAGGTTCTCGCCCGGGGGCTCCTCGAGGTTCTTCCCCTCACCCACATCCGTGGGCGGTCGTTGCACGACGCATTCGTGATCGTGGATGAGGCGCAGTCACTCGAACGGAACGTCCTTCTCACCGTGCTCAGCCGGATCGGACAGAATTCGCGTGTCGTGCTCACCCACGACGTGGGTCAGCGGGACAACCTCCGGGTGGGGCGGCACGACGGCATCGCCTCGGTCATCGAGACCCTCAAAGGCCACGGACTCTTCGGCCACGTGACTCTCACACGGTCGGAGCGTTCCGCCATCGCCGCGCTGGTGACCGACCTCCTGGAGGCCGGCGAGCTCTCGTGAGCCGGGGGAACCGCACATGAGAGCAGTCTCACGTGCGGTTCCGCCCGTTCTCACGAACCTGACGGATGATGTAGTCATCGCGAGGGAACCCCGGTCCGCCCCCCAGGCGGACACCCACGAGAAACACGTCCGGACTTTCCCCCAAACTCCGGGCATTCCAGCCCCCGGCGTCCCCCAGCGCCGGGGGCTCTCTCGTGGGATCTCACTCCCAGCGGTAGCCCGCTCCGCGCACGGTGCTGATCCGCTCGTGCCCGAACTTGCCGCGGAGATAGCGCACGTACACGTCGACCACGTTGGAACCGGGGTCGAAGTCCAGCCCCCACACCCGGCTCAGAAGCTGCTCGCGGCTGAGCACCTGGCCGGGATGGCGGAGGAACTGCTCGGCAAGGGCGAACTCCCGCGCGCTGAGATCGACCTCGCGCCCCGCGACGGTCGCCCGCCGCGCCAGCACGTCGAGGCTGACGTCCCCGTGCACCACGGCGATCGTGCTGGTCTGGACGGTCTCGCGAAGTCGTGAGCGCACCCGCGCGAGGAGCTCGTCGAACTTGAACGGTTTCGCGATGTAATCGTTGGCGCCGGCATCCAGCCCGTCCACCGTGTCGCGCGTGCTGGAGCGGGCGGTGAGCATGATGACCGGAAGGGTGGAGCCCTGGCCGCGGAGGTGGCGGAGCACCTCGAAGCCGTCCATCGACGGCAGCCCGATGTCCAGCAGCATCAGATCCGCCTCGCCCGACAGGGCCACCTCGAGGGCTTCCGCGCCGTCTTCGACGACGGCGGTGAGGTAGCCGGCGGATTCGAGTCCTCGGCTCACGAATGCCGAGATGCGGCCTTCGTCTTCGGCGATGAGGATGAGCGTCATCCGGAGGCCTCCCGCTGCTGAACGACGTCGCCGGCGCGCACGGGAGCCGGGAGATCCGCCGGCGCGCGTCCGCGTCCGGGCGGGATGTGGATGGTGAAGGTGGCGCCGCCGCCCGCGGTGTCGGTGACGGAGCAGTGCCCGTCGTGCGCCTTCACGATCGCGTCCACGATCGCGAGCCCCAGTCCCGATCCGCCGACCGTCCGCCGCCCCTCCGCACGGTGGAAGCGACGGAAGATGCGGTGACGCGACGCCGGCGGGATCCCGGGTCCGTGATCGCGCACCCACAGGCGCGCGCCGTCGTCGTCCACGGCGCTGCCGATCTCGATCAGCGTCCCCTCGGGCGTGTACTTGGCCGCGTTGTCGGCCAGCTGCAGCCAGGCCTGCAGGAGCCGGTCGTAATCGCCCTCCACGCGACCGTACCCGCGGGTCTCGACGCGCCACTGGTGCCCCGGGATCCCGGTCACGAGTTCTCCCACGTGGGCGGTGAGCGCGTCGACGTCGACCACGCTCATCGTCAACGCCCCGTCCTCGACGGCGGCCAGCAGATCGATGTCGTCCACGAGACGTGTCATGCGGTCGAGTTCCGAGATGCCGATGTCGCGCGTGGTGGCGACGTCGACCGGGTCGCGGACGTCCATCGTCTCCAGGTGCCCGCGGACGATGGTGATCGGCGTCTTCAGTTCGTGGCGTACGTCGTCCAGGAGTTGCCGCTGCACGTCGACGGACCCTTCGATGCGATCGAGCATCGAATTGACCGTGCGAGTCAGGTCGGAGATCTCGTCGTTCCCCTCGGCGGGCAGCCGTGTGCCGAAGTCGTCGATGGTCACCGCATCCGCCGTCGCCCGGAGGTCCCGCAGCGGCGAGAACAGCCGGCCGATCACGAACCAGCCGACGATGGCCATGGCCATCAGCATCCCGATCCCGGCAAGCATGTAGGTGAGGATGCCGGTGGCCACCAGCTGCATGCGCGCGTCCAGCAGCACGGCGTGGGCGACCACGACGTCACCCTCGGGGACGGCCACGTAGCGGAGCAGCCCCAGGTCGCTCTGCACGGTGTCGAACGTGGCATCGGCCGGAGCCTGCGCACTCACCGCGCGGACGAAGTCCTCGTCGTCGGCGAGGTCGAGTCCGGCCGAGGTGGACGCGGAGGCGAGCACCGTGCCATCGGCCACGGCGATCGTGCCGTCGGTGCGGGCGGGCACGAGGTTGCGAACGGCCGTGAGCACGGACTCGCGGTCGGTCATCTCCTCGGCCGCGAGCGCCGTGGCGAAGCCCTGCAGCTGCGCGTCGGCGTTCTGTATCACCTGGCTCCGCAGCACCACGAACGTGATTCCGCCCACCACGACGAGCCCGGCGCACGCGACGGCGAGGACTGCCCCCAGGATCCGCGCGCGCGCCGAGGCCATCCTCGGCGTGCGGCTCACGCTTCGATTATGACGTGAGAGCGCGTCAGCCGGGGTGCGTCATCGAGAGCAGGTCGAGCTTCTCGTCCAGCTGGGCCTCGGTGAGCTCCCCGCGTTCGACGTAGCCGAGGTCGATCACGGACTCGCGGACGGTGATCCCCCTTGCGACCGAGTGCTTCGCGATCTTGGCCGCCGCCTCGTAGCCGATGAGCTTGTTCAGCGGTGTCACGATCGAGGGCGACATGCCCGCGTACGCGGCCGCGCGCTCGACGTTGGCCTCCAGGCCCGCGATCGTCTTGTCGGCGAGCACCCGCATCGCGTTGGACAGCAGACGGATGGATTCCAGGAGCGCGGTGCCCATGACGGGGATCGCGACGTTCAGCTCGAACGCGCCCGACGCGCCGGCCCAGCCGATCGTGGCGTCGTTGCCGATGACCCGCGCGCACACCATGAGCGTGGCTTCGGGAACGACCGGGTTGACCTTGCCCGGCATGATCGAGGATCCGGGCTGCAGATCGGGGATGTGGAGTTCACCCAGGCCCGTGTTGGGACCGGATCCCATCCACCGCAGGTCGTTGTTGATCTTGGTGAGAGACACCGCGATGGTGCGGAGTGCTCCGGATGCTTCGACCAGGCCGTCGCGGTTCGCCTGGGCTTCGAAGTGGTCTTCCGCCTCGGTGATCGGCAGTTCGGTCTCGGAGACGATGAGCTCGATGACCTTCTGGGGAAACCCGACCGGCGTGTTGATCCCGGTGCCGACAGCGGTACCGCCCAGCGGCACCTCCGCCACGCGGGGGATCACGGACTGCACCCGCTCGATGCCCAGCCGCATCTGGCGCGCGTACCCGCCGAACTCCTGGCCGAGCGTGACCGGCGTGGCATCCATCAGGTGCGTGCGGCCGGACTTGACGACGTCCTTCCACGCGTCCGCCTTCTCCTCGAAAGCCACGGCGAGGTGGTCGAGGGACGGGATGAGGTCGTCGATGAGCGCCTGGGTCGCGGCGATGTGGACCGAGGTGGGGAAGACGTCGTTGGACGACTGCGAGGCGTTGACGTGGTCGTTGGGGTGGACGGGGGAGCCCAGGTCGCCGGTGGCGAGAGTGGCGAGCACCTCGTTCATGTTCATGTTCGAGGACGTGCCGCTGCCGGTCTGGTACACGTCGATGGGGAACTGGTCGGCGAACTCGCCGGCGATGATGCGGTCGGCCGAGCGGGCGATGGCGTCGGCGATGCCGCCGTCGAGGGTGCCGAGCTCCTTGTTGGCGAGGGCCGCCGCCTTCTTGATGCGTGCCAGGGCGACGATCTGCGCCGGGTCGAGGGCATCGCCGGAGATGGGGAAGTTCTCCACTGCACGCTGGGTCTGCGCGGCGTACAGGGCGTCCTTCGGCACCCGCACCTCACCCATGGTGTCGTGCTCGATGCGGTACTCGGTGTCGGTCACGTCGTCGTCCTCCTGTTGCCGATGGTGGTGGATGTCAGGGCAGCGGGTCGCCCGCGTCACCCAGGATCACGACGGGGGCGGCGGTCCCCTCCGCGAGCCGATAGTTGGCGCCCACGACGGCCAGTCGGCCCTCCGCGACCGCCTCGCTGATCAGCTCGGAGGCGTGCAGCAGCTGCGTGACGGTGTCTCGCAGGTGCACGCGTCCGACCTGCTCGGGGTCGATGGTGTCGGGGGTGGCGGTGGGGTCGGCGCGCTGCACGCGTCGCACCGCAGGCACGATCGAGGCGATCTGGCGCCAGATCAGCGGCGGAAGAAGGGGGGCATCGGGCTGGACGCTCTCGATCGCGGCACCCACGGCGCCGCAGGCGTCGTGCGCGAGCACGACGATCAGCGGCACCTCGAGCACCGCGACGGCGTATTCGAGGCTCCCCACGACCGAGTCGGAGATGATCTGACCGGCGTTGCGCACGACGAACAGGTCGCCGAGCCCTTCGTCGAAGATGATCTCGGCGGCAAGGCGGGAGTCGGAGCATCCGAACAGGGCCGCGCGGGGGCGCTGTCCGCCGGCGAGCTCGTGACGGCGTTCGACGTCCTGACGAGGATGGCGCGGCTGACCGGAGACGAAGCGGGCGTTGCCTTGCCTCATCTCGTCCCACACGGCTCGGGGGGTGGGGTGGGCGCTCACGACGTTGCTCGCAGGTCGAGGATCTTCGGCGCGAGGGCCTCGGCGACGGTGACCGCGGCATCGCGGGAGGCGGACCCGTAGACCATGACGAGGTCGGGTCCGGCGTCGGTGGCCAGGGCGTACGAGACGTTGGCCGCGCGAGAGGGGTCGGAGACGGTGTACTCGTCCCACACGATGCCGTCGATCCTCACGCTGCCGTCGGGGCGGCTCCCGGCGAGGATCTCCGCCGGCCACGCCTCGTCCGCGTCGAACCCCTGCGCCACGCGGAGGAACCCGGCGGTGTCGTCGGGGGCGTACACGACGGTCCACGCGTCGACGGCGCCGCTCTCGAGCGACGCGCCGTTCACCCGCCAGCCCTCGGGCACCTCGGGGATGAGCACGGGACGCTGGAGGTTGTCGCTGAGCGCGGCGGCCTCGGCGGCCACGTCGATCGGCGGTCGCTCGGCCGGTTCGCCGCGCGGCACGCCGAACACCACCACGGCGACCACGACGAGGATCACCACGAGAGCGGTCAGCAGATTGCGGAAGGTCTTGCTGGACCGGTACGCCTGGGACGACGCCGCCTTGCGGGCGGCGGTCTCATCCGGGGTCTCGGGACGCCCGAGCTCGGCCACGACGCGTGCCATCACGACTCCGCGGCGTCCGAGCGGGCGGCGTCCAGGCGGCGCTTGGCGCCCAGCAGCCACTCCTCGCACCGGGCGGCGAGTGCTTCACCGCGCTCCCACAGCGCCAGTGACTCCTCGAGCGTGGGCGCGCCCTGTTCCAGTTCGGCGACGACGCGCACGAGTTCGTCACGCGCCTGTTCGAACGACAGAGTCGCGACATCGGCGGTGCCGGAGTGCGACGCGGTCATACCTGCCATCTTAGTTGGGCTCCTTCCCAGCGGCCGCCGCGGCCGACTCGGCCACCTCGCCTTCGGACCGGGTGGCGATCGAGCCGCGAGCCACGGTGACGAGCACCTCGGTCCCAGCCGGCGCCTGCCCGGCGTCGCGCACGATCACCCCGTCGGCGATGTGGGCGATGGCATACCCGCGCGACAGGGTCGCCAACGGGGAGAGGGCGCGCAACGACGCGCGCAGCTCGGTGGTGCGGCGGTCGTGCGTGGACACGAGGCGGTCCAGGATGTCGCGGCCGCGGTTTCCCAGCATCCAGATCTCCTGCGCCCGTCCGGTGAGGAGGGCATCGGGGGTGCGCAGCACCGGGCGCGAGCGCAGCTGCTCCAGCTGTGCGATGTCGTGGGTGACGCGCTGCGACAGCCGGCTGCTCAGCCGCGCACGCAGCTGGGCGACGTGTGCGCGCTGCTCGCTCACATCGGGGACGATGCGCTTGGCCGCGTCGGTGGGTGTCGACACGCGAAGATCGGCGACATCGTCCAGCAGCGGGTGGTCGTTCTCGTGGCCGATTGCGCTCACGACCGGAGTGGATGCCGCGGCCACGGCGCGCAGGAGCCTCTCGTCGCTGAATCCCAGGAGGGTCTGCGGGTCGCCGCCGCCGCGCGCGATGACGATGACATCGACCTCCGGGTCGGCGTCCAGCGCCTTGAGTGCGGCGATCGTCTCCGGAACGCACCGGTCGCCCTGCACGGCGGCATGCTTGGTGCGGATCCGCACGTGCGGCCAGCGCAGCTCCGCGTTCCGGTGCACATCCTTCTCTGCGTCGGAGTTCTCGCCGGTGATGAGGCCGATGAGCCGGGGGAGGAACGGCAGGCGCTTCTTGCGAGCGGGGTCGAACAGTCCCTCCGCGCGGAGCGTGGTGCGCAACTGCTCCAGCTTCTCGAGCTGATCGCCCAGGCCCACGTGACGCATCGCGGAGACGGCGAAGCTGAAGTCCCCCGTGCGGGGGAAGTAGTCGGCCTTGACGCACGCGATCACGTGATCGCCGGTGGCGAAGTCCTTCGGCAGCCGCTGCGCGGTGCTGGACCACACCCGGAAGGAGATCGTCGCGTCGGTGGCGAGGTCTTTGAGCCGCCCGAAGATGTTGCCGCCGCGGACGTTCCAGCTCGTGACCTCGCCCTCGACCCACACCGAGCCCCAGCGATCGACGAAGCCGCGGATGGTGTCGTTGAGCCGCGCCACGGAGGTGGGCGCGTGCATCGTCGAGTCGCGCGGGGGCACCGAATCGGCCGGGGGTGGCTGCCCGGGAACGGCCTCGGGGTGGAACGTGGTCATGGGTTCTCGCAGATGCATCACCGATCGGCCGGATATCGGCCGTCGTACAGGGGCGCCCTCGTACACTCGAAGGGTGAGCACTCCCGTCGTTTCGCTGCCCGTCCCCCGGATTCCGGGGCGTCGTGGGCGGCTCCAGGATATCCCGGTCGCCGGACGCAAGAAGGTCCTGTTGGCGGCTCCCCGTGGATACTGCGCGGGTGTGGATCGCGCGGTGATCGCCGTGGAGAAGGCGCTGGAGCGGTTCGGGTCCCCGGTGTACGTACGTAAGCAGATCGTCCACAACGTCCACGTGGTCAGCGAACTCGAGGCCAAGGGTGCCGTCTTCGTCGACGAGGTGGATGAGGTGCCGCCGGGTGCCCACGTCGTCTTCAGCGCTCACGGGGTGTCGCCCGCCGTCGTGGCGGCAGCGGCCGACCGGGGGCTGCAGGCGATCGATGCGACCTGCCCACTGGTCACCAAGGTGCACCGCGAGGCGGTGCGGTTCGCGCGCGACGACCACGAGATCCTCCTCATCGGCCACCTCGGCCACGAAGAGGTCGAGGGGACGGCGGGGGAGGCGCCCGACCACGTCACCATCGTCAACTCGCCGGATGAGGCCGACACCGTCGAGGTGCGTGATCCGTCGAAGGTCGTCTGGCTCTCGCAGACCACCCTCTCCGTCGACGAGACGATGGAGACCGTTCGACGGCTCCGTATCCGCTTCCCGCAGCTGCAGGACCCGCCCTCCGATGACATCTGCTACGCCACGCAGAACCGTCAGGTGGCGATCAAGAAGGTGGCCACGGGCGCCGATCTGGTGATCGTGGTCGGTTCGGCCAACTCCTCCAACAGCGTCCGTCTGGTCGAGGTGGCCCTCGAGCACGGCGCGAAGGCGGCCTACCGCGTGGACTACGTCGACGAGGTGCAGCAGGAGTGGCTCGACGGGGTCGAGACGGTCGGCGTCACCAGCGGAGCATCCGTCCCAGAAGTGCTCGTCGACGAGGTGCTGGCAGAGCTGGCCGGTGCCGGCTACCGGGACGTCGAAGAGGTGCGAACCGCGGAGGAGGATCTGATGTTCTCGCTCCCCAAGGAGCTGCGCTCGGACCCGTCCGGCCGTCGCGACGCCCGTGCGCTCGGCGGGCGGGGACGCGCGTGAGCGACGGCGGTCAGCGGCCGCGCCCGCAGTACGGGGAGTATGCCTCGCCCGAGGAGCAGCGCGCGCGCATCGCGCAGCCCGAGGTCACCGACGCTCTCCAGGCGGGTGTGCGTCCGGAGCCGGAGTCGCCCCCCGACGCGCGTCGCGTCTCGACGGCGCATGCTCCGCGGTCGGCGTCGCGTCCGGCGCCGGCGACGGGATGGCGCCTGGCCGACCGCGTCGTGACCATCGGACTTCTCGCGTACGGCCTGTTCAACGTCATCTTCACCGCTCCGCGACTGTTCGATTTCGCCGGCTTCGCCGACGAATACCTGGGGCTGCTGGGGGTGGACGCGTCCTTCAGCAACTTCGAGGCCGCCAACCTCTGGGGTCCGATCGCGGGCACGGTCTACATCGCGGGATGGGTGGCCACGGCGCTCCTGGCGTGGTGGCGGCTCCGCCGCGGCGGCGTCACGTTCTGGATTCCGCTGGTGGGCGGTGCCGTCACGGTCCTCCTGGTGGCCGCGTGCCTGACCGTCCCGCTGGCCGGTGACCCCGCGTTCGCGGACTTCGTCGGACGATTCTCCGCCGCTCGGTGAACCCCGGGCGCCCGCATCTCGTGTGATCTGGGGGAGGTGCGATGCGCGGGAACGACGAGGTGCAGCTCGGCGCCCTGTACGACGCCCACGCGGCGCCCGTGTGGCGGTACGTGGTGAGTCTCACCGGCGACCGAGCCGGGGCGGACGACGTCGTCCAGGAGACCCTGCTGCGCGCGTGGCGGAGCCCGCGGATCCTGGAGGATCCGGCATCGGCGCGCGCATGGCTGATGACCGTCGCGCGCAACCTCGTGATCGACGAGGCCCGCAGCGCGCGGCGCCGGCACGAGGCGCCGGTCGCCGAACTCCCCGAGCGCGCGGGGCCGGATGACTCCGACGCGCTGTTCGACGCGCTCCTCATCGAGGACGCGCTGGCGGCGCTCAGCTCCGATCATCGGTCGGTGATCGTGGTGGCGTACTACGGCGGGCGCAGCACCGCGCAGGCGGCCGAGGAACTCGGCATCCCGGAGGGCACCGTGAAGTCGCGGCTGCACTACGGTCTGCGCGCTCTGCGGCTCGCTCTGCAGGAGAGGGGGGTGACGCGATGAATCCCGAACACGATCGCGTTGCGGAGTGGGACGCGGCGTACGTCCTGGGGGCGTTGTCGCCCGCGGACCGCCGCGCATATGAAGACCATCTGGCGGAGTGCGACGAATGCCGCCGCGCGGTAGCAGAACTCGCCCCGACGGCTGGGCTGCTCTCGCGCGTGCCCGCCGACCGCGCGCGAGCCATGGATGCCACGCCCGCCGAGCCGGCCCCGGGGGTGCGCGACGGCCTCATGCAGCGCGCCCGCCGGCGGCGACGGCGGCGCACGCTGTGGACGCTCGCGGCGGCCGGCGCCCTGATCATCGGGGCCATCGCCGTGCCGGTCACCGTCGCGGTGACGCAGCCGCGGGGCGAGGTGTACGCGTTGACCGACCTGGTCGGAGCGCCGCTGGAGGCCTCCGTGCGCCTGACGAACGTCGCGTGGGGAACGCGCATCGACCTCGTCTGCCGCTACAGCGGCGACGTGCTGGATGCCCCGGAGGGGGGATGGCCCTATGCGCTCGCCGTCGTGGACGCCGACGGCGGGACGACGACGGTGTCGACATGGCGCGCGTCGCCCGGTTCCACGACGAACCTCAGTGCGGGGACCGACCTGCCCGTCGGGGAGATCGGCGCGGTGGAGATCCGCACGCTCGACGGTGAAGACGTGATCATGCGGTACGACGCGGAGAAGTAGCATCGCGGGATGCCCCGTGTTCTTGCCGTCTGTACCGTCCACCAGCTTCGTCCCGACGCGGGATTCCTCGGCGTCACGGCGATCGACAAGCGACCGGTCCCCGGAGCGGTGCGCGTGGGTCAGTACGGCCTCCGCGGCGACGTGCAGGCCAGCCGCAAGCACCACGGCGGAGTGGACAAGGCGCTGTACGCCTATGCGCAGGAGGACGCCGAATTCTGGGAGCGCGAGCTGGGACGAGAACTGCCGCCGGGATGGTTCGGCGAGAACCTTCGCGTCGAGGGGCTCGACGTCAATGCCGCGCGTATCGGGGAGGCGTGGCGCATCGGCGACACGGTCGAGGTGGTGGTGACGATGCCCCGCACGCCGTGCGCCACGTTCGCGCGGTGGGTGGGAGGTTCTGACGAACGCGGCTGGGTGCGCCGGTTCGCGGCCGAGCGCCGGCTGGGCCCGTACCTGCGTGTGCGCCGGGTGGGCAGCATCCGCGCCGGCGACGAGATCGAGGTGCTGACGGTGCCGGAGGGCGCGCCCGGGCTCCTCGACGACTTCCGCGCGCCGGCGTGAACGACGGATGCCCCGACCATCGGCCGGGGCATCCGAGAAGAGCTCGTGCTCAGGCGCCGAGCGACTTGCCGTGCGAGCCGAGCTGCTGCGTGGCCGCGACGACCCGCGCCGCCATCGCCGACTCGGCGACCTTGCCCCACGCGCGGGGGTCGTACTGCTTCTTGTTGCCGACCTCGCCGTCGACCTTGAGGACGCCCTCGTAGTTGCTGAACATGTACCCCGCGATCGCGCGCGTGAACGCGTACTGCGTGTCGGTGTCGATGTTCATCTTGACCACGCCGTTGCGGACGGCCAGCGCGATCTCCTCGTCGGTGGAGCCGCTGCCGCCGTGGAAGACGAGGTCGAGGGGCTTGGGGCCGGTGCCGAAGCGCGAGGCGATGCCCTCCTGGATCTCGCCGAGAAGCTCGGGGCGGAGCTTGACGTTGCCGGGCTTGTACACGCCGTGCACGTTGCCGAAGGTCAGCGCCGAGATGTAGCGGCCCTTCTCGCCGAGGCCGAGGGCCTCCACCGCCTTCGTGACGTCGGCGACCGTCGTGTACAGTGCCTCGTTCGACCCCTCGTGCTGGACGCCGTCCTCCTCGCCGCCGACGACACCGATCTCGACCTCGAGGATCGCGTTGATGTTGTGCAGGCGGGGGAGGAGCTCCTGGGCGATCTGGATGTTCTCGTCCAGCGGCACCGCGGAGCCATCCCACATGTGCGACTGGAAGATCGGGTTGCGCCCGGCCTTCACTTCCTCCTCGGAGGCCTCGATCAGCGGCAGGACGAAGCCGGGCAGAGCGTCCTTGGGGCAGTGGTCGGTGTGCAGGGCGACCGTGATCGGGTAGTTCTTGGCGACCTCGGTGACGTAGCGCGCGAAAGCGAGGGCGCCGGTCGCGCGGCCCTTGACGGTGTGCCCGGCGAAGTAGTCGGCGCCTCCCGTGGTGACCTGAAGGATGCCGTCCGAACCGGCCTCGGTGAGACCCTGCAGCACCGCGTTGATGGTCTGCGAGCTGGAGACATTGATGGCGGGGTACGCGAAGCCGCCGGCCTTGGCGCGGTCGAGCATATCGGCGTACTGGTCGGGCGTGGCGACGGGCATGACTGCTCCTCGATCGTGGAGTGGGGGTTCCCGGCCAGCCTACCGAAGGGCTTTCCCCACCACGGAGTACCCCCGCCACGTCGGAGGACCGGCGCATCTTCCTGAGGGGAAAGAAACGGCATTCCTTCGTGCCGCGCGGGTGCCGGAACGGCCGATCATTACGCCCGCGTCGATAGGCTGACCGCATGGTGAGTCTTACGGCCGACATGAGCCCCCTGCATCCCGACCGCAACCTCGCACTCGAACTCGTTCGTGCCACCGAAGCTGCCGCCATCCGCGCGGTGCCCTTCATCGGTCGCGGCGATAAGGAGGCAGCCGATGGCGCTGCCGTCGATGCGATGCGCGCCTTCTTCACCACCGTGAACTTCGACGGGACGATCGTGATCGGCGAGGGCGAGAAGGACGACGCCCCCATGCTGTTCAACGGCGAGAAGGTGGGCAACGGTCGCGGGCCCCAGTGCGATGTGGCGGTCGACCCGATCGACGGCACCTCGCTGACGGCGGCCGGTCGTCAGAACGCGCTGTCGGTCATCGCGGTCTCGGACGCCGGAACCATGCTGGATGCCTCGAACGTGTTCTACATGGACAAGCTCGTCACCGGTCCCGCCGGCGTCGGGGTCGTGGACATCCGTCTTCCCATCGGCGAGAACATCCGTCGCCTGGCGAAGGCGCTCGGTAAGCCCGTGGATGAGATCGTCGTGTCGGTACTCAACCGGCCCCGCCACGAGCAGCTCATCCAGGACATCCGCGACGCCGGTGCCGGCACGCGGCTCATGAGCGACGGCGACGTCGCGGGCGGTATCAATGCGGCCCGCCACGACGCCCGTACCGACATGTGCGTCGGTATCGGAGGGAGCCCCGAGGGCATCGTCACGGCCTGTGCGATCAAGGCTCTCGGCGGACACATCCAGGGGCGTCTGCGGCCGCAGACCGATGACGAGCGCCAGAAGGGCGCCGACGACGGCCTGAAGTTCGACGACTTCGTCTACGAGGCGGACGACCTCGTCAAGGGCAAGAACACGATCTTCGTCGCCACCGGCGTCACCGACGGCCAGCTCGTCGCGGGAGTGCGGCGGGACCGCGATTGGGTCTACACGGAGAGCGTCGTCCTTCGCAGCGCATCCGGGACGCTCCGTCGCGTCACGTCGGAGCACCTCACGTCCAAGTGGCTCTGACCCACGCTCTGACCCGCGCTCAGACGGGCGCTCAGAACGGCGGCGGATCACCGTCGGGCAGGAACACCACGCGCGGGATCGGTTCATCGACGTAGCGGCGTCCGAGCGGTGAGGTCCACTCGATGGATCCGCCGGGCAGTTGCGTCGCGACCCAGTCGGTCTCCGTCTTGAGCGTGTGATGTCGCTTGCAGAGACAGGCGAGGTTGCAGACGTCGGTCGGCCCGCCTCGCGCGTGGTCGAGGTTATGGTCGTGATCGCAGAGCCGGGCAGGCATGCGGCACCCCGGGAACCGGCAGAAGATGTCGCGAGCCTCGAGGAAGCGGACCATGGGGTCGGTGGCCCGGTAGCGGTCGACGGCCAGCACGGTGCCTTTCACGGGATCGGTGAGGATCCGGTCCCATCCGGGAGCTCCGGCCATGAGGCGGCGGGCGGTCGCCGCATCGATGGGGCACTTTCCCTCGATACTCGCGCCGCGGTCGGTCCGGCCGGCTGCCGTGAGGGCAGGCACCGTCACCTGGATGCGCGCCCGGATCGCGCCCAGGCCGCCGGGCGTCTTGTCCTTCGTCGGATCGATGGCGGGCTGCCCCGTGAGGACGAGGTCGCACAGCAGGTCGGCTCGCACCTGGTGAAGGGTGCGGGTATCCCCGATGGGGACGGCGTCGGGGGCCGCGGTCGTTCTCGCGTCGGCATCGCTGTCTCGTGCCGGCGGCCGTTCGTTCGCTGGGTCGGCCGCGGCGCTGCGGATGGCGCGGGCCTGCTGGGAGAGACGGTCGTGGATGGCATAGGCCAGGGCCGCCGGGAGAAGAGCACGCAACTCCGCCATCCCATCATCGACCTCCGTGACCGTGACCATGCGGGTCTGCTCGGCACGCTGGAAGCGGACCGTGATCGATTCCGGATGCAGACGCTCCGCCAGCGCCGTGGCGAACGCCTTGGTACGCGCCGCCGTCTCCCTCACCGCGCGCTCCAGAACGACCCGCTCGAACGCCGCCCGTTCGTCCGCGCCCAGCAGGGCGGCGCCGGCGTCGTGGATGACGGCGGCGTGCCGCAGCGTGATCCGACCCGAGGCGAGCGCCTCGACGGTCGCGGGGAACTTCTCGGTGAGTGCGAGCGCGTCGCCCATCCGGTGCTGTACCGCGCGGTCGTTCCAGCGCAGCGCCGCGCCGATCTCGGCGGCGACGGCGCGCAGCACCATCTCCCGCGTCTGATCCATCCGGGGGCGATGGGCCATGCGGGAGAGGGCGATGCGCATGGCGGCCGCGAAGTGGAACAGCGCTTCGGCTTCGAGTGCCGCCACCGCTTCCTGATACCCGCACAGCCCGTCGACGATGTCAGCGAGGTCGGGGTTCTCGCTGTTATCTTCGTACCTACCGGGGCTTTCCATGGCATAAACATCGCATGAACCTCCGACACTGCGGATGGCGCGGACCGGTTCTGTGGAGTATCCCTCGCGGGGGCGTCCTGTGGAGGGGAGGTGCGTCCGGCAGGAGCCCGCACGGCCGTGACGCGTCGCGCAAGCGGGTGTGGCGCGCGCCGTGGGCTGGAAGCGTGACGTCAGGTCGCCGCGGTGATCGATGAGGTCGCCACTGTGATCGAGTCGTGACACCTCCCCGCGGCGAAGTCTGGCAAAATTGTCCATGGTGTCGATGGGGATGCTGTTCTCAGAACGATCATCGAGGGGTAACGCCAGATGTCTGTGCAGACGAACACTCCGGCGCCCAAGACGGGCGCCCAGGCTGTCATCGCCAACGCCGTTGACCCTGCACGCCGGCCGGATGTGCTGTTCCGCGTCCGGCGCGAAGAGGGACAGCAGATCAGCGCGTGGTGGATGGTGGGCGCGTTCGTTCTCGTCTCCGGCGCGGTCATCACACTGCTCAGCTTCGTCCCCGGCGGCGCCTGACCCACTGGCGGCCGCAGCTAGCGCTCGTCGAGTTCGATCCGCTGCCGGACGTCGCCGAGGTCCGCACCCACGACGGGTTCGGCCGGGTCGACGGCCACCAGTTCCGGCGCGCTCCACCGCCGAAGCGGGGTCTCGACCGCTCGGGGCGGGGAAACCGCATCCAGCTTGGTGTCGTCGATGCCCGGGAAACGGCGTGCGCTGGCGAGCACGCGACTCTCCAGTGAGCCGGCGAACCGGTTGTAGCTGTCGACCGTCCGCTCCAGCGCCCGCCGCAGATCATCGGCGTGACCGGCTACGGTCCCGATGCGCTCGTACAGCTCCGTTCCGAGGGCGAACAGCTGCCGCGCCTCCTGCGACACATCCTGCTGCGTCCACGTGTACGCCACCGTCTTCAGCACGGCCCAGAGGTTCACGGGGGAGGCGAGCGCCACGCGCTTGGCGAACGAGTAGTCGAGGAGGCCAGGATCTTCCTCGAGCGCGGCGGCCAGGAGCGACTCGCTGGGGATGAAGCACACCACGAACTCGGGGCTGGTGGGCAACGCGGCCCAGTACGCCTTCTTCGCGAGCGCGTCGACGTGTGCTCGGACGGCGCGCACGTGCTTGTCGAGGAGCGACTTGCGGCGAGCACCCTCGGCGCCGGTGGCGGTGAACGCAATGGCGCTGGCTTCCAGGAACGCATCGAGGGGCACCTTCGCGTCCACGGCGAGCGTCTTGTCGCCGGGCAGGCGCACGATCAGATCGGGCCTGGCGGTACCGCCGGAGTCGGTCGCGAGCGTCGACTGCGTATCGAAGTCGACATAGCGAAGAAGCCCGGCCGCCTCCACGACCCGGCGCAGCTGCGTCTCGCCCCACACGCCGCGCGTTGTGCCCGATCGGAGGGCCGAGGCGAGCGACTCGGTCGTCGCCCGCAGCGATTCGTCCGACTGGGACGCGCGCCGCAGCTGCTCGCTCAGGGTCGCGAACTGGGCACCGCGGTCGCGTTCGAGCTCTTCCACCTTGCGCTGCATTGTCCCGAGGGTTTCCCGCACGGGCTCGAGAGCCCGGAGCACGGTCTGCTCCCGTCGCTCGCGCTCCTCCCGGGCCGCCTGCTCGGCGCGGGTCTGGCCGGCCAGCTCGCGGTACAGCAGCTGCTGGTGATCCAGCTGCGCCTGCACGCCCGCCCGCCCCGCCTCGCTTCCGGCGAGACGAGCCGCGAGGTCGGCACGTTCTCGTGCACTGCGGGCGGCAGCGCGCGACGTGCCCACGGCGAACCCGGCGAGCGCACCCACGAGGACGCAGGCGATCGCCACCAGGGGAAGAGTCAGTGCGTCCATGCCGTCATTGTGTGCTCGGCCACCGACATCGCTCAGGCGACGGCGAGCATCGCGTCCACGCGCGGGGCGGCGATCGCCGAGATCCGCACGCCCGTGGCGGCAGCGAGAGCATCCACGTCGTCGGCCTGCACGCGGCGGGCCGCGTCGATCACGATATGCGCGCACGCGAGCGCGTCGGCCAGGGCGTCGTGGTGGGCGAAGTCTCCGAAGCCGGCCGCCGCGGCGGCGAGGGGCAGGCGATAGGACGCCAGCTCGTACGTGCGACGGGCCACGTGGAGACTGCACAGGTAGCGGTACGGCGGGCATACATCGCCGGTCGCTTCGCACGCGCGGCGGAGCACCGCCATGTCGAAGCCGGCGTTGTGCGCCACCAGCACGTCTGCGCCGGCGAACGCGGTCAGCTGGTCGAGCTGAGCGCTCCACCCGAGAGCCGACGCGACATCCTCCGGCCGGATCCCGTGGATGCCGATGTTGAAGTCGACGAATGTGTCGTGCCCGGCCGGTGGGCGGATGAGCCATCCTGCCGTTGCGACGACCTTGCCGTCCCGCACGCGCACCATGCCCACGGAGCAGGCCGAGGCATTGCTGGAGTTCGCCGTCTCGAAGTCGATCGCGGTGAAGTCCAAGGGCACGCCCCCAGAGTCGCCGCCCGGTCCGTGTCCGCCGGTCAGGCGCGCCGCGGGGATGGCGATTCCTCCAGCTGTGCTGTCTCACTTCTGCAGCTTCTGGGTTGCCGAAAGCTGCAGAAGTGGGACATCCCGCGGCCGGGGGTCCGCGTAGGGTCGAAGAATGGCCAGCCGCGAAGAGATGTCGACGTCGTTCGGAGCCGCAGCCGATACCTACGAGGCGGGACGCCCGTCGTATCCGGCCGAGGCGGTGGCCTGGATGCTGCAACCCGTGCGCGGGCCCGGCCGGGCGCTCCGCGTCGCCGACGTCGGCGCCGGTACCGGCAAGCTCACGCGCGGCATCGTGGAGAGCGGCGCCGAGGTCATCGCGATCGATCCGGACGCCGGGATGCTGGAGAGCCTCCGCGCGAACGTCGTGGGCGTTCCGACCTTCATCGGGCGCGCCGAGGCGCTGCCCCTCCCGGACGCGGCGCTGGATGCGGTGCTTCTCGGTCAGGCGTGGCACTGGGTCGACGTGCCTTCGGCATCGGCCGAGGTGGCCCGCGTGCTGCGGTCCGGGGGAGTGCTGGGCCTCGTGTGGAACATCCGCGACGAGCGCACGCCGTGGGTGCAGCGTCTCACCGCGGCGATGCACAGCAGCCAGGCCGAGGAGATGCTCGCCGAGGGGGGTCCGAGCGTGGGTGCGCCGTTCGACCGTGTGGAGGAACGCTCCTGGCGCTGGACGCGCCCCATGACGCGCGACGACATCTTCGCCATGGCCCGCTCGCGCAGCTACCTCCTCACCGCCGAGCCAGACGAACGCGCGCGCATCGAGCAGGCGCTCGCCGACCTGTGCGACGAGATCGGCGCCGTCGGCCCCGCCGTGGTCGACCTTCCCTACGTCACGCGCGCGTTCCGCGCCATCCGCCCCTAGCCCGCCCGTCCCCGCCGCCGTCGCCCGCGCGCGTCGGCCCAGCGCCCCGCCTCCGCCGCCCGCGCGCGTCGGCCCAGCGCCCCCGCCTCCGCCGCCCGCGCGCGTCGGCCCAGCGCCGAGAAACAACACCCCGGACGAGACATAACGCGTCGCGTCCTGTCGCGTCCGAGTTGTTATGTCTCGCGCCCGGCGCGCCGGCGCACCCGGGTGACAGCATCCCTGCCGCCCTCCGCGCGCCCCGCCCGCACAGCCCGGCGAGAAACAACATCCCGGACGAGACATAACGCGCCGCGTGGTGTCTCGTCCGGATCGTCGTTTCTCGCGTGCGTGGGGGTGGCGGTCGGCGGAGCCCGGGGGAGGCGGGCGGGCGCTGAGGCGCAGCATCCCCCCGGGTAGACTGGACTCCCGTGGCTCTCACCATCGCAATCGTCGGTCTCCCGAACGTCGGCAAGTCGACCCTGTTCAACGCCCTGACCAAGAATCAGGTGCTCGCAGCGAACTATCCCTTCGCGACGATCGAGCCCAACATCGGTGTGGTGAATCTTCCCGATCCGCGGCTCGAGAAGCTCGCCGAGGTCTTCCACTCGGAGCGCATCGTGCCGGCCGTCGTGTCGTTCGTCGACATCGCCGGCATCGTGCGCGGCGCCAGCGAGGGGGAGGGGCTCGGGAACCAGTTCCTGGCGAACATCCGGGAGGCGGATGCGATCGCCCAGGTGGTGCGCGGATTCGCCGACGACGACGTCGTGCACGTCGAGGGCGCCGTGAACCCGGCCAGCGACATGGAGACCATCAACGCCGAGCTGCAGCTCGCCGACCTCCAGACGCTGGAGAAAGCGATCACGCGGTACGAGAAGGAGGTCAAGGGTCGCAAGCTCGACCCCGCCGTCCTCGAGACCGCGCGAGCTGCCGAGCTGGCGCTCCAGAAGGGCCAGCTGCTCTCCGCCTCCGGCATCGACCTCGCCCCCATCCGTGAACTCGGATTGCTGACCGCCAAGCCGTTCATCTTCGTCTTCAACGTGGATGAGGCGGTCTTGACGCATGACGCGCGCAAGGCCGAGTTGGCCGCTCTCGTCGCTCCGGCGAAGGCGGTCTTCCTCGACGCGAAGATCGAGTCGGAGCTCATCGAGCTCGACCCGGAGGATGCCGCCGAGCTGCTGGCTTCGACCGGGCAGGAGGAGTCGGGGCTCGTCCAACTCGCGCGCATCGGATTCGACACGCTCAACCTGCAGACCTACCTCACCGCCGGCCCGAAAGAGGCTCGCGCGTGGACGATCGGCAAGGGCTGGAAGGCTCCGCAGGCGGCCGGTGTCATCCACACCGACTTCGAGAAGGGCTTCATCAAGGCCGAAGTCATCTCGTTCGACGACCTCATCGACGCCGGCTCTGTGGTCGAGGCCCGCTCGCGCGGCAAGGCCCGCCTGGAGGGCAAGGACTACGTCATGCAGGACGGCGACGTGGTGGAGTTCCGCTTCAACAACTGAATGGCCCGTTTTGCCGCGGAATTCCGCGGAAGTTGGCGATCCAGTCCGCAAGGAGTCCGCCAAAGTCCGCAGAACGTTTCCGACGAGAGCGCCCGCAACGGCCCTCGTGGTTCATCGGCGGTGGCCGAGAGGTGGCTGTAGGTGTTCAGCGTCGCGGTCGCTTTCGCGTGTCCGAGGGCACGCTGAACGGTCACCACACCGCACCCCGCAGCGATCAAACCCGACGCGTAGAAGTGCCGCAGGTCGTGTACCCGGACGCGCCCGACGCCGGCACGTTCAGCGTCGTGTTCCACCAGTATTGGACGGTGTTCTGGCGGGGCGGTTCGTTGCGCTTGCCGTAGAAAAGCCACTTACCGGCGCTGAACGGGTGGCACTTCGCGGGGTGCTCGCTGAGCAGGTTCAGCAGCTCGTCGGGCGCAGGGATGTCGCGCTCGGATCCGTCCTTCGGCGGACGCATGTCGACCAGGCCGCCGGGCTTGCGCGGCACCTGCCGTCGCACGCGGATCTGGCGGTGGGAGGCGCAGAAAGCGATGAACGGTCGGAACCAGTCCGCGGCGGCGGCCATGATCGCCGCGACTTCCTCCGGCGTGCATCTGCTTCACCCACGCCTCGACGTGAGATCGGCGGATGGTGCGCAGTCCGACGTCAAGGAAGGCGCAGTTCGCGACCGTGAGGGTCATCGCGACCACCGTCGTCGGCGCCCACACCTGGCGCTGCGACCAGTCGGCGAAGTATGCGCCGCCGAGGGAGACCGCGCCCGGCTTTACTGCCCAGTGACGAACTGCGATGCGACCTCGTCGAGCCACCGTTGCGCGTCGCCCTTGGCGCGCGGAAGGGCCGCGAGTATTGCTTGCGGAGCTCATCGCGGTAGAGGGCGCGCCACGCGCCGTCAGGACGCTGCTCGATGCTAGCCATCGCCCACCTCGCCCTGGTCGACGATCTCTCTTTGACACATGGAATCGACCGGCCGGAACCGCCAACTCGAGCTCACTGCGATGCCGAGCAGGGGGCGGGCTTGCGGTGCCCGTCAACCACGAAGCCACCCAGGCCCCATTCCGTGGCCGCGAGTCGCAAAATCCGCGGAGGCTTCATCGCTCGGGCCCCGATAAGTGGGCAAGACCAAGCGCGCTTGACTCAAACGATCGCCCGCAGCGCACTCGCACGAGCGCTCCGAGCTGCCCTTCGAGTGCGGCGCACCGAAGCGCTATATCCGGCGCGCCCCCACCGCAGCCCTCCGATATGGTTCGGAGATGACCGTCGCAAGTACGAACGAGGCATCGCGTGAACTCAGAATGGACTTCGCCGGATCCCTGGTGAAGCATCTTGGGCTGCAGATGTACTCGGGCGCGGTGCCCGCAATCGCTGAGCTAATCTCCAATTCCTACGATGCCGACGCGACGAGGGTTGTGGTCAAGATTCCGCTCGACACCGCACTTGACGCCGGATCCGAGATCGTCATCAGCGACAACGGAATCGGCATGACGTTCGACGACTTGAACGACAAGTACTTGGTCGTTGGCCGTGACCGCCGGGCGAGTGGGAATGATCGCTCACCGAGCGGACGGCTGGTGTTGGGACGGAAGGGGCTCGGGAAGCTCGCCGGTTTCGGCATCGCAAAAGTTGTCACGGTGACGTCGGTGAAGAATGGCTGGTTGACCAGCTTCGAAATGTCGTATGACGCAATTCTGGAGAGCAATACGCGAGCGTACAAGCCGAGAGTGCGGGAGGACCGCGCCGTCGCAGAAGGAGAGAACCTCGAGGACGGCACAGAAATCCGCTTGACGGAACTCCAGCTCAAGAACCGGATTCTGTCGGAGTCATTCTTTCGGAGCATGGGTCGCCGGTTCTCGATACTGGGGTCAACTTTCGAGGTTGAGCTCAACGATCAGGTACTTCAGCCAGATAGCACGGAGCTTCAGTTCCGTTACCCCACCGAGGGCGTGGACACGGTCGACATAGGCGGCGTGGGCACCGTGACGTGGTGGGTCGGCTTCACGGAGAAGCCGATCAAGAACGACGACATCCGCGGGGTCTCGGTCCTTTCGCGGGGCAAACTAGCGCAGACGCCGTTTTTCTTCGAACTGAGCGGCGGCACGCAGAATCAACTAGGTTTGCAGTACCTCACTGGCCAGGTCTTTGTTGACGGACTCGATGCCTTCGGCGAAGACCTGATCGCGACAGATCGCGCCACGATCTTGTGGGAAAACCCGGTCGCTCTGCCGCTCCTGGAGTGGGGGCAAGGGATGGTTCGAGACGCGCTTCGCAAATGGGCAGCGGCGCGGGCGGAGAAGCAAAAGGAGCGTCTTCGGGGATCCACTCCGTACCTCGACCGAATTGAGAAGTTTCCGGAGAGGCAGCAGCGCGAGCTTCTCAAAGCGATCGATACCCTTGCGGACGCTCCTACCATCGAGAGTGAGCGGCTCGACGAGATCGTGCAGATCCTTCTGTCTGCGTATGAGAACGAGCAGTTCTTTGCGCTGCTCAAGGAACTTAGCGCCCTGCCACAGGAGTCCAAAGCTTCCCTCACCGAACTGATCTCCGAGTGGGACATCCTTGAGGCCGTGCAAACCGCGCAGATTATCCGTGGGCGCGTGATAGTCGTGAAGACCCTACGGCGCCTGATCCGCGAACGCGCCCCGGAGAAGCCAGTCATGCAGGATCTACTTCGTGAACATCCCTGGCTGATCGATCCCGCTTGGGAGATGCTCCATCACGAGCGGTCTCTCGAAACGGTACTTCGAGAGACCTTCCACAGCGCGGTAAATGAGGGCGACCAGCGCCGACTGGACTTCATGTGTGTAGGCGACAGTTCGACGGCGATTGTTATCGAAGTGAAACGACCGGGCGAGACTATTGGAACGACCGAACTGCGGCAACTGCAGGACTACGTCAACACCCTCAAAGAGCGCAACAGTCGGGCGGGCAATGCGTCGACCGTGCGGACGAACGTCGCTGGAGTCATGATCTATTCGCATCTGAGCCGGACCCCCGGTGTTGAGGGACTCCGCAACGACCTCATCAGTCAGGGATACAGGATCCAGCCGTGGGACCACTTGCTCGAGGCAGCCGAGCGCGCACACCGCGACTTCTTGGATGTCATCAAAGATCGGGCACCGGAAGATCCGCGGATTGCCGCGATCGACGACCTCGATGACCCTGAACCACTCTCTGAAGACGCGGACCTCCTCGACGTCTCCTAGGTTTATGAAGCCGCTTTCTATGCTTTGCGACGAGCGACTCTTTACTCAATGCGCTTCAGCAGGTCGAACGCGATCCGTTGCGCCATCTTGACTGGCACTGCATTGCCAATCTGCCTCTCGATGGATCCCCTCGTGCCGGAGAACCTGTAGCTCGAGGGGAACGTCTGAAGAGATGCAGCTTCGCGAAGTGTGATCGGGCGGTTCTTCCCAGGATGAATAAAGGGGCCGCTTGAGGGTGTCGTGCACCGAGTGGTCATCGTGGCTGAGGGGGCGTCCCACTTCATTCGTCCATAGGAACCTGTCGCATTCCGTCGCCCATCAAACTTGACGTGGCAAGCGAGTTGAAGGTCTGCCGGAAGGTCAAAGCGGCTCCCAGCTTCCGGAATCGCATCGATCCGGCGTTGGACCATTGGCGGAACCATTCGCTCTTCGCTCAGAGCGTCGAACGACAAATCAACATCGTCGAGGGCCTCAAATGCTTCCCGTACGGTTACTGGGGCCTCAGGATCCTCCGGGGTCAGCTGCTTCGGAAGGCTCGATCGAAGCCCTCGAAGCGCAACGACGATCAGCCGATGGCGCTTCTGCGGAACGCCAAAATCTGCTGCGTTCACGGAGTAGCTCTTAGCTGCGTAGCCAAGCTTGCGGAGTGCGTCGAGAAGCTCCTTCAGTCGGCGGTCTCTTCGCAGGCCCGGGACATTTTCGAGCAGCACGCTCTTTGGCTTGAATGCTCTTACAAAGCGGATGGTGTGCCCTACCAAGTCATTGCGCGCATCATCAGTGCTGATGCGGCCCTCCGCGAGAGTGGAGAAACCTTGACACGGCGGGCATGCCTTGAGGAGCGCCAGCTCGCCTACTGCCAGTCCTAGTTCGTCCCGCATGCCTGTCGCCGAAATGGACTTTATGTCACGTTCCCATACGCGCGCTTCGGGATGGTTTAGGCGGTACGACGAGGCTGAGTCGGCGTCAATTTCAACCGCACCAATCACATCGAAGCCTGCGTCGCGAAGACCTTGTGTTGCGCCGCCCGCGCCTGCGAACAGGTCGATGGCCTTAGGTCGGGGGGGCATCGTGGATCCTGTCTTTAGCGCAAGCGGTATCAACCCTCGACTCTAGCTCTCGCTGGCCCTGGGGCATCGCTAGTTTCGCGCGCGGCGCGCCGAAGTGGCGGGCCGCCCGGTGGCGCTGTGCCAGCACGGAGCGTAACCCAGATCGACGTGCGCGCGACTCCCCGCCCGCGGCGGAGCCGGTTGCGGGATTGCTCGGGACCTAGGATGACTGAACTGCGGAACTGCGGAACTGCGGAACTGCGGAACTGCTGCACGTTACTCGACGCGGACCGAGGCGCGGGTCGTCCTTTGTTAGGAATCCTTTCGCGTACCAGGGCGAGCACGGGGCTGGCGCGCTCAGTGAAAACATAAACGTTGAAATGACACGCCGATGGGTCGGCTGTCCGGTGGCCCCGCATACGTTGATGCCGATAAGTGCCCGATTCGACACCTGGGCCGGGTTCATCCCGCAGAGTTGAGGGCTGGATGAGGTCGACGAGCTCGAGTTGAGCGCTCATCTGTTTCGCTTCTTCCGAGGCGACTGCGACCGCAGCGTGAGCGAGGAGGTGATCGAGGTGGATTTTGCTGGATCGCTCATCGAGTGGTGCACTCGCGCCCCCGTTGACGTACGACGCGGTGAGCTCCGCGTCGCCATGTGCTCCGTATTGAAGCGGCGACGGAGGGATCCCGCGGTGCCCCCGTCGGCGGCTCCTCCACAGGGGCACGCCCGCTGTCTGGACGCACAGATGCCGTCGCTGGCGACCACGCGCAATCACGCACGGGCACGCTGGCGGAATGGGAATCAGATACTACGCGTACGCCTTCGACCAGCACCTGACAGCACGGGCGCTCGCCGACCCGCACAGCATCCTCTCGGCTGATCCGTTGGCGGACGCGTGGGGACTCGAGCCAGGCGCCGCCATCAGCGTCGCGACGTTCGAACAGACGGTTCCCGAACGGGACATGCTCTATTTGGACAAAGCGTGGCGGGATCTTCAGGCGCTGACGGGCCCGACATTGGCGGACGCGCATGCGCGGCCAGCATTTCGGATGTTCGAGGGTAACGTGACCTCGCATGGCCTGGGATGGGACCCGTGGGTGCGGGTACTGCCACCCGATGAGATCCCGGATATCGCGAGCGACCTGACGGACATCGACGATGCTCAGGCGATCGTCCGGTTCCGGGATGCTATGCGCCCAGGCGCCGATCCGGAGCACGAAATAGCGTACGTATTCGACTACTTGCGTCGCGCGCAACGCTTTGTCCGCCAGCTGGCAGACGAACATCGCGGCATGGTGTACACGATCGGTTGACTACCGATCCATTGCAACGGGATCGAGTGCATGGCGCTGGCGGCTGCCTACCGACCGGGAGGGTGATGGGGGTCTAGTCATCCGTAGTGGTAGCGCGCCCGCCGAAGCCGCCCAGGCGGTCATCGACGGCCAACACAGAGGCGGACCTGCGAGGATTCGTCTATACACTCGCGCCCGGAAGGACGATCGATGACCTCTCTGCCCCTTATCTCCCGCATCCGCCGTGTCGGGGGCCTCGCCGTCGCTGCCGGCTCAGTGCTCCTCGCCGGCGGCGCCGGGGCATGGTTCGCTGTGACCAAGCAGCTGCGCGACGAGAACATCACCGTGCCGGGAAACGCCCCTGTGCTTGCGGGCAAGGCTGTGCAGGGTCCGGCGACGGCCTACGCGGAGGCGCTCGTCATCAAGGCCAACGCCGAACGGGGCGCGGGTCGGCGCACGTTCTCCGACATCAGCAACGCGCTGCGGGAGGTGGAAGCCGGCAGCGACGAGGAACGGGAACTGCGCAAGCAGAGCGCGACGCTGTCCACGGCGGCGTCGCTGCGCACCTCGCTGATGACGTCGGTCCTGGCCTATGGGGTGAGTGCCCTCGTGGCAGGCCTGGGCGCCTTCTTCCTGATCGTCGGCTCGCAGCTGCGCCGAGTCGACCAGGGCTGAGAGCCCCGCTCCCGGCCGACACCCGCGTGCCAGGATGGTGCGATGACCGTGCACTTCCTCACCGGCGCCGGGTCGGGTATCGGCGCCGCGCTCGCGACGCGTTTGCGCGCCCGCGGCGACGACGTCATCCTCCTCGCGCGCAGCACGGCTCGCGCGGCTGAACTCGAGCAGCGGTTCCCCGGAGCGAAGACCGTGGTCGCCGACCTGGCGGCGCCGGCCGACCTGGCGGCGGCGCTGTCACCCCAGGAGCTCCCCGCCCGGCTGGACTCCGTCATCCACGTCGCCGGCGTGGTCGACCTCGGTCCCGTCGCCGAGATGCCGGTCGCACTGTGGACGTCGCAGCTGAACGTGAACCTCGTCGGGCCCGCGGAGCTGACCCGACTGCTCCTCCCGGCGGTGCGGGCGGCGAAGGGGCAGGTTCTGTTCGTCAACTCCGGCGCGGGCCTGCGTGCAGCTGCGGACTGGGCCGCGTACGCGGCCTCCAAGCACGGGCTCAAGGCGCTCGCCGATTCGCTGCGGGCAGAGGAAGCCTCACACGGTGTGCGGGTGTCGTCGGTCTTCCCCGGCCGCACGGCGACGGCGATGCAGGAACGGGTTCACGAGCAGGAGCGCAAGCCGTACGACCCCGCTGCGTTCATGCATCCGGAGTCGGTGGTCACCAGCATGCTGACGGTGCTCGATCTGCCCCGCGACGCGCAGATCCCGGAGCTGACGATCCGATCGGGCGTCTGACGCGCGCTTCCGTTCCGCGCGCAACGGGTACCGCTGATCCATCGATCTCGACGTGGACGACCTGTCCGCTCTGGCGCGGGTGATCAGATGAAGAAGCGGCTGAGCCGGGTGGTGCCGTCGGCGTCCGACCAGCCCACCAGCAGCGCCGCGATGGCCGGCCCGCCCAGCAGATCCCGGATGACGAAACCGTAACCCTCGCCCGGCTCGATCCGCGCGGGAAGCGGGTCGCGGAGGGTCAGTTCCTTGCCCCCGGACGGCACACGCAGCTCCGTGATCCGAATCGGCGCGGCACCGAGATTGCGCAGTACCGTCTGCGTCCCCCGCGTCGTGAGCTCCAGACGTGGCTCCTCGCTGTGCGGCTCCTCGGTGCGATCGGCCGGAGGCCCCGGCCATACGGTCGGCGGCTGCTCCGGGGCGATTCGCGCGCCGCCGGTCGACGTGATCTCGACCGTCGTGGCGGCGTCGGCCACCTCCCGCAGGCCGGCGCGGGTCCGGATGTCGCGGATGAACGCGGCCACCGCCACCGCGCTGGCGGCGATCGATCCGAGGGCACCGAGGTAGGCCGGAAACGTCGTGCTCCAGAAGTCCTGCCACGTCATGAGGGCAGGCTAGTGTGACGGCGACTCTCCCACCATCCGGGAGAATGGACGTATGACAGTTGCAACGCCCCAGACCTTCGAACCCGATGGCCGTGCCATCTCCTTCGTCGATGAGGGCGAGGGCCCCGCGGTGGTGCTCCTGCCCGCTCGGGGCCTGAGCATCTCCTCCCTCGGCACTCTGGCCCACGTCCTCGTCGAGGAGGGCTTCCGGATGATCCGGATCGGCGTCCGGCGGCCGAGCGATGCGGATGCAGCCCTGACCTTGCACGATCTGGCGCAGGACGTCATCGACGTCCTCGATCACCTGAGCCTCGCGTCGGCGTGGATCGGCGGACACGCGTTCGGCGGCGCGCTGGCGCGTACGGTCGCGCTGGACCACCACGACCGCACCGAGGGCGTGCTCCTGATGGGCGTCGAGGGCACGGAGCCGGTGGCCGACGACGCGGCGGAGGCGCTGCGGACCGCCTTGTCGAATGCGGCGGACGCGGATGCGATCGACGCGATGCGGGTCCTCGCCGGCGCCTCGGTCGACCCGACGTGGGCGTGGAGCGTCTTCTCCCGTTCGCGCGACCTCACCGTCGAGCCGCTGCAGTCCTCGGCTCTGGCGGCCACCCCCACGGACGACTGGATGCCGCTGGCCCCGACCCTGCCGGTCTTGATCCTCCAGGGCACCGATGACCGGGTCACGGTGCCCGCGAACGGCGATCAGTTGCAGGCATCCGCCGCCGACCGTGCCAGCGCCGCGCGCATCGAGGGGGGCGGGTACCTCTTTCCCCTGACGCATCCCGGCGACATCGGCATGCAGATCGAGGACTACCTCGCCTGGGACTGATTCCCCGCGGAGGCAAGACCGTGTGCTTCCGCCGTTCGAGGAGCAGGATGGACGCATGAACGAAAGCCACTCGATGATCCACTCCCGCAAGGCCCTCTCAGCGCTCCCCGCCCTCTCCGCCGGCGCCAAGGCCGGCTTGGGGCTTCTCGGCCTCGTGCAGGTGACGTTCGCATTCTTGGCGTTCTGGGACCTCGCGCGTCGCGATCCCGACGAGGTGCGCGGACCCAAACCGGCCTGGATCCCCGCGATCCTGGTCAACTGGATCGGGCCCGCGGCCTACTTCAGTATCGGCATCCGGCACCGCCGCTGAGCTGCCGCGCGCCCCGCAGCGTCCCGGACGGCGGGCGCGTGCGGGGGTGACAGGATCGAAGGATGACTGCAACACTCGTCGCCTCGGGCCTGGCCGGCGGGTACGGCCATCGCACGCTCTTCGACTCGCTCGACCTCACGGTCGCACCGGGCGACGTGGTCGGAGTGGTCGGGGCCAACGGCGCGGGAAAGTCCACCCTCCTCCGCCTGCTCGCGGGCATCGACGAGCCGCAGGCCGGCACCCTCGCCCTCTCGCCGGTCGATGCCTTCGTGGGATGGCTGCCGCAGGAGCACGAACGCATCCCCGGCGAAACCGTCTCCGAGTACATCGCGCGACGCACCGGGTGCGCCGAGGCCACGCGGGAGATGGATGCTGCGGCCGCCGCTCTCGGGGATCCCTCGCTCGCACCACCCGGCGTCGACCCCGCGGACGCCTACTCGACCGCGCTGGAGCGCTGGCTGGCCAGCGGCGCGGCCGACCTCGACGAGCGGGTCCCGGTCGCGCTCGCCGACCTGGGCCTGGGTATCGGCGCTGCGGAGCACGCGCTGATGACCTCGCTCTCCGGCGGGCAGGCGGCGCGTGTCGGCCTCGCGGCGCTGCTGCTCTCGCGATTCGACATCGTCCTGCTGGACGAACCCACCAACGATCTCGACCTCGACGGGCTCGAGCGGCTCGAAGCGTTCGTCCGGGGCATCCGCGGCGCCGTGGTGCTCGTCAGTCACGACCGCGAGTTCCTCGCCCGCTCCGTGACGCGTGTGCTGGAGCTCGACCTCGCGCAGAACTCCCACCGTGTCTTCGGCGGTGGCTATGACGCCTACCTCCAGGAGCGGGCGACCCTCCGCCGGCATGCGCGGGAGAAGTACGACGAGTTCGCCGACAAGAAAGCCGACCTCGTCTCACGCGCCCGCACCCAACGGGAGTGGTCCAGCCAGGGCGTGCGCAACGCCATGAAGAAAGCGCCCGACAACGACAAGATCAGGCGCAAGGCGTCGACGGAGTCGAGCGAAAAGCAGGCCCAGAAGGTCCGCCAGATGGAGAGCCGCATCGCCCGGCTCGACGAGGTGGAGGAGCCGCGCAAGGAGTGGCAGCTCGAGTTCACCATCGGGGCGGCGCCTCGCTCCAGCTCCGTGGTGTCGACACTCAGCGGCGCGGTCATCCGGCAAGGCTCGTTCACCCTCGGTCCCGTCTCGCTGCAGGTCAACGCGGGGGAGCGCATCGGCATCACCGGCCCCAACGGCGCCGGCAAATCCACCCTCCTCCGGCTGCTCCTCGGGAGGCAGGCGCCGGATGAGGGAAGCGCGAGTGTCGGCGCGAGCGTGCAGATCGGCGAGATCGACCAGGCGCGCTCCCTCCTTGCCGGGTCTCAGCCGCTCGCCGCGGCGTTCGAAGCGCTCGTCCCCGAGATGGCCTCCGGCGAGGTGCGCACGCTGCTGGCGAAGTTCGGGCTCAAGGCCGACCACGTCACCCGCCCCGTCGATGACCTGTCGCCAGGAGAGCGCACGCGGGCGGGGCTCGCCCTCCTCCAGGCCCGGGGCGTGAACGTCCTGGTGCTCGACGAGCCGACCAACCACCTCGACCTCCCCGCCATCGAGCAGCTCGAAGAGGCGCTGGCGTCCTACGACGGCACCCTCCTGCTGGTCACCCATGACCGTCGGATGCTCGCGACCGTGCACACCGACCGGCAATGGCGGGTCGAGTCGGGCCGGGTCACCGAGCTGTAGGGGCGGCCGCCTAGCGACCCTGACGCTTCTTGTACGGCTTCGGCTGCCCCTTCACGACCGGCGCCCGGCCCTTGCCCTTCGAGGCCTTGGCCTTCCCGCCGGCGGGGGCGACGGAGGCCTCGGCCGGCGGCGGCGCGGCGGCGATCCGTTCCTTCGCCTCGATGAGGAGAAGCTCCCCGGCCTGCGTCAGCCGTGTCTCGCCCTCGCGCCGGAAGAGCGGGTGCCCGACCTCCGCCTCCAGTTTCTCGATGGACGTGTAGAGAGAAGCGAGCGGGATGCCGAGTCTCTCTGCGGCGCGGGGGAAGTGCAGTTCTTCGGCAGCCGCGACGAACCGTCGGAGCAGGGCGATCTTCACAGGTGCCTTTCGGTGGTGGGGGCGGCTCGCGGCGGGTGGGAGCCGCGAAAGTCCGCTTGGGAAGCGTAAACCGCTCCCGGCACCGTGGCGACCAGACGCGTCGCCCCGGGGCGCGCGAGCGTCCGCCTCCCCGTCCCGGCGGATGCGCCCGACCGGCTACGCGTCCCCGCGGAGGCGCCCTCGGAGGAACGGGAGCGCGGGGGCCCGGTAGACGAGCGACGGCGCGTCATCCGGTTCGAGGGCGGCCTCGGCCCGGCCGAAACGCCATAGGCGCGTGAAGAGGAACACCGCGATCACCGCCGTCTCCTCGGCCGGGAGCTGCCACGTGCCGGGACCCCACTGTGCGGGCTGGCCTCGCCCCTGGATGACGACGGTCGGCCTGATGCCCGCGTAGAGCGCGAACCAGGGCTTGTGCAGCGTCAGCTGGACACGGCGGGTCCCGATGTCGGCTCTCATGCGGTCATCGGCTCTGCGCCGTGGGGCGGCGGGATGACGGGCATGGGACTCCTCTGCATCGGCGGGTGCGCACACCGACGCTACCTAACCCTCGCGCCGATTCCGCTCCTCCTCGCGCCTCTCTCCACGCTTGCGCCCATGGCGGGCGATGAAGAACAGCACCGATCCGACGGCGATGTAGCCGAGGGATGCGAGCCACACGATCCCGCTCTGCTGCGTCAGCAGCACGATGCTCGCGATGATCGCGAGCACCGGGACGATCTTCGGGACGGTGAAGTGCGCGTGGTCGACCTTGTCCTTCTTCAGGACGAGCACGCTCACGTTCGCGGCGAGGAAGACCAGCAGCAGCAACAGCACCGTGGTCTCGGCCAGCGTAGCCACATCCCCCACCGCGCTCAGGGCGATGGTGGCTCCCGCGACCACCAGGATCGAGACCCACGGCGTACGCCGGTGGGGCAGGACGCGCGCGAACGCCCGGGGAAGCAGGTTCGCTTCGGCCAGGCCGTAGCCGACGCGGCTGGCCATCACCATGAACAACAGTGCGCCGTTCGCGATGGCCACGAGGGCGATGAGACCGAAGAGCCACGGCGGGATTCCGACGCCGCTGGCGGCCACCACGTCCAGCAGCGGTCCGGTGGATTCGGCGAGCTCGGCGGGGGGCATGACGATCACCGCGCCGACCGCGATGAGGAGGTACACGACGGCTGCCGTGATGATCGCGCCGAAGAGGGCTCGGGGGTAGGCCCGCGATGGGTTCTTCACCTCTTCGGCCATGTTCGCGGCGGCTTCGAATCCGAGGAACGAGAAGAAGGCGACGATGGATGCGGCGAATGCCCCCTCCAGCGGAGGCACGTCGGGGGCGAATTCGAAGATGCGCGCCGGCTCTCCCCGCCCGGCGCCCCACGCGATCGCCGCGACCACGATCACGATGACGAGGCCGGTCACCTCGATGACCGAGGCGACGAGGTTGGCGCCCAGCGATTCGCGCACCCCGCGCAGGTTGATCAGGGTCAACAGGATGATGAAGGCGATCGCCACGGGAACGGACGGCACCTCGATGAGGGCTTGGAGGTAGTCGCCAGCGAAGGCGTTGGCGAGAGCTGCGGCTGTCGTGATGCCCGACGCCATCATGAGGAATCCGACCAGGAACGACAGATACGGCGCGTGGAAGGCGCGGTCCACGTAACGGGCGGCTCCGCCGGCATGGGGGTACTTGGTGATGAGCTCCGCGTAGGTTCCCGCGGTCAGCAACGCCACGACGAGGGCGATGAGCAGCGGCAGCCAGATGACGCCACCCACATCGGCGGCCATCGTGCCCACCAGCGTGTAGATGCCGGCTCCGAGCGTGTCTCCCACGATGAACGCGAACAGCAGGGGAGCCCCGACGGCGCGCTTGAGACCGTGCTTGGCTTCCGGGGCGCTCGCGGCGGTGTCCTTGGTCATCGGACCACTCCAACGTCCCGTCACGTGTCTGCACAATCCCCCTCGACGTTCCAGGGGCGTGCTCTATGCTGTCGGCCGCACTCCGCGGGGAAGAGGCGCTGTCTACGTGCGCGCTTCGTGCCGTCGGGGTTTCAGCCGGGCCGGGGCGTCGGTCGCGCTCGTCCACTCGCACTCGAAGGCTCCGCGGTAGCCGAAGAGGAACCCGAGCCGATCGTTGTGCACCTCGAGGTCGATGTGGAATCGGCCGTCCTCGTCGTCGAAGTACTCGTGCAGGGTCGCGCGCCCACTCAGGAACATGGGGAAGCGGAATGCGATCGGCCCTTCATAGAACCGCTGCGCGTCCGAGGTGAGGACGAGCCCGCCGCGCTCGTCGACCCGCAGGTCGAGGTCGACGGCGAGATGCTGGTGGGTGCCGAGGTAGTCGACCACCCGGCCGCGATGGAGGATCATCGTGGCGTCGAACCGGCGCACATGCCGCCCGATCGTGTATTCCCGCACGAAGGTGACGGTCTCGCGTCCGAGCGGATCCACGTACGGGTAGTTGTGGATGACGAAGGGCACGTCGGCGCCGACATCCGGAATCAGGATGTTGCGGAGTCGGCCGATCTGCAGGAAGGGCACCGTCCACCACGGGCCGCGGCGGATCCGGCTCATGACGCCTCGGCCGATGCAGGCCTCGCGGGCATCCACCCCGACCCCGAAACGGCGCTGGAGCATCGGATGCAGGCGGTCGAAGTCGTCACCGAGGACACGCGCGAAGATCGACGTCATCGCGTCCGCTCGGGGGAGGGGAGGGTCGCGAGGGTGGCCGGGGCGTGAGCGAGCTGGTCGGTTCGGCGCGATCCCCCCTCGGGCGAGCGCCGGCACCGCGCCGCACGAGGGCGATCGCGTCGCCACCACCACAGCACGCTGCGCAGCGGCCAGTTCTCCGGTGGCGTGCCGGTTTCGACCCAGAGGCGCAGGCGATCGAAGCTCCACGCCGTCGCCCATCCCACCAGCGGTCGCACAGCGATGTCGAGCGGTCCCCATCCGGGCGCGTAGTCGAATCCGGTGACGAAGCGCACGCCCTCAGGCGTGGGGATGTAGCGCCAGTATCCCCGCCCGGAGCGGAGGGGGGACAGGCGATCCGTCGTGGCGAACCGCAGCGCCGAGGTGCGGGTGCCATCCGGCCGCGACGCCTCGCCGAGGCTGATCCCCACGCCGCGCACGAGGTGGACCGGGGTGCGCCGCTCATACGTGAAGCGCGTCGCGCCCGCCTCTGTCGCGCCGGTCGGGGCGATCCGCGAGAACCGCACGTCCCACCGCACGTGGTCCACCGGATCCTGAGTCCGCCGCCAGAGCGTGTCGAGGTCGCCGCGGATGACGGCCTCCACGTAGATGCCCCGCCGCGTCACCCCTCGAGACTAGGGCGGCCACCCGCATCCGCGGCGCAGCCGAGCGCGCGTCAGGTGGAGACGTCGGTCTCGATCTCTTCCGCGAGGTCCTCGATCACTTCGGGGCGCAGGTGCACCCCCGCTTCCTCCAGGCGGTCCTCGAGGACGTGACTGACATCCTCCTCCACCTGCCCGTGACGGATGTCGTCTCGTATCTCGTCGGCGACGTGCTCGACGACTTCGGTCTCATCGGTCTCATCGGTCGGGCGAGGCTCGTTGGCGTGTGCATCGGATGTCATGGATCGATGCTGCGGCACGACCGTCCCGCGCAAACGCCCCTTGACCTCGGGCACGATGTCCGCTCGTCCGAGCGGCGGTCGGCACACCCGCGCACGTGTAGCCTCAGGCCTACAGGGTCATCGCGACTCTCGAAGGAGCGAGACCTCATGGGTGAGAAGTCCACGCGTAAAGAAGGCGGCAAGACCGCACCGGCGAAGACGCTGAAGGAAAAGCGCGTCGCGAAGGCGGACAAGCGGGCGGCGAACGGCCGCGCCGCCGACACCGACGCGATCACCAACATCAAGAAGCGCTAGGTCGGCGAGGGGCGCCGGCGGCCCTTCTCCTCCGGGGCCGGGAGGCTACGCCGGTTTCGCGCGCAGGACAACCCGGCGCCCGACATGCGCGCGAGCGCCTACCTTCACCGACATGAGTGGAGACACCCCCGAGCGCCGAGAGTCCGCGCGCCCGTACGATGCCCAGCCGACCGACGCCGGCGTTTCGCGCGCCGACGCCTCCCACACCGTCGACTCGAACACCGCCGTATCGGATGACCAGGCACGCGCCGTCCATCACGACGCGCTCGCGCGGGAGAAGGAACGCTTCGGCGGTTTCAAGTTCGGGTCGGCCTTCTTCGGGTGGCTCACGGCCATGGGCACGGCGGTGCTCCTGACGGCCCTGGTGGCCGCCATCGGTGCAGCGGTCGGGCTCAACGCGGAGGGATCGGTGGAGGAGGCTGCCGACGCCGCGGCGGACAACCCCGGCGGGGCCGGCATCGTGAGCGCCATCGTGATCGGGCTGGTCCTGTTCATCGCCTACTTCGCGGGCGGCTACGTCGCCGGCCGGATGGCGCGGTTCAGCGGCGCCAAGCAAGGCCTCGCCGTGTGGATCTGGGCGATCGTCATCGCCATCATCGTGGCCGTCGTGACCGCGATTGCCGGCAGCCAGTGGGACATCCTGGGCAACCTGAACGGCTTCCCCCGCATCCCCGTCACCCCCGAGACGGCCACCACGACCGGGATCCTCGCCGCCGTGGGAGCCGCGATCGTTACCCTCGCGGGAGCGATCCTGGGAGGAATGGCCGGCATGCGCTACCACCGCAAGGTCGACCGCGTCGGACTCGCCCGCTAGCCGGGTCCGCCGCCGCTTGCTCGAGGCGCTAGCGTGGCGGGATGACGGCGCCGGCCCCGTACCTGTACTTCCCGGGAGCGGCCTCGGAGGCTCTGCGGTTCTACCGCGATGTCTTCGGTGGCGAGCTCACCCTCCACACGTTCGCCGAGTTCGCGCGGAGTGACGGGCCCAGTGACGCGATCGCCCACGGCATCCTGCGCGGCCCCGTGGATCTCTTCGGTGCGGATGCGGCGGGCCAGGAGCGTCCGCTCTCGGTGGAGGGCCTGCTGCTGTCGCTCCTCGGCGCCGCCGCCCCCGAGGTGCTCCGGCAGTGGTTCGCCGCGCTCTCGGAGGGCGGCACGGTGATCGATCCGCTCCAGGAGCGCCCCTGGGGCGTCTCGGACGGCACGGTGCGTGACCGGTACGGAGTCACCTGGCTGGTCGGATACGAGCACAACTGAAGGAGCCCGGGCACAACGCGCCCAGGGGCGCCCAGCCGGCAAACGCTGCGTCGGGGCAGACCTTTTAGCGCATCGTCCCGTCCACGTCCAGGGGCGAGCGCGGATGTGAAGCCAGGTTTCAGGGTTCTGTTAGCCTGTTCCGCGTCCCATTGGAGCGCCGCGCACCCGCCCGGCGCTCACCCGACAAAGGAGAGATCATGCTCTGGACCATCCTCGGCCTCATCGTGGTCGGCCTCATCGCCGGCTTCATCGCCCGCGCTGTCATCCCCGGGAAGCAGAGCATGAGCATTCTCATGACCATCGTTCTCGGCATCGTCGGCTCGTTCGTGGGAGGGTTCCTCGGATTCCTCATCTTCGGAAGCGACCCGAACGGCGGCTTCCTGCAGGCCGCCGGAATCATCGGCTCCATCCTCGGCGCGATCATCGTGCTGGGCATCTACGTCGCCGTCTCCCGCCGCGGAGCGCGCAACCGCTGATGCCGTAACCGGATCGGCCGGAGGCCGCACGAGGAATCGACCTCGTGCGGCCTCCGGCGTTTCCGCGGCGTGCGAGACTTCCCCGGTGGCAGATCTGGAAATGGCGCGCATCCCTGCCGGCAGCGTGCAGCTGCACGACGCGCGCCGACGTCTACGGCGCACCGTGGAGCTCGAACCGTTCGAGATCGGCGTGTTCCCCGTCACGCAGGAGCAGCTGGGCGAGGCGATCGGCGTGCCGTCTCCGCATCCCCGCCGCCCGGCGGTGGAGGTGAGCTGGCTGCGCGCCATCCGGTTCTGCAACGCCCTTTCGGAGTGGGAGGGGTGGGATCCGGCGTACACCTTCGACGGCGAAGAGGTCACGTGGCACGTGGACGCCGACGGCTACCGCCTCCCGACCGAGGCCGAGTGGGAGTTCGCGTGCCGCGCCGGCTCCACGGCGCCGCACTACGGCCCACTGGCCGAGATCGCGTGGACGAGCGGGGACGGCGTGACGGCGGCGCAGGACGTGGGACTGAAGCTGCCGAACCTGAACGGGCTGTTCGACACCCTCGGCAACGTGTGGGAGTGGTGCTGGGATCTCCTCGACCCCGCCCGCTACGACGATTACCGCGTGTTCCGGGGCGGCGGGTTCGCCGACGACGCCTGGAGCGTGCGCGCGAGCACGCGCCGCGGGGGGCCGCCGCGCTCCACGCACGACGACGTCGGGTTCCGTGTCGCCCGCGGCGGCTTCGACCAGAGCGCCGAGGCTCAGGGATGGTCGGCCCGCGTGGACCGCGAGCGAGCCGACATCGACACCCCCCTCCCGCCAGGGTGGACGCCCAGGCGCTGACGGGTACGCGCGAGCGGCGGTCAGCGTGCGGCGAGGGCGGCGAGCGTGTCCCCGGTGACCCGCTGCGTCGTCCACTCCTCCATCGGCTGTGCGCCGAGGGCGCGGTAGAACGCGATCGACGGGGCGTTCCAATCCAGCACGGTCCACTCCAGACGGGAATAGCCGCGTTCGAGGCACAGCGCCGCGAGGGCGGACAGCAGCGCCGTGCCGTATCCGCCGCCGCGCCTGTCGGTGTCGACGTACAGATCCTCGAGCCAGATTCCGTGCCGCCCCGTCCAGGTCGAGTACGTGAGGAACCACACCGCGATCCCGACGATGTCGCCCTCACGCTCCACGACGTGCGCGAAGACGCGCGGATCGGCACCGAACAGCGCCTCGCGGAGCGCCTCGACGGAGTTTTCCACCGCATCCGGCTCGCGCTCGTACACCGCCAGCGCAACGATGCACGAGAGGATGCCGGACTCGTCGCCCGGCTCCGCGGGCCTCAGGACCGCACCGTCGGGCAGGACTCGCGCGCTCATGCGCCCAGCCTACTGACCGGCCGGTGCGCCCCGAGCGGGTGAGGAGAAGGCGCCGCGCGGCCTCCACCCTCTAGCGGCCGATGCGCCCTACGATCGGAGCAACACCGGGGGAGGATCACGTGCCCGAATCACCCGAGGTGGACGCGCTCACCGGGTTTCTGCGCGGCACCCTGACCGGTGCGGTGGTCGGAGACACCGATGTGGCCGAGTTCCGCGCGCTGAAGACGCGCGCGCGAGGGCTGGGCGAGCTGACCGGGCGCACGGTCGAGGATGTCCGCCGCTTCGGCAAGCACGTCGCACTCCTCACCGACGGCCCCGACCTCGTCATCAGCTTCGGACGCGCGGGATGGGCGACGTGGCGCCGCGAAGGGGACGATGCCCCCGAGGGAGCCGCACCGGTCATCGTGACGATCGGGTTCCCGGGTCGCGGTGAGCTCGCACTGACGGATGCGGGCGACTGGCTGTCGCTCGGCGTCTCCGTCGTCGATGACCCGGGTGAGGTCTCGGCGGTCGCCAAGCTCGGTCCCGACCCGTCGGCCGACCAGTGGTCGCCGGCGGAGCTGGAGCGGGCGCTGGGTACGCGTCGCAAGCAGCTGAAGGCTCTGCTGCAGGAGCAGGAGTCTCTCGCCGGGATCGGCAACGCCTACTCCGACGAGATCCTCCACGCGGCGCGGCTGTCACCGCTCGTGCACGCGGCAGACCTCACGTCCGACGAACGCGCACGGCTCTACGACGCCATCCGTTCGGTCCTCGGTGGCGCCTTCGCCGCCCGCCGCGGCGTTCCGCTGGACCGGCAGAAGGCCGAGAAGGTGGCGTCGATGCGGGTCCACGGGCGGACGGGCCAGGCTTGTCCCGTCTGCGGTGGCGAGGTGCAGGATGTCCCGGGCAGCAAGGGCGCCGCGCAGTACTGCCCGACGTGCCAGACCGGCGGCGTACCGCTTCCCGCGTGAGGGCTCAGCCCGCCAGCGCCTGGTGCACCGAGGCCACGGCGCTGGACCCTTCACCCACGGCAGCGGCCACGCGCTTCATCGATCCGCGACGCACGTCTCCCGCGGCGAACACCCGCGGGATCGACGTCTCGAACGGCAGCGGCTCCCGCCCGAGGCGCGACCAGTTGACGCCGAGACGCTCCGCCGGGATGTCGATACCGGTGCGGAGGAATCCGTCCGCATCGCGATCGAGCTCGGAGAGCCATCCGGTGGCCGGGTCGGCCCCGATGAAGCAGAACAGGCCTCGCGCGTCGACGTCGCCGACCGCGTCGATCCGGACCCGCTGGAGCGACCCGTCCCCCTCCAGAGCCGTGATGTTCGCCCCGGTGAGAACCTCCACGGACGAATCCTCGTGCAGCCGGTCGATGAGATACGCCGACATGCGGCGCTCCAGGTCGTTGCCGCGCACGACGAGGCGGACGGGGGAGCCGTGGGCCGAGAGGTACAGGGCCGCCTGCCCCGCCGAGTTCGCGCCGCCCACGACGACCACGGGAGAGTCGACGACGTGGCGGAGCTCGAACTGGGTCGCGGCATAGTAGATACCGGCGCCTTCGAACTCCGCCCAGCGTTCCAGCGGCAGACGCCGGTAGGAGGCCCCCGAGGTCACGATGGCGGTGCGGGTGTGGATGATGCGCCCGTCGGTGAGGGTGACTTCCAGGCCGTCGTCCGTCGAGCGCAGCTGGGCCGCCTCGCACGGCGCGTAGACGCGCACGCCGAACTTCAGCGCCTGCAGCGACGCCTGCCCGATCAGGTCGCTCCCGCTGACGCCGAAGGGGAATCCGAGGAAGTTCTCGATGCGCGACGTGGCGGCGGCCTGCCCGCCGGGGGCCACCGCATCCAGCAGGACCGTGCTCAGCCCCTCCGAGGCGCCGTAGATCGCCGCCGCCAGACCTGCCGGTCCGCCGCCGACCACGACGAGGTCGACGACCTCATCGGCGTCGCCCTGATAGCTCAGCCCCAGGCGCTCGGCGACGATCCCCGGAGTGGCACGCAGGATCGGCTCGCCCTGGATGAAGGCGATCGGAAGGTCTTCCGCGGGCACGTTGTGGTGCTCGAGGGTGTACGAGTCGCCCGGCTGCACCTCGTGCGCGGTGTGGACGAGATCGAGCCGCTCGGCGAAGCGGCGCAGGGACTGGAAGTTCTTCGTCGATGGTGCACCGACGAACTTCAGCGTCAGTGCGGCCGGACCGCGGCGCAGCGACTCACGGCGCAGCCACAGGGTGCGAAGCAGGAGGTCGCACAGATCGTCGTCCTCGCTCATGAGCTTGCGAAGCGACGCGCGCGTCACCCGATGGATGCGGCCGGGGCGGGTCACCCGCAGCGAGAGGAAGGCTCCCTGCTCGTTGAGGAGACCCAGCTCGCCGGCGAACGTGCGCGGACCCATGGTCGCGATGACGGTCTCCGGTAGCCACCACAGCGAGTCGCGCACGAGCTCAACCTCGGCCGTGTCGACGAGGATCAGGTCGTACTCGCGGTCGCCGGAGCGGAAGAGATAATCTCCGGCCTGCACCTCGTCGGGCGTGCCGAAGGGGAGGATGCGCTCCCACTGCTGGTCGCTCAAGGGTGCGGAGATCGCGCGTTCCTGGGCGTGTTCGAAGGCTTCAGTCTTTCCCACGGGGACAGGTTATTCCTTCCCACCCCGGGCAGGGGCGGAAAAGCTCAGGTGGTTTGGTCCGAGGTCAGTGCATGACCGGGGCGCCCGCGGGGGCGTCGGCGGGCTTGCGGATGAGGAAAGCGCCCACGATCGTCGGAAGCGACAGCAGTGCCGCGATCAGGTACGCCGCCTGCGTGCCGGAGGCGTCGGCGGTGCCATCGGTGCTGTGGGCGGCGCTGGCGGAGGACATCACGGTGATGAGCAGGGCGATGCCGGCTGCGCCCGCGACCTGTTGCACCGTGCCGACGATCGCCGAACCGTGCGAGTAGAACCGCGGCTCCAACGACGCCAGCGACGCGGTGAACAGCGGCGTGAACGACATCGCGAGCCCCAGCGACAGCACCGTCTGCACGGCCACGATCAGCCAGATCGCGGTCGTGGCGTCGACCGTGGTGTAGACCCACAGCATCGCGCTCGTGACGAAGGCGCCGGGGATGAGCAGCACGCGCGTGCCCCAGCGGTCGTAGATGCGCCCGATGGCCGGGCCGGCGAAGCCCATCGCGAGGGAGCCCGGGAGGATGATGAGGCCCGTGTCCAGCGGCGACAGGCCGCGGACGTCCTGAAGGTACAGCGGCAGGAGCGTGATCGCGCCGAAGAACGCCATCGCCATGATGCCGAGCTGCGCGACCGAGAGGGAGAAGTTGGCCGAGCGGAACACGCGCAGATCCAGCAGCGCCGAGTCGGAGCGCTGCTTGACCAGCTGACGCCACACGAACAGCGCGAGACCGATCGCCCCGACGGTGAGCGAGACCACGAGCGTCGTGTTCGACATCGCGTCGGCCGCCGCCGCGTCCGCACCACCGTGGCCGCCGCCGCCGATCTGACTCAGGCCGAACACCACGCCGCCGAATCCGAAGGCCGACAGCACGACGGACAGCACGTCGATGGGCGCGTCCCTGCGCGGCTCGCCCAGGTTGGTGATCCACCGCGCTCCGACGAAGAGGGCGACGAGGGCGATCGGGAGCACGATGCCGAAGGTCCAGTGCCAGCCCAGCGAGTCGAGGATGAGGCCCGACATGGTCGGGCCGATGGCCGGGGCGAGCGCCATGACGATGCTCACGCGCCCCATCATGCGGCCACGCTGGTGCGGCGGGACGATCGTCATGAGCGTGGTCATCAGCAGCGGCATCATGATCGCCGTGCCGGAGGCCTGGATGACGCGGGCCGCGATGAGCGTGGGGAAGCCGGGGGAGAGGAACGCCGCGAGCGTGCCGAGGGAGAACAGGGTCATCGCGGCGATGAAGACCTGACGCGTCGTGAACTTCTGCAGCAGGAATCCGGTGATCGGGATGACCACGGCCATCGTGAGCATGAACGCCGTGGTGAGCCACTGCGCGGCGACGGCGGTGATGTCCAGATCGACCATGAGCCGGGGGATGGCCACGCCCATGGTGGTTTCGTTGAGGATCGCGACGAAGGCGGCCACCAGCAGCAGCCAGATGACGCGGCTCTCCTGGGGACTGAGGTCGCGCTGCGCGGAAGCGGCGACGGTTGTGCTGTCGGTCTGGGCGGCGGCCACGGGTGCTCCTCGGTGTTTCTGGGGATGCCAGGTCGCCACCAGCAGTCGGTGGCAAGCCCACACGACAACGGTGGGCTCCGGCGCGGTATTCCCGATTCGTGCCGGAATGCGTCGCGCGCAAGAGACCGTGGCCCCGCCTCCACCCTAGTCGGCGGCGTCCGTGTGCCGACGTAGGCTGGCCCGCATGAGTATGGGCGGACGAGGCGGCGGAGGCGGGGGTTCGCCGTTCCGTGGCGTGGACGTCCGGGCTCAGCGTCGCCTGAACGCCGAGGCCCCGCGGGTGCAGAACCTCGGTCGCCGCGTGATCGCGCTGTTCCGTCCGTACGGGGGACGCATCGTGGTCACGGGCATCCTGGTGGTCGTCGCCGCGGCGGTCGGGGTCATCCCGCCGCTGCTGGTGCAGCGGATCTTCGACGACGCACTGTTCCCCGTCGCCGGCGGGCCGCCCGACATGCCGCTGCTCCTGCGGCTGGTCCTCATCATGATCGCGCTGTTCCTGCTGTCGGCAGCCCTCGGCGTCGCGCAGACCTGGCTCACCTCGACGGTGGGCAACCGGGTCACCGGAGACCTCCGGGTGCGCCTGTTCGAGCATCTCCAGTCGATGGAGCTGGGCTTTTTCACGCGGACCAAGACCGGCGTCATCCAGTCGCGCCTGCAGAACGACGTCGGCGGGGTGTCGGGCGTGCTCACGAACACGGTGACGAGCATCCTCGGCAACGTCGTGACCGTGGCGGCCTCGCTCGTGGCGATGATCCTCATCGACTGGCGACTGACGATCATCGCGGTCGTGATGATGCCGGTGCTGATCCTCGTGCAGCGACGGGTGGGTCAGGTGCGCGCGCGCATCGCGGGGGAGACGCAGGAGTCGCTGTCGGAGCTGACCTCCATCACCCAGGAGACCCTGAGCGTCTCCGGCATCCTGCTGTCGAAGTCCTTCAACCGCCAGCGCACCGAGTCGGCGCGCTTCGCCGCCGAGAACGTCAACCAGGTGCGTCTCCAGGTGCGCCGGGCCATGAGCGGTCAGGGGTTCTTCGCGGTCGTCCAGGTGCTGATGTCCAGCGTCCCCGCGATCATCTACCTCGTCTCCGGCTACCTCGTCACCGGCGGGCTGGACACGATCACCGCCGGCACCGTCGTCGCGTTCACCACGGTCCAGGCGCGGCTGCTGATGCCCCTCATGGGCCTCATGCGGGTGGCGCTGGACCTGCAGACCTCGGCGGCGCTGTTCGCGCGCATCTTCGAGTACCTCGACCTGGTGCCCGCCATCGGCGACGCGCCCGACGCCATCCCGGTGTCCGAGGCCCCCGGTCCCGTCGGACGGATCGAGTTCCGAGACGTCGTCTTCCGCTACCCGGATGCATCGGCCGAAAGCCGGGCGACCCTCGACGGCGTCTCGTTCACCGCCGAACCCGGCACGCACGTCGCCTTCGTCGGGCCGTCGGGGGCGGGCAAGACGACGATCCTCTACCTCACGCCGCGGCTGTACGAGGCCTCTGAGGGGGCCGTGGTGTTCGCCGGTGCGGACGTGCGTCGGCTGCAGCAGGCCGCGATCATCGACGAGATCGGCATCGTGTCGCAGGAGACCTACCTCTTCCACGCGACGATCCGCGACAACCTCCGGTACGCCAAGCCGGATGCCACCGACGCGGAGGTCGAGGCGGCCTGCCGCGCCGCCAACATCCACCACGTGATAGCCGGGTTCGAGCGCGGATACGACACGGTGGTGGGCGAGCGGGGCTACCGCCTCTCGGGCGGGGAGAAGCAGCGCATCGCGATCGCCCGGGTGCTCCTGAAGGACCCGCCCGTGCTGCTGCTGGACGAGGCCACGAGCGCGCTGGACACCGTGTCGGAGCGGATCGTGCAGGAGGCGCTGGACGCCGCCGCGCGCGGGCGCACCACCCTCTCGATCGCGCACCGCCTCTCCACCGTCATCGGCGCCGACGTCATCCACGTCGTGGACGCGGGACGCATCGTGGAATCCGGCACGCATGCCGAGCTCCTCGCTCGAGAAGGCCTCTACGCGAGTCTGGCCGCGGAGCAGATGGCGGCCAGCCGCGTCCTCACCGAGGAAGCCATCGCCGAATCCTGAGCCGCGTGCCTACGGTCGCCGTCTTCGGGCTGGTGCACGGGCAACGGTCGCCGGCGGGAAGCGGGTCACCACAGCAGGGCGGCCGACACCGCGGGCGTCTCGGCCGGCACGGCGGACAGGGCGTGGATGTCGCGGACGAAGGCGCCGAGCGCGCGGCGGTAGGCGCCGTCGGGGTGGGTGCGGGCGAGCTCCACGAGCGGCGGGACGTCCATGGTCAGGATGAGGCGGACCCGCGACTGCACGGCGGCGTGCATGCCGGCCGCGGCGAGCACGTCGATGCCGCCCCGCATCGCGGCGAGGTACTCCTGCAGCACGGGAAGGGTGTGCCGCCCCTGCGTGATCGAGGTGCCGTCGGCGCGCTCGCGCCATTCCACGACCACGTCGGGCACGATGTCGAACGCGCGGGCGCCGGCGTACATCCGCTGCGCGACGACCTGGTCTTCGTACAGGCGGCCCTCGGGGAAGCGCAGGCCCGTGCGGTGCCAGAACTCCGTCCGGCTCACCTTGGACCACGCCACGATGTTGCCGGATGCGTCGGGGTGTTCGACGAGCGTCGTGGCGACGCGGGCCGGGTGCGTCGCAGCGGTCACCCACGGCTGCACCGACCCGGCCGCGTAGCCGCCGACGCCGTCGGGGCGGAGGCGGACGTACGCGCCCACGGCGAAGTCGCTGCCGGAGGCGTCGAGGACGCCGATGAGGCGGCGGAGCGCATCGGGACGGAGGCGGTCGTCGGCGTCGAGGAACCCCAGGAGCGGGGTGTCGACGAGGTCAAGGCCCGTATTGCGGGCCGCCGCCAGCCCGCGACGGGTGTCGTGCCGCACGAACCGGAACCGCGGATCCCGGTCGGCGGCGGCGGCGAACAGATGGCCCGTGGCGTCGGTGGAGGCGTCGTCCACGAGCACCGCCGCCCAGTCGGTGCGTGTCTGCGCCCGGAGCGAATCGAGGGCGTCCGGGACGTACTCCGCCACATCGTGCCCGGGCACGATGACGGTGATCGCGCTCACGCGCCCGATCGTACCGCCGCGACCGAGGCGGCCAGCGCGTCGGCGACCGGCGCGAGCGAGTCCGACAGCGACCGCGGCAGAGTGAACCGCACGGCGGTGCGGGCCGTGTCGGTGTCGATCCCCAGGGCCACCAGCACGTGGGAGGCCTCGTCGCTGCCCGCCGCGCACGCCGACCCGCTCGAGGAGACGACGCCGCGCCGTTCCAGCTCGAGGAGGATCGCCTCGCCGCTCGTGCCGGGGAAGACGAAGCTCGCGGTGCCGGGGAGCCGGTGGATGGGATCGCCCGTGACGCGGGCATCCGGCAGCAGCGTCCGGACGCGGGCGACGAATTCGTCCCGCAGGGCAGCGACGCGGACGGCGACTTCGGCGCGGTCGGCCTCGGCGAGCTCGAGGGCGGTGGCGAATCCGACGGCTCCGGCGACGTCCTCGGTGCCCGACCGGCGTCCGCGTTCCTGCCCGCCGCCGTGCATCAGCGGCTCGAGGGGGATGCGGCCGCGGACGGCGAGCACGCCGGTGCCCTTCGGCGCGCCGATCTTGTGCCCGGCGATCGACAGCGCGTCGGCGCCGGTGGCGTCAAGCGCCAGCCAGCCTGCCGCCTGCACGGCGTCGAGGTGGAGGGGGATGCGGCCGGCCGAGGCCACGGCGGCAAGGGCGGCGGCATCCTGCACCGTGCCGACCTCGTTGTTGGCGTACCCGAGGCTGATGAGCGCCGTGTCCTCCCGCAGCATCCCGGCCACAGCGGCGACGTCGACGCGGCCCCCGGCGTCGACGGGCGCGACGTCGATGGCGAACCCGTGCACGCGGCGGAGGTAGTCGGCCGACGCGAGGATCGACTCGTGCTCGATCGCGGTCGTGATCACGCGCGCGGCGCCCCGATTGAGCTGAGCGGCGATCGCGATGCCCTTCACCGCGAGGTTGTTGGCCTCGGTGCCCCCGGAGGTGAAGACGATGTCGCCGCGGCGCATGCCGAGCACCGAGGCCACGCGAGAGCGGGCGTCGGTGAGGGCGGATGCGGCGGCTTCGCCCACGGTGTGGTGGCTGGACGCGTTGCCGAACTCCCGTGTGAGGTACGGCATCATCGCTTCGAGCACCTCTCCTCGCACGGGAGTGGTGGCAGCGGCGTCGAGGTAGAGCATGCTCACGCCGGGCCGACGCGCACGTCCAGACCGAGGTCGAGCGCCGGCGCCGAGTGCGTGAGGGCGCCGACCGAGATCACGTCGACGCCCGTCTCGGCGATGGCACGGACGGTGGACAGATCGACGCCGCCCGAGGCCTCCACGATGGCGCGACCGGCGATCTGCGCGACGCCGGTGCGCAGGTCGGCGAGGGAGAAGTTGTCGAGCATGATCGTGCCGATCCCGGCGGCGAGCATCGCCTCGATCTGGTCCAGACGATCCACCTCCACCTCGACGTGGGTGGTGTGCGGCAGCTGCGCGATCGCCCCCTGCAGGGCCGCGGTCACCGACACCCCCTTCTGGGCGAGCACGGCGAGGTGGTTGTCCTTCACCATGACCGCGTCCGAGAGCGAGAAGCGATGGTTGTGACCCCCGCCCATCCGCACGGCGTGGCGCTCGAAGGCCCGCAGGCCCGGCGTCGTCTTGCGGGTGTCGGCGATCCGGGCCCCGGTGTGCGCGACCTCGGCGACGTACTGCGCGGTGAGCGTGGAGATCCCCGTCATCCGCTGCGCGAAATTCAGCCCGATGCGCTCGGCGGTCAGCACGGCCCGGGCGGGACCGGAGACCAGTGCCAGCGTCGCGCCGGCCTCGACGTACTCGCCCTCCTCGGCCAGGAGGTCGACGCGGGTGCGGGGATCGGTGAGGGAGAACGCGGCGGCGAAGACCTCGCCCCCGCTGAAGATCCCGGGCTCCCGGGCGACGAGTTCTGCGCGCGCGACGGCGGTCTCGACGATCAGCGTGGCGCTGGTCACGTCGCCCCACGGGGCGTCTTCCTCGAGGGCGGCGGCGACCGTGCGCTCGATCAGGGCGGGGGTGAGCATCAGGCGGCTCCTTCCATGGCCGGCGCGGCGGATGCTGCCGGCGCGGCGTCGACGCGGAAATGGGCACCGACCGACGCGGTGCGTGCACGGGCCGCCGCCACGAGGTGCTCGGCCACCAGCAGCAGGTTCGCGTCCTCGTGCTCGGGCACCGTGGCTGCGGCCGGCCGGGTGGCGCGCCAGCCGGCGATGACGGATGCCGCGTGCTCGAGCGCGGGCGCACAGCGCTCGACGCCGGCTGCGTCCCACATCAGCCGCTGCAGGGCGGGGCGCGAGAATCGCTCGCCCCCCGCACCGGGGTCGGCCAGCGCACGCACGGAGGCGCCCCGGGGCGGGCGAGCGGGCGCCGGTGCGGTGGCGGGCCACGCTGATCGCGCGTCGGCGGCGATGACGTCCCCCGCGCGCGCGCCGAAGACCGCGCCCTCCAGCAGCGAGTTGGAGGCGAGGCGGTTCGCTCCGTGCACGCCGGTGCGGGCGACCTCGCCGACCGCGTAGAGGCCGGGCACGCTCGTGCGGCCGTGCAGGTCGGTGTCGACGCCGCCCATCAGGTAGTGCGCTGCCGGGGTCACCGGGATGGGTTCGCGGGCCCAGTCCCACCCGCGGGCGCGCACCGCGGCGTCGATGGTCGGGAACCGGTCGGCGAGGAACGCGGCGGTCGCCTCCGGCGTCGCGCGGAGGCCGCGGGCATCCAGGCGCACCGGACGCCCGCCCTGGGCTTCCATCGCGCGCACGATCGCACGGGCGACGACGTCCCGCGGGGCGAGTTCCCCATCCGGGTGCGCGTCGAAGGCGAACCGACGGCCGTCGTCGTCGATGAGGGTGGCGCCCTCGCCCCGCACGGCCTCGGACACCAGGAACGGCGCGCCCCCCGGCAGCACCGTCTCACCCAGGAGCACCGTCTCACCCAGGAGCACCGTCTCACCCAGGAGCACCGTCTCACCCAGGAGCACCGTGGGGTGGAACTGCACGAATTCGAGTTCGCTCACGGCCGCTCCCATCCGCAGGGCCGCGGCGATGCCGTCGCCGGTGGCCACGGCCGGGTTGGTGGTGTGCGCGTACAGCTGCCCCGCCCCGCCGGTGGCGAGCACCACGGCGTCCGCCGGAATCCGCTCGAGGCGGTCCTCGGCGCCCGCGGAGCCGGGGACGCGGCGCCGGCGCACCACATCGACGCCGGTGACGCGTTCCGGGCTCCCGGCGAGGTCTGCGAGGAAGGCGTGCTCGACCACGCGCACGTCCGCGGCGCGCACGCGAGCGGCCAGGGCGCGCTCGATGGCCCACCCGGTGGCGTCGCCGCCGGCGTGCACGATGCGCGGGTAGGAGTGGGCCGCTTCCCGGCCCTTCGCGTAGGAGCCGTCCGCGCCCCGGTCGAAGGCGACGCCCAGTTCGACCAGCTCGCGGATGCGCGCGGGACCCTCCGTCGCCAGGACGCGCACCGCCGCCGGGTCGGCCAGTCCCGCCCCGGCGGCGAGGGTGTCGCGCACGTGCGCGTCGATGCTGTCGTCGTCGAAGAGCACGCCGGCGATGCCGCCCTGGGCGAACCGCGTGTTGGCGTGCTCGAGCACGTCCTTCGTGACGAGCGTCACGGTGCACCCCGCCGCCCTGGCGTGCAGTGCCGCGGCGAGTCCGGCGATGCCGGAGCCGATCACGACGACCGCGGTCACGACCCGACCTGTGCCTGCGGCTTGGCCGCCAGCATCCGCTCGAGGGCGACCGTGGCGGGCTCCGACACCGAGGAGGGCACGGTGATGCGGTTGATGACGTCGCCGCGCACGAGGGATTCCAGCACCCAGGCGAGGTAGCCGGGATGGATGCGGTACATGGTCGAGCAGGGGCAGACCACCGGGTCGAGGCAGAAGATCGTGTGCTGCGGGTACTCCGCCGCGAGGCGCTGCACGAGGTTCACCTCGGTGCCGATCGCGAACGTGGTGGGCTCCGTCGCAGCCGCGATGGCCTTGCGGATGAAGTCGGTGGAGCCCGCCTCATCCGCGGCATCCACGACGTCCATGGGGCACTCGGGATGCACGATCACGCGCACGCCCGGGTGCTCGGCGCGGGCCTGGTCGATCTGGTCGACGGTGAAGCGGCGGTGCACCGAGCAGAAACCGTGCCACAGGATGACGCGGCTGTCGTGGAGCGTGATCTCGTCGTTCCCGCCGAGGGGGCGGCGCGGGTTCCACAGGGGCATCTGGTCCAGCGGCACGCCCATCGCCTTGGCGGTGTTGCGTCCCAGGTGCTGGTCGGGGAAGAACAGGACGCGGCGGCCGCGCGCGAACGCCCACTCCAGCACGGTGCGCGCGTTGGACGACGTGCAGACGATCCCTCCGTGCCGGCCGACGAAGCCCTTGATCGCGGCCGAGGAATTCATGTACGTCACCGGCACGACTGGGACGAGACCGTCGGGGCCCGGGGTGTCGAGATCTCCGAAGGCCTCCTCGAGCTGCTCCCAGCACTCCTCCACCTGGTCGATGTCGGCCATGTCGGCCATTGAGCAGCCGGCGGCGAGGTTCGGCAGGATGACGGCCTGGTCGGGCTGGGAGAGCAGGTCGGCGGTCTCGGCCATGAAATGCACGCCGCAGAACACGATCGCCTCCGCCTCCGGGTGCGCCTTCGCGGCGCCGGCGAGCTGGAACGAGTCGCCCACGTAGTCGGCGTGGCGGATGACCTCTTCGCGCTGGTAGAAGTGGCCGAGCACCATGACGCGATCGCCGAGCGCGGCCTTGGCGGCGCGGATGCGGTGGTCCAGCTCGTCGGCGGGGGCGTCGCGGTACTCCGCCGGGAGTTCGCCCTGCCGCGGGGCTCCGGTGGGGATGACGTCGCCCATGGATGCACCGGGTCCGTAGCCGGGGCGCACGTCGAAGGCCCACGGGCCGGCGGCGAGGTCGGTGGTGCAGGTGGACGAGGTCGAGGCGCCGGCAACGATCGCCTGGATCTCGTGGTCGACCGACGGGTCGATCGGGTGCGGGTTGAGCAGCGTCGCGGGCATGTCGATTCCGATCAGTTGCGGGTCGTCAGGGGCCCGCGGTCGGCGAGCTCGACGTCCCGGTTGTAGCGGTACAGGCGAGCGGGTCGGTGGCTCCCGGTGCGGAAGCGGTCGGTCGGGATGAGGGTGCCGGAGCTTTCCACCTGGCGGCGGAAGTTGGCCGGGTCCAGGCGCCGCTCGAGGATCGATTCGTTCACCTCGCGGAGCTCCGCGAGAGTGAATTCGGCGGGGAGGAGACCGTGCGCGATGCGGCTGTAGCCGACCTTGTTGCGCAGGCGCCAGAGGGCGTACTCGACGATGTCGTTGTGGTCGAAGGCGAGACGCGGGAGGTTCGCGACCTCGAACCACTCGACGTTCTCCGGCGCATCGCCGCCCTGGGCGTGCGCGGCGACCTGCGCGTCGACCTCGTCGGCACGAAGGAGCGCCCAGTACACGATCGAGACGACGCGGGTGGGGGAGCGGTCCACGGCGCCGAAGGCGTAGAGCTGTTCGAGGTAGCTGGGGGTCAGGCCCGTGGTCTCGGCGAGCGTGCGCGAGGCCGCCGCATCCAGGCTCTCGGCCGGGTCGAGCCATCCACCGGGGAGCGCCCACGCGCCGTCGTACGGTTCGCGGGTGCGGCGCACGAGGGGGAGGACGAGCGCCGCGACGTCGTCCTCCGGGCGGCGCCGGAGGCTGAAGATCACGGTGGACACGGCGACGCGGGCGTCGTCGACGCCGGGGCGGGATGCGGTGGTTTGTGTCATCATGACCTTTACTGCCAGGATCTTAGTGTCAGAGTGACCCGAAGCGCAAGCGCCCCCCCATCCCGCCCCCACCCCCCACCCGCCCGCCCGTCGACTCGCCAGCAAACGTCGGAAATCCGTGCGAGAAACAACGGAACGTGGCGACTCGACGGGGGAGGTTCCCAGGATTCGCGCCTAGCGTGAACCCGTGCTGCTCGTGGACGTCCTCCTGATCGTGCTGCTGGCCGTCTCGGTACTCATCGGTGTGCGTCGCGGGTTCCTCGCCAGCGTCGGGCTGTTCGCGGGGCTGGCGGTCGGCGCAGTGGCGGCGTACTGGCTCATGCCGCTCGTGGGGACGTGGGTGCCCCTGGCCGCGTGGCGCACGCTCGCCGTCGCGGCGACCGGCATCTTCCTCCTGCTCCTGGGCGCGGCCATCGGGTCGGCGATCGGGCGGGGCCTCCGCCGTGGGGTCGACCGCATCCGTCTCCGCATCCCCGAGCGCATCCTCGGCGGGGTGGTGAGCGGCCTGGCCGCCGTGCTGGCGATCTCCTTCGTCGGCGGCGCCCTCGTCTCCACCGGTACTCCCGTGGTTTCCAGTGCCCTGGCATCCTCGACGGTTCTGCGCACGATCGACTGGGCGACCCCGGCTCCGGTGCGGGCCGCGCTCGCCCAGCTGCGCGGATCGGTGTTCGAGGAGGGACTTCCCACCCTCGGGCGCCTGCTCGAGCCCGCGGTCACGCCGAGTGCACCGGATGTCGCGCTGGATGACCCCGCCCTGGCTCGCGCCGCGCAGTCGGTGGCCAAGATCACCGGCGTCGCCTATGCGTGCGGAATCACCGCGAGCGGGACCGGGTTCGCCGTCTCACCGGAACTGGTCGTCACCAACGCCCACGTGGTCGCCGGCGTGGAGCAGCCCGTCGTGGAACTGCCCGGCGAAGCGGCGCGCGACGGACGCGTGGTGTACTTCGACCCCGTGGACGACCTCGCCGTGGTCGCCGTGGAGGGCCTCGACGCCGACCCGCTCGCAGTGTCGCCGACGCTCCCCGTGGGCGCTGCCGCCGTGGTGCAGGGATACCCGCACGGGGGCCCGTTCACCTCGGGCGCTGCACAGGTCGTGTCGGTGGGCACCGTGGCCGTGCCCGACATCTCCGACTCCTCCTCGGCGCCGCGCGAGATCTACGCCCTCGCCGCCACCGTGCAGCCGGGCAACTCCGGCGGACCGCTGCTCACCACCGACGGGCAGGTGGCCGGCGTCGTGTTCGCCCGTTCCGACGTCGGCGATGACATCGGGTACGCGATGACCCCGACCGAACTGAACCCGGTGCTCGCTCAGCTCGACGCGTTCGACGCCGCCGTCCCCTCGGGGTCCTGCCGGCGCTGACCGCGCGCTATGCTGGCCGCGCGGATCGCCCTCGGGCGGCCGCCGGCTCCGGCTGACAACCGAATATCGGCCTCAACCCCCGCGGGAGAGCCCGGGCGCACCCTGCCGGGCACCGAAGGAGCAAGCCTCCCCGCCAATCTCTCAGGTCCGCGTACCGCCTGGGTCGGCCACTCTGGAAAGCGATCGGGATGCACCGCCCGGTCCGCCGACGGTGAAAGCCGCTGCATCCCGTTTCGGATGCGGCGGCGAAACTCTCAGGCCGATGACAGAGGGGGAGTTCACAGACACCGTCCGGTGCCTGCCCGATCGCGACGGGAGAACTCATGCCAGGCCCCCGCACCACGCCGCTGCACGAACGCCACGAGGCCCTCGGCGCGTCGTTCACGGACTTCGGCGGGTGGCTCATGCCCGTGCGGTACAGCTCCGACCTCGCCGAGCACCACGCCGTGCGCCAGACGGCCGGGCTCTTCGACATCTCGCACATGGCCGAGTTCGATGTGCGCGGGTCCGATGCCGCGGCCTTCCTGGACTACGCGCTGGCGGGGCGCCTGTCGGCCCTCGCGGTCGACCAGGCCAAGTACTCCCTCGTCCTCGCGCCGGGAGGCGGCATCGTCGACGACGTGATCGCGTACCGGCACGGCCCGGATCACTTCCTGGTCATCGCCAATGCGGGCAACCGGGATGCGGTGGCCGAGGCGTTCGCGGAACGGGCGGAGCACTTCGACGTCTCCGTCACCGATGAGACCGAGCAGACCGCCTTGATCGCGGTGCAGGGCCCGCGGGCAGCGGCCGTCCTCGCCGCCGTCGCCGATCTCTCGGACTACTCCACGGCCATCGACGAGCAGAAGTACTACCGCTTAGCCCACGCGCTCTTCCGTCCCCGCGCCGGCGACCCTGTGCCCGTGCACGTGGCCCGCACGGGGTACACCGGCGAGGACGGGTTCGAGCTGCTGGTGCCGGCGGAGGCGGCCGGCGCGCTCTGGGACGCCGTGCTCGCGGCGGGCGAGCCGTTCGGCCTGGTCCCCGCCGGGCTCGCGGCGCGCGACACGTTGCGGCTGGAAGCCGGGATGCCGCTCTACGGCCACGAGCTGGGCCTCGGCGTGATGCCTGCCCAGGCCGGCCTCAGCCGGGTCGTCGCCGCCGACAAGGACGACTTCGTGGGGAGGGCCGGGCTGGATGCCGCCGCATCCGCCGACGCGCCCGTGCTCGTGGGGCTCGTCTCCGAGGGCCGCCGCGCCGGGCGCGCCGGGTATGCCGTGCACGACGGCGACGCCGTGGTCGGGCAGATCACCAGCGGGGCCCTGAGCCCGACCCTCGGGCATCCCATCGCGCTGGCCTTCGTCGACCCCGGTGTCAGCGAGCCGGGCACCGAACTGTCCCTCGACGTACGGGGGACCCGCATCCCCGCGACCGTGACCGCCCTGCCCTTTTATCGGAGGAAGAAATGACCGATCTCGACGCCCTCAAATACACCCCCGAGCACGAGTGGGTCGCGCTCGACGGCGACCTGTCGACCGGCTCGGAGCAGACGGTGGCGACCGTCGGCATCACCGACTTCGCCGCCGATCAGCTCGGCGACATCGTCTTCGTCGACCTGCCCGCGACCGGCTCCGCGGTCACCGCGGGTCAGATCTGCGGCGAGATCGAATCGACCAAGTCGGTCGGCGAGCTATACGCGCCGCTGGCCGGTGAGGTGGTGGCCGTGAACGACGCGGTCGTCGATGACCCGTCGCTGGTGAATTCCGATCCGTACGGCGACGGCTGGCTGCTGAAGATCCGCGTCGACCCCGCCTCCGGCGACGCGGAGCTCCTCGACCGCGCGGCATACACGCGGCTCACCGGCGGCCCGTCATGACCGCATCCGCTTCCGCGTCCGGCCGGGCGGACGCCGTGCCCGGTTTCGCCGCGCGGCACATCGGCACGGATGCTTCGGCGCAGCGCCGCATGCTCGACGTGCTCGGGTACGACAGCGTCGACGCCCTCGTGCGGACGGCGGTGCCCGCCGCCATCCAGGTCCGCGACCGCGCGACCAGCGACATCCCGCCCGCGGCCACGGAGGCCGAGGCGCTCGCGGAGTTGCGCGCGCTCGCCTCGCAGAACCGCACGGCGCGTCCCATGATCGGGCTCGGCTACTACGACACGTTCACGCCGTCGGTCATCGCCCGCAACGTGCTGGAGAACCCTTCCTGGTACACCGCGTACACGCCGTACCAGCCGGAGATCTCGCAGGGGCGCCTGGAGGCGCTCATCAACTTCCAGACCATGGTGAGCGACCTCACGGGGCTCGCGACGGCGAACGCGTCGATGCTCGACGAATCCACCGCGGTCGTCGAGGGGATGCTGCTGGCCCGCCGCGCATCGAAATCGCGCTCGAACGTGTTCCTCGTCGACTCCGACGCGCTGCCGCAGACGAGGGCCCTCCTGCGCCACCGGGCCGAGGCCGTCGGGATCGACCTGCGCGTGGCCGACCTGTCGGCTCAGGCCGTGGACGAGGAGGTCTTCGGCGCGCTCATCCAGTACCCCGGCGCATCCGGGCGGATCTGGGATCCGGCCCCGGTTGTGGAGGCCGTCCACGGTCAGGGCGGGCTCGCGGTCGTGGCCGCCGATCTCCTCGCGCTCACCCTGCTGCGCTCGCCTGGTTCGTTCGGTGCCGACGTCGCGGTCGGCACGACGCAGCGGTTCGGCGTGCCGCTGGGATTCGGTGGACCGCACGCCGGGTACATGGCCGTGCGCGCCGGGCTCGAGCGTCAGCTCCCCGGGCGGCTCGTCGGGGTGTCGCAGGATGCGGCGGGGCATCCCGCGTACCGCCTGTCGCTGCAGACCCGCGAACAGCACATCCGCCGGGAGAAGGCGACGTCGAACATCTGCACCGCGCAGGTGCTGCTGGCCGTCATGGCCGCCATGTACGCCGTCTACCACGGCCCGGACGGCTTGCGCGCCATCGCGACCGAGGTCGCACGCAAGGCCGAGGCGCTCGCCGCGGAGCTGCGCGACTACGACCTCATCCTCGTCTCGGAGTCGTTCTTCGACACCATCCGCGTGTCGGTGCCGGGCCGGGCGGAGGACGTCATCCGCCGCGCCCGGGAACGGGGATACCAGCTGCTGTGGCTGGATGACACGACCGTCGGCGTGTCGGTCGATGAGACGACCACCGCGGAAGACCTCGCCGCCGTCGCCGCCGCATTCGGCCTCCCCGAGACGGGCGAGCGTCGCCTGGAATTCGCCGGCGCCGAACCGGTGCGCGGCGTGCCGTCGAGCCTGCGGCGTGCGGACGAGTACCTCACCCACCCGGTGTTCTCCGCGCACCGCAGCGAGACGGCGATGATGCGCTACCTCAAGCTGCTCTCCGACCGCGACTATGCGCTGGACCGCGGCATGATCCCGTTGGGCTCGTGCACGATGAAGCTCAACGCGGCCACCGAGATGGCGGCGGTGTCGTGGCCGGAGTTCTCCCGCGTCCACCCCTTCGCCCCCGAGGAGGACGTCCGCGGGTACCTCGCCCTCATCGAGCAGCTCGAGCGGTGGCTGGCCGAGGTCACGGGGTACGACGCCGTGTCGCTGCAGCCCAATGCCGGCTCGCAGGGCGAGCTCGCCGGGCTCCTCGCCATCCGCGGGTTCCACCGGGCCAACGGCGAGCTCGGCCGGGTGGTGTGCCTCATCCCGTCGTCCGCGCACGGCACCAACGCCGCATCCGCGGTGCTGGCGGGGATGCGGGTGGTCGTGGTCGCGTGCGACGAGGCGGGCAACGTCGACCTCGACGACCTGCGCGCCAAGATCGCCGCGCACGCCGACGAGCTCGCCGCGCTCATGATCACCTACCCCTCCACGCATGGCGTGTACGAGCACGACGTGCTGGCGATCACGCAGGCCGTGCACGACGCCGGCGGCCAGGTCTACGTCGACGGCGCGAACCTCAACGCCCTGCTCGGCTACGCCCGGTTCGGCGACCTCGGTGGCGACGTGTCGCACCTGAACCTCCACAAGACCTTCGCGATCCCGCACGGCGGCGGGGGACCGGGGGTCGGGCCCGTCGCGGCGAAGGCGCACCTGGCGCCGTACCTGCCGTCGCATCCGTTCTCGCAGCGGGCCGACCACGGTGTTCTCTCGAGCGCTGATCGCGCGGGCGCCGTCTTCGACGGCGGGCCGGTGTCGGCCGCCCCGCACGGGTCGGCCGGGATCCTCCCCATCTCGTGGGCGTACGTGCGGATGATGGGCACCGAGGGGCTCCGGGATGCCACGGCATCCGCCGTTCTCGGTGCGAACTACATCGCCGCGCGGCTGCGCGAGCACTTTCCGGTGCTCTACGCGGGGGAGGGCGGGCTCGTCGCGCACGAGTGCATCCTCGACCTCCGTCCGCTGCGGGAGGAGACCGGCGTCACCGTCGACGATGTGGCCAAGCGCCTCATCGACTACGGGTTCCACGCGCCCACGATGTCGTTCCCGGTCGCGGGAACGCTCATGGTGGAACCGACGGAGTCGGAGGACCTCGGCGAACTCGACCGGTTCGTGGAGGCGATGATCGCAATCCACGCCGAGGCGCACGCCGTGGCGGCGGGGGAGTGGCCGGCCGACGACAACCCGCTCGTGGGCGCCCCGCACACCGCGGAGTCGGTCGTGACCGCGCAGTGGTCGCATCCCTACTCCCGCGAGACCGCGGTGTACCCCGTGCGCTCGCTTGTGCGCGCGAAGTACTGGCCCCCCGTCCGCCGCATCGACCAGGCCTACGGCGACCGCAACCTCGTGTGCGCCTGCCCTCCCGTCGAGGCCTTCGCCTAGCCCGGCCCGGCCGGCCCCGGCCCGCCCGGCCCGCCCGGCCCGGCCCGCCCGGCCCGGCCGGCTTCGCGGCGAGACTGCATGCTGCCGACGAGCGCGCGACATAATGTCGCAGGTTCGTCGACAGGGTGCAGTCTCGCTGTCAGGCGCGTCCGGTGGGGGTGCGCAGTGCTCGGCGAAGGGCGAAAAGCTGCGCCGAGTTCTGGGCTCGGATGATCGGCAGCCCCGCCGACGCCAGTATCGCCTCCAGCGGGTCGCTCGCCAGCGCCTCGACCCACCCCCAGTGGGGCACGGCGCGGACGCCGTTGCGGAACAGGCGTGCGTCGCGCCCGTGACGTTTCCGTAGAGCGACGGATGCATCGCCGTACCGGCCGTCGTACTTCAGATCGCCGTCGCTTTCGCCGGCGACGGCGAACTCCGGCCACCACTTGTCGACGCGGTCCGCGTCGGGCCCCTCGCCGATCCATACCTGGAGCTCGGGGTCAGGGAATCCCAGCCACTCGATCACGGCCCGATCGACGGATTCGAGCGCCGATTCTGACGCCGCGGATGCTCGATGAAGCGCCCACCGAGCGTGCCGTCGACCACGTGAGGATGCTCGCGCCTCGTTCAGCGCGACCAGTGCCTCCGCCGTCAGGGAAGGGTCGCGGCCGAGAGCGGCATCCGCAACCGCGAGCCCGATTGCAGGATGGCGGGTCCGTGCGATGTCCACGACAGTGTCCGCGAGACTCGTCGCCAGCGCTCCTCGGATCGTGACGATGGAACGAGGATCTCGGCTGGTGTGCACGTGGATGCCGCCCGTCACGCGCGAGGTGGCTGATCCGTCCCCGAGCAGGTGCACCAGTCCGGGGTCGCCGAAGATGGGGAGCGCGTGAATCGCCGCCGCCGCTTCCAAGCAGGTCGGCTCGTCGGGATGCTGCAGCACGGCGCCGTGGACCCGCGCGAGATAGCGCTCCCAGGGTGCGAGGCGTGACCAGTCTTGCGTCGGGGCGTAAACGCCTCGCAGCACCGGTGTGAGGTCGCCCGAACGCACCGCGCGGGTCGTGTGCGGAGCGTCGCGCGCGCGGAGGAGCGGGACGGGACTGGCGGCAGCGGGTAACGGGTCCTCGATCATCCCGCCACGATCCACCCGCCCCCCGCCCGCGAGCGGGCGCCCCGCAAGCCCGGTGGATGACGCATCCCGTAACGCGCCCTGTGGAGGAGTGGCCGTCGGGGTCGCGAGACCGCACCCTGCCGACGAGACCCCGACATAATGCCGCGCTCTCGTCGGCACGGTGCAGTCTCGCGGTCAGGACGGGGGAGGTCAGGACGGGGGAGGTCAGGACGGGGAGGGGGACGGGGGAGGGGAGGGGGCGAAGACGGTGGGCCAGAGGGCGGCGGCGAGGGGGTAGCCGATGAAGGCGACGACGTCGATGACGGTGTGCGCGATCACCAGCGGCATGACGCGGCCCCACCGGCGGTAGCACCACCCGAACACGACGCCCATCGCGAAGTTCCCGACGATCGCGCCGAAGCCCTGGTACGCGTGATACGCGCCGCGAAGGGCCGCGGTGGCGAGGATGATGCTCCACCACGACCAGCCGAGGCGCCGCAGCCGATCGAACAGGTAGCCGACGAAGATGACCTCCTCGGTCAGCCCCGCCCGCGCGGCCGCCAGCACCAGCAGCGGCACCACCCACCATGCCGTGTCCAGCGGAGACGCGACCACCGCCACGTTCAGGCCGAGCGCGCGTCCCACGGCATACAGCGCCAGCCCCGGGATGCCGATGGCGAGTGCCAGGAGCGCCGCCCGGGCGACGTCGCCCCCGAATCCGCGGAAATCGAGCCCGATGCGTTGCAGCGCATTGCGCCCCGGCTCCCACAGCAGATAGACGACCAGCGCGACGATCGCGAGCGAGAACGCGATGTCGAGAAACCGGTAAAGAGCATCCCACGCCGCCTCGGCATCCCGCGTGGGGTTGAGCTGCGTCTGCTGCTGCCCGATCGGGGTGGTCCGCAGCGACGCCCGCACGAGGGAGAGAACGGAGTACAGCGCGGACTGGCCGACGCTGACGGCCAAGACGAGGCCGATCTCCCACCGCAGACGGACGCGCCCCGCGCGGCCGAGGGATGCGGCCGACCCATCCGCGTTTCGCTCGCTGGATACCCGCATCTTGTCAGATTGCCACACGCCGTTCCCCGCGAGTTAAGTGTCTGTAACGTTTTCCACACACGTTTTGACCAACCCTGCACGCCTCCCTACAGTTTTCGTATCCGTGCCCCCCGGAAATGGCATCGCTGCCTCGGCGGGTGCATCACCCTTTCCACAGGAGGAAATGTGTCGGGAATGACATGGCGCAAGCGCGCCCTAACCGCGGGAGCCGGTGTCGCAGTCGCGGCTCTCGCGCTCGCCGGCTGCACGACGAGCGGCGGGACCGAGGAGGAGACCTCCTCTGAGGGCGGCACGATCACCATCGCGACGACCAACGCCTTCACGTCGTTCAACGGTGACACCCCCGACGCGAACCTCAACACCAACGGCATGGTCGGTTACCTCACCGGTGTGAGCGGCGGACTCGGTCTCGGCGGTTTCCTCCGTCTCGACTCGGACTACAGCATCCTGCCCAACGAGGACTTCGGAACGTACGAGAAGATCTCCGACGACCCGCTGACGGTCGAGTACACCCTCAACGAGGGGCTGACCTGGAGCGACGGCGAACCCATCACCGCCGATGACATGCTCGTCAACTGGGTCATCAACTCCGGTTGGTTCGACGACGCCGTCATCGACCCCGCGACGGGCGAGTCGACGAACGGCGGAACGCAGTACTTCACACTCGCCGGCAGCACCGCGGGCCTGGACACGACCTCTTTCCCTGAGATCAGCGAAGACAACATGTCGATGACGCTGACCTACTCCACCCCGTACGTCGACTGGGAGCTCGTGAACCCGATCGGCAAGCCGGCGCACGTCATCGCGGAGAAGGCGGGCGTCCCGCTCGAGGAGTTCATCGCGACGATCAACACGCTGCCCGAGGGAAACCCCGACGCCCCGGTGCCGGCCAACCCGACGCTGCAGGCGGCCGCGGAGTTCTGGAACACCGGATACGACGTCACCGCGATGCCGACGGATGAGAGCCTGCTGGTCGCCAGCGGTCCGTTCATCGTGACCGACTTCGTGCCGGAGTCGAGCATCACGCTGGAGAGGAACCCCGAGTACCAGGGCGACATGTCGCCGGCGTACGACCAGCTGATCCTCCGCTTCATCGGCGACGCCAACGCACAGGTCACGGCACTTCAGAACGGCGAGGTCAACGCGATCCAGCCGCAGCCGTCTGCCGACACCCTCACGGCCCTGGAGAATGCCAACGCCACCGTCCACTCCGGCGATGAGCTCGCGTACGACCACCTCGACCTGACCTTCGCCGGTGTCTTCGCCGACCCGGCCGTTCGTGAGGCGTTCCTCATGACCGTCCCGCGTCAGCAGATCCTCGACTCGATCGTCACCCCGATCAACCCCGAGGCCGGCGTGCTCAACTCGCAGATCTTCCTGCCCACGGACGCACAGTACGAGGATGCGGTGGCCGCGAGCGGGTACGACGAGTACACCGAACCCGACATCGAGGGTGCCCGGGCGCTGCTGAACGGCGCCACTCCCACGGTGCGGATCCTCTACAACACCAACAACCCGAACCGCGTGGACAGCTTCCGGGCCATCCAGCAGTCGGCCCAGGAGGCGGGCTTCGTCATCGAGGATGCCGGATCGCCCGACTGGAGCTCCCTGCTCGGCAGCGGCAGCTACGACGCGTCCATCTTCGGGTGGGTGTCGCCGGGTGCCGGTAACGCTGCGCTTCCGCAGATCTTCAAGACGGCCGGTGGTGGAAACTACAACCTCTACTCCAACGCGGCGGTCGACGAGCTCGTGGACGAGAGCCAGGTGACCGTCGACGAGGATCGCCTGTCGGAGATCAAGGTCGAGATCGACGCGGCCACCGCCGCCGACTTCTACGGTCTGCCGCTCTTCCAGTTGCCGGGTCTGTTCGCAGACAACGGCACCGTCGCGGGCGTCGAGTACTTCGGGGGTCAGACCGGACTGGTCTGGAACGCGCAGGAGTGGACGCTCGCCGACTGATCTCGGGGACACCCGGGTGACCTGCGGGGTGCCGGAGTCATACGGCTCCGGCACCCCGCACCTTCGCGCGTGAGAGAGCGCGACTACTCTTTCCGAAACACGTTCCCCCGTGAGTCGGACCGATCGAAAGAAGTGACACGCGATGGTCGGATTCGTCCTCAGGCGCATCGCCGTCTCCGTTCTGGTGCTGCTCGCCGCGTCGTTCATCATGTACGTGCTCGCCGCCAACGCCGGAAACCCCCTCCAGGACCTGGAAGGCAGCAACGCCCCGAATCGTGAGCAGCTGATCGCTGCCCGCATCGCAGACCTCGACCTCAACGTGCCGCCGGTCTTGCGGTACTTCCTGTGGCTCGGCGGCGCCGCGCAGTGCCTCGTCCCCTTTGTCGGCACGTGCGACCTGGGGTCGACCATCTCGAACGCCCCGGTCACGGAGATCCTGCCTGCGGCCATGGCCTCGACTCTGCAGCTGGTGATGATCTCCTTCCTCGTCGCGATCATCCTCGGTGTCGCGGTGGGCGTCGTTACGGCCCTGCGCCAGTACAGCGGGTTCGACTTCGGTGTGACGCTGCTGAGCTTCTTCCTGTACTCCCTCCCGGCGTTCCTGGTGGCCGTGCTCCTGAAGGAGTTTCTGGCCATCGGGTTCAACAACTTCCTGCAGTCCGAGACGACCATCCCCCTCGGGGTGATCGTCGCACTCACCGTGGTCAGCGCCATCGTGTGGCAGGCGATGATCGGCGGGCCCGGGCGTCGCCGGCTCATCGTCGCCGGTGTCTCGGGCGCGGCGAGCGCGGCCCTCCTGGTGTACTTCGATGTGACCGATTGGTTCCGCCAGCCGGGGCTCGGCCCCGTCGGACTCCTCCTGCTCATCGGCGGCACGGTCATCCTCGCCACGGCGCTCCTGGCGGGGCTCGACAACCGCCGGGCACTGCTCATCGCCGGCCTCAACGGCGCGATCGCCTACCTCTGCTATTTCGCGCTGCAGGGCCTGTTCGACGTCTCCACGTTCGGGACCCTTTTGATCCTCGGCCTGCTCGCGCTGGCCGTCGGCCTAGCGACGGGATTCCTCCTGGGCGGGCCCGATCGCGGCATGGCCGCGCGTATCGGCGGCATCGTCGCCGTCATCTCCTCAGGTTTCGTCGTCCTCGATCGCTACATGCAGTCCTGGCAGGTCTACATGAACAACCCGAGGATCAACGGCCGCCCGATCGCGACCGTGGGTGCGAGCACCCCCGGGTTCTCGGGTGATGTCTGGCTGTCGGGGATCGACTCGTTCACCCATCTGCTCCTGCCCACCATCGCGCTGCTGCTCATCTCCTTCGCCAGCTACACGCGATACGCCCGCGCCGGGATGCTCGACGTGATGAACCAGGACTACATCCGCACCGCTCGGGCCAAGGGCGTGTCCGAGCGCACCGTGGTCATGCGCCACGCGCTGCGGAACATGCTCATCCCCATCGTCACTCTGATCGCCACCGACGTCGGAACGCTGCTCGGCGGAGCGGTCATCACCGAGCGCGTCTTCGCCATCAGCGGGATGGGGTCGCTCTTCGTCTCCTCCATCGAGCGAGTGGACGTGAACCCCGTGATGGGGTACTTCCTGATCATCGCCGTCACAGCGATCGCGTTCAACTTCCTCGCGGACCTCGCGTACGCCCTGCTCGACCCCCGCGTTCGGGTCGTCGCATGATCGCCATCTTCCGACCTGCGGAGGTCACCCGATGACCCAGATGATGCCCGAACCGGCACTGACCCCGGCGCCGCTGTCCCGGGAGGACGAGCACACCGTCGGCGTCAGCCAGGGGCGCCTGATCCTCCGGCGGTTCCTCGCGAACAAGGTCGCCCTCGTCTCCGGCATCCTGTTCCTCCTGATCGCCGTGTTCTCCATCTCGGCGGTGGGACTCGGTCCCATCCCCGGATGGTGGAAGCACAACTACACCTCGCTCAACACGCAGCTCAACGGCGGTGCACCGACGCTCTCGCTCGTCCCGCAGTGGCTCGGCGGCTCCGGCGTCACCTTCGGCGAGCACCCCTTCGGGCAGGACCGGATCGGCATCGATTACTTCGCGATGACGATGCGCGGCATCCAGAACTCCATCGTCGTGATGTTCGTCATCAGCATCGTCGGAACCGTCATCGGCACGGTCGTCGGCGCGATCGCCGGTTACTACCGCGGCATCGTGGATTCGATCCTGATGCGCATCACCGATGTCGTCATCGTCATCCCCATCATCGTCATCGGCGCCGTCGTGGGCCGGGCGACCGGTGGTCTCGGCGTCTGGCCGCTCGCGTTCTTCCTCGCGCTCATCTCGTGGACCACGATCGCGCGCCTCGTGCGAGCGGAGTTCCTGAGCCTGCGCGAGCGCGAGTTCGTCGAAGCGGCGCGGGTGGCCGGCGCGAGCGACGCCCGCATCATCTTCAAGCACATCCTCCCGAACGCCATCGGCGTCGTGATCGTCGCGGCGACGTTGCTGGCTGCCGCAGCCATCCTCCTGGAGACCGCGCTGAGCTTCCTCCGCCTCGGCGTGCAGCCGCCGGACGTGTCGCTGGGCCTGATCATCTCCGACAACCAGTCCGCCTTCCAGACCCGCCCGTGGCTGTTCTGGTGGCCCGCGCTGTTCATCGTGCTGCTGGCGCTCCTGGTGAACTTCGTCGGCGACGGGCTCCGCGACGCGTTCGACCCCAAGCAGAAGAAATTCTCGTTGCGGCGCACGAAGGAGCCGACCTCGACGCGCTCGACCGCCGCGTCCACCGCGCCCGTCGCCACCGCGCCCCCCACGTCGACACCCCCAGCGCCATGACTCCGACGTGCAGGTCACACCAGAAGGATCGCCCCCACGAGTCCGGCGGCACCCGCGACGATGGCAACGATCGCACTGAGGCGCGGACGCACCTGCAGTTCGGTCCGGTCGGCCACCCCCGGTTCGATGCGCCCGCTGTCGCGCAGCCGGTGCCAGCGATCCCGGACGAGTTCAGCAGCGCGTCCCGAGTCCGTCGTCGGCAGATCGCCCGGCCGCACGTCCGGCCGGGTGGGCTGTTCCGAGCGCCGGTGAGCGCGCGCGGCTCGGACAGAGGTCATGGCGCCGGGCGCCGGTGCCGCGGTGGCGCTGATGCGGCGCCGCGGGGTGTGCAGCACCAGGGCGTAACGGGTGTCGATGTGGATGAGCGCGGCCCAGGGGACGCGGTACTCGGTGAGAACGTTGGCGATCTCTGCGGCCTCGTCGTCGACGGCCACATGGGGCGACCACAGCAGCGCCCACACGAGGGCCACGCCGCTCGCGGCCCCCAGGATGATGCCGGGCGCGGCGGCGACGCCGGGCGTGAGCACGGTCACCAGGGCCACTCCCGCCAGCGCCACCCACGTCACGATGCTCAACACCTGATTGAACCTCGAACGGAACACGACGCGTGGCATCCGTTCATTGTCCCATTCCCCGACGTCTCGCTCCCGCCGCGCGGGACGGAAAGGACGCTGTCATGACCTCGACCGCACAGCCGGCGACCCCGGCGCTGGAGATGACCGACGTCAGCGTCGACTTCGCCGTCGACGACGTCTGGGTCCCGGCGGCGAAGAACCTGACGTACTCCATCGCGCGTGGCCAGGTCGTCGCGGTGGTGGGGGAGTCCGGCTCCGGCAAGAGCGCCAGTTCGATGTCGATCCTGGGACTCCTGCCCCGCAACAGCCGCGTGCGTGGCAGCATCCGCGTCAACGGGCGCGAGATCCTGGGATTGCAGCCTGGGGCCCTGCGTCAACTGCGCGGCACGGAGGTGGCCGCGATCTTCCAGGAGCCGATGACGGCCCTCAACCCGGTGCTCACCGTCGGCTTCCAGATCATCGAGGCGATCCGCGGCCACACCTCCAAGAGCCCTTCCGAGGCCAAGGCCCGCGCCCTGGAACTCCTCGGCCTGGTCGGACTCCCCGATCCGGCCACGGCGTTCGACTCCTACCCGCACCAGCTCTCCGGCGGCCAGCGTCAGCGTGCGATGATCGCCCAATCGATCAGCCTCGACCCGGCGCTGCTGATCGCCGACGAGCCCACCACGGCGTTGGATGTCACCGTGCAGGCCGAAATCCTGGACCTGCTGCGCGACCTTCGCGACCGCATGGATTCTGCGATCCTCCTGATCACGCATGACATGGGCGTGGTGGCCGACCTGGCGGATTGGATCGTCGTGATGAAAGACGGCGACATCGTCGAGCAGGGTGACGTGCGGGCGGTGCTCGGCAACCCGCAGGAGGCCTACACGCGCGAACTCCTCGCCGCCGTGCCGCGCCTGGGCGAGAAGTCGGGCGACCACGAGGCCGTCGATGTCGTGGAGAGCCTGGCGCACGTCGTAGAAGAGGTCGAGGCGGGGGTGGATCAGGCGACGATCGCCGAAGCCGCCGCCGCTCCCGTGATCGCCAAGCCCGTGCTCGAACTCGACCACGTATCGGTGGAGTACGGCAAGCGTCGTCGCGTCGCCGCCTTCCGCGCCGTCGACGACGTGACGCTGGGTATCGCCGAGGGGGAGATCGTCGGGCTCGTGGGCGAATCGGGGTCGGGCAAGTCCACGATCGGGCGGGCCGCCATCGGCCTGCAGCCCATCGCGGAGGGGCGTCTCGTCGTGGACGGCATCGACATCAGCACCGGCGCTCGGAAGGTGGTGGCCTCGCTTCGCCGCAAGGTCGGCATCGTCTTCCAGGACCCCTCGTCGTCGCTGAATCCCCGTATGCCCATCGGCGAGAGCATCGGCGAGCCGATCATGCTCGCCGGCGAGGCCAAGGGCAAGCTGCTCGACGCGCGCGTCGAGCAGCTCCTGGACGAGGTGCGTCTGCCGCGCAGCTACCGCAACCGCTACCCGCACGAGCTGTCGGGGGGCCAGAAGCAGCGCGTCGGCATCGCGCGTGCACTCGCCCTCAAGCCGCGGCTTCTCGTCGCCGACGAACCCACGAGCGCGCTGGATGTCTCGGTGCAGGCCCGCGTATTGGAGCTGCTGAGCGAATTGCAACGGGAGTACCGCTTCGCGTGCCTTTTCATCAGCCACGACCTGGCCGTGGTGGATGCGCTCGCCGATCGCATCGTCGTGCTCCATCGGGGGCGGATCGCGGAGCAGGGCACGCGCGACGAGATCCTGCGCGCGCCGAAGGAGCCGTACACGCAGCGCCTCATCGCAGCCATCCCGGTACCGGATCCGGAGACCCAGGCAGCACGCCGCGAACTGCGCCACCAACTGCTCCTGGCGGAGGGCGACGCATCCTGAATTCGCGGTGCAGCCGCTACACAGCGCCGCGCCGGTAGAATGGGTCGGCCCGATTCCGGGCGAACCCCGAAACTTCAAGGACACCTTCATGGCGCATGCCCTCCGTTCCGATCTGCGCAACGTCGCGATCGTCGCGCACGTCGACCACGGCAAGACGACGCTCGTGGACGCCATGCTCCGGCAGACCGGCTCCTTCGGCTCTCACGAGCACATGGAGGAGCGCGCGATGGACTCCAACGACCTCGAGCGGGAAAAGGGCATCACGATCCTCGCCAAGAACACGGCGATCACCTACTCCGGCAAGCACACCGACACGCCGGTGACCATTAACGTCATCGACACCCCCGGCCACGCCGACTTCGGCGGCGAGGTCGAGCGCGGACTGTCGATGGTGGACGGCGTCGTCCTCCTCGTGGATGCCTCGGAAGGGCCGCTCCCGCAGACCCGGTTCGTGCTGCGCAAGGCGCTGGAAGCCAAGCTCCCCGTCATCCTGCTGGTCAACAAGACCGACCGTCCCGACGCACGCATCGCCGAGGTGGAGGAGGAGAGCCACGACCTGCTGCTGGGGCTGGCGTCCGACCTCCAGGACGACGTGCCCGACCTCGACGTCGACGCCCTGCTGGACGTCCCCGTCGTGTACGCCTCCGGGCGTGCCGGCGCAGCATCCCGCAACCGCCCCGAGAACGGCAGCCTCCCCGACAACGACGACCTCGAGCCGCTGTTCGAGGCGATCCTCGAGCACGTGCCGGCGCCGGCCTACGACGACGAGGCGCCCCTGCAGGCCTGGGTCACGAACCTCGACTCGAGCCCCTTCCTCGGCCGCCTCGCGCTCCTGCGCGTCTTCAACGGCACCCTGAAGAAGGGTCAGACGGTCGCGTGGGTGCGCGCCGACGGCACCGTCAGCAGCGCCCGCATCACCGAGCTGCTGAAGACCCGCGCCCTCGAGCGCTACCCGGCCGAAAGCGCCGGCCCCGGCGACATCGTCGCGATCGCCGGCTTCCCCGACATCACGATCGGCGAGACGATCGCCGACCCCGACGACGTGCGGCCGCTCCCGCAGATCCACGTCGACGAGCCGGCGATCTCCATGACGATCGGCACGAACACGTCGCCCCTGGCCGGCAAGGTCAAGGGCCACAAGCTCACCGCGCGCCTGGTCAAGGACCGCCTGGACCGCGAACTGATCGGCAACGTCTCGCTCAAGGTCGTCGACATCGGCCGCCCCGACGCGTGGGAGGTGCAGGGCCGCGGTGAGCTCGCCCTGGCGATCCTCGTCGAGAACATGCGCCGCGAAGGCTTCGAGCTGACCGTGGGCAAGCCCCAGGTGGTCACCAAGAAGGTCGACGGCAAGACCTACGAGCCGTTCGAGCACCTGACCATCGACGCCCCCGAGGAGTACCTCGGCGCCATCACGCAGCTGCTCGCCGCCCGCAAGGGCCGCATGGAGAACATGACCAACCACGGCACCGGGTGGGTGCGGATGGAGTTCGTCGTGCCCTCGCGCGGCCTCATCGGCTTCCGCACGGAGTTCCTCACGACCACCCGTGGCACCGGCATCGCCAATGCGATCTCGCACGGCTACGAGCCGTGGGCCGGAAGCATCGTGACGCGCCAGAACGGCTCGATCGTCGCCGACCGCTCGGGCGTGGTCACCCCCTTCGCGATCATCGCCCTGCAGGAGCGCATGTCGTTCTTCGTGCAGCCGACGCAGGAGGTCTACGAGGGCATGGTCATCGGGGAGAACTCCCGCAACGACGACATGGACGTCAACATCACCAAGGAGAAGAAACTGACCAACATGCGTCAGTCCACCTCCGACACGTTCGAGTCGATGACCCCGCCGCGCCAGCTGTCGCTCGAGGAGAGCCTGGAATTCGCCCGCGAGGACGAGTGCGTCGAGGTCACCCCGGAAACGGTGCGCATCCGCAAGGTCGTCCTCGACCAGACCGAGCGCGGCCGCGCCGCCAGCCGCCTGAAGCGCCAGGACGCCAACGTCTGACCGCCGACGCCCGGTGCGCGCGGAGGCCCGCCCGGGCGTCGTCGGCCGCCGCTAGGCTGGCGCGAGTGACCTCGCCGCCTCCCGATCCTGTCGACGAGCAGCGCCGGGCCGGCCGGCAGGGGATCGCCGTCTCCCTGGCCACCAGCGCGTACGGGATCTCGTTCGGTGCGCTCGGGGTGGCCTCCGGGCTGGATGTCTGGCAGACGTGCGTGCTGAGCCTGTTCATGTTCACCGGCGGTTCCCAGTTCGCGTTCGTGGGCGTCGTGGGCGCGGGGGGTATCGCGGCCGCTCCGGCCGCCATCGCCTCCTCCGCGCTGCTGGGAGTACGCAACGTCGCCTACGCGATGCGGATGTCGCCGGTGATCGGACCGGGATTCTGGCGACGCGCCGGCGCGACGCAGTTCACGATCGACGAGTCGATCGCGGTCTCGCTCGCACAGACCGACCCCCGTGCACGCACCCTCGGCTTCTGGGTGACGGGGATCGGCATCTACGTGGGGTGGAACCTCTCGACCCTCGTCGGCGCGCTCCTCGGCGACGTGCTCGGAGACCCGCGTCAGTACGGGCTGGATGCGGCGGCGGCCGCGGCGTTCCTCGCGCTGCTGTGGCCCCGGCTGCGGGGACGTCAGGCGATCGCGGTCGGCGCGGGCGCGGCGGTCATCGCTGCGGTGCTCACCCCTGCGCTCATGCCGGGGCTGCCCGTGATCGCGGCGGCCGTGGTCGCGGTGGTGGTGGGATGGTTCAACTGGCTCGGCCGCGCCGACCAGCCGCCGCCGGAACAATTCGATGTGCCCGAACGAGGGGGGTTGCCATGACGATGTGGACGGCGGTGCTCCTGGCCTCGGTGATCTGCCTCGCGCTGAAGGCGGTCGGCTATCTCCTCCCCGCCCGATGGGTGGAGGCCCCTCGGCCGGCGCGGATCGCCGATCTCCTCACCGTGGCGCTGCTGGCCGCCCTCGTCGCCGTGCAGACGCTCGGCGCCGGCCAGGCCGTGGTCGTGGACGCGCGCATCCCCGCCGTCCTGGTGGCAGCCGGGCTACTGGCGCTTCGTGCCCCGTTCCTCGTCGTGGTCCTCGCCGCGGCGGTCACCGCCGCGCTGCTGCGGCTGTGGGGGTGGGCGGTATGACGGGCCTTCGTCCCCGGGGCGGCAGCGCTGCCCGCGGCATCGCGACACCGGCACCTAGACTGTCGCGGTGACCTCTCCGGCGGCCGGGCTCCTCGCAGCGCGCATTCTCACGTGGACGGTGTCGCTCCTGATCGGGGCGGTGTACGGCACCGCCGCCACCGTCGGCCACGCCTTCGCCCTCGGTGCTCTCCCGGTGGGGCTCATCCTCGCGATCGTGGGGACAGGTGCGCTGCTCGTCGCGTTCCGCACGCTCACCGCCGACCGGTGGACGGCGCTGGCAGGCGGCCTCGGGGTCGTGCTCGTGACGTTCCTGTTCAGCAACGTGGGCCCCGGCGGTTCCGCGATCGTTGCCCCCTCCTCGCCGGAGACGGAATGGATCCCTCTCACCTGGACCATCGCCGTACCCGTGCTCGTCGCCCTCGTCGTCGCGTGGCCCGACCTGTCCGGGCTGCGCGCCGAACCGGCCGCCCGCCCCGGTGAGCCCACGTAGACTGAATCCGTGACGTATGTGATCGCCCTCCCGTGCGTGGATGTCAAAGACCGCGCGTGCATCGACGAGTGCCCGGTCGACTGCATCTACGAAGGGGAACGCTCTCTCTACATCCACCCGGACGAATGCGTCGACTGCGGTGCGTGCGAACCCGTGTGCCCGGTCGAGGCCATCTACTACGAGGACGACCTTCCCGAAGAGTGGCAGGACTACTACAAGGCGAATGTCGAGTTCTTCGACGACATCGGTTCGCCCGGGGGCGCAGCGAAGGTGGGCGTGATCCACAAGGATCACCCCGTCATCGCGGTGCTGCCGCCGCAGGGCGAGTGAGCGCCTCCTGATGGGGGTCGGCGATCTCGCTGACTACCCGTGGGACGCGGTCGCCCCGTACGCGGAGAAGGCCCGTCGTCATCCGGGCGGCCTGGTCGACCTGTCGGTCGGCTCCCCGGTGGATCCGACGCCCGCCGTCATCGCTGCGGCCCTGTCGGGCGCGACCGACGCGCACGGGTACCCGCTGACCTCCGGGACCGCGGATCTCCGCGAGGCGATCGCGGCGTGGTACCACCGGCGCAGGGGAGTCCCGGGCCTGACCCCCGCCCACGTCATCCCGACGGTCGGTTCCAAAGAGCTGGTCGCCCTCCTCCCGCTCCTGCTCGATCTCGGGCCGGGGGATGTCGTCGTACATCCGCGAGCGGCGTACCCGACCTACGACGTGGGAGCGCGCCTGGTGGGGGCGACGCCCTTCGCCGCCGACGATCCCGACGAGTGGCCGGCCGGCACGCGCCTGGTATGGCTCAACTCGCCCGGAAACCCGGACGGGCGGGTGCTGGATGCGCCGGCTCTCCGCCGCGCGGCGGACCGAGCGCGCGCGCTCGGTGCGGTCCTCGCCTCCGACGAGTGCTACGCGGAACTCGGGTGGGACGAGCCGTGGGCGCAGTCCCCGATCCCCAGCATCCTCGACCCGCAGGTCACCGGTGGCGACCTCACCGGGCTGCTGTCGGTGTACTCGCTGAGCAAGCAGTCCAATCTCGCGGGGTACCGCGCCGCCTTCCTCGCCGGCGACCCCGCGCTCATCGCGCCGGTGCTCACCGCCCGTCGTCACCTGGGGCTCATGCCCCCCGCCCCCGTGCAGGCCGCCATGACGGCAGCACTGGCCGACGATACGCACGTGGAGGCCCAGAAGGAGCGTTACCGCCGGCGCCGGGCGCTGCTGAAACCGGCCGTGGAGGCGGCCGGCTTCCGCATCGATGCGAGCGAGGCGGGCCTGTACCTGTGGGCCACCGAGGACCGCGACGCGTGGGACAGCCTCGGCCGGCTCGCCGACCTCGGCATCCTCGCCGGTCCCGGCCATTTCTACGGTCCGCACTTCCCCCGACACGTGCGGCTGTCGCTCACGGCGACCGACGAACGCATCGCGGCGGCGGCGGAAAGACTGCGCTCTGCCTGACGTGTGGGCGCCTCCCTCCATTCGGAGGGGGACCCCTCTGGCCGTGTCCGTCCTGGTCCCGCACGCCCATTAGGCTGTACGAGCACGGGGATGAGGTGACCATCCACGTCGTCCGTGCCGGCCCGGCGCGCGCGGACGTGCCTCCGGGGTGAGCGGGTTGAACGCGACCAGGAATCGCAAGGAGGCGCAGTGAGCGACACGGGAACGCAGGACGAGAAGGCCACCCTCACCGTCGGGGAACGCACGGCCGAGTTCCCGGTGCTGCCCGGCACCGATGGGGTGCCGAGCATCGACATCTCGACGTTCACGCGTCAGACCGGCCACACGGCTCTCGACTACGGCTTCGTCAACACCGCGTCCACCAAGAGCGCTATCACGTTCATCGACGGCGATCAGGGGATCCTCCGCTACCGCGGCTACCCGATCGAGCAGTTGGCGAAGAACAGCACGTACCTCGAGGTCGCGTGGCTGCTCATCTACGGCGAACTGCCCTCCGCCGACGAGCTCGCCGCCTTCGACGAGCGCATCCGACGCCACACCCTCCTCCACGAGGACCTCAAGCGCTTCTTCTCCGCCCTCCCGCACACGGCGCACCCCATGTCGGTGCTGTCGGCGGCCACCGCCGCGCTCTCGACCTATTACGAGAGCGAGTCCGACCCGCACAACCCCGAGCACGTCGAGCTGAACACCGTGCGGATGCTGGCCAAGCTCCCCGTGATCGCCGCGTACGCGCACAAGAAGAGCGTGGGCCAGGCCTTCCTCTACCCCGACAACTCACTCGGTTTCGTCGACAACTTCCTCAAGCTCAACTTCGGCGTGCTCAGCGAGGAGTACGACGTCAACCCCGTCATGTCGCGCGCGCTGGAGCGCCTCCTCATCCTCCACGAAGACCACGAGCAGAACGCGTCGACCTCGACCGTGCGTCTGGTGGGTTCCACCGGTGCGAACCAGTTCTCCTCCATCTCTGCCGGAATCAACGCGCTCTACGGACCGCTGCACGGCGGCGCGAACGAGGCCGTCCTGGAGATGCTCGGGCGCATCCGCGACTCCGGCGAGAGCGTCGAGCGCTTCGTCGAGCGGGTGAAGAACAAGGAGGAGGGCGTCAAGCTCATGGGCTTCGGCCACCGGGTCTACAAGAACTACGACCCGCGCGCCAAGCTCGTCAAGGAGTCGGCCGACGAGGTGCTCGAAGCCCTCGGCGTGAGCGACCCGCTGCTGGATCTGGCGAAGGATCTCGAGGAGATCGCCCTGAAGGACGACTACTTCAAGGAGCGCCGCCTGTACCCCAACGTCGACTTCTACACCGGCGTGATCTACAAGGCGATGGGGTTCCCCACCCGCATGTTCACGGTGCTGTTCGCGATCGGGCGTCTGCCCGGCTGGCTCGCGCACTGGCGCGAGATGCAGAGCGACCCGCAGACGAAGATCGGCCGTCCGCAGCAGCTGTACACCGGCGCCGCGGAGCGCGACTACCCCGGGGTCTGATCCACGCTGCTCGTCTTCGCCGTCGCGCAAGGGGGTGACCGGACGCTTTCGCGCGCGTAATTTGCGGACCGCGGGAATCGATCCGCACGAGCGGAGGCGGCCATGTGGGAGCAGACGACCGACCCCTTCGGGAGCCTCTGGCTCTCCGCGCTCGTGGCGGCCATCCCCATCCTGCTCTTCCTCTTCTGCCTGGTGGTGCTGAAGCTCAAGGGCATCATCGCGGCGGTCATCGCGCTGGTGGCGGAGGTGGTGGTCGCCCTGTGGGCGTTCGGGATGCCGGGATCGGCCGTTGCCGGGGCCGGCCTCATCGGCGTCCTCACCGCCATCTGGCCGATCGCGTACATCATCGTCATGGCGGTGTGGCTGTACCGCCTCGCCGTCGCCAGCGGCCGATTCGACGTCATCCGCTCGTCGATCGGCGGGATCTCGCCCGACCAGCGCATCCAGGTGCTCCTGATCAGCTTCGCGTTCGGCGCGTTCCTGGAGGGCGCCGCCGGCTTCGGGGTGCCCATCGCGATCTGCGCCGCACTCCTCGTGCAGCTGGGGTTCCGCCCGCTCAAGGCGGCCATGATCTCCCTCGTCGCCAACGCCGCCGCCGGCGCGTACGGCGCGATCGGCATCCCGGTGATCGTGGCCTCGCAGGTCACCGGCATCGACCTCACGATCCTGTCGCGGTCGATGGTCGTCATCCTCCAGCCGTTGACGATCCTGATCCCGTTCCTGCTGGTGATGATCCTCGACGGGTGGCGCGGCCTGAAGGAGACCCTGCCGGCCACCGTCACGGTGACGATCGTCTTCAGCGGCATCCAGGGGGGCGTGCTGTGGTTCCTCGGCCCCGAACTGGCCGATATCGGCGCGGGGCTCGGGGCGATGATCGCGCTGGTCGCCCTCGGCCGGGTGTGGCAGCCGCGCAGTCACTTCCGCGAGGACGGCGGCGCGGTGCCGGTGATCGAGCGGCACGGCCTCCGGGAGATCGCGGTGGCCTGGAGCCCGTTCTACATCCTCACCGGCTTCGTCCTGATCTGGAGCCTCCCCGCGTTCAAAGGGCTGTTCACCTCGGGTGGTCCGCTGGCCGGCGCGGTCTTCCCCGTCTGGATCCCCGGTCTCACCGGTGAGATCGCGAACGCCGCCGGCGACCCGGTGACGGCGACGTGGGACTTCACGCCGCTGAACGCCACCGGCACGGCGATTCTCCTCGCCGTGATCGTGTCGTACCTCACGACGCCGAACCTGAACGCGAAGGCGCTGTTCGGAGAGCTCGGGGCGACGCTGCGCACCCTGTGGCAGGCGCTCGTGCTCATCGCCCTGATCCTGGCGCTGGCGAACATCGCCAACTACTCGGGCGGGTCGACGTCCATGGGGTCGGCCCTTGCCGCCCTCGGTCCCGTCGTGCCGCTGCTGGCCCCCATCATCGGCTGGATCGGCGTGTTCCTCACGGGGTCGGTCGTCAACAACAACACTCTGTTCGCCCCGCTGCAGGTGGTCACCGCGGAGGGCATCGGCGCCGACCCGGCGCTGACGGTCGCCGGCAACACCGCCGGCGGCAACACCGGAAAGGTGATCTCGCCGCAGTCCATCGCGATCGCCGCCGGCGCTGTGGGGCTGTCCGGCCGGGAGAGCGACATCCTGCGGGCGTCGATCCTCTACAGCCTCGGCATGCTCGCGGTGATCTGCCTCTGGAGCTTCACGCTGTACCTGGTGTTCTGATCAGGCGTGGAGCGCCTCGTTGAGGACCACGCCGACGCCCTCACGGCGAACGACCTCGACCGCGCCGGTGAGGGAGTTGCGGCGGAAGAGCAGGCCGGACCGGCCGGAGAGCTCCGCGCCCTTCACGACGGGCTGCGTACCGTCGGGCCGGGGGGCCTCGCCGGGCAGCGTGATCTTCGTCCCGGCCGTGACGTACAGGCCCGCCTCCACGACGCAGTCATCGCCCAGGGAGATGCCGATGCCGGCGTTGGCACCCAGGAGTGTGCGCTCCCCGATGGAGACGCGGTGCGTACCGCCTCCCGACAGGGTCCCCATGACCGAGGCGCCCCCTCCGATGTCGCTGCCGTCTCCGACGACGACGCCCTGGGAGATGCGGCCCTCGACCATGGAGGCCCCGAGCGTGCCGGCGTTGAAGTTCACGAACCCCTCGTGCATGACCGTCGTGCCGGGGGAGAGGTAGGCGCCCAGCCGTACCCGTGATGCGTCCGCGATGCGGACGCCGGCGGGGGTCACGTAGTCCAGCAGGCGCGGGAACTTGTCCAGCCCCTGCACCTGCACGCCTTCGCGCAGCAGCAGGGGGCGCAACCGCGTCGCCTCGCCGGGATGCATCGGCCCCGCCGTCGTCCACGCGACGGTGGGGAGGTGGGCGAAGATGCCGTCGAGATCGAGCTCGTTGGGGCGGACGAGGCGGTGCGAGAGGGCGTGCAGGCGCAGATAGGCATCCGACGTGGAGGCGGGCGCCGCATCCAGGTCGATCTCGAGGGCGACGACCTCCACCTCCACGGCGCGGCGCGGGTCCGCCACGGCGAGCTGCTCGAGTGCCGCGGGAGGCATGGCCGGGTTGAACCCCAGGGGGAGGCGCCCGAGGGCCGGCTCCGGGTACCACGTGTCCAGCACGGTCCCATCCGCCGCCACCGTCGCCAGGCCCAGCCCGTGCACCCACCGCTCGTCGCTCATGCCTCCCACGCTAGTGGCTCGCCCTCCGCCGCTCCGACGCGGCGTCGGTAGGATCGGGGGGTGCCAGCCCTTGATCTCTCCGCCTCATCCGTCGACCTCACGCGCGCGATCTGCGACATCCCGAGCGTCTCGGGAGAGGAGCAGTCCCTCGCCGACGCCATCGAGGAGGCCGTGCGCCCGCTGGCCCACCTCGAGGTCGTCCGCGACGGTGACACGATCGTCGCCCGCACCCACCTGGGCCGGGCTCAGCGCGTTGTGATCGCCGGGCACATCGACACCGTTCCGATCAACGGCAACCTCCCCACGCGCGACGTCGAGGTCGACGGTGAGCCCTACCTGTGGGGTCGTGGCACGGTCGACATGAAGGCGGGCGTCGCCGTGCAGCTGCGGCTGGCCGCCGAGCTCGTCGCCCCCCGCGTCGACATCACCTGGATGTGGTACGACCACGAGGAGGTCGATGCCGACCTCAACGCGCTGACGCGGCTGTCCCGCACGCGCCCCGACCTGTTCGCCGGAGACTTCGCCATCCTCGGGGAGCCCTCCAACGGCCAGGTCGAAGGCGGGTGCAACGGCAACCTGCGGGCCATCGTGCGCACCGACGGCGTCCGGGCGCACAGCGCCCGCGCGTGGGTGGGGGAGAACGCCATCCACAAGGCCGCCCCCATCCTGTCGCGCCTGGCGGAGTACCGTCCGCACGAGGTGGAGGTGGAGGGCCTGGTGTACCGGGAGGGGCTGAACGCGGTGCGGATCGCCGGCGGCGTGGCGGGCAACGTCATCCCCGACGCGTGCGAGGTGGAGGTGAACTACCGCTTCGCGCCCAGCCGCGATGGGGAGGAGGCCACCCGGATCGTCCGCGACGTCTTCGCCGGGTTCGAGGTGGAGGTCATCGATCTCGCCGACGGCGCCCGCCCGGGATTGGATGCGCCGCTCGCGCAGGAGTTCGTCGCGGCCGTCGGCGCGGAGCCCCGCCCGAAGTACGGATGGACCGACGTCGCGCGCTTCTCCGCGATGGGTGTCCCGGCCGTCAACTACGGCCCCGGCGACCCGCAGCTGGCCCATCACGACGAGGAGCGCGTGCCGCTGGCCCAGATCGTCGAGGTCGAGCGCGGCCTGCGGGCGTGGCTGAGCGACTCCTGACCCGCGCGCGGCGGCTCCCCGTCGCCGCGACGATCGGCATCCTCTATCTCGCGGCGCGCCTGGTCACGACCGCGTTCTTCTTCGCCGCCGCCGAGCTCTCCGGCCCCGGCTCCCGCTTCGGGGCGGATGCGACGATCGCCGAACTGGCGGTGGGGTGGGACGGCCAGTGGTACTGGTTCGCGGCGGTGAACGGGTATCCGGCAGAACTCCCGCTGACGGCCTCTGGAGCGGTCGCGGAGAATGCGTGGGCGTTCCTCCCGCTCTACCCCTTCCTCGCCGCCGGGCTCGGAACCCTCCTCGGCTCGTGGGGCGCGGGGGCCGTGGTGATCTCGCTGGCCGCCGGCTACGGGGCGAGCCTCGCGCTGTACCACCTGGTGCGCCGGAAGCTGGAGGAGACCGCCTCCCTGTGGGCCGTGGTCTTCTTCGCCGCCGGCCCCCTGGGCGCGCTGTTCCAGGTCGCCTATGCCGAGGCGCTGTTCGTGTTCTTTCTCCTTCTGGCTCTCACCTGCGTGCTCCGACGGCGGTACGGGTGGCTCTATCTCCTCGTGCCCGTGATGGGCTTCACCCGCCCCGGCATCCTCGCCTTCGCGCTGTTCCTCGCTCTCTTCGGGATCTGGCGGTGGTTCCGCCGTTCCCGCGAGCCGCTGCCGGCACGCGAGATCGTCCACATCGTGGCGCTCGGCGCGGTGTCGACGGCGGTCGGTTTCGCGTGGCAGGCGATCGCGGCGATCGTCACGGGCGATCCCGCGGCGTATCTGGCGACCGAGCTGGCCTGGCGGCGCAACTGGATTCCGGGGGCCGATGGCGCGTTCGTCCCGTTCGAGGGGTCGCTGGCCGCCGCCGCGTTCTGGTTCCGGACGTGGGGGATGGGCGAGGCGGCCGGGTACGTCGCCCTCGGGATGCTGATCCTCCTCGTCGCGGCGGCCCTGCTCTTCGAGCCGCATGTGCGCCGGCTCGGACCCGAGGTGCGACTGTGGTCGGCGGCTTACCTCGTCTACCTGCTCGCGGTGTTCTTCCCGCAGTCCAGCACCTTCCGCCTGCTCTTCCCGTTGACGCCGCTGACCGGTGCACTGGCTGCTCCGCCCTCGCCGACCTGGCGGATCGGCGTCCTTCTCGCCGGCCTGGCCGGCCAGTGGTGGTGGATCTTCCACATGTATGCGCTCGGCAACACGTACTGGCAGATCCCGTGAGCCGGGAAGGGCCTGGGGACGCGCGCCGTACGCACCGGTGCGCACGATAAACTGGGAGCGACCTATGAGGAAAGGGAGCCCGCGATGGCAGCCATGAAGCCGAGAACCGGTGACGGACCGATGGAGGCCGTGAAGGAGGGGCGCCTGATCATTGTCCGCGTTCCTCTGGAGGGCGGGGGGCGCCTGGTCGTTTCGGTCAACGACGCCGAGGCCAAGGAGCTTTACGACGTGCTGGGCGGGGTGGTCGGCGCCTGACGCCGTCCCCTCCGTAAGCAACGGCCGGTCCCTGTCGGGGCCGGCCGTTCCCGTGTCAGCGGGGCTCGGTGACGGTGGTGAGCTGCAGCAGGCCCTCGGCCACGGTCGACAGCGCACCGATGACGGCGGGGGATGACTGCGTCTCCTGGATGAGCGAGCGGTACGCCCGCGTGATCGGGTCGCGGCGCACCGGGTCGGCCACCGCGCCGCCGGCGAGCACGCGGGGCACCAGCACCGTGCCTCCGGCGCGCACGAGGCGCAGACCGTGCTCGACGTACTCGATGACGCCCTCGGGCTCGGCGTCGACGAAGACGATGTCGTACGACGCCTCGTTCATCCGGGGGAGGACGTCTGCGGCGCGACCGGTGATGAAGCGGGCACGGGCGGCGGGGATGCGGGCCTCGGCGAACGCGGCTCGCGCGGCACCGAGGTGCTCGGGTTCGCTGTCGATCGAGGTCAGGGTCGCGCGGGGCGAGCCGTGCAGGAGCCACAGCCCCGACACGCCGCCGCCGGTTCCGATCTCGACGATGTTCAGCGCGCGGGAGGCGGCCGCGATGACCGCGGTCTGCGCGCCGACGGGCGGGCTGATCGGGTCGGCGCCCAGCTCGAGGGCATGGGCACGCGCGCGAGCGATGTGCTCCGGCTCCACCGTCGCCTCGAGCACGAACCGCTGATTCGCCTCTGATCCGCTCATCCCGACCTCCTGGGCCAGACTACGTGGCCGCGTCCTGCCGATCGCCGAGGCGCGGCGGGTAACCTGAAGTCATGTTCTTCGGGCTCACGATCGAGAAGCTGCTGCTGATCGGCGTGATCGCGGCCCTGCTCATCGGCCCCGAGCGTCTGCCCCGTTACGCGGAGAATCTCGCGCGCCTCGCGGTGCGTGCGCGCGACCTCCTCCAGGGGGCGCGGTCGCGCATGCGGGAGGAGATGGGCCCGGAATTCGACGAGGTGGATTGGCGCAAGCTCGACCCTCGCCAGTACGACCCTCGGCGCATCATCCGCGAGGCGCTCCTGGAGGATGCCCCGGTGGCCACGGTGCGCGCGGCCTCGGTCGCCGGCGCCGCCACGAGCGCCGGGACGACCCCTCCGCCCCCACCGGCGTTCCGGCCGGGGGAGGCGCCTCCCTTCGACTCGGAAGCCACCTGACCCTTCGGCCCTCAGCGGGGCGAGACCGGCAGGGACCGCCCCGCCAGGCCGCGGCCGGCGGCCGCGATCGATGACGCCAGCTCCTCCACGGCCTGGGCGGCCGCATCCTCGGGCTGACCGACGACCACCGGTATTCCGGAGTCTCCCCCCGCCCGCAGGGCCGGGCTGAGGGGAATCGATGCCAGCAGCCGGACGGGGCCATCGGCATCGTTGGAGAGCGCCCGAGCCACGTCCGCGCCGCCGCCCGCGCCGAACAGGTCGAGCGTCGAACCGTCGGGAAGAGTCAGGGCCGCCATGTTCTCCACCACCCCGATGATGCGCTGCCCGGTCTGACGGGCGACCAGGCCGCTGCGCACCGCGATGTCGGATGCGGCGCCCTGCGGCGTCGTCACCACGAGCACGTCGGCGTGGGGCAGGATCTGCCCCACCGAGATCGCGACGTCGCCGGTGCCCGGCGGCATGTCCAGGAGCAGGATGTCGAGATCGCCGAAATACACGTCGGTCAGGAACTGCTGCACCGTGCGATGCAGCATCGGCCCCCGCCAGGCGACGGCGCCGGCGGCGGACTCGCCGGGTCGGCGGAGGAACATGCCGATCGAGATGACCTTCACGTCGTACGCCACCGGGGGCAGCATGAGGTCGTCGATGCGGGTGGGGGCGGGCGGGAGCCCGTCGGCGTCGACGAGCCCGAGGAGGGCGGGAATCGAGAACCCGTGCACGTCGGCGTCGACGAGTCCGACGCGCAGGCCGCGCCGAGCCAGGGCCACGGCGAGGTTGGCCGTGACGGTCGACTTTCCCACGCCGCCCTTGCCGCTGGTGACGGCGATGACCCGGGTGAGGGAGTCGGCGCCGAAGGGCATCTGGCGAGCCGGCCGTCCGCCGCGGAGGCGCTCGGTGAGCGCGCGCCGCTCCTCGGGCGTCATGACCCCGATCCTCAGGTCGACCCCCGTGATCCCGGGGACGGACGCCGCTGCCGCACGCACGTCGCGTTCGATGCGATCGGCGGCGGGGCATCCCACGATCGTGAGCGCGATGTCCACGTGGGCGAGGTCGCCCGTGACCGACACCGCGCGGATCATGTCGAGCTCGCCCAGCGGACGGCGCAACTCCGGATCGCTCACGGCCGAGACCGCCGAGCGCACCGCATCGGTCCGCGCGGCGTCCGTCACTGCGTGGTCGTGTCGCGTTCGGGGGAGTCGAGCTCCTTCAGAAGCGTCTTCAGCTCCGAGCGCAGCGCGTCCTTCGTCAGCACGCCCTCGGTCATGTCCCGCACCGCCATCCGCAGCGCCACGATCTCCCGCGCGAGGTATTCGGTGTCGGCGAGGTTGCGCTCGGCACGCTGACGGTCCTGCTCGATCTGCACGCGGTCGCGGTCGTCCTGCCGGTTCTGCGCGAGCAGGATCAGCGGCGCCGCATACGAGGCCTGGAGGGAGAGGATCAGCGTCAGCAGCGTGAAGTTCATCGACGACGGGTCGAACTGGTACTCACGCGGGGCGGTGCTGTTCCACACCAGCCACACCACGACGAACGCGGTCATGCCCAGGAGGAAGGCGGACGTGCCCATCGCGCGCGCGAAGGACTCGGAGAAGCGGCCGAAGCGGTCGCGGGACGGGCGCGGGGCGCGGGGAGGCAGCACCCCGCCGCGGCCGAGGGGGGCATCGAGGGTTACCGCCTGCCGTGCGGGACGGGCCATCAGCGCCTCCTCGGGGTGGTGGTGGGCACGCCCGCCGTGGCGGGCTGGGGCCGGTTGGTGGTGCGCGGTCTCGGGTCGTCGCCGTTGTGCGAGCGCCAGTCCTCGGGCAGCAGGTAATCGAGCATGTCGTCGACGCTCACCGCCCCGACCAGACGGTGCGCGGAATCGACGACGGGGAGCGAGACGAGGTCGTAGCTGGCCAGCAGGCGTGCGACCTCGGCCGCCGACGCGGTGGCCGGCACCGGATCGAGGGTGTCGTCGATGATCGCGCCCAGGCGCTCGTGCGGCGGATAGCGCAGCATCCGCTGGAAGTGGACCGTGCCCAGCAACCGGCCGGTGGGCGTCTCATACGGGGGCAGGGTGACGAAGACGGATGCGGCGAGGGCCGGGTGCAGCTCGTGGCGACGGATGAGGGCGAGCGCCTCGGCGACGGTCGCGTCGGCGGACAGGACGATCGGTTCGGGGGTCATCAGCCCGCCGGCGGTGTCGGGGCCGTACTTCAGCAGCGCGCGGACGTCGTCGGCCTCGTCGGGCTCCATGAGCTCGAGCAACTGCTCGAGGCGGCCCTCGGGGAGCTGGCCGAGCAGGTCGGCGGCGTCGTCCGGCTCCATCGCGTCGAGGATGTCGGCGGCCCGCTCGTCCCCGAGGCGCTCGAGGATGCGCACCTGCTCGTCTTCGGGCATCTCCTCCAGCGCGTCGGCGAGGCGTTCGTCGGAGAGCTCCCCGGCGACGTCGAGCAGGCGTTCCTCGGGAAGATCGAGCAGCGTGTTGGCGAGGTCGGCGGGTTTGAGGTCGGCGTAGGTGGCCACGAGCTGCTCGGCCGACTGCGCTCCGCCGGTGGATGGCTGCTCCCGCACCTCCGCCCAGGTCGCGAAGGTCGTCGGGCCCTTCGCGAACGGGGATGCGCTGGTCCTCGGGCGCCTGAGGAACAGCTGTCCGATGTCCCATTCCCCCAGGCGGCTGCGCTCGATGGCGACGTCTTCGATGACGGCGTCGCCGGAGCCGTCGTTGAGGTACACGCGGCGGCCGACGAGCTCGGCGAGCACGCGCACCTCACCGCCGCGCTGCTGGAAGCGGCGCACGTTGATGAGGCCGGTCGTGATGACCTGGCCGCCCGCGATCGAGGTCACCCGGCCGATGGAGAGGAACACGTGGCGCCGGCCGGGGATCTCCACGACGAGGCCGACCACGCGGGGAGGGCCGGCGGAGCGGTAGATGACGACGACGTCGCGCACTTTGCCGAGGCGGTCGCCGGCCGGATCGAAGACGGCGCATCCGGCCAGACGCGCGACGAAGACCCTCTGCGTGCTCACGCTCCCAGCGTAGTCCCGCGGCCCCCCATCGGCAGGGGCGTGCCGCCCCCTGCGTGACAAGATGGACAGATGAGCATGCTCGGCGGACGCGTCCCTCCCGGTCGTGAGGCGGTGGGGGAGACCGTGGCGACCTTCCCCACGTACGAGGCTGCTCAGAAGGCGGTCTCGGCGCTCATCGCCGCCGAGATCCCCGCCCGCGACATCGCGATCGTCGGGCAGGGGCTGCGTTCGATCGAACGGGTCACCGGACGGCTGGGTTACGCCACGGCTGCGCGATCGGGAGCGATCAACGGACTGCTGCTGGGTCTGCTGTTCTCCTTCATCTTCGTGCTGGGCATGCCGACGGTCCAGATCTCGGTGTTCCTCGGTGTGCTCCTGGTGGGTGTGGCGATCGGGATGCTGATGAGCCTCGTGACGTATTCGATCGTGCGGCGCCGCCGCGACTTCGCGTCGGTGATGCAGGTGACCGCCGACCGCTACGAGGTGTGCGTGGTGCCGGGGAGCCTGCCCAAGGCGCGGCAGACCCTCGGGCCCGCGGCCACGGTCGCGGTGCCCCCGCCCGCGCCGGGTCCGGTCGGCGGCGACGCGGTGCCGCCGCAGTACGGTGAGCGGCTCCCCGACCCGGGTGCCCAGCCGGCAACGCCGCCCGTCCCGCCGCTGCCGGGGATGCCGGGGGAGGGCACTCCCGAGCCGCCGTCCGCGCCGGCCTCACCCGAGCCCCCGCGCTACGGAGAACGCACCGAGGGGTGAGCGCCGACCAGCCGCAGGGGATCGAGGTGGACCTCCCCTCGGGAACGGTCTCGATCCCGGCCGACCACGCCGCACCGACCGGGGCCTGGGCCGCCATCGCGATCGCCCATGGCGCGGGGGCGGGGCGGACGCATCCGTTCCTCACGGGATTCGCCTGCGGCATGAATGAGCACGGTGTCGAGACGGTGCTGTTCGACTTTCCCTACCGCGCGGCCGGGCGACGCATGCCCGGGCCACCGGCGCATGCCATCGCCACGTGGAGCGCGGTCATGGGATGGCTCCGCGAGCGCGGCGGCGCGGCCCCGGTGTGGGCGGCGGGGAAGTCGTACGGCGGACGGATGGCGTCGATGGCGGCGGCCGACGGCGCCATCGACCCCGCCGGCCTCGTCTACCTCGGCTATCCGCTCCATCCGCCCGGCGACCCCGCGAAGGCGCGCGTGGCGCACCTGCCCCGGGTGCCTCAGCCGCAGCTGTTCGTCTCCGGAACGCGGGATCCGTTCGTCGACCCGCACGCGCAGCTGGAGGATGCGGTCGCCACCTGCCCGGACGCGCGCCTGATCTGGGTCGAGGGCGGCGGGCACTCGTTCGAGGGCAGGGGCCGCCCACGCGATGCCGCGGTGCTCGGCGCAGACCTCGCGCCGCTGGTCGCGGCGTTCCTGCGCGAGCGGTCGTGATCCCGCCGGCGGCGACCTGCGCGGCGGGTGTCGGAGCCCGCTAGCGCGCCTGGCCCGCGATCCAGGCCTCGACCTCGTCCGCCGTGCGCGGGATCGCGGCCGAGAGATTCACCGGGCCGTCGGCGGTCATGAGGATGTCGTCCTCGATCCGCACGCCGATGCCGCGGTATTCCTCGGGCACCGTGAGATCATCCACCTGGAAGTACAGTCCGGGCTCGATCGTGAAGACCATCCCCGGCTCCAGGATGCCGTCGTAATACATCTCGCGTCGCGCCTGCGCGCAGTCGTGCACGTCCAGGCCCAGGTGGTGGCTGGTGCCGTGCACCATGTAGCGGCGGTGCTGCCCGCCGTCATCGGCATCCAGAGCCTCCTGCGCCGTCACCGGCAGCAGACCCCACTCCGCCACCCGCTCGGCGATGACCGTCATCGCAGCCTCGTGGACGCTGCGGAACTTCGCGCCCGGACGGGCGGCGGCCATCGCCGCATCCGCGGCCTCCCGCACCGCCTCGTAGATCGCGCGCTGGATGGGGGTGAACCGGCCGCTCACGGGGATCGTGCGGGTGATGTCGGCGGTGTACAGGCTGTCCATCTCCACGCCGGCATCCACGAGCATGAGGTCGCCCGGCACCACCGCGCCGTCATTGCGGGTCCAGTGCAGGTAGCACGCGTGCGGGCCGGATGCGGCGATGGTGTCGTAGCCCTCGGTGTTGCCGTCGGTGCGCGCGCGGGTGTGGAAGACCCCTTCCACCACCCGCTCGCCGCGGGGGTGGGAGATGATGCGGGGGAGGTCGGCGACGATGTCGTCGAAACCGCGCGCCGTGGCATCCACCGCGGCGCGGAGCTGGGCGATCTCGAAGTCGTCCTTGACCAGGCGCAGCTCGGAGACGACGCGCGTGAGGTCGGGGTCGTCGTCGACGACGAGGTCGCCGTCGCCCGCCTCGAAGGCGTCGAGGTGATCGGTGGGCAGGTCGAGATCGGCGGAGACCGCGGCCAGGGAGGGGCGCGGCCCGATCCAGAACTCACCGATCGCGGCGTTGCCGTAGAACTCCGGCGTGCTGCGGTCGGCGCGCTCGCGGAAGTACAGCGTGACCTCGTGGCCGCTGCGTCCGGTGGGTTCGAAGACGAGCACGGCGTCGGGCTCGGCGTCGGCGCCCCACCCGGTCAGATGTGCGAAAGCGGAGTGGGCGCGGAAGGGATAGTCGGTGTCGTTGCTGCGCTGGCGGAGCGCGCCGGAGGGGATCACCAGGCGCCGGCCGGGGAAAGCGCGTGAGACCGCATCGCGGCGCGCGGCCGTCCACGCGGCGGCTTCGCGGCGCGTCGGGAGGGATTCGGGGCGCTCGGCCCATCCGGTGGAGATGGTGTCCAGGAAGCCGCGGGGGAACGGCTGACGCCGGTTGGTGTTCGACGAAGCGGTCTCGTCGGCCGGAGTGATCGTGTCGCTCTCACCTGTGGTGTCCATGGGTCCCAGTCTCTCACCGGGAGGGCGGCTCACCGCCCGGATGGCTCCAGCTGCACGACGAGCGGGCGGTGGTCGCTGCCGGAGCCGTCGAGGGATTTCAGCACGACCGACCCGCTGGCCGTCCACTCCGGAGACACCAGGACGTGATCGATCGGGGCTCCCAGCAGTGCGGGTACCGCCGTGGACCACGTGCCCAGCGCGCCGTTGCCGGTGTCGGCGGCGACATCGCGGCAGCGCCCGAGTGCCCCGCCGTCCACTCCCAGCCCGGACATGTGATCCAGCGTCGCGTTGAAGTCGCCGGCAAGGATGACGTTCGCCGTGGCGCACTGATCGGCCAGCCACTGCAGGTCGTGGCGCCACGCGGTCATGTACTCCCGCCGAGGCGCGACGGCGTGCGCGGCCACGACGGTCGGGCCTTCGCCGTCGACCGGCATGGCCACGGCGCTCGGCACCGTCGAGGTGTTGCTCGACCCGTCCTGCGACGACTCGATGACGGCGTAATCCCCCAGAGCGGGGGCGATCAGGAGGGTCGTGGAGGTCGCATCCCATCCGTCGACGCCGTACTCGCCGTACGCCGCGTGATGGGCCCACATGGGCGAGCCGAGGTCCCGCATGGCGATCGCGACCTGCTCGCCCGTCTCGATCGTCGTCTCCGGAAGCGTCACGATGTCGGCCTGCATGGCCACCGCGATCTGGGCGATCGTGTCGGCCGTGGTGGCCGATCCGGCCGTGTTCCACGTGAGGACGCGGACGCTCGTCTCGGTCTTCTCCGGCAGGGTGTCGCTGCCGAGGCCCCGCGAGAACAGGATCGCGCCGTTGGCCGCACCGGCGACGAGGGCGATGAGCGCGAGCGACAGCGCGAGGGCGCGGAGGGGCCGGATGAGCGCCAGCAGCAGGGCCAGCCCCCCGAGAACGGCGAACCCGGCGGCGATCGGCCCGCGGAAGGCGATCATCTGCGCGATGGGGAATGTGCGCTCCACCTGGAACAGCTGAGGCCAGGTGAGCACCGCCGCCGCGAGGATGCAGAGCCCCGCCACGAGGAATCCGAGGAGACGGCGCACGTCCGCGACTCTAGAGCAGCTCACTGGGAGATCGGCGGACGCGACACCCGGGGCGGCGGTAACTGCCGCGATACGCTCGGAGAGTGCAGACGCCCCGACGCTTCGAAGGCCCGAGCGACCTGCACCTGCACTCGACCCACTCCGACGGCACCGAGGCGCCGGCGCTGGTCATGGCCGCCGCCCACCGGCACGGCCTGCGAACGGCCGCCCTCACCGACCACGACACGACATCGGGATGGGCCGAGGCCGCGGACGCCGCGACATCGCTGGGCATGACCTTCGTCCCCGGGATGGAGCTGTCGGCACGGCATCAGTGGCGCAGCGTCCACCTGCTGGCCTACCTCGTCGATCCCGACGAGGTAGAGCTGCGCGCGATGACCGACCGCATCCGTTCGTCGCGCCTGGATCGCGCGCGCCTCATGGCCGAGCGCATCTCCCGCGACTACGACCTCGGGTGGGACGACATCGTGGAGCAGACCACCGACGGCGCCACGGTGGGACGCCCGCACATCGCCGACGCGCTCGTCGCCCGCGGGCTGGTGCGCGACCGCGCGGAGGCCTTCGACGGCATCCTCAGCCCCGGCGGTGACTACTACATCGCGCTGTACGCGCCCGACCCGGTGACCGCGGTGCAGCTCATCGTCGGCGCCGGCGGCGTCCCGATCATCGCGCATCCCGCCGGACGGGCGGGACTGCTTCCCCTGGGGCTCCTGGACGAGATGCTCCGCGCGGGCCTCGCCGGGTTCGAGCTGGGCCACCGGGAGAACCTGGAGTCGGGCAAGCGCACCATCCGGCGGATCGCCGCCGAACGGGACCTGATCCTCACGGGATCCAGCGACTACCACGGCCTGGGCAAGCCGAACCGGCCGGGGGAGAACACCACGTCCGACGACATGGTGGCCCGCATCCTCGCCGCCGGCACCGGCACTTCACCGGTCTACCCGTAGCGGCCGACCCGCCCCGCGGTCAGGCCGCGGGGCGAGTCAGGCGGCGGGGCGAGTCAGGCCGCGGGGGCGCCGTCGGTCCGTGCGCCACCGCGGCGACGCCGACGCCGGCGAGGCGCGGAGTTGCCGTCGTGGTGCTCCGTGCCGCTGCCGTCGTGCGTGCCCTCGCCCTGCGTCCGCGCGGCGGGCTCGACCGCGGCGTCCTGGGGGGCAGCGTCCTCGGTCCGGCGCCGACGACGGCGACGCGTCGCATCCGCCGAGTCATCGGCTGCGGGCTTGTCGGCGGATCTCCGCTCGACCGGGGCCTTCTTCTCCGTCGATGCCCTGGGCGCCGTCACCAGGCGGCCCTTCGTGCCCTCGGGGATGCCGAGGGCGGAGTACAGGTGCGGGCTCGACGAGTACGTCTCGACGGGCTCGGGCTGACCGAACTCGAGGGCGCGGTTGATCAGTGCCCACTTGTGCAGGTCGTCCCAGTCGACGAAGGTGACGGCGATTCCGGTCTTGCCGGCGCGGCCGGTGCGGCCCGCCCGGTGCAGGTAGGCCTTCTCGTCGTCGGGGATCGTGTGGTTGATGACGTGGGTGACGTCATCGACGTCGATGCCGCGCGCGGCGACGTCGGTGGCGATCAGCACGTCGCGCTTCCCGGCCTTGAACGCCGCCATCGAGCGCTCGCGCGCCTCCTGGCTCATGTCGCCGTGGACGGCGGCGGCATTGAACCCGCGGTCGCCGAGCTCGTCGACGAGCTTCTGCGCTGCACGCTTGGTGCGCGTGAAGATGACCGTCTTGCCGCGCCCCTCGGCCTGCAGGATGCGGGCGATGATCTCGTCCTTGTCCAGCGAATGCGCGCGGTAGACCAGGTGCTCGATGTTGGCCTGCGTGAGGCCCTCATCGGGGTCGTTGGCGCGGATGTGGATCGGGTTGGTCATGAAGCGGCGGGCGAGGGTCACGATCGGACCCGGCATCGTCGCGGAGAACAACTGCGTGTGGCGGATGGCGGGAAGCTTCGTGAAGATCTTCTCGATGTCGGGGAGGAAGCCGAGGTCGAGCATCTTGTCGGCCTCGTCGAGGACCACCTCGCGCGCGTGGGAGAGGTCGAGCAGACGCTGGTTGGAGAGGTCGATGAGCCGGCCCGGGGTACCCACGACGATCTGCGCGCCGGCCTTCAGCTGCTCGATCTGGCCCTCGTAGGCCTTGCCGCCGTAGATGGCCACGACGCTGGTGGAGCGGTTCTGCGTGAGCATGTCGATGTCTTCGTACACCTGCACCGCGAGCTCACGCGTGGGGACGACGATGAGCGCCTGCACCCCGTGCTCGGGGTCGAGGCCCAGCCGCTGGACGACGGGGATGCCGAAGCCGAAGGTCTTGCCGGTACCGGTCTTGGCCTGTCCGATGATGTCCTGGCCGGGAAGGCCGAGGGGGATGGTCTGCTCCTGGATCGGGAAGGCATCGATGATGCCCTTCGACGCGAGAGCGTCGACGATGTCCTGGTCCACGCCGAGCTCGGCGAAGGTCGTCACGATAGATGCCTGTCCGGCGGAGGATCCGCCTTGGTGTCGAAGGTCCACGCCCTTCACTCAGCCACAGGCGCGGGGCCCCGATCCGATGCCGGGGCTGTTCCAGGATACCGGTCCCGCGCGCCGACCTCGGTCGCGCCTAGGCTGTACCCCGTGTTCGAGTGGTTCCGTCGCCGTCGTCGGCCCGAAGGGCGCGCCCTGACACTGCGCTCGCGCGGCGACGTGGGCGATGCCACGCGTGTCGATTTCGAAGAGCTCGCGCCCGACGTCGACACGTACCTCGGGCAGGCCGCGTACCTGCAGCTGGGATTCTTCGAGACGCTCAGCGAGCTGATCGCCTCCACCCCCGAGCTCGCCCAGAAGGAGTCGCTCTCCCGCGCCGCGGGCGCAGCGCTGCGCAAGCACGAGGAGCTGGTCGCCCTCATCCGCGAGCGCGGCGACGAGCCGACCGCACTCATGCTGCCCTTCCGGGAACAGCTGGACGCCTTCCGCCGGGCCACCCACGGCGTCCGCGCCCAGGAGACCATGCTGTCGGTGCACATCACCGCGGGGATGCTGGATGACTTCTACCTCGCGCTGTCGGCGAGCTACGGCGACACCGGGCGTCGGGTGGCCCGCATCCTCCGCGCTGACGATGACCGCCAGGCGATCGTGGAGATCACGCAGCAGACGATCGCGAGCGACTCGGAGTGGACGTCACTCCTGGCACTGTGGGGCCGGCGGCTGGTGGGCGACACGCTGCTGGTTGCCCGAGCGGCACTGCGCACGCGCGCCCTGGACGCGGCCGGCGAGGCCAAGGTCGAACCGGTGTTCACGGCGCTCATGGCCGGCCACGCCCGTCGGATGGATGCGATGGGTCTCGCGGCCTGACGCGGTAGCGGCGCGGTTGTCCGCCGGATCAGCGGAGGCGGAGCCGCTCGCGCGTGGCGGCATCCGCCCGCACGCGCGATGCACCGAGCCAGGCGATCACCGGCACCGTGACGACGGCGGGGAGCGCGACCGCCGCCAGCCACAGGAGCGCGTTGTCCGGGCCGAGGCCGATCCAGGTCAGCGTCGTCCAGGCGACGGCCCCGACGGCTGCGGCCAGGAGCGGTGCCAGCGCCGCCCCCCGGGTGGCCTTCTGCGGCAGGGCGTAGTGCACGGCGATCCCGACGACGGCGGCGATCAGGATGCCGAGGACGATCTGCACGTGCTCAGGCCACGAAGCCGACGCGGCGGGTGTCCTCCGTGCCGACCTCGACGAAGGCGAGGCCCGAGGTGGGGACGATGTAGGCGTTGCCCTTGCTGTCGGTGAAGGTCACGTGCGTGGCCGAGGAATCCAGCGCATCGGCCACCGCCTTCTTGACGGCTTCCGACGACTCCGAGGTCTCGAAGGTGAGCTCTCGGCCGGTGTTCGCGATTCCGATGCGGATCTCCACGGGGACTGCCTTCCTGCCGGGGTCGATCCGGCACCATCGAAAACTCTACGACAGCGGCTTGGCCTGCCCGCCCGCGGGCGCAACGCTCTGGGCGAACGATGTCGGAAACCGCCGGTAGCGTTGCCGGCATGGTTCCGGGGGAGACGTTCGTCGCGGACGCAGCCCTCGACGACGCGCAGAGTGCCGCGGCGGGTCTGCCCGCCGATGCCTCGGCCGTCGTGGTCGGCGCGCCGGGATCGGGCAAGACCGCGTCGCTCGTCGCCCGGGTGCGTGCGCTCGTGGCCGACGGGGTCGACCCGGACGATCTGCTCGTCCTCACCCCCACGCGGCCCGGCGCCACCGCGTTGCGCGACCCGCTGGGGCTCGCGGTGGGACGGGCCACCGCCGGCCCGATCGCCCGCTCGGTGGCCTCGTTCGCCTACCACCTCGTCCGCGGCGCGGAGGTGCACACCGGCGGTGAACCGCCGCAGTTGCTCACCGGTCGCGACGAAGACCAGATCATCCAGGATCTCCTCGCCGGTGATGCCGAGGACGAGGTGTCGGGCCTGCGACGCTGGCCGGAGGACCTCGGCCCCGGCATCCGAGCGACCAGGGGGTTCCGCAGCGACGTGCGGGCCTTCCTCGCCGAGTGCACGACGCTGGGCATCGGCCCCGACGACCTCGAGGCGCTCGCGGAGCGCCGGGGCGTTCCGGTCTGGCGTGCACTGGCGTCCTTCGCCCGCGAGTACGAACGGGTGCGCTCGGACATGCGCGGGGCGTACCGGGACGCCGCCGGCCTCGTCCGCGAGGCGATCGGGATCGTGCGCTTCGCGCCGGCGGCGACGCTGGGGCGGTTCGCGGGGCTTCGCTGCATCCTGGTGGATGACGCCCAGGAGCTGACCGCCGGGGGCGTCGAACTGCTCGAGGCGTGCCGGCAGCGCGGGATCGGGGTGGTCGCGTGGGGCGACCCGGATGTGGGGTCCGGAGCGTTCCGCGGAGCCACGCCGGAGAACTTCGCGCGGCTGGCGCAGGTGCTGGGCACGGTGGAGGTGCTGGGCACGCCTCATCGCGGGACCCCGCCGCAGATCGACCTGGTCCGATCGGTGACGTCGCGGATCGGCGCGGCCGGTGTCGTGGCGCACCGCCGGCCGCCGGGTGGGGCCGGCGCGGACGGCTCGGTGCGCGCGTATCTCCTGCGTTCACCGGCCGAGGAACTGGATGCCGTCGCCCGGATCCTGCGGGAGCGGCATGTGCTGGACGGGGTGCCATGGCGCGGATGCGCCGTGATCGCCCACGACTCCCGGCAGGTGGCGGCCATCGAGACCGAGCTGGCCGCCCGCGACGTCCCGGCGCGGGCGAGCGGCCCCGGCCGTCCCCTGGGCATGCAGCGGCCCGTGCGCGACCTGCTCGCCGTGGTGGAACTCGCCGTCCAGGATCCCGAGGCGTGGACTCCGCCCCAGGTGGCCGACGCCCTGCTCGGCGTGTTCGGGGGGCTCGACCCGATCGAGCTGCGGAGGCTGCGCATGCTGCTCCGCTCGGCCGAACTGGCCTCCGGCGGCGAGCGGACGGCGGCCGACCTGCTCGCGTCGGGCGTGCGTCATCCTCTCGAGTTCGAGGCCCTGGACACGCGCGAGGCCCGGCGGGCGGCACGCTTCGCTCTCACCCTCGCGGCGGTGCGCGCCCAGGCGGAGGAGCGCGCCACGGCCCACGAGCTGCTGTGGACCGTATGGGAGCGCAGCGGCCTCCAGCGGGCGTGGCGGGAGGCGGCCCGGGGGAGCGGAGCGATCGCGGACCAGGCCCATCGCGACCTCGACGCACTCGTGGCGCTGTTCCAGGCGGCGAAGCGATTCGGTGAGCGTCAGCCGGGCGAGCCGGCGGCCACCTTCATCCGGGCCGTCCGCGACAGCGACGTCGCCGAAGACCGCCTGGACGACGTGGAGCGGGCCGACGCCGTCCACATCCTGACCCCCGCCGCCGCCGCGGCCCGATCGTTCGACACGGTCATCGTCGCGGGCGTGCAGGACGGCATCTGGCCGAACACGCGCGTGCGCGGCGGACTCCTGGAGACCTGGCGGCTCGCCGATGCCGTGCTGCGGCCGGACGCGCCCGCCGCGGGGATCCTCGACCGCCGGCGTCAGGCGATGCACGACGAGCTGCGGCTGTTCGCGCGGGCGGTGTCCCGCGCGAACGCACGGCTGGTGGTGACCGCCGTCGATGACGACGACCAGGGCCCGAGCGTGTTCTTCGAGATGCTGCCCGCCCCTGAGCCGGCCGGTGCGCTCGCCGAGCATCCGCTGTCGCTGCGCGGCCTCGTGGCCCAGCACCGGCGCGCCCTCACGAGCGCCCGCACCACGCCCCCGCAGCGCCGGGCGGCGGCCGGCCAGCTGGCGGTGCTCGCCGCGGCGGGTGTCGCCGGGGCGGACCCCGCGTCGTGGTACGGGATGCTGCCGCCGACCTCGACCGCACCGTTGCGCGACCTCGACTCCGAACCCGTCCGCGTGTCGCCGTCGCGGCTGCACGCGCTGGAGGAATGCCAGCTGGACTGGGTGATCGCCGACCTCGGCGGCGACCGTCAGGGCATGACGGCGGGCATCGGGACGGTGCTGCATGCCGCCCTGGAGACCGCGGGGTCCTCGGACGAGGAGGCGCTGTGGGCGGCCGTGGAAGCGCGATGGGGTGAACTGGAGTTCGAAGCCGCATGGCGCGAACGCGCCGAGCGCACGCGGGCCCGGGATCTGGTGCGCCGGCTGGCGCTGTACCTGTCACGCTTCGAGGCGTCCGGCGGGCGCCTGCTCGGGGCCGAGAGGCACTTCGAGGTGCCGATCCCGATCGAGGAGACCGCCGCTCACGGCGCTGTGCTCAGCGGCGATATCGACCGCGTCGAGGTGGGGCCGGACGGGTCGGTGGTGATCGTGGATCTGAAGACCGGAAAGAACGAACCGCAGAGCGACGCCAAGGTCGCTGACAACCCGCAGCTGGCGGCGTATCAGCTCGCCCACGCGGCCGGCGCGATCGACGGTGTCGCCGGGATGCCCTCCGGCGGTGCCAAGCTGCTCGTCCTCCGGCCCACCGCGGCATCGGCGGACTACGTCACCCCGGCCCAGGCGCCCTTCGACGACGACCAGCGGGCCGCGTTCGTCGCGCGTGTCGGTGAGGCCGTGTCCGTCATGCGGGGAACGACCTTCGCGGCGGCCTACGAGGAGCACTGCCGCGATGAGTACGCGTACGGGGTCTGCCGCATCCACACGATCGCGGCGGTGAGCGCGTCGTGAGCACCGTCCTCTCGGCCGCGACCATCGCGGCCGCCCTGGGGCAGTTCCCGCCCACCGCGGAGCAGGCCGCCGTCATCGAGTCTCCGCTGCAACCGGCGCTTGTCGTGGCCGGTGCCGGCAGCGGCAAGACCGAGACGATGGCCGGCCGCGTGGTGTGGCTGGTGGCCAACGGCATCGTGCGCCGCGACGAGGTGCTCGGCCTCACCTTCACGCGCAAGGCCGCCGGGGAGCTGGCCGAACGCATCGCCCTGCGTCTGCAGCGCCTCAGCGAGTTCGAGCGGCGCGGGCTCCTGCCTCAGCTGACGGGCCTTCATGCCGCCGGGGAGCTCGACCCGCTCGCATCGCTCGGCACCGGCGCGCGAGCCGACGCCGAGCGCGCAGCCCTCCTGGACGACCTCGCGCGCCGCTCCGGTGCCGTCCCGGCCGAAAGCGACGGCGACGAGCTGCTCCACCGGCCGACCGTCGCCACCTACAACAGCTTCGCCGATGCCCTCGTGCGCGAGCACGGCGTGCGCATCGGCCGCGACGGCGAGTCGGCGATCCTGTCGGAGTCGGCCGCCTGGCTGCTGATGCGGCGGGTCGTGTTCACCTCCGACGACCCGCAGTTGGAAGCGCGCCCCGAGGCCCCGCGCACGATCATCGACGCCGCGTTGCGGATCGCGCGCGACGGCGTGGACAACCTCGTCGACCTCGACGCGCTCGCTGCGTTCCCGGAGGCCTTCGCCGACGTCCTGACGCGCCCGTCGACCTCCCGCCAGGTGACGGTGTACAGCAAGGTCGCCGAGGCGGAGCGGAAGGTCGGCGCTCTGGCGATGCTGGCGGGACTGGCACGCGACTACGACCGCGAGAAGGCGCGGCTGGGGGTCATGGACTTCGCCGACCAGGTCGCCGGCGCCCTGCAGATCGTGCGGGGTCACGCGGCCGTCGTCGACGAGGTGCGCGGCCGCTACCGCGTCGTGCTGCTGGATGAGTACCAGGACACGTCGGTCGTGCAGACCGACCTGCTGGCGGCCCTGTTCGCCGGGACCGGCGTCATGGCGGTGGGCGACCCCCACCAGGCCATCTACGCGTGGCGGGGAGCCAGCGCCGGCAACCTCGCCGGGTTCCCGGCCGCCTTCGCGCCGGAGGGCGGATGTCAGCGATTCTCACTGATGACGAGCTGGCGCAACAGCGCCCGGGTGCTCGATGCCGCCAACGCGGTGCTGCAGCCGCTCGCCCGCGGCGCGGCGGTGAGCGTCGACCCCCTGCGCGCGCGCCCCGGCGCTCCCGCGGGCGAGATCACAACGCTGTTCGACCGTGACCTGGATGCCGAAACCGATCGCGTGGCGGAGTGGTTCGTGGGCGTGCGTGCCGCCCGCGCGGCCGGCGGGGCCGCGACCACCGGTGCGATCCTCTTCCGCAGCAAGAAGCACATGGTGCGCTTCGGCGACGCGCTCGGGCGGCGCGGTATCCCGCACCGCATCCTCGGGCTGGGGGGGCTTCTGACCACCCCGGAAGTGGTCGACGTGGTCGCCGCACTGCGCGTGCTCAGCGACCCCGACGCCGGATCGGCGCTTCTGCGTCTCCTGTCGGGGCCGCGCTGGGCGATCGGACTCGCCGATCTTCGCCGGCTGGCGCTGCTGGCCCGGCGCCTGGCCACTCACGACGCCGCCCTGCAGCCGCTGGATCCGGCCGTCACCGAACGATTGCGGGCCATTCCCGGCGCCGACCGCGCGTCGCTGGTCGACGCCCTCGACTTCGTCGCGCGGCAGAGCGACGAGCACCGCTGGCTCGCCGACTTCACGCCCGCAGCGCGGGCGCGCCTGCGGGAAGCCGGTGCGGTGTTCGCGGGCCTCCGCCGTGCCGTCGGGGCTCCCATCCCCGAGCTGGTCCGCCTCATCGAGGGGGAGCTGCGTCTGGACATCGAGCTGGCCGCGAACGAGTCCCGGGGGCCCGCCCGGATCGCCTCGGCGCAGCTGCGCGCGTTCGTGGACGAGATCTCGGGGTTTCTCGCCGCCGACGAGTCGGGTTCGGTGTCGAGCCTGCTGGCGTGGCTGGACCATGCCGAGAAGCTCGACGAGTTCGCCCCCCGCACCGAACCGCCCGAAGACGACGTCGTGCAGCTGCTGACCATCCACGGCTCCAAGGGGCTGGAGTGGGATGCCGTCGCCGTCGTGCGGATGGTCGCCGACGAGTTGCCGTCCCTGCCCCGAGACACGGGCGGGTGGCTGGGATTCGGGGTGCTTCCCACGGAGTTCCGCGGCGACGCGCGGTGGCTTCCTCAGCTGGCGTGGCGGTCGGCGGCGACCCAGCAGGAGCTCAAGGCGGCCATCGACGACTACATCTCCGCCAACCGCGCGCGCCAGCTCGCCGAAGACCGGCGGCTGGCTTATGTGGCGATCACGCGCGCGCGGGACCACCTGCTGCTGAGCGGTTCGAGCTGGGCGGGCACCAAGCGTCCGCGCACCCGCAGCGTGTTCCTCGACGAGGTCGTCGACGCGCTCGAGATCGATCTCCCCCGGGAAGACCCGGGCGACAACCCGTACGGCGGGGAGCGGCGTCTCCTCCACTGGCCGATGGACCCCCTGGGCGCGCGCCGCCCGGCGGTGGCCGCCGCGGCGGCCGAGGTCGAGCGCGCGCGTGCCGCCCCGCCGGCCGCCCCGGATGCGGAGACCGAGCTGCTGCTGGCCGAGCGGGCAGCGCGGCTGAGCCCCCGCGAGCGTGCGGCGCCGGTGCGGATCCCCGCATCCCGGTACAAGGACTTCGTCGCCGACTACGCGGGAACGGTCGAGGCGCTCGATCGGCCTATGCCGGAGCGTCCCTACCGCCAGACCCGCCTGGGCACGCTCTTCCACGCGTGGGTGGAGCAGCGTTCGGGGCTGGTCGGGACGGGAACGGGGCTGGACGACGCGCTCTGGGACGACGACGAGCATCCGGATGCGTCCCCCGCGGATGCCGCGGACCTCGCACGCCTGCAGGCCAACTTCGAGCGGTCAGAGTGGGCGACGCTCCGCCCGCTCGAGGTGGAGACGGAGATCGACTACGTCGCGAGCGACCTGGACGGCCGTCCGCACATCGTCATCTGCAAGCTCGACGCGGTGTACCGACGGGGAGAGCGCATCGAGATCGTCGACTGGAAGACCGGTCGTCCGCCGGCCACGGTGGGCGAGAGGAGCGAGCGGATGCTGCAGCTGGAGCTGTACCGCGAGGCCTACGCGCAGCGTCACGGCGTGGCACGTGAGCAGATCGACGTGGCGTTGTTCTACGTCGCGGACGGACTCATCCTCCGGAACTGAGGCGGGTGTCGTCCTCCCGGCCCCACCAGCGCAGCGCCGCGCGGGATGCCCGGTCGGCCTCGTCGATCAGCTCGCCGTCCTGCTCCCTGTCCTGCTCGTCATCCTGCTCGTGATCGGTCGGAGCCGCAGCGGGCGCCTCGCGCGGATCGGCGGAACGATCCTGCGCCCACCCCGTGATGTCGATGGGCGCCGTCGCCGTGTCTTCCGGCGGCCGCAGCCCGTCCAGCCCGAAGTCGGGGGCCTCCGCCTTCCCGTCGGCGCGGTCGCGCTCGGTGGCCAGGAACAGCGACAGCATCTCGGGATCGTAGGTGTCGGTCTGCATCGACGTGTCCACGGGTGCGGCGGCCGGCTCGGGCAGGCGCTCGACGAACGCCAGCGCGGCATCCAGGTCGACCGGGCCGTCGGGCACGATCCGGTCTCCGCGCACGCCGTCGGCGAGGGCATCCAGGAGCGCCACCGCATCATCCACCACGACGGTGTCGCCGGAGTCCACGCCGTGCACGAGCCACCGGGCGAACTCCAGCTCGGCGTACAGGCGCGCGCGTTCGCGCAGCAGAGCATCGGGTGCCCGGGCGGCATCGGCGGCATATCCGGCAAGCACGGAGTCGGACGCCTCGGGAGCGGAGGCCAGCCACCGCAGGTCGGTCGCGGGGTCCCCGACGCTCAGCCCGCTCCATTCGAGAGCGCCGACCACGCGGACGTCGTCGCCCTCGTCGGAGAGGAGGAACGTCGCCGACGTCGCCCCGCCGAGCACCACGGCGGAGTCGAAGCGCCACAGCTCGTCGGTCTCCACGGCCCGGCGCCAGCGATCGACCAGCACATCCGGCGCGCGGCGGGTGGATTCCACCCGGTCCAGAAGACGGGAGACGTCGTCGCGCACCTGCTGGGGCGTGCGCACGGGGAGCCCGTCGGTGCGCACGATCGAGGGCGGCAGCATGTGGATCGCCGCGAGCGCCGCGCCGATCGCGGAGGCGATGCCCGGGCCCTTGGGCAGGTGCGCCGGCTCGACCCGGTAGCCGGGGAGGTAGTCCACGACCAGCACCCGCGACGCCCCCGACCCCGTCTCCCCGAGAACCTCGGGGGCGCGGAAGGGCAGCAGGGCGCGCACGCCCGGGGTGAGGGCGACCAGCGCCCGTGATTCGGCCGCAAGCTCGGCCGCGGAATCCTCGCTCACGGGCACCCGCACGACCGCCTCGCGGCCGTCCTCCAGGTGGACGAGGGCGGCGTCGAAGCGACCGGCGCCCCCCTCGGTGAGCGAAGCGGTTCCCACCACGGCGATGCGGGGCAGAGCGGCCGTCACCGACGCGGCTAGAGTGAGAGGTGAGCGTGCCATGCGCCCAGGGTAGGCCGGGCGCGTCGCCCCGCCCCCGCGCCACGCCTGTGAGAGAGGTTCTTGATGACGGTTCCCGTCACGCCTCCGGCTCGCATCGGTCCGGTGGACCGATCCCCGACCGAGCGCATGACCGAGGACCTCCTCGCGCGCGCTTTCGCCGACCCGGACACCGTCGTGCTGGTCGTGCGCGGTGACGCCGTCCCGCTGGCCCCGGACGGGACTCTGGCGCCCGCGCGGGTCGCGGACGTGCCCGAAGATGCGGTGTGGGCCTTCCTCGGGCGCCGGCCGGACGGTGCCGCGGTGCTCGCGGCCTCCTTCCCCCCCGAGCGGGAGGACCCCGTCGCCGCACCCGGGGGGTGGGGAGCCCTCCGCGCGATCGCCGGCGATCTCCCCGCCGACGACGCGGGTCTGCTCGTCACGGCTGTCGCGCTCGGGCGCTGGCTCGTGGACGCGCCGTACTGTCCGGCCTGCGGATCGCGCACGCTCCTGCGTCACGCCGGCTGGGCGCGGCACTGCCCGGCCTGCGGTCGCGAGCACTTCCCCCGCACCGACCCGGCCGTGATCGTGGCCGTCACCCGCGAGGGCGACCCCGACGTGCTGCTGCTCGGCTCCAACGCCCTGTGGGGAGCGGACCGCTACTCGTGCTTCGCGGGATTCGCCGAGGCGGGGGAGTCCCTCGAGGACGCCGTCGTGCGCGAGGTGCGTGAGGAGGCCGGCGTCACGGTCGGCGACCTGCGCTACCGCGGGTCGCAGGGCTGGCCCTATCCGCGCTCGCTGATGCTCGGGTTCACCGCGGCCGCGGCCGCCGAGGAGGTGGCGCTCGCCGACGGCGAGGAGATCGTCGCGGTGCGGTGGTTCACCCGCGCCGAGATCGGCGAGGCGCTGGCCGGCCGCGGTGCCCTGCAGCTCCCCGGCTCGGCCTCGATCGCCTCCCGCCTCATCCGCGGGTGGTACGAAGGCTCCTCATGAGCGCCCTCGACGGCCTCGATGAGCAGCAGCGCGCGGCCGCCTCGGCGCTGCGCGGTCCGGTCTGCGTCCTCGCGGGGGCCGGCACCGGCAAGACCCGGGTCATCACGCACCGCATCGCCCACGGCGTGGACACGGGCGCGTACTCTCCCGGGCGCGTCATGGCCGTGACCTTCACCGCGAAGGCGGCCGGCGAGATGCGCGGGCGCCTGCGCTCCCTCGGAGTCGGGGGAGTGGCCGCCCGGACGTTCCATGCCGCGGCCCTGGCGCAGCTGAACTACTTCTGGCCGTCCCTCACGGGAGACTCCGCGCCCTCACTCGTCAGCAACAAGGTCAAGCTGCTCGCCCACGCCGCCGATGGGCTGAAGCTACACCCCGACACCCCGACGCTGCGCGACGTGGCCAGCGCCATCGAGTGGCGCAAGATCACGATGCGCAGCGTCGACGCGTTCGCCCAGGCCCGGCCCTCGGGCATCGGACGCCTCGACCTGCAGCAGGTCGCCGACCTGCAGCGCGCCTACGAGAAGCTCAAGGACGAGCGGCGCCAGATGGACTTCGAAGACGTGCTGCTGGCGTGCGCGGGGATGCTGGAGGCCGAGCCCCGCGTCACCCAGGAGGTGCGTGAGCAGTACCGCCACTTCACCGTCGACGAGTTCCAGGACGTCTCGCCGCTGCAGTACCGGCTCCTTCAGGTGTGGCTCGGCGACCGCCGTGACCTGTGCGTCGTCGGCGACCCCAGTCAGACGATCTATTCCTTCGCCGGTGCCGATGCGCGCTACCTGCTGGATTTCGCGCGCACCCACGAAGACGCGCAGGTGTTCCGGCTGGAGACGAACTACCGGTCGGCGGCGCCGGTCCTCGAGGTCGCCAATGCGCTGATGCGCGGGCGTCCGGGAGCTCTCCAGCTCGCCCCCGCTTGCCCGGCCGGCGCGAGCCCGGTTCCGGTCGTCCGCGGATTCGATGACGACGAGGCGGAGGCCGCGGCCGTCGCCCGATCCATCGCGGAGGCGATCTCCGGCGGCGTCGAGCCCTCCGCCATCGCCGTGCTGTACCGCTCGCACGCGCAGTCCGCCGTTCACCTCGCGGCCCTCGCGGCGGCGGGGGTCGCCACGACCGTGCTGGGGGGCAAACGATTCTTCGACCAGCCGGAGGTCCGGCAGGCCGTGCTCGCCCTGCGGGCAGCCTCCGTCGCGCCGATCGAGACGGACTTCGTCGCCACCGTACGGGATGTGCTGCGCTCCCTGGGTTTGACGGAGGAGCCGCCGCCGGCCGGCGGCGCCCTCCGTGACGCGTGGGAGGCGCGCGCGGCCCTCCTGCTGCTGGCCGAGAACGCGCCGGCGGGCACGAGCCTGCGGGCCTTCACCGACGATCTGGTGGGCCGGGCGAAGGATCAGCATGAGCCGGCCACCCGCACCGTCACTCTGGCGACCCTTCACGCGGCCAAGGGCCTGGAGTGGGACCACGTGCACCTGGTGGGGCTCAGCGAGGGGCTTCTGCCCATTTCCTACGCCACGACCTTCGAGGACATCGACGAGGAACGCCGGCTCGCCTATGTCGGCATCACGCGGGCCGGGCGAACGCTGTCCCTGAGCTGGTCGCGGGGTCGAGGGCGGATGTCTCGCACTCCGTCGCGATTCCTGCAAGAGATCGGCACCCGCATCCTTCGTGCGGAGGATGCACCCGCCACACGCGGTTCGGGGCGTCCGCGCGCAGGCGTACCGACCGCGCGGGAGTCGTCGTCGGCGCGGTGATCACCTGCACCGCGACCCGCGCCGCCTCCACGGCCAGGTCGGGATCGACCTCGCAGCGCCGCCCGACGAGCTGACTGGCCAGGAGCGGCCACGCCGGGTCGACGTCGCGCGCATGGGCGGCATCGCAGGCGAGGCAGGCGGTGACCCCCGGCTCGATGACCGGACCCACCGTCGCGCCGGCGCCGTCGAACACGAGCGGCAGGTGTCTCACGTCACCGGAGACGAGCGCCGCGGCGCGGCGCGGCTCCACCAGGTGCGCGGCCAGAACCACCACGGTCCACCCCGGGGGTGCGACCGCCGAGACGAACGGGTTCCACGCGGCGACCTGCACCTGCGCGCCGGTGCGTTCCAGTGCCGCCGCGACGAGGTCCGCGATCGCCGCGTCGACCGCATCCGCGGTCTGCAGCACGATCCGCGGCGCCGGGGGCGTCCGCTGCAGCACCGGTTGGAGCTCGGCGAAGAAGGCGTCGGCCTGCCCGCGGCGGATGCGGCGGGACTTCAACAGGCCGGCGAGCGCGTTGTCCGGGATGCCGCGCACCAACTCCGCGAGGAGATGCTCTTCCCAGGGCTGCGGCTCTTCCAGGCGGGCCAGGCCCTCCACGCCGAACTGGAGGGTCGTGGCGTCGCGCCACAGCGGTGGGTGAGCGGGATTCAAACGCAGCATGGCCCGATTGTGCTCCGCCGGGTGGACGGCCGGGGGGCCTGTCCACACCCGGCGCCGGCGCGGAGCGATTCCCGGTGGTGGGGAGGAGCGGTCAGACCTGTCGCGGGCCATCCGGCGCGGTGTCGTCCGGGTCGGACCCGGGGGCGGGTTCCCCGTCGCCGCTCTCCTCGGCCAGAAGCCGAGCGAGAGCGTCGTCGATCGCGTCGTTCTGCGGCGCCTCGCCGCGCGCCTGCGCCGACAGGCGGGCCACGAGGCCCGCGGGATCGTCGATGTCCTCGGCGGTCGGAATGAGGTCGGGGTAGTCCCACAGTGCGTCGCGACCGGCCACCCCCACCGCCTCGGTGACGGCCCGCCACAGGGCGGCGGCTTCGCGCATCCGCCGTGGCCGCAACTCCAGCCCCACCAGGGAGCTCAGCGCCTGCTCGGCGGGGCCTCCCACCGCGCGCCGACGGCGGACGGCCTCGGCGATGCGCTCGGCCGAGGGCAGGCGCGTCGTGGCGTCGGCCGTGACGACGTCCACCCACCCCTCGATCGTGGCCAGGAGGTTCTCCAGCCTGCTGAGGGCGGCCGTCTGCTCCTCGGACCGCGGCGGCAGGAGCGCGCCGCTCTCCAGCGCACGGCGGAGTTCTTCCGGCTCCGAGGGGTCGAAGCGCTCGGCCAGCTGCTCCAGGGCGTCGGTGTCGACGTGGATGCCGGAGGCGAACTCGCGCACCTGCGAGATGACCTGGAGGTGCAGCCACCGGGCATGCCGGAACAGGCGTGCGTGGGCGAGCTCGCGGGTGGCGAGATAGAGCGCGAGCTGGTCGTCGGGGATCTCCAGATCGCGACCGAAGTCGGCGAAGTTCTGCGGCACGATGGCCGCGTCGCCGGCGGGCATGACCGGGATGCCCACGTCTCCGCCGCTGACCACCTCGGTGGACAGGCGGCCGACGACATGACCGAGCTGGGTGGCGAACAGCGACCCCCCGACGCTGCGCATGAGACGCCCGGCGCCGGCGATGAGATCCTGCATGTCTTCCGGCGCCTGCGCGCCCAGCGCGTTGGTGAGCGCATCCGCGATGGAGGTGGCCACCGGCTCCGCCAGTTCCTGCCACACGGGAAGGGTGGCCTCCACCCAGGCCCCGCGCGTGATCGCGCGCGGCGGGGCGGCGAGGTCGGAGATCGTCGTCGCCTCGCTCAGCCACAGGGCGGCCAGTCCCAGCGCCGCATCCACGTCGGTGCGCTGGCCGGCGGTGATGCCGCGGTCGTCCTGATTGGCGATGTGCAGCGCCTGGCGCTTGGCCAGCTCCCACGAGATGCCGTCGTCGCCGGAGGCGAACGCGCCCTGCAGGTGGCGCATCATGGTCTGCATCGTCGCGGGGTCGATGGGCATGCCCGACAGCCGCGACAGCTGCTCCGCATCCATCGCGCCGCCCTCTCCCGAGAGCAGGCGACGCAGAAGCTCCTGGAACTCCTCTTCGGGGCTCCGGTCCTCGTCCGCCACTTCAGCCGCCTTTCAGCCGGGTTTTGTTCTGGCGATCTACGCTAGTCGTACGCACTACTCGCACTCCCCGGCTGACCCTCTGGTCTCTTACGCCGGTCGCGAACGACCAGCGAAGAAAGGCCTCTCGTGGCGCTGTTCGACGAGAACACAACCATCGTGCCCGCGCCTCGCCGCCGCTGGAGCCGCAGCGCGATCACGGGGCTCTGGGCGCTGTGCATCGCCCTCGTCGCACTGCTGCTCCTCACCTTCCTGCCCACCGCCTACGTGATCCAGCAGCCGGGTCCGGTGTACAACACCCTTGGGACGGTGACCGACGCCGACGGCGAGGAGGTGCCGCTCATCTCCGTGGAGGACGCCGAGACCTACCCGCCCGAGGGGGCGCTGGACCTCCTCACGGTGCAGGTGGTCGGGAACCCCGAACGCCGGCCATCCTGGTTCGAGCTGGCGGTGGCCTGGTTCGACCCCTCCCGCGCGGTGATTCCGCTGGACCGGGTCTTTCCGCCGGGGCAGAGCACCGTGCAGCGCAACGAGGAGAACGCCGCGCTCATGGTCGACTCGCAGCAGGAGGCGACCGCGGCGGCGATGAGCGAGCTCGGTTACGACGTCACGGCGGAGATCGCGATCCATTCCCTCACCGACGACTCCGCCGCCGAAGGCCTCCTCGAACCGGGCGACGTCGTCCTCGGCGCCGGCGGCGATGAGGTCTCGGACGCCCAGCAGGTGCGCGACGCCGTCGTGGCCGGCCGCGGCGCGCCGGTGACGCTCCTGATCGAGCGCGACGGAGCCGAGCGCGAGGTCTCGGTGACGCCGCGCGAGACCGAGGCCGAGGGCGAGACGACGTGGCTCGTGGGCGTTCGGCTCACCGCCGTGTACGACTTCCCGTTCGAGGTCACCATCCAGCTCGACGACGTGGGGGGTCCGAGTGCCGGCATGATGTTCGCCCTCGGGATCATCGACGTGCTCACCCCGGGCGATCTCACCGGCGCGCAGCAGATCGCCGGAACCGGCACCATCGACGCGGCCGGCGAGGTGGGGCCCATCGGCGGCATCCGTCAGAAGCTGTTCGGTGCCCGCGACGCCGGCGCCGAGTACTTCCTCGCGCCCTCGGCGAACTGCGACGAAGTGGTCGGACACGTCCCCGAGGGGCTTCAGGTGTTCTCCGTCGACGAGCTCGACGACGCCCTCGCCGTCCTCGAGGCGATCCGCACCGACGGCGATGTCGAGGCTCTCCCCACCTGCACCGCCGGCTGAGGGCCCGGTTCGCGGCATCCAGGGCGTTCCCCTGGACGGTGCCGCCTAAGATGGGAGGGTGACCACGACCTCTCCTCCGAAGCCGGCCACGCCCAACCGCTCCCGACGTGTCATCGCGATCACCCTCGCTGTGATCGCCGCGCTGGTCGTGGGCTTCTTCGTGTTCGCGAGCCTCTACGCCGACTGGATGTGGTTCCGTCAGCTCGGTTTCACCGAGGTGCTCACGACCCAGTGGATCGCGCGCGTCGTGATGTTCGTGGTGGGCTTCCTCGCCATGGCGGTGCCGGTGTGGGGCGCCATCCAGCTGGCGTACCGGCTGCGCCCCGTCTACGCGCGGCTGAGCTCGCAGCTGGACCGCTACCAGGAGGTCGTCGAGCCGCTCCGCCGTCTGGCGATGTGGGGCATCCCGATCTTCTTCGGCTTCTTCGCCGGGTTCGCCGCGTCCGCCCAGTGGGAGACCACGTGGTTGTGGTTCAACGGCGTCGCCACCGACCAGACCGATCCCCAGTTCGGCCTCGACACCGGCTTCTACCTGTTCGCGATGCCGTTCTACGGAGCGGTGCTGGGCTTCGCGTCGGCCGTCCTCCTGATCTGCCTGCTGCTCACCGCCCTCGTGGCGTACCTGTACGGCTCCGTGCGGGTGGGCCAGCGGGAGTTGCGCATCTCCAAGGCGGCACGCATCCAGTTGGCCGTCCTCGCCGGTCTCTACGTCCTCGTGCAGGGCGCGAGCCTCTACCTGGACCGCTACCGCACGCTGGTCGAGGCGGGGGACCGCATCACCGGACCCGGCTACACCGGCGTCAACGCCACCATCCCCGGCCAGACGATCCTCGCGATCATCGCCGTTCTGGTGGCGATCCTCTTCTTCGTCACCGCCGTGATCGGCCGCTGGCGCTACCCCCTCATCGCGACGGCGCTGCTGGTGGTGTCCTCCCTCGTGCTCGGCGTCGGATATCCGTGGGTGGTCACCACGTTCCAGGTGCGCCCGAACACGCTGCAGCTGGAGAGCGAGTACTTCCAGCGCAACATCGACATGACCAAAGAGGCGTACGGGATCGACGATCTCGAGAAGCAGGACTTCACCGCCGAGACCGACGTCGCGGCGGGGCAGTTGCGCGCGGATGCGGCGACCACGGCGCAGATCCGCATCATGGACCCGGCCATCATCGGCCCCACCGTCCGCCAGCTGGAGCAGTACCGCGCCTACTACCAGTTCCCCGACGTGCTGGACGTGGACCGGTACCAGATCGACGGCCAGTCGCAGGACACCATCGTCGCGGTGCGCGAACTCAACATGGACCAGCTCTCCGACGCCGGCACATGGCAGAACACCTCGCTGGTGTACACGCACGGCTATGGCATGGTGGCCGCAGCCGGCAACGAGCGCACGCCGGACGGCGACCCGGTCTTCCTCGAGCAGGCCATCCCGTCCACGGGCTTCCTCTCCGAGACCGACTTCGAGCCGCGCGTGTACTTCGGCGAGTACTCACCGGAGTACTCCATCGTCGGCGCGCCGGAGGGGACAGAGCCGATCGAGCTCGACTATCCGATCGGCAGCGACGGCGGCTCCGACACCCGCACCACCTTCACCGGCGACGGCGGCCCGAGCGTGGGGAACGTGTTCAACCGCCTCATCTACGCGCTGAAGTTCCAGTCGGAGCAGATCCTCTTCTCCGACGCCGTCAACGAGGACTCGCAGATCCTCTACGACCGCGACCCGAGCGAACGCATCCGGAAGGTGGCGCCGTACCTCACGCTGGACAGCGACCCGTATCCCACCGTCGTCGACGGGCGCATCCAGTGGGTCATCGACGCCTACACCACGAGCGCGAACTTCCCGTACTCGTCCGGCGTGAGCCTGTCCTCGGCCATCGCCGACACGAACAACCCCGCGCCCCGCTACGCGCTGGACGACATCAATTACATCCGCAACTCGGTCAAGGCCACCGTCGACGCCTACGACGGCAGCGTGACGCTCTACGCGTGGGATGACGAGGACCCGGTGCTGCAGGCGTGGCAGAACGTCTACCCCACCGCCCTCGAGCCCTACAGCGAGATGTCGGCCGACTTGATCAGCCACGTGCGCTACCCCACCGACCTGTTCAAGGTGCAGCGGTCGATGCTCGGGGTCTACCACGTCGACGACGCGCGGTCCTTCATCCAGCGCGACAACGCGTGGGCGACGCCGGACGACCCACAGGATGACAGCCGCCTGCAGCCGCCGTACTACCTGACGATGCAGATGCCGGGTCAGGAGGCACCGACGTACTCGATGTTCACGACCTTCATCCCCTCGTCGCAGGGGAGCAGCCGCAACGTGCTCACCGGGTATCTCGCGGTGGACTCCGATGCCGGATCCGAGGAGGGCACCAAGGGCGAGGATTACGGCAAGCTGCGCATGCTCGTGATCGACTCCGCCACGACCATCCCCGGCCCCGGGCAGGTGCAGAACACGTTCAACTCCGACACGGCCGTCTCCTCGCAGATCAACATCCTGCAGCAGGGCCAGTCGCAGGTGCTTCCCGGCAACCTGCTGACCCTCCCGGTCGGCGGCGGACTCCTGTACGTGCAGCCGGTCTTCGTGCAGTCCTCCAGCGGCACGCAGCTGCCGCAGCTGCGTCGCGTCCTGGTCGCCTTCGGAGAGCAGATCGCCTTCGAAGAGACCCTGAACGAGGCGCTGGACGAGCTGTTCGGCGGCGACTCCGGTGCCGACACCGGCGACGGCGAGGTGATCCCGGACGAGCCGGATCAGGCTCCCACCGACCCGGGCGAGGGTACCGAACAACCGGAGACCCCCACGGTCCCCGCGGACGAGTACCAGGCAGCGCTCGAAGAGGCGCGAACCGCCCTCACCGAACGCCAGGCGGCCCTGCAGGCCGGCGACTTCGCGGCCTTCGGTGAAGCGGACGCCCGCCTCACCGCAGCCGTCGAGCGGCTCCTCGCGCTCGAAGAGGCCCAGAGCGGCGAGTGATGTCCCGCTTCTGCAGGATCTGAGCCGTCAGAACCTGCAGAAGTGGGACACCGCGCGGGGGTCTCAGGGTCGAATCAGCGCCCACCAGATCAGCAGAAGGGTCGCGCCGAAGCCGGCGACCTGGTTGATCCACAGGAACCGGCTCCAGCCGGCCGTCGCCCGATCGGCGGTCGCGTCGGTGACCGATCGATAGGGCCACACGACGGCCAGGTAGGGCAGCACGAGCGCCGCGGCCAGGGGTCCGGGCCATGCCGTGGCCAGCATGACGAGCCCCGCCAGCGCATAGCAGAGGAGTGCGAAGCGCACCGTCCACCGTGCCCCGCGGGCGGTCGCGATCGACGAGATGTCCGCGGCGCGATCGGCGGCGACATCCTGCACGGCCCCGAAGGCGTGCGAGGCGACGCCCCACAGCCCGAAGGCCACGATGATCACGACGAGCTGCCACGTCCAGGTCGCACCGGCCAGGACGAGCCCGTAGACCGCGGGGGAGAAGAAGTGGATGCTGCTGGTCACCGAGTCGGCGAAGGGCCGCTCCTTCAGCCGCAGAGGCGGCGCGGAGTAGAACACGACGAAGAACAGGCTCGCGGCGAGGACGAGCCACGAGAGCGGACCGCCGAGGATCACCAGCGCGACGATGAACGGGACGCACCCCAGGGCCGCGGACCACAGCGTGACTCGATGCATCCGGCGGTCAAGGACCGCGCCGTGCGTGCCACCCTTCCGCGGATTGCGCAGATCCGACTCGTAGTCGAAGACGTCATTGATGCCGTACATCGCGAGGTTGTAGGGCACGAGGAAGAACACCGTGCCGATGACGAGAGGGAGGTCGATCCGCTGCGCGGTCAGGAGGTACGCCGCAGCGAACGGGTACGCCGTGTTGATCCAGCTCACCGGGCGGGAGGAGACCAGGAGGTCGCGCACGACGCCGGCGGGCCGCAGCGGCGGGGCGCTCACGAGGGCTCCGTGGTCTGCAGCAGCGCGAAGACGGCCGGCACGCCGAAGGCGGCGCACAGCGGATAGGCGAAGTCCTCCAGCGGGGCGAGACCGATGCGCAGGCCGGACAGGTGCTCGGGCGGGTAGGTGAACAGGTCCAGGGCGATCATGACGTTGTCGAACACCGCAGTCAGGGCCATGAGCACGAGCGCCGCAGCGGCGGAGGATCGCATCCGCGCACCGAACCGCGGGCGGAGGGCCGACAGCGCCGTCACCATCGCGGTGACCACGAGGAAGGGCACGATCAGGAGCGGATACGTCATGCCCGCGCCCCCCGGCGGGTGAGCAGACGGTCCGCCCCCGCCCACGACACGAGGGCGAGGTAGCACAGGAACGCCAGGAACACCGGCTCCTCCAGCGGCAGGTGGGGCGCGAGGTCGACGCCCAGGAGGAGCGGGCTTCCGCCCTTGACGAACACCCCGGTGAGGATCCCCGCCGCATCCCACGCCAGGAAGAACGCCGTTCCCACCGCCACCGCACCCAGCGTCGCCCACGGCGCACGCGGCCCGATCAGGCGCAGCCGGATGTCCAGGACGATCATCCCGGCCGCGGAGATCAGGATGGCGAGCAGGTAGAGGCCCGGCACCCTCACACCGCCGTGGCGACGGGCTCGGCCACGGGCCCGGGGGAGCGGTCACCGCGCAGCCGTTTGAGAACGAGCTCGGCCGAGATGAGGCACATCGGCAGACCGATCCCGGGGAGGGCCGAGGTTCCGGCGTAGTAGAGGCCACGCACGCGGCGGGAGGCGTTGCGCGGGCGGAAGACGGCGCTCTGGCGGAGGGTGTGCGCCAGCCCCAGCGCGTTGCCCCGCCATGAGTTCAGATCGGCGGCGAAGTCACCCGGGGCGATCGTCCGGCGGACGACGATGCGCTCGGCGAGGTCGGGGATGCCGCACCACTGCGAGATCTGCTCGAGCACGCGATCGGCGGCGGCCTCGATGGCCGCGTCCCCGCCGCTGCCCACCCCGCCCCGCCCGAGCGCCGGGTCGGCGGGCACCGGCACGAGCACGAAGAGGTTCTCGTCGCCGTCCGGGGCGACGGTGGCGTCCGTCGCGCTGGGCCGGCACACGTACAGGGACGCGGGCGAGGGGATGCGGGAGTCCGGACCGAAGATCGCCTCGAAGTTCTCCCGCCAGGCGGGGGCGAACAGCAGCGAGTGATGGGCGAGCTGGGGAAGGGACCCGCGGACGCCCAGGAGCACCAGGAGGGCGCCCGGGCTGGGCGTGCGGGTGCGCCACCAGCTCTCCGGATAGGTCCGGTCGGCCGGGTCGGAGAGGAGGCGGGTCTCGGTGTGGTGGAGATCCGCGGTGGAGACCACCACATCGGCCGGCACCACCTCGCCGGATCCCAGCCGCACCCCACGGGTCGCGCCGCCCTGTACGAGGATCTCCGCCACCGGCGCCGCCGTGCGCACGAGCGCGCCGTTGTGGCGGGCGAGGCGCTCGATGGCCGCGATGAGAGCGGTGAATCCGCCTCGCGGGTAACGCACGCCGTCGTTCATGTCGAGGTGGCTCATCAGGTGGTAGAGGCTCGGCACCCCGTAGGGCGATCCGCCGAGGAAGACGGCCGGGTACTCCAGGATCTGCCGCAGCCGCGGGTCGGTGAAGCGCGACTCGACATGCCGGGCCAGGGAGCGGGTCAACAGCGGCAGGAGGCGCGGCAGGCGGCGCACCACGGCGGGATCGCGGAGCCCGGCGGTCGACGAGTACGGGTCGTACAGGAAACGGCTGACGGCCAGGTCGTACGCGTCGGCAGCCGAATCCAGGTAGGCGTCCAGCCGGGCGCCGGCGCCGGGCTCGACGGATTCGAACAGCGAGGTCGCCGCATCCCGCCCCGACACCACATCCAGCGGATGCGTGCCCTCCGCGCCGAACACGCGGTAGGCCGGATGCAGCGGCACGAGGTCGAGCTGTTCCTCGGCGCTGGTGCCCAGCAGCGCGAAGAAGTGCTCGAAGACCTCCGGCATGAGGTACCAGCTGGGGCCGGTGTCGAAGCGGAACCCGTCCTGCTCCCACGAGCCCGCCCGCCCGCCGACCTCCGCGCGCGCTTCGCACACGGTCACGTCGTGCCCCTCGGCGGCGAGGAGTGCTGCGCAGGCCAGTCCCGCGATCCCGCCACCGACGACGACCGTGCGCGTCATCGGCTCCGCCCCTGCGGGCGGGCGGTCACCGCCGCCCGTGCGGTCAGGGCGGCCTTGACCGCATCGGGGACGCGCACGCGCCCCGAGCCGGCAGGGGCGCGGCGCAGACGCCGGGACAGTTCGGCGAACAGATCGTGTGCGCTCGACACGGCGCGGCGGCAGTCGCGGGGGAGCCGCGGGATCACGGCCGCCGCGGCGGCGAGGTCGTCGTCGATGCGGTCGAGCACCTCGATGCGCCGCGCGCCCGCGGCCGCACCCGACAGGTAGTCCCGGCCCAGCCGCCCGGCGTCATCGTCGAGATCGCGGAGGAAGTTCACGTCCTGGAAGGCCGCGCCCAGGCGCCGGGCGCCGTCGGCGAGGCCGTCGGGGGCCGCGGCGGGACGGGGGGAACCGGCGTTGAGGAACACCTGGAGGCACATGAGACCCACGACCTCGGCCGAACCGTACACGTAGGCATCGTGGGAGCCGGCGTCGTGAGACGTTGTGTCGATGTCGGTCCTCATCGACGCGAAGAACGGGGAGATCAGACTCTCCCCGATGCCGCACTCGCGAGCGGTACGGGCGAAGGCGTGGACGACGAGGTTGGCGCTGAACCCGCGCGTGATGGCGTCGAGCGTCTCCCGTTCGAGGGCATCGAGCACGTCGCGCTCCCGCGCGCGGCTGAGCCCGGCGTCCGCGGCCGGACCGTCCACGACCTCGTCGGCGACGCGGACCAGAGCGTAGACGTTGCGGACGTGCGGCCGCGGCCGCGGACCGAGAAGGCGGCACGCGAGGGCGAACGAGGTCGAGTACCGCGCGATGACCGCTGCTGCGGCATCCTGCGCCGTGCGGTCGTAGAGCGCGAGTCCGGCGGGCCGGCGGCTCACGGAACGCGCTCCCGCACGGCGGAGACGAGGTCGAAGAGCATCGCCCGTGTCGCGCCGGGGAGCAGCGCCTCGAACGCGATGTCCCGGGCCTGGTCGAGGGTCTCCCCGACAAGGAGCTCGAGGCGCTGGCGTGCCCCGGAGGCGGCGAGCGCGTGCTGCGCCGCGCGGACGGCCACCGGTCCGGTGTGTGCGCGCGCGAGCGCGTCGCTGACCTCGGGCCACCGGTCGCTTTCGCGCGCGAGGGCGACGAGCGGCGTGCGCTTGGCCTCGCGCAGGTCTCCGCCTTCGGTCCTTCCGGCCACGGCGGCCGGTCCGAAGGCGCCGATGAGGTCGTCCACGAGCTGGTAGGCCAGCCCGAGGTGCGCGCCGAAGCGGCGGAGCGCCGTGCGCGCCGACACGGGTGCGCCGGCGAGGATGGCACCGGCTTCCAGCGGCGCGGAGAAGGAGTACACGGCGGTCTTGTTCGCGGTGGCCACGAGGATGGCCTCGGCGGCGACGCCCGCGTCGGCGACCACGGCATTCTCGACGTCGGCGAGCTCACCCACGGCCGAGACGATGACCGCCTCCTCCACGAGAGCGAGCAGCTCCCTGCGGGTGCCGGTGGACACGTCCGCCAGCGCCACCAGCCGGATGGCTTCGTGCAGCAGCAGGTCGCCGGCGAGGATGCCCGCCGCGTCGCCGAGCGCGCTAGCACCGGCAGCATCCGCTCCCCGGGAGCGGGCACGGGCGCGGAACTCCCCGCCGACGTTGAGCACGCCGCGGCGCAGGATGTCGTGGTCGATGACATCGTCATGCACGACGAACGCGGTGTGGAGGAGTTCGAAGGCGGCTGCCACCGGGTAGAGCGACTCCTCTCCGGACGCACCACCGAGGGTCTCGAAGGCCGCGACCACGAGGGTGGGACGGAAACGCTTGCCCCCGCTGCCGGCCCGCTGGATGGCGGCGGCCAGGGCGTCGGCGGAGTCGTCCCGTCCCGCCATCCGCCGGCGAAGGCGCTCGAGCACGGTGTCGATGGCCCCATCGATCGCCTCGCGGGTCGCGGGGGCAGAGGCCTGCGTGATCATGACGCGCGTCGCCGTTCGCGGGGAGCGCCGAACAGGCGCAGCTGCTCCGCCTGGAGCACCAGCCAGGGGCTGAACGCCCAGGGGGTGGCGTCCAGGGCGGTGGCCAGGTCGATGGGGTCGACCCACTCCGCATCCGCGACTTCCCGCGGATTCAGTTCGGGTTCGTCGCTCGTCCGCGCGGTGTAGACCGGGCAGATCTCGTGCTCGACGATGCCGTTGGCATCGGTCGCGCGGTACCGGAAGAGGGGGAGGGCAAGTTCGAGGTCCGACAGGGTCAGGCCGAGCTCGTCGGACGCGCGACGGCGCACCGCGGAGATCACCGGTTCGGCCGGGCGGGGGTGCCCGCAGAAGGAGTTGCTCCACACGCCGGGCCACGCGGTCTTGCCCAGTGCGCGGCGCGTGACGAGCACCTGACCGGCGTCGTTGACGACGTGGCAGGAGAAGGCGAGATGCAAAGCGGTGTCGGTACCGTGCACACTGCTCTTCGGGGCTGTTCCGATCTCCCGGCCGTCGTCGTCCAGGAGCACGACATGTTCGGTCTCGATCATCAGGCCTCCGATTTGCTAGTTTATCTAGCGAGTGGGGCCGACTATACAAGCGGAGGAAGGGAGTGTCCATCTTGTCGCACGCTGCGCCGATGCCTGGTACAAGGCGGGAGAGCGTCACCGAGGCGCTGTTCGCCGTGCGCGCCTTCAGCGACGCGATGGATCGCATGCACAGCGGGATGAAGGGCGACATGGACATGAACGCCACCGACCTCGCGGCGCTGCGGATGCTGATCGTCCGCGAGCAGCGCGGGGAGACGGTGAGCCCCCACGATGTCGCGCGGCACCTGCGGATCTCCACCGCCTCCACGACCAAGCTCCTGGATCGCCTCACCGCGACGGGACACCTGGAGCGTCTCCCGCATCCGCACGACCGCCGTGCCCGCGTCGTGGAACTCACCGACCATACCCGCCGGGAGTTCTTCGAGCACTTCGGGGCCCATCTGAACGCCATGCGGGAGGTCGCGCAGGAGTACACCGACGAGGAACTCGCCGTGATCGCACGCTTCCTGGGCGAGATCGCCGACGCCGTCGACCCCCACTGACCGCGAGCTGCCCGGCGAGGATGCGGTCGTGCGCGGGATTCTCGCCGCCGCAGTGGATTCTCGCGGATACGGGATCTCGTGGGACGCTAGCGGGCGCGCGACGCGAGGGCGGGCTTGTCCGACAGGCGGAGCTCCTTCATGAAGAAGGCGATGAGGAAGCCGGCCAGCCCGAGCGGCACGAGAAGCCAGAAGGACGGCGCCAGAGCGTCGGCGTACGCCGTGACGACGGCATCGCGCAGGTCCGCCGGGAGGGTGTCGACGGCCGCGGGAGTGAGCGACGAGGCACCGAATCCGGACGGTATGTCGGATGCGGGGACGTTGCGGGTCGCCTCGCTCAGCGTGGTCGTGAGCCGGGCGGTGAAGGCGGCGGAGAAGACGCTGGTTCCCACGGCGGCGCCGATCTCGCGGAGGAAGTTGTTCGTCGAGGTCGCCACGCCCACCTGGTCGGGCGAGACGGCGTTCTGGGCGGCGATCACGATCGTCTGGATCACCAGGCCGAGCCCGAGCCCCAGCACGAAGATCATGGCGCCGAACAGCACGGTGGACATTCCGCCGGTGATCTGGGTGAGCCAGGCCAGGCCGGCGGTGGCGAGCGCCATCCCGACGATCGGATACACCTTGTACCGTCCGGTGCGGGTGATGAGCCGGCCCGAGGCCAGCGAGCTGATCATCAGTCCCGCCGTCATCGGCAGCATGAGCAGGCCGGATGTGGTCGCTCCGACGCCCTCCGACATCTGCAGGAAGGTCGGCAGGAACGACAGCGCAGCGAACATCGCCATGCCCAGCACGAGGGCGATGAGCGCGGCCACGGTGAACGTGCGGCTGCGGAACAGTTGCAGCGGGACGATCGGGTCGGCCGCGCGGGATTCGATCCAGAGGAAGCTGCCGAACGCGGCCACCGTCACCGCGGTCAGGGCCAGAAGCCGGGGGTCGCGCCAATCGTAGCCGGCTCCGCCGGTGAGGGAACTCCAGCTGGTGAGGAAGACGATCCCCGCGGTCGTGGTCGCCAGGAGCAGTGCGCCTCCCACGTCGAAGCGTCGCGCCGGTCGGCGCGAGGGGAGCTTCAGGGCGAACCACGCGATCGCCAGGGCGATGATGGCGACGGGGACGTTGGTCCAGAAGCACCACCGCCACCCGGGACCTTCCGTGAACCAGCCGCCCAGCAGCGGCCCGGCGACGGTGGCGATGCCGAACACCGCGCCCATCGGACCCATGAACTTCCCGCGGTCGCGCGGCGAGACGATGTCGGCGATGGTCGCCTGCGACAGGATGACCAGCCCCCCGGCGCCCAGGCCCTGCGCCGAGCGCCAGACGATGAGTTCCGCGAAGGAACCCGCCAGGGCCGAGCCGGTGGAGCCCACCAGGAACAGCGAGATCGCCACCAGGAACGGCACGCGGCGACCGATCAGATCCCCCGTCTTGCCGTAGATGGGCATCACGATCGCGATCGCGAGCAGATACGCCGTGACGACCCAGCCCTCGCCTTCGGCCGCACCCAGCTCACCGACGATCGTGGGCAGTGCGGTGCCGACGATCGACTGATCGAGAGCGGAGAGGAACATCGCCGCCAGCAGGGCGCCGAAGATCACACCGACCCGGCGGCGGGACATGCCCACGTCGGGCGTGTCGTCGGTGGTCGCGGAGGGGCTCATGCGAACGTCTCTACCCGACGCCACGCCGGCGCGTACCCCCTTGCGCTTCGGGCCGCGGGCGTCCGCACCCGGTCGCCCGCTCACGTCATCGCGTCAGGCAGAGCAATAGGCCCCGGATCGGAGATGAATATCTCTGATCCGGGGCCTATTCTTTGTTGCGGGGACAGGATTTGAACCTGCGACCTCTGGGTTATGAGCCCAGCGAGCTACCGAACTGCTCCACCCCGCGGCACGATCAAAAGCTTATCACGGAACCGCAGGGGCCTTGCTCCGCCCCCGGCCGCGTGACGGACGCAGGCGGTGGGGTGGGCGGCTCGCGCTCGTCGTCCTGGCGGCCGCATCCTCGTACTGTGGGTGGTGGTGCCCGTGGCGATCCGCGTCCGGCGCGACGGAGGGGGAGACGCATGAGCGGCGATTCGGTCGGAGTCGCGGTGGCGCAGTTCGCGCCCGCCGCCTCCGTCGCCACGAACGTGGACGTCATCGGGGGCCTGGTCGCCCGGGCGGCGGCGCGCGGCGCCCAGGTCGTCGTCTTCCCCGAGTACTCCAGCAGCTTCATCGATCCCTTCGACTCCTCGCTGGCGGAGAATGCCGAAACCGTCGACGGCCCGTTCGTCTCGGCCCTCGTCGGTCTCGCCGAGGCGCATGACGTCACGATCGTCGCGGGGCTGCTGGAAAGCGCCGATGACGGCATCCGCGTCCGCAACGCCGTGGTCGCGGTCGATCGCACGGGACTGCTGGCGGTCTACCGCAAGCTGCACCTCTACGACGCGTTCGGGCAGCGCGAGTCGGACTGGGTGCAGGCGGGCGACATCGCGCCCCCCGAGACGTTCCAGGTCGGCGGGATGCGGTTCGGGCTGATGACCTGTTACGACCTGAGGTTCCCCGAGGTGGCGCGCGTGCTGGCGGATGCGGACGTGGACGTCATCCTCGTGCCGGCGGAGTGGGTACGCGGACCCCTTAAAGAGCACCACTGGCGGACGCTCCTCCAGGCGCGCGCGATCGAGAACACGCTGTTCGTCGCGGCAGCCGATCATCCGCCGCCCCTCGGCGTGGGCAACTCGCTCATCGTCGACCCGCAGGGCGTGGTCGCCGCGGGGGTCGGTACGACCACCGACGTGGCCGTCGCCCACCTGGACCGCGAGGCCGTGGAGCGCGTGCGGCGGGTGAATCCGGCACTGAAGCTGCGTCGCTTCCGCGTCGAGCCGGCCTGACCGGGAGCCGGCTCAGGCGTTCAGGCGCGACAGCCGGGACGCGGCGTCCTCGAGGACGCCGATGCGTTTGCACGCGGCGAACCGCACGAGCGTCCGGTAGCGCCCACGGTGGGGGGCGGAGGCGAACGCGGTCAGCGGGACGCCCACGACCCCCGCCCGTGCCGGCAGCGCGCGACAGAACTCGTCGGTGTCCGTGGCACCCACAGCCGCCGCATCCGCCACCGTGAAGTAGGACCCGCTCGGCACGGAGACGTCGAAGCCCGCTGCGCGCAGCCCCGCGCCGAGAAGGTCGCGTTTGTCGCGGAGGGTCGCGGCGATGCCGGTGAAGAACTCATCGGGCAGGCGGAGCCCCGTGGCGATGGCGGGCTGGAAGGGACTCCCGTTGACGTAGGTCAGGAACTGCTTGACGGCCAGCACCGCCGACACGAGCGCCGACGGTCCGGTGACCCAGCCGATCTTCCACCCGGTGACCGAGAACGTCTTGCCCGCCGAGGAGATGGAGACCGTGCGATCCCACGCGCCCGGCAGTGTCGCGATGGGCACATGCGCACCGTCGAAGACCAGGTGTTCGTAGACCTCGTCGGTCACGATGACGGCGTCGTGACGCTCGGCCAGCTCCACGATGCGCTCGAGGACCTCCCGGGAGAAGACCGTACCGGTGGGGTTGTGGGGGTCGTTGACCAGGATGACCCGGGTGCGGTCGGTCACGACGGCGGCGAGTTCGTCGAGGTCGGGCTGGAAGTCCGGCCACCGTAGCGGCACGGGGACGAGGCGGGCACCGGCCAGCGCGATGCACGCCGCGTACGAGTCGTAGTACGGCTCGAACACCACGACCTCGTCGTCGGCGCCGTCCAGCAGCGCGAGCAGCGTCGCGGCGAGCGCCTCGGTCGCCCCGGCGGTGATGAGGACATCGCGCTGCGGGTCGGGGCGGAGGCCGTAGAACCGCTCCTGGTGCTCGGCGACGGCCGTGAGGAGCTCGGGGATGCCGCGGCCGGGCGGGTACTGGTTGACGCCGTGGGCGATGGCGTCGCGCGCGGCGTCGAGCACGACGGCCGGTCCGTCCTCGTCGGGGAAACCCTGCCCGAGATTGATCGCGCCGGTTTTCACCGCGAGAGCGCTCATCTCGGCGAAGATGGTGGGTACGACCGATCCGTCCGGTGCGCGGAGGCCGGCACCGTCGGCAGCTCGCCGCCAGGCCCCCGGAATCTCTTGCATCCCCCTCACGCTAGTCGCATAGTCGGATCCCGGCGGCACCATAGAAAAACCACAGCAACCGGAGTCAGGCTGTACACGCTTGACAGAAGGAGCACACCCATGAGCGACAACCAGGGCGAGCGCCCCGAACGTCACGTCCCGGCATCCTCGCCGAACGACGGTTCCGACGCGCCCGCCACCGAGACCCCCGTCACGCCGGCGCCGGATTCCGCCGCCCCGGCGCCCGCTTCTCCCGGTGCGGGGCAGGCGGCCACGCCGCCGCACCCCGGCGCCGTGCCGCCGCACGGCGCGCCGGCCCCCTCCGGGTGGGGTGTGCCCCCACGGGGACCGCAGCCCCCGCGCGCGCCCTACGCGGGTACGCCGCAGGCGGGCTACGGCACGCGACCCGCGTACGCCGGTGAGCCGGCGGCACACGCCTTCGGCCCCGCCACCGCGACGACCCAGCCGACCACTCCGCTCGCACGCGAGGAGGAGTCCACTCCCCGCACCAAGTCCGGCGCCGGCAAGGTCGTGGCACTGATCGTGGCGGCAGCCCTCGTGGGCGGGGCGGCGGGACTGGGCGGCGCCTACGCCGGACTGAGCATGTGGGGCGGATCAGAGTCCTCGCCGGTCACCGGCCCGCAGACGATCACGCTCAACGACACCGACGACGTCAACCAGACCGCCGCGATCGCGGCCACGGTGGTTCCCAGCGTGGTGACCATCAGCGCGAGCAGCGACGGCGGGGGCGGCACCGGTTCCGGCGTCATCCTGAGCGACGACGGCTACGTCGTCACCAACACGCACGTCGTCACTCTCGACGGTGCCACCGCCGACGCCCGCATCACGGCGACGACGGCGGACGGCCGGGTGTACGACGCCGAGATCATCGGCACCGACCCGGTCTACGACCTGGCCGTCATCCAGCTCCAGGATGCGTCGGGTCTGACACCCATCGAGTTCGCCGACTCCAACGACCTCAACGTCGGGGACGAGGCGGTGGCCGTCGGCGCACCGCTCGGCCTGTCGAGCACGGTCACCACCGGAATCATCAGCGCGCTCAACCGCTCGATCTCCGTGGCCTCGGCCGCGGCCCCCGACGACGCGGAGACCGACGGTGAGGCCGAAGTGCCCGGCCAGGAGGAGCCGTTCTACTTCGACTTCGGTCAGGGCCAGCAGGGGGGATCGACCGAGACGATCAGCATCTCGGTCATCCAGACCGACGCGGCCATCAACCCGGGCAACTCCGGCGGCGCCCTCGTCGACTCCGAAGGTCGTCTGATCGGCGTCAACGTCGCGATCGCCTCTGCGGGCGGGTCGTCCGGGCAGAGCGGCAACATCGGCGTCGGCTTCGCCATCCCCTCCGACATCGTCGAACGCGTCGCCGACGAGATCATCGAGGGCGGTTCGGCGACACACGGCCTGCTCGGCGCGACGGTACAGCCGGCGGCGGCGGTCGAAGGCTCCGACATCGCGGGTGCCTACATCGCCGACGTCGTCTCCGGAGGCGCGGCCGAGGAGGCGGGGCTCCGCGAAGGGGACGTGGTCATCGAGTTCGACGGCAAGCCGATCACCAACGCCACGGACCTCACCGCGCAGGTGCGGGCACTGGCCGCCGGCGCGGAGGCCGCACTGACCTACGTGCGCGACGGCGAGCCGCAGACCGCGGACGTGACCCTCGGCGAGCTCACCCCGTAGGCGCTCAGGCTCGGACGCCACCCCGCGATAGGCTCGCGGGGTGGCGTCCTTCTCGTTCGGCGCGGGAAATGCGCGGAAGCTCCTGAGCATGCCGATCTACGCCCTGGGCCGGATCGCCACCGCCGTCATCCCGCGTTCGCGCGACGAGTGGGTCTTCGGATGCGCCGTGGGCATCGCCGACGGTGCGCTCGCGCTGTGGGAGCACGCATCCGCCTCCGGGGAACGGGCGGTGTGGCTCGTCGCCGGCGCCGATGAGGCCGAGGATGCCGCCCGGCGCGGCATCCCGCACGTGCGCAAGGCGGGCCTCCGCGGATTCTGGCGCACGGCACGGGCCCGTGTCGTGGTCATCACGCATGGATTCGGCGACGTCAACCGCTATGCCGTGTCGGGGGCCCTCATCGTTCAGCTGTGGCACGGCATCCCCCTCAAGCGCATCGGCCTGGATTCTCCGGAGACGCTGCGCAGCCGCATCCTCCCGGGGTCCCGCCTCCTGCGCGCTCTCCTCCGGCGGATGTACGCCGCCGCCACGCGCCGCATCCGCATCCTGCCGGCAGCCTCCCACCTCGTGCGCGGGCGGCTCGAGTCGGCGTTCGCTCTGCCGGCGGAGCGTGTTCCCGTCACGGGGGAGCCGCGCGTGGACGTGCTCTCCCGCGGCACACCGGCTGATCGCCGCGCCGCGGCGCTGGCGGCCATCACGGAGGCGGCGGGGCCGGTCGAGGCCCACACCCGCCTCGTGCTGTACGCACCGACCTGGCGGGACGGCGCGCCCGACCCGGCCGTGCCCACGGCGGCGCAGTGGCGCACGATCGTCGACGTGCTGGAGCAGGGTGATGCCGTGCTCCTCGTGCGGTCGCATCCGCTCGGTGCGGGGGAGTACCGCCCGCCGTTCCCCACCGACCGCGTCCGTGCGCTGGGAAGCGACCTCGTGCGCGATGTCACGCCACTCCTGCCGGGGATGGACGTGCTCGTCACCGACTATTCCTCGCTGGCCTTCGACGCGGGTCTCGTCCCCCTCCCTGTGCTGTACCTCGCGCCGGATCTGGACGACTATCGCGCGCGGCGGGGGATGTACGGCCGGTACTCCGATGTCGCGGGGACGGACTGGTCCGCGTCGTGGGACGATCTCACCGGCCAGCTCGAGGCGGTGCTCCGCGATCCCGGTGACCGCATCGCCCGGTCGTTCGCTCTGAGCGAACGCGTGCATGCCTTCCGCGACGGTCGCAACACCGAGAGGGTCTACGAAGCCATCCGCGCCGCACTCGGCGCGACGAGAGGAGCCCCATGACCGACGCTCGTTTCCACGTCGGCGACGATGCCGTCGCAACGCTGGACGTGTCCGGCACCGGCCCCCGCCCCGACGCGGTGTCGCTCGTGGGCCGCCGGGCCTCGGCCTCCGCGCGCCTGAGCGGTGACGGGCAGACGTGGCGCGCGGTCATCGCGCTGACGGCGTCCCGCTGGGGCGGTCCTGAGCTGCCGCTTCCCTCGGGCGAGTACACCCTCGTGATCGACCCCGGCGAGGCGACCGACACCGACCCACCGGGCACCGCGCTGCCGGTGGCGGCGCTCGGTACGCTGCGGGCGTCGTGGGACGGGACCCACGTGCGGATCCGGCCGCCGGTCGACCCCGCGTACGATTCCGGCGAGGGCCAGGACGCCCTCGAGCGACGCTACGCTGCAGGGCGTGACGAGCTCGAGAACGCGGTCTTCTTCGAGAGCTTCTACGGCCGAAACGCCAGCTGCAATCCGCTCGCGATCGACCGGGAGCTGGCGCGCCGCGCGCCCGGCGTCACGCGGTACTGGAGCGTCGTCGACCTGTCGGTGCAGGTCCCCGAGGGCGCGATCGCCGTGGTCGAGGGAAGCCCGCAGTGGTGGCGCGCCCGCGGCGCATCGCGCCTGCTGGTGATCAACGACTGGATGCGCCGGCGCTTCGTCCGCCGTCCGGGGCAGGTCGTCTTCCAGACGTGGCACGGTACGCCCCTCAAGCGCCTCGCCCTGCACCGTCCCGGCTTCGACCCGCGCCGGGCGGCGGCCGTGATCAAGGAATCCCGGCGCTGGAACGTGCTGCTCGCGCAGAACCCCTATGCGGGGCGGATCCTCCGTAAGGCCTATGCGTTCTTCCGTCGCCCCATCTGGGTGGAGGGATATCCGAGGAACGACGTTCTGGTCACGGACGACGGATCGGCGACCCGCCGCGATCTCGGCATCGCCGCCGACGCTCGCGTGCTGCTCTACGCCCCGACGTGGCGCGACGACCGGGACGAGATCGTCGATTTCCTGGATCCGGCCGCGCTCGCCGACGAACTGGGGGCGGTCGTCCTCGTCCGCGGCCACTCCCGGACGATCCTCTCCGGCAAGGACGCCGAAGGACCGCGGGTGATCGATGTCACGGGATTCCCCGACACCTCACGTCTGCTCACCGCTGCCGACGCTCTCATCACCGACTACTCCTCGGTGATGTTCGACTTCAGCGTCACCGGCAAGCCGATGTACTTCCTGGTGCCCGATATGGCGCACTACCGCGGGGAACTCCGCGGCTTCTACTTCGACCTCGTCGACGCCGCTCCGGGGCCGGTCGTGCGCACCCAGGAAGAACTGCTCGCCGCCATCCGCGACGGCGATCCCGCCGATCACGCCGATCGCTACGACCGCTGGCGGAGAACCTTCAACGCCCGCGACGACGGCCGCGCCGCCGAGCGCGTGGTGGCGCGCATCCTGGACCAGCGACTCGTCGAGGATGCGGCCGACGGCCTCACGCGGTGAGGAGGCCCTAGGGCCCGCTCGGGGTGCTGCGGTGCGCGATCAGGGGAGGGGGGTGTTGCGCCCGTCCAGCCGCGACGTGTCGACGGTGTCGCGCGCGCCGGTGAACAGACCTGCGACGAATCCCGCTCCCCACGACAGGTGCATCGTGGGGAGAACGGCCAGCGTCCACACCTTGTCGCGCCATCCCTTGCCACCCCCGCGTCCCGCCGCGACCCCGCCGATGAGCACGGCGTAGGCGGCGACCGGCAGGTGTAGCACCGACGCGATCCGCGACGACGGTCCGGTGATGACCCGGGTGGCCTGCAACGCCCCGACGGCGGCGCTCAGCCCGACGGCGGCGACGAGCGCCGGGGGAGCGAAGAATCGCAGGGAGTTGCGGCGGCCGTAGCGCCGAACCAGCTCGCCCCGCCACGCCCCGGTGGCGCGGAACTGCCGGACGAGACGAACCCAGCTCTCGCGGGGCCAATAGACCACGGACAGTTCGGGGTCGAACCACACGCGGTACCCGGCGCGGCGGATCCGCAGGTTGAGCTCCCAGTCCTCGCCGCGGCGGATGGACTCGTCGAACAGGCCCACTTCCTCGAGGACGGAGCGGCGCATGACGCCGAGGTACGCCGATTCGGCCGGTCCCTCCTTCGTGCCGCCGTGGTACGCGCCGCCGCCGAGGCCGATGGGGGAGTTGTACGCGCGGGCGACGGCGCGCTGGAAGGGCGTTCGCCCCTCGGCGTGCATCACTCCGCCCACGTTGGCGGCCCGCACCCGGGCGAGAGTGGCCAGAGCGCGCCGCGTGTAGTCCGGCGCGATCTCGGAGTGGGCGTCCACGCGCACGATCGTCGGGTAGTGGCCCGCCCGGATGGCGCGGTTCAGCCCGATCGGGATGTCTGCTGCGGGGTTGTCCACGAGGAGGATCCGTGAGTCTTCGTCGGCGAGCGCGCGGGCGATCTCGGCGGTGCGATCGGAGGACGGACCGAGTGCCAGGACGAGCTCGACCGGGCCGGGCACATCCTGGGCCAGGACCGTCTCCACGGCCCGCCGCAGGTACCGCTCCTCGTTGAGGACCGGCATGACGAACGTGACGCCGGCTCCGTCCGCGGGGACCGGCGCATCCCTGCGTCCAGGAGCGGCGACATGCATCCGTCGATCATGTCACGGCGCCGCCTGGGTACGCTGGAAGGATGCGACTGCTCAGTGACGTCAAGCTCGCGTGGAGCCTTTTCCGCAAGGGTTTGTCGAACCGGGGGGCCGTTGCCGCGGTGCGCCGCGTGGTGCAGACGCAGCCGCCGCATCCGCCGCACCACTATCGCATCGCGGTGTACTTCGCCGATGGCGGGGTGAACATGTACCAGATGCGTCAGTGGTACAAGCCGCTGGCCGGCATCGCCGAGCGCTGGCCCGTCGTCGTGCTGGCCCGCTCCGCGTTCGGCGCGCGGGCGCTCATGGCCGAGGACGCCCTGCCGGTGGCGTACGTGCCCTCCGTGCGCGACCTCGAACAGTTCGTCGCGACCCAGGACATCCGCGTCGTCCTCTACGTCAACCAGAACACCCGCAACTTCCAGATGTTCCGGTACGGGCACCGCTGGCACGTGTTCATCAACCACGGCGAGTCCGACAAGATGTACATGGCCACCAATCAGTTCAAGGCGTACGACTACGCCTTCGTGGCCGGGGATGCCGCACGCGACCGTCTGGACCGGGTGCTGTGGGACTACGACCTCGACGCGCGGACCTTCTCGATCGGCCGCCCCCAGGCCGACCACTACTCCGGGGCGCTGCCGTACACCCCCGACGACCGCACCGTCGTGCTCTACGCCCCCACGTGGGAGGGCGATCGCCCGTCGGCGCACTATGGATCGATCCGCTCGCACGGGGAAGCCCTCGTCTCGGCGCTCCTGGCCACGGGGCGTCACCGCGTGGTCTATCGCCCGCACCCGCGTTCGGGCGTCGTCGACCCCGAGTACGGTGCAGCGAACCGCCGCATCATCGCGGCGCTCGAGGCCGCCAACGCCGCCGACCCCGGCGCGAACCACGTCCACGACGCCGGTGCGGAACTCGGGTGGCAGCTGGCGGTGGCCGATCTGGCGATCGTCGACATCTCCGCGATGGTCTACGACCGCCTCGCCGCCGACAAGCCGCTCCTGATCACGCGGCCGGCCGACCCCGAGGCGGTCGTCGACACGCACGGATACCTGTCGGCGTGCGAGTGGCTGGATGCTGCGGATGCGGGAGCCGTGGTCGCCGAATCCGACCGCGTCCTGGCCGACCCGGAGTCGGTGGCACGGCTGCAGCACTGGGTGCGCTACTACTTCGGCGACACCGCCCCGGGGGCGGCGACCGCCCGCTTCACCGCGGCGATCGAGACCCTCATGGAGCGCTGGGAGCAGTGGCACTCGCGGCCCGGCGCCGAACACGACATCGACGACGGCGACGAGCCCCACATCGAGGACTGATCAGCGGGGTGATCCGCCGTCCTCGCCCTCCGGCGAGGACGAGCGCCCCGGGAGCGCCCGCCGGGCGGCGCCACCTGCGCGGCGGGTCGCCTCGCCGACCGTCCGGCCCGCCGACGCGACCCCGCGCGCGGCGCTACCGGCGGCACCGGCCACCGCTCCGCCGATGCGCTGCGCGCCGGCGCGGGCGGACTGTTCGACCCGGCGCGTGCCGGGCGCGGGCTCCAGTTCGGCCGGAAGCCGCACCGGGGGAACGCCGAACGCCCGGCGCGATCCGACGAGGACGCGCCGACCGAGGATGTGGTTCCCCGCCCCGCCGACGACGGCGCCGATTCCGAAGGGGAGGGCCTTCCCGACCCAGGAGGCACCGCCGCGGATGGCGAACTGATGGATGAAGGTGGACTTCAGACGGTCCACGAGAGGACCGACGGCGGCGCGTGGGAGCGTCTTGGTCACCATCTCGCCCCAGTAGCCCGCCCGCGTCGGGCCGCGCCCGCCGGCTTGACCGGCGAGCTGGGCGAGAAGGTCGACGCCCTCCTTGCCGAGCATGAGGGTGAGGACCAAGGCGCGCGCGCGGTCGGGATCGACCAGGGCGATGCCGTGCACCTCGGCGATCGACTGCGCGAACAGCGCCGTCGCTTCGATGAACCCGACGGTCTCGGCCCCGCTGAGGGCGAGGGTCACGCCGGTGCCGACCCCGGGTACGACGGCGGTGGCGCCCACCGCTGCGCCTCCCGCGGTCACGGCGGCGAGGTAACGACGCTCCAGGATCCCGACGATCTCCAGCGGCGACGCATCCGGGTGGCGGAGGCGGATGCTGCGGAGGTGGGCCAGCACGGCCGGACGCTGGATGGCGAGCACCCGGTCGAGCGCGCGGATGGTGCGCGGATGCTCCTCCGATCCCACGGGCGGCAGCCCGCCGGACCACGGTGCGTCCTGCGGAAGGGAGTGGATGCGGTGGACCTTGTCGCTCATCACGGCGATCCTATGACGAGCGTCTGCAGGGTGCCCGTGCGTCGTCAGACGAACAGGTTGGCGCGCTCGAGGTCCTCGGCGAAGTCGACCTCGACGGCGTAGAGGTCGGAGATGTCCATCGGCTCCAGGCGCAGGCCGTCTTCGGCGACGGCCAGCTCGAGGCCGCGCTCGAAGTAGTCCTGGTCGCCCACGCGGGCGAGCTGGCGCTGGAACGCCCTCTTGTCACGGGCGGAGATGAAGTTGATCCCCACCGCCTCGCCGATCCCGCCGACGACGGTCTTCGACAGCCCCTTGATGAACCCTTCGGAGCTCACGGTGTACTTGACCTCTTCGTCGCTGACCTTCGCCGTGTTGACGGTGACGAAGGACTGGTCGCGTTCGATGAACGGCATGGCCCGCCCGAGGATGCGCGGATCGAACACGACGTCGCCGTTCATCCACAGCACGCCGCGCTTGCCCGTCTGAGCCAGGGCGCGCAGGAGGCTCTTGGATGTGTTGGTCTGGTCGTAGCGCTCGTTGTAGACGTAGTCGGCCTTGGGGAAGGCATCGACGATCGTCTCGGCGCGATACCCCACGACGGTGAGGATCCGCGCGCCGGGGCCGAAGGCAGCGTGGACGTTGTCGTGCTGCTGCTGCATGATGCTGCGACCGTCACCGAGCTCCGTGAGGGGCTTGGGAAGGCTGCGGCCGAGCCGTGAGCCGAGGCCGGCGGCGAGGATGACGATCTGAGGGGACACTGTTGCTCCTGAGGTTGGTTCACTTCCGGTTCACCGGAATGCCACTCCTTTGTGCGCCCCTCATGGTAGCGATAATGGCTGGAAGGGTGCACAATATCCCTCACCCGTTGCCGATTCGTGACCCGCGGTGTCCCCGTCTCACAGGGGAACACCAGGTCGGTGCACGGGGTGACCTTGATAGTTTGGACGGATGACAGCCTCGCTGCCGCTGCCTGACGGTTCGCCCCCGGACGTCGATGCGGAGATCGACGCGGAGGCGGCTCCCACGACGCCCCCCAAGCCCCGCACGCCTGCGCGAACGGGCGCGTCCGCGCGCCCGGCTGCCCCGGCCGGGAAGAAGCCTGCTCCGAAGAGGCCGACGATCGCCCAGCCCGCCTCGACGTCCGCCGAGGGGCAGAAACCCGCCACGAAGAAGCCCGCGGCGGCGCGGAAGCCCACCACCAAGAAGCCCGCCCCGCGGCCGTCAGCCGCGCGCGCACGCTCGGTGAGCGACGCGCCGGCGACGATCGCACAGCCCGCGGATGCGGTGATGACCGAGGCGCAGCCCGCGGATGCGGTGACCACCGAGTCGGAGCCGACGAACGCGGTGGCGGTCGCCCCCGCGGAGCACCCGGCCACGGACGCGGCGGACGTCGTTCCGCCCGGACCGCCCCCGCCGCTGCCGCCCGGGCTGGTCATCCCGCCCCGCCCTCCGCTTCCGCCCGTTCCCCCCGTCCCGGCCGCGCCGGCGGTCGTCGCGGAGACCGAGCCGGAACTCGTCGCGGAGACCGAGCCGGAACTCGTCGCGGAGACGGCGCCGGAGCTCGTCGCGGAGACCGCGCCGGAACTGGTCGCGGAGACGGAGCCCGAACTGGTCGCGGAGACGGAGCCGGAGCTCGTCGAGGTGACGGAGCCGGACGTCCTCGTCGAACCCGCGCCCGAGCCGGAGATCGCACCGGAGCCGGAACCCGGCTCCGACGACGCCGCCCTCGCCACGGTGTTCGAGGAGCCGGTGGTCGACGCCGACGGCGCCGTTCCCGCTCTGGTCCTCCAGGGCGTCAGGAAGACCTTCGGCGGCACGCGCGCGGTGGACGGGGTGAGCTTCACCGTCCCCGCAGGCTCCTTCTACGGGATCGTGGGCCCCAACGGCGCGGGCAAGACCACGACCCTGTCGATGATCGCGGGGCTGTTGCGCCCGGACGAGGGCACCATCACCGTCAACGGTCTCGACGCGCGCACGCGCTCGACCCAGGCCAAGCAGGTGATGGGCGTGCTCCCCGACCGTCTTCGCACGTTCGATCGCCTCACGGGTCGCCAGTTGCTGTACTACTACGGGGTTCTTCGGGGACTGCCGGCGCCGGTCGTAGAGAAGCGGATCATCGACCTCGCCCGCGCCTTCGACCTGACCGACGCGCTCGGTCGGTCGGTGTCGGACTACTCCACCGGGATGACGAAGAAGGTCATGATCGCCGGCGCGATGATCCACTCGCCGCGCCTGCTCGTGCTCGACGAGCCCTTCGAATCCCTCGACCCGGTCTCCAGTGCGGTGATCCTGGACATCCTCACGACCTACGTCGCACACGGCGGCACGGTCATCCTCTCCAGCCACGGCATGGAGCTGGTCGAGCGGGTCTGCAACCGGGTGGCGGTGCTCGTGGCCGGCGAGGTGCTCGCCGAGGGAACGGTGGAAGAGGTGCGCGGCGCCGGAACGCTGCAGGACCGGTTCCTCGAACTGTCCGGCGGCATGGGCGACGTGGAGGGGCTCGAGTGGTTGCACGCCTTCTCCGACTGAGACTGGCCACCCTCCTCGGCGCGTTGCGAGGAGACCGGCGTCACGTCCTGCGGATGACCGTCGGACTCATCGTCCTGGCCGCGGCCACTGCGGTGGCGGGGATCGCCATCCTGAGCCTCCGCGATGCCTCCACGGCCGCGGCGCACGTGGTCACGGTGCTCGGCGGGTCGGCCATCACCCTGGGGTTCGCGGCGGCCCCGCTCGTGCTCGGCGCCGTCGACCCGCTCGACCCGCGGCGGTTCGCCGTCGTCGGCCTGCCGCCCGGCCCGCTCGCGGCGGCCCTGGCGGTCACCGGCGTGGTCAGCGTGCCGATCCTGGTCGTGCTCGCCCTCGCGGTGTGCGCGGCCCTCATGTGGCGTACGCAGGGTGCCACGCCGGGACTGGGCGGCGCATCCGTCGTGCTCAGCGTGCTGACCTGCGCGCTTCTGGCGCGGGTGAGCGAGGCGGTCGCGGCCCTCGTGGTGCGGGAGCGTCGCTCGCGCGAACTGACCGGGGTATTCCTCGTCGGGGTGCTGGTCGTGGTCGTGCCGGTGGGGGTGTTCCTCGCCTCCCTCGAATGGCGCGGCGCCGTGCCCGCCCAGCTGCGGGAGGCCGCCGGTGTGCTGGCGCTCACGCCGCTGGGGGCGGCGTGGGGCCTGCCCTTCCAGTCGGGCTCCGCTGTGGCCGTCTCGCTCGTCGTCGCCGTCGTGACCGTGCTGGCCCTCGCAGCGGCGTGGGCGGCTCTGGTCCACCACATGCTCACGCGCGTCGAGCGACCCGTCGCCGTCCGCGAGCGCGGCGGGCTCGGGTGGTTCGCCGTCACGCCGGGTACGCCCGGGGGAGTGGTGGCCGCGCGGAGCCTGGTGTACTGGTTCCGCGACCGCCGTTACCTCGTCAACATCCTCGTCGTGCCCGTTGCGGCGCTCCTGACCGTCGTCCCCCTCCTGGTGGCCGGGGTGCCGGTGGCCATCGCGGCGCTGGTGCCGGTTCCGGTTCTGGCGCTGTTCTTCGGATGGATGCCGCACAACGACGTCGCCTACGATTCCACCGCGATCTGGATGCACATCGCCAGCGGTGTGCGGGGTGCGGCCGACCGCGTGGGGCGGCTCGTTCCGATCGTCTTGATCGCGGTTCCGGTTCTCGCCATCGCCGTCTCGGTCGCGGCTGCGGTGCACGGTCGCTGGGCCGTCCTCCCGGCCCTCGCGGGCGTGTGCGCGGCGCTGTTCCTGTCGGGGTTGGGGCTTTCTAGCATCGCCTCGGCCGCCGCGCCCTACGCCGTGTCGCACCCCGGGGACAGCCCCTTCCAGCAGCCTCAGCGCACCGGCGCCGGCGGGGGGATCTCGCAGGCGCTGGTCATGATCGGCGCGATCGTCCTCAGCGCCCCGGCGCTGTGGTGGGGGTGGCTGACCGTCAGTGACGACGTGTCCTACGCGATGCCGGCCCTGTGGGCAGGGGTGGCCGCGGGTGTGATCGTCCTGCTGGCAGGCGTCGCGATCGGTGCGGCGGTCTTCGCGCGCCGCGGCGACCGCATCATGGAGCTCGCCGAGACATCCTGACGGGCCGCGGACCCCTCCCCGCGGCTACACTGGCACATCATGAGCACGCCAGTCGAACAGCCCGATCCGGGCGGAATCGCCACCCTCGACCGTGAGCTGGAAGAGCTCATCCGCGAGGAGAGCGTCGAGCCGGGCGATCACGAGCGGTTCTCGCACTACGTCAAGAAGGACAAGATCCTGGAGTCCGCGATCACCGGCAAGCCGGTGCGCGCCCTGTGCGGCAAGAAGTGGACCCCCGGCCGCGATCCGGAGAAGTTCCCGGTGTGCCCCACCTGCAAAGAGATCTACGAGTCGCTGCAGAGCTAGCGGGCCATCGAGGCCGCGTCGCGGAACACCGTCGGCAGGGCGGGGTCGGAGCGGCTGAGGGCCAGCGCGCGGACCGGCAGCTCCTCTCGAACATGCGCGTGATGGGCCCGCGCGGCCGCGACCCCCGCATGCCCCTCCGCTGACGTGTCGATCTCGCCCTCGGTCACGAGGGGAACCTGCAGTGCGCGGGCGTCCGGGTGGGCGGATGCGTCGTCCAATTCCTCGTACCCGTCGGACACGACGATCAGCTCGCTGGTGGCCACACCGTCATCGCGCGTGCGGAAGGCGGCCTTCCGCCCGGCCTTGGACGCCTTGTCGGTGGACGCCTTCGCGACACCCACCCACGAGCCGGCGGCATCCTGTCGGGCCACCAGCTTGAAGACCATCCCCGCCGTCGGGCTTCCCGACCCGGTCACCACCGATGTGCCCACCCCGTAGGCGTCGACCGGAGAGGCGGCGAGGGCTGCGATGGCGAACTCGTCCAGGTCGCTGGTCACCGTGATGCGGGTACCGGTCGCGCCGAGCCCGTCCAACTGCGCGCGCACGTCGGCGGCCACGGTCGGCAGGTCGCCGGAGTCGATGCGGACACCGCCGAGGCCCGTGCCGGCCACCCGGACCGCGGTCTCCACGCCGGTGCGGATGTCGTAGGTGTCCACGAGCAGCGTGGTGTCCGTTCCCAGCGCCTCGATCTGAGAGCGGAAGCTGTCCTCTTCGGTGTCGTGGAGGAGCGTCCACGCGTGTGCCGCCGTTCCCATGGTGGGAATTCCCCACCGGCGCCCCGCGGCCAAGTTGCTCGTCGCGCTGAATCCGGCGATGTAGGCGGCACGGGCCGCCGCGATGGCCGAATCCTCGCCGGCGCGGCGCGAGCCCATCTCGGCGAGGGGGCGATCGCCGGCGGCCACGCTCATGCGAGCGGCGGCGGTCGCGATCGCCGAGTCGTGATTGAGCACCGAGAGCGCCAGGGTCTCCAGCAGGACCGCCTCGGCGAACGTGCCCTCGACGGTCAGGACCGGCGAGCCCGGGAAGTACAGCTCGCCTTCGCGGTACCCGGTGATCGAACCCCCGAAGCGGTAGTCGGCCAGGTAGTCGAGCGTCGGGGCGTCGACCACCTTCTCGTCGCGGAGGAAGCGAAGCTCTTCATCGCCGAAGCGGAAGTCGCGCAGCAGCCCGAGGAGCCGCCCCGTTCCGGCGACCACGCCGAATCGGCGGGCTCCGGGGAGGCGCCGCGCGAAAACCTCGAAGACGCAGCGCCGGTCGGCGGTGCCGTCCCGCAACGCCGCCTCCAGCATCGTCAGCTCGTACCGGTCCGTGTGCAGGGCGGTGCTCGCGCTCATTCCGTCACCCTATCCACCGATCGGCGTGCCGGCAGTCGCGGGTAGGGTGGGATGTCGTGGATGAGGCGCCGATCGGGATCTTCGACTCGGGTGTCGGTGGTCTCACCGTCGCCCGGGCTGTGTCGGCGCAGTTGCCGCGGGAGTCCATCCTGTACGTCGGGGACACCGCCCGGTCGCCCTACGGCCCCAAGCCGATCGCCGACGTGCGGCGGTACTCCCTCGAGGTGCTCGATTCGCTGGTCGAACAGGGCGTGAAGATGCTCGTCATCGCCTGCAACACCGCCTCCGCCGCGATGCTCCGGGACGCGCGCGAACGCTACGACGTTCCCGTGGTCGAGGTGATCGGTCCGGCCGTGCGTACCGCGATGTCGACCACCCGCAACGGCCGCATCGGGGTCATCGGCACGGAGGGGACGATCTCCTCCGGCGCCTACCAGGACATGCTCGAAGTCAACGCGCAGCTGACGGTGTTCGCGCAGGCGTGCCCCCGGTTCGTCGAGTTCGTCGAGGCCGGGGTCACCGACTCGCCCGAGGTGCTCGCCGTCGCCGAGGAGTACCTCGCGCCGCTGCGGTACGCCGGCGTCGACACCCTCGTCCTGGGCTGCACCCACTATCCGTTCCTCGAAGGCGCGATCAGCTATGTCATGGGGCCGGAGGTGAGCCTGGTCTCCAGCGACACCGAGACCGCGAAAGACGTCTACCGCCAACTGGTGAGCCGCGACCTGCTCACGCGACCGGACGCCGTCGCCTCCCACGTCTACGAAGCCACCGGCGACTCCGTCGACGATTTCGTCCGCCTCGCCCACCGCCTCATGGGCCGCGAGGTGCGCGACGTGCACCTCGTCCACACCGGCGCCATCGACCTGCCCCGCTGACGCGCCGCATCCCCACCCACTCCGGCAGGACCCGACGGGAACTGCCGAACGACGACATCACCCGAAGGAAAGGCACCCGATGACCGACATCACCCGCGCAGACGGCCGCGCCGTCGACCAACTGCGACCGGTCACGATCGAACGCGGCTGGTCGGCGCATGCCGAAGGCTCCGCTCTCATCAGCTTCGGAGGCACCCGCGTGCTGTGCACGGCGTCGTTCACCAACGGCGTGCCCCGGTGGCTGACCGGCAAGGGCAAGGGCTGGGTCACCGCCGAGTACGCGATGCTTCCGCGGGCGACGAACAGCCGGAACGATCGCGAGAGCATCAAGGGACGCGTCGGCGGCCGCACGCACGAGATCTCGCGCCTGATCGGCCGGGCCCTCCGGGCCGTGGTCGACACGAAGGCGCTGGGGGAGAACACCCTCGTCCTGGACTGCGACGTGCTCCAGGCCGACGGCGGGACCCGCACCGCCGCGATCACGGGGGCCTACGTGGCGATGGCCGACGCGATCGCCTGGGGCAAGGAGCGGAAGTTCATCGCGCAGCGCTCGGAAGTGCTCGTGGACTCGGTCTCGGCCGTGTCGGTCGGCATCATCGACGGCGCGCCCATGCTCGACCTCGCCTACGTCGAAGACGTCCGCGCCGAAACCGACATGAACGTGGTCGTCACGGGCCGCGGCCTCTTCGTCGAGGTGCAGGGCACGGCCGAGGGCGCGCCCTTCGACAAGAGCGAGCTCGACCGGCTGCTCGAACTCGGCGTCGCCGGATGCGGCCGACTGCGCGACGCGCAGGCCGCGGCGCTGGCGGGCTGACCCATGGCGCGGCAGATCGTCCTGGCGACCCACAACCCGCACAAGGTGGCGGAGTTCGCGGCGATCGTGGCCGCCGTGCGGCCCGACCTCGAGGTGATCGCCTACGACGGCCCCGAACCCGTGGAGGACGGCGTGACCTTCGTGGACAACGCCCTCATCAAAGCCCGTGCCGCCGCCGCGCACACGGGGCTCCCCGCGCTCGCAGACGACTCTGGATTGTGCGTCGACGTGCTCGGCGGGTCGCCGGGGGTCTTCTCGGCGTACTGGGCCGGCCACGCCAAGGATGCCGCGACCAACGTGGCGCTGCTGCTGGACCAGCTCGCCGATGTGGCCGATCCGCACCGCACCGCGCAGTTCGTCTCGACCATCGCGCTCGTCGTTCCCGGCGGAAGCGAAGACACCGTCGAGGGCCGGTGGCCCGGGCGGCTCGCTCCCGCCGCATCCGGGGCGGGAGGGTTCGGGTACGACCCGATCTTCGTCCCCGACGGGCAGGAGCCCGGCGCCGAGCGGACGGTCGGGGAGTGGTCGGCGGCGGAGAAGAACGCGGTCTCGCATCGCGCGCGTGCCTTCGCCGCGCTCGTCCCGCTGCTCGAGCGCGTCTGAGCCGCGAGAGAGAACCGTTCTCGTTCCCGAGAGGGCGGTTCCGCCGCTGACGGCGGCGACTCGGTCGTAGCCTGGCTGTATGCACGATCACGCACGGGGGATCCGCGGGGGCAGCAATCGCCGCCTGCTGGCGATCTCGCTGGCGATCACGACCGTCGTGATGGTCGTGCAGATCGTCGGCGCGGCCCTGTCGGGGTCACTCGCCCTCCTCGCCGACGCCGCGCACATGTTCACCGACGCCGCCGCCCTCGTCATCGCGCTCGTGGCGAGCGCGGTCGCTGCCCGGCCCGCGAACGACCGGCGCACGTTCGGCTATCAGCGCGCCGAGGTGTTCGGTGCGCTGGCCAACGGCATCATCCTCGTGGTCCTGTCGGTGTGGGTGGCCGTCGAGGCCGTGCTGCGCCTCATGAACCCGGCCGAGACGGAGATCTCCGGCGGTCTCATGCTGGCCGTCGCCGTCGTCGGCCTCATCGCGAACGCCACCGCGATGTGGCTCCTCGGCGGCGCGCAGCGTCGCAGCATCAATGTCCGCGGCGCCTACCTCGAGGTGCTGGGCGACCTCCTGGGATCGGCCGCCGTCATCGTCGCGGCGATCGTGATCCTCGCGACCGGGTGGGCGCCGGCGGATGCGGTGGCCTCACTCCTCATCGCGGCGATGATCGTGCCACGCGCCCTCGGCCTCCTGCGCGAGGTCGGGTCGGTGCTGGGGGAGGCGGCACCGAAGGGGATGCAGGTGCAGGAGATCCGCGACCACATGCTCAGCACGCCCGGGGTCGTGGGCGTGCACGACGTGCACGTGTGGCAGCTCACCCGCGGGGCGCCGGTGTTCAGCGCGCACGTGATCGTCGAGGACGCGGCGCTCACCGACGGTCGGTCCGGCCGCATCCTCGCGTCCCTCCAGGGGTGCCTGTCGCAGCACTTCGATGTCGAGCACTCCACGTTCCAGCTCGAGCCGGCCGGTCACATCGAGCACGACGACGCCCGACACGCGTGATCCTCAGGACTCGCGCACGACCTCGTCCGGCGACTTGTCGGGGCGAAGACCCCGCCAGCGGGCATGGCGGAGGATCCCGCCCGGAGTGAACTCGGCGAATTCGACTTCGCCGACGAGGTCCGGGCGCACCCACAGGGCGTCGCGCGCGTCGGGTCGCGGCACCTCGACGAACGGGTTCTCGTCGGTGCGCCGGGGACGCAACTCCGCCTCGAGCAGGGCGATGGTCGCTTCGCTGAACCCCGATCCCACTCGGCCGGCGTACTGCAGGCCCTCGCCGTCCGGGATGCCCAGGAGGAGTGAGCCGATCGTGCCGTGGCGCCCGCCCTTTCCCGGGCGAATCCCCCCGATCACGACCTCCTGGGTGCGCGTCAGCTTGACCTTGAGCCACTGCTCGGAGCGAGCCCCGCGGCGGTAGGGAGAACCGGGGTCCTTCACGACGATGCCCTCGAGGCTCAGAGTGCGGCTGGCCGCCAGCGCTGCATCCACGTCGTCGAAGACGGGCGGAATGACGACCGGCTCGGATGCGGCGGCGGCGTACTCCTCGAGGTGCTCCCGACGATCGGACAGGGGGAGCGGGGCGAGGTCGCGGCCGCCGCGGGAGAGGATGTCGAAGAGGAAGAGCTTCACCGGAGTGCGCGTGGCCTCGCGGGCGATCTCCCGCGACTTGGCGAGGTTCATGCGCGTCTGAAGGAGCGGGAAGCTCGGCCGGCCCCGGGAGTCCAGCGCGACGATCTCGCCGTCGAGCACCGCGGGCTCGGGGCCGAGGCCCAGGTCGACGGCGGTCAGTTCGGGGTACTTCGCCGTGACGTCGTTGCCGCTTCGGGCGCGCAGGTGCAGGCGCGTGCCGTCCCACACGCCGATGGCCCTGATCCCGTCCCACTTCCCCTCGACCCACGGGTGGCCCCAGCGACTGGCCGCCTGGCGGGCGATGCCCGGGGCCGCGGAGGTCGCCAGCATCGGCTTCAGCTCGGAGGGCGGCGGGATCACCGACGGGTCGGTGGCGACGACGGGTTCCCCGTCCGCCGGCGCGATCGCCGACGGGTCCCTGGCGACGACGGGTTCCCCGTCGGGCTGGGGATGACCTGCCGCATCCATCTTCATGCGGTGCAGCAGCCACGTCGACTTCTCCCCGCTGCCGTCGGTGCGGATGAGCGCCAGGCGGACCCTCCCCACCGGGCCCCCGGCGCGGCCCTCGAGCGTGAAGATCACCTCATCCTCGCGCCATTTCTCCAGTTCGTACCGGCCCTCGTCCCAGATGGTCATGGTGCCGGCGCCGTACTGTCCGGCCGGGATGGTGCCGGAGAAGGTCGCGTACTCCATCGGGTGGTCTTCGGTCTGCACGGCGAGGTTGTTGCGCGACGTGGTCGACGGCACGCCCTTGGGCACCGCCCAGCTGGCGAGCACCCCGTCGTGCTCCAGACGCAGGTCCCAGTGCAGCCGCGTCGCGTGGTGCTCCTGGATGACGAAGCGGTGCAGCCCCTCCGATGCGGTGGCTCCGACGGGGTTCTCCGGCACCGGTTCGGGTGTGGCCCCGGCAGTGCGTTTGGCGATGTACACGCTCAGGGGGCCGTCGTCCGCGCCCCGTGCCCCCGCGGCGAAGCCGAGCGGAGCCATCGGGTCGCCGCCGGCGTCGACGCGCTCCACCACCTCGTCGAACAGCAGGTGCCGGAGGCCCGGGTCATCCAGCTCCTCCCACGTGCGGGGGGCGGCGACCGTCGGATGTGCGCGGCCGCGCAGCGAGTACGGCGCGATCGTGGTCTTGGAGCCGTTGTTCTGGCTCCAGTCGATGAAGACCTTGCCCGGCCGGGCGGACTTGGCCATCTGACTGACCACGAGGTCGGGGGAGTCGGCCTCGATCGCGCGGGCCAGCTCCTTCGCGAACGCCGTGATGGCGTCGCTGGACTGCTCACCCGGGAGCGCCGCGTACAGGTGGATGCCCTTGCTGCCGCTGGTGACCGGATACGGGTCCATGCCCATGTCGGTGAGGATCGCGCGGGCGTGCCGGGCCACCTCGGCGCACTCGGCGAGTCCGACGCCGGGTCCTGGGTCGAGGTCCAGCACGATGCGGTCGGGGTTGCCCCGGCCGCCGTCGGGTGCGAACCGCCACTGGGGCACATGGAGCTCGAGGCTCGCCACCTGCGCGAGATAGACGAGGGTCGGCACGTCGCCGACGAGGGGGTAATCCTTCGGGCCGGAGGAGTGCGGGATGGGGCGACGCGGAACCCAGGAGGGGGCCCCAGCCTCCAGGTCCTTGGCGAAGAACGACATGCCCGGGTCCTCCGCCGTGCCCACGCCGTCCGGCCAGCGCTTTCGCGTCACCGGCCGCCCGGCGGCGTGGGGCAGGAGCGCGGGCGCGATGCGCGTGTAGTACGCGATGACCTCGCCCTTGGTCGTCCCCGTCTCTGGGTACAGCACCTTGTCGAGGTTCGTGATCCGCAGGCGCCGGCCGTCGATGCGCACCGTCTGATCTCCCGCGGCCATGTGCACCACCGTAGCGGCCGATCGCAAGGGGTTTCCGCGATTGCTGTGACAGGTGTCTACTGGTGTGATGAGGGCGATCTGGAAGGGCGCGCTGACCTTCGGTCTCGTGAACGTGCCGGTCAAGGTGTACTCCGCGACCGAGGACCACGACGTACCGCTGCATCAGGTGCACAACAAGGACGGCGGCCGCATCCGCTATCAGCGCATCTGCGAGGTGGACGGCGAGGTCGTGCCGTACTCCGACATCGACCGTGCCTACGACGACGGCGACCGCACGGTGGTGCTCACCAAGGAAGACCTCGAGTCCCTCCCCTCCGAGCGCAGCCGCGAGATCGACGTGGTCGAGTTCGTCCCGAGCGATCAGGTCGACCTGCTCACGCTCGATCGCGCGTACTACCTCGAGCCCGACTCCGCCTCTCCGAAGGCCTACGTGCTGCTGCGGCGGACGCTCGAGGAGACCGACCGCACGGCCATCGTCCGGTTCTCGCTGCGGCAGAAGACCCGGCTGGCGGCGCTGCGCGTCCGCGGCGACGTGCTCGTTCTGCAGACCCTCCTGTGGGCCGATGAGGTGCGGGAGGCGGCGTTCCCGGCGCTGGACGAGTCGGTGCGGATTTCGGCGAAGGAGCTGGAGATGTCGGCGGCTCTCGTCGAGAGCTTCGCCAAGGATTTCGATGCCGAGGAGTTCACCGACGAGTATCAGGCAGAGCTCCGCACCCTCATCGACGCCAAGCTCGAGCAGGGAGACGCCCTGGACACCGCCGCCACCTTCGGCGAGACCGAGGACGAGGATTCCGGCGGCGAGGTGATCGACCTCATGGAGGCCCTCCGCGCGAGCGTCGAGCGCAGCCGCGCCGCGCGAGGCGGCACGACCGAGGATGCTCCGAAGACGTCGGCCGCAGCATCCGGCTCGTCGAAGTCCGCGTCGACGTCGCCATCCACGGCCACGTCACCGAAGAAGAGCAAGACGGCGTCGTCGTCGAAGACCACCGCGCCGAAGACCACCGCGGCGAAGAAGAAGACCGCCAAGGCCTCCTGACGGCTCAGCTCTGCGGTGCCTCGGGACGGCGCGGAGCGTCACCCGTCGCATCGGGGTCGAGCACGAGCGACTGCGCTTCGCTCGCGTCGGTCTCCGGGTCGCCGCCGTGCGGCGCCCGCCGGGCGTGCGCCCGTTCCCGGAAGTAGTGGAAGGCGACGAATCCGATCGTGCCGGCCACCGCCGCCAGCAGGATGACGTCGATGTAGTTCGTCACGAAGTCGCGGACGGGCGGGATGAGGCCGACGCCGTAGCCCAGCATCGTCAGTCCGATCCCCCAGATCACCGCGCCGATGAGGTTGTAGAGGGTGTACTTCCACTTGTTCATGTGGCCGACGCCGGCGGCGATCGGGGCGAACGTCCGGACGATCGGGACGAAGCGGGCGAGGATCACGGTGAGACCGCCGAAACGCTCGAAGAAGGCATTCGTGCGCTGAACGTTCTTGACGCTGAAGATCCCGGACTCCTTGCGCTCGAAGATCGCCGGGCCCGCCTTGTGGCCGATGAGATAGCCCACCTCGCCGCCGAGGAAGGCCGCCAGGCCGATGAGGAGGCTCACCACCCACACGTTGAGCCCGAACACGCCGTGAGGAGCGACCGTCGTGGAGTGGGAGAGCAGCCCGGAGATGATCAGCAGCGTGTCGCCGGGCAGGAGGAACCCGACGAGGAGCCCCGTTTCGGCGAAGATGATGAGGCACACCACCAGCAGTGCCCAGGGACCCGCGGCCGTGATGATCGTTTCCGGGTCGAGCCACGGGATGAGAGCGGTGTGGAGCATCAGGGCGATCCCGTCGTTCGGTCGGCGAGGAGGCCGGCGCGCAGGCGCCGCCGTGCGGAAGGTGGGACTTGAACCCACACGCCCGGAGGCACAGGAACCTAAATCCTGCGTGTCTGCCGATTTCACCACTCCCGCGAGTGGGTTCAGTCTAGGTGAGCCCCCCTGCCCCGACGGTGGGGAAATCCCCCGAACCCGCGTCCGGCAGCGGCCGCGGCGGCCCCCGCTGTGGGCGTCGGGGGTCTCGGATAGGCTCTGCCCGTGCAGCAAGCGGAGCAGCGTGCGCGGGTGGGTGTTGTCATCCGGCCGCAGCTGCCTCCCGAGGATCTCCTGGCCGCCGTGAGGGCGGTGGAGTCCGAGGGGGTCGAGGATCTGTGGTTGTGGGAGGACAGCTTCTGGGGTGGGGGACTGGTCACCTCGACGGCGGCCCTGTCGGTCACCTCTCGCGTGCGGGTCGGTCTGGGGCTCATGCCGACACCGCTGCGCAACCCCGCGCTCGCGGCGATGGAGATCGCGGCGCTGGCGCGGATCCACCCCGGTCGGTTCGTGCCGGCGTTCGGGCACGGCGTTCGCGAGTGGATGGTGCAGGCCGGCGCCGCGGTCGAGAGCCCGCTGACCCTGATGCGGGAGTATGCCGCGGCCGTGCGTGCCCTGCTGCGCGGTGACGAGGTGAGTGCCGCGGGCCGGTACGTGCAGCTCGATCGGGTGCAGCTCAGCCACCCGCCGTTGCCGTCCGCTGTGCCGCCCATCCTTCTCGGCGCGAACGGGCCGAAGGCGTTGCGCTTGGCGGGCGAGATCGCCGACGGCGTCGTGCTCGGCGATGTGCCGACCGCGGAGGCCGTCGCCGCGGCGGTCGCTGTCGTGCGGGAGGGGCGCGTCGGCTCGCCCCTGGAGGGCGAGCGCCTGCAGGTGGTCGGATACGTCGAGCCCGCTGCCGATCCCGCCGCGCAGGCCATCGCGTTCGTCTCGGCCGGGCTCACGACGATCGTGTTCTCGCCCGAGGAGAGTGACCCCGACCCGCGTGCCCTGTTCGACGTGGCCCGCGTGGCCCGCGCTGCGCTGGCGTCAATGCCGTCCGATGACGAGGACCCCCTGACGTGATCGGCGTCGTCTTCGTCCATGGTGCGGGAGCCGGTGCTCACGAGGAGGATGCTCCGCTGGCGGCCAGCCTCGCCGAACACCTGGGAGAGCAGTACTCGGTCGACTTCCCCACGATGCCCGACGACGATGGCGCCGACAATCGGCTGTGGCACTCGGCGATCGCCCAGGCCCACCGTGACCTCTACGCCGCAGCCATCCCGGGCGCCGTTGCGCGCTCGCTGCCTGGGGGACACCAGGTCGGCGCGGACCTGCGCGTCGTCGCCGAGGACATCCGGCGCGTTCTGGGGGAGCGGCGCTAGGGGCGACGGATAGCCGCGAGCGCGCGGTCGAAGTAGACCAGGAGCGGCTCGGTCGCCTCATCCTCCATCCAGGCCTCGCCGGCCAGGTCCAGGCACGTGATGACGCAGCCCACGATCGCCCGTGCCCGCAGCGCCATCCCCGTCTCGTCGCCGCCGAGGCGTCGCTCGACTTCCGGAACGAGGTCGTCGTACCAGCGGAGGTGCTTCTCGATGCTGCGTGCGCGGAGGGACGGCGTCCGGTACAGCATCCGGGCGATCGCCAGCATTCGGTTCTCGTCGGGTGCCCGTGTCTCCGAGGCGACCAGAGCCCCGCGGAGCGCCGCCCAGATGTCCTCGCCCTCCGGTCGTTGCTCAAGCTGCTGACGCAGAGCGCTTCCCTCCGCGGCGACGTGGCCGAGGACGATGTCTTCCTTCGTTCCGAAGTAGCGGAAGAACGACCGGCGGGAGATACCGGCGACGGCAGCGATCTGATCGATCGTCGTCTGCTCGAAGCCGCCGGTGAGGAAGAGCTCCATGGCGACGGCGGTGATCTCGTCGTACGCGCGTCGGCGTGATCGCGCCCACAGTCCTGGTGCCTCGTCCACTGGTGTCACGGGCCCATCGTAGCCTGCGCAATCTCAAATGCCTCCCTGGCACCGAGTGCCAAAGAGGCATACCATGCACTCATGACCCGACGACAGAGATCCATCCACTACGCCGACCAGACCGTACTCATCACGGGAGCCAGCGCCGGCATCGGCGCCGAGTTCGCGCGGCGGTTGGCCGCGCGGGGGAGCGACCTGGTGCTCGTAGCCCGTCGCGCCGACCGGCTCGACGCGCTGGCCGCCGAACTCCGGAGCGCGCACTCCGTTGCGGTGTCGACGGTGCCGATCGATCTGGCGCAGCCCGGGATCGGCGAGACGCTGCGGACGGAGTTCGCGAAACGGCGGATCGACGTGACGAGCGTCGTGAACAACGCGGGCTTCGCCAATCACGGACTGTTCCACGAGGAGGAGCTGGCGCGGCTGAGGGCGGAGATCGCGCTCGATGTGTCCAGCGTCGTAGAGATCAGCCACGCGTTCCTCCCTGCCCTGCGCGAGCGGGGGGATGGCTTCCTGATCAACGTCGCCAGCATGGCCGCCTATGCCGCCAGTCCTACGATGGCGGTCTACGGAGCATCCAAGGCCTTCGTCCTCAGCTTCACCGAAGCGCTCTGGTACGAAGCCCGCGACACCGGTCTGCGGGTGATGGCGCTGTCCCCTGGTGCGACGCAGACGGAGTTCTTCGACGTCGCCGGCGATGCGGCGGGGGGCGGCGCTCGCCGCGTGCCCGCGAGCGCCGTTGTCGACACCGCGCTCGACGCGCTCGATCCGGGCATCGCCGGACCCACGGCGATCGTCGGCGGCCGGAACCGGGTGGTCGCAGCCGTCGCACCGCTCCTCGGACGACGCCGCATGACCGCGATGATGGGGCGGTTGATGGCGCCGTAGGACGAGAAATCTGCGCCCCCAGAAGTCCTGAGTTGTGGTTTCCTACGCAGCGGAGTAGTTTCCTAGGTAGGACATTCCAACTCAGAAGGGGAAGAAAACAATGCTTATCAGCGGACAGGTGGCGTTCGTCAGCGGAGCCGCCCGCGGACTCGGCAAGGCCCTCGCGGTGGAGCTGCTCGCACGCGGCGCCAAGGTCTACGGCGGGGCGCGCGATGTCTCCACGATCGACATCGAGGGGATCATCCCCGTACAGCTCGACATCACAGACCCGCGATCGGTGGCTGCCGCCGCAGAACTCGCCGCCGACACGACGCTCCTGGTGAACAACGCAGGCCTCACGACCCTTTCTCCGCTCCTTGGCAGCGATCCGGCCGACGCCCGCGCCGAGATGGAGACGAACTACTTCGGAACGATGGACATGGTCCGCCAGTTCGCGCCCGTCCTGGCCGCAAACAGCGGCGGCGCGATCATCAACGTCGTCTCGATCATGGCCTACCTGGCGATGGACGCCTCCGGTGGCTACGGGGCATCCAAGGCGGCACTGTTGGCGGCGACCAACAGCCTCCGCTTCGAGCTGGCCGGGCAGGGGACCCGGGTGGCCTCCTTGTCGCTCGCCAGCACCGACACCGACATGATGGCCTGGTACGACGGCCCCAAGAACGATCCGAAGGATGTCGCTCGTCGCGCCTTCGACGAGTTCGAGGCCGGTGCCCTCGACCTGTTCGGGGACGACAGCACGGCAGTATGGAAGGGCCGGCTCGGTGAGAGCATCCCTCAGCTGTACCCCCAATTCGCCCACTGACCACACCGACAGGAGGCCGTCAATGCCCGGGGACAACACGACCGAATACCGCGGCGACACCAAGTGCTCGCTCGCCAAGGCCGTGGACATCGTCGGGGAGCGATGGGTGTTCTTCATCATCCGTGAAGCCCTGGCGGGGGTGACCCGATTCGCCGAGTTCAAAGCCCGGCTCGGCGTCGCCCCCGACATCCTCACCGCCCGCCTCCTACTCCTGGTCGACGCGTCCATCATGACGCGCCAGACCTACCAGGACGCCGGAGAGCGCACCCGGCACGAATACGTGCTCACCGAAGCCGGGAGAGAGCTGGCGCTCCCGATCTTCGCGCTCCAGCAGTGGGGAGAACGGCACGCGCCATCCAGCCTGGAAGGGTCGATCACTTTCACGACCAGCGAAGGCGATCCGGTAGCCGCCGCCTTCGTGTCGCCGCAGGGCTCATCTCCGGTCGACGTGATCGCCCGGCGCGTGAAGGAACCCCGCTCCTGACCTGGGAGCCGGGTGGGCCGCCGCCGCGGCCGTGGAGGGCGGTGGTGAAACGGTGGCAGCACGACGGGTCGTCGCCATCGGCGCGGCATCCGTTCGTCAGATCGACTGCCCTCCGGAGAGATCCACCACGCTCCCGGTCGCCCAGGAGAAGTTGGTCGACAGGATGAGCGGGACGGCGTCGGCGATGTACGCCGGCTCGGCGATGTGTCCCCAGGTGATGGCGTCCGCCGCCATCGCCTGGACGGCCGGGCTGTGCATGATTCCACCGCCGAAGTCGGTGTTTACCGCGCCTCCCATCAGCGTGTTGACCGCGATCCCGCGTTCGGCCAGCTCGGCGGCCTGGTACCTGGTCATGACCTCGATGGCACCCTTGGTCATGGCGTAGGCCGACATCCCGCGGACGACACCGCGGGTGATCGCAGACGTGAGGTTCACGACCCGCGACCCGCGGCCGAGGAGTGGCAGCAGCCTCTGCGTGAGAAAGAACGGCGCCTTCACGTTGATGGAGAAGAGTTCGTCGAACTGATCCTCACTCGTGTCGCCGTAGGGGGCGTAGGTGCCGATGCCGGCGTTGTTCACGACCGCGAACAACTCCGTCGCGCCGCGACGCTGCAGGATACGGCGGATGCTGTCCACGAAGAGCCCGTACGAACCGACATCTTTCGCATCCAAATGCGTGAACTCGAGGTCGCCGGCGCGTCCCGCTCCCGCAGCCGTCGTGACCTCAGCAGCATCCTCGGGATGGGAGTTGGTGGTGCCGATCACGGAGAACCCGGCGGCGAGCGATGCCAGGGCGGCCGCTCGTCCGAGCCCTCGCCCGGCGCCGGTGATCAGAACACTCTTCGACATGGTGCGCCTTCCGGGGGGTGTGCGCCGCGAATCGGGCCATGTCATCGTGCCAATTCCGGGGGCGGATTGGCGGAATCGTTCACTCAGCGGACGCGCCGCCGGCCATCTCGAGAAGAGCCTCGCGGGCACGGAGAAGGAGAGGCGCATGCCGGTCAGCGGCATTCTCCGGGGCGGTCGCCAGTTGGAGCGCCAGGGGCGGCACGCTGCCGCCCCCATCGAGGGGCACGGCGATGCAGGTCAGGCCCGCGATGCAGCGCTCCCGGTCCACAGCGACGACTGAGCGGCGTGCGCCGCTTCGCCGCGCGCCGGATATCGCTATCGCGGCTGCGCTGTCCGGTGGCATCCACGAGCCGTGCCTGGCCCGGATAGGCAGCAGGTCGCGGCCGGCGAGCATGACATCTGCCGTGAACGTCCCGCGACTTTCGCTCACGAGGGAGACGGTCGCGCCGCTCTGGGCGCCCAGCCACTGCAGCAGGCCCATTGTCTCGGCACGGGGGTATGCGGCGCGGCTGCCGTGCTGATCCATGAGGCGGACGCGGGCCGACCAGTGTCCGTCCTCGCGGCGAACGACTCCCTCGCCCTCCAATTGGTACAGCAGCCGGATCACGCTGGACCGTGGAATGCCGGTCGCGCGGGCCAGTGCCGTCGAGGACACTGTCTCGTTGCGGTCGAGCAGCGTGCGCACGATCGCGAATGCTCCCGCTATCACCGAACGAGGGGCGCCTGACGGGGTCTTCGCCTCGACGTGTTCCGCATCACTCACCGTTCCACGCTAGCGACCGCAGGGAGAGGGGGGCCCGTTCACGGGCCGCGTTATGGCGCCGGGGCACACCTCCCTTTTCTGCCGGGACCACCAGACCCGCCCGGTAACGCCGCGGGGGTGTGGAGAACTTCTGCGTGCCCATCTGGGTTTTGCGAGGATTCCCGCGTGAGCCTCGCCTACGTCTCCCCGGGTTCCGCGGTCGCCGCGGTGACCGAGCGGGTGCGTGAGCGGCTCCGCGCCGAGGAGGCGGACCCCACCCGCGACCCCGACGCGGCGGCCCGCATCGTCGTCGGCGAGGTGCGCCGCCACAACGACTACGCCCTCGCCCGCGGCCTCGACCCCATCGACGACGAAGCCGGATGCGTCCGCGACGTGCTCGCGCAGCTGTCGGGCTTCGGGCCCCTCCAGCCGTATCTCGACGACCCGACCATCGAGGAGATCTGGCTGAACGCTCCGGACCGCGTGTTCGTCGCGCGAGGCGGGCAGGCCGAGCGTGTGCCGCTCGCGCTCACCGACGCCGTCGTGCGCGACCTGGTCGAGCGGATGCTCCACACGACGGGTCGCCGCGTCGACCTCAGCCAGCCCTTCGTGGATGCGTCGCTCCCGGACGGGTCGCGTCTTCATGTCGCGATCCCCGACATCACGCGGCGCCACTGGGCCGTGAACATCCGGAAGTTCCTCCCGGCGTACCGCGACCTCGCGCATCTCGTGCGCACGGGCTCGGTGGGCGCGGATGCCGCCGACCTGCTCGCCCGCGCGATGCGCGAGGGGCGGAGCATCCTGGTCTCCGGAGCCACGCACGCCGGCAAGACGACGCTCCTGGGCGCTCTCGTCGCCGCGGCTGGCTCGGCGCAACGGATCGTGACGGTGGAGGAGACATTCGAACTGGCCGTCGACGCGCCCGATCTCGTCGCGATGCAAGGACGCCAGCCGAGCCTGGAAGGCACCGGCGAAGTCACCCTGCGGCGCCTGGTGAAGGAGGCGCTGCGCATGCGCCCCGACCGGCTCGTGATCGGCGAAGTACGCGACGCAGAGGCCCTCGATCTCGTTCTGGCCCTCAACACGGGTGTGCCCTGCGCCGCGACCATCCACGCGAATTCGGCCCCGGAGGCCCTCGTCAAACTCGCGGCCCTCCCGCTGCTGGCCGGTCGCAACATCGACGCGACCTTCGTCACCGCCGCCGTCGCGCGCTCGGTCGACCTCGTCGTGCACTGCGAACGCGACGCCTCCGGACGGCGCCGCGTGGCGGAGATCGTCCAGCCCACCGGCCGGATCCTCGGCGATGCCCCAGAGGTGCGCCGCGTCGTCCCCGGGAGCAGGCGGTGACGATCCTCCTCGGCGCCCTTCTCGCCGCCGGTGCCCTCCTCGTGGCCTCCCCGTGGTTGTGGCCGGCGTCGACGCGTCCCGCCCAGGCCGCGTCCCCGGGTGCGCTGTCGCGGCTGCTGGAATCGGCCGGGTTCGCGGGAGTGCGTCCCCGCGTCGTCATCGTGGTCTCGGCGGCGTGCGGGATCGTCGCGGCCGCGCTGGCATGGCTCGTGACGTCGGTGCCGGCGTTCGCGCTCGTGGTCGCCGGTGCGGGGGCGTCGGCGCCGATCGTCTGGTTGCGGGCCAGGCGCCTGCGCCTCCTGCGGTCGCGGCGCAACCTCTGGCCGGACGTGTGCGACCTCCTCATCGCCTCCGTGCGGGCCGGGATGTCGCTTCCCGACGCGGTCGCCAGCCTCGCCGGCGCGGCCCCGCCTTCTCTGCGCCCGGCCTTCTCCGCTTTCGCCGTGGACATCCACGCCTCCGGGCACTTCGACTCCAGTATCGGACGGCTCAAGACCGCGCTGGCCGACCCGGTCGCAGATCGGATCATCGAGACCTTGCGGATGGCGCGCCAGGTCGGTGGCACGGAACTCCCGACGGTGCTGCGCTCTCTCGCGGCGTCGGTGCGCGCCGACGCCCTGCTGCGCGGCGAAGTCGAGGCCCGGCAGTCGTGGATCCGCGGAGCCGCTGTGCTCGGCGTGGTCGCGCCGTGGATCATCCTCGTGCTGCTGGCGTTGCGGCCCGAAGGCGCCGATGCGTACGCGAGCCCGGAGGGCGTCGGACTCATCCTCGCCGGTGGGCTCGTCTCGATCATCGCGTTCCGGCTCATGCTGCGGATCGGTCGACTTCCCGAGCCGCGGAGGTGGTTCGGATGACCCCGGGATCTCTCACGGAGTCCGCGATCGCCGTGGTGCTGGGAACGACACTCGGCGTCGGCGTCTGCCTCCTCGTCTCCCTCGCGCCCCGTGTCAGCGCCCCGACCCTCGCGCGACGCATCGCCCCGTACATCCGCGACGTCACCGACCCGCTCGGCCTCGGACCCGCCCTGTCGCCGGTGCCGACCCTGCGGGAAGCGGTCCGCGGCGCGCTGCACCGTGCGGCAGCGCTCTTCGGGGGCGCCGAGGCGCTCTCTCATCGGTTGGGCCAGGCGGGGTGGGCGATGGATTCCGCGGCCTTCCGCGCGCGCCAACTGATCTGGGGCCTGGTGGGACTCGGGGCCGGGAGCCTCCTGGTCGTCGTGGTGGCGCTGATCGGGCGGCTGACGCCCGCGGCCGTCATCGTGGCACCGGTGGCGGCCGCCGCCGCGATCGTGCTGTGCGACGCCCGGCTGACGTGGGCGGCCCGCGGACGCACGCAGCGGATCCAGGAGGAACTGCCGACGGTGCTCGACTTCCTCGCGCTGTGCCTGTCGGCGGGCGAAGGCATCCTCGACTCGCTGCGGCGGGTGGGCGAGGTCGGCTCGGGGGAGTTGACGGGTGAGATCCGCAAGAGCGTCCTCACGGTGGGGACCGGCGAACCGTTGACCGAGGCGCTGACTCTGCTCGGACGCCGCGTGCAGGTCCCCGCGCTCTCGCGGGCCCTCGACCAGGTGGTGGCGGCGCTGGATCGCGGGGCGCCGCTCGCCCAGGTGCTGCAGGCGCAGGCCAGCGACGCGCGCGAGGACGCCAAGCGGACGCTCATCGAGCAGGCTGGGCGCAAAGAGATCCTGATGCTCATCCCGCTGGTCTTCCTCATCCTCCCTCTGAGCGTCCTGTACGCGGTGTTCCCGGGGATCTTCCTGCTTCGACTCGGAATCGGCTGACCGCCGGAAAGGAGGACACCGCATGCGACGGATCGATCTGATGCACCGCCTGCGCACCGCATGGGGGGACGCGCTCGCCGATGAGCGCGGTGACGTGCCCGGCTGGGTGCTCATCACGCTCATGACGGCGGGCCTGGTCGTGGTGATCTGGGCGCTGGCCGGGCCGGCGCTCGCGCAGTTGTTCGAGCAGGCCATCGCCCGCGTCTCCGGGCTGTGACCCCATGCACGGGCACGGCGCGGCGCTGCAGCGCCGCGTGCGACGGGCGCTCGCCGACGATGCCGGCTCCAGCCCGGTCGAGTTCGTGCTCGTCGGGGCGCTTCTGACGCTCCTGACACTCGCCGTGATCCAGCTCGCCCTCGGGGTCTACGTGCGGAACGTCGTGCACGACGCCGCCGTGGAGGGGGCCTTCCATGCCGCCCTCGCCGACACGAGCCTCGCCGAGGGTGCCGAGCGTACGCGGGGGATCGTCGCCCGCGCGGTGGGCGAGGCATATGCACGCGACATCGCCGTGAGTGAGACGGATGGCGGGGGGAGCCCCGCCGTCCGCGTCACGGTGCGCACGACGCTGCCCCTCCTGGGACTGATGGGCGTCGAGCGGGCTCTGGAGGTGACTGGGCATGCGCCGCTCGAGACTCTGGAGTGAGCTGCGGACGCGCATCGCGGATGACACCGGGTCCGCCGCGCTGGAGTTCATCTTCGTGGGGCTGCTGCTCCTGGTTCCCATCGTCTACCTGATCGTTGCCCTCGGCATGATCCAGGGCCAGAGCCTCGGAGCCGAGTCGGGCGCCCGGCACATCGCCCGTGCGGTGGCGACGGCGGAGGGGGCGGATGCGGCGGACGCTCGGGCATCGGCGATCCTCGCGACCGTCGTCACCGAGTACGGCATCGATCCGGACCGCGCCGATGTCGACGTGTCGTGCCGCGACGCGCCATCCGCGTGCCCGGAGGCGGGGGCCACCGTCGTGGTGACCGTACGGACGGAGGTGTCGCTGCCGCTCGTTCCTCCCGTGCTGGGACTGGACCGGATCGCCCGCATCCCGATCGAGGCATCGGCGGCCCAGAAGGTGTCGCGATTCTGGGGCGAGGGCTGATGGTGATCCGCCGCGGTGAGGAGGAGGGGAGCATCCTCCTCCTCACGATCGGCTATGCGGTGCTCGCCCTCGTGCTCGTCCTGGTGTGCGCCAACGCGACGAGCCTGTACCTCGCGCAGAAACGCCTGGACTCGCTCGCCGATGCGGCCGCCCTCGCCGCCGCCGACGGCTTCACCCTGACCGTGGAGTCGGGGCAGCCGCGCACCGACCTGACGGACGCCGGGGTGTTCGCGCAGGCGACGGACATGGTGGCGGCCGTCGGGGAGGAAGCGACCCTGGTGGCCGCGACGACGCCGGACGGGCTTTCTGCCCGCGTCACCGTCGCCGGCACGTGGCATCCGCCCGTGATCACGATGTTCGTCCCCGACGGCGTGGCTCTGTCGGCGACGGCCACCAGCCGTAACGCGCTGCGGTGAGGCGGGGACCCCCGCCCTATCGCGCCAGGGTGTTCTTGTAGATGTGCTCGGCGAGCATGATCGTCGTCACGTTCGTCGCCACCGATGGCACGACCGGCATGATGGAGGCGTCGATCACGCGGATGCCGGCGAGCCCCCGCACGGCACCGCCGCCGTCCACCACGGCCCACCGGTCATCCGGTCCGCCCATCGGCACCGTCGACGTCGGGTGGGCGTAGGAGGCGATCTGCTCATCGATCGCTCGGGCGAGATCCTCATCGGACTGCACCTGCGCGCCGGGCACCATCTCTTCGGCGACAGCCGCGAAGATCTCGTTACGCGCGACCCGACGACTGAGCTTGACGGCCTCGAGCATACGGCTGCGGTCACGCGGCGTGGAGAGCAGATTGAGGTCGATGACGGGCGCTGCCAGCGGGTCGGTGCTCGGCAGGGTCACGGTTCCGAACGACTCCGGCTGGACGAGGGCGACCGCCAGCACGATGGCGCCGCCGGTGGGGCTGTTCGCCGGATCGAAGAGGTGGCTCACCGAGATCTGAAGGTCGAGGTCACCATCCTCGGCGTCACTGGACTTCACCCACAGCATGGCGCCGAACTGGGGACTCATCTCGAGGGCGCCGGGCTTCAAGGCGTAGACGTTGTAGTAGAACGGGTGGTCCTGCAGCCGCCGCCCGACGGGCAGATCGGCCACGACGTCGATACCGAGTCGGGTCAGGTCTTCGGCCGGGCCCACGCCCGAGCGCATCAGGATCGCGGCGCTCCCGTACGTGCCGGCCGAGAGGATGACCTCGCCGGCAAAATAGGCCTGCCCGTCGGCGGTGATCACGCCGGAAGCGGTCGTCCCCTCGAAAACGACACGATCGACGTGCGTCTTGCCGAGGATCGTCAGATTGGGGCGGGAACGCACGTCGGCGGTCAGATACGTCAGAGCGGTGCTCTGGCGCACCCCGTCGACGATGTTGAGGGGGTTCATCGAGGCTCCGTCCTGGTCGGCGCCGTTGGGATCGTTGACGCGAGCGAAGCCTTCGGCCACGCCCGCGTCGATGAACGCGCGCATCGAGACGGTGCTCTCTTCGTAGCGGCGCTGCCGGATGGGGAGAGGCCCCGTGCGCCCGCGGAACGCATCATCCCCGTCCGGGGTGTTCTCCAGAGACTTGTAGGTCTCCCGCACGTCGGCGAACGACCACCCCGCAAGCCCGCGGGCCTCCCACTTCGCGAAGTCGGATGTCCGGGCCCGGAGTGCGACGGCGGCGTTGACCGCAGAACTCCCGCCGAGCACCTTTCCCCGCGGAATCGCCTGGTTCGGCACGCGGGAATTGTGACGGCCGGTGTAGCCCCAGTCGTGCTCGGCATCGCCGCCGACCATGCTCGCCGTGAGGATGACCTCGGGGTTGCCGTCTGCGGGGTAAGCGGTGCCTGCCTCGATCAACAGCACGGATCGGGAGGGGTCGCTGCTGAGCCGGTTGGCCAGAACAGCGCCTGCCGATCCGCCGCCGACGATGAGCACGTCATAGGTGTCGAGAGTCATGGGATAGTCCTTCCGTAACGTCGGGTCGCTTCTGTGAACCGCGATGTCCAGTTCAACCGGGCGGCGGGCTCCGGGAGAGGCCGCAGCACGCACCGTTCTGCCTAGGTCTGGCAGTGCCACCCACACCGCCCCCTGCCCGCTTTCGCGGTGGATGATGGGCATATGGCGATCGAAGACGAACTGAGAGAGTTCCTCCACGCGAGCCGGGCGAAGCTCGTCCCCGCCGATGTGGGGCTCGATGACTCGGTGCAGCGCGGCTCCGGTTCGTCCCGTCGCGTCCCGGGTTTGCGCCGTGAAGAGGTCGCGCACCTGGCCGGCGTGAGCGTCGACTACTACTCGCGGATCGAGCAGGGACGCACCCGCCATGTGTCCGACGCCGTGCTCGCCTCGGTCGCATCCGCCCTGCGCTTGAATCCGATAGAGCGCGAGTACCTGTTCGCTCTCGTCGCGCAGAAGAACTACGACCCCCGCAGGTCGGCGCGCGAGGACACCGCCCGCGTGAAGCCGAACGTGCACCGCACGCTGGCCGCCTTCCACACGTCCCCTGCGCTCGTCATGGGACTGGGGATGAGCATCCTCGCGATGAACCCCCTGGCCCGCTCGCTCTATTTCGATTTCACCAAGGTGCCCTCGCGTGAGCGGAATCTTGCCCGGTGGATCTTCCTGTCGCCCGAGGCGAGAGGCCTCTACGACGACTGGGAGACCGCGGCCTCCGAGGCCGCGGCCGTTCTCCGTGCCGACGCCGGTTCTCACCCCGACAACGCCGCTCTGAACGAACTCATCGGCGAGTTGACGGTGAAGAGCGAGGACTTTCGCCGCGTGCGGGCGGAGTACAGCGTGCATCGCTGCAGTTTCGGGACGATCCGGATGACCCATCCGATCTCCGGGAAGCTCACGATCGAGTACCAGGCCCTCGACGTGCCCGGGGAGAAGGACCAGAAAGTCGTCGTCTACATGGCGCCGGAGGGATCGCCGTCGGAAGACGGCCTCCTGATGCTCGCCAGCTGGGGGCAGGCCCCGGCGGGGGAGCGCGTGGGGCGCCCGGCGTGACGCCGACGGCCGATCACCTTCTCCGAAGCATCACGACCGCGTCCTCGTGAGGCGGATGCCCCCCGGTCGCCGGCCGCCCGCGCGTCTCGGCGATCACGGTCGTCCACTCCTCCGGAGGGAGGGCTAGGGCCGCGATCTCTTCTGCCGGGCTGAGGAAGAGACGCTTGGCACCCTCCGGCACGTGCGCCCCCGGTGGGAACCCCGCGTGCGACACGATGAGGAGGTGGCCGTCTGGCGCAACGCGACCGGCCGCGCGACGCAGGATATCGGCGCGCGCGAGGGCGACCGTCGATTGGAAGAAGCTTGCGGTCACCAGGTCGTAGCCCTCGTCGCTCATCCACGCGGCGAGGTCCACGGTGGCAAATCTCGCCCGGAGGGAGAGTCCGGCGGCGGATGCGGCGGCCCGGGCGCGGGCCACGGCGGTGGGGGAGATGTCGAGCCCGGTGGCCTCCCACCCGTGCTCCGCGAGCCAGAGGACGTCGGCTCCTTCTCCGCTGCCGAGGTCGAGGGCGCGACCGGGCGGGAGGGTGGAGACGATCTGGGCGAGCGTCACGTTGGGCGCGCCCGACCACACCCGCTCGGTGTTCGCGTACCGGTTCTCCCAGAACTCCGCCGGCATGGCCTCCGGCGTCGTCATGATGCCGCCACGGCGGTGTCGAAGTCGGCGGAGACGAGCGCGGCGTTCACGACCGCGCCGACCGAGGTGCCGGCGCCGATGGACAGGGGAACGTTCGCCCCCGGGCTGACCACGTTGCCCGCGGCCCAGATGCGGTCGCTGCTGGTCTTGCCCATCGCATCGACGCGCAAGAAGTCGCCCATCGGGTTCTCCTCACGGGCGAGCCCGAGGTGCGACAGGAAGTCGTCGTGCGGGCGGAGCGTGCCGCCGGTGAAGATCGCGTCCACCGCAACCTCGTCGCCGTCCTGCGTGCGGACCGCGGAGATCTCCTCCCCGTCGCCGATGATCGCGGTGACGGGCGCTGCCACGAGGACGATGCCGCGCGCGTGGAGGCGCCGCTCGGTCGCGGGGTCGAGGTCGCCGAGGGCGGCGGTGAAGACCGTGACGCGGTCGCTCCACTGACGGACCAGCTGCGCCTGATGCAGGCTCAGCGCAGACGTGGCCAGCACGCCGAGGTGCCGGTCGCGCACCTCCCACCCGTGGCAGTAGGGGCAGTGCAGCACCGTGCGCCCCCACCGCTCCGCTAGCCCCGGAATGGTGGGCAGGTCGTCGGAGACCCCCGTGGCCACGATGACCGCGCGGGCGGCGCGGATACCGCTCCCGGCAACGGCCACCTGCATCCCCTCTGCCGTTTCATCCACCCGGGCCACGGATGCGGCGTGGAACTGCACGCCGTAGGTCGAAGCCTCACGGCGTCCGCGTTCGAGAAGCGCCGCGGGATCGGTCCCCTCGTTACCGAGCACCCCGTGCAGGTGCGCGGCGAAGCGGTTGCGGGGGCTCCCCGCGTCGATGACCAGCACGCGGCGGCGCGCCCGTCCGAGCATCAGGGCGGCGCTGAGACCCGCCACGCCGCCGCCGATCACGATGACATCCCACTGTTCGTCTTCCATGCGCCCCAATCTCGCGGCACAATGGCAGAAACGCAAACAGATTTGCGAAATCAGCAAAGGAGCGCCATGTCGGAGGAGCTGCGACAGGTGGGTGTGCGGCTGCGCGACGCGCGTCGCCAACGGGATCTGACGCTCGAGGAGCTCGCCGCGCGGGCGGGGATGTCGGCCAGCACGCTGTCGCGGTTGGAGTCGGGGAAGCGGCAGGCGAGCCTCGAGCTGCTGCTCCCGCTCACCCGGCAGCTCGGCATCCGCATCGACGATCTCGTCCGTCCGGAGACACCCGACCCCCGGGTGCGCCGCCCCGTGATCCGGCGGGAGGGGATGACCATCGCCCCGCTGGCGCCCGAGGGCTCACCGATCCACACCTACCGGGTCACCTACCCGCCCGTGGCCGAGCTCCCCGACCTGCGGGTGCACGACGGTTACGAGTGGCTCTATGTCGTGAGCGGTCGCCTCCGGCTGCGCCTGGGGGAGCAGGACCTCACCCTCGCTCGTGGGGAGGCAGCCGAGTTCGACACGCGCACCCCGCACGCCCTCTCAGCCGCCGGTTCGCGTCCGGCAGTGGTGATCAGCATCTTCAACGAGGCCGGCGCCCGGATGCACACCTACGTGGCGGCGGGGGACAGCGGGGATTCACCGAGCGCGCTCGCCCCGGATCAGTTCTGACGCGGGACGAAGCGCGGCACCCAGCGGACGAACCCTGCGGCGCCCAGGAAGCCGACGACGCCGACCACGGCCATCGCGACCGGAAGCGAGGCCACCGCGGTGATGGCGGAGACCACGAGGGGTGCGGCCGCGCCGCCGGCGTCGGTGAGTGTGCGCCACGAGCCGAGGAAGGGTGCGGGATCGGCCGGCGGGGCGACATCCGCGCCGAGGGTGAGGAGGATGCCGCTGGACAGGCCGTTGCCCACGCCCAGGACGGCGCTGAAGAGCGCGAACCACAGCCCGGGCTCGGCGGTGTCGTGCGTGACCGAGAGTGCCAGGAAGCCGGCGCCCATCAGCAACATGGCGGGCAGCGCCGCCCACAGCCGGCCGAAGCGGTCCATCACCTGGCCGCTGGCGTAGAAGAGCGCGAAGTCGATCGCGCCGGAGACCCCGACGACGAGCGCGATGGTCTGGGCGTCGAGGCCGATCGACACGCCCCACAACGGTAGGACCACCTGTCGAGCCGAACGCACGGCCGCAAGGGATGCGGCGGCCAGGCCCAGCCGGCTGAGGACGCCCCGGAAGCGCCACAGCGTGCGGAACACGCCGACGCGCTCCACCACCGGGATCGATCCGGTCACCGCTTCGCCGCTGTCTTCGGCGTCGTGCCCGCCGGCGGCAGTCCGACGTGCGGCGCTCTCCTCGGCCGCGAGGGTCTCTTCGGGGTCGCGACCGAGCAGCACGAGCAGGATGGCCGCGGCGAGGACGACGGCGAAGAACCAGATCGCCGCGTGCTCGTCGCCGAAGATCGCCAGGAGGGCTGCAGAGACGAACGGGCCGAGGAACATCCCCAGCCGGAACGTGCCGCCCAGCAGCGACAGCGCGCGTGCTCGGAAGGCGAGCGGGACGCGCGTGGTCATGAACGAGTGTCGCGCGAGCCCGAAGGCCGCCGCACAGAACCCGATGAGGAAGACCGCCGCCGCGAACAGCGGCAGGTTCGGGGCGAGCGCCATGGCCACGATGCCCCCGAGGGCGAGGAATCCGGCAGTCGCCATCGTCGCACGCTCGCCGAAGCGGGCGACGGCCCACCCGGCCGGGATGTTGCCGCAGAGCTGTCCGACGACGAGCGCCGAGGCGACGAGGGCGGCGAGCGCGACGCCGGCGCCGAGGTTGCTCGCGATGACGGGGATGAGGGGGAGGACGGCGCCCTCGCCGGCCGCGAAGAGCACGGTGGGCCCGTAGATCATGGGCGCGAACCGCCGGAGGACGTGTCGCGGCGAGTCGCTCATCGCTCCCACCCTAGCCAGCCGGGCGCGCGGCGGTGCGACCGGCCGCCCGAGCGGCGGCTCCGGCCCTAGCGGAGGGGGGCGCCCACCGGGTCGCCGAGCAGCTGGTTCACGCTGCGGAGCACCCGCGGATCCAGCACGGAGCTGGGCGACAGAGACCCCTGAGCGCGGACGACGAACCGGGCGCTCTCGCCCGGAAGGAGGCTCACGAGCGAACGGTCGACGGATGCGCTCGGATCGGCGCGGTCGGCGAGCACGACGACGTCGCGCACGTAGGCGCTCGCCGTGACGTCGATGACCGCTCCGGCGGCCGTGGCGTGCGCGGTCGCGGACAGTGCCCGGGGATCGAGCCGTTGATCCACCGGCTCCGCCAGGTCGACGAGAACGCGCGCGAGCGACGGGTCCGAGAACGTGGCGACGAGCACTTCCGCCGCTGGGTCCTCGGGCTCCGCGACGTGGCGGGGCACGGGAACGTGGCCCCACCCGCGCGGCTCGACAGCGACGTGGGACTCGGCCGCGGCGAGGACCGTGCCGTCGAACCCGACGCGCGCGAACCGGACGCCGCTCTGGAACCCGTGTGCGGTGTCGTTGAGCACGACCAACCGCAGTCCGTCCTCGCCGTCCTCGTGGTTCTGCCGCTCCCGGAAGGTCGCGAAGCGGGGCGCGTGGACGTCGCGGAGGGCGTACCAGAGGGGCTTGCGGCGCTCGGCCCAGTCCACGGCGGCCCACGAGATGGCGGGCCAGTCGTCGTTCAGCTGCCACACGATGGTGCCCGTGTTGAGCGGGGCGAGGGAGCGGAACCACGAGATGCCGAAGCGCAGCGCGTGGGCCTGGTTGATCTGCGTCGTCAGGTGCCAGTCGTCGATGGTCCGCGGCGTCGGGAAGTGACCCGCGTATCCGCGCTCGAGCTTGCCGTTGCCGTCGTTGGCCTTCTGATGCACGAGCAGATCCCGCCCCTCCGGATGCAGCGGATCATCGTGCACCACGTCGAAGAGCGTCGTGTAGGCGGGCGGTCCCTGGAAGCCGAATTCCGCGACGAAGCGCGGGCGCCACTGGGCGTACGCGCGATAGTCCTTCGCGTTCCACACATCCCAGATGTGCACGGTGCCGTCCGTCGGCGCGTTCGGCGGCAGAAGAGCAGAGGGCGAGGAAGGCGACCCCGGGATGTAGGGCCGGGTGGGGTCGAGCTCGGCGACGATGCCGGGGAGGAGGTGGGTGTAGTAGCCCTCGCCCCACGTGCGCCCGTCCAGGTGCGCGCGCCAGCCCCAGTCGGCGTACCCGACGAGGTTCTCGTTGTTCCCGCACCACAGCACCAGGCTCGCGTGTGCGGACAGGCGGGTCACCGCCTCGCGAGCCTCGGCCTCGACCTCGTCCGCGAGCCAGGGTTCTTCGGCGTACGCCGCGCACGCGAACAGGAAGTCCTGCCACACGAGCACCCCCTCGCGGGAGCAGATCTCGTAGAGGTCGTCGGACTCGTACATGCCCCCGCCCCAGATGCGGAGGAGGTTCATGTTCGCCTCGGTGGCGTCGGCGACACGCCGTTCGATCCGCTCGCGGTCGATCCGCGGGACGAAGGCGTCGTCCGGGATCCAGTTCGCGCCGCGCACCTGCACGAGACGTCCGTTGATTCGCAGCTCGAACGCGCTTCCCCACCGATCCGCCTCGGTGGCGAGCGCGACGGTGCGGAAGCCGACCTCGTGCGTGCAGAGATCATCGCCCGCACGCACCTCGACGTCGTAGAGGGTCGGGGATCCATGGCCCCGCGGCCACCAGAGCTCGACGTCCGGCACCGCGACGTCGACCACTCCGGAACCGCGGACCGCAGCGCCGGAACGGGCGACCTCCGCGCCGTCGCGGCTGACGATGACCGTCACGTCGTGCCACTGGGGGATCCCGACCTCGTCGAGCTGCACGTGCGCCGAGAGCAGCCCCGTCGTGCCGGTCACCTCCACGAGCGGCCGCACGCTGTCGATGCGCACGCCGCTCCAGCTCTGGATCCCGATGGACTTCCAGATGCCGCTGGTGGCCGCGTCGATGCCCCAGTCCCACCCGAAGTTCGATGCCGTCTTACGCAGCGCGTTGTAGGGGTGGTGGTTGACGTGGAACCTCTCCCCGCCGTGCTCGCGTTCCGCGCGCTCCGCGGCGGGGACCGGCGCGTCGAAGGTCACCTCGATGCGGTTGTCTCCTTCGCGCAGCAGGTGCCCGACGCTCCAGCGGTAGCTGCGGTTCTGGTTGGCCGTCTGGGCCACCACCGTGCCGTTGATAGTGACCGTGGCGAGGGTGTCGAGGCCGGCGGCGACGAGGTCATGGCGGTCGGCCCGGGTCGGCTCCCACCGGAACGTGCGCGCGTAGCGCCACACGGTGTCGCCGATCCACTGCTGAGCCGATTCATTGTCGCCGTCGAAGGGATCGGCGATGCGACCGGCTGCGAGCAGGTCGAGGTGGATGCATCCCGGAACCGTCGCGGCGATCTCACGTTTCCGGAGGTCGTCCGGCACGCGGCCCGAGACGGCGGTGGCCGTCCACGCCCCGTCGAGCGAGAGGTTCGAAGAGGTCATCGGGGCTCCGAGCGAACGTCGGTGTACGGCGGGGATCCCGATACTTTCATCGCCGGGTTAACTAAGTCAACCGCTGATCGGCTCCGGCGCCTCCCGCCGAGCGAACTGCTGCTGCAGGATCAGCGCGGCCGCGCCGATGGCCGCGGCGTCGGATGGCTGCTCGGTGAGACGGAGGCGGATCGGGTGACGTTCGGCGGCGAACGCCTCGTCGGCGATGCGCTGAGACAGGTGCTTGAGGTACAGGGTTCCGGCCGTCGCGAACGCCGGGCCGGCCAGCGAGATGGAATCCACGTCGAGCAGATTCACCACGACCACGAGGGCGTCGGCCAGGTGCTCGGCCGATTCCAGGATGAGATCCAGGGCGAGCTGATCGCCGTGCACGGCGGCGATCGCGATGCTCTGGAAGTCGAGGTACCAGTCCCGCTCCGGGCTCAGGGTGATGGCGGTGCTCACGCCCCGCGCGATGGCGCGGTGGGCGCGCTCGGCCACGGCCCGCGGGGTGGTGACGTCATCCACCGTGGTGCCCTGCCACGAGTTGCCGCGGCGGATGCGCATGGGGCCGATCGCGCCGGTGTTCCCGCTGGCTCCGCGGTAGGGGGTGGAGCCGACGAGGATGCCGACGCCGACGGTCGCGCCCATGTGGACCGTGCAGTGCGCCAGGGTCTCGGGGATGCTGCGACGCCAGAATTCGCCGAGCGCCGCGGCGGTGGCGTCGTTGTCGATCACCACCCGGAACCCCGTCGCCGAGGCCACAGCATCCCGCAGAGCGAAACCGACCCAGCGCCGCAGCGAACGGGAGCGCAGGATCACCCCGTCGTCGATGTCGACCAGACCGGGGCTGACGACGCCGATGCCCACGATGGCATCGCGGGACAGCGCGGTCGTGGAGATGAGAGCCTCGATGGTCGCGGCGATCCGGTCGATCACCTCGCCGGGCTCGTCCTCGCGCGCGCCCCGAAGCCGCGTACGGGCGACGACTGCCCCGACGGCGTCGGTGATGCACACCACGATGGCGTCAGCGCCGAGCTGCACCCCGATGGCGCAGCGGGCGAGCGGGTTCACCTGGAGGAGGGTGCGCGGCTTTCCGCGGGTCGGCGTGCGCTCGCCGGTCACGATGACCAGGCCCGCGTCGATGAGGTCGCGCACCGCGTTCGACACCGTCGCCTGAGTGAGGCCCGTGCGCAGCGCCACCTCGACGCGGCTCACCGCCTCGGCGGCGTGGATGGCCTCGAGCACGGCGATGCGACTCGCGCCGAGGGGCGTGCGGCTGTTCACGATGAAGGTCCTCCGTGATCGGGATGAAGCGGGTGCACCTTCTCCGCACGATATACCGGCCATAATCGCTGTCATGCCCGCCACCGCCAAACCCGCCGTGCAGGACCGCACCTTCGGCACCGTCCGCCGCCGGGTTCACGGGCATCGAGGTCTCGACCCGTTCTACACCGGCCTGCTCGACGGCGTGGACGGCCTCCTCGACGCGCATCACGCCCACATCCTCGTCCACATCGTGACGACCCTCGAGGAGGAGCTCGCCACGTACCGCCGCTGGGCGGAGAACGGGACCGTGGAGGGCGTCGTGCTCTCCGACCTCGTCGACGACGACCTTCGGCCGGCGCTGTGCCGAGACCTCGGGCTGCGGACCGTGCTCGTCGGCGGCGGCGGCGACGACGGGCATCTGGCGATCCGCGTCGACAACGACGCGGCCATGACCGGCGCGCTGACCTACCTCGCCGAGCTCGGCCACCGGGCCATCGGGCGGGTGGCCGGACCCGCCGCATACATGCACACCCGCGTCCGGTCGGATGCCTTCGAGCGCGAACTGACGAGGCTCGGCATCGCCGGCTGGGTCGTCGAAGGCGACTACAGCGCCGACTCCGGAGCGGCGTGCACGCGCGCGCTGCTGGATGCTCATCCCGAACTGACGGCGATCATCTTCGACAACGACGTGATGGCCGAGGCGGCGCTCGGTGTCGCCCGGGAGCGTGGACGGTCGGTGCCCGAGACCCTGTCGATCCTGGCGTGGGACGACTCTGCCGTCTGCCAGCTCGCGGAGCCGGAGCTCTCCGCGGTGTCGCGTGACGTGCGAGGACTCGGGGAGCTGGTCGGGCGTGCGCTCCTGGACGTCGAGGGCGGCGAGTCGGTGACCCAGGACACGGTCGTCATCGGGCGGGCGAGCACGGGACCCGCGCCCACGCACGCCTGAATCGTCCCTCCGGCGAGCCCGCGCTCCCCATCCCGTCCGCGGCGATGGCCCCTGTGTCCGCGGGGTCTGCACGGGCTCTGCGCCGACGTCGACGGACGATTCCGCGACTTGCCCTGCGTTCGACTTTCTTAAATTGATTGACATAGCTTTCTCAATTGGGATAAGAAAGTGCCTGGCTGAAAGCCGCGCCAACGAGGGCAACACCCCGGATGCCGGGTATGGAGGAGCAGCGATGATCCGACGCAGTGGCCGATTCCCTTCCCGGAGCGCGGGCCGGGCCGCCTCGTGAGCGCCGACCGGATCTCGCTGCAGCTGTACACGCTCCGCTCCGAGCTCGACGCGGACGCCGGCTCGACCTTCCGGAGGATCGCGGAGATCGGGTACCGGCAGGTCGAGCTCTACGGATTCGTGCAGCGCGCCGAGGCCTACCGTGCGGGGCTGGCTGAGACCGGGATGACGGCACCGTCCGCGCACGCCCGCCTCGTCGGGGAAGATCTCGATCCGATCTTCCGGGCCGCGAAGGAGCTGGGTGTCGGGACGATCTACTCGCCCTCCATCGACGAGAGCCGCTGGACCTCGCGGGCAGGCGTCGCGGGTATCGCGGCCGACCTCAACGACATCGCGCGCCGCGCCGCGGATGAGGGGCTCCGCATCGGCCACCACAATCACGCCTTCGAGTTCCAGAACCGGTTCGGGGGCGTGAGCGCGTTCGAGGCCCTCGCGGCCGACCTGGACCCTGCCGTGCACCTCGAGCTCGACACGTACTGGGCCGCCGTCGGGGGAGAGCCCGACATCCCCGCCCTGCTCCGCCGGCTCGGGGAGAGGGTCACTGCGCTGCACATCAAGGACGGCCCCGTCACTCCCGTCGAAACGGATCAGCTCGCTGTCGGGGCCGGCGCGATGGACTTCGCTCCCGTCCTCGCCGCCGCGCCGACGGCTCTGCGAGTCGTGGAGCTGGACGACCACACCGGTGACATGTGGACAGCCGTCGCCGAGAGCCACGCGTACCTGGCCGAGGCGGAGGTCGCCGCGTGACCGGCCGGCTGGGCGTCGGCGTCATCGGCTCGGGGGTCATCAGCACCGAGTACCTCGACAACCTCACGCGGTTCCCCTCCCTCGACGTCGCCTTCGTGGCAGACCTGGACGTGTCCCGCGCGGGGGCACAGGCGGAGAAGTACGGCATCCGCAACGCCGGGACCACGGCCGAGCTCCTCGCCTCGGCCGAGGTGGACATCGTGGTGAACCTCACCACTCCCGCCGCACATGTCGAGGTGGGTCTTCAGGCGCTCGCGGCGGGCAAGCACGTGTGGAGTGAGAAGCCGCTCGCGCTCGACCGCGACGGCGCTGCGCGGCTGCTGCGCGCCGCCGAGACCCGGGGCCTGCGGATCGCCGCCGCCCCGGACACCTTCCTCGGGGCGGGCCTGCAGACCGCGCGCGGCCTCGTCGACTCGGGTGCGATCGGCCGCCCGCTGACCGGTCTCACCCTGTTCCAGACGCCCGGCCCGGAATCGTGGCATCCCAGCCCCGAGTTCCTGTACGCGGCGGGGGGCGGGCCGATGTGGGACGTGGGCCCGTACTACCTGTACACGCTCTTCCAGCAGTTCGGCCCCGTCGCCCGGGTGTCGGCGAGCGCGTCGAAGGCTCACGAGCGTCGGGTGATCGCGTCCGGTCCGCGGGCGGGCGACGAGTTCACCGTCGAGGTTCCCACCCACATCGGGGCGACGCTGTGGTTCCACGGCGGGGCCAGCGCCCAGAGCGTCTTCAGCTTCGAGTCGAAACGCCGCCGCGTCGGGTTCGTGGAGATCTCGGGCACGGAGGGAACCCTGGTCTACCCCGATCCCAACACCTTCACCGGAGACGTGCAGCTCTGGCGTGCCGGACGCGACGAACCCGAAGTGATTCGCACCGCCGCGCCTCGGTTCACCCGCGGAACAGGCGTCGCCGAACTCGCTCAGGCCATCGCCGAGGGGCGCCCCGAGCGAGCGAACGGCGAGCTGGCCTATCACCTCGTGGACGTTCTCTCGGCGCTGGATGAGGCGGCCGAGACCGGACGCATCGTCGAGGTCGAGAGCACCTTCGCCCCGATCCCGCTGCTCCCCGACGGGTGGGACCCCTCGGCGCCCATCCCGCTCGAGCAGGCAGCATCAGGCATTTCCCGCAGTACCGCAGCCATTCAACGATGAAAGGAAAGACCATGCGCACTCGCATCAGAAAGGCGGTGCTGGCCGGGACGGGCCTCGCGCTCGCCTCCGTGCTGGCCCTCACCGCATGCACGCCGGGGGACTCCTCCGACGACGCGGCCGGAGGCACCGAGGTCGTCACCTACACGGGCGTGACGGGCGACTTCGCCGAGAACTTCAACCCCTTCATCGCCGGTGCACTGCAGTCGACCCTCGGGGTCATCTACGAGCCGCTCTTCTACTACAACATCGTCAGCGGCACGGAGCCTGAGCCGTTGCTCGGCGAGGAGTACTCCTTCAACGAGGACGGAACGGTGCTGACGATCAGCACGCGCGAGGGCGTCACGTGGAGCGACGGCGAGCCGTTCAGCGCCGCCGATGTGGCATTCACCTTCAACCTGATCAAGGAGACGCCCGCGTTCAACACGGCCGGGTTCGACGCGGAGGTGAGCCAGCCCGACGAGAACACGGTCGTGTTCACCTTCCCGGTGCCCTCCTTCACGGACGCCGTGTCGTACCTCGGCAACACCGCGATCGTGCCGGAGCACATCTGGTCGGAGTGGGACGACCCGACGACGAACCAGAACACCGAACCGGTCGGCACCGGGGCGTTCCAGCTCGAGGAGTTCAACTCCCAGAACTACGTGCTCGCTGCCAACGAGGACTACTGGGGCGGACGGCCCGAGATCGACTCGGTGCGCTACATCTCCCTGACCGGAAACCAGTCGGCGACCGACACGCTCCTGTCCGGGCAGATCGACTGGGCGGGCATCTTCCTCCCCGACATCGACGAGGTCTTCGCGGGCACGCCACTGGAGTACTCGAACACGCCGCTGAACCAGACCGCATTCTTCACCTGCTCCAGCGTCGAGCTGGGCTGCGAGGGCCCGCAGACCGATCCGGCCGTGCGGCAGGCGATCTACCACGCGCTCAACCGGGATCAGCTGAACGAACTGGCCTTCTCCGGATACAACGGCCAGACCTCGCCCACATTCGCCCTGCTGGGCCGTGACGACAAGTGGATCGCGGAGGCGTACCGCGAGCCGGTTCCGGGGAGCCCCGACGTCGACGCAGCCATCGCCGCGCTCGAAGGCGCCGGCTACGTCCGCGGCGGAGACGGGATCTTCGCCAAGGACGGGGAGCGCGTCAGCCTCACCGTCGAGGTGGTGACCGGCTGGACCGACTACATCGCCGCGATCGACGCGTCCGCGCAGCAGCTCCTCGAGGCGGGCATCGAGCTTCGCCCCTCCCAGGTGTCGTACCAGCAGTGGACCAACAACAAGGTGAAGGGCACCTTCCAGCTCTCGCTCGACTCCGTCGGCCAGGGCGTCGCGGCTGACCCGTACTACGTCTACCTGAACTCGTTCCACTCCGCGAACACCGCGCCGGTGGGCGAGACGTCGAACCGCAACTACGTGCGGTACGCCAACCCGGTGGTGGATGCGGCCATCGATGCCGCATCGGCCACCCAGGATGAGACCGAGAAGGCGGCGCAGTACGCCACGATCCAGGGCGAGATCGTCCGCGACATGCCCTACATCCCCATCCTGGTGAACTCGGCGCTGTCGATCTTCAACACCGACAAGGCGGAAGGGTGGCCGAGCGACGGGGACATGTACGCCTACCCGCGGCCTGACCGCGCCTGGGACAACGGCATCGTCCTGAAGACCATCGAACCGGCGAGCTGACCGTTCGGCGTCGAGGAGGAGGCAACGATGAGGTACCTGGCGAGAAAGCTCGGGTTCTACGTCGTGGCGCTGTGGGGTGCACTGACGATCAACTTCCTGATCCCGCGGCTGCTGCCGGGGGATCCGGTGGAGATCCTGATTCAGAAGCTCGCGGCTCGGGGGCCGGTGACCCCCGAGCTCCGCGACAGCGTCACCCTCCTCCTCGGCGGCGGAACGGACCGCCCGATCCTCGTGCAGTACTGGGATTATCTGGCGGGGATCGCCACCGGCGACCTGGGCACGTCGATCACCTACTATCCGCAACCGGTCGTGGAGATCATCGGTCAGGCGCTGCCCTGGACGGTCGCGATGATCGGCCTGAGCACGATCATCGCGTTCGTCGTCGGGATCGTGCTCGGGATGCTGGCCGGATGGAAGCGCGGGTCGTGGCTGGACAACCTCGTCCCCGTCACCACGATGTTCCAGGCGGTGCCCTACTTCTGGCTCGCGCTGCTGCTGCTGTACCTGTTCGCCGTGGTCACCCGCGTGTTCCCGGTGAGCGGCGGCTACAACTACCTCACCTCGAGCCCCGGGTGGGACTGGTCCTTCATCTCCAGCGCGATCTACTACGGCATCCTGCCCGCCATCACGATCGTGGTGTCGTCGTTCGGTGGGTGGCTCCTGGGGATGCGGAACATGATGGTCTCCACGCTCTCCGAGGACTACATCGTCACGGCCGAGGCCAAGGGGCTCCGCCCCACTCGGATCATGATGAACTACGCGGCGCGGAACGCCGTGTTGCCCTCGGTCGCCGGGTTCGCAATCTCGCTGGGCTTCGTCGTGTCGGGCTCCATCGTCACCGAGCAGGTCTTCTCCTATCCCGGCATCGGCAGCACGCTGCTCCAGGCGGTGAACAACAGCGACTATGCGCTCATGCAGAGCGTGTTCCTGGTGATCACCGTCGCCGTCCTCGGAGCGAACCTCATCGTCGATCTGCTGTATGGCCTCATCGACCCACGCACGCGAGCGAGGAGCTGAACCCATGACGAATCCGCCTCCCGCCGGCAGCATCCTCACCGAGCCGCCGGTCGACGAGCCCTCGACCGTCCGCCGCGACGGCATGGAGCCCGTCACGAGCGCATTCGCCGCTCAGCGCTCGCGTGCGACGCGCTCCCGTCGCTCGCCCTGGGCGGTTCTCCGCTCCATCCCCCCGAAGCTCGCCGTCGGGCTCGGGCTCATCCTCGCCATCACGCTCTTCGGAATCCTCGGTCCCCTGTTCGTCGGCAGCCCGCTGGCGATCCGCGACGCCGGCCGCACGCCACCGTCGGCGGAGTTCATCCTGGGCACGACCCAGACCGGACAGGACGTCTTCGCTCAGCTGGCCTACGCGACCCGTGGATCCCTACTGATCGGCATCACGGTCGGCGTCGTGGCACTGTTCCTCTCCGTCGTCTTCGGCGTGATCGGCAGCTATGCGGGGGGATGGGTCGACGAGTCCTTCTCGCTCTTCACCAACGTCATGCTCGTCATCCCGGGGCTCCCGCTCGTGATCGTCATCTCCAGCTATGTCGCCGACAAGAACATCTGGGTGCTGGCCATCGTGCTGGCGATCACCAGCTGGGCGGCGTCGGCGCGCGTGCTCCGGTCGGTGACGCTGAGCCTCCGAAGTCGCGACTACGTCGCGGCCGCCCGGGTGGCGGGGGAGAAGTCATGGCGCATCATCGGTGTGGAGATCCTGCCGAACCTCGTTCCGGTGCTCGCCGCGCAGTTCGTCCTCGCCATCATCGCCGCGATCCTGGGCGAGGCGGGGCTTAGCTACCTCGGCCTCGGCGCGTCGGGCACCTTCACGTGGGGCACCATGCTCTTCCAGGCGCAGAACGGGTTCGCGCTGACGCTGGGTGCCTGGTGGTGGTTCGTCCCGCCCGGTGTGATGATCGCGGTTCTCGGGGGCGCCCTGTCGCTGGTGAACTTCGCGATCGACGAGATCGTCGACCCGAAGCTGCGGACGGCGAAGCTGCACAAGGACAAGAAGCGCCTGAAGCGGCGATTCCAGGGTGTCTCCGAAGGCGGGGTGATCGCATGAGCGGCGAAACGCTGCTGAGCATTCGCGACTACAACATCGTGTACGAGGTCGACGAGCCGGTCCACGCCGTCCGAGACGTCAACCTCGAGCTCGGCCGTGGGGAGATGCTCGGCCTGGCCGGTGAATCCGGATGCGGGAAGACGACGCTGGCCTACGGAATCAACCGCCTGCTGCGGCCACCCGCCGTCATCACCTCCGGTTCGGCGGTCCTCCACGATCGCGACGGCACGGATATCGACATCAACGCCCTGAGCGTCCCGGCGCTGCGGCGTTACCGCTGGGACAAGGTGTCGATGGTCTTCCAGGGGGCGATGAACGCCCTCAACCCGGTGACGACCGTCGGCTCGCAGATCGTCGACATCTTCGCCACCCACCGACCGGAGATGCCGAAGAAGGAGCGCGTCGAGCAGAGCGCAGCCCTGCTCGATCTCATCGGGGTGGGCCGCGACCGGATCCGGTCATACCCGCACGAGCTCTCCGGCGGGATGCGCCAGCGCGTCATGATCGCGATGGCCCTCGCCTTGAAGCCCCAACTGATGATCATGGATGAGCCGACCACCGCCCTCGACGTTCTGGTGCAGCGCGACATCCTCCACGAGATCAGCGAACTGCGGAAGACGTTCGGATTCTCGGTCATCTTCATCACGCACGACCTGCCACTCCTACTGGAGATCAGCGACCGCATCGCAGTGATGCTGCGCGGGGAGATCATCGAACTCAACACGGCGGAGTCCATCTACCGCGACCCGCAGCATCCCTACACGCAGCAGCTGCTGCGGTCGTTCCCCAGCCTCACGGGCGAGCGCGGGGGGTTCGTGCGCAGCGGACGTGACGAGACGCCCGTCCTCGGAGGAATCGCATGAGCGTGCTCGAGTTCCAGAACGTGACCAAGGAGTATCGCGGCCGGGGGAGGAAGGTGATCCGCGCCGTCGACGACGTCAGCTTCCGTCTGGAGCCGGGGCGGACGGTCGCGCTCGTCGGGCAGAGCGGGAGCGGCAAGTCGACCATCGCGAAGATGCTCGCTCAACTCGAACGGCCCTCGAGCGGGCGCATCCTGCTCGACGGCGAGCCGGTGTCCAGGCGGGGGGCGGGCCTTCGTCACTATCGCGGCGAAGTGCAGATGGTCTTCCAGGATCCGTTCGCGTCGCTGAACTCCTTCCACACGATCGCGCATCATCTGGAGCGCCCCCTCCTCCTGCACGGGCAGGCGGATCGTGGCGACCTCGATGAGAAGGTGGCGGCGCTGCTGGACCGGGTGCAGCTTCCCGGCCAGGCGATGGCCGCTCGCAAGCCCCACGAGCTCTCCGGCGGTCAACGCCAGCGGGTCGCCATCGCCCGAGCGCTCGCGCCGAAGCCGAGCATCCTGATCGCGGATGAGCCGGTGTCGATGCTCGACGTGTCCATCCGGCTCGGTGTGCTCAACCTCCTCGGCCGGCTGCAGCGAGAGGAGAACCTCGGGGTGCTCTACATCACGCACGACCTGGCGACGGCCCGGCACTTCAGCGACGAGATCCTCGTGCTGTACCAGGGGTCGGTGATCGAACGCGGCCCCGCCGACGAGGTCATCCTGAACCCCCAGCAGGACTACACCAAGCGCCTCCTGGCGGCCTCTCCCGATCCCGAGCACCACTTCCGGGCCGTCGCTGCACCGTGAGGGCCCGCGGCGCCCGAGGCCTCGCCCGGCGTCAGGCTGTCGGGCCCGGGGTCAGGCCGTCAGGCTCCAGGCGAGCGGGTCGAACCGTCGTCGGCCGCCGAGTCGGGGGGTGCGGTTCGGGTCGACGTGCGGGGGAGGGATGAACCAGACCGAGCCCGCGCTGGGTGGCGCCCCCGGCGGGGTGTCGATGCGGATCTCCCACCCATCGGCATGCACCCGATGGTGACACGACGTGCACAGGAGGATCGCGTTGTCGAGGTCGGTCGGCCCGGAATCCCGCTCCCACCAGCGGATGTGGTGCGCCTCGGCGAAGGCGGGAGGCAGGTGGCAGGACGAGCAGCCGCCGTCTCGCTCGACGAGGACGAGCCGCTGCGCCCGCGTGTAGTGGCGCTTGGCTCGACCCCAATCGAGTACCTCGCTGTCGGTGCCGAGTACGCAGGGGATGATGTCGGCGGCGGCGGCCATCCGCCGTGCGCTTCCGGCGTCGATGGGTGCCTCCATCCCGTCGATCGTGGCGACCCCGACGCCGGTGCGTACATCGTCGAGGGTCATCCGCACCACCACCGTGGTGGCTGAACCCGGGAGCGCGTCACGATCGCAGCCGATGGCATGACGGCAGATCGTGGCGAGGGCATCGGCGCGCATCTGGGTGAGTGCCCGCGTCTCCTCGACGGCAGCGCCGGTGCCGCGGTGGGAAGACTCGGCGTCCGAGTCGTTGTGCCCGCGGGACGTACGGAGTTGGTGCGTGACGATGGCCTCGATCGCGGCGACGACGGGCGCGGCCGACTCGGGATCGAGCCGGGCGGTGAGGATGGTCATCCCCGCCGGGTCTTGCGTGATCTTCAGCGACCGCTCGCCGTGCTGCTCGGCAATCCTGGGTTCGAGGCCGTCCGGATCGAGATGCGCCTCCGCGCGACGCAGGACGGCGAGCAGCTCGTCGTAGGTGAGAAGCGGAGCCTGACGCGCGAGGGTCTCCTCGGCGTGGTCGCGGGTTGCCGCGTCGACGCGCAGCGACACCCGATCGAGCATCGTGGTGATCGCGCCCGCGGCGGCGACGCTGACGCGGCCGGCATCGATCGCGGCGGCGATGTGGGGGTGCTTCGCGGGGAGGATCTCACCCGACAGCGACATGCGCGGTGCGGTGGCCTGGCCCACCTGGATGAGCCGCGCGGCATCGGCCGTGTGGCCACCAGTCGCCTCGGCGATGAGCTTCGCCGGTGTGCGGAAACCGTTCTTCCGGGCCAGCCCCTCGGTCCCGAGTTCGGGTCGCGACCGCGCGGCGACCTCCGCGGCCACGCGCGCGTGCAGCCCGTCGACGCGACGGCGCACATCGGCAAGACGTTCGTTGACGAGCTTCACCGTCGCGTCGGGCAGGGCGCTCGTGTCGGGCGCATCGCCCCACGCCGATTCCAGTGCCAAGAGGGCCTCGGCGATGGCGGCGGTGGGGCTGGTCATGACTCCATTGTCGCAGGGGGTTCGGACATTCATTCGAATGTCCGCGCATCTGTGGAGAACCCGAATGCCCAAGTTCCGGGGAACGAGCCGAGGGAAGGACGGAGCAGGAGCCGGGGGAGGGGCCGAGGCGCAGCAGAGGGAGGAGCGGGGAACACGGCGGAGGACGGGGGAGCGGAGGCCGTGCCCGCGGCGGGCGGCACCTGGCGGCGGTAGGCTGAACTGCCATGCTCGAATTCGATCCCTCCGCCGACATCCAGGCCCTGCGCTCCACCTTCAGCGACATCAAATCCGTCGTGGACGTCGAGGGACTCGCCACCGAGATCGCGCGTCTGAGTGAGGAAGCCGGCGCGCCCGATCTCTGGGACGACGTCGACAAGGCGCAGAAGGTCACGAGCGCCCTCAGCCACCGTCAGACGGAGCTGCGCCGCATCACCGAGATCGAGCAGCGTCTGGACGACCTCGACGTCATGGTCGAGCTCGCCCACGAGATGGACGATGAGGATGCGGCCGAAGAGGCCCGCCGGGAGCTCGCCGAGCTCGAGGACATCATCGGGCAGCTCGAGGTGCAGACGCTGCTGGACGGCGAGTACGACGACCGCGGTGCCGTCGTGACGATCCGCTCCGGTGCCGGCGGCGACGACGCGACCGACTTCGCCGAGATGCTCATGCGCATGTACCTGCGATGGGCCGAGCGTCACAAGTACCCCGTGAAGGTCATGGACACGTCCTTCGCCGAGGGCGCGGGCATCAAGTCCGCGACGTTCGAGGTGGATGCCCCGTACGCCTACGGCACGCTGTCCGTCGAGGCCGGCACGCACCGCCTGGCGCGCATCAGCCCGTTCGGGTCGGCCGACAAGCGGCAGACGAGCTTCGCCGCGGTCGAGGTCATCCCGGTCATGGAAGAGGCCGTTCAGGTCGAGATTCCGGAGAACGACCTGCGTGTCGACGTCTTCCGCTCCTCGGGTCCGGGCGGGCAGTCGGTCAACACCACCGACTCGGCCGTGCGCCTCACCCACCTTCCGACCGGCATCGTCGTGTCGATGCAGAACGAGAAGTCGCAGATCCAGAACCGCGCGGCGGCCATGCGCGTTCTCCAGACCCGACTGATGCTCCTCCAGCGCGAGGAGGAAGCCGCCAAGAAGAAGGAACTCGCCGGTACGATCACGGCCAGCTGGGGCGACCAGATGCGCTCCTACTTCCTCTACGGGCAGCAGCTCGTGAAAGATCTCCGCACCGGGTACGAGGTCGGCAACCCCGCCTCGGTGTTCGACGGCGACCTCGATGGCCTGATCGCCGCCGGCATCCGGTGGCGCAAGCGCAAAGACGACGACTGAGTCCTCGCGCGCACGCCGGTGGCATCCGCGCCCGGCGGCGCGTCACGGCGGGGTGGGGCGCGGCCGGAGCTTAGGCTCAATGCGCCATGATCCGGTTCGAGAACGTCAGCAAGCGGTATCGCGGTACCTCCAAACCCGCCCTGGATGCGGTGGACTTCGAGGTGCAACGCGGGGAGTTCGTGTTCCTCGTCGGAGCCTCCGGGTCGGGGAAGTCGTCGTGCCTGCGCCTCATCCTCCGCGAGGAGACCCCGAGCAGTGGCCGCGTGGTGGTTCTCGGCCGCGACCTGCGCACGCTCTCGAACCGCAAGGTGCCCTACTTCCGCCGCCACGTGGGCGCGGTGTTCCAGGACTTCCGGCTGCTCCCGACCAAAACGGTGTTCCAGAACGTGGCGTTCACGCTCCAGGTGACCGGAGCATCCCGCGGGTTCATCCAGCAGGCCGTGCCCGAGGTGCTGAACCTCGTCGGGCTCAGCGGCAAGGAGAAGCGGCTGCCGCACGAGCTCTCCGGCGGTGAGCAGCAGCGCGTCGCCATCGCCCGGGCCCTCGTGAACCGTCCGCAGGTGCTGCTGGCCGACGAGCCGACCGGCAACCTCGACCCCGGCACCTCCATCGACATCATGCAGCTGCTGGCGCGGATCAACGCCGGAGGCACGACGGTGGTCATGGCCACCCACGAGGCCGGATTCGTCGACCAGATGCAGCGACGCGTCATCGAGCTGCAGAACGGCCAGATGATGCGCGACGAGCGGCACGGCGGATACGGCGACACGTCCGGACTTCCCCGCCTCACACCCGAGGTCGAGCGCGGCGCCGCGGCAGTGGCCGCCCTCACGGCCGTGCTCGAGGTGCAGCGCGAGGTCGCCCACGTCGCGCCCGGCGCTGGCCCCGGCCTGGATGCGGCGGCCGACGAGCTCGCCCCCGTCGCGGCCGAGGCGCTCGGCGAGGCCGCGTTGCGTGACGGGTCGGTCGCCCCCGCTGCGGAAGCGGCCGGGGCCGACGCGTGGGCATCCCCTGCCGATGAGGCCGAGGCGTGGCCCCCCGCACCCGGTGCGCGCACCGAACCCGCCGTCTGGCCACCCGCACCGGCCCCCGCGGCCGCGGCGCGTCCGGAGCAGGCGGCGCCCGCCGCGGCGCGCCCGGAACAACCCGCCGTCCCGGAACGGGATCGGTCAGCCGATCCGGTCGCAGCCGCCGCAGCCGGCGCAGCCGCCGCTGGCGCGGCAGCGGCATCCGCGCCCGCCGCCCCGGCCGCATCCGACAGCCACATGCCGGTGCCGCCAGAGCAGGCCGCGGCGATGGAGCAGGGCGAGCAGCTCTCGACCCACACCCGTCCGGTGGCCCTCGATCTGCCACCCGTCGACATCGACGAGCTCGGGCTCGCCGATCGGCTCGGACTCGGTGACAGCAAAGACGAAGTGGGGCCCACCTCGTGAGATTCGGCCTCATCCTCTCGGAGGCGTTCCAGGGCCTCCGCCGCAACGCCTCCATGGTGATCTCCGTCGTCCTGGTCACGTTCGTCTCGCTGACCTTCGTCGGCGCGGCGATGCTCATGCAGATGCAGATCGGCCAGATGCGCGACTTCTGGGTCGACCGCGCCCAGGTCGCCGTGCACATGTGCACGAGCGTGTCCGACTCGGATACCTGCGTGAACGGCGTCGCCAGCGAGGAGCAGATCGCGGAAGTGCGCGGTGCGCTCGACGGAGAAGCGCTCGCCCCGCTGATCCGCGACTACCGCTATGTCACCAGCGCGGACGCCTATGAGGATGCCCTCGAGCAACTGGGCGAGGACTACGCCGACATTCTGACGCCCGACCAGATCAACGCGAGCTTCTTCATCAACCTGATCGACCAGAGCCAGTCCGACGTGATCGCCGAGCGATTCGGCGGTATGGACGGTGTCGAAGAGGTGCAGGACCAGATGCAGTACCTCGAGCCACTGTTCTCGGCGCTGACGGTCGCGACCTATATCGCGGTCGGAATCGCTGGGCTGATGCTCATCGCCGCGGTCCTCCTGATCGGGACGACCATCCGGCTCTCGGCCTTCGCGCGCCGGCGGGAAATCGGCATCATGCGCCTGGTCGGAGCATCCAACCGCTTCATCCAGACCCCGTTCGTGCTGGAGGGCGTTCTGGCCGCCCTCATCGGTTCGGCGTTGGCGAGCACCGCGGTGTGGGCGATCGTGAACTTCGGGGTCGATGACTATCTCCGCAGCCGGATCACGTTCGTCACGACGTGGGTGGGTCCGGCCGAGATCGCGATCGTGGTGCCGGTGATCGTCCTCATCGGCGTGGTGCTCGCGGCCCTGTCGGCAGGCTTTGCCATTCGCCGCTGGCTCCGCACCTGAGCGGGAGCGACCGAGGGCGGGCCCAGGCCTTGTAGACTGAACGGCTGCGTGTGCCCGGGATCCGAGGGAGGTGGGACATGCCTCGTGAAAAAGGCGAAAAGGTCATCGCCACCAACCGTCGTGCCCGTCATGACTACGCGATCGAGAAGACGTACGAAGCAGGCCTCGTCCTCACCGGCACCGAGGTGAAGTCGCTCCGCCAGGGGCGGGCCAACCTCACCGACGGTTACGCCTACATCGACGGTGGTCAGGCCTTCCTCGACGCGGTGCACATCCCCGAGTATTCGCAGGGGCACTGGACCAACCACGCGACCAAGCGCACGCGAAAGCTGCTGCTCCACAAGGACGAGATCATCAAGATCTCCCACGCGGTCTCAGCGGGCGGCTACACCCTCGTGCCGTTGCGGCTGTACTTCTCCGATGGCCGCGCCAAGGTCGAGATCGCCGTCGCCAAGGGTAAGCGCGAGTTCGAGAAGCGTCAGACGATCCGTGAGCGCGAAGACAAGCGCGAGGCCGAGCGCGCGATGCGTTCGCGCAACCGCCTCGGCGACTGAGGCTCAGCGGGCGAGGAACCGCGCTTCGACCGCGGCACTGACCACGATGTCGGCCGGCTGCAACGCCACGCCCGCGCCCGGCGCATCCGCCGCCATCGCCCGCATCATCACCGGGCCGCGCTCGGGATGCGGCAGCAGCAGCCCCGCGTCGGCCATTTCCAACGGCGTCACCGACTCCAGGCCCAGCGCCTCGGCGTAGGCGCGGGCGCGGTCGACCGCGACCTGCACCGCCTCGGCGGCCACCTCGCGTTCGATCTCGGCGCGGGTGGCGGGGGAGAGTTCCCACCGGACGTCGGTCACCTGGACGGCATCGGCCTCGGCGACTTCGCCGATCCACCACGACAGGGCGACGAAATCGCCGAACGTGGCGACGATGTCGATCGACGCGTGGTGCACGGGCGGCAGCTGGCGGCCCTCGGCGTTCCACGGGCGCTCGGACCACGCCGACACCCGACCGCTCGACCACTCCACCACCTCGCCGGAGCGCTGGTGCGCGACGAGGTCGTCGCGCAGAGGTGCGGCGAGCGTCGTGACGCGCTCGACGACCGGACCGCGCACCGGGCCGTCCGCTCGCACCGCAAGGCTGACGACGGCGTGCTCCGGTGCAACGCGCCGTTCCTGCTCGCCCCGGACGGTGACCACGACCTCGCTCATGCCGCGAGCATACGGCGCATCGTGTGAGTCAGGCGGGAGGAGGGCCCACGGCGGGGCCTTCGGGAATGGCACGGGCGCAGCATCCGTTGTAGTCTGTGAGGCCGGATGCTTCGGCTTCCGGATACACAACTCCACAGCGTGACAGTGGCCCCTCCACACGGAGGATCACGGGGATGATCGGTTTCGACATCGCCTGTGAATTCGCGAGAAGCGGGCCGAGGATACAGGGTTATCTCGTAAACGCTCCCTGTAAAACAATAAGTGCCGAAACCAAGCGCACTGAGTTCGCCCTCGCTGCCTAAGCGAGCCTGAACTCCGTCAGACCGTAGGCGTTCCCGCTACGGATTCTGGCGTCATCTAGGGGACTTGCTGAGCGGTGGCGTCTGGACGCCGCTCGGGACTCTTCCCAGGCTGGGCTCGTCGACTTAGGTGTCTGTGACAAAGGTCGGAGCCGAGCAGAACGTCTGCACAGACTGCGCCCGGAGAAGACGCGATATCTCAGCGATGGACGGGGGTTCGATTCCCCCCATCTCCACCAGCCGCTGTCACCGAACAAGGCCTCGATTGCCGCGTAATCACGCGGGTTCGGGGCCTTCGTTTGTTGTCGATGAGGTGCCTCGACAAGACCGACGTTGCGGGACCCTTCGTGGCTCCGGCTGGGCGATCGCGCTGTCTCGGTAGTTAGCGGACGACGGTGGGATGTCGCGAGGCTTCGTCCCGGCCGCAGAGATCGTAGCGGGGGCATCATGCGCACTCACCCGACGGCTATCCGGCTACCAAGGTGCGGTCGCCTGAGTGCCGTGCTCGTTAGCGATGGGGCGCGGAGAACGCCCCGCGCACCGTCGCTACGAGAGCGCTCTTGCGGCGTGCGTGCACCGTTCCGGGTTCGTCCGCGCTGGCTGCGACGAGCGCGCTGGCCGGGGACCATGCCATCGACATGGCTGTAACGATCGAGAGGATGTCGTCGGCGTCGAGGGAGGGGTCGATGCTGCCGGACTTCTGGCCTTGCCGGATCGCATCGGTCTTTCCCCGGTTGTGGTCGGTGCCGTCGTTGTAGAGGTCGCCGACGGGGTGGCGTTCAAGGCGTGCCCAGGTGGTGAGTCGGACGATTTCCGGGTGGGCGAGGTACGCGTCGTACAACTCAGCCGCATAGCCCGGCAGGTCGTCTCCGCGAAGCGGAACGGAATTGATCATCCAACCGATGTGCTCGGCATAGACCGCGTCGAAGAGCGCGTCCTTGTTGCCGAAGTAGCTGTACATCTGGCCCTTGTAGGAGTTCGCGGCGGCAGCGATCCGGTCCACCCGCGCTCCGGCGATCCCATAGTGGGCGAATTCCGTGGAGGCGGCGTCGAGGATTCGCCGCATCGTGGCTTCACCCTTGCTCCTCGTCGTCATCCCTCCAGCATAACTACTAACTAGTCCGTTTGAGATCCTGGACGGTTAGAGCTACGGTCACATACGGACCAGTTAGTATTTTTAGAAGTTGGGAAGATCATGAAGACCGTTCTTATTACCGGCGCAGGCAGCGGCTTCGGCCGCCTCACCGCACTCGACCTTGCGTCGCCTCGGATATCGGGTGATTGCCGGCGTGCAGATCTGGCCGCAGGCATGGCAGCTGCGTCAGGAGATCGCGGCAGCAGGTTTGGAAAACATCGAGGTCATCAAGCTCGACCTGTTCGACGAGATCGATGTCGCTCACGCCCTCCGTTACGACGTCGACGTCTTGTTCAACAACGCCGGCGTCGCCCACAGCGGAACGCTGACGGACCTCCCGATGTCCCGCCTTCGGGCGAATTTCGAGTCGAACGTGTTCGCCCCGATGGAACTGACCAAGGGCTTCATCCGACAGATGGCCGCGCGGGGCAGTGGAAAGATCGTGTTCAACTCCTCTGACGCGGGTCTGCAGACTCCACCATTCGGAGGCGCATACAGCGCGACGAAGTACGCCATTGAAGCAATTGCCGCGACTCTGCGCGAGGAGCTGAAGCCCATCGGCATCACCGTGGCGACCGTGCAGCCCGGGTTCTATCTGACCGGCTTCAACGACACCGCACTCGAAGCGTCGACGTACTGGTATGACCCGGAGACGGCCATCCTGCCGGGGTGGGAACCGCCGTTCACCCTGGTCGGGCAGGAAGACCCGCAGAACATGGTCGACGTGATCGTCAAGATCATCACCGGCGAGATCACCACATACCGCAACGTGTTCCCGCCGTCGATGGAGCACGAGACCCGCGAAGCGCAGTCCGCCGAATGGGACCTCACGGTCTAACCACACACCATCCTCCGCCTCGCCCTGGATTCGTCCAGGGCGAGGCGCGACGCACGAGGAGAAATCATGCCCAGCACCACCGAGATCCTGAGCGCGCTGAACATCAGCCGTGATTCCACGGCCTGGCAGCGCACCGTCGACATCACCACCATCGGCGCCCGGTCAGGCAAGCCTCGCCGGATCGAGATCTGGTTCCATCGCGTCTATGGCCGGTGGTACCTCAGCAGCACCCCCGCACGCCGCGACTGGTACTCGAACCTGCTGGCCAACCCCGAGTTCGTCTTCCATCTCAAACACGGCATCCGAGCCGACCTTCGGGCGACCGCACTGCCAATCACCGATCCCGCGCAGAAGCAGCCAATCTTCGAGTACATCGTCGACGACTTCAACCAACCCCACAATCCCGCCATCGTTCGACAACCCCAGCACGTCGAGGACTGGATGGCCGGGAGCCCGCTCGTGGAAATTGTCTTCTCCGACATCCCTACATCGACGAAGAGCGTTTCGTGACCGCGAAGACGGGTCCGCCGCGCTGCCGTACATAGACGCCGCGGCAAGTGAGTCATCCCCTGCCCATAAGCGGTCGCTGATCGAGCGACGGTTCCGATACCAACGAGCTATCCGTTGACGACCATCAGCGCGCGCGGAAGTGCTCGCGGACGTCGTTCGCTTGCTGGGAACGGGTCAGGGTCGATTGAGGGTGGAAAGGCCGCCCCTGCAGCAAGTCTGGACCGACTGCGCTAGCCGGCCGCTGCGGCGAGGGCTGCGGGACGGGAGTCGCCCAGCCGCTCGAGGGTGAGGGTGGGGGGTAACCCGCCGAAAGATCGGAACTCGTGTATGAGGTGCATCTGGTCGAAGTACCCGACATCATGCGCTATCTGCAGCCACGGTCGGTTCGGCTGTGACACGGGCGTCGAGAGCGGTTTGAAACCGCGCCACTCGCGCGAATCGCTTGGGAGTGATGCCGATATCCCGGTCGAAGAAGCGCTCCAGCTGCCGAACACTGACGTTGAGCTTCGACGCAATGTCTGGGATGGCAGTCCGACCACGCTGCTGGACGAGAAGATTCACAGCAGCGAGGGTGATGGTGTTGGCCGATTCGAGGTCACCATGTCGGTGAAGGAACGCTTCCGCGAGTCGCACCCGGTGTCGGAAGTCAGTCGTTTCGGCGAGGGCATCCCAAAGGTGAGCTACTGGCGTTCCGAGAACATCTTCCGCGTCGAAATGGGTCTCCATCACCGCGCTGATAGGTATGCCGAACAGCGAACACAGCGCCGCTGGCTCGAGAAAGATCGCGAACGTGTCGGTCTTGCCGTCGAACCGCAATCTGGTATCGGCGGAGGTGTGCGGGCCCACCACGCTTCGGCGGCGGGCAGTCTCCCACCCTCCACCCAGTGATCGCACGACAGGCGGTGCGCCGAAGTCGAACTGAATGATCGTCTCCAGATAGGCCGGCATCGGTTGGTGTTCGGAGGCCCCATCCCTGGTGCGCTGCGCGAACGCACGAACGTGGCGGCGAAGCGCCACCGAGGCGGATGCGGACTGCACAAGGCGCATGATCTCTCCCACCTACACCGCACGTGTCGCCTTTTTACTAGGCGAGCTCCGGAGCACGCCTAGAGGATGAGCGTGCTCAAGCCTGACAGAGTGCTCAGGTTTCGTTGGAGGAAAAATGAAACTTGCTGTTCTCCCCGTGTACTGCAGTGACTTGCCTCGTGTCACCAGCTATGGGCGGCAGTTCATTCACCCGATCATCGCCAACGCCGGCCATTTCATCGAGCAGCAATCTGGCGGTCGGGAGAAGTTTGAATTTCGCGTCTTCGACTGGGTGCAGTTGCCTCTGACTGGTCAGCAGTGGGACGCTTTGGCGTTCACGGCGGGAGCCTCGGTCAGGCCCATGGTGGAAGGTATCCTCCGTGTCTCTCTCGCGCACTACGACCACTTCATTCTGTTGATCGACAAGATCGGCGCGAACCTGGGAGCAACACCGGCCGAGTACACGCACATGGCTGCGAAGGACCTCGACCCCGCAATCGTGCAACACGAACTGCTACACAAGCTCGGTGCGCTTCACGCCAACCTCGATACTCCAACTCGACCGATCGAGTACGGCGACCCGTTCTGCGTTATGGGCCTAGAAGGAGGAAAATTCAGCTTTGTCGAGCCGAGGCTCCAGAACAACGCTGTAGGGGTGCAGTACGCCGATTCTGGTCCCGGAGCTGCTGCCACAACACTTCGCGCCTGTGGGTGGCTCGATTTGACGAGATTTGGCGTGAACATCAGCCCCCAGCTTCAGTCCGGTAGCCGGTCCGCCGAAGTAACATTCTCGGCGCTTCCCGGGGCACCAACGCCCGAATCGGCCCAGAGGGTGTGCGTATACGCAGACGACCTCGTTCCCGATCAACGTTTGCTCATCGAGTACCGGGCTCGACGGGATTGGGACAGGGCGCTGCCGGAAGGAGGCACCGGTTGGGTTGTAGCCCACCTCACCGGGGTTGATGACCGGTCGCGTATCTCGGTGCAGATCGGGGCTGTTCCGGCCTCACAGGGCGCATCCGTAGTCACAAGCAAGGGCAACCTCCGTGTGTCCGTCGCTGAGGCATCGCCGACAACGGTGCGGTTGCTGATCGAGTCCCTCACTTTCTGGTCCGCGTGGGCAAGCCTCGGTGGCGAACTAACTACGGACACCGCGGTGATCAAGAACGCCGACGGCCGTCTCGAGGTCTTCAAGGGCGGTGCTGACACAGCGGCGTGGCACAAGTGGCAGACGAAACCGAATGGCGACTGGTCGGACTGGGATCCTCTGGGCGGGGCGCTCACTTCAAACGTCGCGGTCGGGATGAACGCCGATGGACGAGTGGAAATATTTGCGCGCGGAACTGACCACAAACTTTGGCACAAGTGGCAAAAGGGCGCGGGAAAAGGCCCCTGGTCAAACTGGGATCCACTTGCAGCCCCGCTTGGTGGACCGCTGACCAGCGACCTCGCAGTGGCACGCAACGCCGACGGCCGCCTCGAAGTGTTCGTGCGCGGTCCTGACAACGCGCTCTGGCACGTGTGGCAAACCGCCCCTAGTGGACGGTGGTCTGAGTGGGCATCCCGCGGCGGCCTGCTCGCCTCAAACATCACGGTTGCAACGAACGAAGACGGGCGGCTTGAAGTCTTTGGCCGCGGTACTGACAACGCTCTCTGGCATATGTGGCAATTGGCGCCGAGCAGTGGACCCTGGTCAAACTGGGGCACCCTTGGCGCGCCCCTCAACGGTGCGCTGGCGAGCGACGTCGCCGTCGCACGCCACACGGACGGCCGTCTGGAAGCATTCGCGCGCGGCTCGGACAACGCTCTTTGGCACGTCTGGCAAACGGCGCAGAACGGGAAGTGGTCAGACTGGAAGAGTCTTGGTGGCCTGATCACCACCGACCCGGTGGCCGCCCTCAATGCGGATGGACGACTCGAAGTCTTTGCACGCGGCACGGACAATGCACTGTGGCATCGATGGCAAGACCCGAACGGGAAGTGGATTGACTGGGCGCCCCTAGGGGGCGTGTTAACGTCCGAACTCGCTGCAGCGTCAAACGAGGACGGGCGACTAGAGATCTTTGCTCGCGGCACAGACCATGCGCTGTGGCATAGGTGGCAGAACTGATGGATGCCTGATACGGCTTCAACCGCTCATCCAACAATGAGTTGGGCGCCCGAGTTGAGCGACCGCGGCTCCGAGGGCGCTAGAAGATGTGCGCTTCGCAGGATGCGAGAAACTTCTCACGGCGATGCTGAAGCTCGCGGTGAACGGTGGCGCGCGAGACGCTGAACAGTTCCGCGATCTCGGTCTGGGTGTACTCGCCTCGATCGTGCACCTCGAACAGCAGGGCCCGCTGCGTCTTCGACAGTTTCGGCTGCTTTCCCTTCAACCTCCCTTTGGCGCGGGCGACCGCCATCCCCTCCCGGGTGCGCAGCTGATCAGGTCCCGCTCGAACTCCGCCACCATGGCGAGCACGTTGAACAGCAGTCGACCGACGGGATCGGTGGGATCGTACCGGTTCCCGCCGAGGCTGAGTGCGACGCCTTTCGACGTCAGCTCATCCGCGATCTCGCGCGCATCTCTCAGCGACCGGGCGAGCCGGTCGAGTTTCGTCACGACGAGGGTGTCTCCGCTTCGCACCGCGGCAAGCGCCTCCCGCAATCCCGGTCGGGCGCGATTCGCGCCGGTCATGCCGTGGTCGACGTAGATGTGCGCGTCCTGAACGCCCAAACGCAGCAGTGCGTCGCGTTGAGCGGTGAGGTCCTGATCCGTGGTCGAGACCCTGGCGTATCCAATCTGCATTCCATCCATAGGCCCAGCGTCGTGCCGCGCTACTGACGCCACACGATGAGGATCCGCAAATGAACATTCTGGACCCCTCGCGGTTGCCTCCGTCCTCAGTTCTGGGATCCGCGACCCGCGTGGACAAGGCTCGGGTGCCGGAGTAGACAGTACGCACACCGCGTCACGGCGGTGTCGAGTCGCTAATTTTGGGGAGAGTTTCGCTGTGGACGCCCAGTCACGACGCAATCTCGGCCCTGCCGCCGAGATCATCCTCGCCAACACGCCGATTCTGCCGCCGATTGAGCGTCGAGACCCGGACGCTCTAATCGATTGGCTCGGGCCGGACTTGTTAGCGGTGAAGCCCCGGCGTTTCCTGCGCGACATACTCAAGCCTGACGCGTTCCCGTACCTTTTTGGGCCGCCGGGGGGCGGCCAGGTAGATGTGTCCCAGGGGGCGCCCTTCCAGCAGATTCTGCCTGGGTGGGAGTACTCCTGGCCAGTAGACCAGAAATCGCACATCAACTCGAAGATCGAGGCATGGGCGAACGCGGGGAGTCTCTCCGGCGGTGACCACCCCGACGAGGTCGTCACGATCGAATGGGTGGGCCGCGGCCTCTTTGCGAGTGAGACGACGCGTGTCCGGGTCACTCCGGGCCTAGCGGTGTGGGCCACCTGGAGGCTTATGTGCGCAGGTGTCGAGGTCGCTTTCGTCGGAGAAGCACCGTCTGCTCATGTGCAGGGTGAGGTGCAAATACAGGCGTACGACCTGGGGGGCCCGATTTCTCCGCTGCAGGTTGTGCCCTTCCTGAACGAGAGCTTCAGCGCTGCACCAGGCAATGGCATCGCCAATCGACGCGGCCAAGGTGGCTCTTGTCCGGTGATGAGCGTGGACTTCACCATCCCGGGCGGGGAGATGCGTTGGGTGAATGTCGTCATCCGACTGCGGGCATATGCGAACGACGATGGCGGGGTATTCCAACTGGCGGGCGTCGACTGCATGGCCGCGCTCGACCTGATAAGTCTCACCGTCCAAAGAATCTAGACAGACGATCTCGGTCTACCCTCTGTAGCCGCACATTCGGAATAGCACCCTTGATACGCGGGACGCCCGCTTCAGGACCGTTCGACGACCCCAATGCGGGCGCAGCGCGGCAAGGGCCCCTGCTGAGGGCAACTGCTAGCCGGTGAGCGAAGCCTGAGCGGCCCTTGCTCGCTGGCGACGTCGACGAGAGCTTGCGCCGTCGTGGCGCTCGAACATGAGAAACAGTAGAACAAGCAGGATATGACCCAGGGCATTGGCGTACCGGTGCTCGTCGACCCTGCGGATCCACACTCGTCCTTCGTGGCTGGTCAACAGGACGTACCGGGCAACCGTGTTGCGAGGCGAGCCCTGCATGACGTGTTCCACCTCTGCGCCGGGTGCCAGCATCGTCGGCTGTCCATCTGCGCTGAGGATTTCGGAACCGTAGCCGCCGCGCGCGTCCGGGTAGAACAGCAGCGGAGCATAGACCGCACTAGAGCCGCGGTTACAGACATGCACCATGGTCTCGAGTCGCGCCCCTTGCTCGCGGTCGGGGACCTGGCGCCAGGTGAGCCACGTGACTAGGTCGTCGACGCTCTTCCGTCGGGAGATCGCGCGATCGCGGGCGAGTAGACCGATCCCCAACAGGAGCGCGCCGATCGTTCCGACGGCACCGACCCATTCGGCAACGTTTCCCCAGTCCACTCTCGAAGGCTAGGGCAGGTCGACGACATTGACCGATGAGCGTTTTAGTCGCCTCCGGCGGGGCTAAGTGAATCGAGCACGCGGACACCACCGCGTCATCATCACAGCTGAGGACCTCGAAGCCCACGGGTTCACCGTCCGAGAAGAGCTGTTCTACGGCGGGGTCTACTCGTCAGGGAAGAAGGACGCTCTGCTCGGGGTGTGGGTCAGCGCCACGCATCCGCCGGCGGCGCGTTCCAGTCGGTGAGCTGGAAGTTGGCCGTCACCTCGGAAACGTCGGCGTCCTTTGCAATGGCGTCCTCAGCGACGGGGGACCACGCCTCGATGGTCAAGGCCGTGACGCGGTCAGACTCGTCGGCCATCTGAGAAGCGATGGTGTTGCCCGCCTGGACCAGGACGGCCCGGGTCGGCTCGTCACCGCACACTCGCACCCGCACCTCCCACCCGTCGCCGGAGTCGGCAATGCTGATGGCGGGGCTGATGATGAAGCCCTTGGGGAGAGTGGCTGCGCGCGCGGCCGCGGCGATAGGTTCTGAGCCCGGCGCAAGCTGGTCATCGGTGCCGGCGTAATCCGAGCACGGCTGGGGGACCTCCGCGCCCTGAGGGGCCGGTGCGGCGGGCGCCTGCGCGTTCTGGCTGCCGAGGAACAAGCCCGTTCCCGCAACGACTCCCGCGACCAGGGCGACGGAGAGGCCCGCGGCCACAGCGCGGCCGCGGCGCTGGCGGCGAGCGTCGAGCTCGGCGGTCCCGTCGAGGACGAGCGAACGCAGCCGCTCCCGTTCGGGCTCTGCCAAGCGGTCGTTGTCGAACATCATGCGATCTCCACCTCATTCATCTCGTCGCGAAGCCGCGCCTTCGCGCGGTTGAGTCGGGACTTGACCGTGCCCACGGGGACGCCGAGGGCTTCGGCCGCGGCCTGATGCGGGTAGCCCTCCAGCACGGTGAGAACCACCACGCTCTGCTCACGGGCGGGCAAGCGCCTCAACGCCGCGATGACGCCGGTCTCGTCGGGAACGGTCGGAGGGTCCACAGATCGCGGGGGAGGGGTGCGACGCAGAAGCGACTGGTAGCGGCGTCGGGAACGCGCCAGGTTCCGGCAGGCGTGAGCGACGGTGGTCAGGAGCCAGGGCAGGGGAGAGCCGTCCAGCACGCGGACGGACGAGCGCTTACGCCACAGCTCTAGGAACGCGATGGCGACGGCGTCCTTGGCATCCTCGTGACTGTCGAGCAGCCGGTAGGCCCGCGCGAAGACACGGGAGTGGTACAGGTCGAAGATCGCACCGAACGCGTCATGATCGCCGCGACGGGCACGCGCCCACTGCTCTGTCTCGTCCATGGTGACCTTCCCTCTTGGTTAATAGTGTCCGGCGCAGCGTGAAAGGTTCACGGTCGGGCCGAAAAGAAGCAGGAGCTGGGGCGTGACACCGTCCGCCCCAGCTCCTGGTCGTCCCCGCCGGTCAGTTCCAGTTGCCCCAGCAGGCGGTGGTCTGGGTGCAGAGGGCACGGAACTTCTTGGTGGCAGCGACGTTGCCCCACGGGACGGAACCGCCAGCGCCGGTGCTGGAGGCGATGCCCACGTAGTACCACTGCGACCAGGTGCCGAATTGGCTGCCGTTGTACCCCCGGTAGTAGCCCAACCCGTTCCCAGAGGCCCGCTGGTTGTAGCCGGCCGCGGTGTGGAACGAGTAGCTGGCGACCGCTGTGTCGTCCCAGCCGATGAGTGAGCCGCCGGTGTACGCCCCGGACCATCCGGCGCTCGTGGCGCTCCACACCGCCGCGATGTGGAAGTCGTCATCATCGTCGGCCTGAGCTGAGCGGGCCTGGTCAGCCACCCGCGCGAGGTTGCTCTCGGTGAGCCCGTCGGGGAGTGAGCCGTCCCCATCGGCAATCACGACCAGCGTGTCCTCGGCGATGGGGCCGGTCGGGTAGAACACGGCTCCACCCACCACCTCGGCATCGGCTGGGTCGACCACGATGTAGCCGCGCTCGTCGGCCTCCTGGGCCGCGGCCACCAGCGGGTCGTCGGGGGTTTGGGAGGCGTGGGCAGAGATCCCCCCGCCCAACACAAGGCCGGCGACCGCGAATGGGGTCATGGCCATGGTGAGATGGCGCCGAATATCCATGATTCTCCTTTGAATGGATGGTCCTGGCTGCTGTTGAGCCGGTTCACTCACTACATGGACGCCGGAAGCCGGTCCTAACACCCAGACCGCAGTGCCAGGGCCGTAGTGGCAGGAATCGCACGGGCATAGTTATCCTGCCACGCTTCAGCTTGGCTGGAGACACCGAAATCTGGGATCTTGTACCGGGTCCAGATTTGACAGAATCTGGATCGGTCCAGAAACGGTAGGGCTCGGGACGGCCCGCCGGAACCAATTTCGCTGGCGCGTGTAAGGATCCGGCCCCTGCGTCCATGTACAGATGAGTCCGCGCTGACGAACGGGGTAAGGGTGACGGAAGCGTTCACGCTGCTGTTCGAGGCGCACTACCTCGCTGTACTCCGGTACGCCGAACGTCGCGTGGACGATCAGCAGGTCGCTGAGGACATCGCCGCGGAGACCTTCGAGCTGGCATGGGTGCGACTGGGGCAGGAACGAGAGGTGGACAGGCCATGGCTGTTCCTCACGGCTTCCTACAAGCTCCGCGACCACTACAAGCGCGGCAGCCGGCGGCGGGCGGCCGAAGCCGCGCTCGAGCGGCTCGTCGAGGAGCCGGTGGTGCACTTGGGCACCTTGGAACGCCTCGTGATCCGGGACGCCCTGCTGTCGCTGTCCGAACGCGAACGCGAAGCGATCATGCTGACGTACTGGGATGGGCTGTCCGCGGCGGAAGCCGCGAAGGTGCTGCGATGCTCCACCCCCGCCCTCTGGGTCGCCCTCAGCCGAGCACGAGCGAAGCTGCGCGACATCCTGCAACCGGACTTCGCCAGGACCGGAGGTGAGCACGATGAGGGATGAGGACCTCGACCTCCTGCTCCGCGCTGCCGACCCCGCTCGGACCCCGGCGGATGCGACCCTGACCCCCGCGCAAATGGCGCTGCGGGACCGGATCGCTCTCGGCCCCGCCCCCATCCGGCACCTGCGGGGGACCCCCGCGCTCATCGCGCTCCCGGCCGCAGCTGCCCTCGTGGTCATCCTCGCGGTGGTCACCGTCTTCCTCGCCCCTGGACCCCGCGCGCAGGCGGCGCTGACCCCGCGCCCCATCACGTTCTCGAACGCCGAGGAGATGACCGTGGAGGAGGTGACAGCCATGGCCACCACCCGCCTGCACGCGGCCGAAGGGGCAGCGCAGAGCCGGCACACCGAGACCGTCGGCTGGTACATCCAGATCACCCAGATGCCGGAGGGGCGGCAGGCGGTCGCCATCTGCCCGCAGGTGACCACCACCACCTGGGAGCCGGACGGTTCCGGCACGGTGCAAGTCGTCGCGGCCGAGCCGTACTGGGCGGACGGGGCCACCTCCACCATCCCGGAGCAGGACGCCCCAGCGGTGGGGTCGGTGCTCACCGAGACGGTCTACCAGCAGGGTGAGATGGGGGTCCCGCCGGTGGAACCCTCAGGGGAGACCCCCGAAGCGATGCAGGCGCTGCTCCACGGGCTCGGGCTCCCAGACACCTTCGACGGGGCCGACGTCATGGACTTCATCGACAGCGCCATGCGGTGGTGGACGTTCGAGACCGCCCAGCATGCCGCGCTGCTGCGCCTGGTGCTCGCGCAGGACGGCGTGCACGTCCTCGGGACAGGGCATGACCGGGCGGGGCGTGAAGTGCTCGGCATCACCGCGGACTCCGCCGCGCACCCAGACATCCGCACGACGCTGCTCATCAGCGCCGACACCGGACGAATCGTCGGTATCGAATCGACGCGCGTCACACCCGACGGGGACATCCCCGCCGGCGCTGTGATCGCGTACACCATGTGGGAGGCCCAGTGAAGAACAAGCTCGCATCCGTCATCCTCGGCACGGCCGTCATCGTCGCAGGCGTCCTCACCGGCGCAGCCGCCCACGGGACACAACCCCTGCACCCCGACATCGAATACGCTCTCGCCCACCAGCCCGGCGGGGTCCTCATCGACGAGAACACCGTCACGTGGCCGGAGCGGCGGATGACGCTGACCGTCGCCGACGAGGTGGGAATCGACGCGGTCGGGTCTTGCGCCACCGGGAGGGTGTGCGCGTACCGGTCAGCAAACCTGACAGGTTCGATGCTCAGCTGGACCAGCTGTGGCACGTTCTCCACCACCGCTCTCCCCGGAGTCGGCTCCATCGCCAACGCCCGCTCCTCCGGCACCCTGCAGGCACGCAACGGCACCGCCGTCGTCGCAACCGCCTACGCCAACACCTCAGCGAACGTCTTCGGCGTCGTCACGAACGTGCGCTGCTCCTAGGAGCCTCCAACCCCCGTCCCGCTGGCTTCGCGGTGGCGGGGAGCGCACCGGGCGGGCGCGGTGTTCGGGTCGCTGCGTCCGCCCCTTTTTCATCACGCGTCCGCTTCCAGCGGGTCATCGCTGGCCGAGCGGGCGGCCCGCATTCATCACTGATCGCTGACAATCGTCTCGCAGAACGGCCGCTAATCGATCCATCTACGGGCACCGGCTAGCCCGGTGACCGACCCCCGTTCGAGGTGCCCCTCTACTACGCCTGTGTGACGCGATCACACGTCGGAGCGTTCAGGCTGGCTGGGGGTCGTCGTGGGTGTATCTAGGGGCCACGAGATCTCAATGGGCTCGGTCGGTGGTAGTTCGATGTCAGCGGGACCGACCGGGTATGAGCTCATTGCCTGTCTCTTGGTCTGATTTCACGTGTGGTGTCGAGGGTGGGCGTCGGGCTTGGTGGTCCCCCTCCCGCGCACAACGGCAGCAACGCGGGGGTGGCCTCCGAGCTCAGCGGGGCAGGAGCCAGGCGGAGTACTCGATGACGGATCCGGTGTCGAGGTCGAGACGGTTGCTACCGCCGTTGTAGGTGATGTCGGCTGCGATGATCTGGCGGCTGGCTTCGTCCAGCACGATGGTGGCGCCGAATTGGTCGCGGTTGGCGGACGTCACGGAGAGGGCGATGCCGTCGCGGCCGAATCGGTCTTCGACGGTGCCGAGCACGCTCAGTCCCCCTGTGGCGGCAAGGATCTCGAGCGCGGCCGCTTGCTGATCCGCGGTGAGTGTCCATTCGTCTCGAAGCAGGCTGATCGCGCCCCACCAAGCGAGCGCGTCTGCATCGTCGGGGAGGTGTGCTTGGACGGTGAGGTAGTCGCGCATCTCGCGAGCATCCGCGGGTGGCTCGTCGGGGAAGAAGCCGAAATCGCTCGGGGACGACCTAGCCGTCTCGATCGGGTCGCCTTCGTCGGGCGCGTCGCCGACTGGTTCGACGATCTTCCCATCGTTAGTGACGGAGTATGGGGCGCCGGCTCTCGCTGACAGGTAGCCAGTGCCGTCCGCATTCCACACCCATTCTTGCCGTTCCGGCACGATGACCGGGTTATCGGTGCCGTCCTCCCGCAACGACCATCGGACGACCTCAGCATCCCGTGATGGTGTCGTCGCTGTTGCCGCGTGGAGAATGTCGAGGGATTCGCTGAGGACGTCGTCGATAGTGTCGTCGAGTGGCTGGATCGTGAGCGGTGGGGGTGTGGCGGCGTATGAGGGTGTTGCGGCAATCGGTCCTACCGTGAGCGCGACGACAACCACGGCGGCGGCAACCGGTACGGTCCAGCCCCATCGAGCGATGGGGCGAAGGATGCTTCGCCGCGGCGGAGTGGAGACCATGATGCTCCGCATTTGGGACCATTCCCTTGGGAGTGGGGATGCGTCGGGTGCCGTCCTTGCCGGGTCGATGTCGCGCATGACCCGCTCGATCTTCTCGTCAGTCCATGACATAACCCATCGCACCCCCTCCCACTTGCCGCGCGGTGGCACTCCTGATGGGGGCGGAGCTGGTAGGAGGCCTGCGGGGTTCTTCAAGGAGTGATCGGAGGGCGTCTCGTGCCCGGCTGAGTCGTTTCCAGGCAGCTGAGGTTCGGCATCCGACGACTTGGGCGATCTCGGGTGCGGTCAGCCCGTCCCAGTAGAACAGCTCGAGGATTTCCCGATCCGCGGCCGTAAGGTGTCGTAAGGCGAGGCGCAGGTCGACGTTCTGGAAAGTGGTGTCCGGCCCGTCGGACGCTGCGGCGAGTGTTCGCATTCCCTCGCGTTCGCGGTCGCGGCGCCGGTAGGAGTCGCCGACCAGGTTGCGTGCAGTTTGCAGCAGCCAGGGGCGACGGAACGGCGCAGCTCGGTCGTAACGGCGCCAGGCGATCTCGAAGCAGTCCATGGTCAGCTCGCGGGCTTGTTCTCTGTCATCAACACGTCGCTCCACATACCGCAGCACGGCAGCGTGGTGTTCGGCGAAGAGCGCCTCGAAGGCGTCGCGTCGATCGTTCACCCGCCTCCTTCAGGCCGCAGTTGGTGTGCTGTGTAGAGCATTCATCGAGAAAGGTTGTTATTGCCGCCCGATCCTGACACGACATCGTCATATTCCCTGTCGAAGGGTCTCGGCCGGCCGAACGCGTGCCGCGAGAACCGCCTGACGCACGATCACTGCTCAGGAGCGTGGGCAGCGACTACATCCAGCACGATCTCACGTGCTGCTTCCCACTCTTCACGAATGCGGATCAGCTCGTCGGCATGCTCGGACACGAGTTTCGCCTGCGCCTCCCAGACCTTCTGGTAGTACGCCTCCGACCAGCCCGAGGATTCCCGGCACGAGGCGTCCGCCACCGCAAGGTCTATTTCCTTCTGCGTCAATTCAGCCTCGCGAGGCGGAATTCCGACCTCAGCCATCATCTCGTCCGAGGGCATCCAGGAGTCCGCTTCGACCTTCTCGTACGGTGAGTCTGGTACCGACACGTACCCCGCATCCTTCAGGCACCGCTGCCACCGCGCCCCCGCGTCCACGACAGCAGGAGGGTCTTCTGCCAGAAAGTCCGTCTCGGCTCTCCACGCGAGCAGTTGGTTGGTGGATTCGCTTACGGCGAGAGTGGGCACCTGCTGGCGAGCCTCGTCGAGACACGCCGCGACGACAGGCTCGAACCCCGGCGTCGAGAGTGCGATGGCGTTCAGCTCTTGTGTGGACTCATAGGAGATTCCTCTCCAGCCGGGGTTGAAGTTGACGTGGTACCCGGACTCCGTTGCGAGAGCAACGGTGAGCGCTGGGAAGCCAGAAATGTTGGCTTCAGGCTCGAGGTAGCTTTCATCATCGGTCGGTTGCCACGGAATTGGCCAGCTAATGCCCTCCTCTCCAAGGCAATCCGCGACCAGCAGGTTCTCGGCATAGCTAAGAAGCGCATCCGTCGACGGGTCCTGGAACTCATCGAGCGGCATCACCCACCGAGAACGATCCTGCGACGGCAGCTCGACCTCCGCAGACGGCGCAGCCGTCGGAGACGACGTCGCCGTCAGTGACGGCGAGCTGCCCGCCGCAGACGCGCACGCCGTAAGGGGAAGCATCAGGCCGACCACGGCGACCAGGGCGATAGGACGGGTGTGGATCACGCTGCACACTCTCTTCCGAGCTCGGTAGCTCTCACCCTCCAAGGTTGGACAACGGAGTAGATCCTGACACTCAGGGGCGACGATTCCAGTGACGGCAACACCAACGGTTCGCGCTCAAACGCGACCGTCTCCTTCATCCTGGCCTGGCTTTCGGCGACAATCTGCCCGAGCCCACCTTGCCCGTGCCGCAGGCCGGTGGACATTCGGAGGTTCTCCGCTGCGCAAGTGGGGAGATGCGCAAGGGGATCCCCATCTGACACAACCGAAATCACGGCGAGCAATCGTGCCTGCATCAATCAAGCGGTCGGCCCACCGATAGCCTGAAGTCGTGCCACCGGAGATCTCGCCCGAGACATCACGAACCCTCCGCGTCCTCGTCGCGCTTAGTGACCTCACCCAGGTCACGACGGCCGCAGCGGTCAGCGTCGACCAAGTCACCGAGCACCTTGATGCTGACGACCTTGGCCGCGAGGCCGTCGAGCACCATCTCGAACTGCTTCGACAGCGCGGGCTGGTGAACGGTTTCCGTTCTGTCGCCGGTCTTCAGGGCGTGTGGCTGCAGCCCGCCGGCAGGGCAAAGGCGGAGGAGTTCGATCGCCTGCGCCGGGCCCCGGTACTGCGTCGCCAGGGCCTGCAAGATCGCTACTTGAAGTGGCTCTATGACGAAATGGAGGTGCGAGGAGGCGCCCCGGATCCCGATGCCTTCCTTGCGACCGAACTCAACCTCCACGGAGTGCTGTTTACGCCTGGAGAGCTCGAGGGGGCGGGCGCGCTGCTCGAAGAGGCGGGATTTATCGAAGGGCCGAGCGTCGACCAGTACGCAGCACCACCTCGTCCCAGGCCGACAGCAAAGGGCCGCAAGTTGGTGGAGATGGGTGGCTCAGTTCACGACCCCGCGCCGGCGGCCGTCCAACACTTCTCGACCACTGTGCACGGCAATGCAGGGTAGACACCGGGATCAGCGTACGAGCGCCGACAGCTTCCACACTGCTCTGTGGAGCAACTACCAAGTCGGAGGTGAGATCGGTCATCAGCTGGTGATCCATGCCGACAACACCGGGGGTACGCCGATCTGGCTGCCGGTCGTCTACATACGTCGAGACGGGGATGTAAAGGGCTACTACCAACTTGACATCGCCGAGGTGCAACGCGGACTCGAGCGGGTCTTTCTGGCAGCCCAAGCAACGCGGGCCGTCAGTCCGCGACCGTGGGTTGCGTGGCCAATGAGGTCTCCCATTTTCGACGCCCAGACTTTGCGGCGATGGCAGCAGGTCCCAACCCCTCAGCTCAAGAAAGATTTTCCCAGCAAGGAGCCCCTGGATTAAATGCGTTATCGCGATGAGTCAATCCGCCCGCTCCTGATCCCTCTTCCCGGCGAGCGATTCATTCCAGACGACTGGGTCGACTTCTCACAGTCGACCCAGACCTGTCTTCGTACAGTCTGCAACGGCGGAATGATCGTTGTCTTGGTGTGGCAGCCTGACGGCTGGGACGTGATCGCATACGGGGCGGACGGACTACAGCAGGAAACCTGGCCAGATTCGGATGTGTCCGCCCTGCTCATTGGCCTACTTCACGACTGAGCAGAGCGGCCCAACCGAGCGTCCCTCGGCGACGTTCGTCTTGGTAGCAAGGGTCTGCTCGCATGCCGGTCGTTCATCGTGCGGCTCACATAATGTGCCCGAGCGTCGCACGCTTGAGATCTCTCGTCCGCTACGAAACCCCCGTGTCTCAGGGATCTGATTCAGTAGAAGCGTGACCGAGTCCGACCTGCCCGAGCTTCCAACTGATCGGTCCGAGCGCGAAGCCCTGCTGGACGGGATCAACACTTCCTGGATGCAGGGCCTCGACACCGGCGCCCTGCTGGGCGGGATCAACACTTCCTGGATGCAGG
>NZ_JBXVOQ010000005.1:0-403201 GCF_057197605.1 Microbacterium sp. Z11_20 | reverse complement strand
GGTGGGGGGGGAGGAGGAGTGGGGGGGGGGAGGGGGCGGGGGGGGCCAGGAAAGAAGACAAGAACCTCCCAAGAGCCGGGAGGGAAAAAGACCCCCTTCCCCCCCCCCCCCCCCCCCCCCCGCGGTTCCGCGCCCCCGGGCGCGGAACCGCGGTGCGTTCACCCGGAGCATCCCCCCATGCGCATCACCGCCACCCTTCGCGACCTCGATCGCCGTGCTCGCGACTTCCTCGTCGAGGTCGATGGCGACGCTTCCGTCCGCGACGTCCTTCGCCGAATGGGCGCCGACAGTGCCGCGGCCGCCGCGGGCGACGAGTCGGTCGTCATCGACGGGCGCTGGGTGGACCCGGCCCAGTCCCTGCAAGAGGCCGGGGTCCGCCAGGGTGCGATGATCACCGTCTCCCGAGAACCCGACGGCATGTCGCCCGTGGGCGACACCGGCCTCGTGGACATCGGACTGGCCGGGGGGCCGGGCAGCGGAAGGGTCGTGCGGCTCGGACCGGGTCGGCACGGGATCGGCGGGTCCCGCGCGCGCGGCGCCTATCTGCCGGGGCTGCCCGAGGCGGCACTGATCGTCGAGGTGGATGTGCGGATGCGGGTGCGGGTGCGCGCGGCCGGCGTCGGCGTGCGCGCCGCCCTCGGCGAGCGGATGCTGGACGACGATTTCGTCGACTGGCCATCGGGGACCGACATCCGCATCGGCGACCGGCTCGTGCAGTATCGACCTGCCACTCTCACCGACGCGGTCCTGGAGCCCTCGGAGGACGGAGCCGTGCGGGAGTTCCACCGCCCGCCTCGAGTGCGCTTCTCCGAGCCCGAGTCGACGTTCACGATCCCGTCGGCCCCGGCCGCGCAGAGCCGGAGTTCGTGGCCCTGGGTCGCCGCTTTCCTGCCGCTGGTGGGAGCCGTCGTCACCGCGGTGGCCTTCGGTTCGCCGACGTTCCTCCTCATCGCCGCGCTGACCCCGGTCGTCGCCTTCACCAACGCGTTCGTCGCCCGGCGGCAGGGACGCCGCACCCATGCCGAGCGGGCTGCCGACCATGCGGCGCTCGTCGCGCAGATCGAGTCCGATATCGAGCTGCGCCGTGCCGGAGAGCGCGCCGCCCTGCTCGAGACGGCGCCCAGCGCGGCCGACCTGTGGCCGATCGCCACGCGTCCGGCCGCACAGCTGTGGGCGAGGCGGCCCGGCGACGACGACCACCTCCTGATCCGCCTGGGCACCGCCGATATCGCCAGCCGGGTGGTCGTGGAGGACATGCGGGAGCCGCTCGAGCACCGCCGACGGCTTCCCGCGACGCTGCGCGATGTGCCCGCGACGATCCCCCTGGCGGTGTCGGGCGTCGTCGGCCTGGCGGGTTCGGCCGCAGGGGTGCGGTCGACCGCCGGATGGATCATCGCGCAGCTCGCCGTCCTGCAGAGCCCCCGCGACCTTCAGTTGTACGTGCTGACGGCAGGCGACCGGGAGCCGGACTGGGGCTGGACGGCGTGGCTTCCGCACGCGGTACCGGCCCTCGGTCAGGACGCCCGCGCACTCATCGGCAACGACGCCGACACGATCGGCCGACGGGTCGCCGAGCTCGCGCAACTGGTCGCATCCCGCCAGGCGCAGGCGGCCGGCTCCTTCGGGAAGCCGGTTCGATTCACTCCGGATGTCCTCGTGGTGTGGGACGGCGCACGCCGGCTGCGCAGCTACCCAGGCGTGGCGGGCGTGCTGCGTGACGGCCCCAGCGTCGGGATCTACAGCGTCTGCGTGGACGATGACGAGCGCTCCCTGCCCGAAGAATGCACGGCCGTCGTCGCCATCGGATCCGACGCACGCGCGGTCATCCGGCGGTCATCCTTCCAGGCGGTGCGCGAAGTACGCCTCGACGGGATCGACCGCGACTGGTTCGAGGAGGTCGCTCGCGCGCTCGCATCCTTGCGCGACCCCGGCGACGAGGACGACGCGATTCCCGACGCCGCCCGGCTCACCGAGGTGATGGGTCTGGAACCCGTCCAATCGACCGACCTGCTGCGGCGGTGGTCGGGGGGCGCGCGCAGCACCCGCGCGGTCGTGGGCGTGTCACTGGACGGCCCCTTCTCCCTCGACCTGTCCGTCGACGGCCCGCACGGCCTCGTCGCCGGGACGACGGGGTCGGGCAAGTCCGAACTCCTCCAGTCGCTCGTGGCGAGCCTGGCCGTGAGCAACCGTCCGGACGGGATCAACTTCGTGCTGGTGGACTACAAGGGCGGCGCCGCATTCAAAGACGCCGTCCGGCTCCCCCACACCGTGGGGATGGTCACCGATCTCGACGCCCACCTGGTCGAGCGCGCCCTGACCTCCCTCGGGGCGGAACTCACCCGGCGCGAACACCTGCTCGCCGGCGTCGGAGCGAAGGACATCGAGGACTACATCGCCGACGTCCGCACCGACCCGCACCGCCCGCCCATGCCGCGGCTGCTCATCGTCATCGACGAGTTCGCCTCGATGGCCCGCGAACTCCCCGACTTCGTCACCGGCCTGGTCAACATCGCGCAGCGCGGACGCTCCCTCGGCATCCATCTCATCCTCGCGACCCAGCGGCCCGCCGGAGTGGTGTCGGCCGAGATCCGGGCCAACACCAACCTGCGCATCTCGCTGCGGGTCACCGACACCGCCGACAGCACCGATGTGATCAACGCGCCGGATGCGGCACGCATCCCCGCATCGCTGCCGGGGCGCGCCTACGTGCGCCTGGGCCACTCCTCCCTCATCCCGTTCCAGACCGCCCGGGTGGGCGGCCGCAGCGCCGGCGCCGGCGCCGGCGCCGCGCACCGGGCCGCGCCGTTCGTCGTCGAAGTGGGGTGGGACAGCGCCGGCTACCCCCTCCCGGCGCCGCCACGCACCGAGACCGAGGACGGCGAGAGCACCGACCTCTCCCGCCTCGTGGATGCGGCGAGAGACGCTGCCGAAGAGCTGGCACTGCCCCCGAACCATTCGCCCTGGCTCCCCGCGCTGCCCACCTCCGTCCTCCGAGCCGACCTGTCCGTCGGCGAGGCCGCGGCCGGCGGCACGGGCGGCGCTCGTCTGCCCGCCGTACCGTGGGCCCTCGCCGACCTGCCCGCACAGCAGGCGCAGCACCCTGTGCGCATCGAATTCGCCGACTTCGGCCATCTCTTCCTCGCCGGATCGGCCCGCAGTGGCCGATCCCAGGCGCTGCGTTCGATCGCGGGAGGCATCGCCGAACGCATCTCCAGCGCCGACGTGCACCTGTTCGGCGTGGATATGGGCAACGGCGCACTGCTTCCGCTGAGCCGCCTGCCGCACACGGGCGCCGTCGTCCAGCGCTCCGAGCGTGAGCGCATCACGCGCCTGTTCGATCGGCTGCAGGCCGAACTCACCCGACGCCAGGATCTGCTGGGCCGGCTGGGGGTCGCCGACATCGGCGAGCAGCGCGCCCAGGCCGACGGGGCCGATCGGCTGCCGCACCTGGTCCTGCTCGTCGACCGGTGGGAGAGCTTCATCAGCACGTTCGGCGACGCCGACGGCGGCGCTCTCGTGGAGACCGTGCTGGGGTTCCTGCGCGAAGGAGCAGGCGCGGGCCTGCATGTCATCCTCGCCGGCGACCGCTCGCTGCTGTCGGGCCGGATCAGCGTTCTCACCGAGGACAAGTGGATGCTCCGCATGGCCGATCGCACGGATTACAGCCTGGGCGGCGTCAGCCCACGCGCCGTGCCGGAGGCGATGCCGGAAGGCCGCATGATCCGCGCCGGCTCCGGCCGTGAGGCGCAGGTCGCGCTCCTGGCGGCCGATGTCAGCGCGACGGGACAGGCGGTCGCGCTGACGGAGATCGCCATGCGAGCCCGCGAGCGCGACCGCAGCGTGCCGCGCGCTTCGCAGCCGCTGCGGATCGATTTGCTGCCCAGCTCGCTCACGTGGGAGGAGGCGACGTCCTACCCCCGCACCGAGGTGCACGCCGCCATGTGGTCGATGGTCGGCGTCGGCGGTGACGACCTCGCCGCAGTGGGGCCGGACCTGGGCGGCGGCGCGCCGACCTTCCTCGTGGCGGGTCCGCCGCGCTCGGGACGGAGCAACGTGCTGGCGGTCATGACGCGCTCCCTCCTGGAAGGCGGGAGCGATGTCGTGCTGGTGTGTCCGCGCCGCTCCCCGCTCCCGGCGATGTTCGCGGACACCCCCGGCGTGCGCCGGATCTTCGAGCACGCCGAGGTCGAAGAATCCGAGCTCTCCGACGCGCTCGCCCCCGGCGAGCGCCCCGTCGTCCTCGTCGTCGACGACGGGGAGAACACCCGTGACATGCCGGCGAAAGACTTCCTCCGCGCCTGGATCCGCGAGGCGGCGGGCGGGGACCGCGGGATCATCCTCGGGGGGAACGCGGCCGAGGTGGGCAGTGGGTTCTCCGGATGGCAGGTCGACATCCGCAACAACCAGCGCGGGGCGCTCCTCAGCCCCCGCACCGTCCTGGACGGCGACCTTCTGGGCGTGCGGGTGCCCCGCTCTCTCACCGCTGCACCGGTGGCGCCGGGCCGGGCCGTCGTGCACCTGGGGGGCGGGATGCTGCAGACCGTCCAGGTACCCCGCCTCCTGGACTGACTCTTCCGACCCGTAGAAAGGCACCATCATGGCCAATCTCATCGTCGATGGCACTCTCGACGACACCAACCGCGACCTCAAAGCGATCCGCGAGGAGTTCACCAACGCGGGCAAGAACGCCGACCAGAACGCCGGCATCTGGGGCCAGCGCGACGTGAGCCGCGCCATGGATGAATTCGCCGACAACTGGCGGGTGCACCGCGACAAGATCATGGAACGCCTGGGCAAGTTCAGCGACCGCGTCGATCAGGCGTGCAGCGTATGGAGCGACGCGGACAAGCAGCTGGCCAGCAGCATCGAGACCGAGGTGTCCCGTGGCTGAGCGCCCAGGGCCGTGGGACCTGCTGGGACGGGACGGCGACCCGGTCGTCGCGGATGTCGTGGCCATCGACGAGCGCGTGTCGTATTTCCGCTCCCTCGCGGAGTCGATGCGGGAGCAGGGCGACCGTCTCGCGCGGATCGCATCCGGCGAGTCACTCAGGGGCGCCTACGCCGACGAGCTGCGCGGCTCCGCCGAGCAGGTGTCCAAGGATCTGACCCAGGTGGTGGGCCGTTACGAAGCGGTGGTCACCGCGCTCACCCGGTTCCGTCCGGCCGTGGATGTGGCGCTGAGGGGATCCAGCGCCGCGCTGGACGACGCGATCGACGCGAGCGGGGCCTCCCGGCAGGCGGAGTCGGTGCCGGAGACCGTCGCCCAACCGGGTGCCGACCTGACGCCGGAGCAGGAGCAGGCGAACGCCGCCCGGACGGCGGCGGTGGAGGCGGCTGCGGGCCGGGTCGCGGCCGCGAAGGCGAAGCTGAACGACGTGCTCGCACGCTTCGACGAAGCCGGCGCAGAGGCCGCGCGCGTGGTGCGCGGCGGGTTCGACGACGGACTCAAGGACAGCTGGGTCGACCGCTTCGTGGCGGGGTTCAAGAAGTTCTTGAAGATCCTCGTGAAGGTGCTCACGTACATCGGGATGGCGTTGGCCGTGCTCGCCGTGATCATTCCCGGGGTGGGCCCCCTCATCCTCGCCGGGGCGGTCATCGGCGCAGTGGCCCTGGTCGCCGAGGTCGCGCTCACGCTGATGGGCGACGGGTCGTGGCTGGACCTCGGGCTGGCGATCGCGGGCATACTGACCTTCGGCGCCGCGAAGGCGTTCGCGCCGGCGGTGAAGTCGGCGTTCGGTCCCGCGATGCAGTCGATCCGCGGGGCGGGGCGCGGTGTCCGACCCTCCACGAACCCATCGAGAGGTGCCCCGGATCAGAGGCGGATCGCGGACAACAACCCACGGCCCAACGAGCACATAACCTCCATCCGCGACCGCACCTTCTGCGGCGACCCGATCGACGTCGCCACGGGTGCGGTGGCACTGGAGCAGGAGGATGTGTCGTTGCCGGGCGTGCTGCCACTGGTGATCACCCGCACGCACCTCTCCTCCTACCGCGCAGGCCGCGTGTTCGGACCCACGTGGGCGTCGACACTGGACGAGCGCATCGAGGTCGAGGCGGATGGGCTGCACCTGGCGCTGGCCGACGGGACCCTCTTGCGCTACCCCGTTCCGGCGGCCGGCGAATCGGTGCTCCCCGATACCGGCCCGTACCTGGCGTTGCGCAGGGCGGGCGCCGGCTTCCTCATCGGGGATCCGCAGTCCGACGTGATCCGCTACTTCGCCGGCGGTACCGACGACGTCACGCTCCCGTTGCGCGCGATCCTGGACGGCGCCGGCAACCGCCTCATCCTGCATCTCGAGAACGGAATGCCGGTGGCGATGGAGCATTCCGGCGGTTACCGGGTCGAGATCGACACCACCGACGGCCTGGTCACCGCCTTGCGCGTCGCCGGTTCGCCGACTCCGCTCGCGGAATATCGCTACGACTCCGAGCGGAGACTCGTTCAGGTCGTCGGCGCGCTCGGCACACCGCAGACGTTCTCCTACGACGACGAAGGCAGACTCGTGCGGTGGGAGGACGTCAACGGCCGCTGGTACCGCTACCTGTACGACGCCGAAGGTCGTTGCGTCCGCGCGGAAGGCGCCGGCGGCTACCTGACCACCGAGCTGGCGTACGACACCGAGCGCCGCGTCACCACGGTCACCGACTCGCTCGGCGGCGCCACGCGCTACCGGCTCGACGAGTGGATGCGGGTCATCGGCCGATCCGACCCCCTGGGCGGTGCCTCGAGCGCGGAGCGGGACTCGTTCGGGCGGGTGCTGGCCGAGACGGACGAGCTCGGCAACGTCACCCGCTGGGACTACGACATGATCGGCAACATCACCGCGGTGACGCGCGCCGACGGCAGCAGAATCCTCACCGAGTACACCGCGGCCGGCCGCCCTGCAGTGGTGACGGGGCCGGACGGCGCGCAGTGGCACTACGAGTACGACGAGAACGGAAGTCTCGTCCGCGCCGTTGATCCCACCGGGGCGGCCACCGCCTACACCTACGACGCGGCCACGGGCGCCGTGAACTCCGTGACCGATCCCCTCGGCGCCGTGACCTTGATCCGCTCCGACACCGCCGGTCTCCCGCTCATCGTCGTCGAGCCGGACGGGGGCGAATGGCGCTACACGTATGACGGGCTCGGGAACGCCACGAGTGCGACCGATCCGCTCGGGAACACCACCCTGATGGTGCGCGACGTCACCGGCGACCCCCTGGAGGTTCGCGACGCTGACGGCGCCCTCGAACGGTTCGCGGCGAGCGCCCGCGGGAGCTTCGAGGAGCGCACCGATCAGCGCGGCAGTGTCTGGCGCACCGACTATGCGCACTTCGACCTTCCGGTCGGCGACCGCGGCCCCGACGGGGGCATCCGCACCTACGGCTACGACACCGAGTTGCGGATGACCTCGATCACGGATGAGCGCGGCCTGACCTGGCAGTACGAGTTCGACGGCGCCGGGCGGCTGGTGGCCGAGACCGACTACAACGGCCGCGTCCTGCGCTACGGCTACGACGCTGCCGGGCAACTGGTGCGCCGCACCAATGGCGCCGGGCAGACCATCACTCTCGAACGCGACCGCCTGGGACGGGTCATCCGGCGGAGCAGCGAGGATGAGGTCGCGGTCTTCGCCTACGACGCCGCCGACCGGATGGTGTCGGCGACCAACGAGCACTGCGAAGTCCGGTTCACCTACGACCCGCTCGGGCGCGTGGTGTCCGAGTCGATCAACGGACGCGTCCTCACGTCGGTTTTCGACGCCCTCGGCCGTCGCGTCAGCCGCCGGACTCCCACGGGAGCAGAGTCGGTCGTCTCCTACGGCACAACCGGGAGGCCTATGGAGATCAGCACCGGCGGGCGCTCGCTGCGATTCGGCTACGACGCGGCCGGCAACGAACGGACGCGGGCGTTGGTCGGGGACGCCGGCCCGGTGGCCGAAGTTCGCCAGGACTGGACGCCCACGGGGCAGTTGGCGGCGCAGACGGTCCTGCGCGGCACTGACACCCTCCAGCGGCGGGAATTCCGCTACCTGCCCGACGGCCTCCTCGCTGGCGTGGAGGACATGATCTCCGGGGCGCGCACGCTGGAGGTCGACGCTCGCGGACGCGTCCGCTCCGTGCTCGGCGACGAGTGGCGCGAACGCTACGACTACGACCCCGCCGGCGCGGTCACCACCGCCGCGGTGTCCGCTGCGCCGGAGGCAGCCGGTCCCCGCCGCTACAGCGGGAGCGTGCTGACCGCCGCGGGCTCGACCACCTACTCGCACGACGGAGAGGGGCGCGTCCTCACCCGCGAACGTGATGGGCAGCGCTGGACCTACGCGTGGAGCGCGGAGAGCCGACTCATCGGCGTTCGAACGCCCGACGGCACCGAGTGGCGCTACCGCTACGACCCCCTCGGTAGGCGAATCGCGAAACAGCGACTGGATGCCGCCACGGGCGCGGTCGTCGATGACGTCGGGTTCGCGTGGGACGGGCAACTTCTCGCGGAACAGATCGACACGGCGCCGGGCCGGTCGACGGTGGCCACGATGTGGGATTACACCTCCGACGCGGAGCTTCCGCTCACGCAGATCGAGCGTTCCCTCGATGCGCCGGGCGACGTCCGCTTCCACGCCATCGTGTCGGACCAGATCGGCGCGCCCGCCGAACTACTCGCCGACACCGGGGCGCTGACGGGACGCCTGCGCACCACGTTGTGGGGCGCGACCACCTCCGTCAGCGAGGGCGCCACCACACCGCTGCGATTCCCGGGCCAGTACTACGACGCCGAGACAGGCCTGCACTACAACCGGCACCGCTACTACGATCCCGAGACCGGCCGCTACCTCTCCCACGACCCGCTGGGCCTCACGCCGGCGCCGGACTCGCTGGCCTACGTCGACAACCCGACCGCGATGATCGACCCCCTCGGCCTCGCCGCGGATCGGGCCACACCGTGCGCGGTGCCCAGCAGCCGCGTTTCCCCGTACGGCAACGGGCGCCCGGGGCCGTCTACGCGCACCCGGAAGTACCCCGAAAGCACCTACGGCGACAAGGACGCCGAGCGCAAGCGCCTCAACACGGAGCACCGCTTCACCATTCATGGCAAACGCACGCACCAGTCCGAGCACGTCGCGGGATACGACGTCTTGGCGGACAACGGGAGGAAGAAGCTCCCACGCTCGGACGCGGCGAGTAAGCCACTCGAGAACAACGCCTACGCCTATTACGAGGACTTCGCCAGCCACCGATTCCACCCCGGAACCGGAAGCGGCAAAAAGGTGCACGAATCCGGCTTCACCAGCGGCAACGTCCGGCAGACCCCGAACACCACGCCTGACGACGCACTGGGATACGACAGCCGGGTCGGGTCCTATCGCAACGCGCAGCGCAACGCGATCGAGGAGAACGATCCGAGCACAGCAACGCAGCTCAACCAGCTCGGATACGCCCACGACCCGCGTTTCCGGAACCCGCAGGGCGCCGGTGCGCAGCAGCAACTGACCATTGCCGACGACTCATACCACAAGATGGTCGACGATATGCGGGACGGCGGTCAAGGCATCCGGTACAACGCTGAGCCCGGCGCCGCGACCCCCCCGGGCGGACAACGAGTGCCGGGGACGGACCAGGTGACGACGCGACCCGTCGACAAATGGGATGCGGCGGAGATGCACGCCGCACGCGACGCGGCGCGGACAGGCGAGTGGCCGACGTCACCCGATTACGGCCGCTTGTACAAGGATCCCACCCCCGCCGACTGGGACGCGCTCGAACGCGGGGAATTCGATCGCCCGGGGCCGACCAGCCCGGGCGGTGCGATGGACATGGGCGTGTGAGGGCTGACATGAACCAGAAAGACGAGGCTCGGGCAGCCGGGCTGCTCGTCGGGCTCGCCCTCGGCGACGGATGGTCGCGAGCCACCGAGGTCGCGCTCTGCGTCGCCGACGCGGCCGCGACGGGCCTTCCACTGGACGACGCGCGGGCGGTGGACCGTCTGCGACGGAATCTGCGCGAACGGCACGACCTCACCCAGGGCGACGTCGTCGACCAGAGGTCCCGCGACACCACCCTCTCGGCCGCGGCGGTGGTGGCCCTCGCCCACCGCGGCGACCCCGACCCGCAGCGTAACGCGGCCCTGCGTGCCGTACTCGACACACTCGGAACGCCTCCGGCGCACCGAGGAGGGCTCTCTGAATGGGCGGACGCAGTCACACACCTGCTCGCCACGGGGGATGTGGGCGCCGACATGGTGTCGGAGGGCGCATCGCCGGCCCCGGATCAGGCGATCGCGCACGCTCTGCAGACGGCGAGCATGGAGGGCGCTACCGCGCGAGAAAGAGCGCTCATCGCACTATCGCCGCGGTGGGTCGCGATGCAGATCGTGCCGGCGGCAACCGGAGCACTTGTCGGCGCGATGTTCGGGGTGGGCGCGCTCCCCGAGGCCCGCGCCGCTCGCCTCTCCGGGTGGCCGGGGACCGACAGTCGTGCGCTCTTGCGGGTGGCGTCCGCCGTTGCCGCACCGCGCGAGCGTGGCGTTTCCGGCACCGACGTGCCCGTGGGCCGCGGGCGGACAGTCGGGGACGAACCCTCCCCCGCGGCGTCCGCCGGTGGGAGCGGTTATCGCGTGAGACGCGTCGCGCTGACCGCGCTCGACACGGAGACGACGCGATGACCATGGAGAGATCGCTCTCGGCGGTGAGGGTTCATCGCATCCCGCCGGCGTGGCGCGCCGGTGAGGGGGCCGGTGAGTTCGTCGCCACCGCGCTGCCCGGTGGAGAGCAGACGGCCGTCATCACCGTGCGGGAGGCCGAGAACGCGAATCCGGACTACCTGCTCGAGCGGTACGGCGCTCGAGCAGCGGGACCTCTCGGGCGGCCCGTGGTGCAGAGCCTGCCCGACCTGCTCGCCGACGGCGTCTCGATCGTGTCCTTCCCGCAGGCGCAGGACGGCGCGCTGTACGCGCGCATCGATCTGGTGCGTCGCGCCTGGAATCTCGACGTCGTGGTCTCAGCCCGAGGCGTCGCCATCGAGAACGCCCATGCGCTGTTCTCCGACATGTTGGACCTCCTGTGGGAAGTCCGTCCGGAAGGAACCCCGTGACCGCGTATGACATCGTTCAGATCCCCGGATGGGAGAACCTGTCCCTCCGGGCAGCCGACGCGGCCGAGCTCGACCGCCGCCTGAACGAACTCGCCCACGACGCGGTGCCCGACGAGGTTCCGCGCGACACGGCGACTCCGTTCCGGGCAGAACTCCGCAAGCACCTCGTGCGGCTCGTTGACCGCGCGCGCTCGGCGGGGGCGGGGGTGCTGTGCCTGCCGACCCAGCGCATGGGCGAGGTGGCCGTGCCCGCCTCGTACACCGTGTCGGAGTGGCACGACCCGGATGCGGGGACGGTCACACCCGACGAGGTGCTCGCCGCGCTGAGCGCCGACAGCGCGGCAGCGGCCTCCGTCGTCGACATCGACGGACAGCCGGCGCTGCGCGAGGAGGACATCGAACCTCCCGACCCGGAGGCCGACCCCCTCGCCACCTATGCGGGGCGGCGCGTGACCTACACGATCTCCGCGCCCGACACCGGGGGGGCGTGGCTCGTGTTCTCCTTCGTCACCATCGGCGACGGCCGCGCGGACGGCCCGCTCGCCGAGGTACTGGTCGAACTTTTCGACGCGCAGATGGGCACGATCCGGTGGCGGTGATCCCTCTCCACAGGACAGGTCGCGTCCAGAGCCGCGGGCCTCTCACGCTCGTAGACTGGTCGGCGATGGGCCTGGACGGACGTACCGAGGATCTCGCCGCGGTGATCACCCGGGCGGAGCACTATCTCCGAGCATCCCGCCACGGCGAGGCCGCTGCCCTCATCCAGAGCACCAACCCTGCAGAGCTGCCGCTTCCCCTCCTCGACCGCGCCCTGCCCGTGCTTCTCATGGCCGTGAGCGTCGACGCGGGCGAGTTCGAAGCGCGTCGCGTTCTGGAGACGATCGCCACCGGCTCGGGCAACCCAGCCGCGGAGAGCATCGTCGATACGTACCGTGCGGAAGCGGCCAACGACCCGGAAGAGCGGATCCTGCTGGCCGAGTCCGCACTCGAACGACTGGATGAGGCGGCTCCGGTATCCCGGCACCGCGCGCTGTCGGCCGTGGTCACGGCGAAAATCGACCTGGGCAGGGGACTCGACGAAGAGCTGCTGGACCAGATGCTGGCTCAGGAGTCCTCCGTCGACCTCCTCGCACCCGTTGACAGCGCGCTGGCGCACCGCGGCTTCTACGCCTACCAGGTAGGAGAGCTCGATCAGTCGCGTACGGCGCTGCGCACGCTGGCACGCCAGGCGCACGATGCGGATCAGCCGTTCATCGAGAGGATCTTCCGCACCCACCTCGCGACCGTCGACGTCTACGCCGGCCGGCTCGGAACCGCCCACAGGGCGCTCGAGACCGACAGCACCGACCCCCTCTTCCCGGCAGAGGCGCGCGCGCGGGGCCTCCTCGCCATCCGCGTCGGTGACGAGGATGCGCTCCAAGCGGTGCTTCTCGAGCCGACGCTGCAAGGCTCGGAGGCCGTCGGGGAGTTCTCCCGGGCCGCGCTGACCGGGCTGGCCGCCGCAATGCGCGAAGACTGGCGCGAAGCGCACGTGCAGTTGGGGCGCGCGAGGGAGATGGCGGAGAGACTCGGGCTTCACGAGCCCGGTCGACGCCTGTGGATCGACTTCGATCTCGCCCACGCCTCGGCCGAGCTCGGCGACACGGTCGAAGCCACGCGGATCGCCGACCGCCTCGACGATCTCGCACGGGACGAACGGCCGCTTCTCACGGGCGTCGCTGAGCGCATCCGCGGGGTCATCGAGGCGTCCGTCTCCCGGTTGGAGGCGTCAGCGGCGATCCTCGCCGGCGCGGGATTCCCCGACCAGCACGCCCTGACGCTGCTGGCCCTCGGGCGCGCCCATACCGCGGCGGGACACGCAGCTCAGGCCCGACGCGCCCTCGAGCGGGCCGAGGTGCTGGTGCGGCGCACGGGGGATGTGGCGATCGGCAAGCTCATCGCGACAGCGCTCGCATCCGCGTCGTCCGACGGGCGCCTGGCGGTCCTGACCGCTCGCGAGCGCGAGGTCGCACGTGCTGCTGCGGCGGGCGCTTCCAGCCGCGAGATCGCGACTGCCGGGTTCACCAGCCGGCGCACGGTGGAGTCCCAGCTGTCGTCGGTGTACCGCAAGCTCGGCATCCGCTCACGCGCGCAACTGGCCGCTCTGCTGGCCGATGGCACGCGCGGCGGCCTGCACGACGCCGGCCACCGGGACCAATAGGCCCCCGGTCGCGGCTAGCCCGCCACGCCCGTGCGTCGGTGTGCCCGGCCACCGAAGTGCAGGTAGGTCGGTTCAGCGCCTGCGCCGGCGGGATCGAAGAACACGGCGAGAAGAGGTTCGTCGGAGATGGGGAGCTTGAGGAGGAACGAGTCATCCCGCGCCACCGGCTCCAGGGGCAGGTCGACCATCGGCGGCCAGCCCTGGTCTTGCGCGACCCCGTGCGAGGGCGTCACGGTGGCCCGCAGGCGGCCCTCCTCGTCCGCGGAGATCTGGAAGCTCAGCCCCTCCCGCTCGTAGGTGCCGGTGTATCGGTCGGGCTGGGTCACCCGTTCGTCGTCGAGCGCTGCAGGGTCGGGGCGCGGGCCGACGCCCAGGCGGCGCCCGAACAACCAGCCGGCGAGCTCGCGGTACATCCCCAGCGCGCTTTCCACGTTGGTCTGCAGGCAGAATCCGAAGCGCTGCTCGGGGGCCACGCGCATGAAGGCGTTCTGTCCGATGGAGTTGCCGTCATGGCCGATGACACGGACATCACCCCACTGGTCCAGGATCCAGCCCAGGCCCCAGCCCTGCCCGAGCACGGAGTCGTCAACCAGCTCGACCTGCTGCTCGAGCATGCTCGCGGCCAGAGCCCCGTCCAGCAGCCGGGCGCCGTCGGGCGCCACCCCGCCGTCCAGATGCATCCTGGCGAACGCGAGCACGTCGCCGGCGGATGCCACGACGGCCGAGCCCATCGGCCCGAACGCGCGCCACAGTCCCCACGTCGGGCTCACCACCGGCGTCGAGGGATCGTTCGGGTCGGGCACGTGTCCCACGGCGGTGGGGTGGACGATCGCCTCGTCCGCGAACGACACGGTGTGCTCGAGTCCGAGCGGCGTGAAGATCCGATCGCGCAGCGCCTGCTCGAAGGTCGTTCCCATGAGGACTTCCACGATCCGCCCGAGGATCGAGTAACCGCTGTTGCTGTAGCTCCAGATCGCACCGGGGGCGGCGATCTGCGGCAGGTCGGCGCATCCGGCGACGTAGGCGGCGAGCGCGTCGTCGCCGCGGCCGGTGTCGGTGAAGTGATCGCCGTCGAAGCCGCTGGTGTGGGTGAGGAGGTCGCGCGGAGTCACTTGGTCGCGGGCTCGCTGGTCTGCCACCTCGAAGTCCGGCAGGTAGGTGCGGATCGGGGCGTCCAGGTCGAGCCTGCCTTCCTCCACCAGCATCATGATGAGCGTCGCGGTGTAGAGCTTGCCGATCGAGCCGGGAAGGAAGAGCGAGTCGGCGGTCACGGCGAGCCCCGTGCGCACGCTGAGCACGCCCGCAGCGACCTCGGTCACCGTGTCTCCGTCCAGCACCGCCAGCTGCGCGCCGGGGACGTTGTGCTTCGTGATCAGCTCGGTGAGCTTCTGTTCCAGTTCCTGTGACGCGAACATTTCGGCTCCTCATGGGTAGACCTACAGTGTAGGTACAGCATACCTACACTGTAGGTGTCCCTGTCAACGACGTTATGCTCATCCGGTGGCGGCACTGACGCGAGAGCGGATCCTGGACTGCGCGGTCGCCATGGCCGATCGCGAGGGATTGGACGCGGTGACCCTGCGCCGGATCGCCGGCGAACTCGGTGTGCACGTCACGTCGCTGTACAACCACGTCGAGACCCGGGACGCCATCACCGACGGGATCGTCGATTCGCTGCTGGAGCGAGCACACCTGCCCGCGACGCCCGTGCACTGGGAGGAGTGGGTCCGCACGTTCTTCTCGGCGATGAGCGATCTGGCCACCCAGCATCCGGGCGCCTTCGCGGCACTATCGCGCCGGCCGGTGCAGGGTGTGCGCGCTGCCGCCTCGTTCGAGGCCGCCATGGCCGCCTTCGCCGCTGCAGGGCTTTCCCCCGGGGATGCCTACAGCGCGGTCAAGGCAGCGGTGTTCCCCGCGCTGATGGTGGGCGCCGAGCGCAGCATGCTGGCCCGGGGGGAGCTCCCGGAAACGGGGATGGAAGACCTCCCACCGGAGAACTTCCCCCAGTTTCACGCGCTCAAGGACTACGACCCCACCCTGGCGTGGTCGTTCAGTCTCGAGACCCTTGTGGCGGGCCTCCGGGAGCGGATCGCCCAATACGGCGCCGCCCAGCAAGGCAGCGCCGAAGAGACTGGATGAGACGCGGCTGAGGGGACGTCAGTCGGAGTGCCCGCTGTGATCGCGGGTGTCCGGTTCCGCACGAAGGACGTCGGCGACTTCCTCCTCCGGCCGCGGCGCGATGGTCTCGTCAAGCTCCAACTCGGGAACGGCCGGCTCATCCGACGCCGGAATGCGCTGCTCGGACGAGTGCTCGCTGGGGGAAGACATGGCGGATCCTTTGGTCGACGACATCCACAGCGTAGGCCGTTGAGCGCCGGAACCCGACCAGCCCGGGCCCGGCCCTGCTCAACGAGCGCGAGTCGCCCTCCTGTCTCGCGATCACGCGGAGGGCGATCGGGGCACGAACCGGATCACCGGCAGGAGCCGGCCTGCGTTCGCCTGGTACTGGCCAAAGGAAGGCGCCATCCGAACGAAGCGAGCGAACGCCCTCTCCCTTTCGGTGCCGCTGAGTTCCTGCGCGGTCACGGGCACCTCGCTGATGCCGTCGGCCTCGGCGACCTCGATCACGGTGCGCGGATGCGCGCGGAGATTCCCGACCCAGGCAGGGTCGCTCGGAGCTCCCATGGCCGATCCGACCACCATCCACGTCCCGCCGTCTCGCACCGACATCGCGGGGTTGATGCGGGCGAGGCCGGTGCGCACACCCCGATGATGGATCAGCACCAGCCGGTCGCCCCAGGCTCCCACAACGCCGTTGCTCTGCCGGAAATGAGCGATGACCCGCTCGTTGAATTCGGACATGTCGATTCCTTCCGCGTCAGGTCATGACCGTGACGCCTTGCCGGTTTCCTTTCCGGATGAGGGTCAGCGGACCGCCGCGGTCTCGGCGGAGCGGGGGTAATCCGTGTACCCGGCACTGCCGCCGCCGTACGCCTTGCTGAGATCGGGAAGAGCGATCTCAGCGCCCCGGGCGAGCCGCTCGACCAGGTCGGGGTTGGCGATGAAGAGGCGCGCGAACGACACGAGGTCCGCTGCCCCGTCGGCGACCAGCTCGACGCGCTGCGGATGTGTCAGCGGGTCGGCTGCGGCGGAGTTGAGGATGAGGGCGCCGTCCCAGAGCTCGCGCACCGTGGCGGTGAAACTCGGGTCTCCCGCCTCGACGAGGTGCAGGAACGCCAGGTTCAGCGCTCGCAGGCTCGTGACCAGCGCCGGATACACGTCGCGGTAGTCGGTCTCGACGGTGTCGCCCAGGCCGTTGTGGGGGGAGATTCGGAGACCCGTGCGGTCGGAACCGATCGCCTTCGAGACCGCGCGGGCGATCTCGACGGTCAGGCGGATGCGGTTCTCCACGCTGCCGCCCCACCGGTCGCTGCGCTGATTGGCGTTCGGGGCCAGGAACTGGTGCAGGAGGTATCCGTTGGCACCGTGGATCTCGACGGCGTCGAAGCCGGCGGCGACGGCGTTGCGAGCGGCGGCGACGAAGTCCTGGATCGTGGTCTGGATGTCGCCCTCGGTCAGCGCCACGGGCACGACGTAATCCTTCATCCCTGCGGGAGTGAAGATCTGGCCGGCGGCCTTCACCGCGGACGGGCCGACGGGGACGAGACCCTTGTTGCCGACAGCATCCGTGGTGGCCGGATGTCCGATGCGGCCGGTGTGCATGAGCTGAGCCACGATGACACCGCCTTCCGCGTGAACGCGGTCGGTGACGGCGCGCCACGACGCGACCTGCTCGGGAGAATGCAGCCCCGGGGTATCGGGGTACCCCTGCCCGACGGCGCTGGGTTGGATGCCCTCGGTGATGATGAGCCCGGCACCGGCGCGCTGCGCGTAGTACTCGGCCATGTCGTTCGTGGCCGTGGTTCCGACGGCGCGGCTGCGGGTCATGGGTGCCATCGCGATGCGGTTGCGCAGCTGAAGGCGGCCGACCGTGACCGGCTCGAACGCGGAAACGGTCTGCGTGCCGGAATCTGACGTGGTCATTGTTCTCCTTTTCGCGACCCGAGGGCAGGGCCGTTACTTGTTCGAACAACGTATACGCCCGCGCATTCCTTGTTTGAGCAACTTTTTATGCGGGGGGCCGCGATGCGGCTTTCGAAGCGGCGTCAGCGATGGGGTGTGCGCAAGGTCGTCACCCCCCCGTCCACGTCCAGGATGGTTCCCGTCGTCGAGGCGCTCATCGGCGACGCGAGGTAGAGCACCGCGTTGGCCGTCTCTTCGGCGGAGATCAGCCGGCGAATGGGGTTGCGACCGTGGAGCGAACGCTTTTCCGCTGCGGGGTCTGCGGCGCCGACGAGGAGCTTGTCGAGGAATGGCGTGTCCACGGTGCCGGGGCAGACGGCGTTCACACGGATTCGGTCGGAGATCAGGTCCACCGCGAGGGCCAGGGTGAGCGAGATCACAGCGCCCTTGCTTGCGCTGTAGAGCACGCGATTCGGAAGTCCGTTGCGTGCCGCGACTGACGACATGTTCACGATCGCGCCGTGACGCGAGCGTCTGAGGAACGGCAGGCTCGCTCGCGTGGTCCGAGCCATGCCGGTGACGTTGACATCCAGGAGGTGCGCCCACTCCTCGTCGCCGTTGTCCTCGACCGAACCGGTGGCGACGATTCCGGCGTTGTTGATCAGGACGTCGATGCCCCCGAGACTCCGCGCGGCGCGTTCGACGCCGGCTCGGACAGCGCCGTCGTCGGTCACGTCGGCGCCGATCGCGAGAACGTGGTCGGGCACACCGGAGCAGTCGACGTCCAGCGCGGCGACCTCGGCGCCCCGACGGCGCAGGTCTTCCACGACGGCGAGTCCGATTCCGGATGCTCCGCCCGTCACGATCGCTCTGATCCCGTTGAAGTCGCCGCCGTGCCCTCGCTCACCCTCGGGCCGCGCGGCGGATGAGGCGCTCGTCATGATTGCAGGGGCTGCCCCGAGCGCTCCCGCATGACCAGGACAGCGGGGATAGCGACGATCGCAAGCGCGATGAGGTAGAAGGCACCTACCAGGGTGCTTCCCGTGACGGCTCCCAGCCAGATAAGCAGATACGGCGCGGATCCGCCGAAAACCGCCACGGCCATGTTGTAGGTGATTCCGTGACCAGTGACCCTCACGTTGGTGGGGAAGAGCTCGCTGAGCGCGGGGTTCGTCACGCCGGCGTACCCCCCGATGGGGACGCTGAGCAGGATCAGCCCGACAACGATCAAGCCGAACTGTCCGGTCGAGATCAACAGGAAGCAGGGAAGTGCCAGCAGGAGCTGGCCGACGGCAGCGGTGATGAGCACGGGTTTCCGGCCGACCTTGTCGGAGAGCCACGCGGCGACGACCTCTGCGAGGATGGCGCAGGCGACGGCGATGACGGCTGGTGCCAGCGCCTGGAATCCCGTCAGATTCAGGCTCGCCGTCGCGAAGCTCGGCAGATACCCGGCGAGCATGTAGAACGAGGCGGCGTTGAGCGACGTGAGGAAGAATGCGATCGCCAGCAGCCGCCATTGTGCCCGGCCCGTGAGGGCGGTCTTCAGCGGGTTCTCCGAGCGCCGGCTTTCCTTCGCGAGGGCTTTGAAGTAGGGCGTTTCATCGAGCCGGCGACGGATATAGAGGCCGATGATGCCCAGCGGCAGCGCGATGAGGAGGGGAATCCGCCATCCCCACTCGACCATCTGCTCGGGCGTGAGGGTGAGCAGCATGATGCTCGGGACGACGGTGCCGAGGAGGGTGCCGAAGCCGGCACCCACCGTGATCATCCCCACGTTGAACCCCCGGCGGTTGGCCGGGGAGTGTTCCGCGACGAACGAGACGGCGCCGGAGACCTCGCCCCCGGCCGACACGCCCTGCAGGAAACGCAGGACGATGAGCACGATGGGGGCGAAGATCCCGATCGCCGCGTACCCCGGCGTCAGCCCCATCACGGCGGTGAAGACGCTCATGAGGATGATCGTGAACGCGAGGGTCTTCTTCCGGCCGATCCGGTCTCCGAGGGCACCCCAGAAGAATCCGCCGATGGGCCGCGCGAAGAAGGCGACCGCGAAGACGGCGAGTGTGGAGAGGAGGGCGGTTGTCGGGTCGCTGGTGGGGAAGAACACCACTGCGAGCGTGCTGGCCAGCACGCCATACGTGGAGAACTCGTAGAACTCGACGACGGAACCGACGGCCCCGCCGAGGACCGTTCGTCGGACGGCGCGGCGCGTGGCTGGAGTGAGTGTGCTGGTTTCGAGAGTGTGGATCTCGGCTTCGATGGACATGCATGACCTCTCTGTCGATGCGTGCGGGCTCCGTGTCCGTTGACACTGCCGCGGTGTTCGGGTCGTCCCCCGTCAGCGTTCGCTGAGGAGAGTGGTGATGCGGTGGACCTGCTGGCGTGTGCGTGCATCGTCGAGGTCTCCGAAGGCGGCTCGACGTTTGAGAAGAACGGTTCTGATGGCGGTGAGGACCTCCCGCTCGCGGACCATCGCGGTGATCCTGTAGGTCAGCACGCCGTTCGAGGGATCGGGACCGTCGGCGAGCTCGAGCACTTCGCTCGTGGCCATGAGGCTGTCGCCGGCCACGATCGGGGTGGGCGTTCGTACGTTGGTGCAGGAGACTTCGGCCAGTGCGTGCTCGCTCATGTCCTCACTGGTCAAGCCGACCGCGATCGCGAGAGCGACGGGCGCGCTCAGCGGTAGCTGCTGGAAGCTGCCGTCGAAATAGTCGGCGAGGGAGGCGCGGTTGAAGTGTGTCTGGGCCGTGTTCATGGTGAGCAACGACAGGATCTCGTTGTCCGACTCCGTGACCGTGTGCCCTCTGCGATGGTGGACCACTTCGGCCACTGCGAAGTCTTCGAAATAACGCTCACTGGCCATGGCGGCTCCTCACGAGGCTGGTTCGTCGGAATCTCACGACTTCCCGGTCACCGTCGTCGCCGATGGTCTCCCACTCGACGACTCCCCAGCCCGGCCGCGACGAGGACGGTCGCCGCGAGATGACCCGGCTTCCGGCGCTCAGTGTGGTGCCGACGTGGACGGGCTCGGCGAAGACGACGTCGTCCGCCCCGAGGAAGGGGCCACCCGACTCCGACAGGTCCTCTACCGACAGGCCGATGACGATACCCAGCACGAGATAGGGGCTGACCGGGAGCACGGCATGACCCGCGGATCGCGCGATCTCCGCGTTGAAATAACGGGGTTCGTAGAGATGCGTGAGTGTGGCGAAGAGGATTGCGTCGGCTGTCGTGACCGTGCGTCCCCAGTGGTGGACGAAGACGCGGCCCGGCTCGAAGTCCTCGTAGTACGAGATCGCGCTCATCCCTGGATTCCCATCTCTGCCAGGACGTCGGTCCGCAGCGCCAGCAAGGACGCCTTGCCGCTGGCCAGCTTCGGGATGCTCGCGTCGTCGCGGAAAAGGACGTGCGCGGGCGTGTTGTAGCCGGCCGAGTGCTCTCGGACGAATTTCTTCAGTTCGGCCGGCTGGGTGCTCTCCCCTTCGAAGAGCTCGACGACGGCGGCGATGGCCTCACCCTTTTCCGCATCCGGCACACTCACGACGAATGCCTGGCGCACCGCGGGGTGGCGCTGGATGACAGATTCCACTTCGCGCGGGGATACGCTCACGCCGCCCACCTTGATGAGGTCCTTCAACCGGGAGTGGTAGTGCAGCGCCCCCGACGCATCGATGCGGACCAGATCACCCGTGCGGAAGAATCCCTGCGCGGTGAAGGCTTGTCGCGTGGCCTCAGGGTCGTCGAGGTAGCCGGGACTGAGGGGGCCCCGTACGAGCAGATGTCCGACCTCTCCACCGGGCACTTCGCTCTCCGTCTCCGCGTCGACGACCCGGAATTCCCACCCGGGGAGGGCGGTGCCGTCCATTCCCAGACGGACATCCACCGCGTCCGTCGCCGACGACATCGCGCAGAGACCGTGGCACTCGCTCAGCCCGTAGATGCCGCAGATCTCCGTGACGCCGAGATCCTCGATGGCCAGACGCTTGTCCTCCCGCGAGTACCCCGTCAGCCCTTTCCGCAGCGCCAGACGCCTGGGCCGCTCTCGCTGGGCCTTGATCAGCGCCCGCGTCATGTTCCCGAGCCCGTAGTACGCCGTCGCGTTCGTGCGCTCCATCGTGTCGAGGGCCTGGTCGGCGTCGAACGCCTCCTCCAGGACGAGCGCCGTGCCGTGCGTCCAGCAGGCGGCGATCGCGTTGGCGGCGGCGAACGCGTAGAAGAGAGGAACAACCAGCCACAGACGGTCCTCGGCGTTGAGCCCCTGCCGCTCCCCGATCCAGTAGTCGTTGCGGACGGTGTAGTCGTGTCTGGTGATGACGCCTTTGGGCTGTGCCGTGCTTCCAGAGGTGAACAGGATGAAGAGGTCGCTGTCGCCGTCGACGGCCCGCTCTCGCTCGGCCAGCGCGGCAGCTTCCACGGCGTCCCCGCGTCGGAGGAACTCCGTCAGAGGAAGCGATGCGGCGGGCCCCCGCTCCCCCATTGCCACGGTCAACCGCACGGACGAGCGGTGAGGGAGGATCTCCTCGAGCATGGCTGTGAAGTCCTGGTTGCGGAGCCGGTCGGCTGCGAGAATCGCCACCGACTTCGAGCGATCGATCGCCGATGCCAGCTCGTCGGACTTGTGCCAGGTGTTGAGTGCGGTCACCACTGCCCCGATCCGCGCTGCAGCGAAGGAGGCCAGCAGCCACTCGGGACGGTTGGGTGCGAGCACCGCGACGCGCTCACCCGGCCGGATGTCGGCGGCCATCAGGGCCCGGGCCCATTCATCCACGGCGGCATCGAACTCGCGGAAGGTGAACTCGCGGTCTTCGAAGATGACCGCCGGCCGGTCGGGCCAAGCCGATGCGGCGTCGCGGAGCATCCCCCCGAACGTGGTCGCAAGCTTCGGTTCCATGATCCGTCCGTCCGCGTTGTCAGAGTCCCAGAGAGAAGGAGAGTGCAAGACCTCGACGCTCCACGTCGAGGGCGACCACGCGGCCTCCCTTGGCCAACGTCACCACGAGCTGGTCCAGATCCGTCCCGGCGAAGCAGAGGTTCGTCGGCATGGAGCCCCCACCGAAGTGGAGGCTTTCAACGAAGGCGCCGTCGGCGTCGTAAATGTCGACGGCGCCCGAAGACGTCCCCGCGACCAGGACCTCCCCGTCCGCGGTGATGGCCAGGCCGTCAGGGTAACCGTGGTCCATGGTGATCGTGCCGATCTCCTCGAGGGGACCGTCGCCGAGGGCGAAATGACGAACTCTTCCGTAGCGCGTTTCCGCGACGTACAGGGACCGGCCGCCCGGACCGAAGGCGAGCCCATTCGGATACCCGTCAGTCACCAGCTGTGTCTCGAGCTGCGCTGTGCGCGGATCCCACGCCTGCACGCGGCCATTGCGCTTGTTCGAACCGTGCGGGTCGCCGTTCGGCTCAGTGAACCACAGCCTCCCGTCGGGGCCGATGGCGCAGTCGTTCGGCGCGCCGGTGGAGACGACCAGGGGTTGCTGAAGCGCTCCTTGGCTGACCATCTGGATTCCGGCGATGCGGGGCGTCACACTCGCTCGCGGGGGCATGTGGACGCGCCCATTCTGTGCGATCCAGATCGTCCCCGTTTCCGGGTCGACGGCAAGGCCGTTCGGTCCGCCCCCGACCTCGGGCCCGGGGGAAGCGCCCGTGCCGTCGAGACCGACTCGGTAGAGCTGGGCCCGGGTGATACTCGTGACGATGACCGCGTCCCCGGTCCAGATCGGACCCTCTGTGAAGCCGATGTCGGATGCCAGTGGGCGCATCGCCGCCCCTTTACGGCCGGATCCGAGAGACGTCGTCGTCATGTCTGATATTTGATCAAATATCAGACATGGTGTCAAGAGGGCAGAGGCGCGCGCCATAGCCCCTCCCGAGCGAGCCGCTCGATCACGAGGTCAGCCTCGACCTCCAAGTGGCGGCGCGTGAGGCCGGCTGCCCGTTCCGGGTCCCGGAGCTCGAGCGCCCGGATCAGCTCCGAGTGCGCCGCCGCCGCGTCCACATCGCGCGGCGAGATGGCGGTGAACAGGCTGCGCGGGAGGTTGTGGGAGAGCTGCTGCAGGATGGCGCGCAGCCGCCGCGTCCCCCCGACCCGGTTGATGAGCTGATGAAACCGCCAGTGCAGATCGTAGAGCCGCCCGGGGTCTTCCTCCACCGACATCTCGTTGTGCAGGCGGCGCAGTTCTGCGAGGTCCTCCTCCGTCATCTCCGTCGCCGCGCGCGAGGCCGCCAAGCCGTGGACCAGTCCGCAGACCGTGTAGTGGTCTCGAAGGTCTTCGGGCGTGAACACGGCAACGAAGGTTCCCCGATGCTGCTCCGTATAGACGAGGCCGTCGGCTTCCAGGGCGATCAGGGCCTCACGCACGGGCAGCCTGCTGATGCCCAGCTGCTCCGCGATCGCGTCCTGGGGAATCTTCTGGCCCCCGGCCAGGCTGCCGCTGAAGATGAGTTCGCGAATCTCGTCCGCCACGCGTTCGGACGTACTCGCCCGCTTCACGCGACGGCGCTCAGTCACGGTCACTCATCGTCTGGGACCGACCCTTCCTGTGTCGCGGCGTCGTCCCGGAGGACGAGGGCGACCTCGACTTCGAGAAGATGGTTCTCCCCGCGCACAAGCGCCCCGGACAGCGTCACATCCACGGTGTCCCCCGTTCCGCGCCGCACGTCCATGACCTCGACCTCTGCATGGACGACATCCTCCGGCATGGCGGGACGAAGGAACTTTACGGAATTGAGAGCCCTCGCGGCAACGATCGGCTGTCCGTGCAGAACGTCATCGGACACCAGAGACTGGTAGACCGCCAGCGTGTACAGCCCGCTTGCGATGATGCCCCCAAACCTCGTTTTGCCCGCGGCTTCCTCATCGACATGTGCGGGGAGCGGATCCCACGCTTGGGCGAAGGCCATCATCTCGTCCCGCGGCATTGCGCGCTCGCGAGTCTGCCACCGTGCGCCCACGGTGGTGATCGGCTCCACACGCGACGCCGGTAAGCCGCTCATTTCGCAATGATATGACAGGGGCGCCGCACCACATCCCCACACTGCGAGGACGGGTTCGGGAGGGTTGCGCTCTCGTGCTCGCCGAAGGGATGCGGGGCACTCCTGCGGCGAGCACGCGCGGATGGACGGGTCAGGCGATCCTGGCGATCATCTTCCCTGCGCCCCGGCCCGTGAACATCTGCGGGAACGCAACCGGGATCGCCTCCAGACCCTCGATGATGTGCGTCTCGTTGTGCATCTTCCCGGCCGTGACATGCGGGGCGATGTCGTCGAGGAACTCCGGGTACGAGCCGTAGAACTGCGTCACGTCGAATCCGTGGACCGACAGGTTGCGGTAGAAGATCTTGCGCAGCACATCGGGCAGGTCGTTGGCACCGGCCGTCAGATCGGTGTTCGTGATCTGCGACATGACCCCTCCCACCGCCACGTGGCCGTTGACGTTCATGTGCTGCATCATCAGCGGGAACTGCGTGGCACCCACGTTCTCGTACAGGAAGTCGATGCCGTCCGGCACCGCCCGAGCGAGCTGCTCGGCGAAATCGGGCGCCTTGTAGTCCACCGCGGCATCCAGGCCGAGGTCGTCGAGAAGGTGCCGGGTCTTCTCCGGGCCGCCGGCGACCCCGACCACGCGAAGGCCGCGGATCTTGCCGATCTGCGCCGCGGCCGAGCCGACAGCGCCCGCGGCTGCCGTGACGACGAGCGTCGCGCCGGGAACGGGGTGGATGATCTTGGTCAGGCCCACCCAGGCGGTCAGGCCCGTCACGCCGAGGAGGCCGAGGTGCGCGGTCAGAGGCGCCGCCTCGGGGTCAACCACCCGGATGTCGGAGCCATCCGAGATCGCGTAGTCCTGCCATCCCGTGGTGCCGAGGAATCCGACGACGTGCTCGCCGACGGCGAAGTCGGGGTGGTTGCTCTCCGCCACGATGCCCACGGTGAAGCCGAACATCGTGTCGCCGACGTCGAGGGGGGCCTGGTCGCTGTTGGCGTTGCCCATGAGGATGCGGTTGAACGGGTCGAGGGAGAGCAGCGTATTGCGGACGAGGACCTGCCCGTCGCCGGGGACCGGTACCGGCCGTTCCACGATCTCGAAATCGCTCTGCTGGGGATTTCCCTGCGGTCGTGCGGCCAGAAGGATCTGACGATTCATCGGAGTGCCCATGCGGTGTCCTTTCATCGGTGAGCAAGTGGTGCGATACCCACCGAACGCGTTCGACCCCACCCGGACCAGTACCCCGACCTGCCTAGGGCGTGACAGGGCCATCCCACGCGGTCCGACCTCGGGTTACGGTTCCGGTATGACCGACAAGTCGAACCCTCTCGGCGACTACCTTCGCGCTCGCCGCGAACTCGTCACTCCCGACCAGGTGGGGATCAGCGACCCCGGCGACCGGCGCGTGCCGGGCCTTCGCCGCGAGGAGGTCGCGATGCTCGCCGGCATCAGCGTCGACTACTACCTGCGTCTGGAGCGCGGCCGCGACCGGAACCCCTCGGTGCAGGTGCTCGAATCCGTGGCCCGCGTGCTCCAACTGGACGAGGACCACATGGCCTACCTGCTCGGACTCGTCGCGGACAAGCCGAGTCGTCGCCGCTCTCGCCCGCGCAGGGAGGTCGTTCCCGCCAGCACGAGGGAGCTCGTCGCGAGCCTTCCGCATCCGGCCTTCATCGAGGGGCGGTACTTCGACATCCTGGCGGCGAACGCCCTGGCAACCGCCCTGTCCCCCCGCCTGGCCGTGGGCCGCAACCAGCTGCTCGACGTCTTCCTCGACCCGGCGGAACGCGAACTGCTGACCGACTGGGATGGCACTGCCCAGTGTTATGTGTCGAGCCTTCGGCAGGCGGTGGGCACCGATACAGACGATCCGCGCTTCCTCGATCTCGTCGGGAAGCTCTCCGTGGCCAGCCCGCCTTTTCGGCGCCTGTGGGACCGCCACGGGGTGGGTTCGCAGCGCAGCGCTCCCGTGACCTTCGACCACCCGCAACTCGGCGAGATCGAGCTGCATCGCGAGCGCCTCGCCCTCAGCGGAACGGAGGGCATCACGCTGGTGCTCTACCACGCAGTAGCCGGTTCCCCCGCCGCGGAGAAGCTGACGCTCCTCGGCGCGACCATCCCGGCCCCGGCCGATGACCCCGGCACGCGCTCGCGCGCAACGGTCGACAGCGACGAACAGCACTGATTCGTCGCATCCCACCCACCCTCCCGCCGAGCGCGTCGGGGGGCGGTTCATCGTGAAAGAAAGCAGGCTCCCCATGTCCACCGAACAACGAATCGCCGTCATCACCGGTGGCACCGGCGCCATCGGCAACGCGATCGCCACCGCGCTGCAAGCATCGGGATACCAGACTGTGGCGCTCGGCCGCCGCGGGGGCGATATCCGCGCCGACCTGACCACCGAGGAGGCGACGCGAAGCACCGCCGCGGCCGTGCTCGAGCGCTACGGACGCGTCGACGTGCTGGTGCACTCCGCCGCGGTGATCGATCAGATGCATCTGCACGAGCTGACCGCGGATCGCTGGCGCGCCGTCCAGGCCGTGAACGTCGAGGCGCCGCTGTGGCTGGCGCAGGCCTTCACGCCGGGGATGATCGAGCGGAAGTTCGGCCGGATCATATTCATCGCCTCCGACACGTTGTGGTCACCGCCCGGCGGAGAATTCCTCCCCTACGTGGCCAGCAAGGGGGCCATGATGGGCATCGTGCGCACCCTGGCGATGGAACTGGGCGGCGATGGGATCGCTGTCACCGCCGTCGCGCCGGGACTCACCGACACCCCGATCGCCCGCAGCGTGAACGATTCCGCCCAGATCGAGGCCGTGGTCGCCACGCAGGCGATGAAGCGCCCGCTCGTCCCCGAAGACACCGCGCACGCGGTCGCCTTCCTCGCCTCCGAGGGCGCCCAGGCGCTCACCGGACAGGTGCTCGTCGTCGACGGCGGGTCCACCATGCGTTGAGGGCGGAGCCCCGGCCGCATCCCGTCAACAGAAGAAGGAGAAGTCCATGTCGGACAATCTCATAGCGCGCGTCGCCACTCCTATCGCGTCGACGGTCCGCTTCGGCCGGCCGACTGAGGGGGTGACCCTATGAAGACCACGAACCTCGGAGCCCTGACCGTGTCCCGTATCGGCTTCGGAGCCATGGGGATGTCGGCGTTCTACACCGGCGCCGGCCAAGCGGAGTCCGAATCCCTCCGCACCATCCGGCACGCACTGGACCTCGGTGTGACTCACCTCGACACCGCCGAGGTCTACGGCCCCTATGTCAACGAGGAGCTCGTGGGGCGCGCCATCCGCGGTCGACGCGACGAGGTCGTGCTCGCCACGAAGTTCGGCCACATCTCCCACACCGGGCGCCCGGGACGAGACAGCAGCCCCGCCAACGTCCGCGCGGCGATCGAAGGATCCCTGCGCCGCCTCGGCACCGACTCCGTCGACCTGTACTACCAGCATCGCATCGACCCGAACACCGCGATCGAAGACACGATCGGGGCGCTGGCCGAACTCGTCACCGAGGGAAAGGTGCGCTTCATCGGCCTGTCCGAGGCGAGCGCGGCGACCATCCGTCGCGCGCACGCGGTGCATCCCCTCGCGGCCGTCCAGACCGAGTACTCCCTCTGGACGCGGGATGTCGAGTCCGATGTGCTGCCGACCCTGCGCGAACTCGGAATCGGGTTGGTGCCGTACGCGCCGCTCGGTCACGGCTTCCTGACCGGCCGCATCCGTTCGCTGGATGAACTCGACGCGGACGACTGGAGACGCACCAACCCTCGCTTCACGGGCGGGAACCTCGAGCGCAACCTCCGGATCGTGGACGAGGTACGAGACATCGCCGATGAACTCGATGCGACGCCGGCGCAGGTGGCGCTGGCCTGGCTGCTCGCCCAAGGCGAGGGCATCGCGCCCATCCCCGGCACCACCCGTGCCGACCGGGTGGCGGAGAACGTCGCCGCCGATGCCCTGTCGCTGTCGGCTGCTCAGCTCGAACGGCTGAACGCCTTGCCCGCGCCCACGGGGGATCGTTTCGACGAATCGGGCATGACCGAGATCGACGCGTGAACGCCGGCCGGCGCGCACCGAGGCGACCCGGGGTTACTCCGCCTTCAGGACCGCGAACCCTCCGTCGACGTTGAGAATGTGACCGGTGACGAAGCTCGCGTCTGCACTGAGGAGGAAGGCGATGGCGGCGGCGACCTCTTCCGGGGCGCCCAGCCGCTTCATCGCCGTCCATGAGGCGCCTACGGATGCGTCGACCAATCCGATGCGCTCCACCTCTTGCAACATCGGCGTGGCGATGTAGCCCGGCGTGACGGCGTTGACTCGAATTCCGCGCTGGGCCCACTCCACGGCGAGGGTCTTCGTGATCGAATGGACCGCGGCTTTGGCGGCTCCGTAGGCGACACGACGCGGATGCCCGAACTGGCCGGCAATCGATCCGATGTTGACGATCGAACCGGGTCGCCCGTCGAGCATTCGAGCGACCTGCTGGCACCACAGCATCGTGCCGTCGACGTGGACGGCCATCACCGCGCGGAAGTCGGAGATATCGATGCTGATGCTGTCGTCGTTGCGGACGATGCCCGCACCGTTGACGAGGCCGTCGACGGGTGGCGTGTCGCGCCCGATCCGCTCGGCGGCAGAGGCGACGGCTGCCGGGTCCGTCACATCGCACTCGAAGAGCCCGAGGCGGTCCTGGAAGGGGCGGAGCTCCTCCGGCAGCGAGGGGATGGTCCGGTCCACGAGCGCGACGTGGCGGCGCTCGTCATCGGTGAGCAGGCGTAACGCCGTGGCGGCCCCGATGCCTCCGACCCCTCCGGTGATGATCGTGGTGTGTGACGACATCGATGCGTCCTCCGTCCTGTCGTGCGCGGCGCGCGGGTGACACAGCGCGCGGCTCACGCTCGAGGGCGCGCGGGTGTAGTCGCGCACATCCTATTGTTCGGCTGATCCCCTCCCCGCACGCAGCAGCCGAACTCCGATCACCCGCACGACACCCACGCCATGACCGAGTACGGCTAGACCAGCGAATCCTCGTTCTGCAGGGCCGTAGACGGCACCTCCTGCGGTTCGCGGATGATGTACAGCCCGGTGGGCTGATTGGCGGTGTACGCGAGCGCGTCCAGCCACGGTCGGCTCATCTGAGGGCTGCGGCTGCCGCTGTACTTGAACTGCAACGCTGTCGCGGGATTGAGCCACACGGAGCGGCGGCCCCCACCCACGCTGACATCTTCCTTCCAGGTGAAGAAGAAGCTTTCCTGTCGGCGGAGCTTGGTGCCGATCACGACCTGCAGGTGCGCGAGGAGCCGGTCGTCCAGATCGATCTTGGCGGTGTTGTCGTAGGTGAACGTACCCATCTGACCCTCCGGTCAGACACGCTCAGGCGTTGGATGATCCGGGGTCGGACACGAAAGGCCCACGCCTGCCAGCATGCCGCATCCCTCACCACGGTCCTCGCCCCGCGAACGCCTGTCAAGCACGCCCGCGGTCATGCCCCGCTACGGTCTCGGCGGCGCGTCGTTCGCCGGCTCCGGAATGAGCCGGAGACCCTGTGCACTGTTCGCCGAGTCGGCCAGGAGTGCGAGCCATCGCCGATTCAGCGGGCGATCGCGAGGCCGGTCATAACTGAAGTAGAGGGATGAACTTTTCGATATCCACACGGTGCCGTAACGCCCGGTTTCCGGGACGGCGGCATCTCCGTCGACATCTGGTTCGTCGTCCCAGCTGAAGCTGAAGCTCTCGTTGCGGCGCAGCCGTGTGAGCATGACGGACTGAAGATGCCGAAGCCCCCAGTCGTCGATGCCGATGGCGGGCGCCACGCCGTAGATGAGATGGCCCATACTCCCCCCTTTCGTTGCCGGCAGCCGCCGAGGACGGCGGGAGGTGCGCTCAAGATCGCGTCTGCTCCAGGATGATCCGGTGCAAGGAGCTTACGCCTCGTCTCCGCTGCGGGAGAGGGCTCGCCCGGTGTACCTCGGGAGCGGCGCCCGTCGCCCCTACGCGATCTCCTCGTCGTCCATATCGACGAGGTGTGGTCCGTCGTCGAATCCCGGCGAGGGGGGATTACGAAGCTGGGAGATGCGCTCCCTCATATAGGCCAGCGCCTCCTCGTTGCCCGGCAGTCGGCCCTGAAAGTTGGTGGACTCGGCCACCAGGTTCGTCGCGGGGTTGAGCACGAACGTGGCCTCGCTCTCGTTGCCGTCCTGCCCCATCACGTGGAGGGTCACCGTGTCGGCGATGTTCTCCGTGCCGAGGAGCGCGGCGTACTCCGTCAGGCAATCCGCGGTCTCGTCGTCCACGAACATCGTCTTGTCGGCAAATGTGATGTGTTTCACGCGGGCTACTGTGGCCCGATCCCCCAGCAAACCGTGAAGGGGTTGACAGCGCGCTCTAACGCCGTCCGCGCCCACTGGGCCGCCGCGGTGCGGCCTGTTATATGGGCGCGCTGGCCCCGGCAAGTACCTGCACCGCCCAGATCGTCTAGTTTAGGGTGATGCGGGTGACCGAGACTCAGACGATGGTGCGGACCGAATTGACGGTCAACGGTGAGAGCTATCTGCTTGCACAGGGCCAGGACCTCGACGAGTTGCGCCTCGCGATGGAGGAAGCGTCCCGCGACGGCGGCCGCTTCGTCGACTTCGTCGTGGTGGGCAACCGGTCGGTTGCTGTTCTCGTCTCGGCCCGCACGGAAGTCGTGATGTCGGTTCAGACCGTCCAGTTCGACGCGCGCGACACGGGAGACGACGACGTGCCGTTCGGCGGCTTCTTCGATCTCTGAGAGGAGGGGCGCCCCGGCGGGCGCCCGCGCTCATGACCAGACATGCAGACACTGCGTGCAGTCGCACGGAGTAACCCAGGAGCCAGAATGGGTAAGTTCTCCTACAACACGCAGGCCAGCGCCACCTTCGAGGATCGGCTGCTCGCCCACCTTCAGATCGTCATCGGCACCAAGCTCCGCCGCGCCGAGCCGTTCTTCTTCACCTGGAAAGACGATGTCAGCCTGGGGAGCGGCCGCACCTCGTTGTGGATACATCCCGAGGCCTCGCTGGTCTTCAAGTTCAGCGGAAACCGCCAACCGCAGATCAACCGCGCGTGGCTGGAAGTGCTCACGACGGCGGCGAACTCGCCGACAGGCCTCTACATCATCAGCGAACCACAGCGAGTCGAAAAAGAAGGCGACCGTCCCCTTTACGGCTGACGCGTCCGCCGGTCCCGACCGACGCGTCTGCCACGCCACGCGAATACGCGCCGTCGTCGTACAGCGCCCCGCTAGAGTCTGCTCGTGACCAGAGTTGCGCCCGCCACGACGTCGGCCAGCCGAGGTCGTCGGTGGCGACCGCATCCAGCCCAGGCGGTGCTCGGCGGATTCGTTCTCGTCATCGTCGTCGGGACGGGGTTGCTGTCGCTTCCGATCGCCAAGGTCGGGCCGGGCGGAGCGTCGTTGATCGAGGCACTGTTCACGGCAGTTTCGGCGGCCTGCGTCACCGGCCACGTCATCGTTGACACCCCCACCTTCTGGATGCCGTTCGGTCAGGCGGTCATCCTGCTGCTGATCCAGATCGGCGGATTCGGTGTCATGACGTTCGCATCCGTCATCGGCCTCACCGTTATGCGGAGGCTCTCGTTGCGGTCCACGCTCGCGGCCGCCGCGGAAGTGAAGAGCGTCGGTCTGGAAGATGTGAGGAGCCTTGTCCTCGGGGTCGTCCAAATCTCCCTGACGATCGAAGCGGTGGTGTTCGTCCTCCTGTTCGCACGGTTCGCCACCGGGTTCCAGCACACGATCGGGGAGGCGGCCTGGCTGGCGCTGTTCCATGCCGTGTCGGCCTTCAACAACGCGGGGTTCGCGCTGTTCAGCGACAACCTGATGTCCTTCGTCGCCGATCCGTTCATCTGCCTGCCGATCGCCGCCGCAGTGATCCTGGGCGGGCTGGGGTTCCCGGTGATCATGCAGCTGCGAAGGTACGCGCGGTCGCCACTGAAGTGGACGATGAACACCCGCATCGTGCTGACCGCCACGGTGACGCTCCTCATCGCCGGCACGGCGTACATCACCGCCATCGAGTGGAACAACCCGGCGACGCTGGGCCCACTGGCCTGGCCCGCGAAGCTGCTCGCGGGCTTCTTCCAGTCGGTGCAGACCCGTACGGCGGGGTTCAACAGCCTCGACATAGGGGCGATGGACGAGGCGAGCCTCCTCGGGATGGACGCGCTGATGTTCATCGGTGGTGGACCGGCCGGCACGGCCGGTGGCATCAAGGTCACCACCTTCGCGGTGCTCTTCTTCATCCTCCTCGCCGAGATCCGGGGGGACGGCGCGGTGAATGTGTTCGGCAAGCGGCTGTCCCGGGCGGTACACCGTCAGGCGATCACGGTGGTACTCCTCTCGGTCGCCGTCGTCATGACGGCGACGGTCGCGATCATGCTCATGACCGAAATCAGTTTGGATCGCGTGTTGTTCGAGGTCGTGTCCGCCTTCGGCACGGTGGGCTTGTCCACGGGTATCACGGCCGACCTCCCTGTCGCAGCGCAGATCATCCTGATCCTTCTCATGTTCATCGGTCGACTCGGGCCGATCACGTTCGCGTCCGCCCTCGCGCTCAGAGAACGACGGGTGCTCTACGAACTCCCCAAAGAAAGGCCCATCATTGGCTAAGCTCCCCTTTCTCGGCGGCAAAGACCTGACCCGGATCGCAGAGGCGGATTCCGTTGCCGTCATCGGACTCGGCCGGTTCGGTCGAGCGCTGGCGCTCGAACTGATGTCGAAGGGCACCGAAGTGCTCGGCATCGACAGCCGAGAGGACATCGTTCAGAGCTTGAACGGGCAACTCACGCATGTCGTGACGGCCGACTCGACCAGCGAGGAGGTCCTCCGGCAGTTGGCTTTGCCTGGTTTCGACCGGGTGGTGGTGGCGATCGGCAGCGACATCGAGGCGAGCATCCTCACCACGTCCCTCCTCCTACGTTTCGACATCGACCAGGTCTGGGCCAAAGCTGTCAGCGACGCCCACGGCACGATCCTCGAGCAGCTCGGAGTGACGCACGTCGTCTACCCCGAGAAGGACATGGGCAAGCGGGTGGCGCATCTGGTGCGCGGCGCGATGCAGGATTACATCGAGATCAGCGATGACTTCGCACTCGTCAAGGCCGCGGCCAACCAGACCGTCAGTGGAGTCTCCCTGGGAGAAGCGAAGATCCGCTCCAAGTACGGCGTGACCATCACCGCGGTGATGCGGCCCGGGGGCGAGTGGACGTACACGACTGCGGAGACGGTGGTCAACTCGGGTGACCTCATGCTGATCGCAGGACCGACCCGGAAAGCCGAAGCTTTCAGCCAACTCCGCTGAGGCGTCATGCCGACCACCAACTGCGGAGGCGAGCCACACCTGCCGTCCGATGGCGGTCAGCCCCCCCGGTCGCTGGCAGGTGTTCAGGAAATCGACTGGGAAGTCTCCGGGTTCGCGGCGGCCGTGGCATCGATGAGTGCGCGCAGATCTTCGGCCGGGAGGTTGGCGCCGAACGTGGGATTGCCGGGCTGCAGGACGACACCCGCGGCGAGGGGACCGGCGATGACGGGGTCGAACCCGAGCGCGTCGATGAACTCTGCGATCTGCGCGAGGTCGACTTCCCGGTCGCCCGCGATGGCGATGGCCTTGCGGCCCGAGGAGCCGGCGGCGCGGGCTTCTTCCTCGAGATCGTGGTACCCCATGTGGTTCAGCGCCTTCACGACGCGGGAGCCGGAGAGGAAGTCCTGGACGACTTCGCTCGTCGAGGTGCGCGGATCGTTCAGGTCGTCGCGAATCCCGTCGGTTTCCCACCAGTAGTTCATGGCGTCCACAACGAGCGTGCCTTCGAGCTGCGCCGCCGGTATCCGCCGGTACTTCCCGAGAGGGAGCGCAAGCACGGCAATGTCGGCCTCGCGGGCGGCTACTTCTGCGGCGACGGCGGTCGCGCCGGGTGCGAGCACATCGATGGTGAGGGCGATCCGCTCGGGATCCCCGGAGCCGGCGATCAACACCCGGTAACCTGCGGCGACGGCGAGGCGGGCGAGCACTGTGCCGACCTTGCCTGCCCCGAGGATCCCCACCGTGACGTCTTTGCTGATGTTGGTGTCCATGTCGTTCCTCTCGCTCATCGCCGGAACGCCGCTCCGGTCATGGTCGGCCGCGCCGGCGTCTCGGCGAGCATTTCTCGGACCATCGGGATCACCTGCGTGCCGTACAGCTCGACAGCGCGAAGGCGTGCGCTGGCGGACAGCGCGCCCCCGGCCGTGTAGATCAGGTCGAATCGGCCGACGTCCAGCGTGCGGATGGCATCGGCCATCCTGCGGGCAACCGTCTCCGGCGAGCCGACGTACAGCGACCCGTGCTCGACGTCGGCTTCGAACTCGGAGCGCCGCACCGGGGGCCATCCGCGGAGCGCCCCGATCCGGTCCCGGATCACCTTGTACCCCGGGTAGAAGAGCTCCTTGGCTTCGTCATCCGTCGCAGCGATGAAGCCGGGGGAATGCATACCCACCGGATGGGCAGTCGTGCCCAGCTGCTCGGTCGCTCGACGATACAGATCCACATATGGCGCGAAACGGCCGGGGGCGCCTCCGATGATCGCGAGCATGAGTCGGAACCCGTACTGTGCGGTTCGCACCACGGACTGCGGGGTTCCGCCGACGCCGACCCACGTGCGCAACCGCCCCGAATCGGTCTTCGGGAAGACATCGGCCTCGTGAAGGGGCGCCCGCGTCGCGCCTTGCCAGGTGACCGGCTTCTCATCGAGCAAGGCGTGGAACAGATCGATCTTCTCGTCGAAGAGCAACTCGTAATCGGCGAGGTCATACCCGAAGAGCGGAAACGATTCGGTGAAAGAGCCGCGCCCCAGGATGACTTCGGCCCGCCCATTCGAGAGCGCGTCCACTGTCGCGAAGCGTTGGAACACCCGCACCGGGTCGTCGGAGGACAGCACGGTGACTCCGGAGCCGAGACGGATGCGGTTCGTCGCCGTCGCGATGCCGGCCAGTACGGTCTCCGGGGAGGAGATGGCGAACTCCGGGCGGTGGTGCTCTCCGATGGCGATCGCGTCGATCCCCAGCTGGTCGGCCAGTACCGCCTCCGCCACGGTGGCGCGGATCGCCGCTGCGTAGGAGACGACCGCGCCTTGGTCGTCGCGTGGCAGGTCTCCGAATGTATCGACGCCGAACTCGAGGTCGGTGTAGTCGCTCATGATCGCTTTCCTTTCGTGAATGTCAGGCATGCGCGGCCTTGCCGCCCTTGACGATCTCCGCCGTGCTGCGCCCGGTGAGGCGCCAGTCGCCGGGATCCTCGTGGAGCAATTCGCGCACCCGAGGGACGACTCGTTCGCCGAACAGACGGATGCTGTGCTCACGCGCTTCCCGCGGCAGATGCAGCAGGTCGTACTTCAGGTCGAAGCGCGACAGGTGGTTGGTACGGACGATGCCCGCGATCTTCTGCGCCACCGTTTCGGGCGATCCGACATACAGCGCTCCACGACCGACCTCCGTCTCGTATCTCTCGGCGGTAGGGGGGTAGAAGCCTCGCTCCTCATTGAGCGCAGCCACGACCGGCTGCCAGTGCGGCCAGTGCGTGTTCTTCGCCTCCTCGTCACTGTCGGCGATGAAACCGAGGGAGTGCTGACCGATCGGCAGTTCCGGGCGCCCGAACTGGGCGAGCGCACGCAGGTACAGCTCGGCATGCCCGGCGAAGCGCTCCGGACGTCCACCGATGATCGCCATCATGAGCGGAAGGCCGTGGCGGGCCGCACGAATGACGGAGTCGGGGCTTCCGCCGATCCCGATCCACGTAGGGATTCCTCCCTGGGGCATTCGAGGATGCAGACGCACGTTCTCCAGCGGAGCGCGGTAGTCGCCGGTCCACGAGACACGGTCCTCACGCATCAGCCGCAGGAACAGGCCGAGCTTCTCCTCGAAGATCTGCTCGTACTCGGCGATGTCGTATCCGAACAGGGCGAACGACTCGATCGCCGATGCGCGGCCCAGCACCAGCTGCGCGCGGCCTCCGGACAGGCCGTCGACCGTCGCGAACTGCTGGTACAGCCGCACGGGATCCTGCGTCGACAGGACGGTCACCGAGGTACCGAGACCGAGGGTCGAGGTCGCCTGCGCGATCGCCGCCAGGATCACCGGGGTGGCCGAGTCGACCATGCCCTCCCGGTAGTGCTCCCCGACGCTGAACACGTCGATCCCGACCGACTCTGCGAGCTGCGCCTCCTCGACGAGCAGCCGGAGCGTCTCAGCATCCGACATCACCCGCCCCCCGTCGGTGGCGATGTCGCCGAACGAGTTCAGTCCGAACTCGACGTCCGCGATGTGGATTGCCATGATCAACGCCTCTCTCGCCACCGGCGGCCCGGATTGACGTGTCAATGCTGCAACATGGAGGTTGACATGTCTATTCCGAGGAGAAGAGATGGCCGATCACCACCGGAAGACGCCCTCGCGCGAGCAGTTGCGCATCTGGCGGGACTACATCGAGACCTCGGAAGTGCTTCGTACGCGCCTGGGTGGTCGCATGCAGAGCGAGACATCCCTGTCGGCCGGCGACTACGGGGTGCTCCTCGCCCTCAGCGAGGCGCCGCAGCAGACTGTGCGGTCATCGGAGCTGGCGGAGCTCGTCGGATGGGAGCGAAGCCGGCTCTCGCACCACCTGGGCCGGATGGAGAAACGCCACCTGATCCGGAGGATCCCCTGCGCCGGCGACGTACACGGGGTGGACGTGACAGCCACGGAACTCGGTCGCGATAAGTTCCGAAGGGGATCCATCCCACATCTGCGCGCCGTGCGCGAGCTCTTCGTCGACGCGCTGACCCCCGAGCAGTTCGCCCATCTCGACGACATCTCCGCCGCGCTGCGTCGCCACCTCGGATTGGACGGCACTGCCACGGAGGAGTGAGCAGCGTCGAGGAGAACCCGCGAACTCCGAGCCGGGGGTCCGTAGGCTGACGTCGTGAACGAGCGCGCCGCGGATCCGCGGCTATGTCCGACCTGCGGCGACCCGCTCAGGTTCGAGATCCTCGACGACGAGAGGTTCCTCGTCGCTTGGTCCTGCGTGCACTGTGGCCTGATCCGCACCTCCGAGCCGTCATAAGGAGTCGCGGGTACAGCGACGTGTCGCAAAAATGAAGCCCCCGGCTTGCACACTTTCGCATGCGGGCCGGGGGCTTTTCGTGTTTTCCAGGCGTTGCCCGGGTCACAGCTCGGTCTGTCGCACGCGTTCAGCCTCTCCCGCAACCCCAGGCGGTTCGACGCTGACTGCGTGCATCCGACAGTCCGTCCTTGCCGTTCGCCCCACTCCCCAGTGGCCCGAACGCACTTGCAACGCTATCGGCCGGTTACCCGCCGTTTCGCCGTCTTCGGGATTCCTTCATGGACCCTCGCGCGCATCTTGCGGGACGCCGAACCAGCGGCTGCACCCCCTGCCGCCAGGCGCTGCGTGTCACCCCAGGAGCCCCTTCATTCCACCCCCGCGAGTTGGTTCTGTGCCATTCATTCGGGATGCCCCTTCTCAAAACGGACTATTTCGTCCCCCAGGCCGATATTTGCCAGAACCGGGCCCGGGAATCTGAGGAGACGTGCACCAGCAGGGCACCCCTCCAGCGCTGCGGTCTGCCACCGGCCGGTCTAGCCTGAGGCGCACGACCTGCTTGTGGCGCGGCCGCCGATCGGAGAACGAATGCGCTTTCGCTCCACGTTCCACGAATGGAAGTCCTGAGATGGCGCGCATCTTCATCACCGGGTCCTCCACCGGCCTCGGCCTGGGCGCCGCCCGTGCCCTCGTCCTCCAAGGCCACGACGTCGTCGTGCACGCCCGTTCGGCCGGACGCTTACCTGAAGTGCCCGCGGGCCACGCATGGCACGGCGCGGTTACCGGCGATCTCGCCGATCCGGCGCCGACGCTCGATGTCGCGGCGCAGGCCGCCGCGTTCGGCCGGTTCGATGCGGTCATCCATAACGCCGCTGTCCTGGACTCTCCAGGGGTGGCTTCGGTGAACGTGATCGCCCCGTACATCCTCACCGCCAGAATGGAACGGCCCGCCCGGCTGATCTACCTCAGCAGCTCGCTGCACCGCGGCGGATCCACCGATCTTCGCCGGCTCACCCGCCGGGCCGCGACCTACAGCGACACCAAACTGTGGGTCACCGCGCTCACGATGGCTCTGGCGGACCGGTGGCCTGAGACCACCAGCCACGCCGTCGACCCCGGCTGGGTGCGCACCAGGATCGGCGGCCGGGGAGCCCCCGATGACCTCACCGCTGGATACCAGACGCAGGTCTGGCTCGCCACCCACCCCGACGTCACGCCCGTCACCGGCGGGTACTGGCATCATCAGCGCACGCAGCACCCGGACCCCGCCGCCCTGAACGAGCAGTTTCAGGACACTCTCATCGACCTGCTCGCCCAGCAGACGGGGATCTCGTTGGATCCGTGAAGCATGCCCCGACCGGGGTCGCTCATCGGACCGGACGGATTCAGCCTCGTCGTGCCCACCGCGCCTGCCCGCCCGGGATCCGCGCCCGGCAGCCGCGGGCGCGGTCGGCCCTCCCGCGATCTCCGTATGCTTTCTTGGTCCACCGGGAAGGAGAACGATCGTTCAAGACGTCGGCGTCGCCCTCGCGCGACGACTTTTGCTCACGTCGAAGAAGCCGCCAGGATTCGCCTGCCGAGCGAAGAGGCCGGGCGCCATCTGACCCCGACCCCTTCCTCGTCCCTGCGGCGGGTCCGTCACGCGGCGGCGAACGCCTCCGCGACGACGAGAGTGTCCTCGTAGAGATGCATGCGCACGATCTCGCCGTCTTCGATCCCCAGGTGCATCGCGACCGGGGTGGTGTATCGCCGGCCGGTGTCCACGACCGTGTGCCCGAATGTTGCCAGTACGATCGCGTCGCCGCCGTCGATGAGGAGCTTCTCCAGGGTGACATCGCTCTCACCGGGCACGAAACGGGGCCACATCGTGGTGAAGTACGGCGCGACCTCCTCCCGCCGGATCCGATGCCCCGTCCACGGCAGCGTGTCGCTCCCGGGGACGTACCAGTCGATGTCTGCCGCGAACAGCTCTTGCACCGCATCCTGGTCTTGCCGGCCCAGCCGCTCCAGGAATTGCTCGGCGATGGCGCGTGTGGTTGGGGTGTCTGTGGTCATAGTGGGTGTTCCTCTCTTGTGGTGATGGTTGGTCAGGTGGAAGCGCGCCCCGGTCACGTCTGCGCGAGGAAGTGCTTGCCGCTCAACGCGCCGCCGAGTTGCATCAGGGCACCGCCCTCCCGCAGCGCGCCGAGGTCGACCGGTGCGAACCCGAACCCCGCCACCATCCGCGCGAACGCCTGCTTCGCTTCGTTCTCGTCGCCCGCGAGGAACACGACCTGGTTGCCCTCCTCGTGCCGAGGGTCGGGTGCCATGAAGGTCGCGAACATGGCGTTGAACGCCTTGAGCACGGTGGCGCCGGGCAACTGCTGCGCGACCCACTCACTTCCAGTCAAGGGCGAGACGTCCGCGAACCCGCGGTAGGGGTTGACCTCGGCGAATTGGTTCGTCATGTCAACGACGACCCGCCCGGTCCAATCGTCCAGCCGCCGACCGACGGCCGGCACGTTGATGAACGGGACTGCGAGCAGCACGAGATCTGCCGCCACGGCCTCCTCGAACGTGGCCGCGGTGGCACCGGGTCCGACGGCGTCGACGGCTGCTGCGAGTGTTTCCGGTCCGCGGGTATTGCTCAGCAGAACCGGATGACCCGCCCGCGCCGCGTGCGCTGCGACGGCCCGCGCCGCCGCGCCTGCGCCGATCGTACCGATGGTGGTGAATTCCATGTCTCTCATGTCCTCGTCCTCCCTTCTGTCGTAACCCTTTTAGTTACAACAAAGGGCAAAAACGATCGGCACGACCCACGAGCCCGCGTCACGCGGCGCTCAGCACATCTCGCAGGACATCCTCGAGCGTGACCTTGGCGAGCTCTTGGTTCACGGCAGTCTCGGCGTGCGCATAGACCGCCGTCATGGCCGAGCCGATGCGTGAGCCCACGACGCAGTCGGGATCCGGGGTCGAGCGGTGCAACGCGAACAGCGGACCGGGCTCGATCGCTCGATAGACGTCCAGCAACGTGATGTCGGCCATATCCCTCGAGAGCATCCACCCCGCGCCCGCTCCGCGTCGCGACTCCACAAGGCCGGCCGCGCGCATCTCCGTCAGCAGACGGCGGATCACGACGGGGTTCGTGTTGACGCTCTTCGCCACCTGTTCCGACGTGGCGACATCATGACCTCTCCGCCGATAGAGGCCAATCCACGTCAGGGCGTGCGCCGCAATGGTCAGCCTGCTGTTGGCACTCACCGGTCACCGCCCCTTCCCGATCGAGTTGTAACCATAACAGTTACATCCAACCCCGTCCACCGGACTCTAGAGAAGACTGCCGCCGGAGACCTCGATGCGTTCGGCCGTCATCCAGCGCAGCTCGCTCGACGCGAGGGCTGCGATGGCATCGGCGATCTCGTCGGGCTGGCCGACGCGGCCGAGCGCGGTCGTGGCGCTCAGGCTGCTACGCAGCTCGAGGTCGTCCCGCATGGCGCCCCCGTTGAAGTCGGTAGCCGTCGGGCCGGGGGCGATGCTGTTGATGCGGATGCCGCGGGGCCCGAGCTCCACGGCGAGGCTGCGGGTGATGGCCTCCACCGCCTTCTTGGACGCGGCGTAGAGCGAGGTTCCGGGGCTGACGTGGCGGGTGAGCGAGGTGGAGACGTTGATGATGCGACCGCCGTCGCCGATGTGGGGTGCCAGTGCCTGGATGAGGAAGAACGTGCCGCGCACGTTCGTTCCGATAAGAGCGTCGAACTCGTCGACGGTGGCGTCTTCGAGCCGGCCGAACAGCCCGATCCCGGCATTGTTCACCAGCACATCGATGCCGGAACGCCCCCACCGCTCGTCGAGGTCGCGCCGCAGCGAGACCGTGAAGTCGGCGAAGGAGGCGACATCCGCCAGATCGAGTCGCGCGGCCATGGCCTCACCGCCTGCGGCGTGGATCTCCTCCACGACGCGGGAGGCCTCGTCGGCATCGCCCCGATAGGTGAGCGCCACCGCGAAGCCCCGCTGGGCGAGAGCGCGGGCGGTCGCTCGGCCCAGGCCCCGGTTGGCCCCGGTGACGACGGCGATTCGAGGGGTGTTCTCGGTCATTCGGTGTCTCCTTCCGGGAAGTTCACGCTGATGAGCGGACTTCCCTGCATCCATTCGTCGAGGGGTGCAACCGGCTGCCGGATCCCGGCCGGGTTCCACGGTTGATTGAGGTCGTCGATGATCGACGAGAACACGGCCTCCCGCTGAGCGCGATCGAGCACCGGAGTGCCCACTGCCGGCAGATCCGCCCGCACCCCGTTCTTGAGATGGAACACGAAGTCGGGGTTCGCCACGATGTTCGCGTACCAGCTGCGCCTCGCCGGCGTGGTGGAGAGATAGATCCGCCCGTCGACCCGGTAGAACCACACCTCGATGCGCCGCGGCTTGCCGGTGCGCGCGCCGGTGGTGGTGATGTCGATCGTGCGCTCCCGAGCGCGTGAGGCCGGGGTAATAGCCAAGGCCCGTTCGATTCTCAGTTCCATCACACTCCTAAGTAAGTAGCAATTTACTTATAGACTAGACGCGAGACGGAGATCCTGTCAAACGACGGCACCGAACGGAGTGAGCATGGCGCAGCGCGACGCGGAGGCGACTAGGGCGCGGATTCTCTCGGCCGCGGTGACGGAATTCGCCGCGCATGGTTACTCGGGCGGCAGGATCGACCGCATCGCGAAGGATGCCGAGAGCAATGTGCGCATGATCTACGCGTACTTCGGCAACAAGAGCGGCCTTTTCGACGCGGCGCTATCGGACGCGATCATGCGGATGGCGGGAGAGGTTCCCCCTCATCCGTCCGATCTGCCAGCCTGGGTCGGCGAGCTCTTCGACTTCCATCAGCGTCGGCCCGAGGTGCTCCGCATCTGCCTCTGGGCTCAGCTCGAACGGCCGGAGGCGGCCTCCGAGCCGCTCGAGGCGTATCTGGCGAAAGTCGAATCAGTGCAGCAGCAAGCGTCGCCCACCATCGGCGCCGTTGACCTCCTCGTCATCATCTACGCCGTCGCCCAAGCCTGGCAGCTCGCGCCGATCGGCCTCCTGTCGGCCGACGCGCGTGCCAGCAGCGACACGAGGCGGGCCGCCGCGGTCGAAGCGATCACTCGCCTCCTCGCCTGACCTCAGGCCGGGCGGCCGGCGAAGAAGAGCCCGAAGGAAGACGTCCCATCAGGAAAGCCGACTCCCGAGGTCGCGACATTCGGGTAAATCATCTGCGCGTCGTTCATCCGGGGAGATGCTCCGAGATGAGTGCGCCGAGATGGAGAGCAAAACGCAACCTCCCTGGGTATCGAGGGCTATGCACTCGAGGACTGCGTCGCGGCTGCGGCGTCAAGCAACGGGTACAGCCAGTCCTCGAGGGCGTTCAATGACCCCGAGGTCAGGCTGTGGAGCGCCTTCCGGTCCGACCGAACGCACTCGACGAGACCCGCTTCGCGGAGGACGCCGAGATGGCGGGACGCCGAAAACCGGCTCATGTTCACGCGAAGCGCCACCTCGGATATGGTTCTGGCGCCCGACCCCTGGGGCACGGATTCGGCGGCTCGAGAGAGCTCTGCGAGTATCGCCAGCCGATCCGCGTTGGCAAGAGCCGAGAACACCCGGGCAAGCTCTGGGGAGCTCATCGCCCGGCTCACTCACCGGAAATCTCCTCGAGGGCGCGTTTGGCTGTCCGCTCTCCCAGCAAGCCGATGATGAGCCCGACCACCACCACGATCACCGCCAGGGCGAGGTAGAGGCCCTGGAAGCCGATGACGGCGAAGATTCCCGCGACCACGAGTCCCTGCAGAACGCCCCCGATTCGGCCGACGCCGTTGATGAGCCCTGCACCAATACCTCGAACGTGCGTAGGCAGGATCTCAGGGATATAGGTGTAGAAGGCCGCCGAGCCCACTGCCAGCATCGTCTGACCGATGAAAGCGGAGACGACCATCACGATCGGAGAGATGGCGAACGAGAACACCGTGAAGCTCGCTGCCGCCACCAGGCAGGCGATCATGATCGTCGTCCTGCGGTTGAGTCGATCGGCGATGGGAAAAAGCAGCACCGGGCTGAGGAAGGACGAGAAGGACAACACAGAGACGAAGCTGAGCGCCTCCGTTTGCGACATCCCGGTCTCTACGAGCACGGTTGCCACCCATGACAGGTGCCCGTAGACGACGAAGAGGAACAGGAACCACCCTGCCGTGGCAACCCCGATGCGCTTCAGGTAAACCGGTGACAAGAGTTCCCGGTAGGTGCCCTTGGGCGTTGCCAGCTCGGGCACCGCGGCCGGGTCGGCCAGCGGCCGACGCGTATAGGCGACGGCTCGGCTTTCAAGATTCGACACAATCTGGTCCGCGACAGCGTGGCGTCCCACTGATTGAAGCCACCGAACCGACTCAGGCAAGGCGATCGCTGCCAGGATGGCGACCACGAGACCTGCGGCGCCCAGCACGAACAGCCACCGCCAGGAGCCGGCGTCGCCTTCGGTCGCGAGCCGGAGCGCGAGGAGAGAGGTAACAGGACCTGCCGTGAGGCCAATGAATGTGAGCGCGCTGAAGAATCGGCCCCGTGAGAGCCGAGGGAACATCTCGGCAAGGTAGACCATGATGACCCCCGTCGCTGCTTGCACTCCGATCCCGGTGACGACGCGGCTCACGGCGAGGATCTCGTAGTTCGGAGCGAGCGCTGACATGAGGGACCCGAGGGAGTAGAGCACCGACGACCACACGAGCAGGCGCTTTCTTCCGAATCGGTCAGAGACTCTGCCGCCGACGATCGCGCCGATCATCATGCCCACGAACACAGCCGACGTGATGACTCCGATCGACTCGAGGGGAAGGCCCCACTCGGCGCGGATCGTGGGCGCCGCGTAGGCGAAGACGGAGTTGTCGAAGGTCTCGACGAAGTAGGCGAGGCCCAGCACGATCACCCAGAAGACCTGTATCCGGGTCACCGGGAGACGATCGAGGCGGGCGACGATACGCGCGCCGGTGTCTGGTAGCGGCTGCGTAGCGCCGGGAATGGTGTTCATGTCTTCTCCTTTGAAGCGATGGACGGTTTGCGGGTTCGGTCAGCTTTGCCGGCGGGCGCGTGCGTAGGCCCGGGCTTCCGTGATGCTGGCCTCGTCCCAGTTGGGCGTGGATATGAAGTCGAAGCCTTCATCGATTGCGCGGTGAAGGTCGGTTGCGGCGGGGTTGCCGACGGGGATCCCCGCTGCCTTGCACGATGCGACGACGGCCGCCCGGTAGGGATCGAGTACCGGGTCGGCGACGTCGAAGGTGTGGATGCCGAGGCTTACGAGACCGTCGCCCGGTCCCCAGAGCACGGCGCCGACACCTGGCACGGCGACCAGTTCGTCGATGTTCTGCCAGGCTTCGACGCTCTCCACCAGCAGGACGAGCATCAGTTCGCCCTGCGGGTTGAGCGGCCAGAGATCCGCACGGGCGAAGTACTCCGTGTGTGAGTCCATGCCCAGGTACCGCATCGCTGTACCGGGTAGCGCACCACGCCGACCGGTGGGACCGTCGTCCTCCCGCCGGCGATATCGCATGGACTGCACCACCTCGCGGACATCTTCGGCCCGTGACGCTTGCGCGAGCAGGAGACCCATCGCGCCGTAGTCGAGCGTTTGCTTATGGACCCACGCTGCCCGATCGTCTGCGGTGACAGGGGTTCGCACGATAGGCGAGGCCGGGGCCGGGCGGAGATGAGAGGTGCGCCGGCTGAGGAGCCATTGCAACGTGTGGCCGAGCTCGGTGAATCCGAAGCCAGTATGCTCCATGTCCACGATCACGAAGTCCGCGGAGGAATCCCCCGCGCGCTGCGCGGCGGAGAAGTCGCCGTTCTGGAGCCACGCGCCGAAGGCGACATCGCCCTGTTCCAGCGTTGCGATGAGCCCATTCACGCGATCAGACATCAGGGCACGATCCCGAGCATTTCGCGCGCCTCGTCGGGGGTCGCCAGCTCGCGTCCGTGCTTCCGCGCGAGGTCGACGACAGCCTGAGCGAGTTCTTGGTTGGTGGGCAGGCCGAGCTCGGGGTAGGCGTAGTCGCCGATGCCGATCGAGATGTGCCCCCCGTTTTCGAGGACGTCAGGGGCGATCTGGAAGAGATTGTCCGCGAACACGGTGGCCGACCACTCCCCCCGCAGGTTCTCAGGCACGAGCGAGCGGTAGGCGTGCAGGCCTGCGGGGGTGGGCGGGTGATTGATGAAGGACCGCCCACCGCTCATCCCGAACGTCATCCACACCGGCGAGTCGAGAATCCCCATGTCGACGAAGATCTCGGCCAGCCTCAGGTTGGGCGCGTTCCAGATCTGCAAGTACGGCTTGATGCCCTCGTCCCGAAGGATCTCGGCGAACTGCTTGAGCGTGCCCGTGGTATTCACGTACACCTTGTCGGTCGTCTCGAAGTCCGAACCGTCCGGAGTCAGCAGGTCGAAATTACTGCTCCCCATGTCCAACGGGATGAGATCCGGCCCCAGCCCGTCCCGGACCAGACGAATGACGTTCTCCAGCCGAGTCGCGGGGTCTGCGACCTGCATCTCCGCTCCGAGCGAGGTGTGCACCAGGATGTCCGACCCGCCCCGCACCCGAGCCATCACGTCCCGATACGTCTCGTAAGAAAAGTCAGGATCCCCTGCCGGCGTCCGCGAATGGAAGTGGAACATCGATGCGCCGATCTCCCGGCAGTCGTCCGCGACCTGGCCCAGTTCCTCCGCGGTGAACGGGACATGCGGGTTCACGTCACGAGAGGCGAACTCGTTCACACGCATCTCAAGGATTAGCTTCTTCATCGAACCTCGCTCAGTAAGGGAACTTTTACTTCACCATATGATCATGCGAGGCCCGCGGTCAAGAAGAACTTACTTCGCTAGACTTGCGGGGTGCCCTCCTCTCCCCCCGATACCTCGACACGGATCCTCGATGCAGCGGTGAAGGAGTTCGCATGCCACGGGCTCGCCGGTGCGCGGGTGGAACGGATTGCAACGCTCGCTAGCGCGAATGTGCGTTCGATTTACGCGCACTTCGGCAACAAGGAGGAACTGTTCTTCGCAGCCCTGAACTCCGCGCTCGACAGCATGGCCGCGAGCGTGCCGCTGACAGACGACGACCTCCCGCAGTGGACGGGGCGCCTCTTCGACTACCATCGCGCTCACCCTGAAGCGCTGCGCATCCACTTATGGCGCCAACTCGAGCGGCCAGAGCAGGGTCACAATTCGACTCGGTCGTACATCGAGCGCGTGCGAGCCATGTCAGCGGTAGACACCGTCTCCACGCAATCCGTCGATACCCTCGCCTTCCTTTTCGGGCTGGCTCAGAGCTGGTACCTGTCCCCCGCCGCACTGCTCACAGCGGACGGAAGCGACCCCACCTCCGTCCAGCGCCTGCAAGATCACCGGCGCGCGCTGCTGGAGGCCGCCGCAGCCATCTGCGAGCGCGCCTCGGTTCACGCCGGTACGACGGACTGATCCGCCGGTGGCGGAGCCGCGCGGGAGTCGGGCCGCACGGGAAGCCCAGAGGCTCATCGGCTGGGTGATGCCACGCGGTTGCCAAGCAAGCTGACCAGGCGCGCGAGCACCTCCTCTGCGCTCGGCATCTCCCTGATTGCGGCCGCGATTCGAGCGGCGGATTCCCGGTAGGACGGTTCCGTGACCAGGCGGTGCGCCGCGTGCACCACGTCCGCCGGGTCCTCGATGGCGATCGCGACGCCGGCGTTCGCGAGTCGTGTCGCGTTCCAGGGCTGATCCGCCAAGAAGGGGCGGATGACCATCGGCACCCCCGCGGTGAGAGCGGCGAGCGTCGTTCCGGTTCCCCCCGCGGACACGACCACATCCGCCAACGGCAGAAGCCGCCCCAGCGGGATGAAGCCGACGCGATGCACGTTCTCGGGAGACGTCTCCGGCTCTGCGGCACCACGCGGGCTGGTGATGAGGACCTGGAACCCCGCTCCGGCGAGCCCCTGCACCAGGGCGGACTCGATCTCGGGCTCATCCACGCTCGTACCAAGGCTGACCACCGCGACCGGCCCGGAGCGGTCCAGCTCGAAGCCCCGCGGATACGACTCCGGTTCTCGGTAGACGGCGGGCTGCATCGCCTCGTGAGCGGAAGCTGCCTCCCGCTCCTCCCCGTCAAGCAGCGCCGCGGGGAACGGGTCGACGACCGCGATCGGCGTCGGGCGCGTCAGCTGCCGGGTGCTGAACGACGACGACGCTCGGTCCTCGATCGCCCGCATGAGCGGGCTGGGAATCGGCCCGGAGGGGATGAACTGCACGAAAGGCACTTGCAACGAGGCGGCCACCAGTGGAGCGAGCTGGTCGAGCAGATCGCCGATGACCAGGTCGGCATGGAGGCCGTCGATCGCTTCCCGCACAGCATCCGCGCCGAGGTCGGAACGCACTCCCCCGAAGAGCTCGATCGCACCCGCACCGGGATGCCGACCGTCGTCGCCGACGAGGCGATGCTCGGTCTCCGTCATGCTCTCCGCGACAGAAGGACCTGCCTCCACGACGCGGTGATGCGGGAGGAGTGCAGCGCCGCCCCCACCCGTGATCACGGTGACGTCGTGACCCGCGGATACAGCCGCGTCCATCAAAGGAGTCATGGGGTACAGGTGGCCGGCAGCCGGAACACCCAGGAAGATGATGTGCATGGCCCAATGGTACCGCGAACGTTCATTCGCTTTGACGATGATGGGGCGGCGCTCGTGCCGAGGCTGACCCCGCAGACAGCGGCGTTGCGACGGGCGACGATCATCGACGCCGCGCGACGGGTGTTCGCCGATTCCGGATTTGGGAATGCCTCGATGCAGCGACTGGCGGCAGAGGTGGGCATGTCGGTGGGCGGACTTTACCGGCACTTCCCCTCCAAGGCAGATCTCATCGCCGCCGTCGTCCGCGGCCGGGACGGCACTTCCGACCCGGCGGTCGACGAGCCTGCAGGCGCCGTCGCCATCCTCGACAGACTCCTCGAATACATCGACCCGTCAGCCGGGGGCGATGACCAGGCGCGGTTGACGACGTTCATCTGGGCCGAGGCGCTCACGGACGACGCGGTGCGCCACCTCGCAGTCGAGCGGCACTCCGCCCTTCACGCGTTGTTCGCCAGGGCGCTCGGCGGCGGCGGTTCGGATGCCACCCCTGAGACGAGCGCGGCCATCGACTCCGTCCTCGCCGCCCTGGTCGGATTCAGCGCGATGACGAGTGCCGGTTACACCGTCGACTTCCCGAGGTTCGCCGACACGCTGCGCCGGATTCTCGCGGGAGCCACCGAGACGGCATGAACCGACGTCAGTGACCGGCGCCACGACGTTGACGATGGCGATGGGTCCTGACAGCCTCATTCCCTCTCGCGATGGCGGGCCACTATGACCAGCCCGTCCAAGGCAGCCGTCAGCATCATCACCGGGCACCTCGCGGCGCGCCAGCGCCGCCGCGTCAGGCGCTGATGTCGAGCTCGTGTTCGATCGCTTCGAGGAGGCGGTCGCGCGACTCGAGGACATCGCTGCGCAGGCGGTCGGCATCTTCGACCAACAGTCGGCCTTCCCACTTGCGCGGCCGACCCGCCACGAAGACCGCATCGACGCTGCGCGTACCGGCGCCGAGGACCACCGCGCCAGCGACGCTAGCGGCGTGACTGCTTCCGCTAGATGTACCAGCTCAACGGGTCGGTGGCAGCGGCGTGAGGAGAAGTCCGCCAAGCTGGTGATGTCCAGTCATCCACATGCCGGAGATCTCCTCAGGTGGGGGAGCCCGCAGGGCGGGTCGACGTGCGTTCGACGAACTCGGGGGCGAGCACGATCCGCTCAGGCGTGGCAGCACCGTTGGCCAGTGCCGCGAGAGCGAGACGGGCGCTGTGCCGGCCGAGTTCAAAACCGGGCAGCCGCACGGTGGTGAGCGGCGGATCGAGGTGATCGCTGAGCGGCGCATCGTTGTAGCCCACGATGGAGACGTCGTCGGGGCATCGTAGGCCTGCGTCGCGCAGAGCGTCCAGCGCGCCGACGGCCATGAGGTCGTTGTGCGCGAAAAGCGCGGTCGGCCGGCGGTCGACGGGTCGGCGGAGGAGCTCCGCCGCGAGACGCCGACCTTCGCCGATCGTGCTCGCGATGGCGTGCCCGCCCGTCGACACGTCCTCGACCTCGGGATGCGCGGCCACGGCGGCCCGATACCCCTCTGAGCGACGGATGAACGACCAGATGCGATCGTCGCCGGGCAATTGCGCGATGCGACGGTGCCCAAGTCCGATGAGATGAGTGACCGCGGTCCGCGCCCCGAGCACATCGTCCTGGAGCACCTCCATATGCGTCGCCTCCGAGACGTCCAGAGCGTCGAACCCACGCACCGCGAGTACGACGGGGACGCGGCGCTCCAGCTCGGTCACGAACTCGCGGTCGGTGGTGTGGATGGCGCTCAGAATGACGGCGTCGACCTGGTAGCGCAGAAGGCGGGTCACAACGCTTCGAAGAATTTCGGGGTCGTCGTGCGTCTCCGCCACTAGGGGCAGGACACCGCGGGCTCGCGTTTCCTGCTCCACGCCCCGCAGGAGCGAGAGCACGAACCCGTTGGAGAGGTCCGCCACGACGACACCGACAGCTCCCGTCGTTCCCTTCCGCAGCGAGCGGGCGACCGCATTCATCCGGTAGCCGACCGCTTCCGCGGCGGATCGGACACGGGCGCGGGTCTCCTCGTTGACCAGGTGGGCCCGGTCGTCGTTCAGTGCGCGAGACGCGGTGCCGACGTGCACGCCCGCGCGGTCCGCAACGTCTTTCAAGGTCGGCGGGCCGAATTTTGACATCGGAACTGCCTTCTTCCCCGCGTACGGCGGTGCGCACGCGCTCCGCCCATTATGGTGAGGGCCGGACGAGCGTCTTGATGGCCGGCGGTTTCCCCTCCGATATGGGGCGAAGAGCTCCCTCGACGAGCCGGTCGAGAGACAGCGGCTCGGGCGCGATGATCCCCCAACGCCCCCGTCGCTCCGCGACGAGCCGGGCCGCCTCGGGGAAGTCCGTCTCACGAACCATCGCGTTAGTCCCGATCAGGCTGAGCTCGCGGACCGTCACGCGCGCCAGGTCGACGGTGCGGGGCGCTTTCTGTATGCCGACCATCACGATCGCCGTCCCCATCGGGACGATGTCGATCGCGAGCTGGAGGCCCCGATCCGTCCCGGTGACCTCGAAGAACACCGGGACGACTTCTTCGAACTGAGCCCGGATGAGCGCTTCGGCCTCCGTCGTTCCGGCGACGATCGTGACCGGTGCGCCCAGGTCTTTCGCGATGTCGAGGCGCTCGGGCGCGAGATCGACGGCGACGACGTGCACACCGGCGTCGACGAGGGCATGGATGAGGAACGCCCCGATGCCGCCGACGCCCTGGACGATCGCGACGTCGCCTGCCTTCAAGGGAACGCGCCGCATGGAGTGGACGGCGATCGCCATCGGCTGTGCCAACGCCGCCTCTTCAGCGCTCAGCCCAAGAGATCCCACGTCTACGCAGCTACGCACGGGAGTGGAGACGTAAGTGGCCAGCGCGCCGTCTCGGTGCAGCCCTACCGCCGCGTACCGGCGGCACAGATTGGAGCGACCGGAGGTGCATTCGCCACATTCCCCGCACGGGACGGACCCGCAGGAGGCCACGAGCTTGCCGAGCCACGACGAGTCGACGCCCTCGCCGACCGCCACGACCGTTCCCCCGAACTCGTGGCCGATCACCATCGGGCCGACATGCCCGGTGACGGGGTGCTGCGCGTCGGTGGGGAACGCCTTCGGGCCGTACGCCCACTCACTGGCATCGGTCCCGCACACCCCGACGACACCGACCTCGAGGAGGAGTTCTCCGGGGAGGGCCTCAGGAACGCGCACGTGCTCGATACGCACATCCTTCTGGCCGTGGAACACGGCGGCGCGCATCGTCGGAGGATCGGGCATAAACGTCTCGGCGGTCATCGGTGAACTCCTGTGGTCGTGGCGGATCAGTACGGGTTGGCGACGACGAGTTCATACGCTACTGCAATCGATTGCGACTCTAGAGACGAAGTCACGCGCGAGGACGCCGACGACGCACTGCAGGGCGTCGGCCTGATAGCGATGAGGTTGTCCCGTTCGCGTTCAGTAGCGGTGCGGTAGTATCCTCTGTGTGCAGTGTGGCTGTACGCCACTGGATCGATCGACCTGCGAAGGAGCAGTATGAAAGCCCTGCGTTACCTCAGCGAGAACTCCCCTGAGATCGTTGAACTGGGGGTGCCAGAAATCGCGGACGACGAAGTCCTCGTTGCCACGCGCTCGCTGGGCGTGTGCCACTCTGACATCGAGTTGCTCGAAGGTCGCTACATCATTCCGTTCACGTATCCGATCATTCCCGGCCACGAGTGGGCAGGCGAGGTGGTCGCAATCGGAGCGAAGGTGGATGATTTCGCCGTCGGAGATCGTGTGGTCGGCGAGTGCGTGATCGGCGTCGAGCACTTCGGTTTCTCCATCAGCGGGGCCGCAGCCGACTTCTTCGTCGCGAAGTCAGCGTGGCTGCACAAGCTGCCCGCCAGCGTCTCGTGGACCAACGGCGCTCTGGTCGAACCGTTCAGCGTGGCGTACGGGGCGCTCCGCAAGGCGAACAATGTCGATCCGAGCGACGTCGTCGTCGTGCTCGGCGCCGGCCCGATCGGGCTGATGACGGCCGCCGCGGCTGCCGCCCTCGGCGCCACGACCCTGGTCGTCGAGCCGTCTGAAGAACGCAGGAAGGCAGCCCTCGCCCTCGGCGCCACCGAGGCCGTGAGTCCGGATGACATCGCCGCAGTGCTGGCAGAACGATCGGGCGGGCGCGGCGCGGACGTCGTGATCGAAGCCAGCGGACACCCCGGTGTCATGGCTCAGGCGCTGGAACTGGCGGCCTTCCACGGCCGCGTCGTCTATGTGGGAATCGACGTCGGTCGAGAAGCCCCAGCGAAGCTCGGTCTGATCCAAGCCAAGGAGCTCTTCATCACCGGCGTGATCGGGGCTCCGGGCGACTGGCCTGCCACCCTGCGATTCCTGGAAGCCACCGGTCTTGATCTCAGTCCCCTCGTGACCCATCGGTTCCCCAGTGATCAGGCCATCGAGGCACTCGAGGCATCCCAAGATCGCCAGACGGCCATCAAGGTGCACATCGAATACGCGGCACAACTGTGACGGGATCGTTCACCCTCGAGGCGGAATTCGGCGAGCAGGGCGTCGCGCGAGCGGTCGTCCGGCCGCTCCGCGCCTCGACGCCCGCGGATCGGGATTCGCTCCTGACGGATGGGGTCTTCGCCGTCATCGAACAGCTCGCGCGTGCGTCTGGACTAGCAGCGGGTGGCCGGTCAATCATCGATCTTCGAGTGCCAGAGAGGATGCTCCCGGACGCGATGCCCGGCACCGAGGCGTTCATCGAAGCGGTGCGGGGGCTCGTTCAATCGTTGACGCTCGAATCGGGCCCGGACTCGCCCGCGTGCACCCTCCTGATCTCCAGCGAAGAGCAGCAGTCGGGGCGCGACCGCACGGTGGACTACCTCGAAGGGGCGCACGGGGGTTTCTCGCGGGGCACGACGTACGATCTGAGGGAGAAGGCGCTGTGAAGGTTCTCGTCACCGGCGCTGCGGGAGGGATCGGCTCTGCCATCGCCAGCGCACTCAGAGCGGGAGGCCACACGGTCTTCCTCCACGACCTGAGCGGCGACGTCGACCTCAGCGGCGATCTGACCGATCCGGACCATCTCGCCGCCGTGCGCGCGGCCGTCATCGACCGGGGCGTGGACGGGGTCGTCGCAGCTCACGGCATCGCCGCAGCCCGCAGCATCGCCGGCGTGGATCGCGCCTTCGCGGAGCGGGTCATGCGTGTCAACACGATCTCGGTGTTCCGTCTGCACGATGTTCTGCAGGACGTGCTCGAAGACCGCGACGGTGTGTTCGTCATCGTCTCGAGCCAGGCAGGGCTCTACGGGGAGGCGAACAACGGAGCGTACGCGGCATCGAAATTCGCTCTCATGGGATGGGCCCGCGGTCTGGCCGCGCAGCCTTCCGGTCCCCGGATCCGGGTGCTCTGCCCCGGTGCGACCGACACTCCCCTGCTGCGCCGCGCGTTCGAAGGAATGGCCGAGAGCGCGGGAGTCACCTATGAAGACGTGCTCGCGTCGCGCTCCGCCCACATCCCGGCAGGCCGGCTCGGCGAACCATCGGAGCTCGGAGCGGCAGCCGCGTGGCTCGTCGAGGTTCCTGAACCCCGCTTCCTTGTCGCCGCCGTCACGGGTGGTGAAGTGCTGTCATAGAGGCGCGGTGAGGCGCGCCAGGTTGTCCGGCGATCCCGCCAGGGCGCCCTGCTCGATCTCGTGCGCCAGCTCGACCGTCCTCGCGTTCGCCGGAGTCGGCAGGCCGATCCGGGCACCCTCGCTCACAACGAAGCCGTTGAGCTCATCGACCTCACCGCGGCGCCCCTTCTGCCAGTCCTGGAGCACGGTCGTCTTGGTCTGCGGCAGCGACCACTGCGTGTACACCGCGTCGAGCATCGTCTCGACGAATTGGTCCGGCCGGCTCGGGTCGACATCGGTGAGCCCGAAGATGGGAACGACCGATCGCCCGGTTCCGACGGCTACGCGGATGGCCTCTTTGCCGGTGGCGAGCATGAAATCGTGCATTCCGGGAAGCCTTGCGGCGTCCAAGAGCGGGAGGTCGAGGATGGCGGAGGTCACGAGTTCAGCCGCGTTCACGACGAGTTTCATCCACTTCGCCGACCGGATGTCGTCGACGACAACCGCTGTGCCCGAGTGCTGCAGGAGGCTCGTCGCCTCGGTCTCCCGGCCCCGGGTGGACTCGTCCAAGCTGCCGACCGCGAACCACGTGCCGGAGGGTGGTGTGTGGCGTTCCACAACGCCGGGGGTCCACATCGCAGCAGCGATCTCGATGACCGCACCGAGGGTGCGGTGCGGTCCGAACACGTCGGCCATGATGTCGACGGTCATGCCGTTCTGCAGACCGATAGCCAGGCCATGGTCGTGGAGGTAGGGCTTGACGAGTTCACACGCCCATCGGGTGTCGTACGCCTTCATGACGACGAAGATGATGTCGAACTTCTCCCCACGAAGTGTGGCGACGTCGCTGAGGTTGAGTGCTCGGACGGGAGCTGTGCTCGTCGAATCCGGCATCTCGATCCGCACGCCGGCCGATCGCATGGCGGCGACGTTCTCCGGCCACTGCTCGATGATCGTGACGTCGTGTCCCGCGTTCACGAGGTCGCACGCGAGGCTCGCACCGTTCGCGCCGGTACCCAGGATGGCGATGTGAGGCACAGCAACCTCTTCTTTCCGATCGAAACGACATTGTCCGCCTCCAGCCACTCCGCCTGATCCAGACATGCAGAGGCCTTCGGCGCACCAATTGTCGCACAGTGTTCATTGGTGATGGACAAGACGCCCAACTGTGCAGTCTTATTTGTGAGGCCGTGCAGTATTAATGTACGGTCGTCTCTACGATCACAAGGTTGTATCGAGTTGGAGTTCCAGTTCATGTCATCTGAGATACCCGCAACCCGCGCCGAGCCGCTGCTAAGTCTCCGCGGCGTGAGCAAGGCCTTCGAAGGCACGACGGTTCTGAAGAGCCTCGACCTCGACGTGTACGCCGGCGAGACGCTCATCCTGCTCGGCGAGAACGGCGCCGGTAAATCGACCCTCAAGAATATCCTCTGCGGCCTCATCCCCTCCGACTCGGGTGAGATCTCGTTCGCCGGGACCCCGGAACCGCGATGGAACGCGGACAGGGCTGTCGAACTCGGCCTCGGTGCGATCCACCAGGAGTTGAGCCTCTTCCCCAATCTCTCGGTGGCCGAGAACGTCAACATCCGGTCCCTGGGTTCGCGCGTCGGCATCGTGAGCGAGAAGGGGCTTATAGCTCGCACCGACGAACTCTTCCGAGACCTCCTGGGCGTCGAACTCGATACCTCCCGGCTCGTCAGTGAGTTGCCCCTCGGCCAGCGGCAGCTCGTCGAGATCGTCAAAGCGATCCAGGTCTCCTCGAGCGTTCTTGTGCTCGACGAGCCCACGACATCCTTGAGTTTGAACGAGCGCCAGCAGCTGTTCACGGTGATGCGCCGACTCCGCGATCAGGGGTATGCACTCATCCACGTCACGCACTTCCTCGAAGAGGTCGCCGCCGTGGGTAATCGGGTGGCCGTGATGCGCGACGGCGCGATCGTCGTCGTGGCGGAGGCGGGAGACCTGTCCACGCACCAGATCGAAGAAGCCATGGTGGGGCGGGAACTCAGCGAGGTCACACGCGATTCGAGCAACGTCACCGCCCAGAGCCCGGTCGTGTTGGCGGTGGAAGGTCTGAGTGACGACTACCTCCTCGATGATGTGTCGTTGTCGGTGCGTTCGGGGGAGATCGTCGGCATCGCGGGTCTCACGGGAGCCGGTCGCAGCGAACTCATGCAGTCGATCGTTGGTATTCGCCCGGCCACAGGACGCGTGCGGCTCGCAGACGGGCCGTTCGAGAAGCGCTCCATCTCGCGTGCCCGGAGGCGCGGCCTCGTCCTCGTCTCCGAGGACCGCCGGGAGGAGCAGGCGTTCCTGGAGCGCTCAGTGCGTGAAAATCTGACCTCGGCGATGCTTGATCGCATCTCCAGCAAGTGGGGTTGGATCAAAAGCAAGGTCGAACGCGCCCTCGCCACCGACATGGTGGCCGACTTCGACGTGAAAACCGACGGTATCGAGGCGGACCTCGGGTCGCTCTCGGGAGGCAACCAGCAGAAGGCCATCCTGGCCCGCTGGCTGACCCTGCGTCCGAAGGTCTGCCTGTTGGACGAGCCCACCAAGGGCATCGACGTCGGCGCGAAGGCGCAGGTGCAGCAGACCGTGTTCGCTTTGGCGGCGCAAGGCGTCGGGGTGGTCGTGGTCTCCTCCGATTTGCCGGAGCTGTTCACGATGAGCGACCGCATTCTCGTGATGCGGCAGGGGCGGATCGCCGCCTCGCTGGAACGCTCGCAGTTCGACGCGACGGCGATACTCCGCGCAGCATCTTCGGGAGGCAAGTGATGACCGGTACTACAGTTCGCGGCGGACGGGTGCGCCTTCCCGTGCAGTCGCTGGTGCTCGTCGGCGTCATCGTGGTCGCTGCTCTGGTGTTCGGGCTCCAGTCGCCGTCGTTCCTCAGCCCGGGCAACGTCGGCAACATCTTCCTCCAGGCCTCGCCGACCATCATTGCCGCGGTCGGGATGACCTTCGTGATCATGACCGGCGGCATCGACCTCTCCATCGGCTCCCTGATCAATCTCGCGATGGTGGTCGCCATTACGGCTTCTGGCGTGACCTCGGCGGCCGCCGGCGAATCATCGATCTGGACGTACGTGATCGCAATCGCGGTCGGTGTCGCCTGCGGCCTCTTCAACGGGTTGATGATCAACCTGCTCCGCGTGCATCCGCTGCTGGTCACGCTCGGAACCCTTACTCTCTACCGCGGAGTCGCCCTGCACATCAGCGGCGCAGGTGACCGCGCCGCTGCCGGCCCGATCACCGCGCTCGGGCGAGGCGAGATCTTCGGCGTCGCGCTGCCCATCATCCTCGCCGTCCTCGCCGTCCTCCTCGGATCACTCGTGATGCGCCGCACCGTCTTCGGGCGCCAAATCGTGGCTCTGGGCGGCTCGGAGCGGTCCGCGCGCGAGTCCGGGCTGCCCGTGAAGCGACTTCGACTGGCCGTCTACCTGATCTCGGCCGTGTGCGCCGTCATCGCGGGCATCCTGACCGTCGGCCAGATCGGCACGCTCCAGGTGTCGCTGGGCGTCAATTACGAATTCACCGTCATCACGGCTGTGATCGTGGGCGGGACGAGTCTCTTCGGAGGCAAGGGCTCGATCGTCGGGACGGCACTCGGCGCTCTGCTGCTGACGATCATCGACAACGGGCTGAACAGCATCAATGCATCGATCTACATCTACGACGTCGTTCGCGGCCTCGTCCTCGTGATTGCAGTTCTCGCCGACTCCATCGCCACAGACCGGCTCAAACTGCGTCGCCGCACGAAGCAGAAAGAGTTCCTCGCCGATAGCGCATCGGCCGGGGTCCGCGCCTAGGCTCCACGCCTCGGCGTTCACACAGTACGTACTTCACAGTACGCAATGAAGGGTATCGACATGAGAAAGTCTCTCGCATCCTCCGTCGTCTTCGGCGCCGTCGCCGTCGCCGTCGTTCTTTCCGGCTGCAGCTCAGAAGCACCTGGCTCGTCGGGGTCAGGCGGCGACTCGGCTGACGGGGAGACCACCATCGGTGTCTCGCTGGACAACCTGACCGCTTTCCGAGAAGGCGAGCAGAAGTACTTGGACATTGCCGCCGAAGAGCTCGGAGTGAAGCTCGTCTATCAGGTAGCTCAACTCGACGCGCAGACGCAGTCGAGCCAGATTCAGACCCTGATCTCTCAGGGCGCGAAAGCCATCGTCGCCATTCCGAGCGACATCCAGGCGATCAAGGCCGACATCGACTCGGCCGATGCCTCAGGTGTTCCGATCGTCACGCTTGACCAGGCGCCGGCCGAGACGGACTGGGTGCCTTACCACGTCGGCGGCGACCCCTACGCTGACGGCTTGGCGGCAGGCAAGAAGTTCGTGGAGATCGCTGCCGGGCAGCCCTTCAAGCTCCTCGAACTCCAGGGAGCTCTCAACAACGACAATGGCATTCGACGCTCACAGGGCCTCCAAGACGGTGTCAAGGATGCGGCAAACATCGAGATCGTCGCATCCGTCCCCACCGACTGGAAGCCGGAGCCCGCGCTGACGGGCATTCAGAACGCTCTTCAGCAGCACTCGGACCTCGGCGGGATCTTCATCCCGACCGACGGCCAGTTGCCCCCCGCCATCTCGGCCTTGACGGCCGCCAACAAGCTGTTCAAAGTCGGTGAGCCCGGGCACGTTGCCCTCGTCGCAATCGATGGAGATCCCAATGGTTGCAAGGGCGTCCGAGATGGCTACGTCGACATGGACATCGCGACTCCGATCCCGGAGATGACCATGCGCGCGCTCGAGGAGGCGGTCAAGGCAGCAAACGGCGAGCCCGCCGACTCAGCGGACTTCCTTCCCGGCACGCCGTACACGCCGGCCGATGTCGAAGAGAACGCGTCGCTCGTCTGGGGCTGCAACTAAGCACTCGTTCGGTGGCCGGCGTCCACGGCGCCGGCCACCCACCACTGTCACATGAGGAAGAGACCCATCATGATCCGTCGACTGGCGACCGGAACGCTCCGGAACGCTCCGATGATTCCCGTGCTCATCATCGCCTTCATAGCCTTCGCGCTCCTGGCGAACGGCTTCACCTCATCGACGAACCTCTTCAACATCCTCCGAGACTCGTCGGTCTTGATCGTCGCCGCGACCGGGACCACTCTCGTCTTCCTCATCGGCGGTCTAGACCTCTCGGTCGGCTCGGTGGTGGCGTGCTCCGCGGTCGGGGCTGCCATCGCAATGAGCTCGACGGACAACGTAGTCCTGGGTGTCTTGGTCGGCGTCGCGATCGGGGCAATCGTCGGTGCGCTCAACGGCGTGCTCATCGGGTACGCCCGCCTCGTGCCATTCGTGCTCACTCTCGGCATGCTGCTCGTGGTCAGAGCCATCGCCTACCTCGCGGCGGCAATCACGGCCGGTTCCGGGGGCACTGCCGCCGCTGTCGGCGGACTCCCTGACGCTGCCACGGTCTACGGGCGCGGCTTCTTCGCAGCCGTCCCGAACCTCTTCGTGCTCGCCGTCATCATCGTGGCTGTCGTGGCCGTGGTGCTGGCCAAGACACGGTTCGGCCGCTATGTGAGACTGGTGGGTCAAAACGAGACCGCGGCGCGGTTCAACGGAATTGACGTGCCGCGAGTGAAATTCATCACCTACACGCTCGCCGGGCTGCTCAGCGGCATCGCCGGCATCATGCTCGCGATGCGGCTCGGGTCGGGGAATCCGGCGTCGGGTGACGACCTCTTGCTCAAAGCGATCACTGCAGCCATCATCGGCGGCACCGCTCTCGTCGGCGGACACGGCGGCGTGGTGAGAACAGTCTTCGGCGCCCTCGTCATCACGATGCTCGCCAGCGGAATGAGCCTCATGGGCTTCCAGTTCTGGGATCAGGCGATTGTGCTGGGTGTCGTGATCCTCCTGGGAACCACGCTCACCCGGCGGTGGTCGAAATCGCGTCGTGCCGTGGCGTAGATCGGCGAGCCACGGGCGACGAGCGCGCGTTCTGCTTGTATCGCCTCTCCGAAGTGGGTGTTCATGATCGTTAGCGAGATCGGCGCGCAACTCCGAGCAGCACGCATGGCGCGCGGCTTGAGCGTTCGGGCAGTCGCCAGCGCGGTCGGGGTCTCGGCGAGTCTGGTCTCGCAGGTCGAAACCGGAAAGACGTCGCCGTCGGTCAGCACCCTCTACGCGCTCGTGAACTACCTCGGCGTCTCGCACGACGATCTCATGGCCAAACGAACCGAAGCCACGACGCCGTCCTCTGCGCCACCAGAGCCGCACCCCGCCCCGCGCCCCGTCGGCAGCGGGACAAGGCACTCCTTCTATCAGCGCTCGTCGGAGAACCCCGTGATCGAGATGGAGAAAGGCGTGCGCTGGGAGCGTCTGTCCGCACTCGTGGGGGGAAACGTCGACCCGATGCTCGTCACCTACGAGCCGGGCGCATCGAGCTCAATCGAAGGCCGCATGATGCGGCACAGTGGGGTCGAGCACGCTTACATCATGAGCGGAGAGTTGACCGTCCGCCTGGAATTCGAGGAAGTCGTCCTAGGGCCGGGAGACTCGCTCAGTTTCGACTCGGTGCGCCCGCACACGTACATCAATCGCGGCTCCATACCAGCGCGCGGTCTCTGGTTCGTCGTTGGTCGGCGCGAGTACACGGACGAAGTCCCGCCGGCGTTCGGAAGTGACACCCGATCTCAGGCGCCGCAGATCAACTCCGCGGTTGATGTTCTCCATGCAATGGACCGTCTCCGATGACTTCACGGCTACGTGCGAACCGTGGTTCCCTGTCGAACTCGCCTGAGGAACAGCGGCGGTAACGTTTCCGGACGCGGACAGCGCTCCCAGCCGCGCCGGAAACGCAGATCCAGGCGCCGCTAGCCGTGTCAGAGACCTCTGTGCGCTGCGGTGGGGCGCAATCGAACGCCGCATGCCTGCCGCAAATCGGAAGGCGTGGGGACGCTCGGAGTGGAGGTGTCCCCCACCGAGGCCGTAAGACGCCAGCAAGCAAGGATCCCACGCGCAGGAAACGAACGTTTGACCGGGGGATTTTCTGCGGAGACGGAGGGATTCGAACCCTCGGTCCCCGTAAGGGGACTCCACCTTAGCAGGGTGGTGCACTAGGCCTGACTATGCGACGTCTCCAGGCATCCGGCGCCGAAACGGCGGACGCACGCACTAATACTAACGGGCGCGACGCGCCTCCTCGAACGGCCGGATGCGGCTAACGCAGGTTGCCGTTGGAGCAGGTGTCCTGCGCGGCCGTCTGGCCGGATATGTTCGACGGCAGCGCGACGGGACTCTCCTCCGGGGACGGCGACTCCGTGGCACCCTCGGTCGGCGCAGCACCCTCGGTCGGCTCGGTGGGTTCAACCGGCTCGACCGGGGTCTCCCCCTCCGGCGCGCCGGCCTCGATGACGCCGCCGCCGAGCTCGCCCGTCAGCTGCAGCGGCTGATTGGCTTCCAGGGCCGCCCACAGCGCGTCCGCGGCATCCATATCGGGCACCACACGGTTCTCGTCGGCGGGGTCAGGGTTCGTGGGGTACTGCACGAAGACGATCTCTTCGAACGGCACATTCTTCACGGCGAGGGCGATCTGCACGAGCGTCAGGGGGTTGGTGAGGGTCGTCGACGGGTCGACGTTCTCCAGCGCGGTAGACGCCAGCTTGTAGAGGGTGCCGGGGTTGGAGAGCACCTCCTCGCTGACGAGCTTGCGAGCGAGCTTGGACATGTACTGCTGCTGGTTGCTGATGCGCCCCAGGTCGCCGCCGTCACCCACGCCGTGCCGGGTGCGGAGGAACTGGAGGGCCTCGATGCCCTGGATGTTGCGGTTTCCGGCGGGCCAGTCGATGCCGGTGTACCGGTCGCGGATGCCGTTGGCGATGCAGACATCCACGCCGCCGACGGCGTCGGTGATGTTGATGACGCCGCCGAAGCTCACCTTGGCCGCGAAGGGGATGTCCTGTCCGCTGAGCTCCGACACCGTGTTCACGACGCACGCCAGCCCGCCGGTCGTGAAGGCGTTGTTGATCTGCTCCTTGCGCATCGCCGCCGTCGGGCTGCCGTCTTCGCCCGTGCACGCGGGGATCGGGACCATCAGGTCACGGGGAAAGGACACCACCGTCACCCGACGCGGGTTGTCCGAGATGTGCACGAGCATGTTGACGTCATTGAGAGTGCCCTCGGCGTCGGGGCCCGTGCAGCGCGCCCCGAAGTATCCCGCGAACTCGGGCTCGCACTCATCCGTCCCGGCAATGAGCAGGTTGACGCCGCCCTCGATCTCGCCGATGTCAGGCGGCACCGGGCCTTGCCCCTCCAGCTCCACGGCGTCGGCGTTGAAGCTGGACGTCAGGTCGTACGCGACGTAGGCAGCCACACCCGCACCAGCCACCAGCACGACCGCGAGGCCGATCGCGAGGATGCGCATGATCTGGGCGAAAGGATGCGGCGAGGTCAGGCGACCGTGGCGGGCCACCGTACGGCGACCGCGCTCAACGGGCTTAATGGAGCTCACTCGTGTCCTTCCGGCGTGCGGGCGGCGCTATCTTATGGTCGCCCACCTGAAAAGCCGGTGAGGACGGGCTGAAGAAGGCTGTGCTCGGCGATCAGCGCCCGGCTCTCACGCGTCGTCGAAGGTGACCTCCGCGAGCGGGCTGCCCGCCAGCCAGTCTTCGACGTACTGCGGCTGCGGCACGTGACCCGGATTGCTCGGCTGGTTGAGATCATCGATGAAGACCTGGAAGATGCGCCGCCGCTCCTCGGGATCGGTGATCGGCGTGGCGACGGCGGGAAGGTCGGCGCGGATGCCGATCTTGAGATGGAAGATGAAGTGCGGGTTGGCCAGGAGATTGGCGTACCAATCCCGCTTCGCCGGGGTGGTGCTGAGGTAGATGCGCCCGTAGGCGCGATAGAACCAGACCTCGATGCGGTGCGGCTTTCCGCTGCGCCGGCCGTACGTGGTGATGTCCGCGAGCCGATCCTCCGTCGAGGAGGCGGGGGTGATCGCGAGGGCGCGCAGTACTTCGGGTGACAACATGCTTTCTCCTCAGGCGTGGGTTCCAGCGGGCGGATTCGTGGGCGCGTACGCCCGCGCCACGAGTGTCCGCAGGGCCTGCCGGCGTCGGTCGTGTGCGTTCTCGGGGTCGGTCGTGCTGGCTGTAAACGTGGTGCTGGCCGGCCCCCACGTGAGGGAGAGAGCGATCACGGTGGCGTGTACGTCGGCGGGGTCGAGATTCTCGTCGATGTAGCCCGCACGCTGGGCGGCGGCGAGGTCGGCCATCTTCTCCGGCTCGCTCGGCAGCGGCCCCGGGGTGAGAGTGCCCGTGGGTCGCCGCTCCAGCCGCGACCACGTCGCCAGCCGAACCAGCTCCGGGCGCTCGAGGTACTCGTCGTACAGGCGCACGGCGTAATCGGGAAGGTCGGTGGCGTCGAGAGCCACGGCGTTCACGATTGCGTTCAGTGCCCGGTCGAAGACGGTATCGAAGAGGGCCTCCTTGCTCCCGAAGTACGCGTACAACTGCGCCTTGTTCGCGCGGGCGTTCTCCGCGATCCGATCCACGCGCGCCCCGGCTATGCCGTACTGCGCGAATTCTGCGTGAGCCGCATCGAGGATACGGACACGCGTCGCTTCACCAGCTGCTCTCATGCGGCGACGGTAGCAAACAAACTGGTTGGTTGCAATCGGCCACGCGTCGTGACGCCCGAGTGCGCAGACCACGATTCGGCGGAGGGTGTGGGATTCGAACCCACGGGACATTGCTGCCCACTGGTTTTCAAGACCAGGTCCATCGGCCGCTCGGACAACCCTCCCGACGACGCCTCGCGGCATCCGTCGACCGCGCCGAGTCTAGCCGAGGGGGCGCGCCACTTCCGCCCGTGACAGCCTCCAGCGCCGACGCGCTCGCGCAGCATCGCGCGGTCGAGCGCATCCTCCGCGTCAGAGTTCCCGCAGGATCGCCGCGACGCCGCCCTCGGTGACGGTGAGACCGACCTCGCCGGCTGCGGAGAGCACCTCCTGCGGTCCTTGCCCCATCGCGATGGCGCGGCCACCGTTGCGCAGCGCCCAATCGAACATCTCGAGATCGTTGCGCCCGTCGCCCATCACCAGCACGTTCGCCGGGTCGATGCCGAGCCATCCGCGCACCAGCTCCAGACCGGTCGACTTGTTCACGCCCTGCGGCGCGATGTCGAGCCACGCCGTCCAGCCGATGGCATACGACACCTGGGTGAGCCCGATCTTCGAGACGAGCTCGAGGAAGTCGGTGTCGGACTGGCCGGGCGAGACGACGACCACACGGCAGACGGGCTGGTGCGACAGCTCCTCGAACGACACGAGGTCAGCCCCGCGCAGGTTCCAGTCCTCCAGGTACTCGGTGTACAGCCGCGTGCCGTCGGGCAGCTCGACCAGATAGCGCGCATCCAAGAGGTGCTCGCGCAGGAGGGTGAGCACGTCGTGCGGATCGAAGGTCTCCACGTGCACGCGCTCGTACGCCGCGGCGGTGACCTTCGTCTCGGGGGGCGACGCGTCCTCGATGGCGCCCCGCCGAAGGTCACGGCGGCCCATCACGATGGCGCCGTTGGAGCACACCGCGTACTCGGGCCGTATCTCCAGCAGCTCCATGATGCGGTGCGTGCTGTCCCAGCTGCGACCGGTCGCGAGCATGACCTCGTGGCCGCGTTCCTGCGCGTGCGCGACGGCCTCCACCACGCCCGGACTGGGGCTCTCGTCCTCGAGGATGAGGGTGCCGTCCACGTCGAGCGCGATCAGAAGCCGCCCGGCCGACCCGTCATCGGCGACCTCCTCGACGACGGCCGCGGCATCCTCCGACGAAGCGACCTCGACGTGTCCGGCGTCCGGCAGCGGCGTCTCGCCGCGGGTCACGCGGCGGGCTCCATGACTTCCAGCCCGCCCAGGTACGGGCGCAGCACCTCGGGAACCAGCACCGAGCCGTCCGCCCGCTGGTGCGTCTCGAGCAGCGCCACGATCCAGCGCGTGGTGGCCAGCGTGCCGTTCAGGGTCGCGACGGGCTGCGTCTTGCCGCCCTCGGACCGGCTCCGGATGTTCAGCCGCCGGGCCTGGTAGGTCGTGCAGTTGGAGGTGCTCGTGAGCTCGCGGTACGACTGCTGCGTGGGCACCCAGGCCTCCACGTCGTACTTGCGCGCGGCGCTGGATCCCAGATCTCCGGCGGCGACGTCGATGACGCGGTAGGCCAGGCCCAGATCTTGCAGCATCCCTTCCTGCAGCTCGACGAGGCGGAGGTGCTCGGTCTCGGCAGCGTCGGGCTCGGTGTAGACGAACATCTCCAGCTTGTTGAACTGGTGCACACGGATGATGCCGCGCGTGTCCTTGCCGTAGGACCCGGCCTCGCGCCGATAGCACGTGGACCAGCCGGCGTAGCGCTTGGGGCCGCGGTCGAAGTCGAGGATCTCGTCCATGTGGTAGCCGGCGAGGGGAACCTCGCTCGTGCCGACCAGATAGAGGTCGTCCTCGGCCAGGTGGTAGACCTCGTCGGCGTGCTCGCCGAGGAACCCGGTGCCGCGCATCACCTCTGGCCGCACGAGCGTCGGAGGGATGATGGGGGTGAACCCCGCGGCCATCGCCCGGTCGAGCCCCAGGCTCATGAGCGCCAGCTCGAGGCGGGCGCCGATGCCGGTGAGGAAGTAGAAGCGGCTGCCGGAGACCTTCGTGCCCCGCTCCATGTCGATCGCGCCGAGCTTCTCGCCGAGGGCGAGGTGGTCGAGCGGCTCGAAGTCGAAGGCGGGGACGTCGCCGTGCGTGCGGAGCGTGACGAAATTCTCCTCGCCGCCGGCGGGAACCCCGTCCACGACGATGTTCTCGATGCGGGCGAGGGCGCCATCGGCCGCCGCCTCCGCGTCGGTCACGGCGTGCTGGGCAGCCTTGACGCGCTCGCTGAGGTCTTTCGCCGCGGCGACCAGGGCCGCCTTCTCGTCCTTCGGCGCCTGCGCCACGCGCTTGCCGTGGGCGTTCTGCTCCGCGCGCAGCTCTTCGAACGCGGTGATCGCGGCGCGGCGGTCGCGATCGGCGGCGAGCGCCGCATCCACGGTGTCCGGCGCCACGCCCCGGGCGATCTGCGAGGCCTTGACCCGATCGGGATCTTCTCGCAGCAGGGTCAGATCGATCACCGTTCAATCTTAGGCCCGGGCTTTTCCGTCCTCGCCCGGATAGGAGGCCTTGCACAGGTGACAGCGGCCCTAGGGTGGGAGCATGGCGGCCGAATCGGAAACGCGCGAGAGCGACGGCACGGCCGGCGCGTCACCGGAGCCTGACGAGGCGCAGCACGACGACGGGGAGAACGCCCCCGCCGGACCTCAGCCCGGCGACGCGTCGGGCGACGACGCGTCGTCCGACGGCGAGGCGGCCGGCGACGCGGCATCCGAAGACGCGGCGCCCGACGACCTGACCCCCGACAGCGAGGCGCCCGGAAGCGAGGGCTTGCCCGGCGCGGCCGAGCGCGCCGAGTTCCACGCCGACTCGCTGCGTGACGAGGCCGACCGCGAAGACAATGCGGGCGATCCAGGCGCCGCGCCCGGTGGAGCTGAGGATGCTCCCGGTCCGCGGGGCGCGAACACCGATGCGCCGCCCGCGCACGAAGCGGCAGCACCGGATCACGTCATCCGCGAACCCGACGACGTGGAGCCGGACACGACCGACGGCGAGGTCGGCGAGGCCGTGCAGGTCACCGCCGACGGCGAGCGGACCACGATGGACGCTCCGCCCACCGACCGTAAGCGGGCCGCCCTCGTCTACAACCCGACCAAGGTCGACCCCGATCAGTTGCGCACGCTCGTGTCACGCCTGGCGGAAGAAGCCGAGTGGGCGGAGCCCCTGTTCTTCGAGACCACGGTGGACGACCTCGGCGACGACGCGGCGCGGGCAGCACTCGAGGAAGGTGCCGACGCGATCCTCGTGGCCGGCGGCGACGGCACCGTGCGCGCGGTCTCCGAGGCGCTCACCGACACCGGCGTGCCGCTGACGATCGTTCCGAGCGGCACCGGCAACCTGCTCGCCCGGAACCTCAATCTTCCCCTGACCGATCCCGACGCCATGGTGCGCGCCACCTTCGAGGGCGATGTCATCGCCATCGACGCGGGCGTGGCGCGGCTCCGCCGCGAAGACGGCTCGACGGAGGAGCACGGATTCGTCGTCATGGCCGGGATGGGGCTGGATGCGGCGATGATCGCCAACACCAACCCGCAGCTGAAGAAGACGGTCGGGTGGGTCGCGTACGTCGACGGGGCGGCACGCTCCCTCGTGACCGCCAAGCCGTTCCGCATCGTGTACCAGCTGGATGACCAGCGCCTGCACTCCGCCCGGGTGCAGAGCATCCTCTTCGCCAACTGCGGGTCTCTGCCGGCCGGCATCGCCCTGATTCCCGAGGCCTCGATCGCCGACGGGCTGCTCGATGTTGCGGTCATCCAGCCCGCCGGCGCGTTCGGGTGGCTCGGGGTGTGGCGCAAGATCTGGTGGGACAATTCCTTCCTCCGCCGCTTCCGCGCGGGCCGTCGGGTGCTGGAGCGACGAGGTCGCGGTACGTCGGTGCACTTCCGCCGCGGCCACGGGATCGAGACGGCAACGAACCCCGCGCAGCCGGTGGAGCTGGACGGCGACGAGTTCGGCGAGGCGACGCGGATCTTCTGCCGCATCGTGCCGGGCGGCCTGCAGATCGCCGTCCCGCGCGGGCACGACACCTCTTCTCTGTAACCACCTCTCGGTAACCGCCGCGGCGGCCACCCGCGCTCCGCGCGCGCCGGACGGGTCGGTGACCGGGGCGTCAACCCCGGGCGCCCGCGCGCGGTGCTGCGTACCGTGGCGGGATGCCGAGCCCGTCGATCGTGTGGTTCCGCGACGATCTGCGGCTGGCCGACAACCCCGCGCTCTCCGCGGCCATCGAGCGTGGAGAGAGCGTGATCGGGCTGTATGTGCTCGAGGAGTCGGACGGTATCCGCCCGCTCGGGGGCGCGGCCCGCTGGTGGCTGCACGGATCACTGGCCTCCCTCGCCGAGAGCCTCGGCGAGCGCGGATCCCGCCTCGTCCTCCGCCGCGGCGATGCCGCCGAGGCCGTCTCCGCGCTCGTGGGCGAGACCGGCGCCGGCGCCGTGTTCTGGAATCGCCGCTACGGGGGTGCCGAGCGCGATATCGACGCGCGGATCAAGACCGCGCTCCGCGACGCCGGCATCGAGGCGGCATCCTTCTCCGGCTCGCTGCTGTTCGAACCGTGGACCGTTCGCACCGGGTCGGGCACCCCGTACGCCGTGTTCACCCCGTTCTGGCGCGCGTGCCGGAACCTGCCGGCCCCGCGGCTGCCGATTCCGGAGCCCGGGAGGATCCCCGCCTCGGCGACCACCGCGCCCTCCGACGACCTGGACTCCTGGGCGCTCCTCCCGACAGACCCCGACTGGGCGGGGGGCCTGCGAGAGCGGTGGCGACCGGGCGAGCCCACGGCCCACGCACGGCTCCGCGACTTCCTCGCGCACGACCTCGGCGACTACGACCGCGCACGTGACGAGCCGGCCCGCGACGCGACCTCTCTCCTGTCGCCGAGGCTGCGGTGGGGGGAGGTGAGCCCGCACCAGGTGTGGCACGCGACCGTGCAGCACCGCGAGGCCGGCGCTCACCCCGATGCCGCGTCCCGCTTCCTCTCCGAACTCGGATGGCGCGAATTCGCGTGGCACACGCTCTCCCACTTCCCCGAACTGGCGATGAAGAACTGGCGCGCCGAGTTCGACGCCTTCCCGTGGCCGCCGCTGGAGCGCGCCCACCGGTCGGCGTGGCAGCGGGGGCGCACCGGCGTCGCGCTCGTGGACGCCGGGATGCGGGAGCTGTGGCACACCGGACACATGCACAACCGCGTGCGCATGGTGACAGCATCCTTCCTCGTGAAGAACCTCCTCATCGACTGGCGGCGGGGCGAGGAGTGGTTCTGGGACACGCTCGTAGACGCGGATGCGGCCGCCAACGCCTTCAACTGGCAGTGGATCGCCGGTTCTGGAGCCGACGCCGCCCCGTACTTCCGCATCTTCAATCCCGAACGGCAGCGCGAGAAGTTCGACCCGCACGGCGAGTATGTGCGCCGGTGGGCGCCCGAGCATCTGGGGGACGACCCGCCGCAGCCGATCGTCGACCTCGCCGTCACCCGCCGACGGGCCCTCGACGCGTACGACACCGTCAGCCGTTCTCCCTAACCCCCCCCCCCCACCCCCGCCAGTCGACTCGCCACATAACGCGCGGTTCGGGTGCGAAACACGACATGTTGTGGCGAGTCGACGGGAATCGGGGTAGCCCCCTGTCGATGCCGAGCCCCGGTCCGTACGCTCGGACACACACGGCCACCGGAGGAGAACGCCATGTCGCAGCCGCAGTACCCCGCCCCCCAGCCCTACGGCGTCGTCCCCGCGGGGTTGAGCCCGAAGTCGTGGCTGGCGACCCTCCTCCTGTCGATCTTCCTCGGCGAGCTCGGAATCGACCGGTTCTACCTCGGCAAGATCGGCACCGGCATCCTCAAGCTCATCACCGTCGGCGGCTTCGGCATCTGGTGGCTCATCGACCTCATCCTCGTCATCGCGGGAGCGATGAAGGACAAGCAGGGGCTTCCCGTCAAGTACGTGCCCGGCCGCTGATCCCCCGCGCGACCGTCATTCCGCGACCGGGATCGCCTGCGCCTTCAGCGCAGCGATCGTCGCCTTCTGGGCGGAGCTGAGCGCCTCGAGCAAGGTGCCCCGTCCCGTGACAGCCCTCTGGAATCCGTCCGACACATCGGCGTAGGTCTGCGTCATGGTCGGTCCCCACAAGAAGTCGGGGTTCACCTGCCCCGCGGCGGCGGCGAACACGTCGTAGATCTTCTGGCCGCCGTAGAACTCCACGCCCTCTTGCAGGGAGGGCAGGCTCAGCCCGGCCGTCGTCGCCGGGTAGATGTTCGCCGACTGGTTCAGCGCGGTGAGCGCCTCTTCCGACGTGTTCAGCCAGAGCGCGAATTTCGTGGCTTCGTAAAGGTGCTCGCTTCCCTTGAACACGGCGACGGAGGAACCGCCCCAGTTACCCGCGCTCTGGCCGCCGGCCTCCCACTGCGGCGACGGGGCGACCGACCACAGACCGGCTGTGTCGGGCGCGCCGCTCGCAATGGAGTTGGCGCCCCACACGGCCGCGGTCCAGCTCCACACCTGGCCGGAGTTATACGCGTTGTTCCACTCCTCGGTCCACGCGGGATACGTGGCCACGAGATCCTCGTCGAGCAGCTCCTGCCAGTAATCCGCGACCTTGGTCGACTCCTCGCCGGTCAGATCGACCCGCCACTCATCCCCCTCGTCAGCGAACCAGCTTCCGTTGGCCTGCCACACGAATCCCGCGAACTGGTTGATGTCGGCGGTGGAGAAGTTCGTGATGTAGCCACCGGCTTCGCGGATCTGAACGGCGGCTTCCTTGTACTCCGCCCACGTCGTGGGGACCTCGATGCCATGCTCCGCGAAGAGGTCGGAACGGTAGAAGAGCGCCATAGGCCCGGAGTCCTGCGGGACGCCGTACACCCCGTCGGTGGAACCGAGCGTGACCTGTCCCCATGTCCACGGGATGAAATCCGACTCCGCATCCACGACGTCTTCACACAGCGCAAGGTTCTCCAGGCCGTCCTGCACCCGGAAGCTCGACAGTGCGTCGTACTCGATCTGACCGAGGTCGGGAGTGTTTCCCGCCGCAATCTGACTGAAGAAGCTCTGGTAGGTGCCGGAGTTGCCGTTCGGCCCGGTCTGGACGTCGACCTGGATCTCCGGGTTCTGTTCGTTCCAGATCTCGACGACGTCTTTCACGCCGGGGATCCACGACGTGAAGTCGAGCGTGACATTCCCCTCGGAGGGGGTGCAGGATGCGGCGGCCCCTCCCTCGGCTCCACCCCCGCATCCGGCGAGTCCGATCGCGGCGAGCACTACGACTCCGGTGGCGACCGCCCTCTTCGTGTATTGCATGATCTTCCTCACTGGATGGCGCGGGTGACCGCGGGAGCATGGGTCATTTCACGGAGCCGGTGCCCAGACCGTTGCGCCAGAAGCGCTGGAGCAGGAGGAACGCGATGATGAGGGGCACGATCGACAGGAACGAACCGACGAGGACATAGGTGCGCAGCTCGGGGATCTGGTTGAGCTGCGTATTCCAGGAGTAGAGGCCGAACGTCACGGGGAACAGTTCCTCGCTGCGGAGCATGACCAGCGGCAGGAAGAAGTTGTTCCAGATCGAGACGAACTGGAAGAGGAACACCGTCACCAGCGCGGGCATCATCAGGCGCGACGACACGGTGAAGAACGCGCGGACTTCCCCCGCGCCGTCGATCCGGGCAGCTTCGATGAGCTCATAGGGCACCGACGAGGCGGCGTAGATGCGACTGAGGTACACCCCGAACGGGCTCACGATGCTCGGCAGCAGCACCGCCCAGTAGGTGTTCGTCAGGTTGACCTGGCTGAACAGCAGGAAAAGGGGCAGGGCGAGAGCCGTCGCGGGCACCAGGACACCGCCGAGGACGATGTTGAAGAAGGCTTCGCGGCCCCGGAAGCGGTACTTCGCCAGGCCGTAACCGCACATCCCCGCGATGATCGTCGCCAAGAGGGCCCCGAGGCCTGCGTAGCCGAGGCTGTTGACGAGCCAGCGCAGGTAGACGCCGTCGCCGTAGGAGACGAGGTCACGGACGTTCTCGAAGAAGTTCCAGTCCGCGAACCACAGCGCCGGAGTGGTGAGCAGATCGCTGCGGTCCTTGGTGGAGGCGATGAAGAGCCACCAGATCGGCACCAGGAAGTACAGGGTGAAGACGGCCATGACGATCAGCGCCGCCGAGCGGGAGAGGATGCTCTCCCGGGGGCCGCGCGTGGGGGTCGGTTCGTCCGCGGTGGCGCCGCGGGTCCGGGCGAGGAGGCTCATGGGTTCGCCTTCCGCTGGGTGCCCCTGAGGAACGCGAACGAGAGCGCGAACGTCGCCAGGGCGAGCACCACCGAAAACGCCGCGGCGAGGTTGGTGTTGGGAATCGCGCTCGTGGCGTAGATCGTCATGTTCGGCGTGAAGGTCGACGACACGGCGGCGGTGAAGGATCGGAACACCTGCGGCTCGGCCAGCAGCTGAAGGGTGCCGATGATCGAGAACACGGCGGTGAGGATGATCGCGGGGGCGACCATCGGGATCTTCATCGACCACGCGATGCGAATCTGTCCGGCACCGTCCAGGCGTGCCGCTTCGTAGATCTCCGTGGGGATCGACAGCAGCGCGGAGTAGATGATGAGCATGTTGTAGCCGACGAAGACCCATGTCACGACGTTGGCGATCGACCACAGCACCAGCTCGGGAGAGAGGAAATCGATCACGCCCGTCACGTCGGTGAAGGGCGAGAGGTTGGGAGAATAGAGAAAGCCCCACATGATCGCCGCGATGACCCCGGGCACGGCGTACGGCGCGAAGAAGGCGAGCCGGAAGAACTTCTTACCCTTCAGCGCCGGCGAGTCCAGAAGCAAGGCGAACAGGAGCGCCAGTCCCAGCATCACGGGCACCTGGACCATGCCGAAGAGCAGCACCCGGCCGATGGACTCCCAGAACGGCCCGTTCTGGAACACCTGAACGTACTGGGCGAGGCCACCGAACACCTGCTGGGGAGCTCCGAATGTGCCCTCACGGTGCACGACGAAGAGGGACTGCCAGACCGCGTAGCCGATCGGGATCAGGTAGAAGAGCAGGAAGAGGATGCCGAAGGGTCCCGTGAAGATGGCGATCGCGCCCTTGTGCGGCGTCTTGCGGGAGCGCGGGGCGGGCGGTGGCTGGGAGCGCGTGCTGCTTCTCCTCGTGCGCTCCTGTGTGGCGGTCATCGGGCCGTCCCCTCTCTGATGCTTCGCGCGGAGCACCGCGCATGTCCACGTTCTGTGGACGTTTACAGACCCGGGCCCGATGTCAGCCGCATGCCTGCGAACGGCTGCACAGTACGAACGGGTCTGGTGGGTTGTCAACACCGGTGCGCAGGGGTCTGCTCTGTGCTGGGGCCCGCGAGCACGGGCCGCGTGAGGGGTCGTCGACGGGTCTTCGTGCACCCGCGTAGGGTGCCTGCGCTCCCACGAAAATCGAGGGGATCCCGCCGATCGAGGACCGGCTGCTGCATCCCGCTCCTCGATCTCCGGGATGTCCTCCAAAACCGCAGTGCCGCGCCGGGGCGGGCGGGGGGCGCGTGAGGCTTCCGCGCGCCACTCGAGGGGAATAGGAAGGGGACGGCGCCGGTTTGCAATCAGTAATGATCGCTCCCGTTCCCGCACTCTCCGTCCTCGACCTCGTCCCCGTCCAACACGGGCAGACGAGCGCGCAGGCCATCGCATCCTCCCTCGACACCGCCGCGCACGCCGACCGCCTCGGCTATCGCCGCTACTGGTTCGCCGAGCACCACAACATGCCCGCCGTCGCCTCAACGACCCCACCTGTGCTGATCGCTGCGGCGGCCGCGCGCACCGAGCGCATCCGCGTCGGGTCGGGAGGGGTGATGCTGCCCAACCACTCGCCGCTGATCGTGGCGGAGCAGTTCGCCGCGCTCGAGGCGATCGCGCCCGGGCGTATCGACCTCGGCCTGGGACGCGCTCCCGGCTCCGACCCGGTCATTACGCGGCTGCTCCACCGCTCGGGCACCACCAGCGACGTGGATCGGTTCCCTGAGAACATCGCCGACATCATCGCGCTGACCTCCCCCGAGGGCGCGACCGTGCGCTTCACCTCCGGAGGCGAGTACACGGTGCATGCCACCCCCGCCTCGACCGATGCCCCCGAGGTGTGGCTCCTGGGCTCGAGCGACTACTCCGCGCAGTTGGCCGCACGGTTGGGGCTCCCCTACGTCTTCGCGAACCACTTCTCCGGTGAGGGGCTCGAGCGGGCGCTCGACCTGTACCGCACGGGGTACCAGCCCAGCGCGCAGCAGCCCGAGCCGCGCACCTTCCTCACCGCCAACGCCGTCGTCGCGCCCACGGTCGACGAGGCCGAAGACCGCGCGCTGCCGCAGCTGCGCATGATGGCGCGGCTGCGCACCAACCGCCCCCTGGTGCCGCTGGAGACCGTGGAGCAGGCCAAGGCCGACCCGTGGGACGGCCTGGCACGGTCGTTCATGGATGCCGCGCGCGCGAAGTGGTTCGTCGGAACCGGCGAGCAGGTCACCGCCGAGCTGTCGGCCTTCGCCGACCGCCACGGCGTGGACGAGATCATGATCTCCCCCGTCGCCGGCGCCTACGACGGTGAGCCGAAGAACATCGCACCCGGCCGCATCCAGACCCTCGAGCTCCTCGCCGTCCCGGCCCGCGTCGGCTGATTCCCTCGGCTGCGCTGCGCCACAGCGCCTCGCCGCCACGATTTTCGAGGGAATCACGGAAATCGAGGAGCCCCTCCCCTTTCTCGACCCTCCATCTGCGAGATCTCCTCGATTTCCGCGCCGCCGAAGCGCTCAACTTCGGAGGAAGTCGCCGCGCGCAAACCTGGGCATCGGGGACGGCGGTGGCGTAATCTTCCTCGCGTGAGCGAAGCGACTGAGCCGGCAACGACCGTGTCTTCTTCTGCGGCGGGACCCACGCGCGCCCCTGTCAGCACCGCGCGCGCTGTCCTGAACACGATCAAAGGTTCCGCCGGGAATCTCGTCGAGTGGTACGACGTCTACGTCTACACCGTGTTCGCGACCTACTTCGAGGCGCAGTTCTTCGCCGAGGATGACCGGAACTCGACGTTCTACATCTACGCGATCTTCGCCGTCACGTTCATCATGCGTCCGATCGGATCGTGGTTCTTCGGCCGTTTCGCAGACCGCCGGGGCCGCAAGGCCGCACTCACCGTCAGCATCACGGTGATGTCGGCGTGCTCCTTCTTCGTCTCGGTGATGCCGACGAGGGAGGCCATCGGGGCATGGGCGGCCATCATCCTCATCGTCGCCCGGCTGATCCAGGGCTTCGCGACCGGCGGCGAGTACGGCACGTCCGCCACGTACATGTCGGAGGCGGCCACCGCCCGCCGGCGCGGGTTCTTCTCCTCGTTCCAGTACGTGACGCTCGTCGGCGGTCACGTCCTGGCCCAGCTGACCCTGCTCATCGTGCTCTCGGTCATGCCGGTCGAGGCGGTCGAAGACTGGGGCTGGCGGATCGGATTCTTCGTCGGCGGGATCGCAGCCTTGGTGGTGCTGTGGATGCGGCGGACGATGGACGAGTCGCTGAGCCAGGAGCACCTCGAGGCCGTACGCGCCGGCGCCGACCGCGACGCGGGTTCACTGAAGACCCTCCTCACGACGTACTGGCGGCCGCTGGTCTGGGTGTTCCTCGTCACCGCGGGAGGCACCATCGCGTTCTACACGTACAGCGTCAACGCTCCCGCCATGGTCAAGACGGCGTTCGGGGAAGACGGCGCGATGGCGGCGACCTGGACGAACCTGTTCGGCCTGATCTTCCTCATGCTGCTGCAGCCCCTCGGCGGGATGCTCAGCGACCGGGTCGGGCGGAAGCCGCTGCTGGTCTTCTTCGGCATCGGCGGTGTGCTCTACACGTGGGTGCTCATCACCTTCCTGCCGCAGACGCAGTCGCCGCTGGCCGCCTTCGCCCTCACGGCGGTCGGCTACATCATCCTCACCGGCTATACGTCCGTGAACGCGATCGTGAAGGCCGAGGTCTTCCCCGCGCAGGTGCGCGCACTGGGCGTCGGCCTCGGCTATGCGCTCGCCAACTCCGTCTTCGGCGGCACGGCCCCGGCGATCTACCAGGCGTTCCTCGCCGGCGGGAACGTGACCTGGTTCATCGTCTACGTCACGGCGGTGATCGCGGTGAGCCTCACGGTGTACATCTTCTTCATGCGCAACCGGGCGCCGACGGCGCTCGACCGCGAGCAGGGCAGCGCGTGGGCGGCCCCCGAGGCTGCCGCCCGGCGCTGACCTGTCCGCGCTCCCCCCGGCGCTGAGGTGTCCGCACGCCCCGGGGCTGACGCATCCGGGCGGCCCCGGCGTGACGCATCCGCACGCCCCCGGCGTGACGCATCCGGGCGCCCCCGGCGTGACGCATCCGGGATCGAGGAGATCCACCGGATCGAGGACTGAAGTGCCGTGCCGGCTCCTCGATACGCGAGACGTCCTCGATTTCCGCGGCAGAAGGTTCGGGTTAGAGGGTCTCCTCGGCCTCGCGGAGGAAAGTCTCCAGGTCGGTGAGCAGGGCGAGGAGTTGCTGCTGCTGGGACTCGTTCAGCGACCGGGCCGTCAGCGCCTCCAGCTCCGTCCACGCGGCTCCGACGTCTGCGCGCAGCGCCACGCTGGCATCCGTCGCCTCGACGAGGGTGACCCGCCGATCGGTGGGAGAGAGACCCCGCCGCACGAGGCCCGCCTTCTCCAGCCGCGCGATGCTGCGCGTCATCGACGGGGCGTCGGTGCCGAGCGTCTGCACGAGATCGGTCATGCGCTGAGGGCCGTGCTCCCACAGCGTCATGAGGACCAGCTCCTGCCCCGGCCGCAGTCCGCTCGGGCGGAGGAGCTTGGCCGCGAGGGACTTGTGGACACGGGCGACCCGGAAGATCGCCGAGCTCAGGGGACCGGTGGACAGCCGCATCGGCTCAGGCATCCCCACAGCGTAGATCACGCGCGAGGAGAGGGTCGGACAAGCCCGCGAGCGACCGCAGGGCCTCGGATCAGAGCTCGGGCTCGGGCTCGCCGCTGAGGAGGCCGCGCAACCAGTCTCGGGCTTCGACGAAGACATCGTCGGAGTAGCGCTGCGGGTAGCGGATGATCGCGCGGTCGGCGCGGGCGTAGGAGCCGAGGTAGATCACCTTCGGGCTGAAACGCCGGAGCCCCAGGAGCGCGTCGGCCATCCGCTCGTCTTCGATATGCCCGTCGGCGTCGATGACGAACCGGTACCGCCCGAGGGCGTCTCCGATGGGGCGCGAGGCGAGGAGGGAGAGGTTGATGCCCCGGGTGGCGAACTGCTCGAGCAGCTCGAGCAGGGCACCGGGGTGGTCTTCGGGCAGCTCGACGATGAGCGAGGTCTTGTCCGCCCCGGTCGGCGGCGCCGGCGCGACCGTGCGGCTGACCAGGACGAAGCGGGTGACGGCGTTGGGGTTGTCGCCGATCTCCTCGGCCAGCACCTCGAGGTCGTGGTGGGCGACGACCCCGGGCGCGGCGACCGCGGCGTCGGCATCCGAGGTGCCCTCGAGCACCCCCAGGGCACTGGCGATGTTGCTGGCGGCGGGGATGTGCGCGTGGGCGGGCAGCGTCCTGGTCAGCCACTGCAGGCACTGGGCGTAGGCGACGGGGTGAGCCGCGACGAGCGACACGTCCTCCAGGCGCATACCGGGCCGGCCGACCAGCACGAAGTTCACCGGCACGAGGTACTCCCCGACGATGCGCAGGCCCGGCATGGTGGCCAGAGCATCCTGCGCGGTGGAGACGCCGCCGTCGACGGAATTCTCGATCGCGATCATCGCCGCATCCGAGCGCCCCTCCACGACATCGGCGAGCGCTTCCCCCACGTTGCGCACCGAGCGCCAGACCTGGTCGCGGGCCTCGGGAACCTGCGCGAGCGCGGCCTCGGTGAAGGTGCCGGCGGGCCCGAGATAGCTGTACGTTCGGCGGGCGGGCGGATTCTCGTGCTCGGGCGTCACGGCGATCAGCCTAACCCCGCCCGCCCGTCCCACCCGCGCTCGTCCCACCTCCGCCCGCCGAGAAACGACGATCCGGACGGGAAACAGCGCGGCGCGGCATGTCTCGTCCGGATCGCCGTTTCTCGCTCAGCGTGTGCCGCGGCTGGCAGAACCGCGCGGATCGTGTCAAACCCGGTATCCCCGGTGCCGCGCGCGGGGCAGACTGGTTCCATGAGCAGTCGAGCAGGACTCCCCGCCGAAGCATCCGATCTCATCGACATCGACGAGCTGATCGCGGCGTACTACGACCGCAAGCCGGATGCGTCGGTGCCCGAGCAGCGTGTCGCCTTCGGCACGAGCGGGCACCGCGGCTCGTCCCTGTCCGCGAGCTTCAACGAAGACCACATCCTCGCCACCACTCAGGCGATCGTCGACTACCGCACGGCCCAGGGCATCAGCGGCCCGCTGTTCCTGGGCCGCGACACGCACGGCCTGTCGCTCCCGGCCGAGCGCACCGCCATCGAGGTGCTCGTGGCCAACGGCATCGACGTGCGCGTGGACGCGCGCGACTCGTGGGTGCCGACCCCGGCCCTCAGCCACGCGATCCTCACCTACAACCGCGGCCGTGCGCTGGATGACCCCGGCCGCTCGGACGGTATCGTCGTGACCCCGAGCCACAACCCGCCCCGGGACGGCGGGTTCAAGTACAACCCCCCGCACGGCGGACCCGCCGACACCGACGCCACGAGCTGGATCGCCGATCGCGCGAACCAGCTCATCACCGCCGGGCTGGAAGGGGTGCACCGCACGCGGTATGCCGACCTCGACGCCGGAACCCTCGCGGAGTACGACTTCCGCGACGCGTACGTCCGCGACCTGGCGACCATCATCGACATCGACGCCATCACGCGCGCCGGCGTGCGGATCGGCGCCGACCCGCTGGGCGGAGCATCCGTGGAGTACTGGGCGCTCATCGCCGAGGTGTACGGGCTCGACCTCACCGTCGTGAACCCCGATGTCGACCCCACGTGGCGCTTCATGACGTTGGACTGGGACGAGAAGATCCGCATGGACCCGTCGTCGCCGTCGGCGATGGCGGCCCTCGTCGCCCGCCGCGACGAGTACGACATCCTCACGGGCAACGACGCCGATGCCGACCGGCACGGGATCGTCACCCCCGACGCGGGGCTCATGAACCCCAACCACTACCTCGCGGTCGCGATCGACTACCTCTTCGCGCACCGGCCCGGCTGGCCGGCGGATGCTGCGGTGGGGAAGACCCTCGTGTCGTCGATGATCATCGACAAGGTCGCCGCCTCCCTGAACCGCCGCCTGCTCGAGGTGCCGGTCGGGTTCAAGTGGTTCGTGCCGGGGCTCCTCGACGGATCGGTCGCGTTCGGCGGCGAGGAGTCAGCCGGAGCGTCGTTCCTGCGCACCGACGGGTCGGTGTGGACGACGGACAAGGACGGAATCCTCCTGTGCCTGCTGGCGGCGGAGATCCTGGCCGTCACCGGCAAGACCCCGTCGCAGCGTTATGCCGAGCTGGAGGCCGAGTTCGGGTCATCCGCCTACCAGCGCGTGGACGCCCCGGCCACCCCGGCGCAGAAGGCGCTGCTGGGGAAGCTCTCGCCGGATGCGGTGACAGCGACCGAGCTGGCCGGCGAGCCCATCACCGCCAAGCTCTCGCACGCACCGGGCAACGGCGCCGCCATCGGCGGCCTCAAGGTGCAGACGGCGGACGCGTGGTTCGCCGCGCGCCCCTCCGGCACCGAGGACGTCTACAAGCTCTACGCCGAGAGCCTCCGCGGCGAGGAGCACCTCCGCGAGGTGCAGGCCGAGGCGCGCGCCGTGGTGTCCGCCGCTCTCGGCGACGCGTAACCGCCCCGAACGGCTTCGCGCCGAACGCACGGCCTTCCCACGCGGATAGGCCGTGCGTTCGGGCGTATCCCGTGCGCTCGGGGACGCGAGCGACCGTCAGGGCGCGAGCGCAGACGCGAGGCGGGCGCCGGCATCGCGCAGCCACCGGAGCGGATCGGTCATCGCGGCGGCGGATGATCCAGCCAGCTCCGTGAGCGAGACCGACGCGGCGAACGCCGAGGTATCGGTCGCGATCCGCCCGGCGGCAAGACCCACGCGCGCGTGCGGGGCGAGGCCCGCGACGAACGCCGGCACCTTGCCCACGGCCGACTGCTCGTCGTAGGAGCCTTCACCCGTCACGACCACGTCGGCGGATGCGGCGGCGGCGGGCAGTCCGATGAGTGCCGCGACCTCCCGGGCGCCGGGCACCAGGCGTGCACCCCACGCCGCGAGGGCCCAGCCCGCCCCGCCGGCCGCGCCCGCACCCGCAAGCGCCGGGTCGATCGACGGCACGAGGGCGGCGAGCCGCGCGAGGCCCGCGTCGGCGCGCGCGACACCGGCCGGGTCGAGACCCTTCTGCGGACCGAACACGGCAGCGGCGCCCCTCTCGCCCAGGAGCGGGTTCGTCACGTCGGTGAGCACGACCACACCCGCGGGGGGCAGGGGGCGGAGGCCCGACAGGTCGGCGGCGGCCACAACGTCCAGACCTGCGAGCCCGAGCGGGATCGGATCGCCCGCCGCATCCGCGAACCGCGCTCCCAGGGCAACGAGCAGCCCCACGCCGCCGTCGGTGGAGGCGCTCGAGCCGATGCCGAGCACGAGGCGCGACACCCCCGCGTCCAGGGCTGCGGCCACGGCCTGCCCGAAGCCGAGGGTCGACGCCGATTCGGGGAGGCGCCGCGCGCCCAGCAGCTCGATCCCCGAGGTGGAAGCCAATTCGACGACGCCCGTTCCCCCCGGCGCGTCGCGCGTGGGTGGGAGGAGGAGCCAGGAGGCGACGACCGCCGATCCGTCGGGACCGGTGACGGTCAGCGGGATGCGCTCGGCACCGCGGACCGCGGTGGCGATCGCGTCGAGCGTGCCCTCTCCCCCATCGGCCATCGGGCGCAGCACGAGGTCGTCGTCGGGACGGACGCGCCGCCACCCCTCGGCCAGAGTCCGCGCGGCCGTCGCCGCCGGCACGGTGCCCTTGAAGCTGTCCGGTGCCAGGACGACGCGAGTCACGCGCTCGATGCTACCGGCGTCGTGCGACGCTTCCCCGGCCCGGCGCCGGGCCGGAACTGGCCCGGGCGATCAGGTCGGTGGGAACCAGCATCCGGGTCTCCTCCGGCCCTTCCCCGTCGATCTCTGCGAGGAGGGCACGGATCGCTCCCTCACCCACGCGATCGAAGTGCTGGCGCACCGTGGTCAACGGCGGCCAGTAATTCGCCGCCTCGGGCATGTCGTCGTAGCCGACCACGCTGACCTCTGCCGGAACGCCCCGACCGGCCTCATGGAGGGCGCGCACCACACCGAGGGCCATCTGGTCGTTCGCGGCGAAGACGGCGGTGACAGCGGGGTCCTCGACGAGGCTCCGGCCGATGCGGTGGCCCGAGTCGGCGGTCCAGTCCCCGACGGCCACGTCGGGCACGGGGCATTCGCGGGCCTCGAGAGTGTCGCGCCAGGCCTCGCGGCGACGCTCCGCCGCGAAGGATTCGAGCGGACCCGACACGTGCCACACCGTCGCGTGCCCGAGATCGAGGAGGTGTTCCGTGGCCAGCCGCGCGCCCTGAGCCTGGTCGTTGTCCACCACGGGGTAGGGGTAGGCGGCACTGGAGTCGACGACCACGACCGGAAGCCCGGTGGGTAGCGCCAGCTCCGTCTCGCCGAGCCGGTGCCGTTCGATGAGGATGACGACGCCGTCCACGGCATGTTCGCGCAGCCGGAGGAAAGCGCCCGACACATCGGACTGGGTGGCCGTGTCCACGGTGATCAGGGTGATCGAGTAACCGGCCGCGGCGGCCATCGAGGCGACGGCATCGAGGGTCCGGCTGTTGCCGTACGACGACAGCGAGAACATGATCACCCCGATGCTGCGGAACCGACCCGACCGCAGCGCGCGGGCGGCGCTGTTCGGGCGATACCCCAGCCGCGCCATCGCCTCGAGCACGCGGACGCGCGTCGCGGGATCGACGTTGGTGCGCTCGTTGGCGACCCGGGAGACGGTCTGGCCCGAGACTCCGGCGGCGGCGGCCACGTCGGCCATCGATACCTCGCGGCGCCGACGGACGCCGCTGGCGGACATGGATGCAGCGGTGTCGCTCACGCGGTCCCCCCGGGATGTTGACGTTGACATGCTATCGGGCGACGACGTATGTTGACGTAAACATCTCCTTCCCGCCCGCGCGGATCACTCACAGAAGAGGCCGGACGATGACGACCACTGCGGCACCTCCACCGGTGATGCGCGCCCCCACCGCGAGCACGGCTCCCCGTCGCCGTAGTCGCGTGCGCGTGGACGACCGCGGCTGGATCTTCGTGGCCCCGTTCGCGATCGTGTTCGCTCTCGTGTTCCTCGCGCCGCTGGTCTATGCGCTGTATCTCAGCTTCTTCCGCGACCAGCTGATCGGCGGCAACGCCTTCGTCGGCTTCGACAACTACATCGCCGCGTTCTCGGATCCGAAGTTCTGGGACGGGTTCCTGCGCGTGGTCGGGTTCCTCATCATCCAGGTGCCCGTCATGCTCGCCCTCGCTCTCGCCGCGGCGCTCGCGATCGACAGCGCACGGCTGCACGCGTCCGGGTTCTACCGCATCGTGATCTTCCTGCCGTACGCGGTGCCGGCCGTGGTGGCGGTGCTCATGTGGGGGTACATCTACGGCGACCAGTTCGGTCTGACCGCCAACGTCAACCAGCTCCTCGGCGGAGACGTCCTGCGCCCCCTGTCCTCGTCGTGGATCCTCGTCTCGATCGGCAACATCGTCACGTGGCAGTTCGTGGGCTACAACATGCTCATCTTCTACTCGTCTTTGAAGACCATTCCGACCGAGCTGTACGAGGCCGCCGCGATCGACGGGGCGGGGGCATGGCGCACGATCTTCTCCATCAAGATCCCGGCGCTTCGCGGAGCGATCGTCATCGCGACGATCTTCTCCATCATCGGCAGCTTCCAGCTCTTCAACGAGCCGAACATCCTCAAGCCCCTCGCCCCGAACGCGATCTCGACGTTCTTCACGCCGAACATGTACGCGTACAACCTGTCCTTCGCCGGCCAGCAGTACAACTACGCGGCCACGATCGCGATCATCATGGGCGTCATCACCGCGGTCATCGCCTACGTGGTGCAGCTGCGCGGCTCCCGCCAGGAGGTGCGATGACCGCCCCGACCCTCGCTCGCACGTCGCCTGTGCGCGGGCGCCGTTCGACCGTCCTCACCCTGGTGATGGCGCTGTACCTCCTGTACACCCTCGTGCCGCTCGTGTGGCTCGTCATCAACGCGACCAAGACGCAGAGCGATCTGTTCAGCACCTTCGGGCTGTGGTTCGGGAACGGCTTCGCGCTCTGGGACAACATCGGACAGACCCTCACCTACCGTGACGGGATCTTCGTCCGGTGGCTGGGGAACACCCTCCTCTACGTCGTGGTGGGCGCCGGCGGCGCGACGATCCTCGCGACCATGGCGGGCTACGGGATGGCGAAGTACAACTTCCGCGGCCGCAAGGCGGTGTTCGCCGTGATCCTCGGCGCCATCGCCGTTCCAGGGACCGCGCTCGCCGTGCCGACCTTCCTGATGTTCAGCCAGCTGGGGCTGACGAACACCGCCTGGGCCATCATCATCCCGTCGTTGATCAGCCCGTTCGGCCTGTACCTCATCTGGGTGTTCGCGAGCGACGCGATCCCGACCGAGTTGCTGGAGGCGGCCCGCGTCGACGGCGCCGGCGAGCTTCGGACGTTCTTCGCCATCTCGCTCCGACTGCTCGCACCGGGGATCGTGACCGTGCTGCTGTTCGCGGTCGTGGCGACGTGGAACAACTACTTCCTGCCGCTCATCATGCTCAGCGACCCGGCGTGGTACCCCCTCACCGTCGGGCTCAACCAGTGGAACGCACAGGCCACGGGCGTGGCCGCGCAGCCCATCTACAACCTGGTGATCACCGGTTCTCTCCTCTCGATCATCCCGATCGTCGTCGCGTTCCTCCTTCTGCAGCGGTTCTGGCAGTCGGGGCTGAGCGCGGGAAGCGTCAAGCAGTGACGAGGGGGCTGCTGGGCGCCCCCTTCCCCTCGACCCCGGAGCGACCTGCCCCGGACCCACAACAAGCGAAGGACATCCCATGACATCCATGCGCAGGAACCCGGCGCTGCGGCGCGCCGCGTTCGTGGTGGCGGCGACCGCCATCGTCGGCGGCTCCTTGGCCGCGTGCTCGTCGGGCGGCTCTGCCTCCGGCGGAGGCAGCGGGAGCGCGGACGACCTCGAGGCGGCCTTGGAGGAGGGCGGCGAGATCACGTACTGGTCGTGGACACCGTCGGCCGAAGCGCAGGTGGCGGCGTTCGAGGAGGCCTACCCCAACGTCACCGTCAACCTGGTGAACGCCGGCACCAACACCGAGGAGTACACCAGGCTGCAGAACGCGATCATGGCAGGCTCGGGCGCCCCCGACGTCGTCCAGATCGAGTACTACGCCTTTCCGCAGTTCGCGCTGACCGATGCCCTGCTCGACCTGTCGCCCTACGGCTTCGGCGACCTCGAGGACGACTACACGCCATCCACGTGGGGCTCCATCGAATTCGACGGAGCCGTCTACGGCCTGCCGCAGGACTCTGGCCCGATGGCGATGTTCTACAACCAGGCGGTGTTCGACCAGTTCGGCCTCACCGTTCCCACGACCTGGGACGAGTACATCGCCACTGCTCAGCAGCTGACCGCAGCCGATCCGACCAAGCACATCACGTCTGACACCGGCGATGCCGGCTTCACCACGAGCATGATCTGGCAGGCCGGCGGGCAGCCGTTCGAGGTCGACGGCACCGACGTGACCATCGACCTCGCCGACGAGGGCTCGCAGCTGTGGGCCGACACGTGGAACCAGCTTGTGCAGGACGGCCTGCTCTCGGAGACAGCGGGCTGGACCGACGAGTGGTACCAGGGCCTGGGCGACGGCTCGATCGCGACACTGATCACCGGCGCGTGGATGCCGGGCGTCTTGGAGTCCTCGGTGCCGCAGGCCGCGGGCAATTGGCGTGTCGCGCCCATCCCGACCTACGACGGCACGGCGGTCACGGCCGAGAACGGCGGGGGCGGCCAGGCCGTGACGCAGCAGAGCGAGAACCCGGCACTGGCCGCGGCGTTCCTGGAGTGGCTGAACAACGACGAGGAGAGCCTGGAGATCTTCGCCGAGAGCGGCGGATTCCCCGCCACCGTCGCGCAGCTGGAATCCGAGGAGTTCCTCAACGTGGAGTCGGAGTACTTCGGGGGGCAGAGGATCAACGAGGTGCTCACCGCCGCCGCCGGCGAGGTGCGTGAGGGCTGGAGCTATCTGCCCTACCAGGTCTACGCGAACAGCGTCTACGGCGACACGGTCGGGCAGTCCTACGCCACCGGGGGCGACCTCAACGAGGGCATGTCCGCGTGGCAGGAGCAGCTCATCCAGTACGGCAACGACCAGGGATTCACCGTCGAGTGACCCCCGGTGCGGGGCGGCCCGGCAGCGGCCGGCCGTCCCGTACCCTGACCGAAGGACATCGTGAGCACCCTCACCCTCGGCCCGGACGAGTTCCTCCTCGACGGGTCCCCGCACCGCATCCTCTCCGGAGCGCTCCACTACTTCCGCATCCACCCTGACGCGTGGGCCGACCGCATCCACAAGGCGCGGCTGATGGGGCTCAACACCATCGAGACGTACGTGGCGTGGAACGCGCACGAGCCCGTACGCGGCCAATGGGACGCGACCGGCTGGAACGACCTCGGCCGCTTCCTCGATCTCGTCGCCGAGGAGGGGATGCACGCGATCGTGCGCCCCGGCCCATACATCTGCGCCGAGTGGCACAACGGCGGACTGCCCGTGTGGCTGACCGGCATGCCCGGCATCGGCCTGCGCCGCTCGGAACCGCGTTACCTCGACGAAGTTACGACGTACCTCCGGCGGGTGTACGACATCGTCGTGCCGCGGCAGATCGACCGGGGCGGCCCGGTGGCGCTCGTCCAGATCGAGAACGAGTACGGCGCGTACGGTAGCGACAAGGCGTACCTTCGAGCGCTCACCGATCTCACCCGCGCCAGCGGCATCACCGTGCCTTTGACGACGGTGGATCAGCCCGAACCCGGGATGCTCCGCGACGGAAGCCTGCCGGAGCTTCTGGTCACGGGATCGTTCGGCTCTCGCGCGCTCGAGCGTCTGGCCGCGCTGCGGGCGCACCAGCACACAGGGCCGCTCATGTGCTCGGAGTTCTGGGACGGCTGGTTCGACTGGTGGGGCGGGGTGCATCACACCACGGATGCGGCGGCGTCGGCCGCCGAACTCGACGCGCTACTGGAGGCCGGGGCCTCCGTGAACGTGTATATGGTGCACGGGGGCACGAACTTCGGTACCACCAACGGCGCGAACGACAAGGGCCGCTACGCGCCGACGGTCACCTCCTACGATTACGACGCCCCGTTCGATGAGGCGGGATATCCGACGGAGAAGTTCTTCGCGTTCCGCGAGGTGATCGCGAAGTACGCGCCGGTTCCCGACGAGCTGCCGCCGTCGCGCCCGGCGGCGCCCGTTCTGGCGGTGGCGCTGGAAGGCTCCGGCGACTGGGTGCCCGCGGCGTCCGCGGCGCCCGCGCATGACGTCCCGGCCTCCTTCGAGAGCCTCGGACAGCTCGGCCCCGTCGTCCGCTACGACGTCACTCTGCCCGACGGGGCGTTCGCCGGAGACCGCGCGACCCTCGCCATCGGCGAGGTGCGCGACCTGGCATGGGTCGCCGTGGACGGAGTGCCCGTCGGGCGGCTTTCTCGCGCCCTGCAGGAGCGGACGCTCGTCATCCCGCGCGGCCGGGAGCTCACCGTCGTCGTGGAAGACCAGGGCCGGGTGAACTACGGCCCGCGGCTCGGCGAGGGGAAGGGTCTCCACGGGGCGGTGACGCTCGACGGCATGCCGGTGGCGGGCTGGCGTTCCGCCCCGGTGGATCTCGCCGCCGCGGTGGAGCAGGTCGTGCACGCCGCACCCGGCGGAGGGATGGGTCGAGCGGGATGGCGCGGCACATTCAGCCTGGACGCATCCGCCGACCTGTTTCTCGACCCGGCGGCGTGGGGCAAGGGCTTCGCGTTCGTCAACGGGTTCTTCCTCGGCCGGTACTGGCGAAGCGGCCCGCAGCAGACCTTGTACGTCCCCGCCGCGGTCACGAACGCCGGTACCAACGAGATCGTCGTGCTGGAGCTGGAGGGCGTCGCTGAACCGGTGGCGCGCTTCGTCGCCGAGCCCCACCTGGGTCACCGCGAGGAGTAGGCCCGCGTCAGCGGGATTCGGAGCTCGCGCGCACGACCAGCCGCCCGGGCACCACCTGCGTGGTGGGCTCTGCGCCGTCCTCGATCATCGCGAGGAGCGCGGCGACGGCGCGCGCTCCGAGGGCGTCGAAGTCCTGGCGCACCGTCGACAGGGGCGGGCGGTACTGCGCCGCATCCACGACGTCGTCGAAGCCCACCACCGCGACGTCCTCCGGGATGCGGCGACCTGCGTCGGCGAAGGCGCGCAGCGCTCCGAGGGCCATCTGGTCGTTCGCCACGAACACGGCCGTCGCCTCGAGAAGCCCGGCTGCGGCGGCGTACCCCGACTGCGACGTCCAGTCACCGCGGACCACCGGCGGCACGCTCGCCCCGGCGGTCTCCAACGCCGCGCGCCATCCGCGCTCACGCTCGGCGGCCGCGAAGGATGCGGCGGGGCCGCCGAGGTGATGCACGGTCGCGTGACCCCCGGCGAGGAGGTGGTCCACCGCGGCCTCGGCGCCGCCGGCGTGATCGGTCTGGACGATCGCGAACCGGTCGTCGGGCGGAGAGTCGACGACGACCAGGGAGAGGCCGGCCGCGGGGTCGGATTCCCGGAGCAGCGTGGTGGCCTCGTTGAGCACGATCGCCCCGTCCGCCCCTTGATCGCGCAGCTGTGCGAACGCGTCGGCGACGCTGCGCGCGCCGGCGAGCGTCACGACGGTCAGGGCGTAGTCGCGCTGTGCCGCGACGTCGGCGATGGATTCCAGCATCCGCGAGTTGCCCACCGCGGCGAGGGATGCGGCGACGAGTCCGATCGTCCGGGTGCGACCGGTTCGCAGGGCGCGCGCCGCCCGGTGCATCCGGTACCCCAGTGTCGCCATCGAGGCCTCGACGCGGGCGCGGGTGGCGGGATCGACGCGCGGGCTGTCGTTGACGACCCGCGACACGGTCTGGGCCGACACTCCCGCGTGCGCGGCCACATCGGCCATGGAGATCGGCATCGCACCCCCTGTCACCTATCGACGATGGTGTGTTGACGATAACACGCGCGGCGGCTACCGTGTTATCGTGAACACACCACCCCCGGTGGAGGCCGTGCTCGGCGCCGGCGTCGTCAAGCGCCCCACCCGCGTGGCCGACGGCCGCGAGCTGATCTACTACGACGACCCCGGTACCGCCCTCCCGCCGGAGCGGTCGGTGGATGCGCGCACGCTCGACCCGCGCCCGGCCACCGCGACGATGCGCCAGGACGTACTGACCGGAGACTGGATCTCCATCGCCTCCGCGCGCCAGAACCGCGCTTTCCTCCCCCCGGCGAACCTCGATCCGCTCGCCCCGCAGACGCCGACGAATCCCTCCGAGATCCCCGACCGGTACGACGTCGCGGTCTTCGAGAACAAGTCCCCGTCCTTCGGGCCCGCCCTGGCGCACGCGACCGACGACGCGCCCGCAGGCGACGACGCCCCCGCCGGGCTCGACGACCTCGCGGCGCTGGGCCTCGGGCGCTCGCGCACCTCCGTCGGGCGGTGCGAGGTCGTGTGCTTCAGCCCGGAGCGCTCCGGCTCGTTCGGCACCCTGACCCGCACCCGCGCCCGCACGGTGATCGAGGCGTGGGCCGACCGCACGACCGCACTGTCCGCGCTTCCCGGGGTCGAGCAGGTCTTCCCGTTCGAGAACCGCGGCGAGGCGATCGGCGTCACGCTGCCGCATCCGCACGGCCAGATCTACGCGTACCCGTACATCACCCCGCGGACGCAGCGGATGCTGGATGCCGCGGCCCGCACGTCGACCGACCTGTTCGCCCGCATCCTCGAATCCGAACGCGACTCCGAGCGCGTCGTTCTGTCGGGCGAGCACTGGACCGCCTTCGTGCCGTTCGCCGCACGCTGGCCGATCGAGGTGCACCTCCTCCCCCACCGGCACGTGCCGGACTTCGCCGAGACGACCGAGGCCGAGCGCGACGAGCTCGCGCCCCTCTATCTGCGGCTGCTGCGCGGAATCGATGCGCTCTACGACTCCCCCACCCCGTACATCGCCGCGTGGCATCAAGCCCCGGTGCACACCGGCCGGGATGCGCTCCGCCTCCACCTGCAGCTGACCTCGCCGCGCCGCGCCGCGGACCGGCTCAAGTTCCTCGCCGGCTCGGAGTCGGCCATGGGCGCCTGGATCGCCGACGTGACCCCCGAGTCCCAGGCCGCGCGCCTGCGCGACGCGCTCGCCACCGTCCCGGAGAACATCGAATGACCGCCGCATCCGACCTGCTCGCCTCGATCACCGAACGCCCCCCGATCGGTGAGTGGTCAGCCCCCGGACGCGCCAATCTCATCGGCGAGCACACCGACTACAACGAGGGCTTCGTGCTGCCCTTCGCGATCGAGCACCGCACCTCCGCCGCCGTCGCCCTCCGCGACGACGACGTCGTGCGGGTGGTCAGCACATTCGCCGACGGTGCCGTGGCGGTGTCGCTGGCCGAGCTTGACCGGACGATCGCCGACGGAGGCCTGGACTGGGCCGCGTACCCGCTCGGAGTGGCATGGGCGCTGCGCGCCGCGGCACCCGATGCCGCGCCACGCGGTGTCGACATCGCGATCGCCTCCGACGTTCCCGTCGGCGCGGGGCTGTCGTCATCCGCCGCCATCGAGGGCGCCGTGGCCGGAGCGCTCAACGACGTGTGGGGCGCGGGGCTGGATCGGGTGGCCCTGGCGCGCGTGGGCCGCACCGCCGAGAACGACGCCGTGGGGGCGCCGACAGGGATCATGGACCAGATCGCCTCGATGCTGGGCCACGCCGACGCCGCGACGTTCCTGGACTGCCGGAGCCTGGAGACGCGCTCGGTCGACCTGGGGTTCGCCCGGGCGGGGCTGGAGATTCTCGTGATCGACACGCTCGTCACCCACGCGCACTCCTCGGGCGGTTACCGCGAGCGCCGCGAGTCGTGCGAAGCCGGCGCGCGCCTCATGGGCGTTCCCGCCCTCCGCGACGTGACGGTGGCCGACCTTCCCCACGCGCAGGAGCTCATGGACGACGTCACCTTCCGCCGGGTGCGGCACATCGTGACCGAGAACCAGCGGGTGCTCGACACGGTCGCGACCCTGGATGCTGACGGCCCTCGCGCGATCGGCGACCTGCTCACCGCATCCCACGCCTCGATGCGCGACGACTTCGAGATCTCGGTCCCCGAACTCGATCTCGCCGTGGAGACGGCTCTGGCCGCCGGGGCCCTGGGCGCGCGCATGACCGGGGGCGGTTTCGGCGGCGCCGCGATCGCACTGCTCGAGTCCGCCCGCGTGGGCCCCGCCGCATCCGCCGTGTCCGACGCCTTCGCCACCGCCGGCTTCGCGTCTCCCCGCACCTTCACGGTGCGCCCCTCCGAGGGCGCGCGCCGCGACGCCTGAGTCGAGAAACGACGATCCGGACGAGACGGCACGCCCCGCGCCCTTTCTCGTCCGGATCGTCGTTTCTCGCAGAGGGGCCACGCGCGGGATTGTCGGACGGGCATACTGGACGGCATGGATTACGTACGGCTGGGACGCAGCGGCCTGGAAGTGTCACCCCTCGCGGTCGGGTCGATGAGCTTCGGCGAGCCCGGTCGTGGGACGCACCCGTGGACGCTTCCGGAGGAACGCAGCCGGGAACTCATCGCGTACGCGCTCGAGCTCGGTCTGACCTTCTTCGACACCGCGAACGTGTACTCCGACGGCTCGGGCGAGGAGATCCTCGGGCGTGCCCTGCGCGACATGGCGAACCGCGACGAGATCGTGCTGGCGACGAAGGTGCACGGGGTGATGGGCACAGGCCCCAACCGCCGGGGGCTCTCGCGGAAGGCCATCGTGCAGGAGGTCGACGCGAGCCTGCGACGCCTCGGCACCGACCGGGTCGACCTGCTGCAGATCCACCGTTTCGATCCGGACGTGCCGCTGGAGGAGACGCTCGTCGCGCTGGATGACATCGTCCGTGCGGGCAAGGCGCTGTACCTGGGCGCGTCGTCGATGCGCGCGTGGCAGTTCGTCGAGGCCCGCGAGCGGCAGCGCGAGCTCGGCCTCGCGCCGTTCATCTCGATGCAGAACCAGTACAGCCTGATCTACCGCGAGGATGAGCGCGACCTGCTCCACTACTGCGCACACGCCGGCGTCGGGGTCGTGCCGTGGAGCCCTCTCGGCCGCGGCACCCTGACGCGGCCCTGGGGCACCGAGACCCGGCGAACCGAGACCGATCTCGTTGCGCAGAAGAACTACCGGCAGGCGGTGGATTCCGACCACGCCGTCGTCGACGTGGTGCAGGAGATCGCCGCCGAACGCGAGGTTCCGATGGCGCACGTGGCGCTCGCCTGGTTGCGCCAGCAGCCGGCGGTCACGGCACCGATCGTGGGGGCCACCGACGAGCGGCACCTTCGCGACGCCGTCGCTGCGCTGGAACTCACCCTCGACGACAGCGAGATCGCGCGCCTGTCCGCGCCGTACCGCCCGCGGCTTCCCGAGCAGTTCTGAGGCCGGCTGCGCCGCGCCCTACGCCGTGACGATCGGCGTGAGCTCTCGCCGGTCTCGGGACGCGGCGAGGGTGCCGGCCATCTCGCTGAGGGGGCGGATGCCGCCCACCAGCGCCTGGGGGTCGACGAGGCCGCCCGCCATCCACGGCAGGAAGCGGGCCATGTCGCGCGCCATGTCGAGCCGTCCGCTCTGCGAACTGCGCACGTCACGACCGCGGAGAGCCAGGTCGAACAGCGGGAACTCGACGGACGTGTCGCGCGTGACGTACGACGTCAACGTCACCACGCCTCCCAGCCGCGAGAGGGCGAACGCGTCGCGCACCGACTCGACCGTGCCGCCCGCGTCGAGCCCGTGGTCGGCGCCGCGCCCGCCGGTCGCGTCGCGCACCCGCTCGACGACGTCCCCGTCTGCAGGATCGAGAACGACGGTCGCCCCCAGCTGCGCGGCCAGCGCGCGCCGCTCGGCGAGGGGGTCGACCGCGATGATCTCCCCCGCCCCCGCGGCGTGCGCGGCCTGCACCATCCATAGGCCGACCTGACCGCATCCGACCACGACCACCGACTCGCCCGGTGCGACGCGCGCGACGTTGATCACGGCCCCCATGCCCGACACGACGCCGCACCCGAACATCGCCAGCCACGCGTCGGGCAGGTCGCTGTCGGTCGGAAACACCTGGATGTCACGGATCACGGTGCGCTCGGCGTAGGTGGCGGATGCTCCCGGGCCGCGGACCGCGCGGCCGTCGGCGAGCGTACCGATCGTGGGCGCGGGTGCGAAGAGTTCGGCGCACTGGTCGATGCGCCCCTGCGTGCACCAGAAGCACCGGCCGCACTCCGGCGTGGCGGTGATCAGCACGCGCGTCCCGGGTGTGGCCCGAGCATCCCGCCCCGCATCCACGACCGTTCCGACCGCGGCGTGCCCGAGGACGGCAGGGTAGAGGCCGCCCTCGCCCAGGCCCGTGTCACCCCGCAGGGCGATCCAGTCGCTGTAGCAGAAGGCGCTCGCCGCGATCTCGACGACGACATCCGCGGGGCCGGGGTCGCGCAGGTTCACCGTCTCCACGGTGAACTCCGTCGCACCCTCGTGCGCCACAGCGGCGATGGTGGAAATCGGCATGTCGGGCCTCCTTCGCGTCGGGCGGTCAGGGCAGGGGGTCGGGGGCGGGCGCCCGGAGCTGCGGGGCATCGGACCCCCGGGAACGGCGCGAGAGCGACCCCATCCCCGCCATCCCCACCGCGGCGACGGCGAGGGCCGCAGCGATCACGGATGCCGGGGTGAGTCCCACAGCATCCACGGGGGCGATCAGGTCCACGACGATCGATCCGATGGCCTGTCCCGCGGCGATGCAGAGCATGAGGCTGAGCACCCCGATCGCGCGGACGGCGAGCGCGGAGACCACGCCGATGACGGCGCCCAAGCCTCCGCCGAGCGGCGCCCACCACGGAATCGCGCCGAAATCGAGCGGCTCGAACGTCATCGAGACGAGCAGCGCCGCGCCGACGAACAGAGCCGAGACACCGAAGTTGATGACGGACATGACGGAGAATTCGCCCGTCGCGACGATGAGCCACGCGTTGGCCGCCTGCTGGATGGCGATGATCGCACCGGCGAGAACGACCACGACGATGACGAGGAGGTTGCCGACCTCGAACCGCCCGAACGCCCCGACCATCACCGCGACCACCGCGACGCCGATCCCGGCGAGACGGAAGACGCCCAGGGAGCGTTTCCCGCCGGGGCCGAGGCTCCACGAGTCCGCCGCGACCGATCCGGCGAGCTGGCCGAGCGTCACCGCGACGCCCACCGCCACGACGCCGACATCGGGAGTGACCGCGATGATCGCCAGGACCGCGCCGAAGCCCATCACGCCCCCGAAGAACCACCACCACCGCAGCCGCGTGCGCCCCGCGCGGAGGTTGCGGACGGCCCGCGGGAAAGCGCCCAGGGCGAGCGCGACGATCAGCGCGAGCGCGAGGCCGCTGCCGTGGTTCACCGCGGTGGCCAGTACGGGCGAGCCCACGAGGACGCTGGTGTGCCCGTTGATCGAGGTCTGGACCGACACCGCGGCGCCGGCTCCGACTGCCGCCGCGGTGGCGAGGAGCGCCCCGCGGCGGGTCACTGTGCTGCGCCGAGCATCTCCGCGAGCAGGCTCGGATCCGGCTGCAGTCCCTCGCGCTCGATGCGGTGCGCCAGGCGCACGACCGCGTCGTTGACGGGTGTCGCGATGCCCAGCCGCGCCCCCTCGGCAGCGACGTGGCCGTTGAGGTCGTCGACCTCCGAGTGGCGGCCCTTGGTCCAGTCCTGGAGGACCGTGGTGGTGGCACCGGGTACGACGAAGCCCGCGAAGAGCTTGTCGGTCATGATGTCGACGACCGTGGCGGGGTCGGCCACCTCGTCGGGAGTGAGCCCGAAGATGGGAAGAATCGGATGCCCGAGGGCCCGGCCCACGGCGAGGGCCTCGTTGCCGGCGGCGACCATCACGTCGCGATAGCCCGGGGTGTGGAGCGCGTCGAGCATCGGCAGGCCGAGGATGGCGGAGGTCACCAGAAGGGTCGAGTTGCTGACCAGCTTCATCCACTTGGCCGCCTCGATGTCCTCGACCATCGCCACCGTGCCGGCCGAGCGCAGCAGATCGGCGATCTCGCCGGCGCGGTCGGCGGGCCCGCCGGGGAGCGCACCGACGGCGAACCACGAACGCGAGACGGGGGTGTGGCGATGAACGATGCCGGGTTCGTTCATCGTCGCGGAGCACTCGATGACCGCACCCATCGTGCGATCGGCCCCGACCGCGTCTTCGACCGTGTGCGCCGTCATCCCGTTCTGCACACCCACCATCAGCCCGTCTTCGGCGAGGTAGGGCGCGAGCAGGCGTGCCGCCCACGGCGAGTCGTACGCCTTCACCAGCATCAGGACGACGTCGAACGGCTGGGTCAGCTCGGCCACCTCGCACAGGTGGATCACGTGAGGCCGGACGTGCAGGTCTCCGTCCGGAGACAGGACGTGCACGCCATCGGACCGCATGGCTTCGACGTGTGCGGGCCACTGTTCGACGAGGGTCACGTCGTGCCCGGCGGTGATCAGATCCGCCCCGACCGACGCGCCATTGGCGCCGGCCCCGAGCACGGCGATCCGTGGACGACTCATGCCGACTCCTTCCGACGCTGGACAGCGCCACTTTACAGCAGCCGCGCAGACGATTCCCCGCTACGCTGGATTCTGCTCCCCGATGTGCCCGCGAATGTACATCGGCGCTGAACACCTCGACGAGGAGAAGGGACAGGACGCCATGATCCTGCACATCGCCGCCTTCCGGTGGAAAGAAGAAGTCACCGAGGCCGACGTGTCGGCGCTCACGGAGGCCCTGAGCGCGATGGCGGCGGGGATCCCCCAGCTCCGCTCCTACGTCGCAGAGCCGAACCTGCACCTGCGCCCCGCGGGGTCCGACTACGGCGTCGCCGCGATCCTGGACGACCAGGAAGGTCTCGACGCCTACCTCGATCACCCCGATCACCTCGCCGTGTACGACAAGTTCATCGGGTGGATGATGGCCGAGCGGGCCGCCGTGCAGCTCCCGATCTCCGAGGGCTCATTCCGATGACCGACATGCAGGCTGCGGTCCTCCACGGGGTCGGCGACCTGCGGGTCGAGTCCAAGCCAATCCCCGCACCGGGGCCCGGCGAGGTGCTCGTGCGCATCAGCGCGTGCGGGGTGTGCGGGAGCGACGCGACCGAGTTCGGCCGCCACCTCGTCCTGGCCGAGCCGCCGGTCGCACTCGGACACGAGTTCGTCGGCACGGTCGAGACGCTCGGCGAGGGGGTCGGCTCCCTCACCATCGGTGCCACCGTGGTGTGCGGCGCGGGTATCGCGTGCGGCGAGTGCAAGCCGTGCCGCGCCGGGCGGACCAACCTCTGCCGCTCCTACAAGACGCTCGGTTTCGCCTATGACGGCGGCCTCGCCGGCTACGTGGTCGCGCCCGCGGGCATCCTCCTCGACGTCAGCGACACCGGTCTCAGCACCGACACCCTCGCACTGGCCCAGCCGCTCGCCATCGCCGTGCACGCGGTGCGCCGCAGTGGACTCCGCGCCGGGCAGGATGCCGTCATCGTCGGGGCAGGCGGCATCGGCACGTTCATCACGGTCGCCGCGGCGGCCACCGGTGCACGCGTGCTGGTGGTCGACCTGAACCAGGAGCGCCTGGACCTCGCGCAGCGCCTCGGCGCGACGGCGGGGCTTCTGTCGGGATCGATGAGCCTTGACGACAAGCTCGACGAGCTCGGCATGGACGTGGACGTCTTCTTCGAGGTGAGCGGCTCGGCCCCCGGTCTCGCCTCGGTCCTCGAGACGGCCAAGCCCGGCTCGACCATCGTCCCCGTCGGCATTCAGCGGGGCGAGCCCGCCCTGCCGCTGGGATCGTGGACCCTGCGCGAGTACACGATCATCGGCACCGTCGCGCACGTGTTCGCCGACGACTTCCCCGAGGCGGTGCGCCTGCTCGGCACGCGCGAGGACTGGTCTGACATCGCCGGCGAGGTCATCCCCCTCTCCGACGTCGCCGACCAGGCCCTGACGCCGCTGCTGGAGGGTCGGTCGACGCAGATCAAGTCGCTCGTGGACCCGTGGGCCACCGAGGCCCGTCCCGCCCGCCACGGACGGCGCTGACTCAGGTCAGTTCGTCCATCGCCCGCAGTACGTCGACCGCCGACGCCGGAGTACCCGGCTCGGCGGTCGCGTCTGTCGTACGCCCCGGAGCATCCGGCAGCGACCGGTTCTGCTGACGGCGGCCGACGACGAACCACACCCCGCGGGCCACGGCGCCGGAGCGGTTGGTGTACAGGTGCGGACGCACCGAGTCGAACTGCAGCGAGTCTCCCGCCCGCAGGACGTACGTCTCGAAGTCCAGGTGCAGCGTCAGCTCGCCGTCGAGCAGGTACGCGTATTCGATCCCCGCGTGGCGCATGAGCTTGCCTTCGACGGAGCTGCTCGCGCCCGGCTCGTAGGTCACCAGGAGCGCATCGGCCGGCCCGCCCGCGCCGGCGGCCAGCCGTTCCCACCGCACGCCGTTCTCCATCTCGATGACGGGGTTGTCCGCGGCCCGCTGCACATCGGGCAGCGGCGGACCGTCGTGCCCGAACATCTGCTGCGCCGGCGGCCGTGTCGACGGGATGCCGAGGAGGTCGTCGAGGGAGACCCCGAGGTGGCTCGCCAGCGCGTACAGCGTCGAGACGGATGGCTGCGTCTTCCCGATCTCCACCTGCGAGATGAGGCTGGCGGAGACGCCGAGCGACTGCGCCACGCTGCGCAGGCTCAACCCGCGTTCGGTGCGGGCCGCACGGATGCGTTGACCCAGGCTCTCCGGCATGGTGCCGCCTTCCGTCGTCGCGCGTCGCGCGCTGCCGACATTGTAGAGGCGCTCCTCCCGTCGCCCGTGTGAAGTGACAGCCGATGACCGGCGCCAGTGCATCAGGCCACCGGCAGCGACACCATCCCTGGGCGCGAGGAGGGGCCGGTGTTAAGCTGGACTTCACGCGCGTACAGCGCCACCGCGATCATCCGCGACGAAGGAGCAACTCGATGAAGAGCACGGGGACCACCGGAACCAACGGCGTCGACTGGGAGCAGCGGGTCGATTTCGACCGCCTCCGGGATGAGCGTCTGGCACGCCTGAAGGCGCAGCTGGATGCGTCCTCCCTCGGCGCGGTGCTGGCCTTCGACTTCTCCAACATCCGCTACATGAGCGCCACCCACATCGGCACATGGGCGATGGACAAGCTCATCCGCTTCTCGCTCCTCACGCGCAACACCGACCCCATCGTGTGGGACTTCGGTTCGGCCGCCAAGCACCACAAGCTCTACAACCCGTGGCTCGACACCACCACCGCCGAGATGGACGCGAACCCCAGCGCCCCGCACGAGGGCGCGAAGCGCCCGCGCATGGAGTCGGGAGCGCGCGCCGGCATCTCGACCCTCCGCGGCGCCTTCCCGCCCGACGCGGGGATCGCCGAGGGCGTGGCGAAGAAGATCAAGCGCGAGCTGGAGAAGTTCGGCCTCGCCGACCAGCCCCTGGGCGTCGACGTGATCGAGCTCCCGATCCTGTTCGCCCTCCAGAAGGAGGGCATCCAGGTCGTGGACGGCCAGCAGATCTTCATGGAGGCCCGCCGCGTCAAGACGCACGACGAGATCCGCCTCCTCACGCAGGCCGCGTCCATGGTGGATGCCGCCTACGAGGAGCTGTACCGGTTCCTCCGCCCGGGCGTCCGCGAGAACGAGGCGGTCGGGCTCGTCGCCAAGACGCTCTACGACCTCGGCTCCGAGTATGTCGAGGGCGTCAACGCGATCTCCGGTGAGCGCTGCTCCCCGCATCCGCATGTCTTCTCCGACCGCCTCATCCGCCCCGGCGACCCGGCGTTCTTCGACATCCTGCACAGCTGGAACGGCTACCGCACGTGCTACTACCGCACGTTCGCGGTGGGTTCGGCAAGCTCCGCCCAGCGCGACGCGTACACCCGCGCGCGGGAGTACATGGACCGCGCGATCGCGCTGGTGAAGCCCGGTGCCACCACGGCCGACATCGTCAAGGTGTGGCCCACGGCGCAGGAGTTCGGCTTCGCCGACGAGGAAGCCGCCTTCGCCCTGCAGTACGGCCACGGCGTCGGACTGTCGATCTGGGAGAAGCCGATCTTCTCGCGCCTCACCTCCCTCGACCACCCCGAGGTGCTGCAGGAGGGCAACGTGTTCGCGCTGGAGACGTACTGGCCGTCCGCCGACGGCTGGGGTGCCGCGCGCATCGAGGAAGAGGTCGTCGTGACCGCCGACGGGTGCGAGGTCATCACCAAGTTCCCGGCCGAGGAGCTCATCGTCGCCGGTCGCCGGTACTACACGATCGACGGTCCGCTGAACCTCGAGCGCGACGCGCAGTCGCACAAGAACACGGTGTGGGGGCGCGGAGAAGCGTGAGCACCGTCGGATTCCTCGGCCTCGGGTCGATGGGGCGCGGCATGGCCGCGCGGCTGGTGAACGCCGGGCATGACGTCGGCGTGTGGAACCGGTCCGAAGGCCCCGTCTCCGCCCTCGTCGAGCAGGGGGCTTCGGCAGCGAGCGTGGAGGAGGCTCTCGCCGCCGACGTGTCGTTCTCGATGCTCGCCAACGACGCGGCGGTGGAGAGCGTGCTGCATCCGGAAGCGCTGGCGGCAGCATCCGGCCGCACCCACGTCGTCATGGCCTCGATCTCGCCGTCGCTCGCCGACCGGCTCGAGCGCACCTTCGCCGACGCCGGCGTGGGCTACGTCGCAGCGCCCGTCCTCGGCCGCCCGGAGGTGGCCGCTGCCGGACAGCTCAACGTCCTGGCAGCCGGCGCTTCCGACGTGGTCGACTCGGTGATCCCGTACCTCGAGATCATGGGCAAGCGCGTGTGGCGGCTGGGTGAAACCCCCTCGGCGGCCAACGCCGTCAAGGCGGCGGTGAACTACAACATCATCCACGCGCTGCAGGCCATCGGCGAGACCGTCGCGATGACCGAGCGCGTGGGCGTGCCGCCCGAGGTCTTCACCGAGCTGCTGTCGAACACGCTGTTCGGCGGCATCGTCTACACCGGCTACGGCAAGATGATCGCGGACGAGAAGTACCACCCCGCCGGTTTCTCGATGAGCCTCGGCCGCAAGGACCTCGGACTCGCCGCGGAGGTGGCCGCGGCCGGCGGGGTAACGCCCGCGACCCTGCCCGCCCTCATCCAGGTGTTCGAGGCGGCCCTCGCCGATCCCGAGCTGAAGGATGCGGACTGGAGCGCCATCGCGGAGGTCTCCCGCCGCGACCTGCTCTGACCCTTTGCTGCACAGAAGCCCCTCGCCGTCCGCGGCGGGGGGCTTCTGCGTTGCGGCGCCGGAGCGTCAGGGTGCCGTGCCGCGCCCGCTCCACCCCGATGCGTTCAAAACTCAGGAGACACGCCGTGCGACCGCTGCCCGGTGGGCGCCGGAGGCCGGAATCTCCTGAGTTTTGAACGGAGAGAGGTGGCAGCCGCACGTCGCCCGCGGAAACGAGGACGCCCCCGCCGAAGCGGGGGCGTCCGGGGGATGCGGCGTCAGGCCCCGCGCTTGCGGAACGGCAGCGCGCGGCGGATGGCGCTGCCACGCTTGGCCGTGCGCTCCCAGCGCGAGAGACCGACGGCGGCGAGCAGCGCGACACCGTTGAACAGGTCGCTGACCCAGTTCTGCGCGCCCAGGAGCTGCAGCCCCTTGATGCCGACGGCGAGCACGTACACCGAGATGACCGTTCCCCACACGTTGAAACGGCCGCCCTTGAACTGCGTCGACCCGAGGAACACCGCGGTCAGCGCGGGCAGCAGCAGGCCGGGACCGACCGTGGGGTCACCGGCGTTGATCCGGGATGTCAGGAGCACACCGGCGAAGGCCGCGATGACGCCACCGGCGACGAGCGAGAGGATCTGCAGGCGCGACACGTTCACGCCCGACAGGCGCGCGCCGTCCGGGTTGTAACCGGCGGCGTACATGCGCCGACCGAAGGGCGTGCGCTCCAGGGCGTACCAGACGATCAGCGCGATGATCAGCATGATGAACACCGGGTTGGTGATCTTCAGGCTCGGGTTGTCGGGCGAGAGCGGCAGGCCGCCGGTGGCGAAGGCGCGGAAGCCCTCCTCCAGCCCGATGATCTGACGGCTCTCCGACATGAACGCCAGCCCCGCCAGGAGGATCGAGCTCATACCCAGGGTGGCGATGAAGCTGTCGATCTTGCCCTTGGTGATGATGAGGCCGGAGATCAGTCCGATGAGCGCTCCGGCGGCGATCGTCAGCGGGATCGCCATCCCCCACGGCACGCCGAACTTCACCTGGAGGACCGCGACGAGGATGACCGCGAAGCCGACCTCAGCGCCGATGGCCAGGTTGAAGACGCCGTTGACCAGCGGGATGAGTACGGCGATGGCCGCGAGCACCGTGATCGACTGCGCGTCCAGGAGTACGAGCCACGTGCCGGGAGTGAGGAACGTCCGCGGGGTGATGATCGCGAAGATCGCGAACAGCACGATGAAGATGTACAGCGCGCTGATGTTGCGGAAGGAGAGCATCCGCCACCAGCCTCCGCGCGTGACGGTGGCGTTCGACCCGGTGGCCTCGGCCACGGGAATCGTCTCGGTCTTGTTCACTTCTCTCCCTTGCCCACGAGCCCGTAGCCCTCCATGATCAGCGCCGTCTCGGTCAGCTGATCACCTGCCAATTCCGCCGCGACCTTGCCGCCGCGCAGCACCAGCACGCGGTTGCACAGCCGGACGAGCTCCTTGGCCTCGGAGGAGCAGACCAGAACGGCCGCTCCGCCCTCAGCCGCGGCGTCGATGGCGTCGTAGATCGCCTGCTTCGCGCCGATGTCCACGCCCTGCGTCGGCTCCTCCAGGAGCAGCACGACCGGGTTGTTGCGGAGCCATTTGGCGAACACGATCTTCTGCTGATTTCCGCCGCTGAACTGCGCAAAGATCTGCTCGCCGCGCGGCGGCTTCACGTCGTACTTCGCCATGAGCTCGGTCGTGTGTGCCCGCTCGCGGGCGCCGCTGATCGCTCCGAGCGGACCGGTGAGCGATTTGAGTTCGGGGAGCGTCACGTTCTCCCGCGCGGTCATGGGGCGCACCGACCCGAAGCGCGCCCGGTCGCCCGGCACGAAGCCCATCCCCCGCCGGATGCTCTCCTGCGGGTTGCGGTGCGGGTAGTTCTTGCCCTGCACGGCGAAGGTCTCGGCATCCGAGTCGATCGAACCGAACAGCATGGCCGGGAGCGCTTCGCGGCCGGAGCCGAGCACGCCGGCGACGCCGACGACCTCGCCGGCGTGGATCGTGATGTCGACCCCGTCCAGCGCCGCGCCGGTGAGGCCCCTCACGTCCAGCGCAACAGCGCCCAGGTCGCCACGGAACGGCTCACCCGTCTCGGCCTCGCCCACCGGCACGCCGGTGACGAAGGAGACGAGCCGGTCGTGGTCCATCGTGACCCGCGACTCATCGGCGACCTTCACCCCGTCGCGCAGGATGACCACGCGATCGGCGATCTCCAGCACCTCGTCGAGGCGGTGGGAGATGAAGATGACCCCGGCGCCGGCGGCAGCCAGCGACTTCACGGCCTCGAAGAGCACCTTCACTTCGCTCGCGTGCAGGGCCTCGGTGGGCTCGTCGAGGATGAGGATGTTGCGGGGGTGGGTCCAGCCGTCGAGCGCGCGAGCGATCCCGATGATCGAGCGCTGCGCCGGAGCGAGGCTGCCGATGGGCACATCGAGGTCGAACGGCTCACCGAAGCGGCCGATCAGCTCGCGGGCGTGCGCACGTTCGCGTTTGCTGTGGAATGGAGCGAGCGCCGAAATGCCCTTGTCCTTGGTGATCCCCAGGTTCTCCAGCCCCGTCAGTTCCTTCGCGAGACCGAGGTCCTGGTGGATGACGTAGAGGTTGGTCTGCTGTCCGTCCACCTCGGCCAGCTCGACGGTGCCGCCGTCGGAGGTGTACACGCCGTCGAGGATCTTCACGAGGGTCGATTTGCCCGACCCGTTGTGACCGACGACGGCGACGATCTCGCCGCTGGCGACATCGAGTGAGACCTCATCCAGCGCCCGGTTGCCCGGGAAGTCCTTGATGATGCCGTCGATACGGAGGAGCCGCGGGGCGGCCGAAGCCGCCCCGCGTCCGGATGAAACATCGGTCATCGAATTACTTTCCCCACAGGGTTTTGAACTCGTCCTCCATACCCGGGTACGCCACGTACCCGGTGCCGAGGGAGTCCTCGGCGTTGCGAATGGTCACGAAGTGGGAGAGCGTCTGGGCGGTGTTCACCCAGTCGCCGAGGTAGGGCACATCCATGCCCTGCATCCGGCGCAGGCCCTCATCGACCTGCAGCCACATGAACAGGCCGAAGTCCACCGCGTAGCCGGCGACCTGCTGGCCGTCGGCGATCTGCTGGAAGTTCGGCGGCAGCGACGACTGGCCGAGTCCGTAGGCGTTCTCGATGCCGGCGAGGGCCGCCTTATCCTGCAGCCCGATCTGGAACTGGTCGCCCATGCTGATGAAGAACTGCGTCTCGGGGTGCGCCTGCAGGTCCGACACGATCTTGTCGGCCGGGCTCGGGTCGGCGATGGAGATGTCGACGATACGCAGGGTGCACTCGGCGCAGAGCTCCTCGAGCTTCTCCGCGATGCGCACGTTCTGCAGCGCCGAGGAGGGGAGCTCCGGGATGCTGTAGGCCACGAACTCGGTCGCAGTGCCGCAGGTGAGCGTGACGGCTCCGGCCGCGAGCACGTCGCTGTTCACCGTGACACTGCCCAGCCCGCCCAGAGAATCGACGAGCCCGAACTCCTCGGCGTTGAGCTGACCGCCGTAAACCACCACGGCGCCCTGATCCTGCAGCTGCTTCAGCTGGTCCTGGAAGAAGATTGCGTCGACCGACTGATCGAAGACGATGTCCGGCTGCATCTCCACGACCGAGTTCATGGCCGAGTTGATGCTCTGAGCGTCCGAGCCGGTGTCGACGTTGACGAACGTGATCCCGGCCGCCGCGGACGCAGCCGCAAGGCTTTCCTGGAAGATCGCCGCCACCGGCGTGCCGTTGTTGAGGTAGACGGCCGTCGTGTCGGGTGACACCGGCTCCTCAAGCGGCTCGGTCGCGAGGATCGACGTCGCGGGCTCCTCGAACGGCGCGATGAATTCCTGCGCTGACTCGAAGTCGATGCCCTCGATGGGGTCGGTCGCGCAGGTTCCGTCGTCGGCCATGTAGGTGAGTTCGACCTCGGACTCGCCTCCTCCGCCGCCGCCCCCGGCGTCGCCGCCACCCCCGGAGCAGCCGGCGGCGAGAAGCGCCACCGTCACCAGGCTCGTGAATCCCAGGACGTTCTTGATGCGTCTTTGCATGGTGTTCGCTTTCTCTCCCCGACGGCCGCGTCTGCGCGGCTCGTTTTCAACGACCTCATCGTCCGAAGAAGGATTGTCCGACAATGAGCCAAGCATACAGAAAAGTTGCAAGATGTATATCTATATCAGGCAGGCTCACGCCGACTTCCGCTCGCTTCTTGCGGTGATTGCCCGGAAAAGGCGGTTTGACCACCACCCGCGCACGTGCGTACGGTCTGGCGACGGCGGCCCGATGGAGATCGCCGGAGAGTCCCGAGGAGCGCACGCCATGACATCCACCCGCCCGCCCGGCCCCGCCGCAGACGTCCGGTTCGCGATCGACGACCTCTACGTGGACTACCTGTGGGCACTCGACACGCAGGACCTCGAGCGTTATCTGGGCACGTTCTGGGATGACGCCGTTCTCGAGGAGACGCAGCTGGACGGGTCCATCGATGCGCGGCGCGGGGTCGGCTCGATCCGGGAGTTCGCCGCCAGCCATTTCGGGGGATACGCCGGGCACCAGCACCGCGAATCCAACCGGATGTATCTCCCCGACCCGGCGGGGTCACCCGACCGGTGGATCCTGCGCTCGTACTGGTTCACGAGCCACCGCGCGAACGGCGAGGTGTCGTTCCACTCCACCGGCCACTCGAAAGACATCGTGGAGCGGCGCGACGGGGAGTGGCGGTTCGTCTACCGGTGGCTGCAGCGGTGGCCCGGAGCGGTCACGCATCCCCTTTCCGAGCGCTGAGCGCGCCGTCGAACGCCTGCTCGATCGCCCGGTGCCGCGACGTGACGATGTCGCGCCACTCGAAATGGGTGAGCGCATAGAGGCTGTTCGCCTCGATCGCACGGATGGCGACCTCGGCGACCTCGTCGGGGTCCAGCCAGGGCAGGGTCCCACCCTCCTCGACGGTGAGGTCCTTGTCCCGAAGCGCGCCCCGGGAGTCGGCGGGGCGATTGCGGGAGCTCGAGCCCAGCCGGGTGCGCACCGGCCCCGGTGCCAGGAGCGTGACCCCCACGCCGTCGTCGGCGAGCTCGCGTGCCAGTACCTCGGTGTAGGCGGTCAGCGCCGACTTGGTCACGCCGTAACCGCCGGATCCCGTGTCTGCAGCCAGACCGGCCATCGATCCGGTGTTCAGCACGTGCCCCCGTTCGGCGCGGAGATCGGGCAGGAACGCCGCCACGCCGTGGATCGGGCCGAGGAGGTTCACTCCCAGCATCCACGCCCAGTCGGCGTCGGTCATCTCCGCCAACGGCGCGGTCGATGCCACACCGGCGTTGTTCACGAGGATGCCGGCGGTACCGAGATCCCGTCGGACATCCGCCGCCAGAGCGGCCACGCTGCCGGGGTCGCTCACGTCCACGGCATACCCCCTGCCACCGATCTCGCCCGCCACGCGCTCCGCCTGCTCCGCGTCGATGTCGGCCACCGCCACGGCGGCGCCACCCGCGGCGAGGCGATGCGCGATCGACCGCCCGATGCCGGAACCCGCCCCCGTCACGACGGCGACCCTTCCCTGGATACGCGTCATCTGTGCCCTCCTCCGGCGGATCCGCTGTCGAGCCGCCGTCACCACGTCATCACATGCCCGCGGCGAATACCATGCATCAGACCACCGATAAAGCGAGGAAGCACGACGGCTGCGCCGCGATGTGCCCCGCGGACCGACCGGGAGCATCGTGCCCAGCAACATCACGCTCAGACAGCTCGAGTACTTCCTCGCGATCGCCGATTCCCGCTCGATGTCGGAGGCTGCCGCGCTGCTGCACGCCTCACCCTCGGCCGTGGCGGGCGCGCTGACGACGCTGGAGCGCTCCCTCGGCGTGCGGCTGTGCGTGCGGCGCCGGGCGTACGGCGTCTCCCTCACCACGAGCGGCCGTGAGCTGCGTGACCGTGCCCGCGCCCTCGTGGCCGAGGCGGCGCTGCTCGAGCAGGACTTCACCGGCTCTGCGGCTCCCGTCTCCGGCGCCGTGCTGATCGGGGGGTCGGACGAGATGGCACCGACGATCCTGCCGCCCATCATCGATGCTCTCTCCCGGAAGCACCCCGGTCTCGTCCTCACCGCGGAGCTCGGGCTCGAGGAGTCGTTCTGGCCGCGCGTGAGCTCCGGGGAGGTCGACGTGGCCATCGCCCTCGACCATCGGCTGCCAGTCGACCTGGACTTCATCCGACTGCGCCCCATGCCCGTTCAGGTGGTACTTCCCGCCGGTCATCCCCTCGCCGAGCGCGAGCGGGTCGAGCTGGCCGACCTGGTCGATGAGAGCTGGATCATGCTGGATACCGAGCCGGGGGCCACTCACGCGGCATCGATGTTCCACACCGCCGGCCTGTCGCCGAAAGTGGCGTTCCGCTCCCCGAGCTCCGAGCTGGCGCGCTCGCTCGTCGGCCGCGGGCTCGGTTACACCATCCACATCCACCGCCCGTACGGAGACGTCAGCCACGAGGGCCGCGCCCTCGCCGTGCGCCCGCTGGAGACCGGACTCCCCGTCGAGCACGTGGCGCTGGCGTGGTCACGTCGGATGCGGCCGTCTCCGGCCACACGCGCCGTGATCGCCGCGGCCCGCGAGGTGTGGAAGACCGCGGATCAGCAGCAGACGGCGCCCGAGAGCGGGTGAGTCGTCCCGTCGCGCCAGATGGTCACGTGATGGTGCCGGATCACCCAGTTGCCCGCCTCCTCTTCGAGGCGGTCGCAGATCCACCCGCTGGCGGCGAGATCCACCTCGCCCGTCTGCGGCGAGCGCACGCTGGTGGACCAGTACGACCACACGGTGCAGGACCCATCGGCTCCCGGCACGAACAGGCTGTTCGTCACCCGGTGCTGCGAGCCGCCCGCGGACGAGGCGAGACGGGCGCGGAAGTCGGCGACCATCCCGTCTCGTCCTTCGATCCGGTGACGATCGTCGTCCGACTCGACCACGAAGTCGGCGTCCGGGGAGAAGACGCCCGCGAAGCGCTCGACGTCGCCGGTGTCCAGCGCCCAGTTGAGGTCGATGAGAAGATCCTGCACCGCGTGACGGGCCTCCACAGAGAGCGTTCCGGCCATCGTCATCGTCCTTCTGTCCCGGTCGGAACCTTCGGCAGGTCGAAGGCCGACTCCTGCACACCGAGGACGGTGGCACCGATCCCCTGCATCCACGCGCCGTACTGCGCGGCCGCGTGCGTGCGGTACATCTGCACGTCCCGCGAGTAGCGCTCCATCCGGCGACCCGGACGCGCCTCGGAAGACCCCGCCGACTGGACGAGCATCTCGGCCGCCTCAGCCGCCAGTCGCCCGGCCTCCAGACTCAGCCCGTTCAGGCGTGTGTCCATGCCGCGCGTGAGCGGCGCGGTACCTGCGGCGAAGTCTGCCGACCAGCGCTCGATCGTCTCCGCCACCTGGAGGAGCATCGCTTCGGCCGCATCCGCCTTGACCGTGGCTTCGCCGAGGATCCGCTGACTCGCCGGGTCGTGATCGCGGGGGACGAACGGCGGGAGGGGACTCATCCGCGTGCGGGACAGCTCCGTCCACTCGTCGATCGCGGCACGGGCGGTGCCCACCATGACGGCGGCAAGCTCGGCGCCGAGGAACGTCTGCACGCTGCCGATGTACATCGGGTTGCCGTGCACGCCGGCTCCGGTCTCCTCCGGCGGGGTCTGACCCGCCCACGTGGGCGGCACCATCCGGTCGGCGGGAACGAACACGTCGTCGAACGCGACGGAGTTCGACCCGCTCGCCCGCATCCCCAGGACTCGGCCGCCACCCCAATCGTCGAGCAGCCGGAACTGCTCCGCCGGGATGATGGCCTGCAGGGCCTGCGGAGCCACCTCTGCCCCCTCGGATGCCGGGTCCGCCACCCGCACCAGCACGATCGCATGTGTCGAGTACGGGGAGCCGGACTGGTACCGGGAGACACCCGTGAGCCGGTACCCGCCCTCGACGGGGACGGCGACGCCGGCCGGCGCGAGACTGTGGGACGCACGGAAGTAGCCCGCCGCGGTGCCGAAGAGGTCATCCTGGACGCGCTGGCCGAAGAGGGATGCGGCCTGGATGTTGTGCGAGTGCCCGAGGCAATAGCACCACCCGGTGCCCGGGTCTCCGGACGAGATCTCCACGACCGTGCGCAGCCAGGTCTTCAGCGACACCTCATATCCGCCATAACGCCGCGGAGTCAGCAGGTGGTAGAGACCGAGCTCGATCATGCGCTCGTGGACCGCTTCGGTGTAGTGGCCGCGCTCCTCCGCTGCATCCTGCTGATCGCGGATGAGTTCCTTCAGCGATCGCGCCCGCGCGACGACCTCGTCCGCGCTCAGAACCGCTTCGCGTGTCGTCGTCGACATCGTTCTCCTTTTCTGCTGCTTCTCACGTCACCACATCGCGGTCTCGCACCGCCACGTCCGCCACCACGCATTACCCGCGGAACCTCAGTGGGTCGCACGTCCTTGACCGCCGCCGCGCATCGTCAGCACACCGGTCAGGTGGGCGGGGAGGGCGAGCAGGTCGTAGACCTCGGCGGCGTCCTCCAGGCTGCGCTCGGCCGTGAGGATCGACCGGGCATCGAGGATCCCGTCCTCGAGCATCCGCTCCAGCCTCGGCACGAGGGACAATACGTCGCCGCCCCCGCACTGCGCGCCGGTGATGGTGCGCGAGCCGAGGGAGTACTGCAGGTTGTTGAGACTCACCCGGGCGACCTCGCTCTCGAGGCCCGTGGGCACCACGCGTCCGCCGTATCGGGTCATCTCGAACGACTGCTCCATCGCTGCGGTGGTGCCGGCCGCCTCGAGTCCGACGTCCACGCCACGGCCTTCCGTCAGGGCCCGCACGTGCTGCACCACGGCGTCACCGGGGTCGAGCACGTGAGTTGCTCCCATCCCGAGGGCGATGTCGCGGCGCGCGGGATCGGGGTCGATGGCGATGATGGTGCCGGCTCCGGCGGCTCGGGCCGCCTGGATCATCCACAGGCCGACGTGCCCGCATCCGGAGACCGCCACGGATTCTCCGGAGCGCACCTTCGCGACCTCGCTCACGGCACCCGCGCCCGAGGGGATGCCGCAGCCCAGCATCGCGAGGTGGCGCGGGTCGGCACCGCCGCGGATGGGCACCACGTTGGATTCGGGGAAGACCATGCGCTCGGCATGCGTGCCGATCCCGCCGTCGGAGAAGATCTCCTCCCCGTCCGCAGCGGTGCCGATCTCGCGGGTCATGTACTGGAAGATCTCGTCGCACGCCCCCGGTGCGCCATGGGTGCAGAAGAAGCATCGACCGCACTGGCGCGTGCCGGTGACGATCACGGGCTGTCCCGGACGCACCCGCTCCACGTCGCCGCCGACCGCGGACACGACGCCCACGGCAGCGTGCCCGAGGATCGTGGGCGGGCCGGGGGCTGCGTCCGGATCGGCACTCCGGCGATCGATCGTGAGCAGCTCGGTGCGGCATACCGCCGCGGCGATGATCTCGACCAGCACCTCCAGCTCCCCGGGCTCTTGCAGGTCGACGTCGGTCACGCGCGGACGGGATCCGTCGCCCCGGGCGACGAGGGCCCGCGTGCGGATCACGGGCGGGCCGCCGGGCCGCTGCGGGGCCAGATGCCCTGCTTGCCCGGCGCGAGGATGCCGCGAGGGTCCACGGCATCCTTCAGCGTCCGGGTGAACTCCCGCAGCGCGCTGTCGTTCCACGAGAACTGGTCGGCGACGAGGTCCATGAACTCCAGATGCGCGCGGTACTCGCCGTAGCCGTGCTCTGCGAGCATCGGGACGAGTTCGGCGAAGGCCTGCGCCACCTTTCGCGACTCCTCGACGTCGGCGGCGTCGAAGAAGATCATGAGCACGTTGACGGCATGGCGCTCGGTGGCAAGCCATCCGCCGATGTAGTCGAATCCGGCGGCCTCGATGTGCTGGCGCATGATGCGGGAGACCGCGGCCACGTGCGCTCCTGTCAGCGGCGACACGGGGCAGAGCCCGATGTGCGCGCCGGTGGGGCCGTTCGCCCGCCACCGGACTCCGTCGGCCAGGATCATGCCGGGGATGCCGGCGGCGAAGTGATCCAGCGGCGGGATGTCAGCGGCGGGGGTGTCACCCGCGTAGCGGTTCACCACGACGCTGCCGCCGGGAATGTCCTCGATGGCGGCACGCATCCGCGCCAACTTGAGATCGAGCATCGCCGCGGTCCCGTACACGGCGCACTTGATGTTCCAGCGGCCGAGCCCGAGGTCGCCCGCGATTACGTCCACGACGTCGTCGGGGACGATCCCGTCGCCGTCGTACCACCGCTCGCGCGGAGCCATCCCGGCGGCCACCCCGACCGCGTTGGCGGCATTGACGACGCCGTCGATGGTTCCGTCGAGCTTGAGCTCGCGGATGACATCCACGAGCTGCGGAAGCTGCTCCTCGCGCTCGATCGCGAGCCGGCACGCGGCGAACTCCTCCGGGCGCGGCATCAGCCACACGCCCATCTTCGTCACGATTCCGAGGTTGGACTGCAGGAACAGGCCCTCCAGGCCCGGGCCGAAGCCTCCGCGGTACAGCGCCCATGCCTCGGACCCCGGGAGGGCCCCCATACCCGTGCGGATGACCTCGCCGGTCGGCAGCACGACCTCCATGCCGCAGATGAACTGCTGGTGGTCACCGTGCGCCGTGTAGCCGTAGCCGCGCTCCAGGGCGTTGCCCACGACGCTCCCCCACCCGAGGTCGGGAACCGAGGCCCACAGCCGCGAGCCGCGTTCGCGGAGTGCGTCGTAGAGGTCGAAGAACCGCACACCGGGTTCGACGATCGCGTACGCGGTCTCGTCATCGACGTGCAGCACACGGTTCATGCGGGAGAGGTCGACCGTGACGCTGCCGGAGACGCGCGGCGCGGGCCCGCCGTACCCGAAGTTCTTGCCGCGGCCGAACGGCCAGAGCGCGACGCCGAGGTCATTCGCCTCGCGGACGATCGCCTGCACGTCCTCGGTGCTGGCGGGGCGCACCGCCCCCGCCGGCGCGAACTTCCCGGGGTCTCCCAGGGCATAGGTGTCCAGGTAGTCGTCCAGGTCGTCGCCGCGCGAGACGTGCTCGTTTCCGAGCAGCTGCGCCGCGAAGTCCAGGAGCGTTCCTGCTGGCATGTCCGGCATGCTCATGCCTTTCTCACAAATGAGCGAGGGGGCGCCGCGGGATCCGCGACGCCCCCTCGGATCGGGTTACTTGGTCACGCCCCACAGGGTCGTGAATTCCTCTTCCATACCCGGGAAGGCGACAAAGCCCTGCAGGTACTCCTCCGCGTTCGCCGGGGTGATCACGCGCGAGACGGAGCGGCCGACGGCCTCCCAGTCCTCGTACTCGGTGAACACGCCCTGCATCTTGCGGAAGCCTTCATCCAGCAGCATCCACATGAAGATGTTCAGGTCAACGCCGAACCCGGCGGTCTGCAGCCCGTCCGCGATCTGCTGCATGTTCGGCGGCAGCGAAGACTGTCCGATGCCATACGCGTTCTCCAGGCCCGCGAGCCCGGCCTTCTCCGCGAGCCCGACCTGGAACTGGTCGGCGGGCGTGACGAAGAACTGCGTCTCCGGGTGCGTCTGCAGGTCGCTGACGATCTTGTCCGCCGGGCTCGGGTCGGCGATCGAGATGTCGACGACGCGCAGGTTGCAGTCGGGGCAGATCGTCGCGAGTTCTTCCTGGGCCGCCTCGAGCTGGATCTGGGAGAAGCCCAGCTCGGGGATGTTGTAGAAGACGAACTCACTGCCCGTGCCGCATGTGAAGGCGACCGCCGCGTCGGCGAGAACCTTGCCGTTGACCAGGGAGACGTTGTAACCGCCGAGGCTGTCGTTCAGACCGAACTCCTCCGCGTTCGGCTGCGAGGCGTAGACGATGGCGACGTCGTTGTCCATCAGGGCCTGGAGCTGGTCCTGCCAGAAGACGGCGTCGTTGGCGACGGCGATGACGACGTCGGGGTTCATCTCCACGACGGAGTTGAGGGCGGAGTTGATGCTCTGCGCGTCGGTGCCGGTGCTGACGTTGATGAGCTCGACACCCGCACCCGCGGCCGCCTGCTCCATGAACGAGTACATGATTCCGGCGACGGCGGTGTCATTGTTGAGGAACGCGACCGTGGTGTCGGGGCTCACCGGCTCGGGCAGCGGTTCGGTGAAGAGCAGCTCTTCCACCGGCTCGCCGAACGACGCGATGTACTCCTGAGCGGCCTCGAACTCGACGCCGTCCGCGGGGCCGGCGGCACAGTTCCCTTCCTCGTCCATGTAGGTGAGCTCGACGTCGCCGGATCCCTCGGAAACGCCCGGCTCGGTCTCTCCGCCGCCACCCGCGCACCCTGCGAGCGCGACGATGGATAAGACCGTGCCGATTCCCAGAGCGCTCTTGATTCCTCTGCGCATGTGACTGTCTCCCTGACTTCGTTGTCATGGTCCGACCGCATTGTCGGACAGTGGGGCAATCTTACACAGGAGGTTTCAACGGGTATATATAAATTCCATCACGATCGGGTTGCTGCCCGCATGCGCGCCCGGAGGGCGGCCGTGGCCGGCTCGTCGACCGCGACGCCCTCGGGATCCTCGGCCGGGTCTCCCGTCACCACGACGCCGTAGAGGCGCGCAGCACCCTCGATGGTGACGTACTCGTCGCGGACGTCGACGCGCACCCGGTCGGGGTCGCGCTCGAGCGGGTCGCCCCACCCACCGGCGCCATTGGTGATGTAGCGGAGCACCGAGTTCGGGGTGCTGACGTTCGCCGACGAGAACGGGTAGTGATATCGGCCGTCGCGTGATGGCGCGTGCGTGTCCGGGTCCAGCACACCCGCCCACGGCGTGCCGTTGCGGAAGGAGTCGGGCCCGGTGGCCGGAGCGTCGCGCGCCCCGTCGCTCGTCGGCGGATAGATCCACACCCCACCGTTCACCCCGCTGCCGCCGCCGTAGACCCCGAAGCCCGTGACCGACTTGTGCCGCAGTTCGATGATGGAGTGCGCCGCATCGGTCAGCCACAGCGTGTCGCGGAGCATCGCGTTGCCGCCCCGGTGGAACCCCGGCCCCGCGGTGTCGGGGACGGGCTCGTGACGGAGCATCACGACCGGACTGTCCTTCTCCACGGCTTCGACCGACGGGGCCACGCCGTTGGCCAGGTACGACATGCACTGCGTGTCGGCGTCGCCGTGGCGGTTCGCGCCGAACGGTCCGATCTCGCCGCCGCACTGCATGGCCGACACCCACGGGGTGCCGTTCGGCCACGCACCGAACGCCGTGTGCAGGTTCGTGCCGGCGCGGTCACCGGCGATCGCCCGGTCGCCCATCGCCTTCTCCAGCGCCATGAGCGCGGTCGCAAGAATGACCTGGCTCTGCTCGAAGTAGAGGAACACCGCCCCATCCGGCGGCAGCGCCGAGACGACGCTGCCCTCCGGGATAACGATGTCGATGTTGCGGAACAGGCCGGAGTTGAAGCGGCCGCGCGGGTCGAAGTTGTACTTCAGGGCGACCCCGATGGCGGTCTTGACCTCCCACACGGTGGCGTTGATCGACGTGCGCGCCTGGCGGTGCGTGCCCGACAGGTCGACCTCGATGCGGTCGCCGCGCTTGCGGATGGCCACGTGCACGGGGTACGACTCGGTGTCGTCGATGCCATCGCAGTCCACCCCGTGCTCGGCCTCCCAGTCGCCGTCGGGAAGCTCCGCCATCCCCACGGCCATCCGCTCGGCGGCGACGTCGGTCGCGTACCGCATGGCGCCGTGGAACGCCGGCAGTCCGTAGCGGTCGATGGACTCGTTCACGAGCGTCTCGCCGAGCTCCAGGCTCGAGCACACCGTCAGCATGTCGGGGTAGAGCACCTCGGCCATGCGCACGTTGTCGAAGATGACGCTCCAGTTCTCGGGCACGTTGACGCCCTCGCTCACCAGCAGCCGAGGCGACAGGACGAGACCGTTCTCGAAGACGTTCTGTTTGGTCGCGCTGAACCCGCCGGGGACGGTGCCGCCCATGTCGAGCTGGTGCGCATTGAGCGTCACGAACGCGACGATGCGGCCCTCGCGGAACACGGGGCGGGTGAACACGAGGTCGTTGTTGTGGTTACCCGTGCGGTACGGGTCGTTGGCGATGAGCACGTCGCCCGGCCGCAGCCGGCCGACACCGAACTCTCCGACCATGTTCGGCACGGCGTCGATCGTCGTGCCGGCCATCAGCACGATGCCGTTGCTGGCGGCGGGGACCGGATAGTCGAGCTCGGGCGGGCCGGCGATCGTGCACGCGAGGTCGTAGAAGTCGCGCAGCACCGGCGAGAAGGCGCCGGTCAGCAGGCGCGCACTCATGTGCTCCACGAGGTAGTCGAAGCGGTTGCCGAGCACCGTCGCGGTGTAGCGGTCGCAGTCGTAGCGGTCGCGGAACGCCGCGACGTCGAGGTCGCGGAGGAGCGTGCGCCTCTGCGGTGCGGTGTCGATGGTGCTCACGCGGTCCTCCCCGAGGTGATGACGATTTCTCCGCAGCGGCCGATGACAGCCGTCTGGCCCGGCATGAGGAACGTGGTGCTGAGCTCCTCTCGGATGACGGCGGGTCCGGTGACGGTCGCCCCCACCTCGAGAGCTTCGCGTCGGTACCACTCGGCCTGGATGGGCTGCTCGGTGAGGTACTCGAGGGTCACCGTGCCCTCGGGTGTCGCCGGGAACGACTCGCGTGCGGCAGCGGGCGTGTACTCGACCTTCTCGGCCGGCACGACGATCTCCACGCGGTAGGTCACCCCCTCCACGGGGAATCCGTCGAAGCGGTTGCCGTTGCGGGATTCGTACGTGTCGTGGAAGCCGGCGACCACGTCGAGGATCGACTCCGCGCTGATGGGCCCGTCGGGGATGCCCACGAACGGGGTCTCCCAGCTCTGCCCGACCAGGCGCCCGTCGAAGCTCCGGCGCACGGGCAGACCCTCGGCCGCGTCGCCGAGGCGGCCGCGCAGCCGGGCCTCCATCGCGTCGTACACGGCGGCGATCTGATCGGCCGAGTCGGGCGAGAAGACGACGTACGCGCTCTCGGATTCGTGGAACACCTGGTCGGTGGAGAGGAGCCCGAGGGCGGAGAACAGCCCCGGATGCGGCGGAATCACGATTTCGCGGAGCGGAAGGAGGTCCAGCGCCGCGGGCAGCAGCATCCCACCGGCGGCGCCGTACGCCATGAGCGAGAAGTCGCGCACGTCCACGCCGTGGCGGACCGCGACGTTGAGGATCTCCTCGGCCATGTGTGCCACGGCGAGCCGGTAGGCCGTGCTGACGCGCTCGGCGAAGGGGATCGGGGTGTCCAGCGCATCGAAAGCGCGGCGGGCGGCGGCGAAGTCGAGTGTGAGCTCGCCCCCCGCGAACCCGTCGGGGTCGAGGATGCCGATGAGCAACGCGGCGTCCGTCACCGTCGGTTGCGCGCCGCCGCGGCCGTAGCAGGCGGGCCCGGGCTCGGCGCCCGCACTGCCCGGACCGACAAGGATGCCGCCGGCCGACGACACGGTGACCAGGCTTCCCCCGCCCGCGCCGACGCTGGAGACCTCGGTCGACAGCGCGTTGATGATGAGGTCATGCTCGATCTCGAAGGTGTTCTGCACGAACGGCTTGTCGTCGATGATGATCGACACGTCGGTGGACGTGCCGCCGACGTCGGCGCACAGGATGTTCGAGCGGCCGATCGCCCGGCCGAGATGCCCGCTGGAGACCGTGCCCGCTGCCGGGCCGGCGAAGAGGATGCGGAAGGGCCGCTGCAGCGCCTCCTCCCACGGCAGGAGGTTGGCCGCGCAGTCGGCGAAGTTCAGCTGGCCACCGAATCCGAGGCCGGAGAGGTCGTCGTTCAGTCGCGTGGCGTAGTCGCCGAACAGCAGCTTCATGATGACGTCCACCACGGTGGTGGAGGATCGCTCGTACTCCTTGGCGAGCGGCGAGGTGGCCGAGGAGATCGACACCTCGATGTCGTCGCCGAGCACCTCGCGGGTGAGTTCGCGCAGTCGCTGCTCGTGCGCGGGGTTCACGTACGCGTTGATCAGGCAGATCGCGACGCCCTCGACGTGGCATTTCGCGAGGATCTCCAGCTCGTGCCGGGCCTGCGCCTCGTCGAGCTCGAAGAGCACCTCACCCTGCGCGGTCATCCGCTCGCGCACACCACGGCGGAGGTAGCGCGGGATGAGCGGCCGCGCCGCGTCACCGAACGTGCGGCGCCACGACGGGTCGGTCTGCGCATCCAGCGGCCGGTGCACGGAGCCGCGGTCGAGGAGGTCCCGGAAGCCGTCGGTCGTCAGGAGCCCCACCTTCGGCAGGCGGCGCTCGAGCACCGCGTTCAGGCCCATCGTGCTGGCGTGGTTGAACACCGCGCTCCGATCGACCCCCAGTCGCCGGGCGCCTTCGATGACCGATCCGGCCGGGTCGGTACGTCCGCTCGGAACCTTGGTCACCTCCACCCGGCCGTCGCGGATGGACACCACGTCGGTGAAGGTGCCGCCGACGTCGACCCCGATCATCGGGTTCCTCCCGACAGGCCCTCGACGGTCGTCCCCAGCGGCACGAAGCTGCCGAGCGCCGGCGCCTTGGTGCGCTCGACGGAGTGGAGGCAGTCCTGGCACTTCACCGCATCCCACCAGCCGCCCTCGCTCAGCACCCGGTAGCGGCGCAGATCGCCGCTCCCGCACGCGGGGCATTCACCGGCTATGGCGACGCGCTCGACGGAAAGCGTCGCCGTCTGAGGACGGCGGAAAGTGTGCATTCGAATTCTCCCTCGAAGTCGAACGGAGCGCCCGCGCTCGGGATTTCGGCCGGGTGCGCTCACCAAGTGGGATTATCGTACGACAATCAGACATCGACGCAAGGGGGAGTTCGAGGATGAACGACGAGACGGTCGCAGACCGCGCGGAATGGCCGGGCGCGCGACGATTCGAGGGGCGTGTGGCCGCCGTCACGGGCGCGGCTCAGGGCATCGGGCACGCCGTCGCTGATCGCCTGCGCGCCGAGGGCGCGGTGGTGTACGCCCTGGATCGCTCGGCCGACACCCTCGAACGTGCCTGGGGCGGGGCATCCGGAGTCATCCCCCTCGCCACGGACGTCGGCGACAGCGGGGCGGTGAATGCCGCCTTCGCCCGCATCGAGGCCGACCACGGGCGGCTCGACGCGCTCGTGACCGCCGCCGGCATCGCGGATGCCCCGTGGCGGCTGACGGAGCGCGGCGGCGACCCCGATCCGTCCACGATCGACGACGAGGCGTGGGACCTCGTCATCCGCGTCAATCTCACCGGCACGTTCTACTGCGTGCGCGCGGCACTGCCGCTGATCCGCCGGGCCGGGGAGCGGGGCGGTGCGATCGTCACGATCTCCAGCGTCGGCGCGCTCGCGCCCTACCCCCTCCAGGCCGCGTACCCGGCGTCGAAGGCAGGGGTGCTGGGGATGACGCGGGCCATCGCCGCGCTCGTGGGACGCGAGAACATCCGCGTCAACGCGGTGGCCCCCGCAGCCACCCGCACCGCGATGCTGCCGCAGGACGAAGAGCTGCTGGACTCGCTCGTACAGCTGCAGCCCATCCCGCGGGTCGTGCCCCCGTCGGAGATGGCAGCCACCATCGTCTACCTGTGCTCGGACGAGGCGCAGTTCATCACGGGTCAGACCATCAACGTCAACGGCGGCATGGTGATGTGACGTACGCCGCCGCGCGGGCGGCCGGACACGTCAGGATGCGGCGGCGGCGCGGCTGCGGTTGCGGTTTACACCCTGGTGCACCTTCGTGCGTGCTAGCGTTTCTCGCCCGGAGGCCCTCCGGTACCCCCCCCCCCCCCCCCGGGTCTGTGAGGTTCTTCGTGTCTGAATCTGTATCTCTTCCTGTCACCGACGGCCGCCTAGGGAGCCGCAGCGTTGCCCGCATCGGGTACGGCAGCATGCGACTGGAAGCTTTCCGCGGCCGCCCGGCCGCAGGTGCTGCCGTTCTCCGGCGGGTGCTCGAGCTCGGGGTCGATCACATCGACACGGCTTACTTCTATGGTGAGGGGTTCGTCAACAACCTGATCCGCGAGGAAGTGGTGCCGCAAGAGCGGGCCGTGATCGCGACGAAGGTCGGAGCTGTACCCGACCCTCAGGCGGCGCCGATCCCGTTGCGTCCGGCACAGAAGCCAGCCGAACTGCGCCAGGGCGTTGAGGACAATCTTCGGAGCCTGGGAGTGGATCGGCTGGACCTCGTCAACCTCCGCCGGCTCGACGTCGCACCCGGTATCACCGCAGCGGGAGACCAGGTGGTGGACCTGGACGACCAGCTGGCCGTACTGACAGAGATGAGAGACGAGGGGAAGATCGATGGCATCGGGCTCAGCGGGGTGACCGCGGAAACGGTCCGGCGCGCTTTGCCCGTCGGGATCGCCTGCGTCCAGAACTCCTACAGCGTCGTCAATCGTCAGTTCGAAGACGTCCTTCAGGTCTGCCTCGAGAACGAAATCGCGTGGGTGCCGTTCTTCCCTCTTGGCGGCGGCTTGCCGGGAGCCGGAAACGTGGTGCACCACCCGGCCGTCCTCGCCGCCGCTGAGCACCTTGGCGCCACCCCCGGTCAGGTTGGCCTGGCATGGCTGCTGCACCATGCGCCGAACACGCTCCTCATCCCCGGCACGACCACAGTCGGTCACCTGGAAGAGAACGTCGCCGCCGGCGACCTCATCATCCCGCCGGCGACCATGGTTGAACTCGACGCCATCTGACGGGGCAGCTGCAGCGCGCTGCCCCCTCAGCCCAGCCGCGGCCGGATTCAGGAAGATGCCCGGATCAGGCGGGATTCTGCTGGAACGGGCCTGATCCGGGCACTTGTCCTGACGTCAGCGCGGGCGCTGCGCCAGGACGCGCGGGGGCTGCGTCAGGATGCGGCGGCCGCGCGGCTCTCCTGCGGGCGGCGGGCGTGGGTGGCAAGGGTCTCGAGGACCTTCGCGACATCGCCGGACTCGTAGCCCGCCACGATCGCCGAGTGGTCATCGAGAAGCTTGGACGTGGCCTTCGTCGACTGGCGGATGGTGCGCAGCTCGAGCGACGGGAGGCGAAGGCCCTTGTAGGTCTCGGTCAGGATGACGCTGCCGGCGAGCGTCACGATGTACTCGTGGAAGGCCGCGTTGGAGCGGATCCAGCCTTCGGGGTCGGTGAACTCGTCGTCGTTCACGTACTCGAGCGTGGCCTCCATGAGACGGCGCAGCTCCGCGAGTTGGTCCTCCGCGAGCCGCCCGACCGTCTGCGAGGCGGCGCCGACCTCGATCGCCAGCTTGGCGGCGTAGTAGTCGAAGATCACCTGGTCGGGCACGGGCTCGACCTCGAAGCTCGCTCCCGAGCGGCGGACGAGGCCCTCGTCCACGAGGGCGACCAGCGCGCGGAACGCCCGCCCGATCTCGATCTCGAGCGTCTCGGCGATGACCTCAGCATCCAGCGGGACCGACTCGTCGGTGACGGTGTTGACCACGTAGTCGCGCACGGCGCGCAGCGCCGCGGAGTCGGGCGCGGTCTCCATCGTCCCGAATGACCCGCGGAAGTATGCCAACGGGTTGCCGGGGTGGGACGTGACGCGCACGACACGGGCGAGGAAGACCAGGTGCGTTCCGCCTCGGACGGAGTCCTCGACGACGCACTCGAACTGCGCGATCGAGCCCGCCAGCAGCGGGGCGCCGCCGTGACCGCGCTCGAAGGCCACCGACTGGAACTTGTCGTCGCCCTTGCTCGCGAACCTCTGCGCGATGGGGGCGGAGTCTTCGGCGAGGACGTTCACGGCGAAGGTTCCCGTGCGGGTGATGGCCTGGGCGGTGGAGGAGGTGACGTTCAGGCAGATGAGGATCATCGGCGGTTCGTCGGAGAGGGAGCTGACGGCGCTGGCGGCGGCACCGAAATCGACGTCGTCCTCGCGCGTGGTGATGACCGTCACGCCACTGGCGAACCGGCCCATGACGTCGCGGAACTCCCACTTCGACGGCGGCTCGATCAGGGTGTCGGGGGTGTTCATCGTCACGCTCCTTCGCGTCTTCGATCGCGACCGCATGGCCACGTTAGCGATGATAGCTATTGGTTACACCACATACAACTATCTTGCCCTGACGGTATAGTACTGTCTGACAATTTGGACGAAGAGGTTCGAAGAAAGGGCACTCCGATGCGACTCATCCCCGGCAGATCAGGATCGGCCTCCGGCCGCGCGAGCGGCACATTCACCGGCGAGGTGTGGATGGACGGCGTCATCACCGACCAGCCCGAGGTGAAGATCAACAACGTGATCTTCACTCCCTGCGCGCGCACCTACTGGCACCACCACTCGCAGGGCCAGATCCTGCAGGTGTTCCGCGGCAAGGGCCTCGTGTGCGGAGCCGACGGCCAGCCGCGCGTGATCACCGAGGGCGACACCGTGTGGATAGAGCCCGGCGAACGCCACTGGCACGGCGGCACGGCCGACTCCCTCATGGGGCACACCGCCATCACGCTCGGCGACACCGTGTGGCTCGAAGAAGTGTCCGAGGCCGACTACGACGCGGCACAGCAGGTGGAAGGAACGCGATGACGGATCGGTTCGCGCCCGCCGCCCCGGAGCTTTCCGGCGAGGCGCGGGACGAACTCATCGCGGTCGTCGGAGCGGAGAATACCCTCTTCACCGAGGAGGAGCGCGACACCTACCGCGACCCGTACTGGTTCCAGGAGGACCGCACGTACGACTCGTGCGGCGCGGTCTTCCCCGCGAACGTCGACGAGCTGCAGGAGATCGTCCGCATCGCCGGGCGCCACGGCATCCCGGTGTGGACGTCGTCCCAGGGCCGCAACAACGGCTACGGCGGCCCGTCGCCCCGGGTGAGCGGGTCGCTCCTCATCGGGCTGCGCCGGATGAACCGCATCCTGCATATCGACACGGAGCTGGCGTACGCCGTCGTGGAGCCGGGCGTCCGCTGGCTCGACCTGCACGCGGCGCTGCACGAGCTCGGCGACGAGCTCATGCTCTCCGTGCCGGATATCGGGTGGGGGTCGATCATCGGCAACTCGCTCGACAACGGCATGACCTACCTGCCGCTCGGGAGCGACTACCAGGCGCCCACCGGCATGGAGGTCGTGCTCGCCGACGGGTCGCTGATGCGCACCGGGATGGGCGCGATCCCCGACAGCAAGTCGTGGCACCTGTTCAAGCGCGGCCTCGGCCCGACGCTGGACCCGCTGTTCACCCAGTCGAACTACGGCATCGTCACGCGCATGGGCGTGTGGCTGCAGCGGCGCCCGCGGTACTACATGCCGCTGTACCTGTCGGTGCCGCGCGATGCGCAGCTCGGCCAGGTGGTCGACATCATCCGCGAACTGCGCCTGGACGGCGTCATCCGCGGTGTGCCGAACCTGCAGAACCTCATCACGATGGGTACGCAGTTCCCCGAGCACATGGGCATGTTCCCCGGTGCCGATCCGACCTGGTCCGAGGAGCGCCTGGACGACCTCGCGGATGCCACCGGCATCGGCCGCTGGGGCGTGCGCACCGCGCTGTGGGGCGACGAGCCGGTGGTCGAGCACCACCTCTCCCGCATCCGCGAGGCCTGGTCGGCCGTCGAGGGCGCGCGGGTCGACGTGCTCGGCCGGTTCACTCCGGAGAACTGGGGCGAGATCTCCACGTTCATGCAGCGGATCTCCGCCGGCATCCCGTCGATGGACATGATGGAGCAGATGCCCGACTGGGTCGGTCACGTCGGTTTCTCGCCCGTCGTGCCGCTGCAGGGCGACGAGGTCGTGCGTGTGATCGACCGGATCAAGGAGCGCGTCGTGGCGCGGACGGGCGCGAACTTCGTGTGCGCGATCTTCCCCACCAACGACCGCAGCGCCATGATCGTCAGCGCCATGAGCTTCGATCGCCGGGATGAAGCGCAGGTGCGGGCGACCTTCGACACCGTGCGCGAGCTCATCGCCGAAATCGGCGAGATGGGCTACGGGGAGTACCGCGCGCATCTGGACTTCATGGACGCCGCCAGCGAGCAGTACTCGTTCGGCGACCACGCCTACCGCCGGTTCGCCGAGGCGATCAAGGACGCCGTCGACCCCCAGGGGATCCTCTCCCCCGGCCGGCACGGCATCTGGCCCGCTCAGTATCGCGCCTGACCCGGAGGCGCGTCGGCCGTCGGCTCGCCGGCGTCGGCCGCTGGCGCCGTTCAAAACTCAGGAGATTCGGCACTCCCGGCGCCGCAGAGCGCCCTCCGCCCGGCGTGTCTCCTGAGTTTTGAACGGCAGAAGCGGGTCAGTGGTCGAAGACGATGACTCCGCAGACGTCCTCGAGCGACCCGGAGCGGTCGCGCGCCGAGTCGAGCTCGGACAGCGGGTAGGTGCGGGTGAGGATGGGCGCGGGGTCCAGCCGCCCGCGCTCGAGGAGGCCGGCGTAGCGCTGCAGGTCGCTGCGCATGTGCAGCTGCCCGTTCTGCGAACTCAGGATGCGGCGGCTCTGCAGCGCGGTCTCCACCTGCGGGAGGGTGAGCTGCGCGCCGCCGAGCTCGAATCCGGTGAGCACGGTGCGTCCACCCCGGCGGGTCGCCTCGACGGCGAGACGCTGGGATGCGGTCGGCCCGGCCGCCTCGAGTCCCACATCAACACCCCGGCCGCCCGTGAGATCGCGGATAGCGGCCACGGCGTCGACGTCCAACGGGTCGATGACGTGGTCGGCGCCCATGTCGGCCGCGAGCAGACGCCGACCCTCATGCGGCTCGACGACGACGACCGTTCCGGCTCCGGCGAGGCGTGCAGCCTGCAGCATCCAAAGGCCCAGGTGCCCGGCGCCGACGATCGCGACGGACTCGCCGGGGGCCAGCTGCGCCACGTTCTCGACCGAGCCGACGCCCGTGCTGACGCCGCATCCGAGGAGCGAGAGAACCTCGGAGGACAGGTCGGACTCGACGGGGAAGACCTGGTTGCCGGAGATCGACATGTACTCGGCGTAGCCGCCGACGCATCCCGCGCAGGAGATGAGCGCGCCGTCGGCGCCGCGGGCGATGTCGGGGTAGATGCCGCCGAGGTCGAAGAGTTCGGAGCACTGCCACGGCTCCCCGATGGAGCAGTAGTAGCAGCGGCCGCACTCCGGGGTGCCCGGCACGACGACGCGCTGGCCGACGGAGGCACCGCGCACGTCGGCGCCGACCTCCACGACCTCGCCGATGGAGGCGTGACCGAGGATGGTCGGCGGGATCTTGTAGAGCTGGCCCTTCCAGTTCTTGACATCCGTCGAGCAGAACGGGCTCGCGTGGGTCTTCACCAGGACGCGGTTGGCGTCCAGCGGCAGCATCTCGACCTGTTCGATCGAGAACGGCTCGCCGATCTGCCGCAGGACTCCGGCCGCACCGAAAACGCTCATCACTCCTCCACGGGGTACTTCTCGAACGCCGCACGGATCGCCTGCTGGCGTCCGTCGACGATGTGCCACCAGTCGGGGTGGGTCACGGCGTACAGGTCGTCGTTGCGGATGGCGCGGGTCACGATCCGACCGGCATCGATCGGGTCGATCCACCGCAGGTCGCCGGCCGGCCCCTCGGAGATGTCGACGTCGGCGAGTGCGCCGCCCTGCCCGCCGGGGCGGTTGCGCAGGCTCGCCTTGATGTTGGTGCGCACCGTGCCGGGCGCGAGAAGCGTGACGTGCACGTTCGCGTCGTCCTCGGCGAGCTCGAGGGCGAGAGCCTCGGTGAGCGCGGCGACCCCGTACTTGGTCACGGCGTAGGCGCCGGCCCGCGACATCGGGGAGAACGACGCCATCGATCCCGTGTTGACGATGTGCCCGCCATCCGGATTCGCCAGCAGCCGCGGCAGGAACGTCGAGACGCCGTGGATGACACCCCACAGGTTCACGTCGACGAGGAAACGCCAGTCGTCCAGCGTCATCTCGGCCATGCGCGCGAGGGGTCCGACGCCGGCGTTGTTCACGACGATCCCCACCGAACCGAACCGCTCGACCACCTCGTCGGCCAGTGCCTCCACGCTGGCGGGGTCGCTGACGTCGACGCGGATGCCGGTGGCCCCGATCTCCGCTGCCGTCGTCTCCAGCGCCCCGCGCTCGACGTCGGCGATCACCACCGTCGCGCCTTCGGCGATCAACTGCTCGGCGATGCCCCGACCGATGCCCGAGGCGCCGCCGGTGACGACGGCGACGCGACCCTGGATGCTGGTCATCTCAGTTCCCGTGTTCGAAGATGCCGACCGGGTCGTGCTCGCGGCGGATGTCGCGCAGCCGCAGGGCGTTCTCCTTCGACCACAACCGGTTCTGGAAGATCTCGGCGGTGGGATGCCCCGCCCAGTTGTAGTTCACTTCGGCGCCGCTGTACGTGGTCAGGCGGTCGCGGATGGCGTAGCCGGCGGCCTCGACGACCTCCCACGGTGCGATGCCGTCGATGGGCACGCCCAGGACGAGCAGCGTGAACGGCTCCTTGCGGCCGCCGATGGCGCTCGGATACTCGGGGTCACGCGCGAGTGCGCCACCGTGGTAGCGCACCTCGACCGTGGCCAGCGGGGAGGCGACGCCGCCGCCGGCGTTCTCCACGAGCACGTCGATCAGCGCGTGGTCGACGGTTCCGAGGAAGTCGCCCCACTCCCACAGCGGAAGCGGGTCGGTGGGCTCGGAGTGGATCTCGGCGATCCGGTCGCTGGGGAGGATGCCCACGGTGTCGACGACGCCGGGTCCCGCGATCTCCCGCCACGACGCGAAGATCGCCTCGCCCCGCTCGGCGAGCTCGTCGTTCGTAGCGCCCACCTCGACGTAGGCGAAACGAACGTGGAAGACCGTCGCGCCGCCCAGCGGTGCGGGCAGGGTCGGCGGAAGCCGCAGGATCGCGAACGACGTGTTGGCCGAGTCCGGGAGACCCGGCACCCAGTCCAGCCACGCGTGGGCGAGGCGCTCGATGTCCTCCTCGGCGTAGAAGATCCCGCCGCCGTACACGAACGGCATCCGCGGGGCTTCGACGGTCATCTCGGTGACGACGCCGAGTCCGACCTTGCCGCCGCGGAGCGCCCAGAACAGGTCGTCGTTCTCGGTGGGGGTGGCCACGAGCACGTCGCCGTTGCCGTCGACTACGCGGAAGCCGCGCACCCAGTCGCCCGCCATGCCCAGCGTCCGCCCGAGCGGGCCGATGCCGCCTCCGAGAACAAGGCCGACGGCGCCGACGGTCTTGGCCGACCCCGTCACCGCGCCGAGGCCTGCGGCGTGAAGGTGCGGCACGATGTCCTGCCACGTCAGACCGGCACCGAGGGCGAATCGTGCATTCTCGGCGTCGACGACGAGGCTGTCCAGGCGGCTGGTCTTCAGCATCACCCCGGAGTCGAGCTGGCGGTACGCGCCGTGCCCCGTGGCCTGAGGATGAACGGTCGTCCCCTGCGCGCGCGCCCACCGCACGACGGTCTGGACCTCTGCCTCGTCGGCGGGGGTCACCACCAGGTCGGGGTTGTTGGGTGAGAGCAGGTTGAATCCGCCGATCTCGACGGCGAATCCCTCTTCGCCGCGGAGGTAGACCGTGCCGGAGATCGCGGCGCGGAGTTCGTCGACGGCGCTGTCGAGTGGGGCTCCCATGTCAGTCCTTTCGTCTGTTCGCCGGCCAGATGCCGTGCCGGCCCGGTGAGAGGATGCCGCGCGGGTCGACGGCGTCCTTGATGCGCTCCACGAACCGTCGGTACGCGAAGTCGTTGAATGAGTACTGCTCGGCGGCGAGGTCCATGAAGTCCAGGTGCGCGCGGTACTCGCCGTAGCCGAGCTTCCCGGCCTCCCGCACCATGGTCTTCACCGTCGAGTAGGCGGTGCGGGACTGCTCTTCATCGGATGCGTCGAAGGCCAGGCCGCTCACCACGATCGCGCTACGCTCGCTGGACACGCAGATGCCGACGACGAAGTTCACGCCCGCCTCGCGCACGACGATGTCTTCGAGGAGATCGACGACCTTGCGGATGGCGGCGCCCTGCAGCGGTACGGCCGGGGAGAACCCCACGTGCCCGACGTTGTCGGGCATCGCCTCGAGCATGTCCAGGCTCGGGATGCCGCCCTGCACCTTGTCGACGAAGTGCTCGATCTGGTCCCACTCGTCGTGGCCGTAGGTGCGGGCGTGGTCCACCCGCGAGCCTTCGATCGCGGACCACGCCTGTTCGATCATCTCGACATGGCGGGCCACGACCGCCGCATCCCCCCACACCGCCGTGCGCATGCCCCACCGGCCGACCCCGGTGAGATCGGCGATCTCATCGAGCTTGTCGGAGCTGAGGGTCTTGTCCGCGCCCTGCATCTTGCCCAGGAGCTCGGGGAAGTGCGAGGCGAGGGTCACGGTGTTCTGCATGACCGGAACGCCCCGGATGACCCCGGCCAGCCGCAGCTCGCGGAGGATGTCGATGGCCTGCTCCAGCTGCGAATCCCGCGGCACGGTCAGGAAGAGGGGCGCGTACGCGTCGGGCTTGCGCATGAGCCAGTAGCCCATGCGGGTGACGATGCCGAAGTTGGACTGCACGAACAGGGGGTCCAGCACCGGGCCGAGCCCCCGCTTGTACACGTGCCACGCCGGGGAGTCGGGGATGGCGCCCATGCCGGTGCGCAGGAGCGACCCGTCGGCGAGCACCACCTCCATGCCGGTGGGCGCCTGCCAGTCCATGCCGAGCGGCAGGTAGGTGACGCCGCTGTCCATCGTGTTGCCGATGACCGATCCCCACCCGAGATCGGGCACGGAGACGAGCAGGTCGTACCCGGCCTCCTCGATGGCGGCGTGCAGCTCGATCCACGTCACGCCGGGCTCGACCACCGCGTAGGCGAGTTCGTCGTTGATCTCCAGCACCCGGTTCATCCGGCGAAGGCTCACCAGAACGGAGCCCTTCACCCGTGGCGAGGGCCCGCCGTAGCCGTTGTTGCGCCCCTGCGACGACGTCCACAGCGGCACGCCGAGGTCGTTCGCGATGCGGACGACGGCCTGCACCTCCTCCGTGGAGGACGGATACAGCACAGCGGAGGAGTCGTACGTGCGATCTTCGGCCAGCCAGTACGGATCGCGGTACTCGTCGCGGCCCGCTTCATCGACCACGACGGCGTCGTCGCCGAGCGCGTCGCGGAAACACTGCTCGGCTTCGGCGCTCAGGGTGTAGCCGTCTTCGCGGGCCGCGATGCTCATCGCCCGGCTTCCTCGGCGAGGATGGGGGCGGCCTCCAGCACGCCGTGGATGCCGAGGGTCGCGGCGATCTCCATGACCTCGATGAGCTCCTGTGCGGTCGCGCCATAGCCCACCGCGTTCTGCAGGTGGAGCTTCAGCCCCGACGTGTACAGGTGCGTCGCGGCGGTGTCGAAGGCGATGTAGATGAACTCCTTGACCTTCGGCTCGAGCGGGCCACTCACCCACGGCACGGAGGAGAACTCGGTGTACGCGTCGAAGAACTCCGGCGCGAGCTCGAGGATCTCGTTCCAGAAGTCGTGCCAGTAGCCGCGCTTCTCGGTGAAGTCGGCCTTGAGCTTCTCCTGGTACTCCGTCAGCGGGGCCGAGTCGGTACGGATGCCGGCCTCCTCGAGCACCTCGACGAGGATGGGCACGCCGATGTTCATGGCGTGGATGCCCAGCGTCGCGCAGCACTCGAGCACCTCCATGATCTCGGCCGGCGTCGCGCCGGCCTCGAGCGCGCGGCGGATGTGGCCGCGCACCGGCGGGAGGTAGAGGTGGGTGGAGTTGGCCGCGACGGCCAGGCGGATGAAGTGACGCACCTTCTCGGGGAGCGCCCCGGTGCGGTCGGGGACCCCCGCGAGCCGCCCGTAGGCGGCGAGGAACTCCGCGTCGAGGTCGAGCACGGCCTGCAGCCGTCCGTCCCATCCGCCGAGGGTCTCTTCGACCTCGCTGCGGATCTGCTGGCGGCGTTCGGCGTCGGTCATTCCTGGACTCCTTCGTCCGTCGGGGAGGCCTTCGCGGCGCGCAGCCAGCGGGCGACCTCGGTGTGGTCGGCACGGGGGCCGAGATCTTCGGATGCGGTGGCCCAGCGCGCCACGGCGGCATCGCTCAGTTCGTGCGGCACGCCCAGACGCTCGGCGAGCCCCGTGGCGATCTTCATGTCTTTGAGCATCAGGCTGAGACCGAACCCGGAGTTGTAGCCCTCCCCCACGATGAAGTTCGGCCACTTGTGCTCGGTGGACCCGCTCCGCCCGCTCGAGCGGTTGATCGCCTCGAGCATGACGTTCGGGTCGAGGCCGAACGCCATTCCCGTGAGCATCGCCTCGCTCGTCACCCACAGGTGGGCGGCGGACATGAGGTTGTTGATGGCCTTGAGCGCGTGACCCGCGCCGATGGCGCCGACGTGCGCGGGCCGGCCGAGCACGTCGAACACGGGCGTGGCCTCGGCGACGTCGGTGGCGTCCCCGCCGACCATGATCGTGAGCGTGCCCTTCTCGGCGCCGCCGACACCCCCCGAGACGGGGGCGTCGATGAGACGGGCACCGCCGGCGGCCACGGCCTCGGCGAGGGCGCGCGTGCGCAGCGGCTCCGACGAACTCATGTCGACGAAGAGGGTGCCGGCGGGGGCGGCGGCGAGGAGTCCGTCCGGGCCGAGCACCGCGGCATCCACGATGTCGGAATTGGGCAGCATCAGGATGACGATCTGGGCGTCGCGGACGACGTCGGTCGCCTGCTCCACGGCCTCGCCGCCCGCGGCGGAGAAGCGTTCGCGTGCTGACTCGGCGATGTCGAAGCCGACCACGCGGTGCCCGGCCTCGACCAGCCGACGGGCCATGGGCGTTCCCATGTTCCCAAGGCCGACGAAACCGACCGTGGAGGCGCTCACAGTTCGCCCGCCGCCTTCATCTCCTCGAGCTTCGCCTCCGCGATGCGGAAGGACTCCAGCGACGCCGGCACGCCGACGTAGATGGCGACCTGCATGAGCGCTTCCTGGATCTCCTCGGGGGTGACGCCGTTGCGGATCGCGCCGCGGACGTGCACGCCGAGCTCGTGACCCCGGTTGAGCGCCGACAGCATCGCGAGGTTCAGCAGGCTCCGCGTTCGGCGGTCCAGCCCCGGGCGGGTCCACACCGCGCCCCAGCAGTACTCGGTGACGAGCTCCTGGATGGGGCGGGAGAACTCCGTGACCTGACCCAGCGAACGGTCCACGTGCGCGGTGCCGAGCACCTCGCGACGCACCTGGAGGCCCGCCTCGTAGGTCTCGCGTCGGGTGGGGTCTTCGTTATCGGTCATGTCGCTGATATTTCCTGTTCTGGAGGGAGTCGAGGTGGGGAGCGGGAGCTCTCACGCGGGGTCGGTCAGGCGGACGCGTCCCGAGACGTCGCCGATCGCGTCGACGACGCGGTTGCTGATCTCGTCGGCGTAGCCCAGCGCGTTGGCCAGGCCGAAGGCGGCGAGAGGGGCGGCGGAGTTGAGCGAAGCAACGCCGAGCTCGTGGAGGTGATCCACGTACAGCACCACGTCCTTGGTCATGAGCGCGTTGGTGAGCCCGCCCTTGAGGTAGTCGCCGTGGATGATCTTGGGGAAGCGGTTGAGGGTGGCGAAGTTCACTCCCGAGCTGGAGTTGAGCACTTCGAGCACGGTCTCCAGGTCCAGCCCGGCCTTCTTGGCGGCGACCATGACCTCGGCCGTGGCCGACAGGCTGATCGCGTTGAGGAAGTTGTTCAGCAGCTTCATGCTGTGACCGGTTCCCGACGCGCCCATGTGGTGGATGCCGGTGGCGAAGTGCGCCAGGACGGGACGTGCCCGTTCGAGCGCCTCGGCCGACCCGCCGACCATCAGGGTGAGCGTGCCCTTCTCCGCGGCGGCGGCACCGCCGGAGATCCCCGCATCGACGTAGGCGACGCCACGCTCCTCCAGCTGCTCGGAGATGCGGATGGTGGAGCTCGGGGCGGCGGTGCTGAGGTCGACGACCACGGTGCCCTCGCGAAGGGCCGGGATGAACGACTCGTCACCCAGGATGACCCGCTCGACGACCTTGCTGTCGGGGAGGGACAGGAAGACGATGTCGGATGCGGCGGCGACCTCGACCGCGCTTCCGGCCGGTTCGGCACCGGCCGCGGTCACGGCGTCGCGCACCATATCGAAGCCGAGAACGGGGACACCGCCGTCCACGATCCGGCGCGTCATACGGCCTCCCATGTTGCCCAGGCCGATGAATCCGACGCGATCGGTCATGCTGTTCCCTTTCGTGATCCGGCGCTGCCGATGGTCGCTGCGACCCCGGCGAGCGGTCCCGACTCCACCGTGCGGAATCGGTTCAGTGTGTCGGGGTCGTGACCCGACACGAGGTGCTGAACGCCGTCACTCATCAGCGAGCGCACCCGGTCGAAACCGGCGTACATCCGTGGCAGGTCGGCGACGAAGGCGAACGGCAGGTCGTCCTCGTACTCCTCGTAGTAGTGGACGGCGTCCGACGCGAGCAGCGCGTCACCCTCCGACGTGCGCACCCGCACGGCGGACTGGCCGGGAGTGTGCCCCCCGAGCTCGAGCAGTTCCACGCCGGGGGCGATTTCCAGTCGGTCGCGGAACGTGCGCACGCGACCATCCGCGTGGGCAGCGCGCAGCGCGTCGATCTCGGCGTCCTCCGTCGAGTAGCGGAACTGGGTGCGGCGACCCATGGCGCCCGTCCAGAAGTCGTACTCCGACTCCGCGATGACGATCTGGGCACGGGGGAACAGGCCGAGGTTGCCGATGTGGTCGTAGTGGGCGTGGGTGACCACGATCGTCTGCTCGGCCTCGGTGTCGATCCCGAGCGCCGCGTAGATCTCCGGCAGTTCGCGGACGAAGGTGCGGTTGCGGTTGCGCCCGCCCTCCTCGGAGAATCCCGTGTCGACCAGGATGGTGCGCTCCTCGTTGCGCAGCACCCACACGAAGTAGTCCATGCCGATCGGGCCGTCGTCCTGACCGTAGATGTGGTAGTTCAGGAAGACCTCGGATCGGTGCCCGCGTCGCGTGCCGTACTGGACGATGACGACCTCGTACTCGTCGCTCATCCGGACACCCCCTGAGGTGCCGTCGGCCAGCTCGACCGGCGCTCGATCATGAGGTCGCGGAGGTTCCTCGGCGTGCGGCCCGTGAAGCGCTCGACGACGTCGGTGACCTTCGCCATGCTGCCCATGCGCACCATCTGCCCGAACGACACCATGCCGTCGCTGCACCACGGCACGGGAGAGTTCGAGAAGTCGCCGGTGGCCTCGCGCGGGACGCCGAGCGCATCCCACATGGCGTACATCTCGTCGTCGGTGAGGTCGACGATGCGGATGTCGGCACCGCTGAGTTCGGTGATCATCTCGCCGACCTCGCGGTACGTGAACATCTCGGGGCCGGTGACGTCGTACCCCGTGTTCGGCTCGCCGGCGCCCTTGAGGACCTCGGCGGCCACGGCGGCGACATCGTCGCGGGCCACGAAGGCGACCTGGCCGTCGGCGGTGTTGCCGATGCTCTGGCCGCTGGTGATGGCGATGACGGCCTGGTTCTCGGCCATGGCGTCGGCGTACTGGTTGTTGCGCAGCATGTTCCAGGTCATGCCGCTGTCCCTGATGAGCTTCTCGGTGAATTTGTGATCGGCCACCTCGTGCGACATCACATCCGGGCGCTCGGTGCCGATGAACGACGTGTAGACGATGTGCTGGATGCCTGCGGCCTGCGCCGCCTCGACGGCGTTACGGTGCTGGCGCTGACGGTTGGGGCCGGCCTCCATCGCCGAGACCATGAACAGGCGCTCACCCCCGGCGAAGGCCTCGCGCAGGGCGTCGGCGTCTTCGTAGTCGGCCCGGCGCGCGGACACACCACGCTCGGCCCAGCTCGCGAGCACCTCCGGATTGCGGCTCGTCACGATGACCTGGTCCGGGGGCACGGTCGCGAGGAGGTTCTCCGCGACGGCGTTGCCCACGTACCCGCTGACCCCGGTGATCACGTACATGGCGGCTTCTCCCTTGAAACAGCGCGGATGAGTCGTCCCTCATCCTGTCCAACACTTTGTCTGATGTAAATACCGTATGACAATCTACGGGCGGTCGCCGAAAAGGGCGTGCAGGTCCGCGTCGACCGGCGCGGTGTCCCACAGCCCGGCGCCGCCCCCGTAGCGGTTGGTGTTCTGCACGCTCGCGCCGCCGTCCACGGACAGGACCGCGCCGGTGATGTAGGAGCTGTCCTCGCTGAGGAGGAAGGCCACCGCGGCAGCCACCTCGTCGGGCGTGCCGGCGCGACGCAGGGGCGAGGTGGCCGCGCGGCGGTTCATGTCCTCGATGCCGGCCGCGCCGAAGATCGGCGTCGGGACGATGCCCGGCGCCACGGCGTTGATGCGCACGCCGGCCGGACCGGCGTAGACCGCGGCGCCGTGCACGAGCCCGATGACGCCGTGCTTGGAGGTCGTGTAAGCGAGGAGGTCGGCGGCACCGCGCAGGCTCGCGATCGACGCGGTGACGACGATCGACCCGGTGGTGCCGGTGGTGGCGTAGTGGCGGAGAGCCTCGCGGATGCCGAGGTAGGGGCCGCGCAGGTTCACACCCATCACCGCATCCCACTCCGACACGGTGGTGTCGGGCACCTGGAGCCCCGGCGTCCCGGCGATGCCCGCGTTGAGGTGGTGGAGGTCGGCGGAGCCGAACTCGTCCAGTGCCGCCTGCAGGTACGTGCGCACGCCCTCCTCGGTCGACACGTCGGCACCCACGCCGATCGCCTCACCCTCGACCGCGTCGGCGGCCGCCTTCGCGCGCTGGGCGTCGATGTCGACGACGACGAGCCTGGCGCCCGCCTCGGACAGGCGCGTCACAACCGCAGCGCCGATGCCGCCTGCGCCTCCGGTGACGATGGCCACCTTTCCCTGCAGACCCGCGTACGTCATCGTCCCGCCTCTCCGCGCCGCCGTCGGCGCCTGCCATCCCCCGGGCGATCCCAGCGGATTGTCTGACGATAATATAGGGCACGACTGCCGCCCGCTTTGCATGATGGACGGACGATGCGCACCCCCCGGCGGTATGATCGGCCTCACCGCCCGCGAGTGAGGATCACCCCCATGTCGACAACCAACACCGTCCCCGCGTGGTCGGGATCGCCTGTCGACCGGGTCGCCGCGCCGCTTCGCGAACAGGTCATCTCGGCCTTGCGCGCAGCCATCCTGGACTTCCAGCTGCGGCCGGGGCAGCGCCTCGTCGAACGCGAACTCATCGAGCAGCTCGGGGTCTCGCGCACCACCGTACGCGAGGCGCTTCGTGAACTCACCAGCGAAGGCCTCGTCACCGTGGTGCCCCAGCGCGGCGCCGTCGTGAGCGCCCCCTCCCTGGCCGAGGCCGAGGACATGTACGACATCCGCGCCGTGCTGGAATCGGTCCTCGTGGAGCGCTTCGTCGAACGCGCCACGGACGCCCAGCTGGACCGGCTGGATCAGAGCGTCGAAGACTTCGCCCGCCACACGGCGGGAACCGACGACATCCGCATCGTGCTGGATGCGAAGGACAAGATCTACGAGGTGCTGGTCGAGGGCGCCGGCAGCGCGTCGCTGCAGAGCATCATCGAAGGGCTTCAGGCGCGCGTGCGACTGCTGCGCGCCACGTCGATGAGCGAACCCGGCCGCGCCGAGGTAGCCGCGGAGGAGCTGCGCGCGGTGGTGGTGGCCGCCCGCAAGCGCGACGCCAAGGGGGCGGCGGAGCTGTGCGCGACCCACGTGCGCAACGCCGCGAAGACGGCCCTCAAGCACCTGCGCGCCACCGAGAACGCCGACCAGTAGCGCGACCACCCCCGTGGCGTATCCTCGACAAGCCCGGTTGGTTATAACTGTTATATTGACCTGACGCGCTAGTCGCAATATTGTCAGACAAAAGGCGGCGTGCCAGAGTGCGCCGTTTCTCAATGGAGAGGAATCGCATGTCTTCCACGCGCACACAGCGCCGATCCCGGCTGTTGACGGCCACCGGCGTCCTGCTTGCGGGCGTGCTCGCCCTCACAGCCTGCACCTCCGACTCGGGCACCACGGGCTCCGCCCCCGATGTCACCGGTGACCCGACGACGCCCGAGGTCACCGATGTGACGCTCACCGGCATCCGCGGACCCGGCACCATCCCGCTGCAGCTCGCCGCCGACGAGCACGGCACCGAGTACGGCCTGACCATCACCCCGTCGTTCGTCGACAACAGCGGCATCGCCGTCACCTCGGTCATCTCCGGAGACGCCGCCTCTGCCAACACGAGCTACTTCGGCGTGATCGACGCGATCAACCAGGGCCTGCCGCTCGTGGTCATCGCCGAAGGCTGGGCCAGCACGCCCGACACCGGCTCGCTGGAGACGCTTCCGGATTCGGGCATCGAAGGCCTCGAAGACCTCGCCGGCAAGACCGTCAACGTCATCTCCCTCACCAGCAGCCACGCCATCAAGCTCCGCGACGCGATGCTCCAGGCCGACCTCGACCCCGACGAGGTCAACTGGGTCGAGCTGCCCTATGGCGAAGTCGCCGCGGCCCTCGAGCAGGGCACGGTCGATGCATCCAGCGCCGTCGGCCCGACCCTCGCAGCGGTACGCGGCATGGGAAGCGTCACGGTGTTCGACTACGGCGCGGGCGAGTACGAGGGCATGGCCGAGTCGGGCTGGGTCGCCTCCCGCGAGTTCGTCGAGGAGAACCCCAACACCGTCGCCGCGATCCAGTGCGCGATCTTCCAGGCGCAGGGCGCACTGGTGGATGACCGCGCGCTCTTCGAGGAGCAGTTCTCCGCCTTCCTGGGCGCACCCGCCGAGGTCGCTGCCAACGAGGTGATGCTCACCTACCAGACGGAGAACCGTCTCGAGGAGATCCAGCGCAACGCGGACATCTACTTCGCCAGCGGTCGCCTCACCGAGGAGTTCGACTTCTCCTCGCACGTCCTCCCGGCCCCGTCCAACTGCTGACCGACCGTGCGGCGGAGCGGCACGTCCCGCTCCGCCGCACGACCCCGACAGAAGGAAACGCTCCGTGACCAGTCCGACCACCACGGCGGCACCCCCCGGTGTCGCCCGCTCCGCGGGCGCGCGCGCGGCCTCGCGCCGGCGCACGATCGCCATCCTGCGGGGGGTCGCGGGCGTGGCGGGCCTCGCCGTGCTGCTGGAGATCATCTCCCGTTCGGGATTGGTCAGCACGACTTATCTGCCGCCCTTCTCCCAGGTCGTCGTCGAAGCGATCACCCTGTGGGGTGACCCCGTCTTCCGGGCCGATGTCGGCTCCACTCTCCTCACCTACGTCCTCGGGATGCTGATCGCCTGCGTGATCGCGATCCCGGTGGGCGTCGCCTTCGGCATCTACCAGCCCGCCTACCGTGGCGCGCGCGCCATCGTCGAGCTCATGCGACCCATTCCGCCGGTCGCGCTGGTGCCCCTGGCACTCCTCGTCCTGGGCGCGGGGCTGGAGATGAAGCTGTTCATCGTGGTCTTCGCCGCCATCTGGCCCATCATCTTCAACACCCTCTACGGGGTGCACGACGTCGACCCGTATGCCAAGGACATGGCACGCACCTTCGGCATCGGCCGCTGGGGAATCGTCCGGCGCATCGTCGTCCCCTCCGCAGCTCCCTTCGTGATGACCGGCATCCGCATCGCGTCCTCCATCGCACTGATCGTCGTGATCACCGTGGAGCTCATCGCGGGCGGCGCCGAGGGCATCGGAGCCTTCATCTCCCGCGAGCGTGCCTATGGCGACGCCGGCGCGTACCTCGCCGTTCTCGCCGCGACGGTGACCGCCGGCGTGCTCGGCCTCATCATCAACCTCGCGATCGGCTGGGTGGAACGCCGCTTCTTCGGCTGGGAAGCAACGACCCGGGCGGAGGGGCGATGACCCAGATCCAGGCAGCGCCGCATTCGCTGCTCACCCACGGCATCCCCACGACGCGCCGGCCCCGCCGCGGTCGCCGGTTCCTCGTGGGCCTCGCCTACTTCCTCGTGCCGCTGATCGCGGTCGTCGCCGTGTGGCAGCTGGCGACCACCCTCGCCCCGTCACCGTTCTTCCCGCCTCCCCTGGCCATCGCCGCGAACCTGTGGAAGCTGCTGTTCGGGGGCCCGGCGGTGTTCACACCGGTCTTCTTCGGCGACTTCCTCACCACCGTCGGGCGCATGCTGGTCGGGTTCGCCATCGGCGCGGTCTGGGGCATCGTCGTCGGCACGGCGATGGGTCTCAACCGGGCGGCGCGGGAGACGGTCACCCCGATCGTGGAGTTCCTGCGCTCGATCCCGGCCACCGCGACGCTTCCGCTCTTCATCATCCTGCTCGGCGGCGGCGACGACATGCGCATCGCGTTCATCGCCTACGGCGTCTCGTGGTTCGTCCTGATCAACACCGCCTCCGGGGTCGGATCGATCGCCAGCACGATGCTCGACATGGGCCGGGTCTTCAAGATCTCTCCCGCGCGGCGCCTGTTCTCGATCATCCTCCCCGGCGCGATGCCCAAGATCTTCGCGGGCCTGCGCATCGCCAGCACGGCTGCGCTGCTGCTGGCCATCGTGTCGGAGTTCATGCTCGCCACCAACGGCGTGGGCTTCCTCCTCATCCAGGCCCAGGGGCGGTTCCAGCTCCTGGACATGTGGTCGTGGATGCTGGCCCTGGCCATCCTCGGACTGATCATCAACTCCCTGCTCGACGCCGTGGAGCGCCGCACCCTCGCGTGGCACCGGCTCTCCCGCTCGCGAACCTGAAAGACGACAGCCATGACTGACACCACCCCCCGCACCTCCGGTTCCTCTCCCGCCGAATCCGACGCGATGGTCGTGGTCGACTCCGTGTCGCACGTCTACGGCGCGGGCCCGACCGCCCACCACGCCATCCAGGGCCTCGCCTTCTCGGTGCGCCCCCGCGAGTTCGTCTCGATCGTGGGACCCTCCGGAGCAGGCAAGACCACACTCCTGCGGACCCTCGCGGGGCTGCTGACTCCCACCGAAGGCGCGGTGTGGGTGGGGGGCAAGAAGAACACGGGCGTCCCCGCCGGCATGGCGATGGTCTTCCAGGACTACAGCCGCTCGCTCCTGCCCTGGCTCACGATCGAGAAGAACGTCGCATTCCCCCTGCACGGGTCGGCCATGTCCAAGACCGAGCGCGCGGCACTGGTCACCGATTCGCTGGATGCGGTGGGCCTGACGGGGATGTCCAAGCGATACCCGTGGCAGCTGTCGGGAGGCATGCAGCAGCGCGTCGCGATCGCGCGGGCCCTGGCATACCGGCCGAAGCTCCTGCTCATGGACGAGCCGTTCGCGTCGGTGGACGCGCAGACCCGTGAGGGCCTGGAAGACCTCGTGCTGCAGATCCGCGACCGGTACGACATGACGATCCTCTTCGTCACGCACGACATCGACGAGAGCGTGTACCTCGCCAACCGCGTGCTGGTGCTCTCCCGCCCGCCGGCGCACATCGTCGAGGACATCCGGGTCGACCTCCCGGAACCGCGCAATCAGATCACCACGCGCGAGAACCCCGACTTCATCCACCTCCGCGGACACGTCGCCCGCCTCATCCACGGCGACGACCGCGCGCACTGACATGCGTGCCCGCGCAGCCGTGCTGACGGCGTTCGCCTCGCCGTTCGAGGTCCGCTCGATCGAGCTGCGCGAACCGGGCCCGCAGCAGGTCGTCGTCCGCACCACGGCCGCCCCGTTCTGCTCGACCGACTGGATGGGGTGGCGGGCGATGCGCCGCAAGCAGCCCCCCGTCATCCTCGGTCACACCGCGGTCGGTGTCGTCGAGACGGTGGGTTCCGAGGTCGCCGACCTGCGGAGAGGCCAGCGCGTGATCGTGGCCGCCACGCCGCACTGCGGCGTGTGCTTCTACTGCGTGGCGGGCCGCCCCGATCAGTGCTCGGTGCTGATGGACGGTTCCGACCCCGTGGTCGCCGACCTCCCCGACGGGCGCGAGGTGCGTGCCGCCGGCCGCGTAGGCGCGTATGCCGAGCTCGTGCGCGCCGACCGCATCCAGGTGCATCCGCTCTCGGACGCCCTCCCGGACGAGGTGGCCTGCCTGCTGGGATGCGGGGTCAGCACGGCGCTGGGCTCCGTGTTCACGATCGCGCAGGTGCAGCCCGGTCAGTCCGTCGCGGTCGTGGGCCTCGGACACGTCGGGCTGTGGGCCGTACAGGGAGCACGAGCAGCCGGCGCCGAACGGATCATCGCCCTCGATCCCGACCCGCGCCGCCGTGCGGTGGCCCGGCGGTTGGGCGCGACGGACGAGGTCGATTCCGCGAGCACCGACCCGGTGGCCGCTGTTCGGGCCCTCACCGAGGGACGGGGCGCCGACGCCGTCATCGAGGCCGCCGGTCCTGCCCGTGCCACGCGCCAGGCCGTGCTGATGGCCCGCCGCGCGGGCACGGTCGTCCTCACCGGGGTCGACCACGCCGATACGGACGTCGTGCTGCCGCAACTGGATCTGACGGTCTACGGCAAGAAGGTGATCGGCTGTCAGAACGGCCAGATCGTTCCCGGGACGGACCTCGCGCGCTGGGCCGGGATGCTGGAACGGGGAGAGCTCGACGCCGGGCCGATCGTGACGCGCACCTACGGACTCGAGGACATGGACCTCGTGGTGCGCAACTCCCTGACGGCGGACGACATCACCGGCGTGCTGGTCGGATTCTGAGCGCTCTCAGCGCTCGGACGGACGTCGCCCACGGCGCTCGAGACCGTCGGCGATCTCGGCGATGACCTCTGCCGCCACCGCCAGGCGCTCGTCGTCCTCGGGGGCGACCGGCTCGAGGTGCTCGGCCCAGACGGAGCGGTACTTCAGGAGGTTCTCGCGCGCGAGGTCGGTTGCGAAGACGCGGACCTCTCGCCCGTCCGCCTCCGCCGACGCCTTCCGGGCCAGCCCTTTCTCCACGAGAGCGGCCACCCGCGTGCTCGTGTTGCTCTTGTGCTGGCCGAAGGCGCGCGCGATCTCGGTCACCGTCGTCCCCGGGGACTCCATGAGGATGCGCATGATGTCGGCTTCGGAGCGGGTCACGTGGATGAGACCCTCGCGGGGCACGGTCACCTGGCCTTGCAGGGCCCGGAAGACCTCGATGATGCGGTCGCCCAACTCGCCGAGCAGCTCGTCGCGCGTAGGGGGTTGCGGCATGCCCCGAGTTTATCGACCGCGGGGCGAATCCCTTGCGTCCCCCTCCGCACCTCGGTATTGTTATAGTGCTTATACACATTGCGCACCGCTGCGCAATGGAGCGAACGGAGATCCCACATGACGATGGTCGAGGAACGCGACGCGACCGAGCAGCCGACGGCGGACGAACTCATCGCCCGCGCCCGCGCGCTGCGCGAACGCCTGCGCGAGCTGCAGCCGGAGCACGCGCAGCTCGGGACCTACTCGCCGGAGATCCACGAGGCCTTCCGCGACGCCCGGCTGTACGACCTGCTCCGTCCGCGACGCTACGGCGGCTTCGAGACCGACCTCGAGACGTTCTTCCGCGTCGCGATCGAGATCTCGCGCGGCGACCCCGGCGTGGGCTGGTCGTGGGAGCTCGGCGCCAGCCACGCCTACCAGTTCGCCTCCCACTTCCCCGCGCAGTCTCAGGACGAGGTGTTCGGATCGGCGCATCCCTTCATCTCCCCCTCCCGTGCCTTCCCGCAGCGCGCCGTGGTCACCGCCGTGGACGGCGGCTATCGCCTCACCGGCCGATGGGATTACAACTCGGGATGCACGTACGGCACGCACTTCATGCCGGTCGCGCCGATCACGCAGGAGGACGGCAGCAAGGCGCTGTACATGTTCATCCTGCCGCGCGAGGACTTCACCATCCTGGACGACTGGGGCTTCGGGAAGACCATCGGACTTCACGCGTCCAGCTCCAACTCGATCGAGATCGACGACGCGTTCGTCCCCTCCTACAACGTCGTGCCGTTCAACTTCAAAGACATCGTGTGGGGCGAGAAAGGCACGCCCGGCTACCAGCTGCACGGGAACCCGCTGTACCTGGGTCGCACGTCGGCGTTCTTCATCGCCGGCCTCACCCAGACCCAGGTGGGCGCGGCGCTGGCCTGCATGGACGAATACGAGACTCTGATGCAGCGCGGCTCGAGCTTCCCGCCCCGCGTCCCGCGCTCGCAGTCGCCGGAGTACCAGCTCTGGTACGGCAAGGTCACCTCCCTCGCGGAGGCCTCGCAGACGCTGCTGCTGGGCGCCATCCGCGAGTTCGAGCAGCTCAATCGCGCGTGGAGCGAAGGCGGTGCGGAGTTCACCACCGCCGACGACGTCCGCATCCGCGGCCAGATCGTGCAGGCGGCGCGCCTCGCACAGGAGGCCATCGAGGTCGCCTTCACCACCGCCGGCAGCACGTCGGCGGGGCTCGCGGGCACCCGGATGGGCAAGTACTACCAGGATGCGGCGATGTACCGCACCCACATCGGCGCGCAGCACGACGTGCTGCTCGCCTCACAAGGCCGCGTGATGCTGGGTCAGCCTCTCACGATGTAACAGGGCGCATGAATGAGGGGGTGGGGCGCTCGTGCGCCCCACCCCCTCCTCTTATACAGAGGTGTCAGTCGATGCGGGCGATCCAGTCCAGGATCGGGCCGATGGAGGCGTCGGAGTTGGCCTCGAGCATCATGGCGTGGCCGTTTCCGGGAACGCCGGCTTCGCCGAGGTTCAGGAACTCGGCGTCGGAGCCGGCTGCCCGCAGGAACTCGACGACCTGCGGCTCCCAGTCGGTGAACGGCGAGGTCTCTCCCACCACCACGACGACGGGGATGCCGTCGAGGAACGGCAGACGGTACGTTCCCGGTTCCGCAGCCTCGAGCTCTGCGGGATCGCTCACCGCCGGTTCCCATGACACCGGCGACGCGGTGAGGCCCCAGTCCAGGCGGGAGCCCGGACCGAACTCGAAGAACGGCGGGCCCATCGGCTCGATGGCCACGATCGCCCGCACGGCGTCCGGACGCGCGTCGGCGGCGAGCCATCCGCTCGGTCCGCCCGCGGAGTGCGTCACGACGATCGCCGGCCCGGTGCGATCCAGCAGCCGCGCGATGCGGTCCTGGTCCATGCGGTGCGACTCGGCCAGATCGGCCGGCAGGAACCCCATCCCGGCGATCAGCTGGTCCAGCATCGGGTCGCCGATGCCTCCGCTCCACGTCGACTGGTCGTGCCCGGGGATCGGGGTGTCGAACAGCCCCATCGCCATCTCGTAGCTGAACTGCGCCCCCGGCTCGCCGAGCACATCGGGGTGCGCCCACGAGCGACCATGACCGGGACGATCCACGCGGTACACGAGGTACCCCGCATCCACGAACAGGTCCGACCAGCCCGGCCGCCCGTCGGGGGTCCCCGTCCAGTCGGTGATCTGTCCGCCGCCGCCGTGCACGAGGATCAGCGGGTACGGCCGCGTGATCTCCGCCGGCGCCTCCCACTCGACGAACATCGGGGCGCGCTGAACGGTGCCGCGCTCGCTCTGGACCCGCTCGCCGGGAATCCAGAAGTGCCCGCGGCGGACGGTTCGCAGGGGGTACTCGGCGAACGCCTCGGGAAGCTGCGCGGGCACGTCAGGCCCCCTTCAGAGCGTCGAGGGCGACCATCTTGAACGCGACGTCGCGCAGCTGCGGGTTGCGGTGGCCGGCTGCCTGCGCCATGTCGCGGAAGATCTGCTCGAACCGCTCGCCCTTCTTCGAGGCGGAGGCACCGATGGTGCGGTACATGTCCTTCTCCACGACCTCCCACGCCTGCAGCATCACCTCGCGGCCGATGCCGCCCAGGAGGTTGTCGAGGCTCCCGGTGAACTGCTCGACCCCGGCGACGTTGTCGCTGGCGGCCTTCTCCCACCGCTCGAGGGCGTGGAAGACCGCCGCCTCTGCGGTGGCCAGCTTGATGATCGCGCCACCGTAGTAGCGCTGGAAGTCCTGGTCCTCGGCGCGCAGGTGGAAGGGCGGAATCGTGATCTTGCGCGAGGTCATCAGCGCGGCATACTCGTCCAGCGCTCCCAGGGCGCCTCCCACGCACAGCACGCCCAGCGCGAGGGCGAACGAGCTGCCGTGACGCGCCGAGTACATGCTGTTGCCGTAGGCCGCCGAGCCCGGGCTGTCGCCGTTGAAGGCGTAGTCCATGAGGTCGGCGTCCTCGACCATGAAGCGGGCGGGCAGGAAGGCCTTGTCGAAGCGGATGCTGTTGGAGCCCGACGAGTTCAGGCCCATCATGTTGCCCCAGTCATCCAGGATCTCGTAGGAGCCGGCCGGGGCGATGTACAGACCCACGCGCGGCGTGCCGTCCTCACCCTTGGGGAGCCGCGCCTGGCCGAGGAAGAACGTGCTCCACGGGATGCCCGAGCAGTAATTGACGACGCCGTCGATCTCGTAGCCGCCGTCGACCGGTGTGGCCGTCACGGTCGGGGCGTACATCGATGCGGCGCGGAAGTTGCCACCGTCGTAGACCTCCGCGTGGATCTGCTCCGGGAACCAGTTGGCGAGCATCAGCGCGTGGTTGGACGAGAGGCAGAAGCACCACGCGATCCCCATATCCGCGCGGGCGATCTCCATCACGACCCGGAAGAACGTCGTGGGCGTCACCTCGAGGCCGCCGTGCGCCTTCGGGATGTACATGCGGTAGAAGCCCACCTCCTCGAAGCGGCGGTGCAGCCCCTCGGGGATGTGAGTGGCGCCCTGGGCCTCGGCGGAGTAGGAGATGATCTCCTCTCGCATCGCGCGGGCCGCCTGCACGAGCGCCTCCTCCGGATCCAGCGCGGCATCGACCTCGGAGATAGCGTTCACGGAGATGTCGGTCATCGACGATTCCTTTCATCATTGGAAGGCGCGACCGGTGCCGGGTGACAATCCTGTGCGTCTAGCGTCGGTTCATCATACAATCTGGTTATAGACTCCACAACGAGTCTCTGACCGGGTAGCCACCCCACCAAGTGACACTGGACAACCCTGTTCAGCAGTGCTTAATTTGACTCAAGTCGACCCGCACGACGCAAGTCAAGCGACGGCGCGCCGTCGCGCCGCCCGGGCGGGGCCACCCGACGGCAATCAAGGAGGATGAACGTCTATGACCGGTACCCCGGCACCGCAACCCGGCCAGCCCATCGTGATCCGCAACGCCATCGTGCTCACGATGGATGATGCACACACCGTGATCCCCGAAGGCGACGTCCTCGTCGTCGACGGCAAGATCGCCGAGGTCGGCGTCGACCTCGCCGCCCCCGAAGGCGCTTTCGAGATCGACGGCAAGGGCGGCATCCTGCTCCCCGGCATGATCGACACCCACCGCCACATGTGGCAGACGGCCATGCGCGCGTACGGCGGCGACTGGACGCTGACGCAGTACTTCGTCTGGTACTACCTCGAGCACGGCATGAAGTTCCGCCCGCAGGACATCGCCTCCGGCAACCTGCTGTCGGCGCTCGACGCGGTCGAGTCCGGCGTGACGACGAGCGTGGACTGGTCGCACGGCCTGCGCACGCCCGATCACGGCGAGGCCGCGCTCGAAGCCCTCGCCTCCTCTCCCGGTCGCTACGTCCTCGCCTATGGCAACATCCACGCCGCTCCGTGGGAGTGGGCGCAGGATCCGGCGGTTCGCCGCGTGATCGAGCGCGCCCGCGACGACTCGCGCATGTTCGGCGCCCAGATGGCCTTCGACGTTCCCGGCGACGAGAACTTCCCCGAGGCGGCAGCATTCAAGGCCGCTCGTGACCTCGGCGTCTCCATCACGACCCACGCGGGCGTGTGGGGTGCGACCAACGACAACGGCATCCGCCTCATGTACGAAAACAACGTCATGCTGCCGGGCCAGGTGTACGTGCACGCGGCCACGCTCAGCGACGACTCGTACATGAAGATCGCCGCCACCGGCGGCACCGTGTCGCTGTCGACCGAGAGCGAGCAGACGTGCGGTCAGGGCTACCCGCCCGCCCACGCCCTGCGTCGTCACGGCATCGAAGCGTCGCTGTCGGTCGACACGAGCGTGTGGTTCAGCGCCGACATGTTCTCCGCCATGCGCACGACGATCGGCGCCGACCGTTCGCTCGAGCACTACATCGCCCACCAGACCGACCAGACCATCACGCACGCGACCATCCGCGTCGAGGAGGTCGTGGACTGGGCCACCCGCGGTGGCGCCAAGGCCCTGGGCAAGTGGGACCAGGTCGGAAGCCTCGAGGCCGGCAAGCTCGCCGACATCGTGCTGATCAAGAACGACAACTCGCCCACGATGTTCCCGATCCTCAACCCCTACTCGCACGTGGTGTACCAGGCGCAGCGCGGCGACGTGCACACCGTGCTGGTGGGCGGCGAGCCGGTCAAGTTCGACGGCAAGCTCGTCTCCGGCGACCTGCAGGGTGTCCGCGCGAAGATCGAGGACACCGTGGAGTACCTGCGGTCGGAGCTCGGTGAGGACACCTGGAAGTCGGGGATGAACCCGGAGATCCCCGAGAAGGAGATCCTCTCCAACCCGTACCAGTACCGTCGTGAGACCGAGTCGTCGCACTGACGCCTGCTCCCACGAAACGGCCCGTCCCTCCGGGGGCGGGCCGTTTCGCGTATCCGACGGTCAGGGCGCGAAGGCGCGGGCCCGCCCCCTCCGTCGACTCGCCACAAAACGTCCGGATTCGGCCGAAAATCGAACGGATCGTGGCGACTCGACGGGAGGGGCGGAGGGCCTGGGAGAATGCGGGGATGACCGCCGCCGAAGGTCCCGTCGTCCGCACCCGCAAGGGGTCGGTGCGCGGCCTCGCGCGCGAGGGGTCGGCGGCGTTCCTCGGCATCCCGTTCGCCCAGGCGCCGGTGGGCGCGCTGCGGTTCGCCGCCCCCGTGCCGCCGGAGCCGTGGGAGGGGATCCGCGATGCCACCGCCTATGGCCCCACACCCCAACGCGGAGACACCGGGGTCACGCTCATCCCCGAGCCGAGCATCCCGGGCGAGGCGACACTGAACGTCAACGTCTTCACGCCGCGGCCGGGGGATGAGGATGCGGCGCTCCCCGTGCTCGTCTACATCCACGGCGGCGCCTACGTCTCGGGGTCGCCGGCGAGCCCGTGGTACGACGGCGCGGCGTTCGCGCGCGACGGCGTCGTGACCGTGACACTCTCGTACCGCCTGGGCTTCGACGGGTTCGGCGTCATCGACGGGGCGCCCGCCAACCGCGCCGTGCGGGACTGGCTGGCCGCGCTCGCATGGGTGCAGGACGAGATCCGCGTCTTCGGGGGCGATCCGGCGAAGGTCACGCTGATGGGGCAGAGCGCCGGGGGCGGAGCGGTCCTCACCCTGGTCTCCCTGCCGGCGGCGCGCGGGCTCTTCCGCTCGGCCCTCGCGATCTCCCCCACGCTCAGCGATATCGACCGCGAGCGCGCCGGCGCCGCGGCCGGGCGCCTCGCCGCCGCAGCCGGGGTGCCCGCGACGCGGGCGGGTTTCGCGAGCCTCCCCGAGGAACGGCTACGAGAGTTGCAGGACAAGGCCGGAGAACCTGAGACCCGCAATCGCCTCGACGTGCTCACCTCGCTCCTGTCCGAAGGCCTGCCGTGGGGGCCGGTGGTCGACGGTGACCTGATACCCGCGCCCGTCGTGGAGGCGCTCGCCCGCGGCGAGGGCAGCGGCATCCCGCTCGTCCTCGGCTCGACCGATGATGAGTTCACCATGGCGACCCACGGGGCCCGTCGGCTGCTGAGGCTCCTCCCCCTCGGACTCGTGCTGGCACGGCTCGGCCTCCGCGGGGCCGCCCAGCGCGCGTACCTGCGGGCCAACCGCGCCCAGCGGCGGAAGGGCAGCGCGGCACTCCTCGGGCGTTACGCCACCGACCGGGTCTTCCGCGCCGACATCCCCCGCGTCGCGTCGGCCCGCGGGGACGCCCCGACGTGGGTGTACCGGTTCGCGTGGCCCTCTCCGGTGATCGGATGGGCGTGCCACTGCCTGGACGTGCCGTTCTGGTTCGACTGCCTGGATGCCCCGGGGGTGGCCGACATCGCCGGCGACGCACCGCCGCGCGGCCTGGCGGATGCGCTGCACTCCAGCGCCGTCGCATTCGTCCGAGAGGGGATGCCGGGATGGGGCGCGTGGTCGGCCGACCAGGGGACGACGCGTGTCTTCGGCGGGCCGGCATCCGCACCCGCGGTGGTGCGCGACGGTTATGCCTCGGTGACCGCGCTGCGCTGAGGTTCTCGGCGCGCGCCCCGGCGCGCGTCCGCCTGCGCGCTTTTCGGGCGCTGCCGGGTCGGCCGACGCACCGCGCGCCCGCGTCAAGGCCCCTCCCAGCAGGCGCGCCTCAGGCGAGGATCGAAATCGCCGACGCCAATCCGGGCGCACCAATCGGAAGGCAGGACACGCACATGACGGAAGCATTCGACGGCAAGGTGGCTCTCATCACCGGAGCCGCCTCGGGGATCGGCCGGGCCGTCGCGCTCGACCTCGCCGGCCTCGGCGCGAAGGTCGTCGCGGTCGACCTCCAGGAGGATGGGGCGCAGAAGGTGGTCGACGAGATCGTCGCCGCCGGCGGCGAGGCGCGCCCGGTGGCCGCCGACGTCTCCGACCCCCGGCAGGTGAAGGCGGCGGTGGACAGCGCGGTGGAGGCCTTCGGCGGCCTGCACCTCGCGTTCAACAACGCCGGCATCGGCGGACCGCAGGGCCTCCTCGGCGACTACGACGACAGCGACGACTTCGCGGCATACCAGCGACTCATCGACATCAACCTCAACTCCGTGTTCTACGGCATGCGGTACGAGATCCCGGCGATGATCGCCGCAGGCGGCGGCGCGATCGTCAACACGTCCTCCATCCTCGGTCTGGTCGGCGCGGAGACGGCCGCGCCGTATTCGGCGGCGAAGCACGCCGTGGCGGGCATGACCAAGTCGGCCGGTGCCGCCTATGCCGCCCAGGGGGTGCGCATCAACTCGGTGCATCCGGGGTACATCGCCACCCCCCTGATCGACGGGTTGCCACCGGAGGCCTACGACGCCCTCGTGCAGAAGCACCCGATCGGACGCCTCGGCACCGCCGAGGAGGTGTCGCACCTCGTCGTCTTCCTCCTCAGCGACCGCGCCTCGTTCATCAACGGCTCCCAGCACGCGGTCGACGGCGGCTACACGGCCATCTGAGCGGGCGGGCGATGTCGGGAGCCGGCGGTATCGTCCTCGCATGAACGACGACGAGGTCATCGCGTGGCTGCGCGGCGCCGACCCCAGTCTCCGCTGGCAGGTCGAGCGCGACCTGGACCACGCCCCCGACGCGGTGTGGCAGCGGACCCGGGAGCGGGTCATGACGGAGGGTCACGGCGCGGCGCTGCTGACGAAGCAGGCGGATGACGGCCTGTGGGCGGGGGGCGCGTACTTCCCCACCGACGCGAGTCGCGATGAGCCGGGGCAGCCGTGGACGGCCACGACCTGGTCGCTCAACTCCCTGCGGGAGTGGGGCGTCCCCCCGGACGCGCTGCGCCCCGACACCGCGGGCCTGCTCGCACGCAACGCCCGGTGGGAGTACGACGACCTTCCGTACTGGGGAGGCGAAGTCGACGCGTGCATCAACGGCTATACGCTCGCCAACGGCGCGTGGCTCGGCGCCGACGTGACCTCAATCGCGACGTGGTTCGTCCAGCACCGTATGAGCGACGGCGGCTGGAACTGCGACTGGGTCGACGGCGCCACCCGCTCGTCGTTCCACTCGACGCTGAACGCCCTCATCGGAATCCTCGAGTACGAACAACGGGCCGGCGGTACGCCGGAGCTGGCGGCGGCACGCCGGGCGGCGGCGGAGTACCTCCTCGAACGCGGCCTCATGCGGCGACTGTCCACCGGCGAGGTCCACGCCCCGTGGGCGACGCACTTCGCCTATCCGTATCGGTGGACCTACAGCGTGCTGAAGGCCGTCGACTACTTCCGCGCGGCGTCGCTCCACGACGGCACGCCCCCCGACGAGCGGATGTCCGACGCGATCGCGCTCGTGCGCCACGCCCGCGGTGCCGACGGAACGTGGCATCAGCAGCTCCGCCACGAGGGACGAACCTGGTTCGACGTGGACGCCCCGCCGGGCGAACCCTCGCGCTGGCTCACGTTCCACGCCCTACGCGTTCTCGACTGGTGGGATGCGGCGCACCGGCCCGTTTCCGTCGCCTGACGTGCAACCCTGGATCATGCGCATCGCACTGACCGGCTCGTCCGGAAAACTAGGCACCGTCGTCGAACGCGAGCTCCGGGCCGCCGGGCACGACGTGATCGCACTGGATGCGGTGGGCACGCGCCGGCAGGGGTTCGTGCAGATCGACCTCACCGACTACGGCCAGGTGATCGACGCCCTCGGCGGTGCGGGCGATGACCGGGGCGAACTCGACGCCGTCGTGCACCTCGCGGCGATCCCCGCACCGGGGCTGCGGGCGGACGTGGCGACGTTCCACAACAACATGACCGCGACGTTCAACGTGTTCTGGGCCGCCGTCCGCTCGGGCGTGCGACGCATCGTGTACGCCTCGAGCGAGACCGTTCTCGGTCTGCCGTTCGACGTGCCGCCGCCCTACATCCCCGTCGATGAGGAGTATGCGGCCCGCCCCGAGTCGGTGTACTCACTCGTCAAGCACCTCGAGGAGCAGCTCGCGATCGAGCTCGTGCGGTGGCATCCCGACCTGTCGATCACGGCGCTGCGATTCTCCAACGTCATGGTGCCTGAGGACTACTCCGAGTTCCCCTCCTTCGACGCGGACGCCCGCGCACGCAAATGGAACCTGTGGGGCTACATCGATGCGCGTGACGGCGCCCAGGCCATACAGCGCGCGCTGGAGGTGGCCCCCGCGGGGTTCGACCGCTTCATCATCGCCGCCGCCGACACCGTCATGACCCGCCCCAACGCCGAGCTGGTGGCCGAGGTCTTCCCCGGCGTCCCCGTGCACGGCGACCTCGGCGAGCACGACACCCTCCTGTCGATCGACAAGGCGCGGCGCCTGCTCGGGTACGACCCGCAGCACTCCTGGCGCGACTCCTGATCCGGTGAGTGTCCATGCCGTGCGGGCAGCGACGCCGCCGCATCCGCGCGTCGTGGACACCCACGGAGGGCCGGCAGCGACGCCGCCGCATCCGCGCGTCGTGGACACCCGCGGAGGGCCGCGCCGGGGTCAGCCGAGCTGAGGAACCACCTCGCGCTCGAACAGCTCGATGCCCGAGCGGTCGTACGCCGCCTCGGGGAAATAGTGGATGGCGTAACCGAGACCGCGGGCCGCGCGCTCGGCGAGACGCTCCGCGATCTGCTCCGGCGTTCCCACCCCGGGAGAAGCCCGGTACTCGCGCTCGATGACGTCGGCGCGCTCCGGTCCGACGAAGGGGGCCAGGCGAGCGATGACAGCGGTCAGTCGCTCTTCGACCTCTGCCTCGCTGGAGGCGATAATCGTGTTGAAGTTCGACGAGCGCGTGATCGCACCGAAGTCGCGCCCGAGGGCGTCGCAGTGGCCTCGGAGCACGTCCGACTTGTGGTCGAACTCCTCGATCGAGCCGGCGAAGTTCGTGTACGAGGCGTACTGCGCGGCGATCTTGAGCGTCACCTTCTCGCCGCCGCCGGCGATCCACAGCGGGATACCCCCGTCTTGCAACGGCAACGGCCGGACGATGGCGCCGTCGACCGTGTAGTACGTGCCGTCGAGCGTCGCCGACCCGGTCGTCCAGGCCTGGTGCATGATCTCGACGCCCTCGCGCAGGCGCCCGAGGCGCTCGCCGACGGGCGGGAAACCATAGCCGTACGCGCGCCACTCGTGCTCGTACCATCCGCCGCCGATGCCCATCTCGGTGCGTCCACCGGACACGATGTCGACGGTCGCGGCCACCTTCGCCAGGTACGCGGGGTTGCGGTAGCTCATGCACGTACACATCTGCCCGAGGCGGATGCGGTCGGTGGAGGCGGCGAACGCCGACATCAGCGTCCACGCCTCGTGGGTCGCCTCCTCGCTGGCGACCGGCGTGGTGTGGAAGTGGTCGTAGACCCACAGCGACTCCCACGGCCCGGCATCGGCACTCTGGGCGAGGTCACGCATGGTGGCCCAGTGAAGGGCCGGGTCGATGCCGACGAGGTCGAAGCGCCAGCCTTGGGGAATGAAGAGTCCGAATCTCATGCCCTCACCCTAGAGATTCCTGACAATCTGGCCGCTGGGCTGGACATGACGCAGATGATGTCTTACTTCTGCAGCTTCTGGGGCTCGGAAACCGGCAGAAGTGGGACATCACGAGGGGGGATGAGCGTGGCGTGCGGCATGCGCGCCCGCATCACCGCGACGGCCTCCGGATTGTCGTCCACCAGCACCGCGTCGCGTCCGAGGGCGCTCGCCACTGCGCCGGTCGTCCCGCTGCCGGCGAAGAGGTCGAGCACCCGGTCGCCGGGGCGGCTGGAGGCCTGGATGATGCGGCGGAGGATACCCTCGGGCTTCTGCGTCGGGTAGCCGGTCTTCTCCCGCCCCGACGTCGGCACGATCGTGTGCCACCACACGTCGGTGGGAAGCTTCCCCCGCGCGGCCTTCTCCGGTGTGACGAGACCCGGGGCCATGTACGGCTCGCGGTCCACCGCATCCGAATCGAACCAGTACCGTTGCGGATCCTTGACGTACACGAGGATCGTGTCGTGCTTCGTGGGCCAGCGGCGACGCGACTTGGCCCCGTAGTCGTATGCCCACACGATCTCGTTGAGGAACTTCTCGCGGCCGAACAGGGCGTCCAGCAGCACCTTGGCGTAATGGGCCTCGCGATAGTCGAGGTGCAGGTAGAGCGTGCCGTCGGGGGCGAGGAGCCGCCACGCTTCGAGGAGGCGCGGCTCGAGGAATCCCCAGTAGTCGTCGAACCGGTCGTCATACGCGCGGAGGTCGCCGCGAAGCTTCTCGTACTCGTTTCCGCGGAATCCGAACCTCGCCCCCATCGGGGTCAATGCCTCCGCGTGCACCGAGGCCGTGCTCGGGCCGGACGCCGCCGCCTCGACCTCGGCCTCCGCCTCCGCCTCGGGCAACGCCTCCGCCTCGCGCAACGCCTCCGCCTCCGCCTCGGGCAACGCCGCCGCCTCGGGCCGAACCGTACTCAGTCTGGATGCTGTTCCCTCGGCCTCGATCCCGCGTGTTTCTGCGGAGGCGGCAGACCCAGGGGCGGTCTCAGACTGAGTACGGTCCAGGGGGAGCATCGTCTCGACCGCACGGGCCCGCGACCGGCCGGTGTTGAACGGCGGATCGAGGTAGATCAGCGTGAAGCTCGCATCGGGCCACGCGCGGGCGGCGGAGAGGTTGTCGCACGCGTGGATGCGGACCGACCCGGCGGGCGCGTCCGGCCGGCCGGGGACCGGGCTCATGGAACCCGCTGCAGCCACGCGTCGGTGGCGAACTTCGACGCCACGAGCGCCTCCGCCTCGGCGTATTCCTCTTCGGTGATATGCCCCGGAACGGCGCCGTACAACTGGGTGAACGTGCTGATGAACCGCTCGATGATCGCCTCGCGGGAGAGTCCCGTCTGGCTCCGGAGCGGGTCGACCCGTTTCGCGGCCGACACCGTGCCCTTGTCGCTGAGCTTCTCCCGCCCAATGCGCAGCACGTCGGTGAGTACCTGGCCGTCCATGTCGTAGCTGAGCGTGGCGTGGTGCAGCACACCGCCGTTGGCGAGGCGCTTCTGCGCGGCCCCGCCGATCTTGCCGTGAGGGCCGGCGATGTCGTTCAGCGGCTGGTACGTCGCGTCGATGCCGATGGAGCGCAGCGCCTGCAGCACCCAGTCGTCGAGGAAGGCGTACGAGTCGGCGAAGGTCATGCCTGCGACGAGGGATGCGGGCACGTAGAGGGAGTACGTGACGATCGAGTTCGCTGCCATCAGCATTGCGCCGCCGCCGGAGATTCGGCGCACGACGTCGAATCCGTGCCGCTCGGCGGCCTCGGGGTCGACCTCGTTGCGCACCGACTGGAACGAGCCGATGACGACGGCGTTCTCGTTCCACTCCCACAGCCGGAGAGTCGGGTTGCGACGACCATCGCCGACCCGCGTGGTGAGCACTTCGTCCAGCGCGAGGTTCATCTGCGGCGAGACCGGACCGTCATGGACGACCTCCCACGAGAAGTCGCGCCATCCCGGTGCCTTGATGAGCGCACGGCGCACGGCCGTGCCCACCGACTCAGGCGTGAAGCCCAGGAGTTGAGCACCCGCGGGCAGGGCGGCGCGGATGGCCGCCGCGATCGTGGCGACGTCGGATTCGACGGGCAGGCCGTTGACGGCCGCGTCGATGTCGCCGAGCGCCGAGTCGGGCTCGAGGAAGAAGTCTCCGGCCAGGTGGAAGCCGTCGATGCGGCCGTCGCGGTCTTCCAGGTCGACGACCACGAGCTTGCCCCCGGGCACTTTGTATTCGCCGTGCATGCCCTCAGCCTACGGCGGCGGGCGCCGCACCCCGCGAGAAACGACGATCCGGACGAGACGGCACGCGGCGCGCTGTGTTTCGTCCGGATCGTTGTTTCTCGGCGCAGGTCGCGGCGAGACGCGGCGCGTCGCGGCGCTCAGGCGCGGGAGGGGAAGCGGGGGGCGAGCCAGGCGAGCAGGTCGGCGCGGACGTCGGCCTGGATGACCTCGTTGAAGATCTCGTGGCGCGCGCCGGGGTAGGTCAGCGTCGTGACGTCGGTGAACGTCGAGCGGGTGCGGTACGCGTCGGCCAGCCGGGCGACGCTGCGCGGTCCGCCGACCGTGTCGTCCTGCCCGACCATCAGCAGCACCGGGGTGTCGCGTCCGGGGTCGCGCCGCGGTCGGCCGAACAGCCGCGCCGCGTCCGCCGGACCGAACAGGCGCAGGAGCGGCACGGACGTGGTGAGCGGGTCGTCGACGAACGCGGCTCCGACCGAGTCGTCGGAGGACAGCCACTGCATCCCGTGGCCTTTCGCGCCCTTCCACGGCCTGTTGAGGTCGCCGGCGTTGAGCCAGCCGGGCATGCGCAGCGCCGATCCGCTCAGTACGAGCGCGTCGTAGGCGTCGGGATGCCGGTCGAGGAGGATCTGCGCGAGGAACGAGCCCCAGGAGTGCCCGAGCAGGATGAGAGGCAGATCGGGATGCTGCGCCCTGATGCGCTGCGTCAGCATCCACACCGCCGCCACGGCCGCGCGATGCCCCCCAGGACCCAGCCGCCCGAGCCGTCGGGCGTCGCCGCCGTGCTGACGCATGCCCGTACGGCCGTGCCCGCGGTGATCGTCGGCGTAGACCGTGTAACCGGCCTCGGTGAGCGCGGCGATGAGTGCGCCGTACCGGCCGGCGTGCTCCCCCACCCCGTGCAGGAGCTGCACGACGGCGCGCGGGTGCGCGGCCTCGGCGACGTCGTAGACGATCGCGACCCCGTGCGCATCGACGAACTCGGGCATGCGCCGAGTCTAGGTGTCGGCGCCGGGTCGCCCGGACGGTGGCTCGGATTTTACTTAGCAAGACTAATGAGCTAGGCTAAGCATCGGTATGACCGAGTCGATTTCACCCCCCACCGACCTCAGCGCTGCAGCATCCGACGTGCGGATGGCGATCTTCCGGCTCGCCCGCCGCCTTCGCGCCGAACGTGCCATCGACTCCATGAGCGATGGGCAGTTCGCGGTGCTCGCCGCCCTGAAGGTCTACGGTCCGCACACCCTCGGCGAGCTCGCCGAGCGCGAGCGCGTGACTGCTCCCTCGATGAACCGCACGGTCAACGGCCTGCAGGAGGCGGGCTACGTGACCCGCACGCCGGTGGACGAGGACCGCCGCAAGGTGCTCGTTGACCTCACGGAGCCCGGGCGCGACGTCGTCGAGGAGACCGTGCGGCGACGGGATGCGTGGCTGGAGTCGGCGCTGGACGAGCTCAGCGACGCCGACCGGGCACTCCTGGCCGGGGCGGCCGAGATCCTGCGGAAGCTGGCCGAGCGATGACCACGACACCTTCACGCACCGCCCGCTCCTCGCGGCGGCGAGCCCCCGAGCGCGGAACTTCCCCGATGTTCCGCTCGTTCGCGGTCTTCAATTACCGCGTGTGGTTCATCGGCGCCCTGGTGTCGAACATCGGCGCGTGGATGCAGTCCACCGCGCAGAGCTGGGTCGTCCTCACCGAGCTGACCAACAACGACGCCGGCGCCATGGGCATCACGATGGCGCTGCAGTTCGCCCCGCCGCTCCTGCTCGTGAGCGTCACCGGGTGGGTGGCCGACCGGTTCGACCGGCGAAAGCTGATCATGCTCACCCAGACGCTGATGCTGCTGCTGGCCATCGCGCTCGGCGTGCTCGTCCTCACGGGCGTCATGACGCTGCCGCTGATGTACTGCTTCGCTTTCGCGCTCGGCATCATCACGGCGTTCGACAATCCCGCCCGCCAGGCCTTCGTGTCCGATCTCGTCGCGCGCGAGAAGGCCTCCAACGCCGTCGCCCTCAACGCCGCGTCCTTCAACACCGCCCGCCTTATCGGCCCCGCCGCGGCCGGCATCATGATCGTCCTGATCGGCAGCGGATGGGTGTTCCTCGTCAACGCCACGACCTTCACCGCGATGATCATCGCCCTCGCGCTCATCCGCGTGCACGAGCTCATCCCGCGGGCCACCGGGACCGGCCGCTCGCGCCTCGCCGACGGGTTCCGCTACGTCGGAAAGCGCCCCGACCTCCTCGTCATCTTCTCGATGGTGTTCCTCCTCGGGGCCTTCGGCATGAACTTCCCGATCTTCGCCTCCACGATGGCGCTCGAGTTCGGCCAGGGCGCCGACGGCTTCGGCCTCCTGAGTTCGATCCTCGCGATCGGCTCTCTCGCCGGAGCCCTGCTGGCCGCGCGGCGCGACAAGGCTCGGATGCGGGTGGTCATCATGGCCGCCGGCGGATTCGGGCTGGCGATGATCGCGTCGTCCTTCGCGCCGACCTATCTGACCTACGCGATCACGCTGGTGTTCACCGGCTTCGCGGTGGTCACGATGCTCACCACCGCGAACGGCTACGTGCAGACCACCACCGATCCCGTGCTCCGCGGGCGCGTGCTGGCGCTGTACATGGCAATCCTCCTGGGCGGAACGCCCATCGGCGCCCCGATCGTCGGATGGATGGTCGACCAGTACGGCACGCGCGTGGCGATCTTCGTCGCCGCGATCATGGCCCTGATCGCGTGCGGGATCGGGGTGGCGTGGACCCTCGCGTCCGGTCGCGTCCACCGCCACGAGAACCGCCGCTTCCGCCTGACCGTGGATGAGACCCGACCGATCGGCACCATCCCCGCCACCGTCCCGGAGGACTTCAGCGACGAGGTGGCCGGCACGACCCCGATCCCGCTTTCCCACCCCGGGGGATCACCGCGCAATGCCCGCGGGGCGACCGTCACCACTCGGCGCCGCCGGTAGCCGGGCCGGCTCAGCGCCCCAGCGCAGCCGATCCGATGGCCGCCTACGCCGCATCCGGATACCAGGAGCGCATCGAAGCCGAACGCGTCGCGGAACCCAGGCAGGCTGGGGGGCGTGAAGGACCGCTTCTCCCCCTCACCTCTGACCCGAAGGATTTCCGAATGACGAACCCGACCGCCGCCGAGCTCATCGCGCGGAGCAACCGCCTGGGCGCCGACCCGAAGAACACCAACTACGCGGGAGGAAACACCTCCGCCAAGGGCACCGAGACCGATCCGGTCACCGGTGAGCCCGTCGAGCTGCTGTGGGTGAAAGGCTCGGGCGGTGACCTCGGGACGCTCACGGAGAAGGGCCTCGCGGTGCTGCGCCTGGACCGCATGCGCGCGCTCGTCGACGTCTACCCCGGCATCGAACGCGAGGACGAGATGGTCGCCGCGTTCGACTACTGCCTCCACGGCAAGGGCGGAGCGGCGCCCTCGATCGACACCGCGATGCACGGCCTGGTGGATGCGGCGCACGTCGACCACCTGCATCCTGATTCGGGCATCGCGATCGCGACCGCGGCCGACGGCGAGGCGCTCACCGCGACCATCTTCGGCGAGAAGGTCGTGTGGGTGCCGTGGCGCCGGCCCGGGTTCCAGCTCGGCCTGGACATCGCCGAGATCAAGCGGCAGAACCCGCAGGCGATCGGCTGCATCCTCGGCGGCCACGGCATCACCGCGTGGGGCGACACGTCGGATGAGGCGGAGGCGAACTCGCTGTGGATCATTCGGACGGCGGAGGCCTACATCACCGAGCACGGCCGGCCCGATCCGTTCGGCGAGGTGCGCGCCGGCTTCGAGGCGCTCCCCGAGGCCGAACGTCGCGCGAAGGCTGCGGCCCTGGCCCCGACCATCCGCGGCCTGGCGTCGACCGACAAGCCGATGGTCGGGCACTTCACCGACTCCGCCGACGTACTGGACTTTCTCGCCGCGGAGAAGGCGCCCGCTCTCGCCGAGCTGGGCACGAGCTGCCCCGACCATTTCCTCCGCACCAAGGTCAAGCCGATGCTGCTCGACCTCCCCGCCGACGCGTCCGTCGAGGACTCCATCGCGCGCCTGAAGGAGCTGCACGAGCAGTACCGCGCCGATTACCAGGCGTACTACGACGCGCACGCGGAGCCTTCGACCGGCTCGGGCACCGGCAGCCCGGCCATGCGCGGAGCCGACCCGCTCATCGTCCTGATCCCCGGTGTCGGGATGTTCTCGTACGGCGCGAACAAGCAGACCGCACGTGTGGCGGGCGAGTTCTACGTCAACGCCATCCACGTGATGCGCGGCGCCGAGGCGCTGTCGACCTACACGCCGATCTCGGACGCGGAGAAGTTCCGCATCGAGTACTGGGCGCTGGAGGAGGCGAAACTGCAGCGGATGCCGAAACCGAAGTCGCACCAGGGCCGCATCGCGTTCGTCACCGGCGCCGCATCCGGAATCGGCAAGGCCATCGCCACCCGCCTGGCGGCCGAAGGCGCGTGCGTCGTCGTCGCCGACCTGGACCTCGAGAAGGCACAGGCCACCGCGGCCGAACTCGGGAACGCGGATGTCGCGATCGGCATTGCGGCGAACGTGGCCGATGCCGGCGCCGTGCAGGCGGCGATCGACGCGACGCTGCTGGCGTTCGGCGGCATCGACCTCGTCGTGAACAACGCGGGACTCTCGCTGTCCAAGCCGCTGATGGAGACGACCGAGAAGGACTGGGACCTCCAGCACGACGTCATGGCCAAGGGCTCGTTCTTCGTGTCGAAGGCCGCGGCGAAGGCGCTCATCGAGCAGGCCATGGGCGGTGACATCATCTACATCTCCTCGAAGAACTCCGTCTTCGCCGGCCCCAACAACATCGCGTACTCCGCGACGAAGGCCGACCAGGCTCACCAGGTGCGTCTGCTGGCGGTCGAGCTCGGGGAGTACGGCGTGCGCGTGAACGGCATCAACCCCGACGGCGTGGTGCGCGGCTCGGGCATCTTCGCCTCCGGCTGGGGCGCCAACCGCGCCGCGACGTACGGCGTCAAGGAAGAAGACCTCGGCCAGTACTACGCGAACCGCACGATCCTCAAGCGCGAGGTCGTGCCCGAGAACGTCGCCGACGCCGTTTACGTGCTCACCGGCCCGGAGCTGTCGCGCACCACGGGCCTCCACGTGCCGGTCGACTCCGGCGTCGCGGCGGCCTTCCTCCGATGAGCACCCCCGGCCCGGGAGCGCCCCCTGACGCAGAGGCAGTCCCTGACGCAGGGGGCGGTCCCTGACACAGGAGCGGTCCCTGAGCCTGTCGAAGGGCCGCGGGCGCCCGCCCAAGCTCCGCGACCGGCACGGGGACGCGGCCCGGCACGGGGTGGCCGCGTGGTCGGGGCATCCGGCGGCGCCGTCGCGGCGGTCACCCTCGGGCCACGAGCGGGCGCGTCATGATCGGGCGCGCGCCCCGGAGTGTTGTCCCTCGAGCCCCAGGCGCGGTGACCGGCTTCATTCGGGCCTTCGAGCGTCGCGCAAATCGCGGAGATCTCGCGGATCGAGGAGCGCAATATCCGGCGGCGTCCTCGATCCGCGAGATCTCCTCTGTTCGCTGAGCTCCGCCCGCCAGGGCGGGGTCTCGGACCGGCACTTTCGGCTCGCGCCCCACCGAGCGCCTGGCCACCGTGCGCGAGCACCGGCGGGCGTCAGATCGGAACGCGGCAGGAATCGCGTTCGACGAGCGTGACCTCCACCATCGCCGGGGACGGCGCGGACCCGGGCGAGGACAGCCGCTGCAGGACGCGCTCGGCGGCGAGCCGCCCCATCCGCTCGGGACTCTGGTCGATCACGGTGATCGCCGGGCGAAGCAGATCGGCGAGCGGGAAATCACCGAACCCGACCAGCGGCATCGGGTCGTCCCGGAGGGCGCGGGCCAGCGCCATCGTCGTGCGCGCATTCGACGAGAAGATCGCCGTCGCCGGGTCGGTGCCCGTCCGCGTGCGGGCGACGGCACGCTCGGCCGCGGCCGCGGTGGACACGTCCGCGTGGATGAGGTCGTCGTCCACGGCGGCACCCGCCTCACGGAGCGCTCGCTGCCACCCCGCGAGCCGGGCACGCTCGGTGGAGCGGTCGAGTTCGTCACCCAGGTAGGCGATCCGGCGGTGCCCGTGCTCGAGAAGATGCTCGGTCGCGGCGTACGCGCCCCCCTCGTCGTCGGCGGTGAACGTGTCGGTCTTCAGGCCGGTGGCGCCGCGGTCCACGCACACGATCGGCGTGGATTCCTGCCACCGCTCGAGGTACCCCTGGTCCTCGCCGATGGGCGCGATGATCAGACCGGAGAGCTTGCGTCCGAGAAGCGACTCCAGCGTCTCCTGCTCATCTGCGGGGTCTTCCCCCAGGCTCGTCACCAGCGTGGACATCCCCGCCCCGCGGGCCACCGCATCCACCGCCCGGGCGATCGCGGCGAAGAACGGGTCGACGATGTCGGGGACCGCGACGCCGATCACCGACGAGCGACCGGCACGGAAGGTCGTCGCCAGGACGTTGGGGACGTAGTTGAGCTCGCGCATCACCTGCTGCACGCGCTCGCGCGTGTGAGGCAGCACGTGCGGGTCGTCGTTGAAAACCCGCGACACGGTCTTGGCGCTGACACCGGCCCGCGCGGCCACGTCTCGCATCGTCGTCACGTCGCCATCCTTCCACCCGCGCGCCACGCCTCGCGCCGCGGCGACGGGGACTGTGGAGTCAGCGGTCGTCGACGGCGCCTGTGAGTTCGCGCAGGCGCACCAGCGCGCGGGTGGTGAGAAGCTCTTCCCGGGTCTCCCCGGCGAACGACAGGCTGTCCTTCCACAGGGATCGACCGGCCATCGCGCCGGCGGCGCCGCCGGCCATCGCCGTACGGACCTGCCCGATGAAGGTCTCGTGGTCCACCCCCGCCGAGAGCACCGCCCACGGCACGCCCTGGGCCGCCGCGGTGACTGCAGCGCAGGCCTCAGGGCTTCCGGGGTACTGCAGCTTCAGCACCTTCGCGCCGCACGCGACGGCGAGGGCCGCACCATCGGCGACAAGCGTCGCGAAGGCCGCGGCGTACTCCTCGTCGCTCTCGCCCTCGAGCGGGTAGGTGAGGAGCTCCACGATCAGCAGCAGCCCCTCGGCTTCGCACGCGGCCACGAGGTCGCGGATCTCCTGCGCCACGCGGGAATCGATGTCCTGCCGGTCGGGGCGGATGTACCAGAGCATCTTGGCGACGTCGCCGCCGAGGGCGTGCACGGTCGCAGGCGTCACACCGCCGACGTAGTTCGTGAAGCGGAGGCCGTCGACCACGTCGAAGCCGGATGCGTCCAGGCCGACCACCAGCGCGGTGTCGCGGGAGAGCACGCCATCGTCCACGATCGAGGGAAGGGCGACCTCGGGGTCGAGGAGGATTGCGGGGGCGTGGTTGGCGAGGTGACGGACGAGGTCGGCCTTGACCTCGGCCAGCTCCGCCTTCGTGATCGCCGACGAGCCGTTGGGGGCATCCGGGATCGCCGCCTTCATCCCGTTGCGCTGGTCGGCTGCGACGATCAGCATGTTCCCGCGGGGCGTGGAGATGCGCTGCATGCCGCGTCGTTCGGGTGTGGTCAGCGGGTTCATGAGTGCGTCCTCTTCGATTCGCTTGAGGGGAGAAACCCCGGAAATTCAACCATGACACCGGTGACTTGCTCCCCCTCCATGGTGCCCTCTGGATGGCCGGGTGTCAATGCCGGGCGCGGGGGCGACGACACGGGGCGAGCCGCACACGCGTGATCGGGTGGCCGAGACCGACCACCCGATCGCGCCCAGGCGCCCAGGCGCCCAGGCGCCCAGGCGCTCAGGCGCTTAGGCGCTCAGGGCGACCGAGGGCGCGGTCCTCGCTGCCCGGACCGCGGGGTAGAGTCCGGCGACCGCTCCGATCGAGATCGTGGCAACGAGCCCCCCGAACAGGACCCACACCGGTACGACGGGGATCCAGCCGTTGGCCGTGGCGATGACAGCGGTCACCGCGCTGCCGATCCCCGCCCCCGCCAGCCCTCCGAGCGCTGACAGCAGGACGGCCTCGGTGAGGAACTGCACGCGGATATGTCGGCGCGTGGCACCGATCGCGCGGCGGAGCCCGATCTCCCTGCGTCGTTCGAGAACCGAGATGATCATCGTGTTGGCCACTCCGATACCGCCGACGACCAGCGCGATCGAACCGAGGGCCAAGAGAAGACCGGTGAACGCCTGGTCCACCGCGCTGGTGGCTGCGAGCGCGTCCGAGGGCCGCGAGACGGCGACGTCTCCCGGGGACTGCGGTTGGAGCGACGGCGCGATGAGCGCGCGCGTGGAGATGACCGCGTCATCCGCCGATCGCTCGTACAGCCGCGTCGGTGCCCCGGAGTGCTCATACTGTGCGAGGGCCATCGGGATGCCGACGAGCGCTGCGAGATCGAGCTCGGGGGCGAGGGGCACCGGGTCGAGCACGCCGATCACCGTCGCGCTCTGACCATCGATCCACACCTCGGAGCCCGGGCCGTCCACGCCCAATCGCGCGGCCGCCGTCGCGCCCAGCACGGTGGTGGGGAGGGTCGCGGTCGCCGCGTTGAACCATCGCCCCGTGCCGACCCGCGCTCCCACGACGTCCAGCAGATCGACTTCGGCCGCTGTGACCGTCAGCCCGCCCGACCGGTTCGGGTCAACGAGCCTGTTGCGGTACACCTTCACGTCGAGATCGGCGGCGGTCGTCGCATTCCCGACTCCCGCCAGCCGTTCCACGCGAGCCGCAGCGTCCGCCGGAAGGGGGAGCGGCGCGACGGGTCCGCGCGCCTCGGCCACCGTCGCCGTGAGCAGATTGGTCCCCAACGACGACAGCTGCTCGTCCAGGCGCGCGCGGCTGGAGGCGGAGCTGCCGACGACGGCCACCATCGCCGCGATCCCGATCGCGATCCCCAGCGCCGACAGCACCGCCCGCAACGGGCGGGCGCGCAGGCCGGACGAGCCGACGTACACCAGGTCGCTCGGCCGCAGTCTCGACCGCGGGAATCGCTCCTCCTCCCCCGGCCCTGGCCGGTCCCGGCCGGTCGGTGAGGTCTGCGCAGACGTATCCGTCACTCGGTGCTCCCTTTCCTGGGGCCGGCCGCCTCCGCCGTGACGCCGGCACGCGCCGTACGTTCGGGGGCGGGGCCACTGTCGAAGATCACGGCACCGTCGGAGATTGCGACGCGACGGGGCAGCCGCTCGGCGAGGGCGGAATCGTGCGTGATGACCACGACGGTCGTGCCCTCGTCGTTGAGGTCGTGGAGCAGCTGCACGATCCCTCTGCCCGACTCGGAGTCGAGGTTGCCCGTCGGCTCGTCGGCCAGGATCAGCGGAGGCTCTCCTGCGACGGCTCGCGCGATCGCGACCCGCTGGCGTTCGCCACCCGAGAGCTGCCCGGGCAGGTGATCCATCCGATGACCGAGCCCCACGCGCTCCAGGGCGCGATGGGCCAGCACCCGTCGCCGCCGCCGGGGCATCCCCGTATACAGCAGGCCGTCCGCGACGTTGTCGAGCGCGTCCACTCCTTCGCGGAGGTGGAACTGCTGGAACACGAAGCCGATCCGGTGGGCCCGTAGGGCCGACAGTGCCGCATCGTTCATCGTGCCGATGTCATGACCGTCGATGAACGCCGCGCCGGATGTCGGGCGGTCGAGGGTTCCGATCACGTTCAGGAGGGTCGATTTCCCCGAGCCGCTCGGGCCGACGATCGCGACGAACTCCCCTGCCCGCACGGTGAGGGTGACGCCGGCCAGAGCCCGCACCGGCGGCGATCCGTACGTACGGGTGACCTGCTCGAGGCGGATGAAGGAACTCATGAGGACGGCACCACGACGGGGGTCCCGTCCTCGATCCCCGGACCGGACACCGCGACCCGGCCGGAGGAGAACGCGCCCAGGGTCACCGGCACCCGCTCGGTGGCGCTCTCCGAGGCATCGGTGAGCACCTCGAGGGCGAAGGAGTCGGCGTCGATGGCGACCAGCGCCTCCACCGGGGCGGTCAGCACATCCGCGCCCAGGGTGGTGGAGAACCGCGCCGTGACGCTCGCCCGGGCGAACTGCGCGGCAGCCTCCGGAGCATCGAGGGTGATCGACACGGGCACGACGAACGTCGACGTGGCCTCCCCCGGGCCGCCGGCCTCTTGCACCTGCTCGGTCGGCTGACCGACGGCCGCGATCACGCCCGGCGTCTCAGAGCCGTCGGGCAGCGCGATGGCGATCGGGGCACCCACCACCGCGAGCTGCTGGTCGGCCAGTCGCAGCGCGAGATCGACCACCTTCACCGTCGACGTCACCTGGTACAGCTCGGCCCCCGGGCCCACGTCCGCTCCGAGAGTCGCGGTGAGCTGGGCGACCCGGATGTCTCCGGGGGCGAAATGCACGGCCGAACGATCCAGACGGCCGGTCTGCTCGACCCCCGCGGCCTTCTGCCACGCCTTCACGGATGCGGCGGTCTCCCGGGTGAACCTCCCGTCCGGCGCGGAGGGGAACAGCCCGAACGCGGCGAGGTTCTGTTCGAGTTGACGCACGTCATCGCCGTCGGTCATCCCGCTCTCGAACGAGCGCCAGGCGGGGAGGTCGCCGCGCAGCAGCAGGACGGGCGCGTTGTTCACCCGGTAGAGCTGACCGCCCGGCGCGATCACCGTCCCGGGCGCCGGAAGCATGGTCAGCACGCCGGCCGGGCCCGCGAACAGGCGCCCGTCCGCCGCGTAATGGAGCGTGCCCTGCACGTTCGTCGTCGCGATCAGGTCGCCCGAGGTGACCGGTGTGGTCGTCGGCGGCTCGGCCGTGCCGGATGCCGCAGACGATGCGGGGATCGATTCCCGCCCGATCAGCACGCCGGCGAGGATCGCGCCGACGATGAGGACGACACCGGTGGCTGCGAGCAGCAGCTTTCCTCGTGGACGCGGGCTGTGCACGTCCACCTCGTCCTCCGCGGCGCGGTCATCCGACGCCGTGTCCCGTCGATTCGTCATGTCTGTTCTCCGAACGTGAGCGGCGGGAGGGGTCAGTCGGTCCGGCAGGCTTCGAAGTCCTCGTCGGTCACTTCCGCCGGGACGAAGCCGGGATCCTCCAGGGTGGGTTCGACGATGTCGTAGCCCTTCTCCCGGAGGCACTCGGCGCGCTCGAGGTTCTGTTCCAGGGCTTCGACACGCTCGTCCTGGCTGACCTCCTGGACGGGCGGGTCACCGATCTCGGCAGCGCACGTGGCGAAGGCGGCCTGGAGGTCGGGCCTGCTCGTGTCGAGGAACCCGTCGGCCGGCGGGTCGGCGACGTCGAGGCCCTGATCGCGGAAACACTGCGCGAGTTGCAGTTCGTACTCGTGGTACGCCGCCGTGTACGCGTCTCCCGTGAGCCCGGAAGAGGTCGACGACGCCGACGGAGCGGGATTCGCCGCGGGCGCGGTGCAGGCGGTGAGAGCCGACAGCAGGGTGGTCGCCCCCAGCAGGAGGGCGAGCGTGGTGCGGCGGGAACGGAGTGAGGTGGGCATCGCGGATCCTTCGGCCTGGCGGAAGCGCCGCAGCGGATGCTGCAACGATGACTCCCACTCCACCCGGAACCCCGTTACGGAGGCGTCTGCGCGTTTGGATACGGTCCCCATACGCCGACCACGCCGACGCACGGGAGACTCGCGCGTCGCGCGGCGCCGTCAGCGCGTGGCGGCGGGCTCGGACAGGCGCGTCGCCGGATCGGGCGCCACGGTCACGACCGGCTCGGGGGCGCCGTCCAGGCTCGGCAGGATCGTGCTGTCCTGCGCGACCGCGTGCGCCCCCCAGGAGGCAGCGCTCCCCGCGGCGGAGGCCAGCGCGTCGGGGCCCCCTTCTCCCAGGCCGACGAGGAACCCGGCCAGGGAGGCATCCCCCGCGCCGGCGGTGTTGCCCAGGCGCACGGCGCGCGCGTGCGCGTGCACGACCCGGTCCGCCGAGACGGCCAGTGCGCCGTCGGCGCCCATGCTGACGTAGGCCAGCTTCAGACCGCGCGCCAGCAGGTCCCGCACGGCGGCGGTGACGTCGCCGATGGTCGACAGCGCCCGGCCGGTGAGTTCGGCGAGCTCGGCGGTGTTGGGCTTGATGAGGTCGAGGTCGGGCGTGCGCTCAAGCAGGCGGGCAAGGCCGGCACCGCTCGTGTCCACGGCCACCCGGATGCCGCGCCGGCGGGCGTCGGCGAACAGCGAGGCCGGATCGACCGGCCGATCCGATCCGGCGAGGGGCGGCAGCGTTCCGCACAGGACGAGCCAGTCGCCCTCCCGCGTCTCCGCGAGTGCCGTCGCGACGGCGCGGTCCCACACGTCGGCCGGGAGGGGCGGAGCGGGGGCGTTCACCTTCGTCGTGGCCCCCGAGGAGTCGAGGATCGCGGTGTTCACCCGCGTGGACCCGGAGACCGCGACGATCCGCAGGAGCCCGGCCTGCGGCGAGCGCTCGGCGAAGGTGTGGTCCTCTTCGCCGAGCACCACCACGGCGGCGGTGGCGACGCCTGCGAGGTCGATCGCGGCAGACAGGTTGACGCCCTTTCCGCTCACCTCGCGCGTGTAGGCGGAGGCGCGGATGAGGCCGCCCCGCTCGAGGTCGGCCACCACGTAGGTCGCATCGATGGCGCCGGCCGGGGTGAGCGTCACCACGCGCGATGCGGTCACGGCTGCTCGCCGCCCGGGAGGTCGCCCTCGACGATGAGCCGCAGCATCCGGGCGACCTCACCGCCGACGGCCTCGCGGGCGGGGCGCACGTAGGCGCGCGGATCGACGACGGCCGCGTCGGCCTCCAGCGCGCGGCGCACGGCGGTGGTGAAGACCACGTTGAGATGTGTGCCGATGTTGATCTTGCGCATACCCGCGCGGACGGCACCGTCGATCCCGATGTCGGGCACGCCGCTCGAGCCGTGCAGCACGAGAGGGACGGCCACCCGCTCTGCCAGCCGGCGGATGAGGTCCTCGTCCAGCAATGCCGCACGCTCGGTCATGGCGTGGGTGCTCCCCACCGCCACCGCGAGCGCGTCGACCCCGGTGGCGGCGACGAAGGCGCGGGCGTCGTCGACGTCTGTGCGCACGCCCGGCGTGTGCGCGCCGCCCTTACCGCCGATCTCGCCGAGCTCGGCCTCCACCCACGCCCCGGCGGCGTGCGCACGTTCGGCGACGGCGCGCGTGCGCGCGAGGTTCTCGTCGTCGGGGAGGTGCGCGCCGTCGAACATCACCGAGCGCACGCCCGCGGCCAGCGCCGCATCCACGAGGGCCTCGTCGGTGGCGTGGTCCAGATGCACCAGCACGGGGACGCGCGCCGACTCCGCCAGGCGCAGGGCCGCGGATGCGGCGGGCTCCAGTGCCCCGTGGAACCGCACCGCGTTCTCGGAGAGCTGCAGCACGACGCCCGTCCCTGCTTGCTCGGCGCCGGCGACGATGGCCTCCGCCATCTCCAGCTGCACGAAATTGAAAGCGCCCACGGCGCGATGGCTCCCCAGGAGCGTGGACATGTGCGTCAGCGTCATGCGCGGACGTCCTTCCGGTAGTCGACCGCGAAGACGCGGTCGGCGCGATGCGCGGTGGTCTGGACGAGGTCGGCGTTGCGCTGGTCGGTGCCCAGCGCCCACGCGCGCGCGGCGTCGGGGGCGCGCCCATAGGCCTCGTGGCGGGCGATGAGCCACCGCTGCCGCTCCGCCTCGTCGGGCTGCACGAACCACACCTCGTCCAGGCACCCGCGCACCCGCTCCCACCCGCCGTGGTCGAGGAGGAGATAGTTGCCCTCGGTGAGGACGACCGGAACGTCGGGGTCGACGCGCACCGATCCGGCGACCGCCGCCTCGAGCCCCCGGTCGAAGACGGGCGCGTAGACAGCGCGGTCGCGCGCCCGGATGCGCTCCAGGGTCGCGATGTACCCGTCGACGTCGAACGTGTCGGGCGCCCCTTTCCGCTCGCCGCGGCCGAGCCGGGCCAGCTCCGCGTCGGCGAGGTGGAACGCATCCATGCCGACGAGGACGGCGTCGGCCCCGAGCTCTGCGAGAAGAGCGTCGGACAGCGCGCTCTTCCCCGCACCGGGCGCACCGGCGATGCCGAGCAGCACACGGTCGCCGGCCGACGCCAGCTCGCGGACGCGGGCGACGAGGTCATCCACGTGCACGGTGGAAACGCTCATGCCGCCGCCCCGATCCGCCCCGCGACGCCGTCGGGGATGAGGGATGCGGCGGCGTCGAGGTCGAGCACGATCTTAGGGCGCGTCGTGCGGCCGCCGGCGAGGAGGTCGAGGGCCTCCCCCGCCCGGGCGGCCGGGAGCACCGCGTCGATGATGGTGTCGGGGCGCACGACGCCGTCGGCGAGGAGGCGTACGGCGCGGGCGAGGAACGGGATCCCGCCGAGCACACCGGTGAGCTCGAGCCCTTTGACCACCACCGGCATGGCGTCCAGGGTCTCCGCCGTCCCGGGTACGCCCACGAGCGCCACGCGCCCCGCTGGGCGGGCGAGCCGCACCGCCAGGCCGAGCGACCCGTCTCCCCCGGATGCCTCGATCACGGCGTCGTGGCGGTCAGCCTCCGCGTTCGCCACCGGCACGAAGGCGGCGTCGCAGGCCCCGGCGCGCTCGGACCGGTCGCCGCGGGCGTACATCGTCACCTCGGCCCCGGCGGCGCGCGCGACCTGGGCTGCCAGCATCCCGAGGGTGCCCGCGCCGATCACACCCAGCGATTCACCGGCCTGCAGCCGCAGTACCGAGAGCGCGTGCAGCACGGTGACCAGCGGCTCGGCCAGCACCGCGGCGGCCGGGTCCAGGTCCGGTGGGACGACGGCGACGTTCTCCGCGGGAGCGGCGAGGTACTGGGCCGCAGCTCCCGGCGCGTCGCCGCGGACACCGATCTCGTCCCGCGTCGGGCACTGGTCGCGGCGGCCGGCGCGGCACAGGGCGCACCGCCCGCAGCTGAGGAACGGTTCTCCGACGACGCGGTCGCCGGTGGAGACAGCGGTCACGTCCTCGGCGACGGCCACGACGGTGCCGCACCACTCGTGACCCGGGCGCAGCGGGTACCGGGTGTGACCCGACTGGAGATAGCCCATCGTCCCGTCCAGCAGAGCCAGGTCGGTGCCGCAGATTCCGGCGCGCTCGACCCGGACCAGCACGTGACCGGGCTGCCGGGCGGGAACGGGGACGTCCTGCCACTGGGCGATCCCCGGCCCGGGGAAGACGAGCGCCGCCATGCGGCCGGTGGGCCACGCCATCAGATGTCCTGACCCGTCGGGAGCAGCACGAGGTCGCGCACGACGACGTGCGCGGGCCGGGTGAGCATGAACACGATCGCCTCGGCGACGTCGGATGACCGGATCCCGGTTCCCGCGGCGATGCGCTCGGCCTCCTCGGGCGAGCCGTGCGTGAAACCCCACAGCGGATTGAGCACGACGCCGGGGGCGATGGCACCGATCCGCACGCCGGTGCGGGCGGTCTGCCGGCGCACCGTGTGCACGAACGACTGCACCGCGTGCTTGCTGGCGGAGTACACCGGTTCCCACTCGATGTCCTGGTGACCCGACACCGAACTGGTCACCACGATGTCGCCGCTGCCCTGTGCGATCAGGGGCGGGAGCGCCGCGCGCACGAGCGTCATCACACCCGTGACGTTGGTGGCCACGAGCGCCGCGATGTCGTCCTGCGCGGTGTCGACCAGATCGCCGCCGACGTAGATCCCGGCGTTGGGCAGGACGATGTCGAGCCGCCCGTGACGCTGGAGGGTGGCGGCGACCACACGGTCGGCGGTCGCGGGGTCGGCCACGTCCGCGACGACCGTCATCACGCCGTCGCCGAGGTCGGCGGCGAGCTGGGCCAGTTTTTCTTCGGAGCGGGCCACGGCGACCACGTGCGCACCTTCGGCGACGAGCGCGTGCGCGGTGGCCAGGCCGATGCCCGAGCTCGCGCCGGTGAGGATCGCGACCTTGCCCTGCAGGGTCATCGTGGCTCCTTTCCCGCGAGGAGCGCTCGCCGGTATATCTCGTCGGGTCGGGTGTCGATGCGGGCGACCTCCTCGGGCGGCATGAACTGCACGCCGCCGACCGCGCCCGCCCCCAGGATCACCCGTGCGCACTTCTGCGCCATCGCGGTGATGCCGAGAACCTCCGCGCTGCTGGCCCCGAGCGCGAACATCCCGTGGTTGCGGAGGTAGATCACCGCGGGCGCCGCACCGTGCACGTCCCGGTGGCGGCGGAGGAGAATCCGCACTTCGCGCGCGAGCCGCACCCCGGGGTCGATGTACGGCACGAGGAGGGGCGTGGCACCGAGGACGACGATCTGGTCGGGGAACAGCGCGCCCGACACGAGGAGATCGGCCGAAGCGGAGCACAGCAGCGCATTGACGCTGGTCGGGTGGGTGTGGGCCACGACGCTCGCGTCGGAGGCCTCGTATGCCACGACGTGCAGAAGCGCCTCGACCGAGGGCCGCCGCCCCTCGCGTGCCGCGATGGCCGTGAAGAGGGCCTCGACCTCGTCATCGCCGGCCCGGTCGTCCTCGATCAGCGCGAGCGCCTCGGCGAAGGCCACCGGCACGAAGTCGGCCGGCTCGGCGGTGCCCAGATTGGCCCCGCTGGCCTTGACGAGCATCCCGTCGCCCACGCGCACCGAGGTGTTGCCCTCACCGAGGAGCGCCGCGTCGAACGCGCGGTCACCGAGTCTGCGCGACAGATCGACGAGGGTCTCGCGGGCGGTGTCGGTCATACTGCTCCTCGGATGTGCGGTGCGGGTCGAGCCCGATGGTCGTTCGGGGCGGGGAACACGCGGGGCGGCGGCTCGCCGTCATCCACGTCGACGACTCGGGCGGCTGCGAGGTCGGGGAGGTCGCCGGCGGCCACGGCGAGCTGCAGGATGACGCCGTGCACCGACGCTTCGGCCGGCCCGGCCGTCACGGGGCGGGAGGCGGCCTGGGCGGTGAGGGCGCACAGCAGGTCGCCCCGCGCGCCGCCGCCGACCAGGCGGATGTCGTCAACCCGCCGGCCGGTGAGGTCTTCGACGTCCGCCACGGTCCGGGCGTACGCGTCGGCGAGGCTCGACAGGATGGCGCGGACGAGGTCGGCGCGAGAGTGCGGTGGAGTCCCCGCGTCCGCCGTGCACCGAACGATCAGGCGGTCCACGAGCGCGCCCGGCGCCTGCAGGGCGGGGTCGGCCGGGTCGAACCGTCCGGCGTACACGGATGCCTCCGCCGCATCCAGCAGTTCCGGGAGGGTCGCCGCCGGCTCGTCGTCCCGGCCGTCCGCAGCGGCCCACTCGCGCGTGGCCTGCTGCAGCAACCACATACCGCTGAGATTCTTCACCAGCAGCGTCGCCCCGTCGGCGCCGACCTCCTGGGTGAAACCGCGGCGACGGCCCGCGTCGCCGAGCACGGGTGCCGGCAGGGCGACTCCCGCGACAGCCCAGCTCCCGCACGCCACCACGGCGGTGAGGCGCTCTCGCTCGTCGACCCCCACGACCGCGGAGAAGGCCGCGGCGGTGTCGTGGGCGGTCACGAACCACACCGGCAGCGGGGCGGGGGCGCCGATGCGCGCGGTGACGTCAGGGGTCGTGTGCCCGGCGAGTCCACCGGGGTTCACGAGCGGCGGAAAGACTCCCCGCATCCCGGCGGTGAGCGCGGGCGACCAGTCCTCCCGCGCCCGATCCACCAGCGCCGTCGTGGACGCCAGCGATCGTTCGGCCGCGACCCGGCCGGTGAGGAGGAAGACGAAGGCGTCGGCGATCAGGAGGATCGTGTCTTCCGGGGCACCGATGCCGTCACGGACGTCCTGGCGGAGTTGGTGCGCGGTGTTGATCGCCTGATCCAGGACCCCCGTGGCGGCGTAGTCCGCGGCCAGGTCGCGCCCTGCCGACACCGTCGCGGCGAAGGCGGCGTCGACGTCCCGATGATGCCGCGCGAACGGACGGAGTGCGCCGTCCTGTCGGCGGGCGTAGTCCACGCCCCACGAGTCGATGCCGATTCCCCGGACGCTCGCGCCGAGGGACACGGCGGCGGCGCATCCGTCGGCGAGTCCGTCGAGAACCGCCTCCCGAAGCGCGTCGAGATCCCATCCGAGTCCTTCGGGCTGGACCGTAGGACGGTTGGCGAATCGTGCGACCTCGCGCACGGCGACCCGGGCCTGTCCGGCGTCCAGGATGCCGAGCATCACCCGGCCGCTGGAGGACCCGAGGTCCACGGCGAGGAAAGCGGAAACCGACGCGGCGGGCATGCTCAGATCGCGGTGTAGCCGCCGTCGATCACCAGCGTCTGCCCGGTGAGATACGACGAGGCCGACGAAGCCAGCAGCAGCACGAGGCCGTCCAGGTCGGAGGGGTCGCCCATCCGGCCGGCCGGGATCGCGGAGACCCACTGGGCCGCGAGGTCGGGGTTGGCCTCGGTGAACTGGCGCGTCATGTCCGACAGGATGTAGCCCGGCGCGATCGCGTTGACACGCAGCGCCGGCGCCCACTCGACGGCGAGCGAACGGGTCAGCTGGTCGACGGCGGCCTTGGACGCGTTGTAGGACGCCTGCCGCTGGGGGATGTTGACGACCCGCCCCGACATCGAGGAGATGAGGATGGCGGAGCCCTCACGACCCTCGGCCAGTAGCGGCCGGGCGAAGGCTTGCGTGCTGTAGAAGGTGCCGCTGAGGTTGACGTCGATCACCTTGCGCCAGGTGGCCGGTTCGACCTCGGCGGAGTCGCCCCAGATGGTGATGCCGGCGGCCGTGATGAGGATGTCGGCGACCCCCAGGGCCTGACGGGCGTGGGCGAATGCCGCGTCGACGGAGGCGGCATCGGTGACGTCGACCAGGGCCGAGGCGGTTCGGACGCCGTGCTCCTGCGCCAGGCGGTCGGCCGACTCGGCGACCTCGGGGAGGAGATCGAGCAGCGCGATATCGACGTTCTGTCGTGCCAGCGCGGCAGCCAGCGAATAGCCGATGCCGCGGGCGCCGCCGGTGATGACGGCCGTGCGTCCGGCCAGGTCGGGAAAGTTCATGGTGCTCCGTAGGTGGTGCTGCCGCAGAAAGATGCCGTGGCGGCCGGAGCGTTGTGCCCCGGCCGCCACGAGCGGATCAGCAGGAAGACACGTAGGCGGCTTCGCCGCCCTCGCCGTCGATGTTGTCCTCGGTGATGATGGTGAAGCCCGTCTGGATCATCTCCTCGGTCTCCTCACCCTCCAGCGCCGCAATCGCCTGCTCGACGCCGTCGGCGCCGATGGTGGCCGGCTCCTGGGCGACGAGCGCCTGGACGACGCCGTTGCGCAGCTGCTCGACCTGGGCGGGACCGGCGTCGAAGCCGACGATGGTGACGTCACCGGTCTTGCCGGCCTGCTGCACACCGGTGGCCGTGCCCTCGGCGGCGAACAGGTTGGCGGCGAAGATGCCGACGATGTCGGGGTCCTTCTGCAGCGCTGCCGTCACGATCTCGGCCGCGGTGGCCGGCTCGTTGTGGCTGTACTGGATGCCGAGGAACTCGAAGTTCTCGTCCTCCGCGACCGCCTGCTCGAAGCCCTCGGCGCGGGCGTCGGAGGTCGAGATGCCCGGGTCGATCGAGACGACCAGAACCTTGCCGCCGTCGGGGTGGGCCTCCTTGATGGCGTCGAACGCGGCAGCGCCGCCGCCGACATTGTCGCTGGAGATCTGCGAGACCGCCATCGACGGGTCCTCGAGGGTGGTGTCGACGAGGACGACCTGGATGCCGGCGTCGGCGGCGGCCTGGATGGGCGCTGCCATCGCCGTCACGTCCGTGGGAGCCACGAGGAGGGCGTCGGGCCGGGAGGCCACGACGGAGTCCACGAGCGGCTTCTGCAGGGTCGGGTCGAACTTCTCCGGGCCCTGCACGGTAACGGTGGCACCGGCGGCCTCGGCCGCCTCCTTGATGCCGCACTCCATCGAGATGTAGAACTCGTCGCCGGCGACGCCCTGGACGAAGGCGATGGTGTAGCCCTCGTCCGAGTCACCCCCGCCCGAGCCGGCGTTTCCGCCTCCTGACGAACATCCGGCGAGCATGAGCGCGGCGGATGCGCCGAAGACAGCGATGCCGAGACCTTTCTTACTCCACGTCATTGTGATCAACCGTTTCTCTTGTGTGGTGGGTTGGTGCAGTCGCCACGGTCACCCGCGTCGACTTCCGCTGACGAACCTGCGCCAGAGGCTTTGGGTGTTGCCCCGCATCGCGGCGGAGCGACGGGCCTGATCGACGTACACGGCGGCGACGAGCACCGCGCCGACGGCGACCTGCTGCCAGAACGGCTGGACGCCGGTGATGACGAACCCGTTCTGCAGCACGGCGGGGATGAACAGACCCACGACCGTGCCGAAGATGGTGCCGATGCCGCCGAACAGCGACGTTCCACCGATCACGACGGCCGCGATGACGTTGAGGTTCGTCTGCGACTGGCCCGCGATGGCCGTGGTGCTGAACTGCGACAGCGAGAGGATGCCGGCGAACCCGGCAAGGCCGCCGGAGATCGTGTAGATGCTGATGAGCTGCCGGTCGACCTTCACGCCCACGCGCCGCGCCGCGACCTCGCTCGAGCCGACCGCGAAGGTGTGGAGGCCGAAGCGGGTGTAGTGCAGCACGATCGCGCCGATGATGACGAGGACGAGCGCGATGACGGAGATCGTGGGGATGGTGCCGAACACGTTGCCGTAGCCGATCGTGGTCGTCAGCACCGTGGGGACCGCCCGGACGTCGACGCCACCGGTGATGATCTGCGCGAAGCCGAGGGCCATTCCGAGCGACCCCAGCGTGACGATCAGCGGCGGGATCTTGCCCTTGGCGATGAGGAAGCCGTTGAACAGCCCCCACGCGACGCCGGAGGCGATCGCGACGAGGATGCCGACGATGGCCACGCCCCACCCCTGGCCGCCCATCTCGCGCATGACCATCGCCGACACCACGCCGGAGAAGACCAGGACGGAGCCGATCGAGAGGTCGATGCCGGACGTGATGATGACGAAGGTCATCCCGATGCCCAGCACCGCGAGGATGGAGGCGTTCTGGATGATGAGGCGGAAGTTCGACCACTGCGCGAACGTGTCGGGCGCGAGGGCGCTGAAGATCGCCACGATCACCAGGAGCACCAGGAGGATCTGGAACGCCTGCGCCTTCAGGAGGTGCTTGAGGAAGCTCTCCTTCGGTTCGGCGGTGCCGATGGCCATGGTCTCGGTCGGCGGGCTGGAAGTGCTCACGGGTTCCCCTCCTTCGTGATCGCGCCGGTCATGAGACCGACGAGCTCCTCCATGGATGTGCTCTTGGCGTCCAGGACCGCGGCGCGGGTGCCCAGTCGCAGCACCTGGATGCGGTCGGCGACCTCCATGACGTGCGGCATCGAGTGGCTGATCAGCACGACGGCGATGCCCTTGTCGCGGACACGACGGATGGTGTCGAGCACGTTCTGGGTCTGGCGCACGCCGAGAGCTGCGGTCGGCTCGTCGAGGAACACCAGGCGGTTGGCCCAGTGCACCGCGCGAGCGATGGCGATCGCCTGACGCTGCCCGCCCGACATCTCGCCGACGGGCGAGGTGAGCGAGCGCACGGTCGCACCGAGATCGGCGAAGGCCGCCCGGGACTGATCGCGCATCTCTTTGGTCTTCATGAAGCCGAAGGCGCCGCCGATGCCCGACGCCGGCAGCTCGCGGCCCAGGTACATGTTCTGGACGGGGTCGAGGTGGGGGGCGAGGGCGAGGTCCTGGTACACCGTCTCGATCCCCAGCGCGCTGGCCTGGGACGGGGAGGTGAGTTCGATCGGTTCGCCGTCGAACTTGATCGTGCCGCTGTCCACGGCGAGGTTGCCGGAGAGCGCCTTGACGAGAGTGGACTTTCCGGCGCCGTTGTCGCCGATGAGGGCGGTGACTTCGCCGGGGTACACCTCGAAGTCGGCCTCGTTGAGCGCACGGACGTGTCCGAACTGGCGGGACAGTCCCCGCGCCTCGAGTACTGGGGTGGGCATGTCAGCTCCTTTCTGTGCAGATGCGGATGTGCAGGTGGTTCACGGTGGCTCCGTTCATTCGATCCGCCCCGCCGGTACGGCGACGGAGGCGGCGTCGGCGGGCGTGGAGTGCGCGGCCAGGAACGACGCGGCGAACTCCGGGAAGTCCTTCGTGGCCGCCGAAGCGGCGTAGGCGGCGAACAGCGCAGCCCCGTACGCGGTGCCCTCGTCGTGCGCGGAGAGGGAGACGGCGGGGAGGATGAGCTCGCGGGCACGCACGACGCTGGCCATCTTGGACCAGCCGCCGGTGAGCAACGTCGCCGTGGGCGCCGGAACCTCGCGGTCCATGACCTCCATGACTTCGGCGCACATGTCGTTGCCGTGGAGGAGCGCGGCGATGAACAGCTCCTCGGGCGACAGGCCGTCGCTGTTGGCCGCGATCTGGAGGACGCCGTCGTCGTTACGCGCACCGCTGACCTGCAGACCGCCGTCGGCGAGCCCGCCGCGGGTGGGCAGCGCCATGACCCGCTCGTCGAGGGCGCGACGGCCTTCCGCGTCGGCGACCCCCAGAAGCTGGAGGACCCGTCGCATGAGGAGGCCCGACTTCGTGCCGGCCAGAAGAACGTACTTGCCCGGAAGCACGTGCCGCACGGTGTTGATGCCGGCCAGCGCGAGACGCTCGCGGGCGTCGAACGGCAGCACGGCGTCGAGCACCCGCACGAGCGCCTCGGCCGTCCCCATGGAGTCGTAGAGCTCGTCGCTCGCGGTCGCACCGGCCGCCACCGCCGAGACGAGGTGGTCGTGGCCGGCGACGGTGAGCACCGCGCCGGCGAAGGGACGCGGCATCCGGTCGTCGGTGAGAACGCCCACCGGCGTTCCGGCACCGACACGTTCGGCCAGCAGGTCGTCGCCCGCGCCGAGGACCTCCAGGGCCGCATCCCACGGACGGCTGTCGTCCTGGTCGATGATGCCGGTGCGCGAGACGAGGGAGTACTCGGCCACGCGGGGGCCTCCGAGGGAGCGGATCACGTACTCGGGCACGTTCAGGAAGGTGCGCCCCTTCAGGTCGATCCCCTGGTCGCGCAGGTACAGGAGCTTCGAGATCGTGGCGAGCGGCCCGACCGGCAAGCCGGTGCGGCCGAGGAACTCGGCGCGGAAATCACGGGGCGTCTGCAGGATCTGCTCGCCGCCGCGCGGATCGAACCACGCCATGATCGGGGCCGCCGGCACGTCGGCGCCGTCGAGCAGCACTCCCGCTTCGGCCATCCCCGAGACGCCCACCGCGCGCACCCGGTACGCGCCCTCGCGCGACAGCGTCGCGTCGGCCTCCCGGGCCAGCTCGTGCACGACATCGACGACGCGCTCGGCCGGCATCTCGGCCTGGCCGTGGTCGAGGTTGAGCCACGGCGACCGGCGGCTGACCACGAGCACCTCGCGCCCGCCGAGGGTGGCCACGAGCATCTTGATGCTCGTGGACCCGATGTCGATGCCGACGACGTATTCGCTCACTGCAGCTCCCCTGCCGCGAGCGTGGCGGGCCATCCGGCGCCCGGACGCGCGATCAGCACCTCGGCCTCGCCTTCGACGCGCCACGCACCGAAGTCGTGCGGCACGGCGACGGCCTGGCCCCGCTCGAGCGACACCGCGTCGGCGTCCGAAACGAGCGAGCCTGCACCCGCGGTGACGAGCACCACGGCGAAGCCGGCGTCGACCGGCTCGGAGGCGGAACCGGCGCCGGTGGCCACGGCGAGGCGGAAGTACGGATCGGCAGAGGCGGGCAGCACGCTGCGGATGTCGCGACCCGGCCGCGTCTCACCGGCGGTCGTGACGAGCGCGGCCAGGGCGTCGGGGGCGAGGGCGGCGGTGGAGACGGCGGGCATGACCGTGTCGAACCCGAGGTCCAGGTGCGACTCCTCCCGCGTGGAGGTCGTCACCGACCACTCCAGCAGGATCGAGAAGTCGGTGGGCTCCTGCACCTCGGCCACGAAGATGCCCCCGTCGATGGCGTGGGCGGTGCCGGCGGGGACGAGGACCCCCATCCCCTCGTGCACCTCGACGCGGTTGAGGTGATCCAGCATCCATTCGCTGTCCTGCGCATCTCGGCGGCGGTCGAGCTCGTCGCGATCGACCGCTTCCCTCCAGCCGACGTGCACGGCGGAGCCGGGTTCGGCATCGAGCACGTACCAGGCCTCGGTCTTGCCGTACGGGCAGTCCAGGTGAGCGGCGGCGAATCCGCGCTGCGGGTGGACGTGGACGGGGAGGCGCTGGCGCGCGTCGAGGAGCTTCACGAGGATGCCGACGTCGGAGGCGTCACGGCCGCTGCCCGCGCCGATCCAGGCGGCGGGGTCACCGGCGACGAGGTCGCGCAGCAGCGCGCCGTCTCCGGTGACGGCAAGACCGGTGACGGGGTCGCCGAACCGCGACACGGTGGCGCCCAGCCACTCCTCCGGCTGCCGGTCGCTCTCGGGCACGATCCCTCGCAGGGCGGCGATGCGGTCGCCGCCGAGGTAGAAGTGCTGCACGGGGTTGGGCGGAAGCAGGACGGGCTTCATGATGCGGCTCCGAGTGAGGAGGTGGCCACGGCGGCGCGCGGGGGCAGTTCGCCCGAGCCGCGCGCGACGAGGGAGGTGGGCAGGACGATCCGTTGCGGTTCGGATGCGGGGTCGTCGAAGAGTTCGAGCAGGCGCTGGAAGGCGGCCGTGGCGATCGGGCGGGGCGTGTGATTCACGCAGGTGATCGCCGGGGTGAACAGGTCGGCGAGCTCGAAGTCGCCGAACGAGATCAAGGCGAGGCCCTCGATGCCGGCGGCGCGGATGGCGTCCATCGTCGCGATGGACGCCCGCGAGGTCGCGCACAGCACCGCCGTCGGTGCATCCGTCCGGGCGAGAAGGGCCGCCGAGGTCGAGGCCATCGCCGCCCGGCTGCGGGCATGGCCGACGATGAGCGACTCGTCGACGGGGATGTCGGCCTCGGCCAGGGCCGCCCGAAAACCGTCGAGTCGGGCGCTGTTGGTCGGATACGCAGGATCGTCGCCGATGAACCCGATGCGGCGGTGGCCGTTGTCCACGAGGCGGCGGGTGGCGTCCCGGGCGGCGCCGAAGTCGTCGACGATCACGGAGTCGATCCCGTCGCGGGCGCGGTCGACGCTGACGATGGGGAACCGCCGGCGGAGCATCTGCAGCTCCTCGGCGCTCACGCCGACCGGCGCGATGATGAGTCCGCGCAGCTGGTGCCCGGCGAGGCGCTGGAGATGTTCGCGCTCCCGCTCGGCATCGAAGCCGGTGCTGGCGAACAGCAGGCTCATCCCACGCTCGATCGCGAGTTCCTCCAGAACGCTCACCAGGTCGGCGAAGAAGGGGTCGGCGATCGCGTCGATCATGACGCCGATCGCGTCCTGTCCGCCGGTCTTGAGCGAACGGGCGGTGGAGTTGGGGAAGAACCCCAACTCGGAGATGGCCGCGAGGACGCGCTCGCGGGTGGCTTCGCGGACGCCGGGCTCGTCGTTGACCACGCGCGAGACGGTCTTGATGCTCACCCGCGCGCGGTCGGCGACGTCGGTGATGCGCGCTCGGCGCGGCGCGCCGGCGCGTTCGCCCGCTGCGGCGGCTTCCGCGTCGTCCTGTGCCATGTCCTGCTCCGACATCGTTGTCATTGTGGATTCTCGTGAAGCCCGACTTCACCCGTCGATATAGTGAGCCTCACACGACAACGTTGTCAAGTCCCTCGAAAGTCGGTGCGATGATCTTCCTCGCTGTGAGCGGCGCCGCCGGCGCCGGCAAGTCGACCCTTGGACGGGCGCTCGCGCGCCGCCTTCGACTCCCCCTGCTCGACCTCGACACCCTGACCAACCCGCTGCTGGAGGAGGTCGTCACCCCCCACCTCGGCGGCGCGCACTGGAACGATCCCGCGTTGCGCGACACGGTGCGCCCGGCCCGCTATCGCGTGCTCCTGGACGCGCTGGCCGACCAGCGCGAGAGCGGCGTGGGCGCCGTGGCCGTGGCGCCGTTCACGGCCGAACTGGGCGGTGGCGACCACTGGCGCCGGCTCGTGGCAGCGTGCGGTCAGGAGCCGGTGGTGGTGTGGATGACGGGGAGCCGCGAGACGCTCGCGTCCCGCCGCGCCCAGCGTTCGGCCGACCGCGATGCCCACGCGATGGCGGCCCCGGATGAACCGCCCGCGGTGCCGCACGTGCGGATCGACGCCGCTCTCTCCACAGCCCAGCAGGTCACGCGCGTGCTCCGCGCCCTGGGCATCCACCGCGAGGTCGACCGCCATGCTCCGCTGTGGTCGCGCCCGTTCGACGCCGGGCTGTTCGACCTCGACGGCACGCTGATCGACTCCACGCCCGCGGTCCTGCGCTCCTGGAGCATGCTGGCGGCGGAGTACGGCGTCGCCCTCGACCCCCTCGCATCCGGTCACGGTCAGCCGGCGGCGCACCTGATCGCGCAGATGTTCCCGCCCGAGCGAGCGGCCGAGGCACTCGCGCGCATCTCGGCGATTGAGGAGGCGGAGACGGCGGACGTGGTCGCGATTCCCGGGTCGGCGGAGTTCTTCGCCACGACGCCGCACCGCGCCATCGTCACGAGCGGCACCCGTCTCATCGCGGGCAACCGGCTCGAGGCGGCGGGGCTCCCGCGCCCGGACGTCGTGGTGACCTTCGACGACGTGACCCGCGGGAAGCCCGATCCCGAACCCTTCGCCCTCGCCGCCGAGCGCCTGGGCGTCGACCCCCGCCGATGCGTCGCGTTCGAGGACGCACCGGCGGGCATCACGGCCGCCCGCGCAGCCGGCTGCGCGGTGGTCGCGATCACCGGCACGCACGACGCCGCCGAGCTCGCCGATGCCGACGTCGTCGTCGACCGGCTGGACCAGCTCGAAGTCGTGCTCGACGGTGAGGGCTTCCACCTGCGCGTGCGCGACTGACGCCTGCGCGGCGCTGACGCCTGCGCGGGGCTGAGGCCTGCGCGGCGCTGACGCCTGCGCGGCGCTGACGCCTGCGCGGGGCTGAGGCCTGCGCGGCGCTGACGCCTGCGCGGGCGGGACCGACGGCCCGCCCGCGCGGTCGCGTCAGCGTGCGGTGTAGCCGCCGTCGATGGGCAGCGAGACCGCGCTGATCATGCTGGCCGCGTCGCTGAGGAGGAACACGATCGGGCCTGCGATGTCATCCTCGGTCGCCCACCGGCCCAACGGCATCTGCTCCAGGAAGGGCCCCTCGATGTCTGCGCGACCCCAGTACCACGCCGACATCGGGGTCATCACGACCGTCGGGTTGACGCTGTTGACGCGGATGCCGTGACGCCCGAGTTCGAGCGCCGAGACGCGGGTGATGTTGTCCAGCGCGGCCTTGGACGATCCGTAGGACACATGGCCGGTGAGGGCGACCAGGCCGGCCTGGCTGGAGACGTTCACGATCGCGCCCCCGCGACCGATTCGGATCATCTCCCGAGCGGTGTACTTCGTCACCAGCAGCGCTCCGCGGGCGTTCACCGACATCACCTTGTCGAAGATCGCGATGTCGGTGTCTTGCGGCGTGGCGATCTCGCCGCCGAATCCGGCGCAGTTGACCACGCCCCAGACATCCATGCCCTCGAGCGCTTCGCGGACGGAGTCTTCCGACTCCAGGTCGAAGGCCAGCGGGCGCGCGCCGGTCTCCTGGACGATCACCTCGAGCGACTCCGCCGTGCGACCTGCGGCGACGACGTCCGCTCCCTGGGCGACGAGCTGGCGGACGGTTGCGCCGCCGATGCCCCCCGCCGCTCCCGTGACCAGAACGGTTCGACCATCGAAGTCTCCCATTGCGTGTGATTCCTTCCTCGTTAGACTCTCGGCCGTGACCGACTTGAAAAGCTCGACGCTGAGTAACGCAAACGACAACGTTGTCATCCCACCGTACGATCGAGACGGAACTCTATCCGGCATCGTGCACTTCGGTCTAGGCGGGTTCAGCCGAGCCCACCTGGCGATGTACCTGGATACCCTGCTCAGCGAAGGCGGCTCGCGGGAATGGGCGCTGTGCGGCGTCGGCCTCCTCCCCGGCGACGCGCGCATGCGCGATGTCCTCGCCGCGCAGGACCGGCTCTACACCCTCGTGACCCGCGCGCCGGATGCAACGGCGACGGCCCGGGTCATCGGGTCGGTCGCGGAGTACCTGTTCGCACCCGACGACCGCGAGGCCGTGATCGCCAAGCTCGCCTCCCCGGACGTGCGGATCGTTTCGCTGACGGTGACCGAGGCCGGCTACGGGGTGGACGACGTCACGGGAAGATTCGATCTGGACCGCGCAGGCGCCCGCGCCGACACCGTGCCCGGCGCGGTGCCGACCACCGTGTGGGGCTTCCTCGCCGCCGGCCTCGCGCGGCGTCGCGCGCAGGGCGTGCCCCCGTTCACCGTGCTCTCCTGCGACAACATCCAGGGCAACGGCGCGGTCGCGCGCGAGGCGCTCGTCTCGTTCACCACCTCGGTCGACCCAGGGTTGGCCGAGTGGATCGCCGCAGAGGTGTCGTTCCCCAACTCGATGGTCGACCGCATCACGCCGGCGACCACGCCGGGCGACATCGACGCGGTCGAGCAGCTCACGGGGCTTCGCGACGCGTGGCCGGTGAGCTCGGAGGCGTTCGCGCAGTGGGTGATCGAAGACCGCTTTCCCGCCGGCCGGCCCGACCTGGGGGTGGTGGGTGCGCAATTCGTGGACGACGTCGCCCCGTACGAGAAGATGAAGCTCCGTCTCCTCAACGCCTCGCATCAAGCGATGTCCTACGTCGGGCTCCTCGAGGGGTTCTCGTTCGTGCACGACGTGGTCGATGACCCCGACTTCGCGGCGTTCCTCGCGGGCTACATGCGGGAGGAGGCCGCACCGACGCTGGATCCGGTACCCGGCATCGACCTCGCGTCCTACCAGGCCGAGCTCCTCGCTCGATTCTCCAATCGCGCCATCCAGGACACCCTCGCCCGTCAGGTCGTGGACGGCTCCGACCGCATCCCGAAGTTCCTGGTCCCCGTCATCGAGGATCGCCTTGCCGCCGGCGAATCGGTGACGCGGTGCGCGCTCGTGCTGGCCGCGTGGCAGGCATGCCTGGCCCGCGGGGCCCGTGACCACGACCGGCGGCTCATCACCAGCGACGTGCGCCTGGACGCCCTGGAAGCCGCCGCCCTCGCCGACGACGAGCGGCCCGGCGCGTTCCTGACCCTCGTCCCCACCCTCGGCGTGGACGACCCGCGCCTGCACGCGGCGTACGTGCGGGCTCGGGATTTGCTCGCCGAGCGCGGGGCGCGGGGAGCGGTGCGCGCCCTCGCGTGACCCGTCGCGGCGGGCACCGCCGCTACCCCAACGAGCCGGTCGCCTCGATCTCCACGCCCAGCGTCAGGGACGCCCCCGGGGCGAGCGGACGCAGCAGCCCCTCTTCCCGGGCGGCGGTCCGCCCGAGGATGGTGGGAACCAACGCCGGCTCGATGCCGAGGACGACCATCCCCGGCTCGGCCACGCGCCATTGGAACATCCCCGGCAGCTGGGCGGTGTCGAACCGCACCGCGACGCTGAGCCCCCTCGGGTTCGTGACCTCGACGGCGACGGAGCGGCCGGCGGGAAGGTGGTGCGCGAAGACCTGCTCCGGGTACGGATGCTGCGGGGCCGGGAACGTGTCCCACGTGGCGGCGCCGGCCGCGGCATCCGCGTCCCGGGGCTCCACCGCGGTCGCGGGGCTGTGCACCCGGGTGCCCTCATCGATCAGCGGCCAGCCGAAGTTGAGGTGGTAGAGCACCATGGGCTCGACCGGATCGGGACCGCGGTTGGTCAGGATGTCGGCCACCCGGATACTCCGGCGGTGGAGCGGCACGGTGATGCGGCGGCGGAGCTCGAGGTGCTCGCCGAATACCGCGGCCTCCCGCACCACGCCCTCCACGACCACCTCCTCCTCGGTCGCCTCCGCCCGCACGACCGTGGCCGGCAGCGTCGTGTAGCGCCCGTGCATCGGATGATCCGTGCCCCCGTCGCTCGAGGCCGGCCCGACATTCAGCAGACCACAGGTGGTGAGCAGGCCCCCACCGAAGGCGCGTGCCCACCCCTGCCCGTCGGCGTCGTACGCGTTCACCCGGGGGAAACCGGTCGGTGAGATCCACGCCAGCGGGACTCCGCCCACCCGGACCTGGCCGATGTCGAGGCCGCGGTCAGGGAGCAGGTCGACGTCGACGTCTCCGGCGACGAGGCGGATGCGGCGCGTCCCGGCCGCGGGACCGTCGGTGATCAGCGACGACTCCACCGAGGCCGTCTGGGCGAGTGACCCCCGGCGCTCGCGCGCCCGGTCGATCGGCATCCCGAAGAGTTCCGCCGCCATGTTTTCCTCCTCCGTCGATGCGTCACGGTAGCAGCGGGCACGCCGCGCCACGCGCGACCCTGCACTCCCCACCGCCCCGCCGCCCCGCGGCCGGCCCGCGCGGCCCGGGCGCCGCCGCCCCGCCGAACCGTACTCAGTCTGCGCGGCCGGCGCCGTCCCCGACATCCGCGTGAATACGCCGCGCGCGCATCCGGGACTATTCATCGAGACTGAGTTCGGTCCGGGTCGCGCCCGGTACGGCTCGGTTGACAACGTTGTCTCAGCCTGCTCATACTGTGAGGGCCGCCGCATCGGTGCGGCTCCCGCATCCAGCTCTCGGAGAACGACCTCCCATGACGAAGCACCGGCTCAACCGCCTCTTCCACCCGCGATCCGGGCGCGCCCTCGACGTCGCCGTCGACCACGGCGCGTTCCACGAACACGCGTTCCTCTCCGGCATCGAAGACATGCGCGCGACGGTCGCCACCCTCGTCGACGCGGGCCCCGACGCGATCCAGCTGACACTCGGCCAGGCGCCGCTCCTGCAGTCCGTGCCAGGGAAGCACAAGCCCGGGCTGGTGCTGCGCACCGACATCGCGAACGTCTACAACAGCCCGTTGGAGTCGCCGCTGCACAGCATCCACGTGCCCGACGCGATCGAGGTCGCGGTGCGCCTGGACGCCGTCGCAGTGTGCGTGAACCTTCTCGACCTTCCCGGGCACCCCGAGGTGCGCGAGCAGTGCATCCGCTCGATCCTCGCCCTCCGCACCGATGCGGAGCGGTACGGGATGCCGCTCATGATCGAGCCGCTGGTGATGCAGACCAACTCCGACAAGGGGGGCTACACCGTCGACGGCGACACGCGCAAGATCGTCACCCTCGTGCGCCAGGCCCGCGAGCTCGGCGCCGACCTGATCAAGGCCGACCCGACCGACGACATCGACGACTACCACCTCGTCGTGCAGGCCGCCGCCGACACCCCCGTGCTCGTGCGCGGCGGCGGACGGGTGGATGACCGCACACTCCTCGAGCGCACCCAAGCGGTTCTCGCCCAGGGCGCGCGCGGCATCGTCTACGGCCGCAACGTCATCCAGCATCCGCATCCCGCGGGCATCACCGCGGCGCTCATGGCCGTGGTGCACGACGACGTCTCCGTGGACGAGGCGCTCGCGCTGATCGGGGCAGAGCGATGACCGCGGAGCGGCGCGTGAACGTCGGCATCATCGGCGGCGGCCTCATGGGCCGCGAGATCGCGGCGGCACTGCGACGGTGGCCCGCACTCCTGGACCATCCCGCCGATCCGCAGCTGGTGGCGATCTGCGACATCAACCCCGCCGCGATGGAGTGGTTCGACGCCATCGACACCGTGCGTCTGAAGACGACGGACTACCGCGAGCTTCTCGCCGATCCCGACATCGACGTCGTGTACATCGCCGTGCGGCACGACCTGCACGAGCAGCTCTACGTCGACACCATCCGCTCGGGCAAGGCGCTGCTCGCCGAGAAGCCGTTCGGGATCGACGGGGCGGCAGCGGATGCGGTACTCCGCGCGATCGACGAAACCCCGGGGTCGTTCGTCCGCGTCTCGAGCGAGATGCCGTTCTTCCCGGGAGCGCAGGCGGCCGTCGACTACGTCCGCAGCGGCGCACTCGGCCGCGTCATCGAGGCGAAATGCACCTTCCTGCACTCCAGCGACCTCGACACCGCCAAGCCGCTCAACTGGAAGCGGCAGAAGCAGTTCTGCGGCGAGGCCGGCGTCATGAACGACCTGGGGATGCACACGTGGCACGTGCCGCTGCGCCTGGGCTGGGCACCCGACCGGGTCGTCGGCATCCTGCAGGACATCGTCACCGAGCGTCCGGGACCCGACGGCACCCTGCTCCCCTGCGACACCTGGGACAACGCGGTCATCCACAGCTGGACCACCCACGAGGGTGCTCCCTTCGTGCTGTCCACCGAGACCAAGCGCATCGCGCCGGGCGAGAAGAACACGTGGGAGTTCGAAGCGATCGGCATGGACGGCGGGGTGCGGTTCAGCACGAAGAACCCGAAGTCGGTCGAGGTGTTCGCCGTCATCGACGTCCCCGGCGGTGGCCGTGAGCAGAGCTGGCAGCGCATCGACGCCGGCAGCCAGTCGGTGTGGCCGACGGTCACCGGCGCGAACTTTGAATCGGGATTCAGCGATGCCATCCTGCAGATGTGGGCGGCCTTCCTCGCCGAGTACACCGGCGACCTCGGCGACCGGTTCGGGACGGTGCGCCCCGACGAGGCGGCGCTGACCCACCACATCTTCGCCGCGGCGATCGCCTCCTCCGAGCAGGGCGCGCTCGTGCCGGTCATCCGCTGATCCGCGCCGCGGGCGTGGCGGATCCCTAGGATCGATCCGGAACGTCGCAGGAAGGACTGGATGCGCAAGAGCGGTCGACCCACGATGGTGGACGTGGCAGCCGACGCCGGGGTGAGCCTGAAGACCGTCTCCCGCGTGATCAACGGCCAGCCCAACGTCGACGCCGCGCTGATCGAGCGGGTCAACGCATCCATCGCCCACCTCGGCTTCCACCGCAATGCCCTCGCGGCGAGCCTGCGCTCGGGAAGCCGCGACACGATCGGCTTCCTCGCCGCCGACCTGTCCAACACCTTCTACACGACCATCGCCGCGGCGGTGTCGACGATCGCGGTGTCGCGGCGGATGCAGGTGATCATGGCCTCGAGCGAAGAGGATGCCGCGGCCGAACGTACGCTCGCTCTCGACCTGTGCCAGCGCCGCGTCGGCGGGCTCCTCCTCGTTCCCGCCGGCCACGACCAGTCATACCTGGCGGGCGAAGTGGCCGCCGGAACGCCCGTGGTGTTCCTCGACCGCCCGGGCGCGGGCCTGGCCGGAGACGCCGTGCTCATCGACAATCGCGGGGGCGCGCGGGATGCTGTCGCCGAGCTGCTGAACGATGGGCACGAGCGGATCGCCGTGCTGCTGGACTCGCCGTCCATCTTCACGATGGCCGAGCGGAGGGAGGGCGCCCTCGACGCTTTCGCGCGGGCCGGCCGGACGCCCGACCCGGCGCTGGTCGTCACGGGCCTGCACACCCCGGCTGCCGCGCGCGACGCCATGGAGCGCCTCCTCGGCTCCGATCGACCCCCCACGGCCGTCTTCTGCGGCAACAACCGCTCGACCATCGGCGCCCTCGAGGCGATCCTCCCCCGCGATGCGGATGTCGCGATCAGCGGGTTCGACGACTTCGAACTGGCGGAGGTGCTGCCCCGCCGCATCCGCATCGTCGACTACGACGCGGAGCACCTCGGACGGGCCGCGGCCGAGATGCTCTTCGCCCGCATCGACGGCTCCGCCGACTCCGAGCCCTCCCGCTTCCTCCTGCCCACCCGCCTCGTCACGCGCGGCGGCTACGCCCGCTGACCCGCCCGCGCCCGCGCCTGCGCCGCGCCGCGCCGCCCATGCGCGAGAAACGACGAACGGGTTGAGACGCCCCGCGGCGCGGGCTTTCTCGTCCGGGATGTCGTTTCTCGCGAAGGAGCGGGAGGAGCGGGAGGGGCGTGCGGGGGCGTTACGCCTCGCGGGTGATCGTCACCTTCACGCGCAGCTGCGACTTGAACGGGCCGGCGTAGACGCCGCGCAGCGGGGGGACGTCGTTGTAGTCGCGGCCCCGGCCCACCAGCACGTGCCGGTCGCCGATCTCGATGTTGTTGGTCGGATCGAAGCCCTGCCAGTCGCCGGCGAACCATTCGATCCACGCGTGGGACTCCCCGGTCACGGCGACGCCCACCTCGGCGCTGGGGCGCGGATGCAGGTAGCCCGACACATAACGGGCGGGGATGCCGACCTCCCGCAGCGCCCCGAGGGTGATGTGCGCGATGTCCTGACACACGCCCTTGCGCGCCTCCCACGCTTCCGACGCCGTCGAGTGGACGCCGGTGATGCCGTGCATGTACTCCACCGCATCCCCGATCGCCTCGGCGATCGCGTGTGCCGCGCGCCCGGGATGATCGTGCTGCGCCGCGATCGTGCGGGCGATGTCGGCGACCTCGGGGTGGGCCCGCGTGCGCGGGGACTGCACGAGCTGCTCGACCGTGCCCATCGATCGCGCCGCCTCCGTGGCGAGCCCGTCCCATGTGAGGTCGAGATGCTGGATGGGGCGGGGCCGCACCTCGACGAGCGAGCGGGCCGTGATCGCCAGTGACGCGTGCGGGGAGAGCACGTCGAACGCGCTGACGCGCGTGCCGAAGTAGTCCACGTACGTGTTCACCGTCGTGGACGGCTCGATCTCCAGCGCGGAGCTGAGGACGAACTGGCTGTCGGTCGAACCGGGCAGCATCCGGGCCTCGTTGTACGACGCCGAGACATCGCCCTGGTACGAGAAGCCCGTCGAGTGTTCGATGCGGAGTCGCTTCATGCCTGCCACCTGCGCGTACGGGGGTGGACCCCCGCTGGGTGAGAGTGTCGAACCATCACGAGATCTCTCCGATCCAGCTGGGCTCGGCCTGGGCCGGGAAGAACCGCGAGCGGATGGCTTCGGATGCTTCGCGCGTGACCTTCTGCACACGCTGCATGTGCAGCGGCAGCTCACCGAGGATGTCGCTGATCGGCCGGTACTCGAGGTCGTTGCGGATCTGTCCGAGCGCCCGCAGCACCGTGTTGGAGTGACCGACACGATCGGCCCGCGGGTCGATGGCGCTCATGCACTCCTCGGCACGCTGGATCGAGTAGATGATCGAGCGGGGGAAGAGGCGGTCCAGCAGCAGGAACTCCGCCGCATTACGGGCGCTGGGCATGCCGCGGTACGTCCGCAGGTACGCCTCGTACGCGCCGCACGAGCGCAGGATAGTCGTCCACGACGGGCCCGACGCTTGCGTGAGCGAGCGGGTGGCCAGGAGCCGCGCGGTCATGTCGGCGCGCTCGATGCTGCGCCCCAGCGTGAAGAACTGCCACGCCTCATCCCGGCTCGTCGACGAGTCGACGATGCCCACCGCGAGCGCAGAGCGTTCGCGCACCCACCCGAAGAACTCGTGCACCTTGTCGGTCTGCAGGCGCCGCGGCATCCGCGAGTTCGTCGTGTTCAGCGTCTCCCACAGCTCACTGGACACGATCTCGCGGGCACGGCGGGCGTTCTCGCGCGCGGCGGTCAGGGCATACGCGATGCTCGCCGGGTTCATGCGATCCACGGCCAGGCGCTGCAGCACCTCGCCGCGCCGCACCTTGTCGTCGCCTTCGGGGACGACCGACCCCATGACGCTCAGCAGCGAACGGCACGCGGTGTCTTCGTCGATCCAAGGATCTTCGAGCAGCAGCTGCAGGTGGATGTCGAGGATGCGTGCCGTGCCGTCGCTGCGCTCGATGTAGCGCCCGATCCAGAACAAGCTTTCCGCAATGCGGCTCAGCATGAGCCGTCCTCCCTGGTCCCTCGCCCGCGTGTCTCACCTTCCGCAGACCGTGTCTCAGCATCTGCAGAATGGGGCACTGATTCCTGCAGAATGTGAGACACGGTGCGGGCGGGGCGGGCGGGGCGGGCGGCGGGAACTTGACGGGCCTGCTGCTGTTGCTCGTGCTGTGGACCGTGCTCGGATGCGGCCGGCTCGGCCTGTTGCTGCTGCTCCTGCTGCTCCGTGCGGCTGCGGGGGCGGTCGTGCGGCGAGTGCGTCACCTCGGGCTGCCCGTCGTAGACGATCGGGATCGAGGCGGTGATCGTCGCCGCCTGATCGGCCACGAGTCCGGCGAGGCCGATGCCCTGGCCGTACTCGACGTGGGTGGGAGCCGACCCGCCGACGATCCACGTGTCCTTGGATCCGCCGCCCTGGCTGGAGTTGACGACGAGCTGCCCCTCGGGAAGCGCCACGCGCGTGAGCCCGCCGGGAAGCACCCAGACGTCGTCGCCGTCGTTCACGGCGAAGGGGCGCAGATCGGCGTGACGCGGCCGCATCCCGTCTTCCACCAGCGTGGGGATGGTGGACAGCATCACCACCGGCTGAGCGATCCACCCGCGCGGGTCGGCGATCAGGCGCTGCCGGAGCTGTTCCAGCTCCGACGGGGAGGCGTCGGGACCGACGACCAGGCCCTTGCCGCCCGACCCGTCGACGGGTTTGACGACGAGTTCGTCGAGTCGGTCGAGCACCTCTTCCAGCGAACCCGGGTCTTCCAGGCGCCACGTGTCGACGTTGCGGAGGATCGGCTCTTCCGCGAGGTAGTAGCGGATGAGCTCGGGCACGTAGGTGTAGAGGAGCTTGTCATCGGCCACGCCGTTGCCCACGGCGTTGGCGATGGTCACATTGCCCAGACGGGCGGCGAGCATCAATCCCGGGGCACCGAGCATCGAGTCGGCACGGAACTGGAGCGGGTCGAGGAATTCGTCGTCGACCCGGCGGTAGATGACGTCGACGCGCTTGGGTCCGCGCGTCGTGCGCATGAACACCTTGCCCCCCACGCACAGCAGGTCGCGTCCCTCGACCAGTTCCACGCCCATGAGCCGGGCGAGGAGCGTGTGCTCGAAGTATGCGGAGTTGTACACCCCGGGGGTGAGCACGACCACGTTCGGGTCGTCGATCCCGCCCGGGGCGGAGGCGCGGAGCGCGGCGAGAAGCTTGTTCGGGTAGTCGCCGACCGGGCGGACGCGCAGGGAGGTGAACAGCTCGGGCAGGGTCTGCGCCATGACGCGGCGGTTCGAGATGACGTAGCTGACGCCGCTGGGCACGCGCACGTTGTCTTCGAGCACGCGCATCTCGCCGTGCTCGTCGCGGATGAGGTCGATTCCGGCGACCTGGATGCGGACGCCGTTGGCGCTGCGGATGCCGGCCGCGTGGCGGTAGAAGTATTGCGACGACGCGATCAGCTGCGCGGGGACGACGCCGTCGCGCACGCAGTGCTGGCTGCCGTAAGCGTCGTCGAGGAACGCCTCGAGCGCGCGGACGCGCTGCTTGACCCCCGACTCGATCCGCGACCACTCGTCGTAGTCGATGATCCGCGGTACCGCGTCGAGCGGGAAGGGTCGCTCCTCCCCGGCGAAGTCGAAGGTCACACCCTGCGCAAGGTAGGAACTGGCGAGCGACTCGGTGCGTCCGCGCAGCTCGTCCTGCGTCATCTGGGCGAGTGCCCGATAGAGCTCGCGATACGCCTCGCGGGATTCCGTGTGCGCCCCAGGATGCGCCGGATCACCGAACATCTCGTCGAAGGGCGGGATGCCGGACGGGGTCTTGCGTGGGGCCAACGTGGCGCCGTAGCCGTCGAACAGGTCACCCATGTCATGAGCCTATCCGGGGCCGTGTTGCCGAAATGTTTCCGACCCAGGGGCTTGCGCGCCGCCCTCTCGCCGCCCAGGGTTCCCGACCGCTCGCCCCCTCGCGGACCCGGGGTCGACACCCCCTGCCGCAGTCCACTTCCCCCGCGGAGGTGGCGCACGTGCGTCACGGCGCATTTGCGGCACCCGCGGCGCACATCGACTGGCCACACTGAAGGCACCCCCTGGTCACCACACGTTCGGAGACGCATGTCCGCTCGTCCCATCCGCATCCCCTGGCGAGGCACTCTCGCTGCCGCCCTGTCGACCGCGCTCGTCCTGACGGGTGCGACCGCGTCCCTGGGCGCCGCATCCCCGCCTGCGCCGTCGCCCGATCTCGCCGCGTCGGCGGGCGCCGGCGAGAAAAGCGTGACGCTCGTCACCGGCGACGTCGTCACCGTCGGCGACGCGGCCGCGGGACGCAAGACCGTCTCGGTCGCCCCGGCCGAGGGGCGCGAAAGCGTGACCTTCCAGACGACCGAGGTCGACGGAAGGTTCCTCGTCATCCCCAGCGACACCGTTCCCTATCTGGCCGCGTCGCTCCTGGACCGGCGACTGTTCGACATCACCGGGCTCATCGAGGACGGCTACGCCGAGCGTGATGCGCTTCCCCTCATCGCGACCTACGCCGACCCCGAGGCCGTCCGCACCCAGTCCTTCCCGGAGGCGACGGCCACCCGCCCGCTCCCCTCGATCGACGGCACGGCCCTCGAGACGGGAACCGATTCCCTGGCCGAGCTCTGGCGCACCCTGACACCCGGCGAGACCGGAGTGGCCGACACATCCAGCAGCGTCTCCCTCGGCAACGGCATGTCGGGTCTGTGGCTGGACGGGATCGTGCGCCCGACGCTGGAGCAGAGCGTGGGCCAGATCGGCGCACCCGACGGCTGGGCGGCGGGCTACACCGGCGACGGCGTCAAGGTCGCGGTGTTGGACACGGGTGTGGATGCCACGCACCCCGATCTCGCCGACCGGGTGGCGGCGGCGGAGGACTTCTCCGAGAGCGCGACGGGAACCAGCGACCTCTTCGGCCACGGCACTCACGTGGCCTCGACGATCGCAGGAACGGGGGCGGGCAGCGAGGGCCGCGAGCGCGGCGTCGCCTACGATGCCGACCTCCTCATCGGGAAGGTGTTGGCCGACGACGGGTTCGGCCAGTTCTCCTGGGTGATCGCCGGCATGGAGTGGGCAGCGGCCGAAGGCGCCGACATCGTCAACATGAGTCTGGGTGGCGGACCGACGGACGGCACCGACCCGCTGAGCGTCGCGCTCGACCGCCTCGCGGCCGAGACCGGCACGCTGTTCGTCGTCGCTGCCGGGAACGAAGGCGGTGTCGAGACCGTCGGTGCCCCCGGTACCGCGGCCCGTGCACTCACAGTCGCCGCCGTGGACGCCGAGGGCGCGATGGCCGACTTCTCCAGCCGTGGACCGCGCTATGGAGACGGAGCCCTCAAGCCCGACATCTCGGCGCCGGGAGTGGACATCGTCGCCGCCCGAGCGGCGGGCACCGACATGGGCGACGCGGTGAACGACCTCTACACAGCGGCCTCCGGCACCTCGATGGCGACCCCGCACGTCGCCGGGGCAGCAGCGCTTCTGGCCCAGCAGCGGCCCGAACTGACCGGCGCCGAGCTGAAGGAACTGCTGATGAGCTCGGCCACCTCCGCTCCCGACGCGTCGGTGTGGGAGCAGGGCGCGGGCGAGGTCGACGTGACCCGCGCCATCGGCCAGCAGGTGCGCGCCAGCGGGTCGGTCGACTTCGCGCACGTGAGCGAGGATGCACCCGTCACCCGGACGATCAGCTACCGCAATGACTCGTCCGACGCCGTCCGGCTGGCCCTCGCACTGGACGTGCGCAACGCGGATGATCGCAGCGTGACGTCGGACGCGTTCACGGCGCCTGAGAGCGTCGATATCCCCGCCAAGGGGTCGGCGGACGTCACGGTGACCCTCGATTCGGGCCTCCTGCCCCACGCCAACTGGTCGGGCGCCCTGACGGCCACCTCGGCCGACGGCGAAGTCAGCGTGCAGACCGCCGTGGGCGCGATCCGCACCGGGCCCAAGCACCGCGTCACGGTCACCGCCGTCGGTTTCGAGGGTGAGCCGGTGACCGCTCCCGTCGACTTCTTCGGCGAGCGCCTGGGGACCGATGTGTTCGATTGGGTGGGCGAGAACGAGGGGCCACGGCAGATCTTCCTCGAGGAGGGCTCCTACCTCCTCAGCGGTCTCATCACCAACGGAGGCGGACAGCACCCGCGCACGGCGGCGATCGTCGATCCCAACGTGGAGGTCACCGGCGACATGTCGATCGTGCTCGACGCTCGGAAGACGCGTGAGGTGACCGTGCGCACCCCGCAGCTCGCCCAGCAGCAGACGGTGCACAGCTTCTACGCCTACCGGAAATTCGCGAGTGGTCGCGCCGTCAGCGCCGGAGTCCGCGAGTTCGGCGAGACCGGCGTGTGGGTCACCCCCACGAAGGAGGTCACCGACGGCGCGTTCGAATTCTCCTCACGTCGGCAGATGGTGCGCCCCTCCGCCGTCCTCGAGACCCGCGGTTTCGACGGGGTCCCCGTGATGAACCTGATCGCGACGTCTCCCCAGTGGGATCGTCCGCGGACGCTGGGGCTCGTGGCCCCGGGACCCGACTTCGCCGGCGTACGCGGGCGAATCGCCGTCATCGAGGCAACCGACGCCAGCGAGCAGGACGACCTGGTCGCCCGTGCGGCCGCGGCGGGTGCGGCAGCGGTCATCCTCGTCTTCCCCGAGGAATTCTCCATCCGCGACGTCTTCGACCCGAGTGCCGAACGAGATCCCATCCCGGGGATGGTGACGAACGCCCGCGACGGCGAGAAGCTCCTCGCGCTCGCTCGAAAGCGCGGCGCGACGGCGAAGCTCGAGGTCAGTCGGTCGAGCCCCTACCTCTACGACATCCAGCACTCCGTCTCGGGGAGCATCCCGGACGGGATCGAGATCGAGGTGACGAAGGCGAACACTCACCGCGTCCGCACCACCTACTCCGACACCGGCGGCTTCCCGTGGACGGATGAGCAGCGATTCAGCTGGCGGCCGTGGCAAGAGTATGCGCTGAACGACACGTCGCGGATCGTGGCGACACCCTCGACGCGGGAGGAGTGGGTCACGGCGGATGACTCGCTGTGGCAGCACAGAGTCCTCGCATCGCGCTTCGACCTCAACTGGGGGGCTCTGCAGGGCGGGGTGGCGGGGCTGCCCCGGACGTATGAACCCGGACACTCCGAGGAGACCTGGTACGGCACCGTGATGCGCTCAGCCGCCGTGGCGGGCGTGCCCTCCACGCGCACCGACGATGTGATGTCGCTGCGGATCCCGGAGTACGTGGATGCGGAGGGCCACTTCTCGATCGGCGAGACATCGAGCACGGCGGCGCGGCTCTTCCGCGACGACACCCTGGTCGCCGAGACGACCTCGGGCGTGGCAGACGTCGACGTGCCGGGCGGGGCGGGCCGTTACCGGCTCGAGCTCTCGGCACGGCGGGATACCCCCGAGTGGCGCTGGTCGCCCGCGGTCGATACGGCGTGGACCTTCCGCTCGGATCGCCCGGCGGGCGGGAAGACGGTGGAACTGTCGCTCATCCACGTCTCGTACGAGCCTCCGGTCGACGACACCGGAACAGCATCCCGGCGCTCGCACACGCTGCCGATCCGCATCACGGATGCAGCCGGCGCGACGGTCCGCGATGCGAAGGTGGAGGTGTGGCTCTCCTCCGACGCGGGTGCGACGTGGAAGCCCGCACGCGTGAGCGGCCGCAAGGGCGACGTGAAGGTCGAGGTGCCGCGCGGAGACGCGCCCGTGTCCGTCCGGGTCGTCGCGTCCGCCGGCAAGGATCGCCAGGTCGAGCAGACCGTCATCGGCGCCTACGGGCGAGGCTGACACCGGAGGCTTGACACCGGAGGGGCGGGCTCGGATCAGAGCCAGCCCCTCCGTGCCGCCTGATAGGCCAGCGCGGGCCGACTGTCTACACCGGCGAGAGCCATGAGGCGCATGAGGCGGCGCTGGACGGTGCGCCGGCTGATGTCGAGCAGGGTGCTGATCGACTTGTCCGGCATGCCGGCCACGAGAAGCGAGAGAAGAGCCTGATCCTCCTCCGTCACATCCGGAGACTCGGTGCGGTCGTCCTCCGCGGCACCGGCCAGGCGGAGCGGGGTCGCGCCCTCCCACACACTGTCGAAGAGGGCGAGGAGGGCGTCGAGGAGCTGCCCGGGACCGATCACCGCGGCCGTCGGCTCGGCCACCCCGCGGTCGGCGTCCGGAAGCAGAGGGCAGAGCGCGGTGGTGCGGTCAACGATCGCCAGCCGGACGGGGAGGGTAGGCACCACCCGGCTCTCCTCACCCCACCCCATCGCCTGGGCGACCCCGTCCATCTCGCCCGGCATCTCCAGCAGTGCCCGCTCGTACACGGCTCGATAGCGCACGCCGCGCTCCAGGGCCGCACGCTCCTCGCCGTTCTCGGTACCGGCCATCGCCAGCGGGTTGGCCCGGCAGAACCAGAGGATCTCCTGCCGCGCGGAGGACTGCAGCGCGCGCAGGGTCTCGCGCAGCGGCTGCGCGCCCGTGACCACCTCGACCACGAAGCGCGGGTCGCGGCGCCGGTTCGCAGTCCGGTAGGTCTCGCTCAGCGAGGCGACCAGAAGCCGCGACGCATCCAGCGCCTGCTGGTGACGAGCCAGCGGGGCGGCGAAGGCGACATCGGGTGATACGGCCTCGACCGTCCCGTCCGGCGACGCACCGTGGCTGACGAGCCCCCTGTCACGCAGCCGCTCGACCAACCGACGCGCATCGGGCAGCGGCACTCGCATCGCCTCGGCCACGCGCGCGGCGTCGGTCGCCCCCGACCCGAGGATCACCCGGTAGGCGGTCTCCTCGTCAGGGTCGAGCAGACCGCGGTCCGCCGGCCCGTCGCCGTCCCGCGCCTGCGACGCACGCTCCGCCGTGGTGCCCCACGCAGCCCCGCCCGAGGCCGGAGTCGCACCGTGGCCCGGGAACGGTTCACCCATGCAGCGAGAGTAACCGCCCGCATATTGCGGACATGTTTCCCTCCACAGCCTCCGCGTCAGGCCGCCAGGACGATGGTGAGCTGCTCGACGGCCCAGTCGAGTTCGGTCGCGCGGATGACGAGGGGCGGCGCGATGCGGATGGTCTGTCCGTGCGTGTCTTTCACGAGTACGCCGCGCTTCAGAAGCCGCTCGGCCACCTCGCGGCCCGTCCCCACCGCGGGGTCGATGTCTACACCGGCCCAGAGCCCCGCGATGCGCACCGCCGTGACCCCCGATCCCACGAGTTCGGCGAGCTTGTTCTCGAGGTGCTCGCCGAGCGCGGTGGCACGCGTCTGGAATTCTCCGGAGGCGAGCATCTCGACCACCCGCAGACCCACGGCCGTGGCGAGCGGGTTGCCGCCGAAGGTCGACCCGTGTTCGCCCGACCTGATCACGCCCAGCACGTCGCGGTCGGCGACGACGGCCGAGAGGGGCAGGATGCCGCCGCCCAGCGCCTTGCCGAGGAGGTAGACGTCGGGGACGACGCCCTCGCGATCGCACGCGAAGGTCGTGCCCACCCGCCCGAGGCCGGACTGGATCTCATCGGCGATGAACAGCACGTTGTTGGTCGTCGTCATCTCCCGCACGGCGCGGAGGTAGCCCTCGGGCGGGATGATCACACCGCCTTCGCCCTGAATCGGCTCGATCAGCACCGCGGCGGTGTTCTCGTCGATCGCCGCTTCGATCGCGGCCGCATCCCCATAGGGCACCCGGATGAATCCGGGCGCGTAGGGGCCGAAGTCATCGCGGGCGGAGGGGTCGTCGCTGAAGCCGATGATCGTGGTGGTGCGGCCGTGGAAGTTGCCGTCCGCGACGATGATGGTCGCCGCATCCGGGGCGATGCCCTTCACGCGGTAGCCCCACGCGCGGGCCACCTTGATGCCGGTCTCCACCGCCTCGGCGCCGGTGTTCATCGGCAGCACGAGGTCTTTGCCGCAGAGGTCCGCCAGCGCCGCCGCGAAGGGGCCCAGCCGGTCGTTGTGGTACGCGCGGCTCGTGAGAGTGACTCGCGTCAGCTGTTCCTGGGCTGCGGCGAGGATCGCGGGATGCCCGTGGCCGAAGTTCAGTGCCGAGTACGCCGACAGCAGGTCGAGGTACCGCTTGCCCTCCACGTCGGTGACCCAGACGCCTTCGCCGCGCGAGATGACGACGGGAAGGGGCGAGTAGTTGGCGGCGACGTGCTCGGCCTCGCCGGCGATGATCCGCACGGTTCCGGTGTCGAGCGGCGTGCTCACCGGGTGCCTCCGCGGAGCTCCAGCGTGCAGCACTTGATGCCGCCGCCGCCGAGGAGCAGTTCGGACAGGTCCAGGAGAACCGGGGTGTACCCGCGTTCGCGGAGCTGCGCTTCGAACCCGGTCGCCCGCGGCGAGATGATCACGTTGCGTCCGTCGCTGGCGGAATTCAGCCCGAACACGGCGCCGTCGGCATCCGAGACCTGGATGGCGTCGGGGTAGCGTTCGCGCAGGACGCCCTGGCTGCGCTCGTCGAAGGCGCTCGGGAGGTACGCGATGTTCGCGCGCTCCACACCACCGGCCGCTGAGCCTGTCGAGGGGCCCTGGACCGGGTCGAGGACGGAGATCGCGGTGTCGAGGTGGTAGAACCGCGGGTCGGTCAGGGTGAGCGAGACGACCTCGCGGCCGAAGACATCCCCGACCTCGCGGTGGCTGTCGCCGGTGGAGCGGAACCCGGTGCCGGCGAGGATGGTGTCACCCACGAGGAGGAAGTCGCCCTCGCCCTCGTTGACCTCGGCCGGGTCCACGACCTCGAAGCCGTTCTCGCCGAACCACCGCATGAACGCCGGGCCCTCCGGCCCGCGCTCGGCGAAGCGGAACTTCGCACCGTACGCGATGCCGTCGATCACGAAACCGCCGTTGGCGGTGTACACCATGTCGGGGAGGCCCTCGAGGGGGTCGATGAGCTCGACGTCGTGGCCGAGGGCGCGGTACGTGTCGTACAGGCTCTGCCACTGCTGGATGGCGCGCGCCGTGTCGGTGGGCCTCGTGGGCTCCATCCACGGGTTGATGCTGTAGCTGACGGTGAAGTGCTCGGGGCGGCACATGAGGTAGCGCCGGTGCTGCTGGATGGGGTCGGTGCTCGCAGCTGGGGCGATGGATTCGTGCGCGGACATACGGCTCCTCGGATGAAGGTCGGCGGACGCTGTCCACAGGCCCGGTGGAGCTGGGGAAGCCGACGATCCGGGCACGCCGCGACCATTGTGCCACGCGGCATCCGGCAAAGACGAGAGGATGCCTCTCCCCAGCGAGAAACAACACTCCGGGCGAGACGGCACGCGCCGCGCCGTTTCTCGTCCGGAATGCCGTTTCTCGCGGTGGGGGCCGCCGGGGCGCGGGTCAGTCGGCGAGGACGACCACCTTGCCGATGGTGTGCCCGGCGTCCACCGAGGCCAGGGCGGCGCCCGCCTCCGACATCGGCCAGGTCGCCTCGATCTCCGGGGTCAGGCGGCCCGCGGCGGCCAGCTCGAGCAGGTCGGCGGTGACGGCGGGCTTGGTCACGGCGGCGATCGGGCGGAAACGTCCCCGCACGACGAGGGTTCGCAGCATCCGCGGAATCGGGCTGAGGATGCCGCTGCTTCCTCCCACCACCGCGACCGTGCCGCGTGGGCGCAGGAGATCGCGGAGGGTCGGCAGCGGCGGCTCGCCGGCGATGTCGATGATCGCGTCGAAGGACGCCGGCGGGAGCTGGTTGAGCGGGGTGCGGCGGTAGTCGAACGTGCGCGTCGCGCCCAGCCCGCGGAGGGTCTCCTCGGCCCTCGCCCCGCACGTCGCCCACACCTCGGCGCCGCGCCCGGCGGCCAGCTGCACCGTGAAGGTTCCGACTCCCCCGCCGGCGCCGACGACGAGCACGCGGTGGCCGGAGGCGACGCGGCATGCGTCGAGCGCGGCGACGGCGGTGTTCCCCGCGATCGGCAGCGCCGCTGCGACCGTCACGTCGACCGACGGCGGACGGCGAGTGAGGCGAGAGACACGGGCCACGGCGAAGTCGGCGAGCGTTTCGCTGCCGGCGCCCACGACGCTGTCGCCGACGGCGAAGCCCTCGACGCCCGGGCCGAGCGCGAGGACGGTGCCCGCCACGTCCATACCGCGTCCGCGGATGCGAGGGCGGCGGAGCCCCGCAAACAGCCGGATCAGCGGCGGGTCGCCGCGCATCATCCGCACGTCGCCCGAATTGAGCGACACCGCCTCGACGCGCAGCAGCACCTCGCCGCGTCCGGGACGCGGAAGCTCGGCGGTCTCGGCGGCGACGGCGTCGGCCGATCCGTAGGCGTGCTGGCGCCACACGGTCCGGGTGCGGGGCAGGGTTTCGACAGCATCCATGGCTTCATTCCTCGGGGTAGGAGAAGACGTCGTCCAGCGGAACACCGAAGACGCGGGAGATCTGGAACGCGAGCTCGAGCGTGGGCGAGTAGCGCCCCTGCTCGATGGCGATGAGGGTCTGGCGGGTGACGCCGACGCGGCGGGCGAGTTCGGCCTGGGTCATGTCGCCGTGGGCGGCGCGGAGGGCGCGGATCTCGTTGGTGACGCGCGTGGGCTTGACCATCAGACCAGCCCGCGACGGTAGGCGATGACCCGGGCGGTGCCGCCGACGAGGGCGGACAGCGTGAAACCGAAGAACAGCGTGTTGGCGATCCAGAAGCCGTCGGCTTCGACCGCGCACAGCACGATCCCACCGAGGCCTGCGATGACCATGAACGCCTGCCCCACGCGGTCGCCCATCTGGGAGATGTCGCGGTCGCGTTGGTCGGACCGGCCGACCCCGTCGGGGTCCCCCATGCCCGCGAATATCCCCCACAGGATGCTGACGAGGATCGCTCCGACGATCGAGATGCCGATCGTCCAGAGCATGATCGGCGCCCAGTCGACCTCGGTCAGCGGGCCGCCGTCGGCCTGCTGCAGCACGAGGACGACGTAGACGGTCAGAGACACGATCGTCACCACCAGGCTCGACCACGTGTTGCGCTCTTGGTAGACCATGTCATCCTCCGATGTACAGAATTCTTTACATCGGAAGCATGCCACGCGCGCATTCCCATGTCAAGAATTCTTTACACCCAGCGTTCCCGCGTCTCTTCGCCCCCCGCGAGAAACGACGTTCCGGACGAGACGGCACGCGTCGCGCCGTTTCTCGTCCGGATCGTCGTTTCTCACCGGGCCTGCGGGGGGCCGGCGGGGGGCGGGGGCCGGCAGGGGCGGGCGGGCGGGAGGGTCAGATGACGGCGGCAGTCCAGGGGTCGGGGGTGCCGTACCGGTGCGCGGTGATGCTGATCGACTGCTCGTGGAGGAAGGGCAGCAGCTCGATCCGGCCGGCCGTGGTGACCTCGTCGGCGTAGACCGCCAGGTCGGGGTCGCCGTCGACGGCGTGCGCCAGCGCGCGGTGAAGCGCCGCGACGGAGCCGGCCGCGCCGACCAGCCGCACCCGCGGGGCGCGCGGCGGGGATGCTCCGTCCTCGGCCGGCACGCTGGCCCCACCCCCGGCCACCATCCGCTGGATCCACTCCTCGTCGGTCTCGACCGACACGGGCACGCCAAGCTCGCCGAGCGAGCGGCGCACCTCGGCGGGAAGGCCCACCCGGGCGCTGAGGGTGAATCCGGCCCCGGCGCGCACACCGGCCAGGACCACCCGCAGCACGGCCTGCCACGGCGCATCCGCCGTCGCCCGCACCGCGACATCCACCGGCCGATAGCGCAGGAGGTTGCGTTCGATGCCCAGGTGCGACACGTCCTTGACCCGCCCGAAGTCGCGGTCCCACGCGATCGCGTCCGAGAGGGCGCCGCGGCGCAGCCACTCGAACGCGTCGTAGTCCAGCGAGGACTGAGCCGCCTCGATGACCCCGGTGATGCGGGAATCGAGACCCCGCAGATGCAGCGTGGAGGACGGCGGCCCGCCCGCGGTGCCGCGCCACGAGCCGAGCCCCACGAGGTAGTTCGGGCCGCCGACCTTCGCGCCCGGTCCCACCGACGAGCGCTTCCAGCCGCCGAAGGGCTGCCGCTGCACGATGGCGCCGGTGATGCCGCGATTGACGTAGAGGTTGCCCGCCTGCACGCGGTCGAGCCACAGCGCCAGGTCGTCGGGATTCTGCGTATACAGGCCGGCGGTCAGACCGAACTCGACGGCGTTCTGGAACTCGAGCGCCTGCGCGAGCGAGTTCGCGTGCATGACCCCGAGGACGGGGCCGAAGAACTCCTCGCGGTGGAACCGCGAACCGGGGGCGACGCCGGTTCGGATGCCCGGCGTCCAGTAGCGCCCGGCCTCGTCAGGGCCGAAGTCGAGTTCTCGCGGCTGGATGAGCCACCGCTCGCCCTCGCCGAGGGTCGTGAGCGCCCACTGCAGCGTGCCGCGCGGCTCCTCGATGACCGGGCCCACCTCGCTCAGTGGGTCGGAGGCGGGGCCCACGCGGAGCGACGTCGTGGCGTCCACCAGCTGCTGCGCGAAACGGCGCGAACGGGCGACGGGTCCGACGAGGATCGCGAGCGATGCCGCCGAGCACTTCTGCCCGGCGTGCCCGAAGGCGCTGCGGACAAGATCGGATGCGGCCAGGTCGAGGTCGGCGGAAGGCATCACGACGACGGCGTTCTTCCCGCTCGTCTCGGCGAGGAGCGGGAGGTCGGGCCGCCACGAACGGAACAGCTGCGCGGTCTCCCACGATCCCGTCAGCACGACGCGTTCCACGGCGGGGTGCTCGATGAGCGTCCGGCCGAGGGCGTCTTCGTCGAGGTCGACGAGCGCGAGCACATCGCGGGGAACGCCCGCATCCCACAGCGCCTCGGCCACCACGGCGGCGCACCGCCGGGCCTGCGGCGCGGGCTTGAGCACGACCCCGCTGCCGGCGGCGAGTGCGGCGAGCACTCCCCCGGCCGCGATGGCGACGGGGAAGTTCCACGGGGGCGCGACCACGGTCACCCGGGCCGGGGTGAACACCGCTCCCGCGACGCGGTCGAGTTCCCGAGCGGTCGCCGCGTAGTAGTTCGCGAAGTCGATCGCCTCGCTCACCTCGATGTCGGCCTCCGCGAACACCTTGCCCGTCTCGGATGCGGCGACCTCGATGAGGGTTCCGCGGCGGGCGGCGAGCACGCGGGCGGCACGGGCGAGAACCTCGGCCCGTTCTGCCGCGGGGCGCGCGCCCCATCCCGCCGCCGCATCCCGCACGCCCTCGATGACGGCGTCCAGTCCTCCGACGTCGTCCACCCGCGCAGCCTGCACCGCGGCGTCACCGGCGGTCGAGCCGGCGACACGGGCGAGGATCGCCGCCGCCCATTCGCGGTTGGCCGGAAGCGCGGGATCGGAGTCGGCCGCGTTCCGGAATCCCGGAGCGCCCACCGCATCGGCCGTGCCCTCGCGCTCGGAGAACACCGCCGTCTCGACGAACGCCTCCCCGCCGAACAGCACCTGCGCGGGGCCGGTGTCGGCCGAGCGCGCGATCCCGAGGACGGCCTGCGTGAGACCTTCCTCGGCGGCGGGCGGGTCGCGGAGGATGCGGGGCGCATCCAGGTCGGGATCGGACTCGCGCTCCTGTTCGCGGTTCGAGCCGAGCGGCAGGCGCGGGTCGGTGGCGCGCTCGAGAGAGGCGACGTACCGGTCGCGTTCCCGCGAGAGCAGCTCGGGATCCTCCGCGAGGTCGAACGCGGCGGAGAGGAAGTTCTCGCCGGACGCGTTCTCCTCCAACCGGCGAACGAGGTAGCTGATCGCCACGTCGAACTCGTCGGGGCGGACGACCGGCACGTACAGGAGCACGTGCCCGACTTCGCGCGCAACGGCGGCGACCTGACTCTGCGCCATGCCGAGGAGCATCTCGAACTCCACCGCGTCGCGGACGCCCCGCTCCCCGGCGAGCAGCCACGCGTGCGCGATGTCGAACAGGTTGTGCCCGGCGACGCCCACGCGCACGGCTGCGACCGACTCGGGCCGGAGGGCCTCGTCAAGGCAGCGCAGGTAGTTCGCGTCGGTGTCGAGCTTGCTGTCGTAGGTGGCCAGCGCCCACCCGTGGATGACCGCATCCACTCGCTCCATCGCGAGGTTGGCGCCCTTGACGAGGCGGATCTTGATGCCGGCTCCGCCCCCGGCGACGCGCTGCCGCGCCCAGGCGGTGAGCTGGCGGAGCGCGGGGAGCGCGTCGGGGAGGTAGGCCTGCAGCACGATGCCCGCGTCCAGGCTCGTCAGGCGCGGGTCTTCGAGCAGGCGCGTGAACACGGCGATGGTCAGGTCGAGGTCGCGGTACTCCTCCATGTCGAGGTTGACGAAGGTGCCGTCCGCGGCCGCGCTGAGGTACAGCGGCAGGAGGCGCTCGGCGATACGGTCGACCATGTCGTCGAAGGCCCACAGCGACAGATGCGACGCGATCGCCGACACCTTGACCGACACGTAGTCGACGTCGGGGCGTCGGATGAGGTCGTGGATGCCGTCGAGCCGGCGCTTCGCCTCCTCCTCGCCGAGCACGGCTTCGCCGAGGAGATTGAGGTTGAGCCGCGCCCCCCTCTCGCGCAGCTTCGCCAGGGCGGGGCCGAGCTTGTCGGGTCGCGCGTCGACGACGAGGTGGCCGACCATGTCGCGCAGGGCCCGTCGCGCGATCGGCACGACGGGCGCCGGCAGCGCCGGGGCGATGATCCCGCCCAGGTGCACGGCCCCGCGCAGGTACCAGGGCAGGAAGTCGGGGACGAGCGGAGCGATGCGATGCAACTGGGATGCGGCGGCCGCGAGGCTCTCCGGCCGCATGACGCCATCGATGAACCCGACCGTGAACGGCAGCCCCTGCGGGTCGCGGAGCACACCCGCGAGCCGCGCGGCCGACGGATCGACCGGCTCGGCGGCCGCCTCGGCGACCCAGCGCTGGGCGAGCTCGACCGCGCGATCCGCGAGATCCGGAGGCAGCGCGGGCGCAGTCGTGCTCATGCCGATCAGCCTAGGCGCGGTCTCTCGCGCATCCCCGGATTCGGGCGCCGTGGCCGCATTCGGATGCTCGCTGCCGCGCCATCCGAATCCGCGGGTGACCTCCGAATCCGCGGTGTCCGATCACACGTCCCAGACGCTGGGGGCCGGGCGCCGTGTGGAGGGGAGAGCCGACCCTGCAGCCCAGTCGTGCACCCACGGCTCGACATCCGGGAGGCCGTCCGGCTGACCCATGGCGGCGAACAGCTCGTCGTGTGCGACCGTTCCGCCCTCGCGCTTGAGCATGCGCGCACGGATGATCGCGCGGGCGTAGATCTCGCCGCGGACCACCGCGCGGTGCTCGAGGTACAGCGCACGGTCGTCGTGCCCGAGGAGGCGGGTCTCCAGCTCGAACCGCTGCCACAGATTCAGCGACTTGCGGAACGTCACCGTCTCGCTGGACACCACCGGATACCAGCCCTGCTCGCGCATCTTGTCGGAGATGCCGGTGCGAACCATCAGGTCCCACCGGCCGAGGTCGAACAGCGACAGGTACCGGCCGTTGTTCATGTGGCGCAACAGGTCGATGTCGGTGGGCAGCGTCGTGAGGCGGATGCGGCCGACCTCGGTCAGGCCGAGGCGTCCGCCGGGACGGCGGGCGCGACGGCGGGCTCGGGCGAGGACGAGGAGGGTGCGCCAGAGGAGATTCACGATCCGCGATCGTAGCCGCCGGGCGCCAGGATGCCGCATCCGTTGGGCAGCTTCACAGCCCGCACCGACCTCGGCCGCCCCGAGGCTTCACCCGGCACAGGTCAGGAAACCGCGACGTCCAGCTGCACGACGGCCCAGGACAGCGGCGGGAGCGTCGCGCGGAGCACGCCGTCCTCGATCCCGACGGAGCGCAGGGGCACGAGGCCCACCGAATCCGGGGCATCCTGCGTGTTGGCGGTGTGCCGGTCGCCGCCCTCGGGGAGGGTCAGCACCTCCGCGTCGCGCACGCCGGTGACACCGAGTCCGCGCAGCTCCAGTGTCACCGCGGCGTCCTCGTCCATCGACCGGTTCGCGAGGAACAGCGCCACGCGACCGGACTCCTCGTCCCACGTGGCCGCCGCGTCCACCGCATCCACGTCTCCGAACTTCGCCGTCGCGACCTGCGTCGACTCGACGGCCAGGCGCAGGATGCGTCCGCGGGCGAGCTGCGCGATCCGCGCGAACGGCCAGAAGATCGTCTGCCGCCACGCGGGGCCGTTCTCCTCCGAGCGGATGGGCGCGATGACGTTGACCAGCTGCGCCTGGTTGGCGATGCGCACGCGGTCGCCGTGGCGCAGCAGGCTGTGCAGGAAGGTGCCGACCACGACCGCGTCGGTGACGGAGTACGTGTCTTCGATGAGACGCGGATGCTCCCGCCACTGCCGAGCGACCAGGTGCGGCTGATCCTCGCTCTGCAGCCCCTCCTGGTACCAGACGTTCCATTCGTCGAAGGAGATGTTCACCTGCTTGCGGTGCTTGCCGGCGGCCTTGACCGCATCGATGGTGGACACCACGCCCTCGATGAAGGCGTCCATGTCGACGGCTTCGGCGAGGAAGGAGGCGGAGTCCTCGTCGCGCTCCTGGTAGTACGCGTGCATCGAGATGTAATCCACCTCCTCGTACGCGTGGGTGAGCACGGTGTGCTCCCATGAGCCGAAGGTCGGCATCTGCCGGTTCGACGAGCCGACGGCCACCAGTTCCAGGTCGGGGTCGACGAACCGCATCGCCTTCGCCGTCTCCTGCGCGAGCCGGCCGTATTCGTGCGCGGTCTTGTGGCCGATCTGCCACGGTCCGTCCAGCTCGTTCCCGAGGCACCACAGGCGGATGTCGAAGGGTTCGGATGCTCCGTTGCGCCGACGGAGGTCCGACCAGTACGTGCCGCCGGGGTGGTTGGCGTACTCCACGAGCGCCCGGGCCTCCTCGACCCCCCGGGTGCCGAGGTTGACCGCCTCCATCACCTCGACGTTCGCCTCCTTCGCCCAGTCGACGAACTCGTGCAGGCCGAACGCGTTGGTCTCGACGGTGTGCCACGCACCGTCCAGCCGCCGGGGGCGGTCGGCGACGGGACCCACGCCGTCCTCCCACAGGTACCCTGACACGAAGTTGCCCCCCGGATAGCGCACCACCGTGGGACCCATCTCCTTCACGAGCGCGAGCACGTCGCGGCGGAATCCGCGCTCATCCGCTTCGGGATGCCCCGGCTCGAAGATGCCCGTGTACACGCAGCGGCCCATGTGCTCGACGAACGAGCCGAAGAGGCGCCGGGGTACGTCGGCCACGGTGAAGTCGCGGTCGATGACGATGCGGGTGCGGGGCATGGTTCTCCTGTGCGGTGAGCGGAAAGACCTGTGCGGTGAGGGGAAAAAGGGGTCAGGTGCCGCCGAAGCCGGTCGTCGCGACGCCGCGGACGATCTGCTTCTGGAAGATCAGGAACAGGACGATCAGGGGCAGCGAGGCCAGCACCGCCTGCGCCATGATCTGGGCGTACTGCACGCCGTACGCGCTGATCACGGTCTGCAGACCCACGGGGAGGGTCATGAGGTTGGTGTCGTTGATGATGAGGAACGGCCACAGGAAGTTGTTCCACGCCGTGATGAACACGAAGATCGCGACGGCGGCGAGGATGCCGCGGGACAGCGGCAGCACCACCGACCAGAACACCCGGAGCCGCCCCGCGCCGTCGACGCGGGCGGCGTCCTCGAGCTCGATGGGCACCTGGTCGAAGAACTTCTTCAGGATGAAGACCATCGCCGGTGCGACCACCTGCGGGAGGATCAACCCGAGGGGCGTGTCGACGAGGTTGAAGGCGAGCATCTCGTAGAAGAGCGGGATGATCAGCACCTGCGGCGGGACCACGATCGAGGCGATCACCACGCCGTAGAGGAAGCTCTTGCCCCGGAACTCGAGGCGGGAGAACGCGTAGGCCGCCAGGGCCGAGATCGCCAGGGTGATCACCGTCACCGCCGCGGAGGTCCACAGGCTGTTGAACGCCCACACGTAGACGTTCCCCTGCGCGAGGATCGCCTCGTACGCGGCGGTGGTCGGTCCGGACGGGCCGATCCAGCTGCCGCCGGACGCGGCATCCGTCTCCGTCATGAACGACGTGGCCGCCGCCCACAGGAAGGGCAGGAGCCAGCCGATCGCCATGAGGACGAGCGCGATCGAGGCGAGCACGTTGAGGGGCCCGAACCGGGTCCGGCCGGGCGGCCGGGGCCGACGGGGCTCGGTGCCCGCACCTTCCGGAGTAGCGAGAGGGGTTCTGACCTGAGCGGTGGTGGTCATGACTGCTCCCCTCGGCGGCGCAGGGCGAAGGCCTGGATGACTCCGATGATGACGATGATCGCGAAGAAGACGTAGGAGATGGCGGCGGAGTACCCGAAGCGGTAACCCACGAAGCCCGCCTCGTAGATGTACTGCACGATCGAGCGCGTGGTGTCGCTCGCGATGCCACCGAGCATCTGGTACGCCTGGTCGAACAGCTTCAGCGACGCCAGGATCTGCAGGATGACGATGAGCACCGTCACCTGCCCGAGCTGCGGGAGGGTGATCGACCACAGCTGCCGCCAGGGCCCGGCGCCGTCGAGGGCTGCCGCCTCGTACTGCTGGGCGGGGATGTTCTGCAGGGCGGCGAGGTACAGCAGGAAGTTGAAGCCGACGGTCCACCACACCGTGGCGATGACGATGCCGTACATGTTGGTGTCGGGATTCTGCAGCCAGGCCAGGGGTTCGAGGCCGAACCACGCGAGCACCCTGTTCGCGGCGCCGATCTGCGGGTTGAAGATCCACACCCAGATCTGCGAGATCACCGTCGAGGCCAGCAGGAACGGCATGAAGAACGACAACCGCCACAGCCACTGCCCCGGAAGGCCATGGTGCACCAGCAGCGCCATCACGAGCGCGAGCAGCACGAGCGGCACCGTGGACAGCACCGTGAACCAGGCCGTGTTCCCGAGAGAGCGCCACATGACCGGGTCGGTCAGCGCCTCGGCGTAGTTGGCGAAACCGACGAAGGCGCCGCCCGCGCCCGTGAGCGACTGATCGGTGAAGCTGAGGTAGAGACCGTGCAGCAGCGGCCACACCAGGAAGAGGGCGAAGGCGACGAGGAACGGCGCGAGGAACCCCCACGCCACCGCCTGTCCGCGGCGCTCGCCGGCGTGCTTGCCCGTGCTCGCGGCTGCGCGTCCGGTCACGACGGTGGTGGTCGACGTGGCCGGTGCTGTCGCGGTCATGCTGTGCCCCCCTGCGGATTGGCCGGGTTCGGCGTTCTCAGCTGCGTGTCGAGGCGGGAACGGAAGCGGTCGATCGCCGCGGAGGGGTCGTCGCCGCTCAGCAGCACGTTCTGCACGGCCGAGCCGAACTCGGCCTGGAACCGGGAGCCGGAGCCGGTGAACCAGGCCGGCGGGTCGTAGCGGACGTACTCCGCGGCCTCGGCGTAGTGGGCCTGTGGGAGAAGGTCGGCGTACTCCGGGGCCTCGATGACGGGAAGGTAGGCCGGAATATGGCCGGCGCCGGCCCAGTCGGACGAGCCCGTCAGGATGTCGGCGACGAACCGGTAGACGAGGTCTCGGGTCTGCGGGTCGGGCGCGCTCTGGTGGGGCAGGGTGAACGCGTGCGAGTCGGCGTAGACGCTCGGTGTGCCGAACAGCGTCGGGATGACCGTGGCATCCAGAGGCAGGTCCTGCTCCTGGAGCGAACGCAGCTCCCACACGCCCGTGAGGAAGAGGCCGCTTCGCCCGGTGGCGAACTCGGCGATGGCCGACTGGTAGTCGTTCTCCCGGGCGGCGATCTCTCCGTCGAGGAGCTGCTGCATGAAGGTCAGCGAGGCGATCGCCGCGTCATCCTCCATCCCGGCACTCCCGCCCTCGGGAAGCTCGATCTCCAGTCCGTGCTGGGTGTAGAGCGTGTAGAAGAGCCGCCACATCTGCGGCCCGTCGCCCAGGTACCCGTAGGAGAGGCCGTGGCCTTCGGATTCCGCGGCCACCGCGCGTCCGAGTTCGAGGAACTCCTCCGGGGACGACACCGGACGCAGTCGTCCCTGACTGTCGAGCACCCCCGCCCGCTCGCAGATCTCCGTGTTGTACATCAGGACGAAGGGGTGGGAATCCAGCGCGACGCTGTACAGCCGGTCGCCCATGAACCCCTTCTCCCAGATCGCGGTCGAGAAGGTGCTCTCGTCCACGCCGAGTTCGGCGAGCCGGCCGATGTCCCACGAGTCCAGCAGCCCGCCGGGCGCATAGCCGGCGACGCGCGACGCGTGCATGACCGACACGTCGGGCGCCCGCCCGCCCGCCGCAGCCATGGCGAGCTTGGTGTAGTACGGCTCACCCCACGACAGGACGGTCGGGCGAACGGCGTACGTGCTCTGCGCCGCGTTCGCGGCGTCGATGAGGCCCGACATCGTCACGCCGTCCGCTCCGCTGAGCAGGTGCCAGAACTCGAGCGTCCGCGCGCCGGAGCCGGTGACGGCACCCGGGGTGCACGCTGCGAGGGCGGCCGTGCCTGCCAGGGCGGTTGCCATACCGAGGAATTGCCTTCGCGAGAAGGCGGGGGGTGCCGTCATCGCCACTCCTTCGTGACCTGTCCGTGCTGAGGATGACAGCATCCTTACATCGATGTAATGGTCGTGGCAAGAGGAAGTTGCGACTGTCGGCCCTACTCCGGCGCCGGCGTCGTACGGCCGGTCGAGCTCTCCCGCTCGACGACGCGATGCGGGACCGTCACGGCGTGCACAGGGTCGCCCGGGCGCTCGATGCGCTGAGCGAGAAGCCGCAGCGTCTCGTCCGCGAAGATGCGCCGATCGAAACTCACGGTCGTCAGCGACGGTGTCGTGAACCGCGCCATCTCGACATCGTCGAATCCGGCGATCATCACGTCCTCGGGTACCCGCATCCCGACATCCGACAGTTCACGGGCCGCCCCGACCGCGAGCGAGTCGGTGAAGGCGACCACGGCGTCGAAGGCCACCCCGCGGCCGAGGAGCTCCCGCATGGCGATCGCCCCGCCGCCCATGCTCCACGGCAGCACATTGACCTCGAGCGCGGGGTCGCGGGTGACCCCGGCCTCGGCGAGCGCGTCGCGGAACCCGGCCAGGCGCAGGCGACTGGTCGCCGTGGCGTTCCCGCCGCGATCGTCGCCGCCGATGGCGGCGACCGAACGCGCACCTCGAGCGATCAGCGAGAGCGTCACATCCTTGGCCGCCTGTCGGCTGTCGATGAGGACGTGGTCCGTGCGGTGGTGCTCGACCTCGCCGATCAGCACCACCGGCGGGAGGTCGTCGGACCGGTCGATGACGCTGTCTTCGAGACGGATGGGGTTGAGGATGAGACCGTCCACGAGGTGCGCGCGGGCGCGCGAGAGGAGGTCGCGCTCGCGCTGGGGGCGCGCGGCCGTCTCCTCGACGTGCACTGCGAAGCCCCGCTCGTGCGCGGCCTCGACGAGGTAGTGGAGGAGGTCGGCGGAGAAGGCGGTGGCAAGATCCGGGAGGGCGACGGCGATGACCCCCGAGCGGCCGCTGCGCAGCCCCCGCGCGCTGAGGTTGGGAACGAAATCCAGCGCGCTCATGGCCTGCTCGACGCGCGCACGCGTCTCCGGGCGGACGTGCACCGTCCCGGTCAGCACGTTGGATACGGTCTTCGGCGACACGCCGGCGAGCACGGCGACGTCTTTGACGGTCGCCCGGGGCGTACGCATCTGCTCAGGATAGGACCGCGACAGCGACGGGATGCTGCGCACACACGGCCCCCCGTTCACCTCTATGCTGACGCCGTGGACTCGGGGGAGCCTCAGGGCGAGGGCGGCACGTCGCCGTCCTCCGCGCCGGTCGGCCGGTTCCGGTGGGTGCACGCGGCCGCCGACCGCGTGCCCACCCGATGGTTCGGCGGGATGGGGGTGGCGGCGTTCCTCACTGCGAGCGCCGCGTTCGGTGGCCTGGCGACGGTGGCGGCCGAGCCGATCGCGGAGCTCTCCGCCGGGGACGAGCACGTCAACGACCAGCTCGCCCTCACCGTGCAGCGGGCGGTGCTCATCGATGACCTCCCCGAGGCCGGCGTCGACGTCGAACTGTGGGAGCGGGTCCTCGTCGTGGTGGTCTCCGTGGAGAATCGCTGGACCGAGCCGCTCGCCACCGCAGGTGACGCCAGCGTGTCGCAGGCCCTGCGCATCCCGGAGCTCGGCGAGCGTGCACCGGACGCGGTCGTCCGCTTCGACGACACCACGCAGTCGCCCTGGCTGCAGCCCGGAGTGCCGGCCGAGCTCGCCGTCGTCTGGACGGTCTCGGCGGGCCGTGTTGCGGAGGGGGACGAGCTCCTGCTGGACCTCCGCGACGCGAGCTTGCACACCGGCTCGTTCGTCACGGCCGGTCAGTCGTGGATCGATCCGGTCCTGGCCGCGCGCGTATCCGTCCCGGTGACCGACGTCGGCGCCGGCTCATCGGCGGGAGACGGGGAATGAAGCCGTGGCTCGCGTGGGCGATCGGCGTGGCCCTGCTCGCGGCGGCCTGGATCATCACGCTGGTGACACCGCCGGACGACGCGGCCGAAGCCCCCTTCCCCGTCGTGGCGACGATCGGCGAGGAGGTCGCCGCTCGCACGCTCGACGCGACGATCACCCAGGCGCGCGTCGCCGATGGCGTCACGGCAGGCGGGTGGCAGGCGGAGGGGACGTGGCTCGTCGTGGATCTGGAGATCGCCGCGCGCATCGACGAGCAGGGCGCGCGCCTGGGCGGTGCCACGCTCACCATCGACGACCGCACCTTCCGCGCCAGCGAGCGTCCGCCGTCGCTGTTCCAGTCCCCCCTGTCGGTCGGCATCCCCCTCTCCGGCAGCCTCGCGTTCGAGCTGCCCGCGGATGCCGCGGACGAGGTGGCGGTCCTGCGTCTGTCGGAGGATTCGGAAACGCGGCTCGATGCCCTCATCGAGGTGACCCTGGACCTGGCCTCTCTCGAGCACGTTCCCGGCGCCGACCTGCTCCCGACGGGGTGGGCGCGGTCATGACCTCCTCCTGGCTGCGCCGCAATGCGCTGGCCCTGACAGCGGCCGCTGTCCTCGTCCCCGCCAGCGTCCTCGTCATCGGCGGCAACGAGTGGTGGGGGTATTACTCCGGCCGCGAGGTGTTCCCCGTCACGGTCGAATCTGGCGAGACCGCCGACTTCGCCGGAGCGGTCTACGGGCCCGCAATGGTCTCCGAGGTGGCGGAGGAGCCGGACTGGGAGCTGCCTCCGGGGGTGAAGGTCCTGGCCGCCGAGGTTCCGGTGCGACCCGGCGGGGAGCCCGCGCGCTGCGGCATGCCCACGCTGCGCGAGTTGTCCGGCGACGGCCGCCGCTGGCGAGAGGCGACGCGCACCGTTGATCTGCCGGACGATGACGGTGCACGGTGGTCATGCGACCCCGAGCGGACCGGCTCCTACACCGTCACCGTCCCGTTCCTCGTGCCCGACGACGTCTCCGGCCGTCTCGGCCTCGACTTCACGGTCGTGGACGAGCTCCCGCGCTTCCTGCGACTCGTCGTCGACGTGCCCTGACGACACCACCGGCGCGCCGATCAGGGCGCCGACCGTGGCGTCGTAGGCGCTGGCGACCAGGACCGCGCGCAGCGGCTCGATCACCAGCGGCACCGCGAGGAGGACGAGGGTGTCGGCCACGATCCAGAACGAGTAGAAGTCGTGCGGGCCCAGCGCGCGCGTGATCCCCAGCGTCAGGAGCTGCTCGCCCAACAGGAGGACGGTGTACAGCAGGACGTACCCGCCGACGAGGATCGGCCCTCCCCGCCACATCAGCACGAGCGCCCGCCAGATCGGCTGGAACCGCGAACCCAGGCCGGAGCCGATGTCGGCCAGGCGCCGGCGAAGGCGCTGCGGCAGGCTCGTGTACCGCCCGCGCACCTTCTCCACCACGGGCGCCCGGAAGTCGAGTCCCCGCGGTGACACCGCCTGCCCGTAGACCACTCCCGCGATCGTCAGCCATGCCAACGGCAGCAGCACGATGCCGCCGATCTCTCCGATCAGCCACTCGATCCCGTCCCACGCCCACGCGACCGGGGCCACCGCATCCGCCAGCCACCCGCGGATGTCGGCGAGCCACGCCATCGCCTGTCGCGTGTCGATCCATCCGGTCACCCAGCCGATCGCGTCGGACAGGAGGAACAGAGTGAGGAAGACCCACACCGCCTCGAAGTAGACCGCGGCGACCGCGGCCCCCCGCGGGAGGCGGGACGCCCAGCGCTTCCACGCCCATCTCCCCGCGAACGCCAGCACGATGACCGCGAGGGTCCACGGCTCGAACGCCAGTTCGAGCACGGTGCCGCTCGTGTCGATGTCGGCGCCGCCGGCCAGGCCGGTCACGATGATGCGTTCGGACTGCACCTCCAAGGCTCGACTCATATACGCCGTCACGTCCTCCCGCAGGAAACCCCACGCGGCGTAGACGGCGAAGAACGGCAGGATCGACGCCAGCAGAGCGTCGCGGAAGGCGATGCGGCGCGCTGCCCTCTCGGGCGGCACGGGCGCGAGCGCGGCGAGGCGGGCCATCCCGTCGCGCAGCACCAGGAACATGGCGACGAAGCTGATCAGGCGGGCCAGGCTCGCCAGCGGCAGGAGCAGAAAGCCGCCGATCGCGCTGTAGGCGCCGACGAAGCCGGCGACCTCGATCACGAGATAGCGGCCCAGGATGCCGGCGAGGAACCAGGAGATCAGGGCCGGCCAGTGGGCGGCGAGCAGCCGGCCACTCGTCGCCACGACCCTCCGCACGCACTCACAGTAGCGCCCGGCGCACCGGCGTGCGCAGTGTCCGACGGCGTCGAATCATCGGCACTTCCCCCCGCGGCAACTGATTTCGCCCGCCGCAGTCGCGCGCGTAGAGTCTGGCCATGGATGCCGAAATGCAGACCGACATCGTCGTGCGGCCCGTCCGCGACGTGGATGCCGAAGCCCTCGGACGTGTGCACGCCACGTGCTGGCACGAGACGTACGACCATCTGATCAGCAAGGCCGCGCTGGAGAAGATCTCGCCCAAGCGCATGGCCGAACTCTGGACGCACTGGGCCGTCCAAGGACCGGATTTCACGATGCGCGCCGCGCTGGTCGGGGGCGAGATCGTCGGTTTCGCCGGCTCCGGGCCGGCGCGCGACCGGGATGCGCCGCGCAACCGGGAGCTGTACTTCATCTATCTGCTCGACGCGTGGCACGGCACGGGCATCGGTCAGCAGTTGTTCGACGCCGTCGTGGCCAAGGATGAGCCCCTGTACCTGTGGGTCGCGGAAGACAACCCCCGCGCGCACCGGTTCTACGCCCGCAACGGGTTCGTGCTCGACGGTGCGACGCACACCGAGCCCTTCCTCGGCGAGCAGCTCACCGAAGTCCGATTCATCCGCTGACGTGCTGCAGGTCTGGGCCCTGGAGGGCATCGGGGAGATCACGCCGGGGGTGGACCTCGTGTCGGTGATCGCGGCTGCGGCCGGAGGCGAACTCGTCGACGGCGACATCGTCGTGGTGACGAGCAAGATCGTGTCGAAGGCAGAAGGCCGCTTCGTCGTGGCGGATGACCGCGAGAACGCGATCACCGCCGAGACGGTGCGGCTCGTGGCGGCGCGCACCGCGCCGGACGGACAGGTCACCCGGATCGTGGAGAACCGTCTCGGGATGGTCTCCGCCGCGGCGGGGGTCGATGCCAGCAACACCCCCGCGGGAACGGTGCTGCTGCTGCCGGAGGACCCGGATGCGTCGGCGCGCGCACTCGCGGCAGGCCTGCGGGAACGCACCGGCGCTCTCGTGGGCGTTCTCATCTCCGACACCCTCGGCCGCGCGTGGCGCGAGGGGCAGACCGACGCCGCGATCGGGGCGGCCGGGGTCCTCGTGTTCGAAGACCTCCGCGGACACGTCGACGCCGAGGGCCGCCCGCTCGTGGCGACGATGCCGTGCGTCGCCGACGAGCTGGCGTCGGCCGCCGACCTCGTCAAGGGCAAGGCCGCGCGCCTCCCGGTGGCCGTGGTGCGGGGCCGTGGCGACCTCGTCGGCTCCCTCGACCTCCCCGGTGCGCGCTCCATCGTGCGCCCGGCCGAGCGCGACATGTTCCGCCTGGGTGCCGACGAGGCATACGCCGCCGGATTCGCCGACGGCGCCGCATCCCGCTAGATGCCGGCAGCGCGGAGCACTGCGCCGGAGGCGACGAAGTCGGTCGCCGCGGCGATCTCCGGGGCGAGGTAGCGGTCGGGGCCTGGGCCGGGCACGGTCTCACGCAGTGCCCCGACAACGCGGGCGGTCGCGGGAGCCGCCCCCTCGCCGCGCATCTCGATGCCGCGGGCCGCGGTGAGCACCTCGATCGCGAGTACCGTCGTCAGCCCCTCGATCCCCCGGCGGAGCTTCCGGGCCGCGTGCCACCCCATCGACACGTGGTCCTCCTGCATCGCACTGGTCGGGATCGAGTCGACGGATGCGGGCGCCGCGAGCCGTTTGAGTTCGCTGACGATCCCGGCCTGGGTGTACTGCGCGATCATGTGCCCGCTGTCGACGCCCGGGTTATCGGCGAGGAACGGGGGCAGCCCGTGGCTGCGCATGCGGTCGAGGAACCGGTCGGTGCGCCGCTCGCTCATGCTCGCGACATCCGCCGCGGCGATCGCCAGGAAGTCGAGCACGTAGCCGATCGGGGCACCGTGGAAGTTCCCGTTGGACTCGACGCGATCGTCGAGGGTCACGACGGGATTGTCGATGGCGCTGGCGAGCTCACGGTCGGCGACGAGCCGCGCGTGGTCGAGGGTGTCGCGTGCTGCGCCGTGCACCTGCGGAGCACACCGCAGCGAATACGCATCCTGCACGCGGGTGAATCCGGTGGTGCGATGCGCGGCGATGACCGGCGACCCGTCGAGCATCGCGCGCATCACGGCGGCGGAGGCTGCCTGCCCGGGGTGCGGGCGGAGCGCGAGGAGGTCGGCGGCGAAGACGCCGTCGGTGCCCGCGAGGCCCTCGACGCTCATCGCCGCCGCGATGTCGGCGGTGTGGAGGAGCGTGTCGAGATCGGAGATCGCGAGCGCCAGCATCCCCAGCATCCCGTCGGTGCCGTTGACGAGCGCGAGCCCCTCCTTCTCCTGCAGCACCAGTGGGGTGATGCCGGCCTCGGCCAGGACGGATGCGGCGTCCCGGCGAATGCCGGAGGAGTCGTGCACCTCGCCCTCGCCGATGGCGGCCAGGGCGCAATGCGCGAGCGGCGCCAGGTCTCCGGAGCATCCGAGCGAGCCGTACTCGCCGATGATCGGGGTGATCCCGGCGTTCAGCATCGCGGCGTACGTCTCCGCGACGACCGGGCGCACTCCGGTACGGCCGGTGGCCAGGGTCGCCAGCCGCAGGAGCATCGTGCCGCGGACGACCTCCCGCTCGACCTCGGGACCGGCGCTGGCGGCGTGGCTGCGCACCAGGGAACGCTGCAGCTGCCGGCGGTCTTCGGCGGGGATGTGGCTGGTGGCCAGGGCGCCGAACCCGGTCGAGACGCCGTAGTGCGGCAGCGGGTGGCCGGCGAGACGCTCGATGACGGCGCGGGTGTGCCCCATCCGGCCCCGCGCGTCGGGGTCGAGGCGCACCGGCGCCGCGTCGCGCGCCACGGCCACGACATCGGCGATGCGGAGGGCACCCGCGCCCACGGAGACATCCGGCATGCCCTCAGTGAAGCCGCACGATCGCGGCAGCGCATCGGCTGCCGGCGGTATTGTGTCTGAAATCTCAGACACGGAGGAGGGTCGTGGCGCACGTGCCGGCCGCCCGCAGCGCACTGCGGATGCTGCGCCTCCTCGCCGAGCGCACCGGCCCGGTGCCCGCATCCGTCCTCGCGCGGGAGCTCGGCATCCCGCGCTCCTCGCTCTACCAGCTGGCGCGGGCGATGATGGATGAAGGGTTCCTCGTGCACTACCCCGAGGAGCGGGCCTACGGCCTCTCCGCTCTGGTGGCGGAGATCGGCGCCGGATCGCTGCAGACCGACCGGCTCCGGCGAATGGCGCACCCGCTGCTGGAGCGGCTGGTCGGTGCCGCGGCTGTCCCCGTCGTCGGGCACCTCGCGGTGCTGACCGGCGCGGAGGTGACCTACGTCGACCGCGTTTCCGCACCCCGCGCGCCGACGACGGTGTCGAACGTCGGCGTCCGCCTCCCGGCGCACCTGACGGCGACCGGCCGCGCCGCGCTCGCGGTGCTGTCGACCGACCAGGTGCGCGCGCTGTACCCGCACCGCCAGGCGCTGTACCGCCGCGTCGGGCCCGGGCCGTCCACCCTCGGGGAGCTCGACGGGCTGCTGCGCGCCGCTCGTCAGCGCGGCTGGGCCGACGAGGACGGCGACATCACCGCCGGGTATGCCTCGGTCGCGGCCGCTGCGGTGGACCGCAACGGCTACCCCGTCGCATCCGTCGGTGTCACCTTCCGCAGCCTCGCGGACGGGGATGCCGTGGCCCTCCTGGGCGCCGCCGCGCGGCAGGCCGCCGCCGCTCTCACCGCCCGCCTCGCCGGCCACTGACGCGCGCGGAGCCTGGCCGTGAGGTCGGACGATCGCGCCGATGTCGGAGCCTCTGGGGTGGATCCTCCGACGAGGGCGCGATGTTCCGACGGCGCATCGCGCGACGCCGGGGTCGAGCCGGGCTCAGCGGCCGCGGATGTCGCCGAAGAGGCGAGCGATGGGTGCGAGGATCAGCGGGCGCGCCGCCACCCACGCCGCCGCGGTGACGGCGATGGAGGCGATGAAGATCCAGAACCCGGTCCAGTTCACCGCATCCTGCGCCGCGTACATGTGGTTGAGGTTGCGCAGGGCACCGGTCGCGAACACCAGCGCCACGTGGGCGATGATGAACAGGACGAAGTAGATCATCACCGGGAAGTGGATGCGGCGCGCCCACTCGAGCGGGTAGATCCGGTTCAGCGTGGTCGCATTCGCCGGCCAGATGCCGCTCATCCGCACTCCGGTGACGATGGCGAGCGGCGCCGCGAGGAACACGGTCGCGAAGTAGGCCAGCTGCTGCAGCGAGTTGTAGTTGACCCATCCGTTCTCGGTGGGCCAGTTCAGCGACACGTACTGCAGGCCCGCCGAGATGGCGTTGGGGAACACCTCCCATGACGTGGGCACGATGCGCATCCACTGCCCGGTGACGAACAGCAGCACGACGAAGATCACGCCGTTGGCCACCCACAGGATGTCGAGCGACTGGTGGAACCACAGGGCGAGGCTGATCTTGCGCTTGGAGTCGCCGCGCGGAGACCAGAACACCGCGGGGCGCTTGTCTCGGCGCACCTGCAGGCCCGAACGGATGATGAGAACGATCAGGAACGCGTTGAAGAAGTGCTGCCACCCCAGCCACGCCGGGAACCCGACGGGGGCGCCGGAGGGCAGGTGGTACTCGCCGGGGTAGGCCGCGAGGAATCCGGCACCCCACTCGGTCGACAGCAGCCACCGCACGAGCGCGACAGCCATCCCCGCCGCGACCAGCAACCCGCCGCCGGCGACAATGACCGCGCCCGCCCACTGCACGCGGGTGAAAGGTCCGTACCGCTTCGGCTCCGGCCGCGGGGCGCGCGGCCCGGATGCCGCAGCGCCCGGCCACACCGCCGCAGTGAACGGCAGCGGCGGGCGCGGGCTCGCCGGCTCGACCAGGGCGGCGGTCGAGGGGGCCGGGGTGGGCGCGGAGGCCGAAGGGGGCGGGGTGGGGGCCGAAGCGGACGCGGGTGCAGCCGCATCGGTGGTGAACCGCGCAGGTGCGGACGGCGCGGGTGCGGACGGCGCGGCGGCGGCAGCGGTGGTGGACATGGACGGCGCGGGCGCGGCACCGGTCGACGCCGCGGTCACCACGGTGGAGACGGGAGGCCACGCCTCGCCGCCGGGCTCGCGCGGGAGCCCGCGCCGCACCGTCACACCCGCGGCGGGCTCCAGCGCGGCCGCGCCGCGACTCGGGGCGGAATCCGTGCCCTGGGGCGGGATCGTCTCGCCCCGAAGAGCAGAATCCGCTCCAACCCCGACAGCCGGAGCACCCCGAAGCGGCTCCGGCGCAGGCGCCGCGGTAGCCGCGACGGTCGCTGCCGCAGCCGACACGGACGCCGCGGGTGCGGGTGAGGCGGCACCGGCCGCGGGTGCGGGTGAGGCGGCACCCGCGGCCGCTGCGGGAGGCCATGGTTCCCCGCCGGTAACGCGCGGGAGCCCGCGCCGCAGCATCGGCCTCGCCGCCGACGGCCTATCGGGGTGTGGGGCGGACCCGCCCGAACCTGCCGAACCCGCAGGCCCCGCCGACACCTCAGTCCCTTGCGAACCCGGCGAACCCGGAGTACCCGGGGAGCTCGCCGGGACCGGAACCGCAGGCTCACCCACAGGCGCGGCACCGACGGCACCGGTGACACCGGCGACACCCCCGGGCGCGGACTCCCCCGCCGCGGCACCGGTGACATCAGCGGCACCACCGGGTACGGGGATATCCGCGGGCGGCCACGGCTCGCCGCCGCGGACGCGCGGCAGCCCACGACGAAGGGCGCGGGTCTCACTCACAGGCGGCCTATCCCTTGCGCTGCTCGAGCGCGGCGATCAGCTGCGGCACGACGGTGAAGACGTCGCCCACGACGCCGAAGTCGGCGATGGAGAAGATCGGGGCATCCCCGTCCTTGTTGATCGCGATGATGGTCTTGGCCGTCTGCATCCCCGCGCGGTGCTGGATGGCGCCGGAGATCCCCAGCGCGACGTACAGCTGCGGCGACACCGACACCCCGGTCTGTCCGACCTGCGCCGAGTACGGGATGTACCCGGCGTCGACGGCGGCGCGGGATGCTCCGACCGCGGCGCCGAGCGCATCGGCGAGCTGCTCGACCAGGACGAACTTCTCCGCCGATCCCAGCCCGCGGCCCCCGGACACGACCTTGACCGCACCCCGCAGCTCCGGGCGGGACGATGTCGCCACGGCGGCCTCGTACCCGTGGACGGATGCGGCGGGCACGCCGGATGCGGGCACCTCCAGCCGTTCGATCAGCGGCTCTGCCACGGCCTCGGCCCTGGCGTCGATCGCGCCCTGCCGTACCGTCACCACGAGCGTGCCGAAGGTGGTGGCCGACTCGGTCGTGTAGGCACCACCGTAGACGGAGTGCTGCGCGAGAACGCCCTGCTCGTCACGGGTCACCCCGACCGCGTCCGCGGCGATCGCGAGCCGCAGGCGGGCGGCCAGGCGGCCGGCGATGTCGCGGCCCTCGATCGAGTTGGCCACGAGCACCGCGTCCGGTTGCATCGCGGTGACGGCCGCGGCGAGGGCGTCCACCACCGGCACCGTCAACTGCGAGGAAGCCGTGTCGAGTTCGGCGACGAGCACCCGCCCGGCGCCGAGGGAGGACGCCTCCTGCGCGGCCGCGTCCCCGGAACCGGGGCCGGTCACGACCACGGCGACGGGGTCGCCGACCGCTGCCGCAGCGCCGAGGAGGCCCGCAGCGGTGGAGACGACCGTGCCGTCGGGGGTGGTCTCGATCAGGACGAGGATCGGGTTCGAAGTCATGTGCGTCTCCTCACGCGAGCCGGTTGGAGATGAGGAACTCGGCCAGCTGCGTGCCCGCGTCACCCTCATCGACGATCTTCATGCCCGCCGCCCGCGCCGGTCGCTCGGCGACGGTCACCAGGATCGACCGGGGCACCGAGAAGTCCTCGGGGTCCACCCCGAGATCCGTCACCGTCACCGTCTCGTACGGTTTCTTCTTCGCCGCCATGATTCCCTTGAAGTTCGGGAAGCGCGCATCCGGGAGGGCCTCGGTGATCGAGATCACCGCCGGAAGAGGCGCTGACACCGACACCGCCCCGGCATCGGAGGCCCGGGTCCCCGACACGGATGCGTCGGCGATCTCGACACCGGTCAACGCCGTCAGTTGCGGCATCCCGAGGTGCTCCGCGAGCATGGCCGGGATCACCCCGCCGGTGCCGTCGGTCGAGAGGTTTCCGGTGATCACCAGATCCGGTTCGGCACGGCGCACCGCCGCCGCGAGCACTTCCGCGGTCAGGGACATGTCCGCGCCCCGCAGCGCGTCATCCGTGACATGCACCGCCGACGTCGCCCCCATCGCGAGACCCTTGCGCACCGTGGTCACCGCCGATGCCGGCGCCATGGTCACGAGGATGACCTCGGTTCCGGCATGCGCGTCGGCGTAGGTCAGCGCGACCTCGAGAGCACGTTCCCCGATCTCGTCCAGGACCGCGTCACTCGCGCCGCGATCGGCCAATCCCGTCTCCAGGTCGAGCTTGCGATCCCCGTACGTGTCGGGAACCTCCTTCACGAGCACCACGATTCTCATCGGTTCCGCTCCTCACGTCGGGTCGAGTCTAGGCGGCGCGCCCCCCGCGCCTTCGGCTCGCCCACCACGGACGGATACCGTGGCGGGGAGGGAGGCGTGATGCCCAGACGATTGCAGATGGACCCCATTGCCGAGGCCAAGCGGCAGTGGCATGCGCACGGGTGGGACGACGCGGCGGACGGGATGACCGCGGTCCTCTCCCTCATCCGCGCGCAGCAGTTGGTGATGGCGCGCATCGACGCGACGCTGCGCCCCCTCGGCCTCACGTTCGCCCGGTTCGAGCTGCTGCGCCTCCTCGCGTTCACGCACGAGGGGCGGATGCCGATGGGAAGCGCCGTGGCCCGGTTGCAGGTGCACGCCACCAGCGTCACCAACACGGTGGAGCGCCTGGCGCGCGACGGGTACGTCGTGCGCGAACCGCACCCCACCGACGGGCGCGCGGCGCTTCTCGTCCTGACCGACACCGGTCGCACCCACGTGGAGGAGGCCACCCGCGCGCTCAACGCGGTGTTCGCCGATCTGGGGTTCTCGGCCGACGACCAGGTCGAACTCGCGCGACTCATCGCGCGGTTCCGCAAGAACTCGGGAGACTTCTCCGACCCGGCGCCGCAGCCCGAGCCCCTCTGATCGGCGTCACCGGCCCGTGAACTCGGGGGCACGTTTCTCGCGGAAGGCCGCCATGCCCTCCTTCTGATCGTGCGTGGAGAACAGCGCCGAGAACGCGGCGCTCTCGTAGCGCAGGCCCTCACTGAGCGTGGTCTCCAGCGCAGCATCCAACGCCGCCTTCGCGGCGTAGAGCGACGGCAGCGACCTCGCCGCGATCGTGCCGGCGACCTCCTCCGCGACCGCGAGGAGGTCCCCCGCCGGGACGACGCGTGAGACGAGCCCCGCCCGCTCCGCCTCCTCCGCGGGCATCCGGCGCCCGGTGAGGACGAGGTCGGCGGCCTTGTAGTACCCGAGTGCGCGGACGAGCCGCTGCGTTCCGCCCATCCCGGGGATCACGCCGAGGCCGATCTCCGGCTGACCGAAGGCGGCCGTGTCGGCGGCGAGGATGACGTCGCACATCAACGCCAGTTCGCATCCACCCCCGAGCGCATAACCGGAGACCGCGGCGATGACGGGCGTGCGCACGTCGGCGAACCGGCGCCAGGCACCGAAGTGGTCATCGAGCACCATGTCGACGGAGGTCTTCCCCTCCATCTCCTTGATGTCGGCGCCGGCGGCGAACGCGCGTTCCGACCCGGTCACCACGATGGCTCCCACGCCGGGGTCGGCGTCGAACGCCTCGGCGGCTGCCACCACGTCCCGCATCGCCTGGGTGTTCAGCGCGTTGAGCGCGTCGGGGCGGTTCAGGGTGATCCATCCGACCCTTCCGCGCTGCTCAGTGAGGATGGTGTCGTAGCTGGTCACATCGGGCTCCTTACGGTGCACTGCCGGACGGATCGAGGGGATGATCCCGGGGAAATCCTGCCCGGGATCATCGCCCTCTGCGAACTCTTTGGAGATTTCCCGCTCATGCTGCCGTCCCCAGGACGCTGCGTCCGACGACGAGGCGCATGATCTCGTTGGTGCCCTCGAGGATCTGATGCACCCGCAGGTCGCGCACGATCTTCTCGATGCCGTACTCGCTGAGATACCCGTATCCGCCGTGCAACTGCAGCGCCTCGTTGGCGCGGCTCGCTCCTCGTCGCTGATGGCGACCGGTTCGAGCACCGGGACAGGGGTGGCGTCCATGGCTCTCCTTCGTGCGGCGGCGTCGCTGCACACGACAGCTTAGTAGGGCTTCCTACTATTTCGATGGGCGTGCATGAATTGCTGCCCTCCGTCCCGCGTCCCTGCCTTGCACCGGCGCGCACGGGTCAGGCCCACGCTCCGCAGGAGTATGCGCGAGGCGTGGCCGTGTCAGCCGTCCCAGCGGCGGAGCAGCGCCGCCAGCGCCTGGCCCCCGCCGATGCACATCGTCACGACGGCGTACTCCAGGTCGCGTCGGTGCAGATCCATCGCCGCACGCAGAGTGAGGATCGCGGCCGTCGCGCCGACCGGGTGCCCGAGGGCGATGGCGCCGCCGTAGGGATTCGTCTTCGCCGGGTCCAACCCGGCATCGCGGATGACGGCGACCGCCTGGGACGCGAAGGCTTCGTTGAGCTCGATCGTGTCCACGTCGCTCGGCGACAACCCCGTCTGCTGCCACAGTCGCTCGAGCGCGATCACGGGGGCATAGCCCATGATCTCCGGCTCGATGCCCGCCGTCACGACCGCCTCGATCGTCACCAGCCCCTTCAGCCCGCGCTCGCGGACATCGGACTCGCGCATGAGCACGGTTGCCGCGGCTCCGTCGTTGATGCCGGAGGAGTTACCGGCCGTGACGCTGCCGCCCTCCGCGAACGCCGCCCGCAGTCCCGCGAGCACCTCCACCGTCGTGCCGGGGCGGGGATGCTCGTCGAGCGAGACCTCGATCGGCTTCCGGCCCCCGGTGGTGACCGGCGCGATCTCCTCCGCGAACGCCGCCCGCGCCGCATCCGATGTCGCCCGGCGCTGGCTCTCGGCCGCGAACTCGTCCTGAGCCTCCCGGCTCACGCCGTAGCGCGTGGCCACCGTTTCGGCGGTCGTGCCCATGTGCCGACCGGTGAACGGATCGGTGAGGATCGCGAGCGTGCCGTCCAGGAGCTTCCGGTCGCCCAGACGCGGGTTGGACCGCGCCTGGAAATCGAGGAAGGGCGTCCGCGACATGCTCTCGTCGCCGCCGGCGACCACGACGTCCACACCGCCCCACAGCAGCTCCTGCGCGCCTGACCAGATGGCCTGCAGGCCCGAGCCGCACAGGCGGTTGACCGTGAACGCGGGGATGCGGGGATGCAGCCCGGCCGCGAGCGCCACCCGCCGCGCGTTGTACGCGTCGGGGCCGTTCTGGGCGATGCATCCCATGACGACCTCCCCCACGTCGTCCCCGGAGACGCCGGCCCGCGCGAGCGCCGCGGTGACCGCGGTCGCGCCGAGCTCGTGTGCGGGGACGCTCGACAGCGACCCGGCGAAGCTGCCCACCGGCGTCCGCGCACCGGCGAGGAGCACGACCTTCTCGGACATCACCCCGCCGCCTCCTCCGGGCGCTCGGCCACGTCGAGCACCGCGGTGTCGGGCACATAGCCGGGGATGTGCCGCTCGTCCGGACCGTTGTACTCCGACAGCGGGCGGATGAGGGCATTGGATGCCTGCTGCTCCATGATGTGCGCGGTCCACCCGGTGATGCGGGCAGCGACGAACAGCGGCGTGAAGGTGAGGACGTCGAACCCGATGAGGTCGTACGCCGGCCCCGACGGGTAGTCGAGGTTCGGGTAGATGCCCTTGCGCTCCACGAACTCGCTCTCGAGGGTGTTGTAGAGCTCCGCGACGTCGGGCCGGTCGTAGTGGGCGACGAGGGTGTCCAGGGCGGCTTTCATCGTCGGCACGCGCGAGTCGCCACGCTTGTACACGCGGTGACCGAAGCCCATGATCTTGCGCTTCTCGGCGAGCGCCGTATCCAGCCACGGCCCGACGTTCTCGGCCGAACCGATCTCCTCGAAGATGTGCAGCACGGCCTCGTTCGCGCCGCCGTGCAGCGGCCCCTTCAAGGCTCCGATCGCCCCGACCACGGCCGAGTAGATGTCGCTGAGGGTCGAGGTGATGACGCGGGCGGTGAAGGTCGAGGCGTTGAAGGAGTGCTCGGCGTAGAGGATCATCGAGCGGTTGAACGCGTCGATGACCACCGGGTCGAGCGCGTCAGCGAAGGTCTGCCACAGGAAGTTCGCGGCGTAGTCCAGGTCGTCCCGGGGCTCGACGAGCTCCAGGCCCCGGCGACGGCGCTGCCCGTAGGCCACGATCGCCGGCAGCTGCGCGAAGAGGCGGATGCTGCGCTCGAGGTTCTCCTCGGGGGTGCCCACCGCATCCATGACGTTCGCGATCCCGGCGGTGTCCTGGGCGCCGATGACGCTCACGGCCGTTCGGACCTCGTCCATCGGGTGTGCGCTGGTGGGCAGGATGTCGATCGCCGCCTTCACGTCCGGATGCAGCGCCCGGTGCTGCCGCTCCGTGGCGCGCAGCTCCGCGAGCTGCTCCTCGGTGGGCAGCTCGCCGTGCCACAGGAGGTACGCGACGGCTTCGAACGGCTGGGTCGCCGCCAGCTCGTGCACGGGGTACCCGCGGTAGAGCAGGCTGTTGGTCTCCGGGTTGACCTTGCTGACGGCCGTGTAGTCCACGACGACGCCGGCGAGGCCCTTCTTGATGTCGGTGTCGGTCATTTCTCTCCTTCGAGTACTCCATGTCTCACTTTCCGCAGGTTTTGCTGATATTCCTGCGGAAAGTGAGACATGGATGGCGGGAACTGAGACATGGAGCGCGCGTCAGCGGTCGATCTGGAAGTTGAAAACGCTCGTGTCGAAGTGGTTGTAGCCTTCGTAGTCCATCAGGTCATAGAGGTCTGCGCGATGCTGCATCTCGCCGAGTTTCGAGGTGAGGTGCCCCTCTTCGACGAGAGTGTCGAGCGCACGCCCGGCCGCGCCCATCGCCATGCGCAGCAGGGAGACGGGCCAGATGACGATGTTCACCCCGACGTCGCGGAGCGAGTCGACGCTGAACAGGTCGCTCTTGCCGAACTCGGTCATGTTCGCCAGGATCGGCACGTCGACGGCTGCCCGCACGGCGGCGAACTCCTCCAGGGAGCGCATCGCTTCGGGGAAGATGGCGTCGGCCCCCGCATCCACGAGCGCCTTGGCGCGGTCGATCGCCGCATCCATACCGTCGATGGCACGGATGTCGGTGCGCGCCATGATGAGGAAGTTCGGGTCGCGGCGCGCGTCGACGGCGGCGCGGATGCGCTGGATGGCGGTGTCGGCATCCACGACCTGCTTGCCGTCCAGGTGACCGCACCGCTTCGGGTTGACCTGGTCTTCGATGTGGGTGCCGGCAAGCCCCGCATCCTCGAGGGTCTGGATGGTGCGGGCGACGTTCATCGGCTCGCCGAAGCCGGTGTCGGCGTCGATGATCGCCGGCAGCTCCGTCATCCGCGCGATCTGCTGCCCGCGGCCGGCAACCTCCGTGAGGGTCGTGAGGCCGATGTCGGGCAGGCCGAGGTCGGCCGACAGCACGGCACCGGAGATGTAGACGCCCTCGAAGCCCTTGCGCTCGATGAGCCGGGCCGACAGCGGGTTGAAAGCTCCGGGAAAGCGCAGCAGCTCGCCCGAGGCGAGGCGCTCGCGGAACAGGCGGCGCTTCTCGGCCGCGGGAGTCTTGGCGTACAGCATCAGAGTTCCCTCTTCCTCTCCGGTTCAGAATTCAGGAGACACGCCGCGTCGGCGCCGCTCCGGAGCATCCATCGGCCGGTTTGTCCTGAGTTTTGAACACCCCGGGCCATCAGAACAGGCCCTTCGGGGCGGGGGCCATCGCCAGAACGCCGGGCTTCGCGGTGATGTTCAGCTGCAGCACCTCGGCGGCTGTCAGGTCGGGCAGGCGCTGGGCCAGGTCGAGGAACCGCTCGATCTCCTCCGGCAGCAGCACCGGCTCGGCGAGCAGGCGGAACTTGCGGATGTAGTCCTCCCGCGCGAACGGCCGCGCCCCCAGCGGGTGGGCGTCGGCGACGGCGATCTCGTCCTCGATCGTGGAGCCGTCGGTCAGCGTGATCACGACGCGACCGCCGAAGGCCTTCTCGTTCGGGTCCTCCGAGTGGTAGCGGCGGGTCCACTCGGCGTCCTCGGCCGTGGTGACCTTGCGCCACAGCTCCACCGTGTCGGGCCGGCCGGCCCGTTCGGGCGTGTACGACTCCACGTGGTGCCATGCGCCGTCCTGCAGGGCGACGGTGAAGATGTACGGAATCGAGTGGTCGAGCGTCTCGCGCGACGCGGTCGGGTCGTACTTCTGCGGGTCGCCGGCGCCCGAGCCGATGACGTAGTGCGTGTGGTGGCTCGTGTGCAGCACGACGGATGCGACGTTGTGCGGGTCGCGAAGGGCGGGATGCTGCGCCCCGAGCCGGCGCGCGAGGTCGATCCAGGCCTGGGCCTGGTACTCGGCGGAGTGCTCCTTCGTGTACGAGTCGAGGATGCCGCGCTTGGACTCCCCCTCGCCCGGAAGCGGCACGTCGTACGCGGCATCCTTGCCGTCCAGCAGCCACGCGATCACGCCGTCTTCGCCCTCGTAGATCGGGGACGGGCTGGTCTCGCCGCGCATCGCGCGGTCCACGGCCTCGACGGCCATCTTCCCCGCGAACGCGGGAGCGTGCGCCTTCCACGTGGAGATCTCGCCCTTGCGGGACTGCCGGGTGGCCGTGGTGGTGTGCAGCGCCTGGCCGATGGCCTGGTAGATCGTCTCGGTGTCGAGGCCCAGGAGCGTGCCGATCCCGGCCGCGGCCGAGGGGCCGAGGTGGGCGACGTGGTCGATCTTGTGCTTGTGGAGCGAGACGGCGCGCACCAGGTCGATCTGGATCTCGTAGCCGGTGGCAAGGCCTCGCAGCAGAGCCGCGCCGTCGCGCCCCGTGTGCTGGGCGACGGCGAGGATCGGCGGGATGTTGTCGCCCGGGTGGGAGTACTCGGCGGCGAGGAACGTGTCGTGGTAGTCGAGCTCGCGGACGGCGACCCCGTTGGCCCACGCCGCCCACTCCGGGCTCGAGCGCCGCTCCAGCGCGCACCCGAACACCGTCGCCCCGACGCCACCGATCGACACGGCGTGGTCCAGCGCCTGCTGGCGCGCGGCGCTGACCGGGCGGCGGGTGAGGGATGCGGCGGCCACGGCCGCGTTGTCGATGACGCGGTTGATGATCATGTCGGCGACGTCGGGATCGACGGGGACCGGGTCGGCGGCCACGCGCGCGATGGCCCAGGCCAGCTGCCCTTCCCGGGGGAGGTTCTCGTCGCTGCGGTGCACGCGGACGTGGTGGGTGATGGTCATGGCTGTTCCTCCGGGAGGGACTCGAGGATGGTCGTGAGGGCGTTGTACAGGTGCACGTGGGTGGCGTGCGCGGCGAGCTCGGCGTCGCCGCCGGCGATCGCGCGGGCGATCAGTTCGTGCTCCCGCGCGGACTGTTCCAGCCGCACGGGATTGTCACGCGCCATTCGGCGTACCCGCACGAGGTGCGTACGGACAGTGCGCAGAGCGGACGTCAGGTAGTCGTTGCCGAGAGCAGCGTCGGTGGCCGCGTCGAAGCGCGCGATCAGCGCGTAGTAGGCGTCCGAACCGTCGGCCACGTCCGGGTCTGCCCGGGAGAACTCTTCGGCGAGGGCAGCGAAGGCGTCGGCGTCGCCCCGCTCGGCGGCGATCCGGGATGCGGTCTCCTCGAGCGCGCGTCGGAGTTCGAAGAGCGCCCGGATGTCATCCGCGTCGATGTCGCTCACCACCGTGACGCGCGGGGACAGCTGGGAGACCAGTCCGTCGCCGGCGAGACGGCTCAGCGCTTCGCGCAGCGGTGTGCGGCTCACGCCGAGGCGGGTGGCCTGCTCCACCTCGCCGAGAACGGCTCCGGGACGGAGGGCCCCATCCTGGATCTCGCGGAGGAGGGTCGCGTAGGCGCGATCACTGGCTCGCATCCTTCACCTCCTCGTGGTTCCCCTTATTGTATACATAGATTGGCAATGGCGGCATAATCTCCGGCATTGCGTCGCTTGTGGTATACATCCGGCGGAGCCGCAGAAGGGTACTGCGGCCACACCGTCATCGGCGTAGCGTCCCGCCTATGGAAGCTGTCATCCGTACCCGGGGGCTGCAAAAGCGCTACGGCCGCGTGCGGGCGCTCGATGGCCTCGACCTCGACGTGGCGCCCGGCGAGATCCACGGGTTTCTCGGTCCGAACGGCGCCGGGAAGTCGACGACGGTCCGGATCCTCCTGGGGCTCGCGCGCGTCGGCGGCGGCGAAGCATCCGTGCTCGGCGGCGATCCGTGGCGCGACGCGGTCCGGCTGCATCGCCGCATCGCGTCCGTGCCGGGCGACGTGAACGTCTGGCCGAACCTGTCCGGCGGCGAAGCGATCGACCTCCTCTGCCGCCTTCGCGGGGGCGGGCGTTCCGCCGCCTATCGCGACGAACGGGCGCGGCTCCAAGCGGCGTTCCAGTTCGATCCTCGCAAGAAGGGCCGTGCGTACTCCAAGGGCAATCGGCAGAAGGTCGCGCTCATCGCCGCGTTCGCCGTCCCCGCCGACCTGTACATCCTCGACGAACCGACGAGCGGGCTGGACCCACTGATGGAGGTCGTGTTCCAGCGCGAGCTGATGCGCGTGCGGGCGGCCGGAAGTTCCGTGTTGCTGTCGAGCCACATCCTGTCGGAGGTCGAGCAGCTGTGCGACCGGGTCAGCATCATCCGCGCCGGCCGTGTGGTGGAAAGCGGCACCCTGCGCGAGCTGCGCCACCTCACCCGCACGGACGTCTCGTTCGCCGAGCTCGACGGGGGCGTGCTCCCTCCCCTGCCAGAGGCTCACGACGTGGTCGTCAGCAACGGACGGGTGCGCTTCACCGTCGACAGCGATCGCGTGGCAGCCCTGCTGCCCGCTCTGGCCGATGCCCACGTTTCGGGGCTGCGCATCGAGCCACCCTCACTCGAGGAGCTCTTCCTCCGTCACTACGGTGACGACGTGACGGACCCCGAGGCGCTGCCGTGACGGGATTCCTCCTGCTCGTGCGGCACCGCGCGCGGCGCGACGTGATTCAGCTGGCGCTGTGGATTCTCGGCACGGCAGCCCTTGCTGCCGCCGCCTACGCCGGCGTGCGCGAGACGCTCGGGACCGAGCAGGATCGCACCGCGTTGCTCGCGACCGCGATCGCCAATCCGGTCATCCTGCTCTTTCGCGGGCTGCCGTCGGGTTCCGCGGAGGGGTCGTTCATCGCCTTTGTCATCCTGCCGTTCCTCGCGCTTCTGGCAGCGTTGATGAGCAGCTTTCTGGCGGTGCGCCACACGCGAGCGGATGAGGAGTCCGACCGAGCGGAGCTCGTCGCGGCCACGCCCGCCGGACGCGTCGTTCCACTGGTCGCGACGGCGGCCCACGGCGTCGTGGCCAACCTGGTCCTCGCAGCCCTCGTGTGGGTCGTGCTGGTCGCGCTGGGCCTCGGCGCGAAGGGAAGCCTGCTCGTCGGCGCGGCCAGCGGCGTCACCGGCATCGCCTTTCTGGGCGTCGCGCTTCTTGCGGCGCAGCTCGTGCGCACTGCCCGCTCGGCAAACGCCCTGGGGGTGTGGGCGATCCTCCTCACCTATCTGCTCTGCGGCTTCGGCAACGCCGTCGGAACGCCCAGCGCCGACCTGCAGCGAGTGACGAGCGCACCACTCGCGTGGTTCTCGCCGTTCGGGTGGGCCGAGAACACGCGGCCCTTCGACGCCGACGATCCGCGCCCGCTGGTGCTCGGCGCGCTGCTCGCGGTGGTGTGCGCCGCTGTGGCCGTCGCGGTGCAGGCGGGGCGCGACCTCGGTGGCAGCCTGCTGCCCGAGGGGCGGGGCCGCTCCACCGCCACCGTCGCCCTCTCCGGCCCGTGGGGACTGACCTGGCGATTGTCCCGGGGTGCCATCCTGGGGTGGGCCGTGGGCGGGCTGGTCGTCGGGGTACTGTCGACGCGCCTTTCCGATGCCATCTCGCAGATCGGTGACAGCATCCCGTCGGTGGACGCCCTCCTCGCCTCACTCGGCGCCGGTGGGAGCCTCGAGGAGGACACCGTGACGATCTTCTTCACCCTGGCGGGCGTCCTCGCCGCGTGCGCTGGGGTCCAGACGGTCGTCCGCGCACGCCACGAAGAAGTTCGTGGCACGGCGGAACCGGTGCGTGCGTCCGCCGTCGGCCCGGTGCGGTGGCTGGCGGGCTACCTTGCCATCGCGGGGGTCGGGATGCTGGCCACCCTGGTCAGCGCGATCGTCGGGGCGATCCTCGGCCTGTGGTCGCTGCCGGACCCGGATTGGTCGCTGGTGGACGTGACCCTCGTCGCGGGAGTCGGTCAGTTGGCTGCCGCGGCGGTCTTCCTGACGGCGGCGGCGGTGATCTTCGTCGTCGCGCCCCGCCTGACCATCGCCGCAGGATGGACGCTGATCGCGCTCGGGACCACCCTCGGCCTGTTCGGGCCGCTCTTCGGCTTTCCCGACGCCGTCGTGAACCTGTCGCCGATCGCCGTGACACCGACCCTGTCGGGGGGCGACATCGACCCCCGGGGGCTCTGGTGGCTGGTGCTGACCACCGGCGTCGGAATCGGCGTAACCCTCGCTCTCATGCGGCGACGGGAGCTGGCCCCCGCCGAGTGACCCGCCCCGCCCGGTCGACTCGCCACAAACCGTCGCGGTACGCGCCGAAACACAACGGTTTGTGGCGAGTCGACGGCGTTTAGAGGGCCGTGAGGTGCGAGACGAGGGCGTCCAGGGCGGGGCGCTGGCCCTTCACGAGTCGCTCGCGCGCCTCGTCGGGCGTGCACCACTCGACCCGGTCCACCTCGGGGAAGCGCACGGTGTTCCCCGAGCGGGGCGGCCACTCCAGGTCGAACTCGCCGAAGCCGAACTCCGTCTCCGTGAACGCCGCGCCGTCGCCGACGAACACGACGATCTTCTTGCCCGACGAGTACGGAAAGGTGCCGAGCTCGGCGTAGTCGACCTCGGGCGCGTCCACTCCGAGCTCCTCGCGGAACTCACGGCGCGCCGCATCCAGTGCCCCCTCGGTATCGGGGTCGTACTCGCCCTTCGGGATCGACCACGCGCCGACGTCCTTCGACGCCCAGTACGGTCCGCCCATGTGGGCGAGAAGCACCTGCACCTCCCCGGCGCCGTCGAGGCGGTAGAGCAGGATGCCGGCGCTCCTCGCCGCCATGTCAGGCCGGCCGACTCTTCGGCGACACGGAGTACGTGTCCTCCGGGTCTCGCTGCACGGCGTCACCGAGCGCGGCGTCGATGGCCGTCAGGGTGTCGGCATCCAGCGTCACCCCCGAGGCCTTGACCGTATCGGCCAACTGCTCGGGGCGGGATGCTCCCACCAGCGCCGCGGCGACGTTGGGATTCTGCAGCACCCACGCGATCGCCAGCTGCGGCATCGTCAGCCCCGCCTGCTCCGCGATCGGCTTCAGACGCTGGACAGCCGTAAGCACGTCGTCCTCCATGAACCGGCGGATGAAGCGTGCGCCGCTCTTCTCGTCCGTCGCCCGCGAGCCCTCCGGGAACGGCTGCCCCGGCAGGTACTTGCCGCTGAGCACGCCCTGCGCCATCGGCGACCACACGATCTGAGAGATGCCGAGCTCCTCGCTGGCCGGGACCACCTTGCCCTCGATGACGCGCCACAGCATCGAGTACTGCGGCTGGTTCGAGATGAGCTGGATGCCGAGATCCTTCGCGAGAGCGGAACCCTCCCGCAACTGCTCTGCGGTCCATTCGGAGACCCCGATGTAGAGCACCTTTCCCTGGCGCACCAGGTCGGCGAACGTCTGGAAGGTCTCTTCGAGCGGCGTCTCGTAGTCGAAACGGTGCGCCTGATAGAGGTCGACGTAGTCGGTACCGAGCCGCTTCAGCGACCCGTGGATCGACTCGACGATGTGCTTGCGGCTGAGGCCGCCGTCGTTGGGGCCCTTGGGCCCCGTGGGGAAGTAGACCTTGGTGAAGATCTCCAGCGACTCGCGGCGCTGGCCCTCCAGCGCCTTACCGAGGATGACCTCGGCGGCGGTGTTCGCGTACGTGTCAGCGGTGTCGAAGGTCGTGATCCCCGCATCCAGGGCCGCATGCACCGTCTTCACTGCCGCATCGTCCTCCACCTGCGAGGCGTGCGTGACCCAGTTGCCGTACGTGATCTCCGAGATCTTGAAACCACTGTTTCCGAGGTATCGATAGTTCACCATGCCTCGACGCTAGCGGGGCGCGGGGACCCTCGGCCGGGGGTTGCGCACGCCTCACCCGTCGCCGACGGTGGCTACTCCGGCGGATCGTCGACGGTCACCACGTGGTTCTGGTACGCCCACACGGCCGCCTGCAGTCGCGAGTGCACGCCCAGCTTGGGGAGCAGCCGCGCCAGGTGGGACTTCACCGTGGCGACCTCCACCACCAACTCGGCGGCGATGTCCTCGTTGGACATCCCCTGCGCGAGAAGCAGAAGGATGTCACGCTCACGTGCGGTGAGGATGTCCAGTGCCCGCCCCGCGGTGACGGGCTGAAGCCGGCGGCGCTGCACATACTCGTCGACGATCCGACGCGTCAGGGTGCGGTCCAGCGTTCCGTGGCCCTCGGCGATGCTCCGGATGGCCCGGATGATCTCGTCGGGATCGGAGTCTTTGAGAACGAAGCCGGCGATCCCGGCCTCTAGAGCGCGGAACACGTAGTCGTCGATGTCGAACGTGGTGAGGATGAGAACGGGGATGGGCAGGTCCGCGCCCGGACCACTGATCCGGACGGCGACGTCGATGCCGTCCATCTCCGGCATCCGGATGTCGAGGCACGCCACATCCGGAACCAGTTCCCGGGCGAGCCGCAGGGCCTCCGCCCCGTCGCTCGCCACTCCGACGACCTCGATGTCGTTCTCCGCGCCCAGCAGAGCGGACAGCCCCGCACGCACGAGCGGCTGATCATCGGCAAGGAGAACCCGGATCACGACGACTCCTGCCTCTCTGGCCGCCCGCCCCCGTCTCGGGGGATGCTCATGCTGGCCTCCCATCCGCCGTCACCGACGGGTCCGGCGTCGAAGAATCCCCCGATCAGGGTTGCACGTTCCTTCATCCCGAGGATGCCGAAGCCGCTGCCGCCGGGAGCGGCCTGCGCGTCTGGCGGGGGGCGATCATTGCGAACGGCGACACGGATCCGCTGGGGGTCGGTGTCATCGATGACGACGGTGCACGCCGCGCCGGGCGCGTAGCGCGCGGCGTTGGTCAGCGCTTCTTGCACCAGGCGGTAGGCGGCGAGCTGCCCCAGCGGAGTGATGCTGTCACCGAGCCGGCCCGATGCCGCTGGCCGCACCTCGAGATGCACGAGCGCGCCGGTGAACTGCATCGACTCCACGAGAGCCGGGATGGTTGCGAGTGTCTTGACCTCCTGATCGCCGCCGTCTGCGTCCCGCAGCAGGCCCACCAGCCGGCGTAGGTCGTCCAGAACGGTCTTGCTCTGCTCGCGGACTTGTCTCGCACCCACCCGAGCCGCGTCGGGGTCGGAGACGACCTGGCGTTCGATCGCGGACGCCATGAGGGAGATCCCGGACAGATGGTGGGCGGCGATGTCGTGGAGTTCGCGGGCCATCGCGATCCTCTCCTGTGCGATCACCTCGCCGATCTGCGCGTCGCGTTCGCGCGTCAAGGCGTCGAGCGTCTCCTGTTGAGCGACGCGTGCGGCGCGCTGGGCGGCGATCGCGGTGGCCGGCAGCAGAGGAACGCCGACCACGACGGCCGCCTGCGCGAGCGATTCGAAGGAGACGGCGACCACGTCGGCGCCTCCCTCGCCGAGAGCATTCACGAATTCTCCCGCAGCGACCAGTGCGCCGGCCGACAGCGCCCACCACCGCACATGACGCAAGTTCCCGTACAGGCCGGCAAGGAACGACACCACCAGCACGGGAAAGGCGGTGACGCTGAAGAGCACCCCGGGGGCGGTGAAGGCGAGAAGGAGGGGGAGTCCGGCGGTGACCAGGAGAACGACGTCCGCGACCCGTCCTTGCCAGAGCTGGGCCAGCGACTGCAGGACGAGCACCACCCCGGTCGCCCACCAGACCGCGGCAGGCGGGACCTGCTCTCCCGCGGCGGGTTCGGCGACCAGCAGCAGCGCGGCGATACCGAGGATGCCGACCGCCGCGGCCGCTGTGCCCAGTGCCGTCGCCACGGATACGGCATGCGTGGGTCGCTCCGCCGGTGCCACACCCTGATGGTAGTGCGGGGCACCGGCGGAGCGACCGGTCGGATCTGAGCGATGTGTCATTACGTGGGGGCCGACGTGGGGACGGCGCGCACGGAGTCGGGTGGGGCGTAGCCGAGGCGACCGCGTGTGGCGAGCGCGATCACGACGGCGGCGATCACCGCACCCGTGCTCATCGCCAGCCACGGAAGTTCACCATCGAGCATGGGGAAGAACTCCAGCCACATCAACGATGCGAACGTGTTGACCCCCACGTGCATGAGCATCGAGAGGGGCAGGCTCTGTCCGGTGCGATTGAACACCCACGACATGACGACGTTGAACGCGATGCAGAACACGATGAAGACGAGGGGGCGCGTCCACGGGATGTCGGGGTAGCCGCTCCAGTCGGTGAGGAACAGCGGCAGGTGCCACACCGCCCACATCGGGCCGAGGATGAACGCGGCACGCAGGGGCGTGAATCGGTCCTGCAGCCGGGGCAGCGCGAAGTCGCGCCATCCAGGCTCCTCCGCCAGGCCGGTCGTCACCATCTGGAACAGCAGCAAGGGAACGAAGGCGATCAGCGCCGCCACGGACGGGGCCGCGATCTGCCCGCCCGAGAACGCCAAGCCCATCACCAGCATGCCGGCCGGAACGCCGAGCAGCGTGATCGCGTACCACCGGGGCGCGACCTTCCACCGCAACAGTCGCCCCACCCAGGCGCGAAGGCCCCGGCGCCCATCCACGAGCGCGGTGATCAGGAACGCCGCCGTGATGGGCCCGAGGTAGGCGCCCGGGAGCACCCCGAAGAGCTGACCGCTCCCGCTCCCCGCGACCTCGGGGAAGCGGAACGCCCACACACCCAGGCCGTTCTGTGACAGCACGTAGGGAAGCCAGGCTCCCCAGCTCAGCCCATTCGCGAGCGTGAAGAAGGCCAGCAGCGGATGGGATCGGATGAGCGCACGCAGGCCGCCGCGCGCGCCGGCCGGCCGGATCGAGGGCGACGGACTTTCGGTTCTGGGGTCTCGTGAAGTAACCATGCCGCCACGCTACGAATGCGCCGCAGCGGCCCTCTACGGCCCGATGACCGCACTCCCGCGATGCATCCGAAAGGTGCAAGAGCCCCGCGGCCGGCGGAAAAGCGCTGCCCCGGCGATGCCTGCTCAGCTGACCGGGGTCTCCTCCGGGTCGTGGGCTACCGGTGACCCCGCGGCAGCCTCCTCATCCGGGTCTGCGGCGGCCTGCTGGAACTGGGCCGTGTACAGCCGGTAGTAGGCGCCCTTCGCGGCGATCAGCTGCTCGTGCGTGCCCTGCTCGACGATCGCGCCGTCCTCCATGACGAGGATGAGGTCGGCGTCGCGGATGGTGGACAGGCGGTGCGCGATCACGAACGACGTGCGTCCCTCCCGCAGGGCCGCCATGGCACCTTGCAGCAGCAGCTCGGTGCGGGTGTCGACGGAACTCGTGGCCTCATCCAGGATCAGCACGCTCGGCTGCGCCACGAACGCGCGGGCGATCGTGATCAGCTGCTTCTCGCCGGCGGAGATGTTGGAGGCGTCCTCATCCAGCAGCGTGTCGTACCCGTCGGGAAGCGAGTGCACGAAGCGGTCGACGTACGTCGCGCGGGCGGCATGCAGGATCTCGTCGTCCGTCGCGTCGGCCCGGCCGTAGCGGATGTTCTCGCGAATGGTCCCGGCGAACAGCCACGGGTCTTGCAGCACCATCCCGGTCTTCGCGCGGATGTCACGCCGGGTGAGCTCCGCGATGCTCTGGCCGTTGAGCAGGATGCGGCCGCCGTCGAGCTCATAGAAGCGCATGATGAGGTTCACCAGCGTTGTCTTGCCAGCGCCCGTCGGGCCGACGATGGCGACGGTCTGCCCCGGTTCGACGCGGAACGAGAGGTCGGTGATGAGGGGTCGCTCGGGCGAGTAGGAGAACGACACCGAGTCGAACTCGATCGTGCCGTCGCCGTCCACCGGCGCCGGGGCATCCTCGGCGTCGGGTTCCTGCTCGGGTTCGTCGAGCAGCTGGAACACGCGCTCGGCCGATGCCGTGCCGGACTGCACGACGGCGGCCATCCCGCCCAGCTCCGACAGCGGCTGGGTGAACTGCTGCGAATACTGGATGAAGGCCTGCACGTCGCCGAGCCGCAGCTGACCGCCCGCGACCATCAACGCGCCGAAGACCGCGATGCCCACGTAGGTGAGGTTTCCGATGAACATCATCGCCGGCATCATGATGTTCGACAGGAATTGCGCCTTGAACGCAGCCCGGTACAGCTCCTCGTTCTCCTCGCGGAACGCGTCGCGCGAACTCTGCTCGCGGCCGAACACCTTCACCAGCGCGTGCCCGGAGAACGACTCCTCGACGCGGGCGTTGAGGCGGCCGACCTTGCGCCACTGGATGCCGAACGCCTTCTGCGAACGCGGCCCGATGACGCCGAACAGCACCGCCATCAGCGGGAAACTGATCAGCACCACGAGGGTCAGCTGCCACGAGATCGACAGCATCATGACCAGCACGCCGACGACCGTGAGGACGCTGGTGATCGCCTGCGACAGCGACTGCTGCATCATCTGCGTGATGTTGTCGATGTCGTTCGTCACTCGCGAGATCAGCTCGCCGCGCTGGACGCGGTCGAAGTAGGCCAGCGGGAGAGCGTTGATCTTCTCCTCGACGCGCTCACGCAGCCGCCACATCGTGCGCACCATGATGATGTTGATCACGAACCCCTGCAGCCACGCGAGCACGGATGCGGCGATGTACAGCGCCATCACCCCCGCCAGCACCTGGCCGAGGCGCGAGAAGTCGACACCCGCCCCGGGCTGGAAGTTCTGCATCGCCGCGACGATGTTCGCCAGATCGTGCTCACCCGAGGCGACGAGCCCGTCGATCACCTGCTGCTTGGTCGCGCCGGCGGGTGCCATCTGCGACACGACGCCCTCGAACAGGACGTTCGTGGCCTCGCCGAGCACCCGGGGCGCGAGCACCGCGAGCAGCACGCCGACCGCACCCATCAGCGACACGAAGACGAAGGCGAGGGCATTCGGACGGAGCAACCCGATCAGCCGGCGGAACGACGGACCGAATCGGGCGGGCTTTCCCGGCGCCACCGCGCCGCTCCAATCGTCCGCGCCCACGCGAGCCTCTTCGGCCCGCTCGAGCTCCCTCTTCTCCTCGTCCGTGAGTTCGGTGTCGCCGCGCATCACGTGACCTCCGCCCCGAGCTGCGACTCCACGATCTCCCGGTAGGTGCGGCTCGCCGCCAGGAGTTCGGCGTGCCTGCCCAGCCCCACCACCCGGCCCTCCTCCAGCACGACGATGCGGTCGGCGTCGGTGATCGTGGAGATGCGCTGCGCGACGACGATCTTCGTCACGTGCGGCAATTCCCGCCACAGCGCGGCGCGCAACCGCGCATCCGTGGCGAGGTCGAGGGCGGAGAACGAGTCGTCGAACACCAGCACCTCGGGCCGGTGGACGATCGCGCGCGCGATCGCGAGCCGCTGGCGCTGGCCGCCGGAGACGTTCGTGCCGCCCTGGGCGATCCGCGCGTCGAGGCCACCCTCCATCTGGGCGACGAAGTCGCTCGCCTGGGCGATGTCCAGGGCGTGCCACAGCTCGGGATCGGTGGCCTCCTCGCGCCCGAAGCGGAGGTTGGACGCCACCGTGCCGCTGAACAGGAACGGCCGTTGCGGCACGAGTCCGATGGCGCCCCACAGCGTGTCGAGGTCGACCTTCCGCACGTCCACCCCGCCCACCAGGACCGCGCCGCCGGTGACGTCGAACAGGCGCGGGAGGAGGGAGATGAGCGTCGTCTTGCCGGCGCCGGTGGATCCCACGATCGCGACGGTCTCGCCGCGCTCGGCGGTGAAGGAGATGTCGGCGAGGATCGCCTCCTCGGCGCCCGGGTACGTGAAGGAGGCCTTGCGCACCTCGACCCTTCCCGGCGCGGGGAGCACGCGCTCGCCGTCGACCGGCCGCTCGAACGATGGCCGCGTCTCGATCACCTCACCGATGCGCTCGGCCGAGACCGCGGCGCGCGGGATCATCATCGTCATGAAGCTGGCCATCATGACCCCGGTCAGGATGATCATCACGTATTGCATGAACGCGAACAGCGTGCCGATCTGCACGTCGCCGCTGTCGACCTGCATCCCCCCGAACCAGATCACCCCGACGACGGTGAGGTTGAGGATCAGCATGACCGCCGGGAACAGCAGCACGAACAGCGACCCGACCTTGCGGCCGACGACCATGATGTCGGTGTTGGCGTCGCGGAAGCGCTGCTCCTCGATCGGCTCGCGCACGAATGCGCGGATGACGCGGATGCCGGTGAGCTGTTCGCGCATGATCCGGTTCACCGCATCCAGCTTCACCTGGAAGCTCCGGAACAGCGGCACCATGCGGCTGATCACGATCACGGCCACCAGGAGCAGGACGGGGACGGACACCGCGATGATCCACGACAGGCTGATGCTCTGCTGCAGCGCCAGCACGATGCCGCCGATGGCCAGGAGCGGTGCGGTCACCAGGAACGTCGCCGCCATCATGGCCAGCATCTGCACCTGCTGCACATCGTTCGTGTTGCGGGTGATGAGCGACCCGGCGCCGAAGCCGGTGACCTCGCGCTCGGAGAACGCCGATACGCGCTCGAAGATGTCGTCACGCAGGTCGCGGCCCAGCCTCATCGCGGCTCGGGCGGCGAAGTAGGTGGCGACGATGGACGCCAGGATCTGGCCGAGCGACACGGCGAGCATGAATGCGCCGGTGCGCCAGATGAAGGCAGTGTCACCGCGGGAGACGCCCTCGTCGATGATGTCGGCGTTCAGGCTCGGCAGGTACAGCGACGCCAGAGCCGACACGAACTGGAACACGAGCACGCCGACGAGGAGCCAGCGGGACGGCTTGAGATAGCGGATGAGGAGGGTGACGAGCACGGTTCGTCCGAACTGTGGGGGGCGCGATGATGCGTCCCACCCTGCCACGGACCGCTGACATCGGCACGGGGGTCGGCGACCACCGCGCGGCCGCGCGGGCCCGGCAGAGCCTGGTCAGCCCACGGGGGTCGCCGCGGCGGCGACTTCGTCCTCTGCGGTGGCCACCAGCTGACCGCAGGCGCCGTCGATCTCCTTGCCGCGGGTGTCGCGCAGGGTCGTGGGGATGCCGGCGGCGTTGAGCCGGCGGACGAACTCGTTCTGCACCGGCACCTCGGACGCCGTCCAGATCGACCCCGGGGTGGGGTTGAGCGGAATCGGGTTGACGTGCACCCAGCCGCGGCCGCGGGCGTTGAGCTTGTCGGCGAGCAGGTCGGCACGCCAGGCGTGGTCGTTCATGTCCTTGATGAGCGCGTACTCGATCGACACGCGGCGGCCCGTCTTCTCGAAGTAGTCCCGCGCTGCATCGAGCGCCTCATCGACCTTCCAGCGGGAGTTGACCGGAATGAGTTCGTCGCGCAGCCCGTCGTCGGGGGCATGCAGCGACAGCGCGAACGTGACGGGGATGTCCTCGTTCGCGAGCTTGGTGATGGCCGGGACCAGACCGACCGTGGAGACCGTGATGCCCCGCGCGCTCATCCCGAGCCCGTGCTCCTTGTCGACCATCACGCGCACGGCGTGCATGACCCTCGCGTAATTGGCGAGGGGCTCGCCCATGCCCATGAAGACGATGTTCGACACGCGCTCGGGCGTCTGTCCCGGACCGTCGGCCTGCCGCCGGGTCTTGCCGCCCAGACCGCCGGAGGCGATGAGCCGGTTGGCGCGCACGATCTGCTCGATGATTTCGGCCGCCGACATGTTGCGGGTCAGGCCCGCCTGCCCGGTCGCGCAGAACGGGCAGTTCATGCCGCATCCCGCCTGGCTCGACACGCACAGGGTGATGCGCCCGGGGTAGCGCATGAGTACGGATTCGACCAGTGCGCCGTCGTGGAGCTTCCACAGGAACTTGATCGTGTCGCCGCTGTCGGTCTCGAGGCGACGCACCTCGGTGAGCAGCGGCGGCAGCATCCCGGCGACCAGCTCCTCGCGACCCTCGGCGGGGAGGTCGGTCATCTCGGCCGGGTCGGAGGTGTAGTGCGTGAAGTAGTGCTTCTCGAGCTGCTTGGCGCGGAAGCCGGGGAGGCCCAGTTCTTTCACCTTGGCGACCCGCTCAGCGGCGGTGAGATCGGCGAGGTGAACGGGGGGCTTCCCGCGCTTGGGGCTGGCGAACTGCAACAGCGGACGCCCCGCGTCATCCTTCTTCTGCGCCCAGCCCTCTGTTCGAGGCCGCACCTGCGGCGCGGCGGAGGCCGCAGGCGCCGTTCGAGGCCGCACCTGCGGCGCGGCGGAGGCCGCAGGCGCCGTTCGAGGCCGCCCCTGCGGCGCGGCGGAGGCCGCAGGCGGCGTTCGAGGCCGCCCCTGCGGCGCGGCGGAGGCCGCAGGCGCCGTTCGAGGCCGCCCCTGCGGCGCGGCGGAGGCCGCAGGCGCCGTCGCCGGGCGCACCTGACGGGGCTGGGTGGTGCGCACGGGGGGCTGATCGGTCATGGATTCCAGGGTACCCGGGTGCGGCTGCGCGGGAGCTGGCCGCGTCGGGTCCGCCCCGCCGAAGCCGCGAGACCGCAGCGTGTCGACGAGACCGCGGCATAATGCGGGGGTCTCGTCGACAGCGTGAAGTCTCGCGCGTCGAGGGACCGGGTCGGGGATCGCGGGGGCGCCGGTCACGCGGATGCGGGGGCGCCCAGGTAGAGGGGGTTGCCGTCGGGGTCGCGGACCCGTGCGACCCGTTCGCCCCACGGCATGTCTCCCGGCGGCTCCTCGGAGGCTCCCCCGGCTTCCAGCACCGCGCGGTAGCTGTCGTCGACGTCGTCGACGTACAGCCAGATGGCCACGCGCTCGGAGGCGGCGACATCCGGTTCCACGCCGATGGCGATCACTCCCGAACCGACATCCAGGGCGACGTACACGTCGTCGTACCGGTAGCGCTCGATCGCGCCGAACACCCGCTCGTAGAACGATCGAAGGCTCTCCAGATCGGGCGTGCGCAGGATGGGGAACAGCGACTGCACCGTCATGCGCGACAGGGTACGCCTCCTCCCCCCAGCCGGACACCCCTCCCGCCGGGCCGGCGCGGGCGTTCGCATCAGCGATACTCGGCCGGCATCCAGACATGTTTCTTAGCATTCCGCGTGCTTTCCTATCGACGAACCGCCACCGGCGTGCTCGGCGGCCTTGTCGGTCTCCTTTCCCTGAGCGCGATCGCCGGTCTTCTCGTGGCCGCCGCTGTCACACCTGCGATCGCTCTCTCGGCGCGCGCGGCGACGGATGCGGTCACCCTCTTCGATCGCATGCCGAGCTATCTCGAGATCGACCCCCTCATGCTTCCCACGACCATCTATGCCCGTGACCCGGAGAACGGGCAGGACATCGAACTCGCGTCGTTCTACGACCAGAACCGCTCACCCGTGGAGTTCGAGCAGATCTCCCCCACGGTCTTCGACGCCATCCTCTCCTCGGAAGACCCGCGGTATTACCGCCACGGAGGGATCGACCTCATCGGCACGACCCGGGCCCTGCTCAGCAACGTCCAGGGCGGGGTCACGCAGGGCGGATCCTCCATCAGCCAGCAGTACGTCAAGAACGTCCTCATCCAGCGCTGCGAGCAGGACGCCGTCGCCTCCGAGACTCAGACGCGCGACGAAGTGCTGCAGAGCTGCTGGCTCGAGGCCACCAACGCCACGGGAGTGGAGGGCTACGAGCGCAAGCTGCAGGAGATGCGGTACGCCATCCAGCTCGAGCGGGAGTACTCCAAGCAGCAGATCCTCGTCGGCTACCTCAACATCGCGAACTTCGGTGGCACCACGTACGGGATCGAAGCGGCCGCGCAGTACTACTACGGCACGTCGGCCGCACAGCTGTCCGTCGCTCAGGCGGCGACGCTGGCCGGTGTCGTGCAGAACCCCAACACCTTCCGTTTCGACCGGCCGGGCGGCTCGATCGTGGACGCCGAGGGCGTCGCCTACAACAGGGCGCCCGATGGGGCCATCGACGACGTGACGCCGGGCACCCTCGACGGGCTCGACGAGCTCCTGGCGGAGGGGCTCATCACGGACGAGCAGTACCTCGCCGCGGCCGACGGATACAGCGCGACGAAGGGACGCCAGCTCTACGTGCTCGATCGCATGCGGGAAGAAGGGCGCATCACCCAGGAGCAGCACCTGCAGGCCGCTCTGGAGCCCATCACTCCTGCGGTGCATCCACAGCAGACGGGATGCTCCGTGTCCGTTGCGCCGTTCTTCTGCCAGTACGTCGTCAACACCGTCCGCAACGACCCCGCCTACGCCGATGCGTTCGGCGCGACCCCCGAGGATCGCCAGCGCGCTCTGTCGCGCGGCGGTCTGCGCATCTACACGACCCTGGATCCCCGCCTGCAGGAGGCGTCTCAAGCGGCCATGAACAGGTACGCGCCGGAGACGGTGGCCGGGATGGACTTCGGATCGGCGGCCGTGAACATCGAGGCGACGACGGGGAGGATCCTCGCTATCGCGCAGAACAACCGCTTCACCGAAGACGCCGATGTGGCCGCTTCCGACCCGGCCTACACGTCGCTCGTCTACGCGGGCGACCGGGCGCACGGGGCGGCGAGCGGGTTCGCGACGGGCTCCACCTTCAAGCTGTTCACCCTGATCGACTGGCTCGAACAGGGCCACTCCGTCTACGAGAACCTCGACGGGACGGTGCGCCCGATCCCGCGCCTGGAGCACAGCTGCGACGGGCCGTGGATCAACTACGGGGACGACACGGTGCTCAACTTCGGTGGCACCCCCGGCGGTCGCGGCACGCCCATGGACTTCGCCGCGCAGTCGTTGAACAGCGGCTTCCTCGCGATGGCGGAGCAGCTCGACCTCTGCGACATCGAGCAGGTCGCCACCCGCATGGGCGTGCACCGCGGCACCGGCGAGCCCGTCGAGGTGAACACGGCGTCCTCCGTCATCGGCACGAACAACATCGCCCCCGTGACGATGGCGTCGGCCTACGCGACCGTCGCCAACAACGGCATCTCCTGCGCACCGCACGCGATCGACCGCGTGCTCGACGCGGAGGGCGCCGAACTGCCGGTGCCGGGCAACGTGTGCGAGCAGGTCATCAGCCCCGAGGTCGCCGCGGCGGCTGCGCACGTCCTGTCGGGGGTCATGCGCCCCGGGGGCACCGGTGCCACGGGGAACCCGAACGACGGCACGCCGCTCCTCGGCAAGACCGGCACGCACGAGTCCTGGCAGACGTGGCTCGTGGAATCCAGCACGAGCGTGGCGACCGCCGTCTGGGTGGGCAACTCCATCGGCGAGGGCGACGTCTTCCGCGCCCGCCACAACGGGATGCAGCTGTCGAACGTCCGCACGCCCATGGCCCGTGACATCCAGCGCGCTGCCAACGAGCTGTACCCCGGTGCGTCGTTCGCGCAGCCCCCGGAGGAGCTCCTGCGTCGTCCGGCGCCGCCTGTCCCGCCGAGCCCGGACGCCGGCGGCGGATCGCCGGAGCAGGCCGGCGGCGGATCGCCGGATCAGGGCGGCGGGCAAGGCCAGGGCCAGGGCGGCGGCCAGGGCGGCGGCGGCGAGGGCCCCGGCCAGGGCGGGCAAGGCCAGGGCCAGGGCGGCGGGCGGGGTCCCGGCGGCGGATCGCCGGAGCAGGGCGGCGGCGGCCCCGGCGGCGGCCAGGGCCAGGGCGGCTAGCTAGCCCTCGCCGCCTTCCATGTCGCAGTTTCTGCAGGATCGGCACCCGATTTCTGCGGAAACTGCGACACGCCTTGCGGGGATTGCGACATGCGGCCCGGGCGGGTCAGTCGAGGAAGATGTCCGGGAACAGCGCCTCGTCGGGCGTGCCGGAAACCGCGGCATAGCGCGCGAAATCGGTGACGCCCGCCTCGGCGAGCACGTCCTCCACGATGAGCGTCTGCCCCGTCCTCTCCCCAGAGGGAGTCGTGAGCACGGCGTACGCGGCGTCGGCGTAGATCTCCGGGGTACGGCTGGCGGCCATGATGCGGTCGCCGCCGAGGATGTTCTGCACCGCCGCCGTCGCGATCGTCGTCCGTGGCCACAGGGCGTTGGCGGCGATGCCGGAAGCGGCGAACTCCTCCGCCAGCCCGAGCGTGACCATCGTCATCCCGAACTTCGCGAGGCTGTAGCCGGTGTGCGCGCCGAGCCACCGCGGCGTGATGTTCAGTGGCGGCGAGAGCGTCAGGATGTGCGGGTTCTCCGCCTCCTTCAGCATCGGCACGGCCGCGCGCGAGAGCAGGAACGTCCCGCGGACGTTGACGTCCTGCATGAGGTCGTACTTCTTCGTCGTGAGGTCGAGCGAGCCCGACAGGTCGATGACGCTGGCATTGTTCACGATGATGTCGATGCCGCCGAACTCACCCTGGGTCGTCAATACCGCCCCGGTGATGTCGTCTTCGTTCCGCACGTCGCCCACGATCGGCAGCGCCTTGCCGCCCGCCTCGCTGATCGCCGCCGCAGCGGTGTGCACGGTGCCTTCCAGACGCGGATGCGGCGTGTCGGTCTTCGCGAGGATCGCGATGTTCGCGCCATCCCGCGCCGCCCGCACCGCGATGGCGAGCCCGATGCCGCGGCTCCCGCCCGACATGAGGATCGTCTTCCCGGCCAGGGTGTTGTCGGTCATGAGCTTCCCTTTCCCCGTGATGTCCCCCAAGTGCAGGTTTCCCGCGGCCGGAACCTGCGTGTGCGGGACATCACATGCGTTTCTTCGAGGATGCGGCGGCGAAGGCGGCCACGCGGGCCTTCGCGTCGGGCGTGTCGAATGCCGCCCCGATCGTGCGTGCCTCATCGTCGAGGTTCTCCGGGAAGGTGCGCGTGGCGCCCGTGCGGATGAGGCGCGAGGCCTCACCGAACGCCGCGGCGGCGCCCTCGAGCCAGAAGCGTGCGACCTCGGCTGAGCGTGCGGCGACCTGGTCGGCGGGGACGACCTCGGCCACCAGGCCCCACTCGAGCGCCTCGGCCGCGGAGAGCGACCGGTCCTGCAGGAGCAGCTGCAGCGCCCGGCGCTGCCCGATCGCGGCCGGCAGGAGCGTCGTCACCCCGAGGTCGGGGGTCAGACCGATGTTGGCGTACTTGCTGACGAAGCGCGCCTCGGCGGAGGCCACGACGTAGTCGGCGGTGAGCATCAGCCCGAGCCCTCCCCCGGCGACGGCGCCCTGCACCGCCGCGACCACGGGGACCGGCGCCTCCACGAGCGTGCGGATGCCCTCGTGGATGACGTGCGCGGTGGCGGTTAGATCGGCGCCGGATGCCCCGGAGGTGGCCATCGCGAGCACGTCGCCACCCGCGCAGAACGCCGGCCCGGCAGCATCCAGGATCACCGCCCGCACGCCCGGAGCCGTGGCCGCGCGTGCGGCGTCGCGCCACCGCTCGGCCATGTCGAAGTCCATCGCGTTCAGCGATGCGGGTCGGTTCAGCGTCACGCGGGCAAGGCCCCCGTCCACCGAGACCAGGATGCTGTCGCTCACGCGCGCCCTCTTCTTTCCGTCGTGTGCTGCCGGGTCATTTCGGCGCCATCCTGATGGCGCCGTCGAGGCGGATCGTCTCGCCGTTGAGGTAGCCGTTGTCGATGATCGCGAGCACGAGGCGCGCGTACTCGTCCGCGACGCCGAGGCGGGCGGGGTACGGCACCTGCTGCCCGAGGGAGTCCTGCGCGGCCTGCGGCAGGCTGCGCAGCATCGGAGTCTCCATGATGCCGGGCGCGATCGTCGCCACGCGGATCGCGTACCGCGCGAGCTCGCGGGCGACGGGCAGCGTCATGGCGTGCACGCCCCCCTTGCTCGCCGAGTACGCCGGCTGGCCGATCTGCCCGTCGAACGCCGCCACGCTCGCGGTGGTCACGATCACGCCGCGGTCGCCGCTTTCGGCCTCCGGCTCGTTGCGAGCCATGACGGCCGCAGCCTGGCCGATGACGTTGTACGTGCCGATGAGGTTCACCCGCACGATCCGCTCGAAGGCATCCAGCGGCGCCGGGGTGCCGTCGCGGTCGAGGACCTTCCCCGGCGGCGCGATCCCGGCGCAGTGGACGACCACGCGCAGCGGGCCGGCCTCGGCCGCGGCGGCCGCAGCGGAGGCGATCTGGCCGGGATCGGTGACGTCTGCCGCGGCGAACCGTCCGCCGATCTCGGCGGCGACCTCGGCTCCGGACGAGGACGGCAGGTCGACAATCGTGACGGCGGCACCGGATGCTGCCAGCCGGCGGGCGGTCGCAAGCCCCAAGCCGCTGGCGCCGCCGGTGACGAGGGCGCTTGCTCCCGTGATGTCCATCCGCTGTCCGTTCGCCGTCGAATCAGAAATCCGGTCCCACCCTAACCGGGACTCAGATCCGCTCGCGCCGCCGCCCGGCATGATCCGTGCCACCACCCTGCCCCGCCGGCGGCAGGATGGGAAGGTGGGTGTGCACATCATTGACGTCGATCTGGACGATCCGCGCGGCCTCGCGCTGCGGGGCGAACTGGATGAGGAGCTCGGCGCCCGGTACGCCTTCCTCACCGCCGACGAGCCGCCCGAGGTGACGGCCGAGCGCGATGAGGCCCTGCGGGTGCATCCCGCCGATGTCGTGGCCACGCTGCTGGCCGTCGACGACGACGGCACGACCCTGGGGCATGTCATGCTGCGGCGGCTCGGCGACGAGTGGGAGCTCAAACGCCTCATCGTTCCTGCCGTCGCCCGCCGTCGCGGCATCGGCCGCGCGCTGACCGCCGCCGTGGTCGAGCGGGCACAGGCCGCCGGCGCCCACCGCGTCATCCTGCAGACCGGCGCACCGCAGCCGGAGGCGCTGCAGCTGTACACCGCAGCCGGGTTCCGCCCGATCCCGGTCTACGAGCCGTATGCCCGCTCGATGCCGAACTCGCTCTGCTTCGAGCTCGTCCTCTGAGCAGCATCCGAACCGTGCATCATGTCCCAGGTGCGCAGGAAATCCGGGCCGGAAAGCTGCAGAACCCGGACATGACCCCGGCGGGACGCAACCCGGGCCCGGCGAGCGGGCGGGGGATGATGGGGGGATGAGCCGGAGCGGGTCCGAGATGTGGGGGCCGGTGAACGTGCCGCCGGCCGGAACCCCGGTGCCGGCTCGCGTGCGCGACCTCGCCGAGGGCGCGACCCTCGAACCGGTGTGGGAGAACGAGATCGGCGGACTGACGTTCCGCGCGAGCGCGGTCGACGGCATCCGGTACATCAAGTACGGTCCGCGCAACGAAGAGACCTCGATGGCGGGCGAGGCGGCCCGTCTGTCCTGGGCCGGAGACTTCACGCCCGTCCCCGCCGTGGTGACCTTCGGCGCGGACGCGACGCACGAGTGGCTGGTCACCGAAGCGGTGGAGGGCGAGAGCGCCGTCTCACCGCGTGGGCTCGCCGACCCGGCGACGGCGGTGCGGGCGATCGGCGAGGGCCTGCGGGCGCTGCACGACGCCCTCCCCGTCGCGGACTGCCCCTTCGACTGGCGCGTGCCGGCCCGCATCGCGAACGCCGAGGGGCGCGGCATCCACCTGCCGGCGGCGCTGCGCGAACCGCCTCCGATCGACCGGCTCGTGGTCTGCCACGGCGACGCGTGCGCGCCCAACACGCTCATCGGGCCCGACGGGCGCTGGCGCGCACACGTCGACCTCGGCGCCCTCGGAATCGCCGACCGGTGGGCCGACATCGCGGTGGCCGCGATGAGCACCGAGTGGAACTACGGCCCCGGCTGGCAGGACGCCGTGGTCGAGGCCTACGGCATCCGCCCCGACCCGGTGCGGATGGCGTTCTACCGCGCCCTGTGGAACGCCACCTAGTCCCCCAGCGAAGGCTCAGGGGACGGAATTCGTCGGGTCAGCCCCGCTCGAGCCGGCGGATGCTGTCCCCTGAGCCCCCAGCGGATACCCGGGTCAGGAGGGCCCGAGGATGAAGTTCCACGTGCCGAGAGCCGCCGCGGCCACGATGGCGGCGGTGGAGATGGCGGCGCCGATGAGCAGGAGCACGATATCGCCCCCGTGGAAGCGGGACGGCCGGGCCCAGGTCCGCTCCCCGGGCGCTCCGAACCCCCGCGCCTCCATCGCCGTGGCGAGCTTCGAGCCGCGCCGGATGGAGAGCACCAGTAGTGCGAAGGCCATGCCGACGAATCTCCTGACCCGCCCGCGGTCGGCGACACCGCGCGCCCGGCGTGCGAGCTCGAGGGCACGCCAGTCGTCCAGGAACAGCCCGACCATGCGCAGGCCCGCGAGCGCGCCGAGGACGAATCGGGCCGGGATGCGGGCGATCTGGCCCAGCGCGTCGGCCAGATCCGTCGGGTCCACCGTGACGAAGAGCACGACGGAGGGGAGTGCGATGGCCAGCACGCGGAAGAAGGTGGCCAGCGCCAGCTCGAGCGATCCATCGCTCACCCGCACCAGGAGCCACTCGACGTACACATGCCCGGATGCTTCGCCATAGAGCGCGATCGTGACCGCCGTCAGCGGCGCCGCCAGCCACACCGGCCACGTGCGCAGCCAGAACTCCCGCCACGTGAGACCGGCGAAGGGGAAGAGGAGGCACTCCAGCACGAGCGCCACCGCCGCCGAGACCGGATCGAGCGTGAGCACCAGGGGCAGAGCGATGAGAGCGCTGGCCGCCAGCTTCGCGAGCGGGTTGAGGCCGGCGACCGCGCCGGTGCGCGCACGGCTCTCCAGCAGCGTCATCCTGCAACTCCCGTGAGGACGTAGGGACGTGCGCGCAGCGCCCGCACGACGTCGGCGTCGTGGGTGATCGCCACGACAGCGACCCCGTCGTCGCGGATCTCGGCGAGAAGGGCCACGAGCTCTGCCCACGTGCGCGCATCCTGTCCGAACGTCGGCTCGTCCAGGACGAGCACCCGGGGCCGGGTCGCGAGTGCGGCGGCGACCGTGAGGCGGCGCTTCTCACCCCCCGAGAGCGTGTACGGGTTGGCCGCGGCGAGGTGGTCGAGCCGCAGGCGGGCCAGCAACTCGTCGATCCGCTGCCGATCCACCGCTCCCAGAGCCTTCGGACCCACCTCCAGCTCGTCGCGCACGGTGCGCGTGAGCAGCTGGTGCTCGGGGTCTTGGAAGACCGTGCCGACCCGCGGGAGCAGGTCACGGGACGACCACCGGATGGGCTCCGGCCCCGCCCCCGCGGCGAGCTCGTCCGACGCGGACAGCTCGCCCGCTGCCGGGCGGAGGAGGCCCGCGAGCGTGAGCCCCAGGGTCGACTTCCCCGACCCGTTCGGGCCGGTGACGGCCAGAGCCTCGCCGACGCGTACGGTGAGGTCGATCCCGGTGGCCACCGGTTGGTCCCGCACGCGCTGGACGGACAGGTCGCGCGCCTCCAGAAGCGCGGGGCCCGGCTCGGAGCGCGGGGCGGAGGGGTGGGCCGGGGGGATCCCGGGCACCCACACCCCCTCACGGGCCAGCCGCGCACCCGCATCGCGCAGCACCGTCGCCGGGTCACCGTCGGCGAGCACCCCCTCCTCACCGAGCACGATCACCCGGTCGACGATGGGGAGCCAGACGTCCACCCGGTGCTCGACGACGACGAGGGTCGTGCCCTGCGCCTCCACGCTGCGGAGCACCGACGCACGCACTTCCGCCACCCCCGCGGGGTCGAGGTTCGCGGTCGGCTCGTCCAGGAGGAGGAGCCCCGGCTGCATGGCGAGGACCCCCGCCAGCGCGAGGCGCTGCTTCTGCCCGCCCGACAGCGCCTTGGTCTGGCGGTCCAGCGGCACCTCGAGGCCGACCGCATCCAGTGCCGCACGCACGCGCCGCCAGATCTCGTCGCGAGGTACGCCCAGGTTCTCGCACCCGAAGGCGACGTCGTCACCGACGCGAGCGAGGATGACCTGCGAATCCGGGTCCTGCAGGACGAGGCCTGCGCGCCCCCGGACGTGCGCCGTCGGCACGCCGTCCAGCAGGAGGTCGCCGGCGGATTCGCCCTCCTCCTCGCCGCCGAGCACGCCGGCAAGGCCCGCCAGGAGCGTCGACTTGCCCGAGCCGGAGGCGCCCAGGAGCAGCACCCGCTCCCCCGGCGCGATGCGCAGTGACACGTCGCGCAGCGCCCACGCGCGGCGCGACGCGTGCCGCCACCCCCAGCCGCGGGCGACGACCTCCGCAGGCCTCTCCACGCGTCAGACGCGAGCGCGCACGGAGCGCCCCGACGCGAAGCGGTCGAGAGCCCCGGTTGCGGCGAGCCCGCGCGCGATCAGCCACGCGGCCAGGCCCGCCAGCACCGCGCCCGAGGCGGCGGTGCTGATGAGGTAGACGACGGTGAAGGCGGTGTCGGCGCCGGCGTACCACAGCACGAGGTTGTTGATTCCGCCGGCCAGGGCCGCACCGATGCCGGCGAGCACGGCGACGCCGACGTTCCAGCGGCGGTAGAAGAAGAGCAGGAAGACCAGTTCGGCTCCCAGGCCCTGAACCAGGCCCGCTTCGAGGGTGAGGAACCCGCCCCACTGGTTGCCCACGAGGGCCGAGACCACGGCGGCCAGGGTCTCGGTGTAGATCGCCGCACCGGGCTTGCGGATGATGAGGGCTCCGAGCACACCGGCGAACAGCCACGGTCCGTCCAGGAGCCCCTGCAGGCCGGGGAGCAGCGGCTCGAGCAGCGTCTTCGGCCCCAGGTACGCGACGTTCCACAACAGGAAGATCAGCCCGGCCGCGACGCCGATCACGCTCGCGACGACGATATCGACGACCCGCCACCGGAAGCGGCGGGTTCCCGCCGTGACGGGCGCGGATGTGGACGTGGAAATAGTCATTTCTCTCCTCCCTGCGCTGGCATGACCCAGATCAGGTTCGACGGTCGAAGCGTGGATCGCTTCCTCTCAGCCCGGCTCACCGGACTCCCGTGGTTGTCGCGGATGAGTATATCGCCGCGTGGAGGTACGTTAGGCGGGTGACCCCGGATGCGTCTCCGCCCACGCGGCGCGACCAGCGCGACGGGGAAGACGGCTCCGGCGAACACCCCGTGCCGGACGGGGACACGCCATCCCCCGACCCGGATGCCCCCGGCACTCTCGTCATGCAGCAGCCGGCCGACCCGCCGATGACGGTCGCCGCCTCCGGCCCCGTGGCGCTGGCCTGGGTGGATGAAACCCGCTTCCCCATTCCGGCGCCTCCGACCATCCACTCGGATGAGTCACCCCGGCCCGCCCCCGACCTTCTCACCGGCGCCCGCCGGCGCTCCCCGTGGCGGCCGGCCGCCCTCATCCCGGCCGGCCTGCTCGTCCTGGTCATCGCCGTGTACACCGCCACGATGCTCCGGTGGCCGCTGCACGCCGTCGCGCCCCGCATCGAGCCGGTCGCCGTCCAGACGATTCCGGCGCCGGCCTCAGCGCCGGCGTGGCCCGCGGAGGGAAGCGCAGCCGTCACCGTCGCGGGGGTCCCGGGTGCGCTGGCCTCCTCGGGCGAACCGTCGTCGATCGCGAGCATCGCGAAAGTGGTGACGGCGCTGCTCGTGCTGGATCGGATGCCGCTGGCCGTCGGCGAGAGCGGGCCCGAGTATCGCTTCGCCGCAGCCGACCGCACGCTGTACTGGCAGTACCGCACCAACGGGGAATCCGCGTTGGACGTCCCCGTGGGCGGCTCCCTCACGCAGTATCAGCTGCTCGAGGGGATGCTGATCGGCTCGGCGAACAACTACGCCGACCGCCTGGTCGACGATCTGTGGCCCTCCGACGCGGTCTACGCGGCCGCGGCGCGCTCGTGGCTGGATGCGCACGGAGTGGCCGGCATCACGATCGTCGACCCCTCCGGAATCGGGTCGGGCAACGCCGCCAGCCCGGAAGCGCTGCTCGCCCTCGCCGAGCGCGCGATGGCCCATCCCGTGATCTCCGAGATCGTGCGCAAGACCTCGACCGAGCTGCCCGGCGCGGGAACCGTGGAGAATTCCAACCCGCTCCTCGCCGACCCGGGGATGGTGGGAATCAAGACGGGGACGCTCGACAGGTACAACCTGCTCACCGCGAAGGACGTCGCCCTGGGTGAAACGTCGGTGCGGGTGTACGTCGCGGTGCTCGGACAGCCCGATTCCGCCGCACGCGACACCGCGACGCGGGCCCTGTTCGACCGGACCGAGCAGGAGCTGCAGCCGCAGACGGCGGTGGCCGGCCGCACGCTCGCCGGACGGGTCGTGACCCGGTGGGGCGAACCCGTCGACGTCGTCACCGCCGAGGAGGCCTCGGTCATCGGATGGAACGGGGCCGCCGGAAGCGCGACATCCGAGTTCTCCCTGCGCGACGACCCGGCCGAGGGGGACGTGGTCGGCACCCTCGCCGTGACGGGACCGCTCGACAGCGCGAGCGTGGACCTCGAGCTGGCGGAAGACCTCGGGGGCCCGAGCGCCTGGTGGCGCCTGACGCACCCCCTCGCCCTCCTGGGCCTCGGCGGCTGACCCGGCGTCAGAAGGGCCACACCAGCGGGACGTAGCCGACCGCGAAGGCGATGAAGACCACCGCCGGGGGCGCCCCGAGTCGCCAGTAGTCACCGAAGCGATAACCGCCCGGCTCCATCACCATGAGGTTCGCCGGGGTGGCGATCGGTGTGAGGAAGGAGGCGGCGCCGACGACCGTGATGGCGAGGATGAACGGCACGACGCCGGTGACCAGGGAGGCCGTCGCGCCTCAGACGTGGGTGACGCGCTGCTGCAGCCGGCTGCGGATGTCGAACAGCTCGGTGCCGCCGATCTCCCGCGCGCCGGCCACGCCCTGGCGCAGCAGCGTCGACAGAGAACTCTGGGATGCCACCGCGACGGGTGTGCCGCGCACCTTCCCCAGCTGCGTGATCGCGTCGAGGGTGTCGCCGTCGGGAAGAACGACGATGGCGCCGCTGAAGCGCACCCCGGCCGCGCGGGCGATCACCCGGAGCCGTCCGACGAGCTGGGACACGGGCGATCCGATGACGTGGGGGCCGACGACCTCCCCGCGGCGGAAGCCGACGGGCCCGCCGAAGTCCTCCGACAAAACCGCGTACAGGCCGCTCGGCCCCAGCACGACGTGGTCGACCTTCTCGTCCGGGCTGCCGTCGCGTGACGCGGCCACATCGTGCCACACGGTGTATCCCATGCCGAGGTCGGCGACGATGCGGGCGGTGGCCTCCTCGGCGAGCGCATCGGCCAGCAGCCGCCGCAGCTCGTGGGGGGCCGAGCGCACCAGCGACGGCTCGTACGGGTCGGGAATCTCCACGCCTCGGCCGACCCATTCCCGGATGAGCGTGAGGTACCGCTCCCGCCGCCACCCGCCCGGCTGTCCATACGTGCGGGCGCGGGGACGCGTGTCGGGACGAGCGCTGGCGGTCGGAGGTCCTGACCATTCGGGCGCCGACGAGCCGCGGCCGCGGTCGTACGCGGCGCGGGCCTCCGGGGTGCCGATGAGCTCCCATGCCCGCTGCACCTGGATGAACACGGCCGCATCGCCCCCGGCATCGGGATGCGTCTGCCTCAGCCGCAGGCGGTAGGCGCGCCGAAGCGTCTCGTCGTCGGCGGCAGGCTCCACGCCGAGCACCTCGTACGCCGATGCGGACACCGGGCTGTCGAACACGAATCCTCCCCCGCGCGCCAGGGGGCGCAGCATCCTCAGGCTAATCGGCCCGCGATGGGTGAGGGCTGCCGTTCGCTGTGGGCTACGCCCGGAACTGCGGTGAACCCAGCACGCGCTCGACGGTGATCTCCAGGACGACGCGCTCGGGGTTCGCGGAGGGCTGCCGATACCGGGCGGTGTACAGCGCGACGGCATGCGCGACGGCGGCGGGGTCCTCGTTCACGCGCGCCCGGCCTTCGAAGCTGATCCACCGGCGGCCGTCGACCGTGTTGACGCTGGCGCGGCCCGTGCGCTGCACGTTGACGAATTTCTGCGAGCCGCGGCTGCCGATCACCCGCACGACGCCGTTCTCGTACGTGACGCCCACCGGCACCGAATGGATGCGGCCTTCCCGGCCCAGGGTCGACAGCGTGGCCAGGTGGTATTCGCCGAGGAAGGACAGCGCTTCGGGGGTGATCACTCATTCCTCCCACAGCGGCAGGGGCGGGGAGAAGACGAACGCCTCGTCCACGATCCCGGCTGCGACATCGGACGCCCAGCGGGGGGAGCGGTCCTTGTCGATCACCTGTGCGCGGATGCCCTCGACCAGATCGGGCTGCGACGTGACGAACCACATCACCAGCCCGTACTCCTGGGCGAGAGCCGCCTTCAGATCCGGTAGCGTCCGCGCGCGGCGTACGGCCTCGAGGGTCACCGCGAGCGACGTGGGAGAGAGGGACCCGAGCGTGTCGGCGGCCTCGGATGCCTCGGGCTCGCGTCGCGCGCGCAGCCGGTCGATGATGTCGCCCACGGTGGCGCCGGAGAAGGCGTCGTCGATCCAGACGCGGGCCTCTGCCAGGCGCGAGGGTGCAGGCGTGTCGTCGAAGAGGAGCACGAGTTCGGCCGGGGCGGTGGGGGCGGTGCGCCCGGACAGCGCGTCGCGCAGCGCGTCGAGCCGGTTCACCGGCACGAGGTGGTCGGCGAACCCGGCGTAGATGGCGTCGCCGGAATCCATGGATGCGCCGGTGAGCGCCAGGTATTCGCCCAGCCGCCCGGGCGCCCGGGCCAGCAGCCATGACCCTCCGACGTCGGGGGTGAACCCGATGCGCGTCTCGGGCATCGCCAGGCGCGAGCGCTCGGTCACCACCCGGATGGCGGCGTGCCCGGCCAATCCGATTCCGCCGCCCATCGTGATTCCGTCGGCCAGGACCACCAGGGGTATCGCCGAGGATGCGATGGCGGCGTTCATCCGGTACTCGTCGCGGAAGAACCTTGCGGTGCCGGCCGTATCGCCGCCGACGATCTGCTCGTAGAGCTGGCGGATGTCGCCGCCCGCGCAGAAACCGCGCTCTCCCGCGGCGTCGAGCAGGATCACGTCGACGCCCGGTCCGGACTGCCACGCCTCGAGCGCGGAGGCCAGCTGGGTGATCATCCCGTGACTGAGCGCATTGAGCATGCGAGGACGATTGAGGGTGAGCCGCCCGAGGCTTCCGGCAACCCGTACGAGTACGTCCGCGTCCGCCGCATCCACCGTCTTGGCCACGACGCCACGTTACCGCCGACGCACCCGGGGACGGCGACCTCCCGTCCAAACCAGGGGAATCCGGGAAGATAGGGGGAATCGCACAACGATGAGAGGTTCGGCATGCCCGAAGGACAGGTGCTGGAATTCTCCGGCGTCACCAAACGCTTCGGCTCCGTCACCGCCGTGTCCGATCTGACCGCCCGGGTCGAACCCGGCCAGGTGACGGGCTTCCTCGGCCCCAATGGGGCGGGGAAGACGACGACCCTGCGCATCCTGCTGGGCCTCGTGCGCCCGACGGAGGGGACGGCCACCATAGGCGGCGTCGCCTACGAGAAGCTCCGCCGACCGCTGCAGTCGGTGGGCGCGGTCCTGGAGGCCTCGAGCTTCCACCCTGGCCGCACGGCGGCGAACCACCTGTCGGTGTACGCACAGGCGGCGGGCATCGCACGCTCGCGCGTGGACGAGGTGCTGGGGCTGGTCGGTCTCGCCGATGCGGCCGGCCGCAAGGTCGGCGGGTTCTCCCTCGGGATGCGCCAGCGCCTCGGGCTGGCCTACGCGCTCCTGGGCGACCCCGGTGTGCTCGTGCTGGACGAGCCGTCCAACGGGCTCGATCCCGAGGGCATCCGGTGGATGCGCGGGCTCCTGCGCAGTCTCGCCGGCGAGGGCCGCACGGTTCTCGTGTCGTCGCACATGCTCAGCGAGGTGCAGCAGACCGTGGACGGGCTGCTGATCATCGCGCGCGGGCAGCTGGTATTCCAGGGTGGGATCGAGGATCTGGCCGAGGCATCCGATCACGCGACCGTCGTGGACGCGCCCGACCGCGCGGCGCTGGAGGAGGCGCTGACGGCGGCGGGGCATCCGTTCGAGGTGCTGCGCAACGGCCTGACCGTACGCACGGCCGAGCCCGTCGACGTGGGCGCGCTGGCCGCCTCCGCCGGCATCGCCCTCTCAAGTCTCCAGCGTCGCGGCGCGACGCTGGAGGACGTCTTCCTCGAGCTCGTCAGCGGCGAGCGGGTGCACCTCGGCGCGGCCCCCGCCGCCGGCCCCGCGGAGGCGGAGTCGGAGCCGGGAGAGTCGCCCGCGGCGGAGCCCGCAGAGTCGCCCGGGTCGGAGCTGGAGACTGTGCCCGCGGCGGAGCCCGAGCCGCGGGTCGCGCCGGAGCGGGAGCCGGCCGCGGTCACCGCATCCTTCGCCGTCGCCTCCACCGGCGTGATCGACATCGTGGTCCCCCCCGACCGGCACACACCCGGCGATGCCCCGCATGCAGAGGAGGGTGACCAGCGATGAGCCTTGTCGCCGCCAGCCGTTCCGAACTGACCAAGCAGTTCACCACCGCGGTCTGGTGGATCCTCGGTCTCGTCCTCGTCCTGTACATCGGCGTGACCGCGACCGGGTTCGGCTTCCTCCTCGCCTCGCTGGCCACCGGCGCCCTCGGCCCGACCGCCGAAGGGCCCCAGGTGCCACCGGAGACGCTGCCGCCGGTCATCTACAGCATCGCGACCTCGTTCGGCTACGTCTTCCCGCTGCTCGTGGGCACGCTGATGGTGACCACGGAGTTCCGCCACAAGACCCTCACTCCGACGTTCCTCGCGACTCCGCGCCGCGGCGTCGCGCTCGCGGGCAAGGTCGTCATCGGCGTGCTCATGGGGCTGCTGTTCGGCGCGTTCGGCCTCATCGCAGCCGTCGTGCCGGGTGCGATCATCCTGTCCGCCAGCGGCCTGGAAACGGGGCTCGACTCCTCCGACACTTGGGCGCTGGCCGGGCGGATGCTCCTGGCCTTCGTGCTGTGGACCCTCATCGGCATCGGGGTGGGCTCTGTCGTGCGCAACCAGGTCGTCGCGATCGTGCTGGTGCTCGCGTTCACCCAGTTCATCGAACCCATCGCCCGCGTCGCCGGCGGGTTCGTGGAGGCCCTGGAGCCGGTCGTGCGAGTGCTCCCGGGGGCGGCCAGCGATGCCCTCGTCGGGGCGAGCGCCTTCTCGATCAGCATGCCCATGGCGACCGATCCCCTCGCATGGTGGGTCGGCGGGCTCGTTCTGCTGGGCTACGCGGTCGTGTTCCTCGTGATCGGGCAGTTCACCAGCTGGCGCCGCGACGTCAACTGACCGCCCCGCATCCGGGGCCGCATCCGCGGGTCGAGGGCATCTCGCTAATCGAGGACATCCCGCGGATCGAGGACGTCTCGCGAATCGAGGACATCTCGCTAATCGAGGACATCTCGCGGATCGAGGACGTAACCGCGCCGCTCGCTCCTCGATAGAGCGGATCTCCTCGATCGCGGCGTCACCTGACGGCCCGAGCGCCCGTGTCCCCGGTGTCAGCCGATACCGGGCACCACGACCGGCCGCTTGGGCCGGAGCTTCTGCCGGCCGGGCCGGGCCAGGACGGCGACATCCTCCGCCTCATCGGCGACCTCGAGCCTCAGTGCCTGCAGCAGCGCGACGCCGTGGCGGGTCGTGAGGACGAGCCGCTCGAACTCGTCGTGACCCGACAGGTCGATGACGACGCTCGGGCGGCGACGCCGGATGACCGCGAAGTCGTTGCCGGACGCCGATTTCCACGTGCCCATCGCCACCGCCGCCGGCACGTACGTTCCGGGGCTGGGGACGCCTCGCAGCCACGTCCACGCGTCATCCGTCAACTGGGCTCGGACGATCTGCTCGCGCGGGACGAGCACGTTGCGCCGACGGAAGGACAGGGTGCGCTCAACGGGCGAAAGCACGACCTCCAGCTGCGTCGAGTCGAGCAGCAGGGTCACCATAGACATAGTCTGCCAGCGGCATGCAACCGTCATGCCCCCGATTGCTCACAGGTCCGCAACGATCCGCCCGTGTCGGCGCCGCCGGAGATCCGCCGCCATCGTCTTGCCCGCAGCGAGCCCCGGTGCCGTGGGCGGGGGATAGCCTGAGGGCATGACGACCGGCAGCGCCATGCCGCAGGTGAGGCCGGGGAGCCTCTCGACCCGGCAGGTTTCCGACGTGCTCGCTCGGTCGGCGGCGGGTGCCCGGCTGGACGCCGAGGACGCGCACGCCCTTCTGACCGCGACGGGCGACGACCTCGATGCGCTCCTCCACGCCGCCGGAGCGCTGCGCGACGTCGGCCTGGCCGAGGCCGGCCGGCCGGGAGTCCTCACCTACTCGCGCAAGGTGTTCGTGCCGCTGACCACCCTGTGCCGCGACCGCTGCCACTACTGCGTCTTCGTCGATACCCCCGGGCAGCTGTTCAAGAAGAACAAGCCGGCGTTCATGTCGCCCGAGCAGGTCCTTGCCGTCGTGCGGCAGGGCCAGGCCCTCGGGTGCAAGGAGGCGCTGCTGACGCTGGGCGACCGGCCCGAAGACCGCTGGCCCGAGGCGCGCGCGTGGCTGGACGAGCACGGGTACGCCTCCACGCTCGAGTACGTCGGCGCCATCGCGCGCCTCATCACCGCCGAGACCGGGATGCTCGCGCACCTGAACCCCGGCGTCATGAGCGCCGACGAACTGCGGATGCTGCGCCCCACGGCCCCCTCGATGGGCATGATGCTCGAGACGACCTCGACCCGCCTGTTCCTCGAGCCCGGCCAGGTGCACTTCGGCTCCCCCGACAAAGACCCGGCCCTGCGCCTCGCGGTGATCGAAGACGCCGGCCGCGCCCGCATCCCCTTCACCACCGGCATCCTCGTCGGCATCGGCGAGACGCTCCTCGACCGCGCCGAGTCGCTGATCGTGCTGCGCGACCTGCACGAACGGTACGGGCACGTGCAGGAGGTGATCGTGCAGAATTTCCGCGCGAAGCCGCACACCGCGATGCAGGGGGCGCCCGACGCCGACCTCCTCGAATACGTCGCTGCGGTCGCCACCGCGCGGCTCGTGTTCGGGCCGGGCATGCGCATCCAGGTTCCGCCGAACCTGTCGGATCCGGCCGAGTTCTCCCTGCTCATCCGCGCGGGCGCCGACGACTGGGGCGGGGTTTCGCCCTTGACCGCCGACCACGTCAACCCCGAGCGGCCGTGGCCGCACCTCGACGACCTCACGCGGTTCACCGCCGAGTCGGGCTTCGAGCTGCGCGAGCGGCTCACGGCGCATCCGGAGTTCGTCCGCGAACCCGGCGCGTGGATCGACCCGGCGCTGCACGCCGCCGTCGCGGTGCTGGCCGACCCCGACGGCCTGGCCGCCGATGCGCATCCGGCAGCGCCTCCCCGTGTTCAAAACTCAGGAGACACGCCGAGTCCGGGGGCCGCCAACGCCTCCGGGGGCCCGGATCTCCTGAATTCTGCGCACACGACGGAGGTGCAGCGACTGGTCGAGCGGGCAGCCGGGGATCCGCTCACCCTCGACGACGCCGAGTGGGAGACGCTGCTGCGGGCCACCGGCCCCGACCTCGACCGCCTGACCGCCACCGCGGACGACGTCCGCCGCTACACGGTGGGCGAGACCGTCAGCCTCGTCGTCAACCGCAACCTCACCTCCACCGGGTACCGCGCCGGCGGACGGGATGCCGCGGGCACCTTCGGCCTCACCGATGTCGCCGTCATCGCCGCGGACGCTGCGGACCTGGGCGCCACCGAGCTGTGCATCCAGGGGCGACTCGCCGACCCGGAGGACCCCCGGGCGTACCTCGACATCGTGCGCGCCGCGACCGCGTCGGCGCCGGGCCTCCACATCCACGCCTACCGTCCGCAGGATGTGTGGGACCTCGCCGAGCGCGGCGGCCTGGGGCTGGACGGCGCCCTCGACGCCCTCCGCGACGCCGGCGTCGACACGGTGCCGGGCACCGGCGTCAAGGTGCTGAGCGAACGGGTGCGCGAGCTCGTCGCCCCGGGCGATCTCGACATCGACCGGTGGACGGAGGGCATCACCGCCGCCCACCGCGCCGGTTTCCGCTCGACGTCGGTGCTGTTCTACGGGCACGTCGAGACCGCGCGCGAGCGCGTCGCGCACCTCCGCGCCCTCCGCGGCATCCAGGACGCGACGGGCGGCTTCACCGAGTTCGTCCCCATTCCGCTCCCCGGCCACGGCACGCCCCTGGTCGCCGGCCGCGCGCCGCTGGACGAGCACCGCGCCATGGTCGCGGTGTCGCGGCTCCTGCTGTCGGGCAGCATCTCGCACATCCAAATCCCGTGGACGCGCGTGGGAAGGGATGCTGCCGCCGTGCTGCTGCGCGCCGGGGGCGACGACCTCGGCGGCGCTCTCCTGGACGGCCGCGTGCTCCCCGACACCGGCATCGAGCACGGGCGGGAACTCCCGGTCGCCGACGCCGAGCGCATGGCGGCCCGCCTGTTCCGCCCGTTCCGCCGGCGCACCACCGACTACCGCACCCTTCGACCGGCTCAGGGGCCGGGACGATGATCCGCACGTCGGTCGCCATCGTCGGAGCTGGGTTCGCCGGGCTCGGGATGGCGATGGCCCTGCGCCGCGCCGGCCGCGACGACTTCGTCATCCTCGAGCGCGGAGCATCCGTCGGGGGCACCTGGCGCGACAACACCTATCCCGGCGTCGCGTGCGACGTGCCGTCGCACCTGTACGGCTTCGCCGCGCATCCCAACCCGCGGTGGTCGTCGGTGTTCGCGCCGGGCCCGGAGATCCACCGCTACCTCGCCGAGGTCGCCGAGCGCGAGGACCTCGGCGACCGGCTGCGCCTGCGCACCCCCATGCTGGGCGCCGACTGGGATGCCGCCGCAGCGGTGTGGCGCATCGACACGGGCGGCCGGCCCGTGATCGCCGACGCCCTCGTGCTCGGCTGCGGTCGCCTCACCGAGCCCAACGTCCCCGCCATCGCGGGGCTGGAGACCTTCCCGGGCCCCATCTTCCACTCCGCCCGCTGGGACCACGACGTGCCGCTGGAGGGCGCGCGCGTCGCCGTGGTGGGCACGGGCGCGAGCGCCGTGCAGATGGTGCCGGAGCTGGCCCGCGTGGCGGAGCACGTCACGCTCTTCCAGCGCACGCCCGCGTGGATCGTGCCGCGCGGCGGCGCGCGCTACAGCGCCGAGCAGCAGCGCCGCTTCGCCGAGCACCCCGGAGAGCTCGCCCGGCTGCGCGCCGAGTTGTACGCCGATGGCGAGGCGCGCTTCGCGTCGCGGTCGGGGGATGCCGCAGCCTCCGCCGACGCTCGCGACGTGGCCTCCGCACACCTGGCGGCGCAGATCGACGACCCCGCGCTGCGTGCCGCGCTCACCCCGGACTACTCCTTCGGTTGCAAGCGCGTGCTCCTCTCGGACGACTTCTACCCGGCCGTCGCCTCGGAGACGGTCACCCTGGAGCCGTCGGCGCTCGCAGCGGTCGAGGGGTCGACCCTCGTCTCGGCCGGCGGTGCACGGTTCGATGCGGACGTGCTCGTGCTGGCCACCGGATTCGCCGCATCCCGCCAGCCGTACGCCGATCTGGTCCGCGGCGAGGGTGGCGTGAGTCTCGGCGAGCACTGGTCGACCGGGATGAGCGCGTTCGCCTCCACGGTGGTCGCGGGCTTCCCGAACCTCTTCGTCCTGAACGGCCCCAACGCGAGTCTCGGTCACAACTCGTCCGTGCTGATGATCGAGGAGCAGGCCGCGTACGTCGTCCGCTCCCTCGCCCGGCGCGACCGGCAGCCCGGTGCGGTACTGCACGTGCGGCCCGAGGCCGAGCGGGCCTACACCGACGAGATCGCCCGGGCCGCCGCATCCACGCCGTGGATGACCGGCGGATGCAGCAACTGGTACGTCGACCAGCGGTCAGGGCGGCTCACGCTGCTGTGGCCCGGAACGGTGCAGGCCTTCCGTGAGCGGCTGGCCGCCGCGGACGGCTCGGAGTTCGTGTGCGTGCCCGCCCCCGTCCGGGGCGGGCGAACAGGAGGAGAGACATGACCGTTCCGCAGGATCAGGGATCCGGGATCCGCTTCGGGTACAAGGCGTCGAGCGAGCAGTTCGGTCCGACCGAGCTGCTGGACTTCGCCGTGCTCGCGGAGGAGATGGGGTTCGACTCGGTCTTCCTCTCCGACCACCTGCAGCCGTGGATGCACGAGGGCGGCCACGCGCCCGCCGCACTGCCGTGGATGGGCGCGCTCGGACAGCGCACCTCGCGCATCCTCATGGGCACGTCCGTCCTCACCCCCACGTTCCGTTACCACCCCGCCATGGTCGCGCAGGCCTTCGCGACGCTCGGGGTGATGTACCCCGGCCGGGTCATCCTCGGGGTGGGTACCGGGGAGGCGCTCAACGAAGTGACCCTCGGGCTGACATGGCCCGACCCGCCGGAGCGGTTCCAGCGGCTCAAGGAGGCGATCACCCTCATCGAGAAGCTGTGGGACGGGGAGCGGGTCACCTTCGACGGCACGTACTACTCCGTCAAGGACGCCACGATCTACGACCGCCCGTCGGCCGAACACCGGGTGCCGATCTACATCGGAGCGTCGGGTCCGGCCGCCACCCGCCTGGCGGGGCGCATCGCCGACGGGTACATCACCACCAGCGGCAAGGCGCCCGAGCTGTACACCGACACGCTCCTCCCCGCACTGAAGGACGGTCTGCAGAAGGCCGGCCGCGGAGATGACGCCGTCGACACGATGATCGAGGTGAAGGTCTCCTACCATCCCGACGCGGACACGGCCCTGGAGAAGACCCGCTTCTGGGCGCCGCTGGCCCTGTCGGCGGAGGAGAAGATGGGCGTCCACGACCCCATCGAGATGCAACGCCTCGCCAACGAGCTGCCCATCGAGCGCGCCGCATCCCGGTTCATCGTGTCGACCGACCCCGACGAGCACGTCGAGAAGATCGCGCGGTACGTCGAGCTCGGCTTCCGCCACCTCGTCTTCCACGATCCCGGCGCGGACCAGGCCGAGTTCCTCCGGATGTACGGCGCGGAGATCCTCCCGCGCCTGCGCGCGCGCTTCTCCTGAGCACCCTCGTCCGCGACGCCGCGTGCAGGGCGGACTGTAGTCCCCCTCCGCCCCCCGCCGTCTCCGCCCACCCTTCGCGCACAACTCCTGCAGAATTGGTTGCCATGACCCCGCCACGCCACCCGGAACCGGTTCCGCCCTCCCACATGCAGGAGTTGCGCACGGATGGATGGACCGTGATCGTCCCGGTCAAGGGGGCGGACACCGGCAAGTCCCGCTTGACCGACGCCGGCGGCGACCGGGCGGCGCTGGCCCGCGCGATCGCCCTCGACACGATCGCCGCCGCCACCGGTGCCGCGCACGTCGCGCGCGTGATCGTGGTCACCGACGACGCCGAGGTCGCCGCCGCCGCCGCGCGCATGCGGGCCGTGGAGGTGGTGCGCGAAGGCGGCAGCGAGGGTCTGGACGCCGCCGTCGCCCTCGGGGCTCAGGCGGCGGGCACGGCGGTGCCACGTGCCGCGCTCCTCGGCGACCTCCCGGCCCTCCGTACGGCCGAACTGGATGCCGCGCTCGAGACGGCCGCGACCCTGGAACGCGGGCTCGTCACCGATGCCGAGGGCACCGGCTCGACGCTCGTCACCGCGCGGGCGGGCGCGGTGTGGACCTCCGCGTTCGGCGAGGGCTCGGCCGAGCGCCACCGGCTCCTCGGCTGCACCGACATCGACCTACCGGAGGACTCGTCGCTGCGGCGCGATGTCGACACGTCCGCGCAACTGGACGCCGCGGCATCCATGGGTCTGGGGCCGCGCACGGCCGCTTTGCTGTCCGCCCCCTCCGTCGCCTGACCCGCGGTCAGGCGACGGAGGCGAGGGCGGCGTCGACGATCGCCGCGGACGCGGCCTCGTCGGTCATCCACAGCGGCGCGACCACGGGCCGGACGCCGGACGCCTGGACCGACACGGCGGCGGCGGCATCCTCCTCGGCGAGCAGCCACGCGTCCAGCACTCCCCCGGCGCTGCGCGCCCCGTAGAGGGCGGCCACCGCGGCGGCGGAGGTCTCGACCCCGATCGCGGTGAGGCAGACATCGGCCATTCCCCGCACGACGCGCCCGCCGATGATCGGTGAGACCCCCACGACGGCGGATGCTGCCGCCAGCGCCGCGCGGATCCCGGGGACGGCGAGGATCGGTCCGATCGACACGACGGGGTTCGACGGCGCGAGGAGCACGACGTCGGCCTCCGCGATCGCCTCGACGACGCCCGGCGCGGGGGCGGCCTCGGCGATGCCCGGATTGTCGAAGCGCAGCGGGGTGAGCGCGGCGCGGTGGCGCGTCCACCACTCCTGGAAGTGCATGCGGCGCTCGGCGCCGTCGTCGTCCTGCACGGTGACGATGGTGTCGACCTCGGCGTCGGTCATCGGCAGCAGTCGCGCGCCGAGGGGCCAGCGCCGAGCCATCCGCTCGAGCACCTGCGTGGGGGTGAGGCCCTCGCGGAGCCACCCCGTGCGGGCCACGTGCGTGCCGAGGTCGAGATCGCCGAGTGTGAACCACGGCCAGCCCGCGCCCCACGCCTGCAGCTCCTCGTTCACGCGCTCGGTGTCTCCGGCGCGTCCCCACCCGCGCTGCGTGTCGTTGACGCCGGCGAGCGCGTACGTGATCGAGTCGACGTCGGGTTGCAGGCGCACGCCCGACAGCCACAGGTCATCGCCGGTGTTGACCACCACGGTGGCCTCCGGCGCACCGCGGGCGGCGAGGGCTGCACGCACGCCGAGCGTGAACTTCGCTCCGCCCACTCCGCCGGCCAGCACCACGACGCGCGGCCCGCTCATGCGGCGTCCCCGCCCGGCTGCCGCACGCTCACGGCGCGACCGCGGATGCGGCGGCCCGCGCCGCGGCGGGGAGGGCATCCAGCACGCGGCCCACGGCGTCGTCATCGTGGGCGGCGGTGAGGAACCAGGCCTCGTACACGCTCGGCGGCAGCGAGACTCCCGCATCGAGCATCGCGTGGAAGAAGGGCGGGTACCGCCACGACTCCTGCGTGAGCGCCGTGGCGTAGTCGTGCGGCACCTCGGGGAGGAACGCCACGCCGAACAGCGATCCCGCCCGCGGCACGGCGTGGACGACGCCGGCCCGGGTGAGGGCGTCCGACAGCGCATCGGCGACCGTGGATGCCGCGGCATCCACCCGCGCGTACACCTCGGGTGTCGCGAGACGGAGGGTGGCGAGGCCGGCCGCCACCGACAGCGGATTGCCCGACAGGGTGCCCGCCTGATACACCGGGCCGGCGGGGGCGAGAGCATCCATCACGTCCGCCCGGCCGCCGAGGGCCGCCAGCGGCATCCCGCCGCCCACGACCTTGCCGAAGGTGAAGAGGTCGGGCGCATACTGCTCCCCCGCTGCCGCCTGCAGTCCCCAGAAGCCGGCGGGGTGCACCCGGAAGCCGGTGAGCACCTCGTCGAGGATCATCAGCGCGCCGTGGGCGTGGGCGATGTCGGCCAGCGCGGCGTTGTAGCCCGGCAGCGGCGGGACCACGCCCATGTTCGCCGACGCGGCCTCGACGATGATCGCCGCGATCTGGTCGCCATACGTGGCGAAGGCCTCCCGCACGGCATCGAGGTCGTTGTACGGCAGGACGAGGGTCTGCGCCGCGATGGGCGCGGGGACGCCCGCCGATCCCGGCAGCGCGAGGGTGGCGACGCCGGAGCCGGCGGCGGCGAGGAGCCCGTCGGAGTGGCCGTGGTAGTGGCCGGCGAACTTCACGAGCAGGTCGCGGCCGGTGACGCCCCGCGCCAGGCGGATGGCGGTCATGGTCGCCTCGGTGCCCGTGGACACCAGCCGCACCTTCTCCACCGGGCGGGTGCTCCCGGACACCACGCGTGAGGCGATGAGGTCGGCGAGTTCGACCTCGGCCGACGTGGGCGCACCGAACGACAGGCCGCGGGATGCGGCATCCTGCACCGCCGCGACGACCTCCGGATGCGCGTGCCCCAGGAGGGCCGGACCCCACGAGGCGACGAGGTCGACATAGGTGCGGCCCGCCTCGTCCGTCACGGTGGCCCCGCGGGCCGAGGCGACGAACCGCGGCGTGCCGCCGACGGACCCGTACGCGCGCACAGGCGAGTTCACGCCACCCGGGATCACGGCGCGGGCTCTGTCGAACCACTCATCGTTCCGGTCAGTCATCCGGTCATCCTCTTCTCACCATGTCTCACTTTCGGCGCCCCGTGTCTCACTTTCGGCGCACCATGTCTCACGAACTGCAACAAACGGGGCCCAAACTTGCCGAAAGTGAGACATGCGAGGGCTGGTTGGGCGGAGCTGGCCGGGCTGGCTGGCTGGGCTGGCCAGCCGGCCAGGGCTGGCTGGGCTGGCCGGCCGGGGCTGGCCAGGTCGGCACGGGCGGAGCTGACTGGCACGAGGGGTCAGGATGCGGCGCGCAACCAGCGCGCGGCCTCGGCGGCCCAGTAGGTCAGGATGGCGTCGGCTCCGGCACGGCGGATCGACAGCAGGCTCTCTTCGATGGCGCGGCGCCGGTCGATCCAGCCGTTCGCCGCGGCGGCCTCGACCATCGCGTACTCGCCCGACACCTGATAGGCCCACACCGGCACGTCCACGGCGGCGCGCACATCGGCCAGCACGTCGAGGTACGGCAGGGCCGGCTTGACCATGACGACGTCGGCCCCCTCGTCGACGTCGAGCAGCGCCTCGCGCACGCCCTCACGGCCGTTCCCCGGGTCGAGCTGGTAGCTGCGACGGTCTCCGGTCAGCTGGGAATCGACGGCCTCGCGGAACGGTCCGTAGAACGCTCCGGCGTACTTGGCCGAGTACGCCAGCAGCAGCGTGTCGGTGAAGCCTTCGGCATCCAGCGCCGCGCGCACGTAGGCGACCTGGCCGTCCATCATCCCGGACAGCCCCAACATCACGGAGCCGGCGCGGGCCTGCGCAAGCCCCATGTCGGCGTACCGCTCCAGCGTCGCGTCGTTGTCGACGCGCCCGCGCCCGTCGAGCACCCCGCAATGGCCGTGGTCGGTGAATTCGTCCAGACACAGGTCGGTCTGCACGACCAGCGCGTCGCCCACTTCCGCGACAACGGCCTCGGTGGCGACGTTGAGGATGCCCCGGGGGTCATCTGCGCCGGAACCCCGGGCGTCGCGCACCGCCGGCACACCGAACAGCATCACTCCGCCCACGCCGGCCTCCGCCGCATCCGCAGCCGTGCGGCGCAGCGAGTCGAGCGTGTGCTGGTCGACGCCGGGCATCGAGGAGATCGGTGCGGGCTCGCCGATGCCCTCGCGCACGAACAGCGGAAGAACCAGTTGCGAGGGAACGAGGTGCGTCTCGCGCGCCAGGCGCCGGACCGCGGGGGTCTGGCGGAGACGCCGGGGGCGATGCTGAGGGAAGCTCACGGCTGCAGTTCGTCGGCGGCGTGCGGAAGGGGGAAGCGCGAGACGGCGTCGATGAGCGCGTCGACGGTCTGCTGGTCGGCGATCACGTCGACGCTCAGCCCCGTGCGGCGGGCGTCCTTGGCCGTCCGCGGCCCGATCGCGGCGATCACGGTCGAGTCGGGGATCGAGGGGAACTGCGCGTGCACCTGCTCGGCGACCGAACCGCTCGTGACCAGGATGGCGTTGATACGGCCCGATGCGACGTCCAGCGCGATCCGCTCGGTCACCGGCACACCGACCGTGCGGTACGCCACGACGCTGCGAACGCGATGTCCGGCCTCGCCCAGTAGACGCGTCAGCACGGGTTTGGCGATCTCGCTGCGGAGGGTGAGCACGTCGCGCGTCTCCGCCTCGCGCGCGATCATCTCCTCGGCCAGCCCGGCCGCGGAGTTGTCACGCTCGGGAACGAGATCGACGCGGTACCCGACCGCCTGCAGCGCCGCGGCTGTGGTCTCACCGACGGCGGCCACCTTGGTGCGGGTGGGGATGACGGCGCGGTAGGCGTAGAGCACGTCGACCGTCGTCGCGCTGGTGACGGTGAGCCAGTCGAAGACCCCGGCGGCCAATTCGGCCAGCGCCTGCTCGAGCGCTGCCTGATCGTTGGTGGGTGCGAAATTGATCAGCGGCGCGATGACCGGCACCGCGCCCTGCTGGCGAAGCGTGGCGGCCACCCCGTCACCCCACGGTCCTCCACGCGGCACGAGCACCCGCCAGCCCGCAAGGGGCTTCTCGGATGTCGCCGTGTGCCGGGAGGTGTGATTCATGGGGTCGACTCTCGTGGTACCAGGTCGGCCGCCCCACGTTCGAGCAGCCGACGTGCAATGTCGTCCCCGGTGCGCGTGGCTCGCGCGATCGGGTCCGCGCCGTCGGCAGCATTCGCACCATCGCCGCTGCCTACAATTCCACCATACTCCCGGTCGGCCCGCAGAAGGGGCTCCAACCGCACGGTGCGGTCCACGCCGACCCGGTGCGCTCCGTCCAACGCATACACGATCGCGCGAACCCGCAGGTCTCCCCCGACCACCTCGGCGTGCGCGCCCACGGGGGCCGAGCAGCCCGCATCCAGACCCGACAGCACGCGGCGTTCCGCCGTGACCGCGATGCGGGTCTGCAGGTCGTCCAGGGCCGCCAGCGCCGCCAGCAGCCCGGCGTCGGCGTCCGTCCGCGTCTCCACGGCCAGTGCCCCCTGGCCCGGTGCCGTCGGCCAGTCGGCGAGTCCGAGGGGTTCGGCGTGCAGAGACCCCAGATCGCCGCCCAGCCGCGACAGCCCGGCCGCAGCGAGGATCACGGCATCCAGTTCGCCGTCGCGCACGCGACCGAGGCGCGAATCGACGTTGCCGCGCAGATCCTGCACGCGCACCCTCGGGTTGCGTCGCCGCACCTGCGCGATGCGTCGTGGCGACCCCGTCCCCACGACCGCACCCTCCGCGAGTTCGAGCAGGGGCGTGCCCGTGCCCGTGATGACGACGTCCCGCGCGTCCTCACGGGCCGGCGTGGCAGCGAGGAGGAACTCGGCAGGCTGGGCCGTGGGCAGATCCTTCAGCGAGTGCACCAGCAGGTCGCAGCGGCCGGCGAGCAGGGCGTCGCGCAGGGTCGTCGCGAAGACGCCGCGGCCACCGATCTCCGAGAGCGACGCGCGCGACACATCGCCTTCGCTGACGATGGGCACCAGCTCGACGTCCTCGCCGGATGCGGTGGCAAGCGCGTCGGCGACCCGCTGCGACTGGGCGAGGGCCAGAGCGCTGCGCCGGGTTCCCAGACGGAGAGTCATCGGCGGCTCACTGAAGCACCTCGGGCACCTCGTGCGGATGGATGCGTCGCCCGGTGAAGAACGGGACCTCTTCGCGGACGTGGCGCCGGGCCTCGGTGTAGCGGAGTTCGCGCATCACGTCGACGAGATCGGTGAGGACGTCGGCCTCCATCGGCAGCAGCCATTCGTAGTCGCCCAGTGCGAACGAGGCGACGGTGTTGGCGGTCACCCCCGTGAACGCGGCGCCCTTGCGGCCGTGGTCGGCGAGCATCGCGCGGCGTTCCTCATCGGGCAGCAGATACCACTCGTAGCTGCGGACGAACGGGTACACCGTGAGCCAGGACTTCGCGGGCACCCCGCGCAGGAACCCCGGCACGTGGGCCCGGTTGAACTCCGCATCGCGGTGCACGCCCATGGCGTTCCACACCGGCAGCAGCGGCCGCAGCAACTCTGTCCGCCGGAGGCGCCGGAGGTCGCGCTGAAGGACCTCGGCGTCTGTCCCGTGCATCCAGATCATCAGGTCGGCGTCGGCGCGGAGGCCACTGACGTCGTAGAAACCGCGGATGGTCACCCCGCCACCCTCGATCAGAGCGACGATGTCGGCCAACTCGGTGGCGTCCGGTTCCGCGACGGGGTTCTCCGGGTCGCGGCGGAACACGGCCCAGAGAGTGAACACGGATGCAGGGGACTCCTCGGACATACCCCCAGTCTCCCCCGACGGCCGCGCGCGGCCAAACGCGCTCAGCGCGTGTAGGCCCGCACGGCGAGCCAGACGAGGCCGCCGACCGTGGCCGCCACCCCGACGACGGCGGCAGCCGCCCCGGTGGGGTTGGTCCGGCGGAACTCGCGCGCTCGCGCGACCGCACGATCGACCCCGTGACCCAGGCGGCGGGGCACATTGGCCTTGATCTCGATGGCGGCCAGCGTCGCCTTCAGCTCGGCGCGTGCCTTCTCCACCGGGTCGGAGATGCCCAGGGCGATCCCCGTACGGGGGACGGGGATCGGACGATCAACGCTCATCGCCAGCCTCCTTCACGATCCGGATGTCTTCGGCCACGGCTTGACCGGGGTTCTCTCCCGAGCTGAGCTTGCGGAAGCGCATGATCCCGAGCACCGCGAGAATCGCGACGATCACCAGCATCACGCCGAACACGACGAGTGCCGAGAGCCATACCGGCCACCACGACGAGAGCCCGGCGATCACGAACGCGAAGAACACCGGCAGGGACCAGAAGAGCACGAAGAGCGCTCCGACGAACCAGCCGGCGCCGATTCCGGCGTCTTTCGCGGTCTTGGCCAGCCACTTCTTGGCGGCGTTGATCTCCGCGACGACGAGATTGCGCACGAGGTCGGGGATGTCCCCGACCAGGGTGAACAGGCTCTCGTCGGCGCGGTCGCGGAAACCGCGCGGCGTCGTCATGTCATCAGCTCCCGGCGCTGGCGGCGCCCTTGTTGTCGCCGGAACCGTTCGTGGCGCCGTTGGAAGCGCTCTTGGACGCGCCGGAGGCCTGATCGGCTTCCTCGAGCGAGTCGCCGACAGCGTCCGCGACGTCCTTCGCGGCCGACTTCGCGGAGGCGGCGGCGCGCTGCGCCTTCTCCTGCACGGTGCCCGAGCCGCTCGCGGCGCTGGTGACGCGCTTGGCGCCGTCCCACAGGGCGCCGGGGACGACCTTGGCGGCCGAAGACCCGAAGGCCTTGGCCTTGTCGACCTGCTTCTGAACCGGGTCGGTGTTCCACACCTTCGCGGCCTGTTCCTTGATCTGCTCGTAACGGTCGTGCCCTGCGCGACTGCCGAGTACGTATCCGGCGGCGAGGCCGATGACGATTCCTACTTTGCCCTTCATGGGGCGCTCCTCACGATCGATGATGGGAGGTACGATTCCGTCCAGAGTAGCCCTGTATTCCGTCCGCGGCATTCGCCCTTGACATCGCCGCGCGGGCGGGGCAGGGGTCAGGCCCCCGGAAGCTCCGACCGCCAGAGCAGGGCCGAACGGATGCGGTCGGCCTCCGCTCGCGCGTCGGGGACGACCTGCGCGAGGCCGGTACCCGACAGCCACGCGCCGACGGCGCCCAGGCCCGGCACCGCGGAGATCGCCCCCCGCGCCGCGGCGGTCGCGGCCGCACGCCCGATGGTGGCGGCCGGCTGCGCCTGGGCGAAGCGCTCGCGCCGCGCACCCCGGAGGTGCGCAGCATCCAAGGTCACCCCCAGCAGCGCGGAGGCCTCGTCCAGAGCGAGCAGCGCCGCGGCCGCATCATCCAGCGTCGCCGTGGCGGGTTCCTCTCCCTGGGCACCGAACGACACCCGCAGGACGTGGCGGCCGGGGCCCGCCGCGCGCGCAACCCAGTCCCACTTCGCCGTGGAGTGCGTGAGCGCCTTCGCCGCGTACGCCCCCGGGACGGTGAGCACCCCGGACCCGCGCGGGAAGGCGTCCAGCTCGGCGCTCTGGACGACGAGCGTGACCACCTCCACGACCGGGGCCTCCGCCGTATCGCGCTCCATCGTCGGCACCACCGGAGCCAGCAACGCCCGGGCGACACGTTCGGGCGCCGCCACCAGAACCGCGTCGGAGCGGACCTCCTCCTCGCCCGGCTCCTCGCCCGGTGCGTCCAGGAGCACGGTCCACGCGCCGTCCTCCGCGCGCAGCCCGGTCACGCCGACACCTGTGCGCACCTCGCCGCCGAACTCGCGCACCCGGGCGGCGAGCGCATCCACGAGGGTCGCCATGCCGCCCACGAGCCCCTCCACCGCCCCACCGGGGGCCGAGGTGCGGCCTCCCCGGAGGTCGGCGACGGCGCCGCTGAGCGAGCCGGTGCGGGTGAGGGCGGCGTTGAGCCCGGGCGCCGCCAGATCCACGTCGATGTCGTCGGGCCGCGCGGAGTACACCCCTGCGGTGACCGGTGCGACCAGTCGCTCCAGAACCTTGGCGCCCATGCGGGTGCGGACGAGGGCACCGAGGCTGTGCCGGTGGCCGATCGTCAGGGGCGGGCGCACCCGATCGAGGTAGGCGCGCCACGCACCCGCCCAGCCGATGACGCGGCGCACCTCGGGCGCCCAGGGGTTGTCGGGGATGCCCAGGACGCCGCCGCGAGGAAGCGGCGCCGCGGCACCTCCCGGGAGGCCGGCGACCCACGCCCCGCCCTGGTTGGGCGCGGTGACGGCCTCGCCCAGCCCGAGTTCGTCGATGAGCGCACGCACCGTTCCGCCGCGGGTGGCGTAGCTCTCGGCACCGACGTCGAGCACGAGGCCGTCGATCTCGGCCGACCGCACGACGCCGCCGGGGCGCTCGTCCTGTTCGAGCACCGTGACGCGCACGCCGACCTTGGCGAACTCCAGAGCCGCGACCAGGCCGGCGATGCCGCCGCCCACGATGGCGACGTGCGCCCGGCTCGCCTGCGCTGCGAGTCGGTCCAGATCCGGTTCGCTCACGCCGCTTCTCCGTGGGCTGCCGCCACGATGCGGGTGAGCACGCCCGGGTCGGTGTCGGGCGGGACGCCGTGACCGAGGTTGAGGACGTGCGCGCGCGCCGCGCGGCCGCGGGCGAGGACGTCGTTCACGTGAGCGAGGAGCACATCCTCGGGCGCTGTCAGCAGCGCCGGGTCGATGTTTCCCTGCACGGTGGTGTCGGGACCGAGGATGGCTGCCGCCTCGTCCAGGGGAAGGCGCCAGTCGACCCCGACCGCGTCGGCGATGCCCCCGAGGCGCATGTCGGCGAGGAACGGTCCGGTTCCGACGCCGAAGTGGATGCGGGGCGCCTCGATGCCCTCGAGCGCCGCGCGGGCGTGCGGGGCGGCGAACGCGCGGTAGTCGGCGGCCGAGAGCGACCCGGCCCACGAGTCGAACAGCTGGACCGCTGCAGCCCCGGCCTCGGTCTGGGCCCGCAGGAACGCCGCTGACACCGCCGCCAGCCATCCGGCCAGTCGATGCCACGACGCGGGGTCGGCATGCATCATGGCGCGCGCCCGCAGGTGCTCTTTCGACGGGCCGCCCTCGACGAGGTAGGCGGCGAGGGTGAAGGGGGCCCCGGCGAACCCGATGAGCGGGGTGTCGCCGAGTTCGGCGGTGACGATCCGGACGGCCTCGCGCACCGGACCTGCCGCCTCGGCGACGGCGGACGGATCGATCGCCGTGACGCGCTCGACATCGGATGCGGTGCGCACCGGATCGGCGAACACCGGACCGCGCCCTGGTTCGATCTCCACCTCGACGCCGGCGAGACGGAGGGGGATCACGATGTCGCTGAAGAAGATGCCGGCGTCCACGCCGTGCCGGCGCACCGGCTGCAGCGTGATCTCCGCCGCGAGATCCGGCGTGAGGCAGGCGTCCAGCATCCGCGTTCCCACGCGCAGCTCGCGGTACTCCGGAAGCGACCGGCCGGCCTGCCGCATGAACCACACCGGGGTGCGCTCGGGGCGATCGCCACGGAGGGCGCGGAGGAGGGGTGCGTCATGAGAAGCCACGGTTCCCATCCTCCCACCCGCCGTCCGGACGCCCGCTGGGTGGCCGTGCGGGCCGGACTACGCTTCCCGCGGGGGCAGGGCGAGGCCCTCGACGACTTCGGCATGCGGCAGCGCGGCCAACACCGCCCCGGGAAGGAACAGCTTGGCGCCGCGGGCGCCGGCTCCCACCACCACGTCCGGTGAAGCGGCGACCGCCGCATCCACGAAGACCGGCCAGTCCGACGGCAGCCCCAGCGGGGTGATGCCGCCGTACTCCATTCCCGTGAGCTCGACCGCCTCGGCCATCGGCGCGAAGGAGGCGCTCCGCACATCCAGGCGCCGTCGCACCGTGCCGTTGACGTCGGCGCGTGTCGTGGCGAGCACGACGCACGCGGCATAGCGGATGTCGCCTCCCCGCTTGCCCTTGATCACGACGCAGTTCGCGCTCTGGTCCAGCGGCGAGCCGTACCGCGCGCAGAACGCGGCCGTGTCGGCGAGCTCGGGATCGATCTCGGCTACGCCGACCAGCGGCGCGAGGTCCGGGTCCAGAGCGATGAGGGCCGCTCCCACCGGATGCGGCAGCAGATCGAGTCGATCGAGGGCGGGAACGGGCTCGAGCGAGCCGGCGGAAGACCACTGCACGGCCCCAGTTTACGAAGGCGCGGCGGCCGGTTCGCTCGCCGTCGAGGCAACTCGCCAAGGCGCCGCACACCACCGGTAGAATCTTGTCTCGTGCTGCTGTGCGTCTCCGCGAGTCATAAGACCGCCTCCTTCGAGCTTCTGGAGCGCCTCAGCGTCCCCTCCACCCCCATCGCCCCCCTGATCGCCGCACATGCGGAGGGGGTGCAGGGCGCCGTCGTGGTTGCCACCTGCAACCGTTTCGAGGCGTACGTCGACATGGACGAGCCGGTCACCACCGTCGGCGTGGAGGCGACCCTCGCCGCGATCGAGGCCGCCACCGGCGTCCCGGCCGGCGAGCTCACGGGGTCGTATGAGGTGCTGGGCGGCGACGAGGTCGCCGAGCATCTGTTCGCCGTCGCATCCGGTCTCGAGTCCGTCGTCGTCGGCGAAGGCGAGATCGCCGGACAGGTGCGCCGATCGCTCACGGAGTCCCGCCGACTCGGCACCACGTCGGGTGATCTGGAGCGGCTGTTCCAGCGGGCCTCCGAGGCGCAGCGCGGAGTCAAGAACGCCACGGCGCTCGGCCGGGCCGGGCGGTCGCTCGTGCGTCTGGCCCTCGACCTGGCCGGCAGCCGCATCATCGACTGGTCGGCGCAGCGTGTGCTGCTGGTGGGAACGGGCTCCTACGCCGCAGCCACCGTCGCCGCCCTGCGCGACCAGGGCGCCGAGGACATCTCGGTCTATTCGCCGTCCGGCCGCGCCGCGAAGTTCGCGACGAAGCACGGGCTGCACCCGATCGCCGCCGAGCGCTTTCCCTCCGTCGCCGCGCAGGCTGACCTCATCATCACCTGCACGACCGCAGAGCACGCCGTCCTCAGCGCCGCGACGTTCACCGCCGGCGCCTGGGAACCCACTCCCTCCGCCAGGCGACGGATGGTGATCGATCTCGGTCTGCCCCGCAACGTCGACCCCGACGTCGGGACCGTCGCCGGTGTCCAGCTCCTCGACCTCGAGACCATCCGCCTGCACGCACCGCTCGAGGAGCTGCAGGCCACGGATGCGGCGCGCGAGGTCGTGCGCGACGCCGCACGCCGTTTCGCCGTGCGCGGCGAGCGACGCAACGTGACACCGGGGGTCGTGGCGCTGCGCACCCGCGCCTTCGCCGCCCTCGATGCGGAGATCGCCCGCGCGCGCGCCCGCGGTGACGACGACGGGCGCACCGAGCAGGCGCTGCGTCACCTCGTCGGCGTCATCCTCCACACGCCCACGGCGCGCGCGCACGAACTGGCCGAACTCGGCCGCGGCGACGAGTACCTGGCCGCCCTGACGACGCTGTTCGGAATCGAGGTGGCCGAGGAGGACCTCCGGGCCACCGACGCGGACTCCGGCGTGGCCTGAGGTCTTTCCCCCGCCGGAACGTCGGCGCGGGGCCCGGGCTCAGTTCCCGGGTGCCCCGGGTCCGGGAGAGAACGCCTTCGGCGCTCCCACGATCACCGGGCCGAGGTAGAACCGCGCCCACGACACCAGGCCGTCCTCGTCTGTGCGCCAGATCACCGTGCCGGCCAGCGTGTCCGGCCCGCCATCGCTCGCCGTGCCGGACATCCTCCACTCCGACCAGACCTCGTCATCCTGCACCGCCCAACGCAGCAGCTCGGCGTTCAGGTCGGGCAGTCGCCCGAGGATCGCCTGCCAGTTCCGCTCGACCTGCGCGCGACCGGTGAAGGCCAGGTCGGGATCCCTCGGAGTCTCGACGGAGTAGTCCTCCGCGAAGTTGGCCGCGATCCGGGTCGCCTCGTGGGCGTTGATGGCATCGCGGAGGCGGTGGAGAGCACGGAGATGGTCCATGCTCCCAGCCTAAGTCGCGGTCTCGCACCCACGGCGGTGGACCTCGGGTGCGAGGCCCGCCCCCGGTGCTCGGCGGGGGCGGGTGGGAGGATGTCGGCATGACTCTGCACATCACCGACGACCCCGAGGCCGACGCGTTGCTGGGCGACGACCCGCTGGCGCTGTTGATCGGGATGCTGCTGGACCAGCAGATCGCGATGGAGACCGCGTTCACCGGCCCCCTCAAGATCCGCGACCGCGTCGGCTCGCTGGACGCCGGCGCCCTCGCGCACTACGACACCGACGCGTTCGCCGAGGCGTTCCGGACGCCGCCGGCCGTGCACCGCTACCCCGGGTCGATGGCCGGCCGCGTCCAGGCGCTCTGCGCGGCAGTCGAGCAGGAGTGGGGCGGCGACGCATCCGCGATCTGGACACGCGACGCCCCCACGGGACCGGAGGTGCTCAAGCGCCTGAAGGCGCTCCCCGGCTTCGGCGAGCAGAAGGCGAAGATCTTCCTCGCGCTCCTGGGCAAGCAGCGCGGCTTCGACGGGGAGGGCTGGCGCGAAGCATCCGCCCCCTACGGCGAGGACGGATCGTTCCGCTCGGTCGCCGACATCACGAGCCCGGAGTCGCTCGCGAAGGTCCGCGAGCACAAGCGCGCAATGAAGGCCGCCGCCAAGGAGAAGTGACGTGAACATTCCCGCCGATGTGCAGGCATTCCTCGACCGGGTGGAGCCGGCCACGCGCCGGCGCGACGCGGAGACGCTCCTCGAGCTGTGCGCCCGCGTGACCGGCGAGGACCCGACCCTGTGGGGGTCGATCATCGGATTCGGCTCGCACCACTACACATACGACAGCGGGCGCGAGGGCGACACCGCCGCGGTCGGCTTCGCCCCGCGGAAGGCGGCCACGACCGTCTACCTGGTCGACGGCGTCGACGCCCACGCCGCCGAGCTGGAACGGCTCGGCCCGCACACGACCGGTGTCGGGTGCCTGTACGTGAAGGATGCCTCCACCGTCGACCTGGACGTGCTGGCGCAGATCATCGGCGACTCCTACCGCGCCACCACCCGCTGACCCCCGCCCGCTCGCCCCGGGGAGTCAAGAGATCCGCCGGAATCACGACCGAACCGCAGCCGAGCGGCCTGAGTCCGGCGAATCTTCTGATTCGCGGGCCCGGCGCCGGGCGCGGCATCCCGTTGGCCGCGTGTATCCCGCCCGTGCACAACGGCGGATATCGCCTCCGACACGCCGGGCAACGGCCCCAACGCCCGGCGTGTCACCCAGGATCTCCGCCGTTGTGCACCCCGCGGGGCGGCCGGGATGCTGCGGGGCGGCTCAGGCGCCGGATGCCGGGCCGGCGCCGGGGGCGCGTGCCGGGCGCTGGGCGCCGCATCCCGCCCGTGCACAACGGCGGATATCGCCTCCGACACGCCGGGCAAGGGCCCCAACGCCCGGCGTGTCACCCAGGATCTCCGCCGTTGTGCACCCCGCGGGGCGGCCGGGATGCTGCGGAGCGGCTCAGGCGCCCCGGAGCCGGTCGGCCAGGTAGGTGTGCAGGGCGTCGAGAGGCACCCGCTCCTGGGCCATGGTGTCGCGGTCGCGAACGGTCACGGCGTGGTCGTCGAGCGAGTCGAAGTCGACGGTGACGCAGAACGGCGTGCCGATCTCGTCCTGGCGGCGGTAGCGGCGGCCGATCGCACCGGCGTCATCGAAGTCGACGTTCCACAGGCCGCGGAGACCGTCGGCGACCTCCCGCGCGAGCGGGGAGAGCCGCTCGTTGCGCGAGAGCGGCAGCACCGCGACCTTGACGGGAGCCAGGCGCGGATCGAGCCGCAGCACCGTGCGCTTGTCGGTGCCGCCCTTGGCGTTGGGCACCTCCTCCTCCTCGTACGCGTCGACGAGGAACGCCATCATGGCGCGCGTCAGGCCGAAGGAGGGCTCGATGACGAACGGGGTGTACTTCTCCCCGGAGGCCTGGTCGAAGAACGTCAGGCTCTGACCGGATGCCTCGGAGTGGCTCGTGAGGTCGTAGTCGGTGCGGTTGGCGACACCCATGAGCTCGCCCCACTCCTTGCCGGGGAATCCGAAGCGGTACTCGACGTCGATGGTGCCGGCGGAATAGTGCGCGCGGTCCTCGACGGGGACGTCGTAGCGGCGCATGTTCGCGGGGTCGACGCCGAGGTCGATGAACCAGTTCCAGCACGCCTCGACCCAGTGGCGGAACCACTCGTCCGCCTCGGCGGGGGGCGTGAAGAACTCGATCTCCATCTGCTCGAACTCGCGGGTGCGGAAGATGAAGTTTCCGGGCGTGATCTCGTTGCGGAACGCCTTGCCGACCTGGCCCACGCCGAACGGAGGCTTGCGGCGCGACGCCGTGAGCACGTTGCTGAAGTTCACGAAGATGCCCTGCGCCGTCTCGGGCCGCAGGTAGTACAGGCCACTCTCGTCGTCGACGACGCCGAGGTAGGTCTTCACGAGACCGGAGAACGCCTTCGGTTCGGTGTACTGGCCCTTCGTGCCGCAGTTGGGGCACGGGATGTCGGCAAGCCCGTTCTCGGCGGGGCGGCCCTTGCGCGCCTCGTAGTCCTCGATCAGCGTGTCGGCGCGGAATCGCTTGTGGCAGTGCAGGCACTCCACGAGCGGATCGGTGAACGTCGCGACGTGACCGGATGCCTCCCACACGCGCTTGGGCAGGATGATCGACGAGTCCAAGCCCACCATGTCGCCACGCCCGCGGACGAACGTCTGCCACCACTGGCGACGGATGTTCTCCTTCAGTTCGGTGCCGAGGGGGCCGTAGTCCCATGCCGAGCGAGAGCCGCCGTAGATCTCGCCCGCCTGGAAGACGAACCCGCGGTGGCGGGCGAGGGCGATGACCTTATCAAGGCGGGACTGTTCGGCCACGGTGGCTCCAATGGTCGGAAAGAGGGCGGGATGCCGCGGAAATCGCGGTACCTCGATTCTATCGAGCGGCGCCGGCGGCCCGGCTCACGCGCCCGCCGGCCGCCGCCGCGCGGGAAAGGCCCGGCTCACGCCCCCGTGTCGCGGAGGGCCGACGGTCCGACCTCGGAGACCGCCGTAAAACCGGCCAGCCCCAGGGTGATGTCGAGCTCGGCGAGGACGTTTCGGACCACCTCGCGCACGCCTGCCTGCCCGGCGACCGCCAGCGCGTACGCGTAAGGCCGCCCAACCGCGACCGCCGTCGCGCCGAGTGCGAGGGCGGTGAAGACGTCAGACCCCTGCCGCACACCCGAGTCGAAGATCACCGGAACCGCCCCGCCGACACGGTCGACAACGGCGGGAAGAGCGTCCAGCGTCGGCACCGACAGGTCGATCTGCCGGCCGCCGTGGTTCGACACCCACACCCCGTCTGCGCCGGCATCCATCGCGCGGGAGGCGTCGTCGGGATGGACGATGCCCTTCAGCACGATCGGCAGAGAGGTCCACTCGCGCGCGCGGGCGAGGTCATCCAGGGTGAGAGAGGGAGTCGAGAAGACGTCGAGGAACGTCTCCACGGCCGCGCGGGGCAGGGGCGAGCGCAGACCTTCCCGGACCCCGCCTCCGGTCAGCGCCGAGCCCTTGCGGGCGATCGTGATCCCCGCGGCGATGGCCTTCGGGGTGATGCGCACGCCGGGCGCGTCGGCGGCGTGCCGGGTGCCGGCACGTTCGGCGACCATCCGCCGGAACACCGGATCGGAGGTGTACTGCGCGATGCCGAGCCCACGCGTGAAGGGCAGGTAGGCGAGGTCGAGGTCGCGCGTGCGCCATCCCAGCAGATGGGTGTCGAGCGTCACCACGATGGCGGAGCATCCCGACTCCTCTGCCCGGCGGAGCAGCGACGCGTTCAACTCATCGGACGACGACCAGTACAGCTGGAACAACCGCGGGGCGCCCGGCGTCGCGGCAGCGACGGCCTCCATCGCGACGGATGCCTGATTGCTGAGCGTGTACGGCACGCCCAGTTCCGCCGCGGCGCGGGCCACCGCCAGATCGGCCTCGCGATGGGCCAACTCCATCACACCGAGCGGCGCGAGAAGGAGCGGCGTCGGCAGGCGCCGGCCGAACAGCTCGACAGATAGATCGCGCGTGGCGACATCGCGAAGCGGCCGCGGCCACACCTGCCACCGCTCGAACGCCGCGCGGTTCGCCGCGACGGTGCGCTCCGCCCCCGCGCCACCGGCGAGATAGGCGAAGGCGGCGGCGCTCAGCCGGCGTCGCGCAGCATCCTCCAGCGCCGTCGCGTCCACCGGCACCTGCGGCCGGGTTCCGCTGATCCCGGCGCGGTAGATGTCCGACTGCGTGAGCCGGGAAATACCCCGCGCGGCGGCGGCCGGGTCGAGCGGAGCGATGTTCCCCTGGTCCATGGCGACAGCGTACGGATGCGTCCGCGCCGCGTCAGCCGTGCGCGCCGAACCGGCACCACCCACTCACGAGGGCATCCGCGCTTTCATGGGCGCCGGCGCGGCCCGACGCTGCGGGGTCCCGTCGGCGAGGATCACGGCCCCGCGCTGATGCGAATCGGGAACGCTAACGCCGTGATGAGCGGATGTAAAGGGTGTCTGCGCGATGTCCCGATGCTCGTACCGTCGAGCCATGAACACCGATGACTTCTCCCCCCGTCACGCGATCGTCACCGGCTCCGACTCGGGCATCGGCGCCGCGTGCGCCGTCGCCCTGGCCGAAGCCGGCATGGACGTGGGCATCACGTGGCACTCCGACCAGGAGGGCGCGCAGCGCACCGCCGAGGCCGTTCGCGCCCGCGGCGGGCGCGCGGTCGTGAGCCACTTCGATGCGACCGACCTGGAGACCGCCGGGGGCGTCCTCGACGCCCTGGCCGAGGAGCTCGGCGGGGTGGACGTGTTCATCAACAACGCCGGCGGTGGCGCAGGCGGTCACGTGCTCGATCTCGACCTGGCCGGCTGGCGCCAGGACGTCGGGCTCAATCTGGACGCCGCCTTCGTCGGCATGCAGGCCGCCGCGCGGCGGATGGCCGCCGCCGGCGCGGGCGGCCGGATCATCGCGATCTCGAGCGTGCACGAGCACCAGCCGCGCGTGGGGAGCGCCGCGTACGTCGCTGCCAAGCACGGCCTCGGGGGCCTCGTGAAGACCATGGCCCAGGAGCTCGGCGCGCAGGGCATCACGGTCAACGCCGTCGCCCCCGGCGAGATCGCCACGCCACTGAACGACATGGATCCCGAGGAGGCCGAGAAGACGCATCGCCCCGGAATCCCCCTCGGCCGTCCCGGACGCCCGGAAGAGATCGCGGCCGTCGTCGCGTTCCTCGCCTCCCCGGCGGCGTCGTACGTCACGGGCGCGAGCTGGGTCGTAGATGGTGGGATGCTGCAGATGGGACCTCAGGCCGGATCGCACCTCACCAGCGACGAGTGGCGCACCGCCTGACCCGAACCCGACCCTTGGAGATGCCATGAGCGACCCCCAGACCGACGACGAGAAGCGCACCGATCAGCTGACGGCGGCGCCCGATGCGACCGAGGCGGACGCGGCGCCGCGCATCAACGTCACGCACCGTGCGGGCGTGACGCGGGTCGACATCCGCGATGACGCCGCCGTGCGCCCCGGCCCGGGCCAGGGCGACCCCGCCGCCGAACACGAGTAGCGCGCCTAACTCAGGGTGAAAGCGGCGCGACACCGGTGTCTTTCCCGACCAGGGCGCGCTCAGGCTGAGTTAGGCACGCTCGGGCGGCCTCAACGCGGCAAACCCACGCGCCAGCTCCGGGCCCGCCCGTACGGCCAACATCCCGCAGCCGGATCCCCGCCCTCCCCTCCCCGCCCCGCCCCAACGCGACCCCGCCGCCAGCCGCACCGCGACCCGGCCGCCGAAGCCGCCGCCGCCGGCGCCGCGCAGCGTGACCGCCGCATGCCGCAGCCTGATCCCGCCGCGTAACACGGTGTAGCGGGCCTAACTCAGCAAGAACCCGCCCCGACACCGGTGTCTTCCCCCACCCGGGCCGATTTGGGCTGAGTTAGGCACACTCCGGGGACAGCCTCCGAGTTGGGCACGCCCGAGTGTGCTCAGTTCGGCACGCCCGAGGGTGCCACCTGGGCACGCTCGAGTGTGCCAGTTGGGCACGCCCGAGTGTCCTCAGTTCGGCCGGCCGAGTGTGCTCAGTTCGAGCACTGGGGCGGGGCAAGTGCGTGTGCGCGGCGAACGCGCGCACGGGGAACGTGCCGAAGCCCCTCGACGGCGGGGGGAGCCGCGGCGTCTCGTCACGGCTCGGGCGACCGCCATCGCCCGCACGATTCCCGCCGATGCCGCGGAGTGGGTCAGGTGGTTGCCACCGGAGCGAGGTGGTTGGCGATCACGTGGCGGGCGATGGCGATCGAGCTGGTCGCCGCGGGTGACGGGGCGTTCCGCAGCAGCGTCACGGCCCCAACCTGGTCGACCTTGAAGTCGTCCAGCAGTTCGCCCGCGCTACCCCACGCCTGCGCGCGGACACCTGCCGCGGTTTTGTGGGTGAGGTCCGCCATCCGCAACTCCGGAACGAACCGGCGAGCCTTGCGATAGTAGAGCGGCTTCAGAAGCGATCCGCTGATCTCGTCGACGCCCATCCGCCAATGCTGCTTGGCGAGCGGCCACGCTCCCGGCCACTTCAGCGACTCCCACGTGTCACGTGCCGACACCTGGAGCCACGTGTATCCCTCGCGGGCCAGAGCGGGCACGGCGTTCGGACCGACGTGGACGTTGTCGTAAACCCCCCGCGTGAAGTGCACGCCCAGGAAGGGGAACCGCGGGTCGGGGACGGGATAAATCATGCCTCGCACGAGGTCCGTGCGCTCGGGCGCGAGCTCCCAGTACTCACCTCGGAAGGGCAGAATCTTGGGCGCCGGGTCGGCGCCGACGAAGCGCGCGACGACGTCGGACTGGAGACCGGCGCACACGATGACGCGGTCGAACACGTCCTCGGAAACATTCGTGAGGACGCGCACCGTGGCGCCTTCCGCGCGGATGCCGGTGACCTCGTGCCCGAGCCGGATGATGCCGCCGCCCGCCCGGACGTCCTGCGCCATCGCCTCGGTGATCGCGGCGTAATCGACGATCGCGGTGTGCGGCGAGTGCACGGCCGCGACTCCAGCGACGTGCGGTTCGATGTCGCGCATCCGGGATTCGTCATCGATGCGGGCGAGGTCGGGTACACCGTTCGCGATCGCCCGGCGCTCGATCTCTGCGAGGGCTGGCAGCTCACTCTCATCCACGGCGACGACGAGCTTGCCCACTTCGCGGTAGGGCAGCCCCTTCTCCTCGCAGAATTCCCGCATAGACACGCGGCCCGCTGCGCACAGCTGAGCCTTCAGCGACCCCGGCGTGTAGTAGAGCCCCGCGTGAACGACTCCCGAGTTGCGCCCGGTCTGGTGCTGGGCGAGCCGCTTCTCCTTCTCCAGGACCGTCACCTGGTCGCCCCGTGCGCTCAACTCGCGCGCGAGCGCGACGCCGACGATGCCTCCACCGACGATCCCTACGCGGTCACCCATGGGCGTGAACCGTCGCGCCGGTTCCCGATGCTCGCGCCGTGAGCGGCGCGCGGCATCTGGCTGATGCGGACAGAACTGTGTTCATGAACTCCCCCAAGTTGCGCGTGTCTGCAGCGGTCCCACCCGCGTCGCGCTCTCCCAGCATCGCCGGGGAACCGTCTATCCGCAAGCTGCGTCAGTCGCCGGCGACGAGGAGGTAGCCCCGCTCGTCGTCGAAGCCGCCGATGCGGAGACCGTCGTCGAGGTGGCGGAGAAGGGTGCCGCGCACGACGGTCCGCCAGGCCGCTGCGGCGGCAGGGGTCTCCCGCCGGATCGCCTCGATATCGGCGGGGATCATCACCTCCGCCTCGACCGCCGCCCCGTCGGGGGTGCCCGCGGGCGGCTCAGCGAGGTCCCACGACACCAGCAACCGGTCGGAGGCGACGGCCCGACCGGCCTCGTCGTTGATCGGGCCGTACTGGTCCACCAGGTACGCCGTGGTGCGCGCGCCGAGAACCCGCAGGTTGAAGTGGGCGTTACGGGCGATCAGCGGGTCGAACGTCCACGTGATGTGGCCCACCCCGTGTGCGAAGGCCCAGTCACGCTGATGCTGTTTGAGGGCACGCCCCACCCCGCGGCTCTGATACTCCGGCACGACGCCGGTGATGTGCGAATGCAGCGTCCGCGCCGAAGGGGACCCGAACCACGCGGCGGATGCTCCCACCATCCGCTCGTCGGCGTAGACCCCGACGACGTAGTTGCCGGAGTACTGCAGAGCACGCAGCGCATTCGCGGGCATGGCCTGCCGGTCACCCGGCCACACCGTGGCCAGCAGGGCCGCGCCCTCGTGCACCTGATCGGTGCCGGTCAGTTCGCGGATCTCGATGCCGGGCGGCTCGTCACTCACCCCCTCAGTCTCGCACCGACCACGCCCTCATGACCCGGGTGCCTTCCCCGCGGCGATAGCCTGAGATGGTGGCGGTGAAGGACGGCAGGAAGCGCCTGACCCGCATCCCCCCGCCCATGCTCGTCGTCGCGGTGCTCGCGCTCGCCGGTTTGAGTTCGTCGTTCATGTTCACGCTGGTGGTGCCGATCCAGGCGCAACTGCCGGAACTGCTGGATGCTCCCCGCGAAGACACCGCGTGGGTGGTGACGGCCACGCTGCTCTCGGCCGCCGCAACGACGCCTATCGCCGGGCGCCTGGGCGACATGTACGGCAAACGCCGCATCGTGCTGGTGCTGCTGGCGCTGATGGTGATCGGCTCGGTCATCGCCGCGCTGTCCACCGACATCGTGGGAGTGATCGTCGGTCGCGCCTTCCAGGGCGCGGTCACCGGTGTCGTGCCCCTGGGCATCTCGATCCTGCGGGATGTGCTCCCCGAAGAGCGCATCGACGCCGCCATCGCGCTCATCAGCGCGACGCTCGGCGTCGGCGGCGCCCTGGGCCTGCCCATCAGCGCGGTGATCGCCGACCGGGCCGATTGGCACCTGCTCTTCTGGATCTCCGCCGCTCTGGGCGTCGCGGTCTTCGCGCTCGTGCTCTGGATCGTGCCCGTCAGTGTGCTGCGCACGGCCGGCCGATTCGATTTCGTCGGTGCCGCGGGCCTGGCCGCGGGACTGCTGTGCGTGCTGCTCGCCATCTCGCGCGGAAGCGATTGGGGGTGGACGTCGCCGCTCACCCTGGGTCTCGCAGCCGGCGGGGTCGTCGTGCTGGTCGCATGGGGATTCTTCGAATTGCGCGTGCGTGACCCGCTCCTGGATCTGCGCGTGGCCGCCCGCCGTCCTGTTCTTCTCACGAACCTGGCCTCGGTGGCGATGGGCTTCGCACTGTTCAGCTCGCAGATCTCGTACCCGCAGATGCTGGAGCTGCCGGTGTCCACGGGCGTCGGGTTCGGGCTCTCGCTGTTGGCCGCGAGCCTCGTGATCATGCCGTCCGGCCTCATCATGATGGTGCTCTCGCCCCTCTCCGGACGCCTGGCACGCGTCGTCGGCCCCCGCGCCCTGCTGGTCGCCGGGGCGGTGTCGCTCGCGCTCGCGTACGGTTTCTCCCTCGTGTGGGCGAGCGAGGTCTGGCACCTCGTGGTGGCGAACATCCTCATCGGCTTCGGGATCGGCTTCGGCTACGCCAGCATGCCGATGCTGATCATGCGCAACGTGCCGCCCAGCGAGACCGGCGCATCCAACGGCCTGAACGCGCTGTCCCGCTCGCTCGGAACCAGCACCGCCGGCGCCGTCATCGGGGCGGTGCTCGCCGGGATGTCGACCTCACGCGAGGGGGTTCAGACTCCCACGGCCGGCGCTTTCCAGATGTCTTTCGCGCTGGGGATCGGAGCCGCCCTCGTGGCGCTGGTGCTCGCGCTGTTCCTCCCGTCGCGTCCGAGCCCGCGCGAAGGGCGCCCCTCCCTCCCGGACGTGCCGCGCCGCTAGCGACCGGACCGCGGCCGCCGCGGGCGTTCCAGCCCGAGATGGATGCGGGTGCGCTTGCGCTCGATCACGATCATCGTCGCGCCCAGGAGCCACAACGGCACCTGCGTGAGGAAGGCCACACGGAAGGCGTCGAGCGTGTAGGTGCCGGGCGTGCCGGCGCCCTGCACGTCCATCGCGACGCCGATGAAGAGGATCGCCAGCAGCCCCGCGAGGAACCCGCCGCCGTTCACGATTCCCGTCGCGGTGCTCAGGCGGTGGCTGGGGTTGTAGGCGCGGGCGTGATCGAAGGCGATCATGGATGCCGGTCCCCCGGTGCCCAGGGCGAAGGCCAGGAGGAGCAGCAGCCACAGCGGTGCCGGCCCGGGCCACGCGATCACCGCGAGCCACGCCGCCGCCTGGACGCCGATGGCCGGCAGCACCAGCAGGCGCGAGCGTCGCATCGGGTTCCGTGCCGACAGTGCACCGATGATCGGCCCCATCACGATCAGGGAGAGGATGAACGAGGTCACCACCAGCGAGGCCGTCGCCGGGCTCAGCCCCTCCCCCGCGGTGAGGAAGGGGAATCCCCACAGCAGCCCGAACGCGGTACCCGCGAACGGTGTGGCGAAGTGCGACCAGAAGGCCAGGCGCGTCGCGGGGTGCGCCCACGAGTCGCGGAATCCCTCTCGGAGATCTGCGGCCGAGCGCACGACCTGGATCGCCCCGGTGTCGGTGTCGACCGCCACATCCATCGTCCGCCCCGGTGGCCGGCTGCGGATCACCGCGAACACGAGGACGGCGAAGAGGGCCCCGAGCCCCGCCAGGCTTCCGAATGCGATCGACCACGACGTCGCGTGCAGCAGCAGCGCCAACGGGATCACCGACAGGATCTGCCCGAACTGGCCGATCGTCGAGGTGAGCTGGACGAGCACGGGAGCGCGTTGCGCCGGGAACCACAGGGCGATCACCCGCAGCACGCTGGGAAACACCGCGGCATCCCCCGCTCCGATCAGGATGCGGGCGAGGAGGCCGATCCCGACATCGGAGGCCATCGCCATGACGCCCTGTCCGACGGCCATGAGCACCATCCCGATCGTGACCATCGGTCGGGCGCCGTACCGGTCGAGCAACAGCCCGACCGGAATCTGCAGGCCGCCGTAGACGGCCAGCTGCACGACGGCGAACATCGACAGGGCGGATGCGTCGGCGTCGAAGCGCACCGCCGCATCCACGCCGACGGCCGAGAGCGAGCTGCGGTTGGTGACCGACAGCATGTACGCACCGACCCCCACGGCCCACACGAGCCACGTGCGCCAGCCAGGTGCAGAGACAGGCGCGGCGAGGGTCACGGCATTCCGGGGTCGAGGACCGAGCGGCGCGGGTCGGCCGTCGCGTCCAGCGTAGCCGGGCGCGCGAAGCCCCCGAGGGTTAGCCTGGTCGCATGCCGGACTCACCCCCCGCCGGCGCCGACCCCCTGGGCGCCGCGCCGCCCGCGCAAACGGGCGACGCCGACACGCGATTTTTCGGGCAGCCGTGGGCGCTCGCGCACGTGTTCGGCGTGGAGATGTGGGAGCGATTCAGCTTCTACGGCATGCAGGGGATCCTGCTCATCTACATGTACTTCACCGTCACCGAGGGCGGCCTGGGCATCGACCGGGCCGTGGCCACCGGGATCGTCGGCGCATACGGCGGAACGGTGTACCTCTCCACGATCCTCGGCGCATGGATCGCCGACCGCCTGCTCGGCTCGGAGCGGGTGCTGTTCTCCAGCGCGATCGTCATCATGGCGGGTCACGTCGCCCTCGCGCTCCTCCCCGGCTTCTGGGGCCTGGGCGTGGGCCTGGTCCTCGTCGCCGTCGGCTCCGGCGGCTTGAAGGCGAACGCGACCTCGGTCGTGGGGACCCTCTACACCGCCGACGATCCGCGCCGCGACGCCGGGTTCTCGCTCTTCTACCTCGGGATCAACCTGGGCGCGTTCTTCGGCCCGATCGTGACCGGCGCCCTGCAGTCGACCGTCGGGTTCCACTGGGGGTTCGGGGCCGCCGCGGTGGGGATGGCGTTGGGGCTGCTGCAGTACAGCTTCGGCCGCAAGCAGCTGCCCGCATCCGCCCGCGCCGTTCCCCATCCGCTGCCCGCGAACCGGCGCATCCTCGTGATCGGCGTCGCGCTGGCGGGAATCGTGCTCATCGTCGTGCTCGTCCTGGCCGGGGTGATCCGCCCGGAGAACCTCGCCGTCGTGGTCATCCTGGTGACCGTCGTCGCCGCCATCGCGTACTTCGTCGTGATCGTCGCCTCGAAAGCGGTCAGCCCGGACGAACGCTCGAGGGTCTTCGGGTTCATCCCGTTGTTCGTGGTCAACGTGGGCTTCTGGTCGCTGTACCAGCAGCAGTTCACGGTGCTCACGATCTACTCCGACCAACGATTGAACCGCGACATCTTCGGGTGGGTGATGCCGGTCTCGTGGGTCAACTCGATCAACCCGATCTTCGTCATCATCCTCTCCGGCGTCTTCGCGGCCGTCTGGACGAAGCTCGGGCGACGCCAGCCGTCGACACCGGTGAAGTTCTCCCTGGGCGCGATGATCATGGGCGTCGCGTTCCTGCTCTTCCTGGTGTGGGCCAACGGCGGGGCCAACTCCACCCCGTTGCTCGGGATCGTCGGCATCCTGCTGGTGTTCACCATCGCCGAGCTGTTCATCTCACCCGTCGGGCTCTCGGCAACCACCAAGCTCGCGCCGCGCCGCTTCCACACGCAGATGGTGGCTCTGTACTTCCTTTCGGTGGCGCTGGGAACGGCGATCGCGGGGTGGGCTGCGGAGTTCTACGACCCCCGCAACGAAGTCCCGTACTTCGCGATCCTGGGTGCCATCGCGATCCTGCTGGGCATCGCCCTCCTCCTCGCGGTCAAGCCGGTGCTCGCCCTCATGCGGGGCGTGCGCTGACCGTTCGCGGCAGGGGTGCAGGCCGCCACGCCCGTCCTTTCATGACGCACCGTGTCATGCGAATGCGCGGCCGTCGCGGACGACCGATAGGTTCTCGGTGGCATCCCCGAACCGCAGGAGTAGCGCGCATGACTGAGATCCAGACGACCACCGCCGGCAGCCTCCCCCGCACCGACGCCCTCATCGCCGCCAACGCGGCGCGCCGCTTCGCGGAGGACGGGTTCACCTTCGTGCCCGATCCCGCCGTGGAGGCGCTCACCGACGAGGCCGTGGCCGACGTCGTGCGCCGCCAGCGCGAGGCGGGGATCACCCAGCCGGGCGACGGCGAGTTCGGCAAGGCCATGTCCAACGCGGTGGATTACGGCGCGTGGTGGTCGTACTCGTTCCAGCGCGTGAGCGGCCTCTCGCTGACCGAGGTCAACGCCTTCAACGAGCCTCCCGTGCGCTCCGAGCCCGGGGCCGTGCGGCTCACATCGTTCCTCGACCGCCGTGACCGCACGATCTTCGCCGAGGCCTATGCCGATCCCGACAGCGGGATCGCCACCGGAAAGAACGCCACGGCCTTCCCCAGCACCACCGGCCCGATCATCTACCGCGGGCAGGATGCCGTGGCCGCGGACATCCGCCACCTCACGGGCGCGCTCGGCGAGGGCCGGACCGGGTTCCTCACCGCGATCGCGCCGGGAAGCGCCGCCCGGGTGCGCAACGAGTACTACGCCACCGACGAGGAGCACCTGTGGGCGTGGGCCGAGGCCCTCCGCGAGGAGTACCGCGCGATCGTCGAGTCAGGCCTCATCCTGCAGCTCGACGACCCCTCGCTCGCGGAGAGCTGGGACCAGATCAACCCCGAGCCGTCCGTGGCCGACTACCAGGCCTTCACCCGCATCCGCATCGAGGCGCTCAACCATGCGCTGGAGGGGCTTCCGCGCGACCGCGTGCGCCTGCACCTGTGCTGGGGGTCGTGGCACGGCCCGCACACCACCGACATCGAGCTGCGCGACATCCTTCCCGCTGTGCTCGAGGCCAACGTCGGACAGATCTCGTTCGAGGCCGCCAACGTCCGCCACGAACACGAGTGGGCGGTGTGGCGGGATGCCCCGATCCCCGACGACCTCGTCCTCGTGCCCGGAGTGGTCAGCCACGCGACGAACGTCGTCGAGCATCCCGACCTCGTCGCCGAGCGGATCGCCCGCTTCGCCGCGATCGTCGGGCCCGAACGCGTGACGGCCGCAACCGACTGCGGGCTCGGCGGCCGCGTGCATCCCCAGATCGCGTGGGCGAAGCTCGAGTCGCTCGGCGAGGGCGCACGCCGGGCCGCATCCCTGGTCTGAGCGGCTGCCGACCGGCGCTCTGCGGGGCCGACGGCCCCGCGGAGCCGGTCGGCCCGTCGAACGGAGCATCCACGGCACGGCAGAATGAAGGGATGGCCGCGCACAGCCCTCATCTGCATCCCGACCACGCCTGTCTGATCGTGCACGGGCGTGACCAGCCGGGGATCATCGCCGCCGTGTCGGCACTGATCACGCGCAACGGCGGCAACATCGTCGCGTTCGACCAGTACTCCGACGACCCGCGCGGCGGTGCGTATTTCCAGCGCGTCGTGTTCTACCGGGCCGACCTGGCCGCCGCGATCCCGGCGATCGAGGCCGACCTCGCGCAGACGCTGGGCGGCGGGTTCGACCTGGAGTGGTCGATCACCGACCAGTCGGTGCCCAAGCGCATGGCGATCCTCGCATCCAAGCAGGACCACTGCCTGCTCGACCTGCTGTGGCGCCACCGCCGCGGCGACCTGCCGGTCACCGTGCCCATGGTCGTGTCGAACCACACCACGTCGGCCGACGACGTGCGCTCCTTCGGTGTCCCGTTCTTCCACGTGCCCTCCACCCCTGGACCGGACAAGAGTGCATCCGAGGCGAAGATCCTCGAGCTGCTCGTGGGCAACGTCGACTTCGTCGTGCTCGCGCGCTACATGCAGATCCTCTCCGGCGACTTCCTCCAGAAGCTCGGCGTTCCCGTCATCAACATCCACCACTCCTTCCTGCCGGCCTTCATCGGCGCCGAGCCGTACAAGAAGGCCAAGGAGCGCGGGGTCAAGCTGATCGGTGCGACCTCGCACTACGTCACCGACGATCTCGACGAGGGCCCCATCATCGAGCAGGACACCGTGCGGGTCACCCACGGCGATTCCCTCGAGGAGCTGGTGCGCCGGGGTGCCGACGTGGAGCGCCAGGTGCTCTCCCGCGCCGTGCAATGGCACGCCCAGGACCGCGTCATCCGCAACGGCAACCACACGATCGTCTTCTGAGACCCGGTCGCGCTCGGGCGGCGCGCCGGACGCTTCGACAAGCCCAGCGACCGGGGCCGGGCGGGCCGCTCAGCGACCGGGGCTTGGCGGAGCTCAGAAGACGTACTCCATGAGCTCGAGGCCGAGCACGCGGAAGGCGTCGTGGGCGCGCAGCCGGTGCGCGATCGACAGGTCGTCGAAGTTGACGATGAGCGCGTACGACACTCCCGCGCGCGGCCCGGCCAGCACTCCGGCCTCGGCCCGTACCCCGTTGGCGCGCCCCGTCTTGTTGATGAAGAGCAGTCCGTGGTCGTCGTTGTCGTGCGCGAACGGGTCGAGTCCGGTGGCAGAGGCGACGAGGCTCAGGTCGGTGTTGAGGCTCAGCCATTCCGCGACCTGCGCGCTCACCCGCGCATCCACGGCCCGCGAGTTCACCAGCGCCGAGAGCAGCGTCGACAGCTCGCGCGCCGAGGCCAGCGCCACCTGAGGCGCATCGTCGGGGCCGCGGCGGTCGCGGAAGCGATCGAGGAGCGCCGAGCGCTGCAACCCGAGCGCCTCGATGCGTGCCCGCACCGCGGGCAGGCCCACGCGCGCGAGCAGGGCGTTGGCGGCGAGCGCGTCGCCGGTGGATGCGGCGAGCGCCGCGAGGTCGATGAGCGGCAGAGCAGGCGCCTTCATCTGGTGCCACACACCGGAGACCGTCACGGCGTCCAGGCCGGATCGGTCGATGATGTCGAGCGGATTCAAGCGCCCGTCCTCGAATCCCGCCGCCACCTCGATGAGCAACGGGACGATGCCGACGCCCCCCACAGGAAGCATGTCGTTGTCGTCGCCGGCGAGCACCGTCGTCCCGCGGTCGAGGTCGTCCACATGCACGGCGACGCGAGCGCCGGAGGCCGCCAGCTCGTCGAGCGATCGCAGGGTCGAGGTGAACGAGCGCCGGCCGGCCCCGGTGCGCCGCGGCGGGCGGCGACTCCCCGAGCGACCCGCGCCCCGCAGCGGGGCGGTGTCACGGGGGGTGTCGGGGAACGTACCCACGGCGATGCTCCTCGGAGGTTCAGGCGCTCAGTCGAGCACGTCCGGGTGACCGATCGGGAACTACCAGATGGTCACGCGCTGACCGGGATCCAGCCACAGGCCATCGGATGAGGTCACCCCGAACGCGTCGTAGAACGCGTCGATGTTGCGGACGATCTGGTTGCAGCGGAACTCGTTGGGCGCGTGCGGATCGATGGTGAGGAGGCGGATGGTCTCGGCATCCCGGCCCTTCTGCTGCCAGACCTGCGCCCAGCTCAGCAGCAGACGCTGGATGCCGGTGAACCCGTCGATCACCGGGGCGTCGGCGCCGCGCAGCGACAGCCGATAGGCCTTGATCGCGATGCCGAGTCCCCCGAGATCACCGATGTTCTCGCCGATCGTGAGCGCACCGTTGACCGTGTGCTCCTCCGACAGGCCGCGTGGCACGAGGGTGTTGTACTGCTCGATGAGCACCGACGTGCGCTCCTCGAACGCGGCGCGGTCGGCTTCGGTCCACCAGTCCCGCAGCGACCCGTCACCGTCGAAGCGGCTCCCCTGGTCGTCGAAGCCGTGCCCGATCTCGTGTCCGATGACAGCGCCGATGCCACCGTAGTTGGCCGCAGGATCCCGCTCGGCGTCGAAGAACGGATACTGCAGGATCGCCGCCGGGAAGACGATCTCGTTCATCAGCGGGTTGTAGTACGCGTTGACCGTCTGCGGCGTCATGTGCCATTCGTCGCGGTCGATGGGCTGCCCGACCTGCGCCAGTTGACGGTCGTGCTCCCACACGTGGGCGCGGCGGACGTTTCCGACGAGATCTCCCGCGTCCACCTCGAGGGCGGAGTAATCCTTCCACTTCACCGGGTAGCCGATCTTCGGCGTGAAGGCGTCGAGCTTTGCCAGGGCGCGCTCCCGGGTCTCCGGGCTCATCCACTCCAGATCGGAGATGCTCTCGCGGTACGCCTCGACGAGGTTCGCGACGAGCTCGTCCATCGCGACCTTGGCTGCCGGCGGGAAGTGGCGCTCGACGTAGACGCGGCCGATGGCCTCGCCCAGGGCGGCCTCGACGAGGCTCACTCCGCGCTTCCAGCGCTCGCGGTTGACCGGGACGCCGGTGAGCTGGGTGCCGTAGAAGGAGAAGTTCTCCGCGACGAACGCTTCCGAGAGGAAAGCGGCGGCGCTGTGCACGACCTTGAAGCGCAGCCACGCCTTCCAGTCGTCGAGGCGTTCCGGGCTGAGCAGGCGGGCGAAGGACTCCAGGAAGCTCGGCTGATACACGACCACCTCGGCGAGCGCGTCGGGGTAGCCGGGCGCCACCGCGTCGCGCCACGGGGCGAGGTCGATGCCGGTGAGCGCGACGGTGTCATCCCACGAGCGGAGGTTATAGGTCTTCACCGCATCGCGGCTTTCCTCCCGGCTCCAGTGGTGCGTGGCGAGGTCGGTCTCCAGCGCGAAGATGCGGTCGGCGGACGCGGCGGCATCCGCAACGCCCGCGAGGTCGAGGATGCGCTCGATGTGGCCGCGGTAGGCCGTGCGCGTGTCCTCGAAGTTCTCCAGGCGGTAGTAGCTCTCATCCGGCAGCGACAGGCCCCCTTGGTAGAGCACCGGGAGGTAGCGCTGCGGGTTGCCCGGGTCGGGCTCGACGAACAGCGAGATCAGGCCGCTGACGCCGTCGCGCTCGAGCTCCCCGAGCGTGCGGAGGAGGTGCGGGATGCTGTCGACCGCGTCCACGCGCGCGAGCTGGTCGGCCAGCGGAGCCGCGCCGAGTTCTTCGACGCGTGCGGTGTCCATGAAGCTGGTGAACAGGTCGCCGATCTTGCGGGTCTCCGTGCCCGGCTCGGCGTCCTGCGACTCCTCGACGATCGCTCGGACATCCTTCTCGGCCTGCTCGGCGATCAGGTGGAACGACCCCCAGCGGGCCTTGTCATCGGGGATCTCCGTCCGGTCCAGCCAGCGGCCGTTCACGTGGCGGAAGAGGTCGTCCTGCGGTCGGATCTCGTCGCTGAGCTCTTCGATCGCGAGGCCGGAGCGGGCGTTGTCGGTCATCCCTCAAGGATATGCACGGCGCCTGGGGATGCGGAGGAAAGGGCCCCGACGGGCCCTAGGCTCGACGCGTGACGACCCGGCGTGCCTCGCTCAACCGCGACATCCTGCGACTGGCCGTCCCCGCCCTCGGCTCCCTCATGGCCGAGCCGCTGTTCCTGCTCGTGGACTCCGCGCTGGTGGGTCACCTCGGCGTCGCTCCGCTGGCGGGCCTGGGCATCGCCGGCGCCGTGCTGCAGACGATCGTCGGGCTCATGGTCTTCCTCGCCTATTCCACGACTCCCGCCGTCGCGCGCCGGTTCGGAGCCGGCGACCCCACCCGGGCGGTGTCGGTCGGCATCGACGGGATGTGGCTGGCCCTCGGCATCGGCGCGGTCCTGGCGCTGGCGGGGTCGCTGGCCACGCCGTGGCTGGTGGGCGCGTTCGGTGCAGGGCCCGACGTCACCGGGCACGCCGAGGTGTACCTGGGCATCTCGATGTGGGGCCTTCCGGCGATGCTCATCGTGTTCGCCGCGACGGGGCTCCTGCGCGGCATGCAGGACACCGTCACGCCGCTGTGGATCGCCGGCATCGGCTTCGCCGCGAACGCTCTGCTCAACGTCGTCTTCATCTACGGCTTCGGATGGGGCATCGCCGGCTCGGCCGCGGGCACCGTCGCCGCCCAGTGGGGGATGGTCGCCGCCTATGTGGCCGTCGTCGGACGGCTGGCCCGCACGCACTCCGCCTCCGTGCGCCCTCAGCGCGAAGGGGTGCGGGGCTCGGCGCGCTCTGGGGGATGGATGTTCCTGCGGACCCTGAGCCTGCGCGTCTCCCTCCTGGCCACGGTCGCGGTCGCGACTGGACTCGGTACGGACGAACTGGCCGGATGGCAGGTGGTCTTCACGATGTTCTCCGCTGCCGCCTTCGCGCTGGACGCCCTCGCCATCGCCGCCCAGGCGCTCGTCGGCAAGGGCCTCGGCGCGGGTGACGAGGCCCAGGTGCAACGGGTGCTGCGGCGGACGACCGCGTGGGGCCTGGCGTTCGGCGTCGTCGTCGGCGCGCTCATCGCGGCGCTGTCGGGCGTCATCGGCCTCGTATTCACCGGCGACGCGCGCCTGGCGGCCCTGGTGCAGCCGGCCCTGCTCGTGCTCGCGGTGGCACAGCCGGTGTCGGCGGTCGTCTTCGTGCTGGACGGCGTGCTGATCGGCGCCGGCGACGCCCGGTATCTCGCGCTCGCGGGCGCGCTGAACCTGCTCGTGTTCGTGCCCGCTCTCGTCCTCGTCGCCATCCTCGGCATCTCCGGCGCGGGCGGGCTGGCGTGGCTGGCTGCCACGTTCTTCGGCGCGTACATGCTGGCGCGGCTCGCGACACTCGGATGGCGCGTGCGCGGGCAGAAGTGGATGACCGCGGGGGCCTGAGGTCGCAACGGGCACGGGCTACGCCGCGACCCGGGCAGGCGCCGGTGCGCCGGCTTCCGTCCCCAGGCGGACGGCGGGACCGCGCAGAGCCCGGAGGGCGTACAGGATGGTCGTGAGATCGACCAGCTCCTGCACGAGCGCGCCCACCACGGCGGGGATGACCCCCGTCGTCGCGACGAGCATGAGCCCGATGCTCAGCCCGATGCCGATCCAGATCGCCGTCAGCGCGACGCGCAGGGTGTGCCGACCGATCTCGACGGCGTCGACCACGCGCGAGAGCGTGTCGACGACGATGACGACGTCGGCCGCATCCCCCGCGGCCGTGGCGCCCTTCGCGCCCATCGCCACGCCGATATCGGATGCAGCCAGCACTGGGGCGTCGTTCACCCCGTCGCCGACCATCATCGTCGGACGCGGGCTCAGCCGGGCCGCCAGATGCACCTTCTCGGCCGGGAGGAGTTCGGCATGGACGTCTTCGATCCCCACCTCCCCGGCAACCGCCTCCGCGGTGGCGCGCGCATCGCCGGTGAGCATCGCCACGCGCTCGACGCCGTGCGCGCGAAGCCACTCGATGACCTCCGCCGACTCCGGACGCACCGCATCGGCGAGGATGAGCGCGCCGGCGAAGACTCCGTCGACGGCCACGTAGGCGGCGGCCTGCCCGGCGACCAGCGTCGCGCGCGTCAGATCGGGGGCGACAGAGGCGATGTAGGCCGGCTTGCCGACGACGACATCGTGCCCGCCGATCCTCGCGGCCACCCCGTTGGTGGCGACTTCACCGGCCCGTTCGGCGGGAATCAGCTCGACGCCGCGGGCCTCCGCCGCCCGACGGATGCCGTCGGCCAGCACGTGGGTGGAGTATTGCTCGGCGGAGGCGGCCAGACCGAGGACGGTGTCGGCGTCGAAGCCGCCCGCGGGGCGGATCTCGACGACCTCGGGACGGCCCTGGGTGAGAGTGCCGGTCTTGTCGAAGCAGGCCGAGCGCACCCGGGCGAGCTGCTCGATCACGGCGCCGCCCTTCATGATGACCCCGGCCTTCGCCGCCCGCGACAACCCGCCCAGGAACGCGACGGGCGCGGCGATGAGGAGTGGACACGGCGTGGCGAGGACGAGCACCTCGGCGAAACGCACCGGGTCGCCCGACAGCGCCCATGCCGTGCCGCCCAGCACGAGCGAGGCGGCGGTGAACGGCACGGCGAACCGGTCGGCGAGCCGCACGATGGGCGCGCGCGACTCCTGCGCCTCCCGCACGAGCGCGACGATCTGCTGGTATTGGCTGTCCGCGCTGCGCCGAGTCGCCCTCATGCGCACCGCGAGCGTTCCGTTCACCGCCCCCGACAGCACTTCTCCCCCTGCGGTGCGCGTGACCGGCATGCTCTCGCCGGTGAGCGAGGACTCGTCGAACGTTCCGCTGTCGCTGACCAGAACGCCGTCCACCGGGACGATCTCCGCGGGGCGTACGAGAAGCAGGTCACCGGGCGTCACGTCGTCCACCACGGCATCCTGGATCTCATCGGAACCCGACCACTGCGGATGCACGAGCACGTGGGCGATGCGAGGCGACCGATCCAGCAGCGCGGTGAGATCGCGCCGCGCGCGCTGGGCGGCGAAATCCTCCAGGGCCTCGCCCCCGGCGAGCATCAGCACGATGATCAGCGAGGCGATGTACTCGCCCACGGCGAGCGTGGCGATCATCGCGACCACCGCGAGGATGTCCAGCCCCACGTGTCCGCGGAGCACATCGCGCACCATCCGCGCGATCGTCCACACGATGAAGACGGAGACGTAGGCCGTAGCCAAGGCCTGTCCCGTGCGCGGCCCGTTCGCCGTGTGCAGGGAGAGGACCACGGCCAGGACGACGATCGTGACGGTGATCGCGGGGTACCGCCGGATCGCGCCGAGTGCGCTCATGTCGCCAGCCTGTCCTGCCCCCTACCCCGCGCCCAGGGCCCTATGACCCCATCCACGGCGTTCCCAGGGTCGCGGCCTACCGTGTGCGCATGACGAGGCTCCCCCGGGCAGTCGTCGCCGTCCTGCCGGCGGCGGCGCTGCTGTCCGCCTGCGCAGCGGGGCCGACCGCCACGCCGTCACCGAACGATGGACCTCGACCCGCGCCCTCGCTGTCGGCGTCGAGTCCCGCAGCATCTGACGCCCTGCCGCACGCCGGCGACGACGTGACCGCGTGGGCGGAGATCGCCCTTCCGGAGAACCACCCTGGCGGTGGCGGCTTCCTCACCCGCTCAGCGGGCGCGGTCGCGCCCGACGGGGTGGCCATCGAGCTCCCCACCGATGCCGGTTTCTGGGAGTTCGTGGTCACCTGCCAGAGCGAGGACGGCTCGCCCCTCGTTCTCCGCCTCGAATCCGCGATCGCCCCGCCCGAGGCCACCGCGACCGAGCTGGAGTGCTCAGCACCCGGCGAACCCCAGCCGGCCACGGCCACGATCCTCTTCGAGGGCGGCGGGGAGGGGAGCATCCGGGTCGACGCGACCGCCGACGCCGTCTACGCCTACGAGATCCGTCCGCACGACCAGCCACTCACATGAGGCGCGAATTCGTGCCGACGCCATCTCTCATGTCAGTGTCAAAGCTCCTTCACCGGGCTATCGCGCGACGGCTCTGAAGTGCGTCCACCAGCTCGCGAGAGGCGTGTCGTATTCCGTCCGAAACTTCTCGCTGAGCTCGCCGACGAAGCGGATGTCGAGGAGCTCCGTGGATTCTCCCCAGGCCTTCTGGCCTTCCGCGGTCACTTGGAGATGTTTGACGATCGCGTCCTCGTTCTCGTAGCGCTCGTGCTGCAGCACGATGCCGTCGGCACCGCGCGCCATCTCGTACTCGAGCACGTAGGGTTCCTCGCGTTCGGTGAGGGGGAGCACGATCGCGAGGTAGTCCGCGTACCGCGCGTCGTCGATGATGCGGTAGCGGAAGTACATGTCGATCCGAGCTGTCATCTGCTTCGTCCTTGCCTTATCAGGGTGCGGTTATAGGGGGGTCGGTGATGGGAGGACGGCGGTCCCGTGCATTCGTCATGCGAGGCCTCAGGTGCCGTCGAAGTGCGCAAGTCCGGCGGTCTCACCACCGTCAATGACGAACTCGGCGCCGGTCGCGAAGCTCGATTCGTCGCTTGCGAGAAAGACGACGACATCCGAGATCTCACTGGCACGCCCGATTCGGTGCAACGCCACGTGACTCTGCATTGGATCGATATCCCCGAGCATGGGCGTTCTCACCATTCCCGGGTGGACGGAGTTGACCCGGATGCCGTAGCGGCCGAGATCGAGAGCCGCAGCCTTGGTCAGGCCTCGGATTCCGAACTTGGATGCGGTGTATGCCGGCAGCGATTCGTAGCCCATCAGACCGGCGCTGGACGAGATATTGATGATCGATCCCTGGCCGCGCAGCTTCAGCGCGCTCACGGCGCTGCGGATCCCGTAGAAGGTGCCGCTGAGGTTGATCGACATCACCCGATGCCACGAGTCCACGTCGAGTTCGTCGATGGGAGCGAAATGGACGATACCCGCATTGTTGACCAACACGTCAAGGCCGCCGAAATGCTCGACCGCCGCGCGAACCGCCCTCTCCCACTGGGCGACAACGGTGACATCGAGCGGAACGAAGAGCGCACGATCGCCAAGCTTCTGGCTCAGAGCGCGACCTTCGTCCTCGAGGACGTCCGCGATCACGACGCGGGCACCCTCTTCCAGAAGTGCGGTCGCATGAGAGGCGCCCATTCCGCGGGCTCCGCCGCTGATGAGGACCACTTTGCCGTCGACGCGTCCCATCAGGGAACCTCCCTCAAGCGTCGAGCGCTGTCGGCGCTGTATGGGTCACTCATCACGCGCATCTCCAGAATGAGGTTCTTCATCGGAGTTCCTCCGCATCAGGGACTGTCTCCTTCGTCATAAGAGTCCATCGACTCCATGGCTCGACGCGCTCCTCAGTGGAGCGCGTCGAGCCATGTCGCCCGTGGCCACGTCACATCGCACCATGCCGGCACTCTCGCGACCGATCCGCGGTACGGCTCAGCTGAGCAGGTTGACCTGGTCGTCGCTGGCGAAACCGACCAGGATCGGCTGCCCGATAAGAATCGAGGGCATGTCAGCGAAGCCTTCGCGCGCGTGATCGGACGCCATGTGTGCCTCCAGATCCTCGCGGGACTGCCACACTTCGATGGAGTAGAACTGCTCGGGATCGTCGAGGCTCTGGGCCCAGTCGTACGAGACGCATCCGGGTTCGGCCCGCGTCGCGATCAGCAGCGGCGCCAACGTGGCACGCAGGTCCTCGAGCGCATCGAGTGGGATACGGAATGACCCATGCACGATAAACATCGTCAGCACTCCGATTAGGCGGTGGGTACCGGGCCGAGCAGCAGCCCACCGTCCGCGACGAATTCGGCGCCCGTGATGAAGGACGCCTCGTCCGAGGCGAGGAACAGCACCATGTTGGTGATCTCGCGCGGCTTCCCGAGACGCGGAATCGCGAGACCATGCGGCGAGTAGTTCGCCGTGACCGCCGGGACCCCGGGCGCCATCGGCTCCGTGATCAGCGGCGTGTTGATCGGTCCCGGGTTCACGGCGTTGACACGGATGCCGTCCTGCGCGAGTTCCATGGCGGCCGTCTTGGTGATCCCGCGCACTGCCCACTTGCTGGCGTTGTACGGCGAGAACATCGCATCACCCTGCATCCCCGAGATCGAGGCGGTGTTCACGATGACACCCCCACCTGCGCGACGCAGCGACGGAGCCACCGTGTGCATACCCAGCCAGGTGCCGTAAAGGTTGGTCTCGATCACGCGTCGAAAATCTGCGAACTGCCCGGCTTCGATGGAGGCCGGAAGCGACACGACCCCGGCGTTGTTGATGAGAATCGAGATGGGTCCGAAATGCTTCTCCGCCTCTTCCACGGCAGCGGCCCACTCGGTCTCGCTACTCACGTCGAATCCGACGAAATGCGCGTTCTCCCCGAGTTCGTTCGCGAGTGCGCGCCCCTCGTCCTGACGCTGATCGGCCACGACCACGCGGGCACCTTCCTCGATGAACGCGTGCGCGTGCGAGGAGCCGATGCCGCCTGCGGCGCCGGTGATGAATACGGTCTTCCCTTCAAAGCGTTTCACTTTGATCACCCTTCGTTGATTGCGTATCTCTCACAGTAATTACTTACTTACCAAGTGTCAAGCAGGCGGCCGGTGGCGGCCGGTGGCGCCCGAGCTGTGGCCTGGGCGGTGCGCTCCCTAGCGCACGATGTCAGAAGGTACGCACTCGATGCCGGGCAGCTAAGCCCACCGTCGGCACCACTCGTACATCACCACGGCAGCGGCCGCCGATGCGTTGAGCGAACGGGTCGAGCCGTACTGCGTGATCTCCACGACACCGGATGCGGCGGCCACCGCCTCGGGCGACAGCCCCGGGCCCTCCTGACCGAACAGCAGCACACAGTTGCGGGGAAGCTCGGCGCGGTCGACGGGTAGGGCGCCGCCGACGTTGTCGACCGCGATGATCGGCAGCCCCGCCGCATCCGCCCACGCGACGAACGCCGCCACATCCTCGTGGTGGCGGACGTGCTGGTAGCGGTCGGTGACCATCGCGCCGCGGCGGTTCCAGCGACGGCGCCCGATGATGTGCACCTCCGCCGCGAGAAACGCGTTGGCGCTGCGGACGATGGACCCGATGTTCATGTCGTGCTGCCAGTTCTCGATCGCCACGTGGAACGGGTGCCGTCGCTGATCGAGGTCCGCGACGATCGCCTCCATCCGCCAGTAGCGGTACGCATCGACGACATTGCGCCGGTCGCCGTGCGCGAGGAGCTCCGGGTCATAGCGTTCGTCCGCGGGCCAGGCATCCGGACCGCCCGGCCACGGCCCGACCCCGTGGGGAAGTACGGCCTCCCCGGTCTCGCCGTCGCCCGTCCCGGCGGTGTCGTCGCGCTCTCCCACGTACTCACGCTATCCCGCGGGTCGACTCGCCAGCATCCGTCGCGATTCGGCCCCATATGTCGCGGATGCTGGCAAGTCGACGGGTCGGTAGCCTGAAGCCGTGGCATCCCCCGCCGTCGACGACTACCTCAAGACGATCTACCACCACACCGAGTGGCAGAACGAGCGCATCACACCGTCGCAGCTGGCGAGCGTGCTCGGACTCGCGCCCTCCAGCGTGACCGAGATGGTGCAGAAACTCGCCTCCCAGGGCCTGGTCACGCACCGCCCCTACGGCCCGGTCTCCCTCACCGCATCCGGCGAGCGGCGCGCAGCCGCCGTGGTGCGCCGGCACCGCCTCATCGAAACCTGGCTCGTGAAGGAGTTCGGCTACGGCTGGGACGAGGTGCACGACGAGGCCGAGGTGCTCGAGCACGCCCTCAGCGATCGCCTCCTCGAGGGGATCGACGAGCGGCTGGGCCGGCCACGGTTCGACCCGCACGGCGACGCCATCCCGGATGCCGAGGGCGCGGTGCACCGCGAGGCGTTCGTGCTCCTCGCCCATGCGACGCCGGGGCACACCGGAAGCGTCCTGCGGGTGAGCGACCGCGACCCCGAGTTGCTCCGGGCCCTCGTGGATGCGGGGGTCGACGTGGGGCACACGGTGGAGGTCGGTCGTGCCGGGACGGCGCGAGTGGATGGCGTGGCGATCACACTTCCGGACGGCGCGGCATCCGCCGTCTGGTTGTCGGCCTGATCCCGGCCGTCCGCGACGCCTTCGCGAACGGCCACCGCACCGCCATGGCCTCCTCGCACGTCCGCCACAGCCGGGTCATGAGCTCGGGGTTGCGGGTCAGAGCGGCGGGCGTTGCCCTGTGCGGGACGCCGCGGATTGCGAACCGCGGCCCCCACACCTCGCCGCCGCGTACGTCGGGATCGGTCAGCGCGCGGACCAGCGGTGCCGCGCCGACCTCCTTGGACTGAGCGACGGGGGACTGCAGGTTGTCGACGAAGCGCTTCGCCCGGGAGGGTTCGTTGATGCCGCGGATGGCGGCGGTGCGGCCGCTCTTGGAGTACCCGGGGTGCGCGACGACGCTCGCCACCGGGACGTCGGCCTCACGCAGACGCCGGTCGGCTTCGAGACCCAGGGCGGTAGTGGCCACCTTGGACTGCACGTAGGCGCGCCACGGCGTGTAGCCGTCCACCAGCTGAGGGTCGACGGGGTCGTAGCGCCACAGCGAGCTCGAGACGCTGCCGACCCACACCATCCGTCCCGACGCCGCCGCGAGCGGCTGCAGCAGCTCGCCGGCGAGCGCGAAATGCCCGAGCACGTTGGTGGCGAAGACGAGTTCGTTGCCGTCGGCGGTCTCACGGGTTCTGGGCGGATGGACCATGCCGGCGTTCATGAGCAGCCCGTCCAGCCGCCCACGCGCGCGAACGGTCGCGGCAGCGGCGCGGACGGATCCGAGCTTGCTCGTGTCCAGCAACAGCGTCTCGATCGAGGCATCCGGCACCCGAGCCAGCAGCGCGACCTTCGCCGCCGCCAGCCTGTTCGGGTTGCGGCCCGTGACGATGACGTGCGCACCGGCGCGGGCGAGCTGGTCGGAGGAGAAGAATCCGAGCCCGGCAGTGGCTCCGGTGACCAGGTACGTCCGGCCGGACAGGTCGGGCGGGGTCCCGGGAGCCTCCGCCGCGCGCGTCATCCTCACACGGTACCGCCCACGGCGCCGCCGCACGCGTCTTATGCCGATCTCGGCATAAGACTGGTAGGAAGGACGGGTGAGCTCTCCCTCTCCCGCTCCGCCGGCCCGATCACGCCGGGCGCGGGTCATCTCGATCGTCCTGTCCGTCGTGGTCCTGGGCGGCTTCGGCCTCTTCGTCGCCCAGGCCTATATCCCGCTCCCGGGCGTCACCGATTGCACGGTGACGGACATCATCGAGGAGGACGGGCGGCGCGGGAACCAGATCACCCTGTACGTCACCTCGTGCGGCGACTACTACTCCGATTTCGGCGACGGCATCGAGATCGGCGAGACGTACGACTTCGCTCTTCGGGGCCTGTTCAAGACCAACATCACCGACTGGACGCCGTCCTCCTGACCGAGGCGCGCGTCTGGTCCCGGGCATAGGGTGGGGCCATGCGCACGCGGGCCGATATCGAGTGCTGGCTGACGGACATGGACGGCGTGCTCGTCCACGACAGCACCCCGATCCCCGGCGCCGCCGAGCTGCTCGAGCAGTGGCGAGACGACGGGACGCCGTTCCTGGTGCTGACGAACAACTCCATCTTCACGCCGCGCGACCTCAGTGCGCGCCTGCGCGCGTCGGGCCTGATCGTGCCGGAGGAGTCCATCTGGACCTCCGCGCTCGCGACCGCCGACTTCCTCGCCTCGCAGATGCCCGACGGCACCGCGTTCGTCGTCGGAGAGTCCGGCCTCACGACGGCTCTTCACGAGGCGGGCTTCGTCATGACGGAGACCGACCCCGACTATGTCGTGGTCGGCGAGACGCGCAACTACTCGTTCGAGGCGATCACGAAGGCGATCCGCTTCATCGGGGCGGGGTCCCGCTTCATCGCCACCAACCCGGACGCGACCGGCCCGTCTGTGGAGGGCGTGCTCCCGGCGACGGGGGCGATTTCCGCCCTCATCACCAAGGCCACCGGCAAGGAACCGTACGTCGTCGGAAAGCCGAATCCGATGATGTTCCGTTCTGCGCTCAACCGCATCGGCGCGCATTCGGAGAACACAGGCATGATCGGCGACCGGATGGACACCGACGTCGTCGCCGGCATCGAGGCCGGGCTGCACACGGTGCTCGTGATGACCGGCATCAGCGACGAGGCGGAGATGAACCGCTACCCGTTCCGACCCGACGAGGTGCTGGGGTCGGTGGCCGAGCTCGTGCGCCCCGATCCGGTCGAGTCGGAGCTCCCGGATGCGGATCCGTCGCGAGGGCTGTGATGGGCGCCCTGGATGACCGTCCGCGGATGGAGTTCGCCGACGCGGCCGCGTGGCGGGCATGGCTCGAGCAGAACCACGCCACATCCAGCGGCGTGATCGTGCTGCGCGCCCGTGCGGGCGTGGACCGTCCGCTGATCACCTACCTGGATGCGGTGCGCCAGGCGCTGTGCTTCGGCTGGGTGGACGGCACCGTCAAGCCGCACGACGAGGAGACGATCGGCATCTGGTTCTCCCCCCGTCGCCCGAACAGCGGCTGGGCGGCGACGAACAAGCAGCGCGTCCTCGAGCTCGAAGCATCCGGCGAGATGACGGACGCCGGCCGCCGCGTGATCGCCGCGGCCCAGGCCAGCGGGATGTGGGAGGTGCTCGATGGGCCGGAGGCCGGAATCGAGCCGCCCGAGCTGACCGCGGCGCTGGATGCGGTGCCGGCGGCCCGGGCGCATTGGGACGGATTCCCCGCCTCGGCGAGAAAGATGGGGCTGACCTTCGTTGCGATGGCGCGCCGTCCGGACACGCGCACGGCGCGCATCGAAAAGATCGTGGCCGACGCGGCCGAGGGACGCCGGCCCTGACATGGACGACCGCACGCTCGTATTGCTCGTGTCACTGGTCACGGTGTCGGGGACGCTCGTCGCCTTCATCGTGCAGTTCGTGCGCTCCCGCCGCCGCGACCGCGACTGACCCGGCCGCGCGAGGGCTACTGCGGCTGCAGGCCGAGGTCGTCGAGGTCGATCGCGGCGAGCCACTGCAGGCCCTCCGCCTCGACAGCGGCCTGCGCGCCGGTCTTGCGGTCGACGATCACCGCGACCGCAGCGACCTCCGCACCCTCGCGGCGCAGCGCCTCGACGGCCTTGAGAGCCGATTGCCCGGTGGTGGACGTGTCTTCGACAACGACGACGCGCCTGCCCGCGACATCCGCGCCCTCGATCTGCCGGCCGCGGCCATGGTCCTTCGGCTCCTTGCGTACGACGAACGCGTCCAGCGGGGCGCCCGCGCGAACCGACTCGTGCAGGATCGCGTTCGCGATGGGGTCGGCACCGAGCGTCAGCCCCCCGACGGCGACGACGCCGTCGAGGTCGCGGATGAGGTCGAGCATGATGCGGCCGATGGCGGGGGCGGCCCGGTGATCGAGGGTGAGCTTGCGCATATCGACGTAGTACGTCGCCTTCTTGCCGCTGGAGAGCGTGAAGTCGCCGTGGAATACCGCCTCCGCGGTGATGAGGTCGATGAGGGCCTGCCGGTCGGCTTCGAGCTCGGGCGTGGAGGCGATCGTCATGGCCTCGAGTCTATGGGCGGCGGTGGGGCGGGTCAGATCCAGCCGCGGCGGGCCGCCTGTGCGCCGGCTTGTCCGCGGTGTCGGCAAGCGCCCGTCGCGCGCCGTGCCCATGTCTCAGCATCCGCGCACCATGTCTCAGCATCCGCGGTCCATGTCTCCCTTCCTGCAGGAATCGACCCGGATCCTTGCAGGAAGTGAGACATGGAGGCCAGGATGCGGCAGCGGCGCGTCGGCGGGCGACCATAGGCTGGACGCATGCGCTTGGCCACCTGGAACGTCAACTCCATCCGCGCCCGCCTCCCCCGCATCCTCGACTTCGCGGTGCGCGAGCACATCGACGTGCTGGCGATGCAGGAGATCAAGTGCAAGAGCGAGCAGTTCCCGACCGAGGCGTTCGAGGAGGCGGGCTACCACGTCGCCGCTCACGGACTGGACCAGTGGAACGGCGTCGCCATCGCCAGCCGCGAGCCGCTCACCGACGTCGAGATCGGCTTTCCCGGGATGCCGGGGTTCGCGAAGGGGCACGAGGGCCCGGATGCTCCGCAAGAAGCCCGCGCGATCGGGGCGACCGTCGGCGGGGTGAAGGTGTGGAGCCTGTACGTGCCGAACGGGCGGTCACTGGGCGACCCGCATTACTACTACAAGCTCGACTGGCTGAGCGCGCTGCAGCAGTACACCTCCGACACCCTTACCCGCACGCCCGATCTCGCGTTCGCGCTGACCGGCGACTTCAACATCGCCCCCACCGACGCCGACAACGGTGTGCCCCAGATGGTGCAGGGTTTCTCGACCCACATCTCACCGCCGGAGCGTGAGGCTTTCGCGGCGCTCGAGGCCGCCGGGGTCGCCGATGTCGTCCGGCCGCTCATTCCCACCGGGTACACCTACTGGGACTACAAGCAGCTGCGCTTCCCCCGCAACGAGGGGCTGCGCATCGATTTCATCCTGGGGTCCCACGCCTTCGCGGAGGCGGTCACCGGTGCGCAGATCCACCGCAACGAGCGCAAGGGCGAAGTGCCCAGCGACCACGTGCCCGTCGTCGTCGACCTCGATCTCACGAGCACCGAGGAGGACGACGACCGGCCCATGATCTTCGGCTGATCCGATCAGCCCGCGTACGCCTCGGCCCCGGCGGCGAGACGCTCGAGCTGGGGAAGCACGTCGTGCAGCCCGATCTGGATGCGGCTGTACACCTCGGCGTTGAGCACTGTCCCGCCGTCGATGTCGCCGGCGTTGACGTAGAAGGCGACGGGCATGACCGCCGCCTGGAAGAACCCGAAGAGGGGGCGCAGCTCGTGCTCCAGCACGAGCGCGAACCGCTCGGATCCACCGGTGGCCGCAAGGATCACCGGCTTGTTCGCCAGCGCGTATTGGTCGACGAGGTCGAAGACGTGCTTGAACATGCCCGGGTAGGAACCACGGAACACCGGGACCGCCACCACCAGAACGTCGGCCTCCTCGATCGCGCGAAGTTCCGCCTCGACGTCGGCGCTCACCTCGTCCCGTTCGGTCGCCCCGGTGAGCCCCGGCCCGAGCCGGTAGACGTCCACGCGACGAACCGAGATGGGCAGGAGCTCCCCGAGGGTTCCCGTGATGAGGCCGGCGAGCGCCATGGTCTTGGACGGCTCATGGGGACTGCCGTTGACGACCACCACGTTCAGGCTCATACGATCCTCCCGAAGGCGTCGACCCGCCCGGTCTCGCGGCGGAGGACCGGGGCGACCTCGGTCCCGATGCGCTCGATGGCGGCCAGATGGTCGGCCTGCGACAACCCGCCGTAGCCGATCTGGAAGGTGACGCGGCTCGCACCGTACGCCTCGCGGTAGGCCATGAGCTTGTCGATGATCTCCTGCGGGCTCCCCACGAGCAGCCCGCCGGCAGCCGTGGACTGCGCGTCGAACGCCGCGCGCGGCAGGGGGAACCCGGCCCCGCGCTGGTGGTTGTTCTCCATCATCCCGACGCGGAACGCGGGATACATGAGGTCGCGCGCGCTCTGGCTCGTGGCCCCGACGAACCCGTGCGCCCCGATGCCGACGCGCAGCGAATCCGGGTCGTGACCGGCATCGGCGGCCGCGCGCCGGTAGATGTCGGCCATCGGAGCCAGGCTGTTGAGCGGTCCGAGGAGGAGGCCGAGCGCCATCGGAAGCCCCAACTGGCCGGCGCGCACCGCGGACGCGGCCGTGCCGCCCACACCCACCCAGATTGGCAGATCCCCGACCGGACGCGGAGCGATGTCGATGCCGCGGAGGTCGCGCGTGTGGAAGCTACCGGGCCATTCGGCCGGGTTCCCGGCGCGGATGGCGAGGAGGGCGTCGAGCTTCTCGCGGAACAGGTCGGCGTAGTCGGCGAGGTCGTAGCCGAAGAGCGGGAACGACTCGAGGAACGAGCCGCGACCGGCGATGATCTCGGCCCGCCCACCGGACAGCAGGTCGACGGTGGCGAAGTTCTGGAAGACCCGCACGGGGTCCTCCGAACTGAGCACGGTGACGCCGCTGGTCAGGCGGATGCGCTTCGTGCGCTGCGCGATAGCAGCCAGCACGACGGGGGGCGAGGCGATCACGAAGTCGGAGCGGTGGTGCTCCCCCACGCCGAACACATCGAGCCCGACCTGATCGGCCAGTTCGGCCTGCTCGAGCACCTCCTGCATGCGGGTGAGGGGTGACGGCGTCACTCCCGTGCGGGGATCGGGTGAGATCTCTCCGAACGTGAGGACACCGATCTCAAACGGATGGGTCATTTCACAGCCTTCCAAATAGGTGAAGTTTCATCTTCATCCAGTGTAGGTGAAGTTTCACCTAGGTGGGCCGCGGGCCTACAATCGTGGAGTGGCGAACGCGACGGGCCTGACGGAAGACGATTGGGCGCTGTGGCGCGCCTTCCTTGCGGCCAACGCCCGCCTGACCCTTCGGATCGACCGTCAGCTCCAGCAGGGAGCGGGCCTGGCGCAGGGCGAGTACGGCACCCTCGTCGCCATCCTGGACTCGCCCGATCGGGCACTGCGCATCGGCGAACTCGCCGCCCAGCTGGGGTGGGAGAAGAGCCGGGTGTCGCACCTGGTGACCCGGATGCAGCGGCGCGGGCTCATCGAACGAACACCCACGGCCGAGGACGGACGCGGAACCCGCATCACCGTCACGCCGGAGGGCAGGCGCGCCATGCTCGCTGCTGTCCGCGGTCATGCCGACGAGGTGCGGCGCGCCTTCCTGGAGAACATCGATCCCGACGAACGCGCCGTCCTCCAGCGTGTGCTGCAGCGCATCGGCGATGCCTGAGGCCTACCCGAAGTAGGAGTCGGCCTCCGCCTCGGTGATCGGGTAGATCGCCGTCTGGTCGCGCACGATGTGCCATCCCGATGCGTCCGTCCGGCGCCACACCTGCGAGTTGTAGCAGCGCACGCGGGTCACCGCACCCTCGGGAGAGACCAGCACGGCGATGAAGACCATGCGCGCTGCGGCGAGGTCACCGGAGATGAGCACCTCCGGTTCTTCAGCGATCGCGTGCCGGGCAGAGCGCAACGCCGAGAAGGTCGGCCAGAACGCGTCGGCGTAGTCCGCCACCCGGCGGTGCGTCCGAAGCTCGGGATCGGCGTCGTCGAAGAGGAGCACGTCCGCGTCGAAGTCGTAATACCGCCCGAAGACCTCCTCGAACCGGCGGGCGGGCGCGCCCTCGACGCGGTCCCATCCGAAAATCCACTCGCGCTGCAGGGCGCCGACATCCTGTGCGGCGCGCCGGTCGATCTCACTCGTGTCGTTGACCATGCGTCCTTTGTAGCGGCTGACGAGGCGCGCATCCAGGGTCCGGTGAGCCCAGGATGTGCGCGACGGGCCTCAGCCCTCCATCGTGCCGGTGGTCACGTCGCCCCCGGGGGCGTACCGCAGGAGCAGGGCGCCTCGTTCTCCGGCGCGCGGCGGCTCGAGCAGCGAAAGTCCGAAAGCCGGGCCACTGTCGGGGAAGAGGCGCTTTCCACGACCCAGCACGATCGGATAGACCCACAGGTTCAGCACGTCGAAGAGCCGCTCGCGCACCAGCGTGCGGGCGAAGTCGACGCTACCGATCACGTGGATCTCCCGGTGCCGCTGCCGCAGCTCGCCGACGGCGGCCACCGTGTCGCGCCCCAGCAGCTGCGACCCCTGCCAGTCGAGTTCCGGCGTGCCGCGAGAGGCCACGTACTTCGGGAGCGCGTCGAAGGTGCGCGCGATCTCGGCGGCCGGGCCCTCACCGTAGACCGGCCAGTAGGCCGCGAAGATGTCGTAGGTCTTTCGCCCGAGGAGGAGCGCATCCATGCTCCGGATGCCCGTCATCACGCGCTCGCCGACGGCGTCATCCTCGATCGGCGCCTGCCACGCGCCATAGGCGAATCCGCCTTCCGGATCCTCGTGGGGACTGCCGGGGGCCTGGGCGACGCCGTCGAGCGTGGTGAACAGATCGATGTGAATGAGACCGGTCACGGTGCTCTCCGCAGTAGTGCCCGTCGCTACATGACCCCACGGGGTCAGGCCCGGCCCTGCTCCGCGAGGTGGGCCTCGGGCCCGTTCTCGGCGGCCACGGGGTCCATGTAGAAGAAATCGAGCAGGTTGCCGTCGGGATCCTCGAGGCTGCGGCTGTACATGAACCCGTAGTCCTGCGGGGGGCGCGGTTCGCTCCCTCCGGCAGCCAGACCCGCGTCGAGGCTCTCGTCGACGGCGGCGCGGGACTCCCTGCTGAGTCCGATCAGCGCCTGCGCCGTCGTGGCCGTGTCGGCGATCTGCTTGTCGGTGAAGGTCGAGAAGAACTCCCGCATCAGCACCATGAAGTAGATGTTGTCGTCCCACACGATGCACGCGGCGTTCTCGTCGGTGAAGAGGGGATTGATCCCGGCGCCGAGCGACGTGTAGAACGCCTTCGCGCGCTCGAGGTCGTTGATGGGGATGTTGACGAAGATCCTGGTCATCGTGCTCTCCGATTCGTCGGGCGTCGCGTCGGTGCGCCGCGCGCCCATGCTTGCAAAACGCCAGCCGCGCCGCTACCGACTTCCGATCACCTGCGGGTGCGGGTGCCGACGACGTCACTCTCGCCCCATACGGCGGAGCGGCCGCGGCGTCGGGTGCACGTCCTGAGAACCGCACGTGCGCCGACGACGAGGAGCGTGGCAACGCTCACCGCCAGGATCACGATGGCGAATGCGGCGATCGCAGTGCTCAGGCCCGCAGCCTGGGCGAGCAGCCCTACCCCGAGTACTGGTAACGCATTCCCCGCGTAGCTGACGATGTAGAGCCGCCTCAACGAGAGGGAGCCGCGACCGCCACCCGCTGCAGAGCTGACACGCAGCGCGCCGGCGAAGGTGAGACCCTGACCCGCGCCCGCGAGCACTCCCGCGGCGACGAGCAACGTGGCTGATTCGAACTGCACTCCCGCAAGCGCGGATGCCATCGCCGCTCCGATCGCAGTCAGCCCGACAGAGCGCGCGGCCGTCGCGGTCATCCTGCCGCTGGACAGGTGAGCGACGGCGCAGATCACGAAGACGAGGGCGATGCAGGCTCCGACGAGCCCGCTGGCTCCCCCTCCGCTCAGCTCGGCGATGTACGACGGCGCGAGCGCTAGGACCAGACCGATGCAGGCCCAGCCGACGAACGCCGCGACGACGGTGACGAACAACTGCACACGATCGAGTGCGCCGCCTTCAGGCGGAAGCGCCGGGGATGCAGGACTCGCCGAGGTGACCGGAAGCCTTCGGGCGGTCCAGATGGTGACCGCGATCAGTACCAGGCCGACGACGATGAAGCTGGTGATCGTGGGCGCGGGCAGGTACTGCGCCAAGATGCCGGCGATCAGCGGTCCGGCACCGATGCCGGCGACGTTGGCGATGCCGGCTGCTCTCACTGCTCGTCCCTTGTCGCCCCGTGGAGCGAGCTCGCTGATCGTCCCGGTCAGGATGCCCGATGCACTCCCGACGGCGAACCCCTGAACGATGCGGCCGAGCACCAGCGTCGCCGTTCCTGAGGCGGTGGTGATGATCGCCAGGCCCAGGATGGCCATGAGCATCGACGCGATCACCAGCGAGTGGCGCCCGATTCGCCGCTCGAGACTCGGCGCGACGAATAGGGCGGGCACCACCGCGAAGACATAGGTCGCGTAGACCACCGTGACCATCGCGTCCCCGAGACCCAGCTCGCGTTCGTAGATCGGGTAGAGAGGAGTGAGCAGGTTCGAACTCGCGAGCACCGTGAACAGTGAAGCGAGCGCCGCCCGGAATGCGCGCCTCTTGGCCCGCGGCGATCCCCCCGCGGTGTGGCGATCCGATTCCGCGACGATCAGGGGCGAGGCGTCACCATGATCATCGCCAGGCATCGAGTTCGGCCGCGCGGGGGGCGTCCGCCATTTCGGCTGACCCTCCGTAGATCCGGGTCGACTCGTGCGAGGCGCTGAATCCTGCCCACCCCGGCTCGCCCGTCGTGGCGAACCGTACCCATGCCGCGTGCATCTCGGCGGCCAGCTCAGCGGGCACCGGTCCGTCGCCCAGAAGGCCGGACCCTCCTGAGAGCTCGGGCAGGTGCACGGAATCGAACACGAACGGCAGCTCGACCACGTGCGCCGCCCCGAGAGTTCCACGGACGGCGGTCGACCGCCAGTCGAATCGGTACGCGAAAGTCGAGGCTCGAGCGTCCGCAGCGTGAACGAGCGCCAGCTCCCTGCTCCCGGTGACGAACAGGGCATCGCCGAGGATGAGTGCTCGAAGGTCGCCCGGACTGGCGGAGGGGTGCGCCATCCTGTACGTGCGCACGAGTGCCTCCGGTTTCGGATGCACTCGTGCCGCGAGGCGGAGGAGGTCGCCGGGCTGGGTGGCCTCGATGTCACCGCCCGGAGCCAGATACAGCCGACCCTCCTCGGCGTTCGTGCCGACCAGGAGGTCGACCGGACCCGCTGCCCCCCGGCGGATCGCTTCGATCGGCTGCTCGTCCATCACGATCGCGAACGGATTCAGGCCGACCATCGGGTCGCGCACGTCCCCGACGCCGAGGTCCGGGGCCGTCAGCGCCGGCAGCAGTTCTAGGAATCTCTCGTCGGGGATCTCGCCGAAGGATGTCGCGGCAGCGGGAATACCCAAATGGTCTGCCGCCGCTGCGGTGACCAGGCGCGCCTGCGCGGGGGTGAAGGCGCCCCGCGCGGTTCCGCTCTGGATGATGGCTCGGGTGATCAGCGTGCTGCCTTTCGGGTCGGCCGCGATTGCCGCCGTGAGGATCGCGCCGGCTGACTCGCCGAATAGCGTGACATTCGAGGGGTCGCCGCCGAAAGCGCGGATGTTGCGCCGCACCCATCCGAGCGCTTCGATCACGTCGAGCATCCCTCGGTTCTCTGGAGCGTCCGGTAGGTGGAGGAACCCCGGCACGCCAAGCCGGTGCTGCACGATCACCAGCACCACCCCGTCCCGCGCGAAGGAGCTGCCGTTGTATACGGACGCCGCGGCCGAGCCGCCGATCAGGCCGCCACCAGGGACGAAGACCATGACAGGGGCATTGCTTGACTCGCTCGGAGACCAGATGCTCACCGTCAGGTAGTCGTCGCCCCTCGTCCATCCCGTGCCGAAGTAGGGGGTGAGGTTGAGCGGATCGGTCGGGCTCGCCATTGTCGGCTGAGGCGCGGTTGGCCCGAAGCGAGTCGCATCGAACACCTCCTCCGATCCGGTCGGCGCGGTCGGCGCCTCGAACCGGGCCCGACCGCGGGGGGCGGCGGCGTAGGGGATTCCGAAGTAGGTTCGGTGGGTGTCGTGGTCGACTCCCCGCACTCGCCCGTACTCGGTGTCGATCAGGGTGGGCGCGCTCGTCCGTTCGGTGGTCATGTCGTCTCGTCTCGATAGTCCGCCGATCAGCGGCGGCCGGATGCAGGGAGATCGCGGAAGTCCGCGATCAGAACTTTCCGTTGTCGTTCGCCCAGGTCGCGCGTGGGGGGATCGGCTCTACGACATCCCAGTGCTCGACGACGTGACCGGCCTCGAGCCGGAACAGGTCGTAGAACGCGGTGTGGTCGCCGTTCAGGAAGCCCTCGCTCATGGCCAGGCAGAAGTCGCCCTCCCCGAGCACCCTGTGGAGTCCTTCGTAGCGGATCGACTCAGGACGGGTGAGTGCAGCGCGCAGCTCACCGATGCCGTCTCCCCGGTTCGGGTTGTGTTCGATCAAGTGCTCGGCAACGAGGTCCGTGAGCAGGTCGTGATCGCCGGCGATGTAGACGTCTCTCACGAGTCGCTCGATCACCCGCTTGTTGTCGTCGGCGCTTCCGGGGTCGGATGCCTCGACACGCCCGTCGGTCATCGACCGTGAGCTCGGGTTCAGTCGGGGAGCGACCGGCTGCAGATTGTCCCAATGCTCGACGATGCGGCCGTTCTCCCAGCGATGCACCTCAAACCCGACCAGGTCACCCATCGGCTCGAGGGCGTATTCGAGGTGGGCGAAGCTGATGTCGTCGTCTTCGAACGCGCGCAGGGGCCGCACCCGGCTGGTGCCAGGCGGTAATGAGTCGAGGAACGCGAGCAGAGCAGCGAAGCCGTCGGGAAGAGCCAGGTTGTGCTGGATGTAGGTGCGGGTGTCGAAGTGCGCGAGCGGCCCGCGGGCGCCGGTCTCGATGCTCTTCTGGATCTCGACGGTCTTCTGCTTGATGGACATAGGGGTGCGCTCACTTCTGATAGGAGTCCGGGACCGACGAACTCCGCGGCAGTTCGTGATTCCCATTGAAACAGCGCACTCTCGTCCGGCGACCATTTTCGATAGAAAGTCGCACCTAGGCCCATCGCTCCGCTCGAAACACATGAGGGGAGGCACTCAGGCGCCAGAATATGTATGTGGACACCCTGAGTGAAGCAGACCTCGCCCTCATCGACGCCGTCCAGGTCGAACCCCGGGCCTCGTGGGCGACCATCGGCGCGACACTTGATCTGGCCGCGTCCACGGTGGCTCGCCGATGGAACGCGCTCGAGGAGTCGGGCATCGCATGGACGGGCGCGACGCTCGGCTCAGAAGTGTTCCGCGGAGCGATCATCGAGGCGAAATGCGCACCCGGCACACTCGACGACACAGTCGAACTCCTGAGCGGGCTTCCGGACGTCTACACGGTCGGGCGCACCACGGGCCCGACCGACCTCTACGCGCTGACGATCGGTATCACGATGAGGCAACTGCGGCGCACCTTCGACAGCGTCTCTCGGCTCCCGTTGCAGAGCCTCGGATTCCATGTCTACACGCGGGTATTCGCCGGCCCGCGGTGGAAACTCAGCGTGCTCAACCGGCAGCAGGCCCAAACAGTGCGGGAGCGCTTCGAGACCCCCGTGGGGGCCGCACGCGTCGACCTCCATGAGCCCCGCCTGTTCGATGCGCTTGCTCGCGATGCCCGCCGCTCGTTGACCGACCTCGGCGAGGAGCTCGCGCTTAGTCCGGCCGCGGCGGGTCGCCGCCTCGCGCAGGTGCGGCGACGAGGCACCCTCGACCTGCGAGCCGACGTCGCTCGTCCGCTCGCCGGCTGGCCGTGGGCCGCGGTGCTCTGGCTCTCGGTTCCGGATGCGGCGCTCGACCAGGTGGGTCGGGACATCGGCCAATGGCCGGAGGTGCGCTTTTGTGCCCCCGTCACGCGGTTGCCGAATCTGATGGTCATCGTCAACCTCCGTGCGCCGGACGAACTCGATGCTCTCAGCGGCCGGGTGGCTGCACTTCATCCCGAGGCCCACATCGTCGACCGATGCCTCATCATCCAGATGCACAAGGTGCACGGCCATCTGCTGGACGAGGTGGGGCGATCGATCGGGTTCGTTCCGATGCGGCCGTGGTCGTGAGCGCGAAGCCCGGAGGACCGAAACGGGTCCCCCGGGCTTCGCGGGCTTGTGATGCCGGTCGTCAGGCGGCGAGGGCCTCGGCGCGCTCGGCCACGACATAGCGGGCGATCAGGTCGGTGAAGGCGTCGAGGTAGGCGCGCAGGAAGGTCGCCGTCGTGTCGTCGGTGATCTCCCCCTCCTCGGTGAACAGCCCGGGCTTGGACTGGATGAAGCCCTCGGGCTGGCCGACGGTGGGCGCGTTGAAGTGGCTCAGGATGGTCTTGAGGTGCTGCTGTGCGGCGGCGGTGCTGATGGGGCTGCTGGACGTGCCGATGACGGCGACGGGCTTGCCGTTGAAGGACATGTCTCCGTACGGACGGGCTGCCCAGCCGAGGGCGTTCTTGAGGACGCCCGGGATCGAGCGGCTGTACTCCGGGGTGACGATGATGACGCCGTCGGCGTTCTCGATCCTGTTCTTGAACTCGCGCGCGGCCGCCGGGATGTCCGCGTCGTGGTCCGGCGAGTAGAAGGGGAGCTTCTCGATCGGGATCTCCGCGAGAGTCACGTTGTCGGGGGCCACCGACTCGAGCGCCTTGGCCAGGCGGCGGTTGATGGAGGTGCTCGAGATGCTGCCGACGATGTAACCGATCGTGTACGAGGTCACGACTGTCCTTCCGTTGATGCGAGCGGGGGCGTCCCCGCAGGTCTATTCACGTGCAAGTAGTTTCCCCTCGGATCCATTCCCTGCGGGCGGACGTCTCCCCCCGCAGACGGAGGTCTCGAGCCGCGTCCGCCCGTACCGTGGAGGGATGCCGCCGCCCACCGCCGCTCAGCAGCGCAACGACGTGATCCTCGCCGCCGTGTTGTTCGTCGGCGCCCTCCTCAGCGCGGTGCTGTCCTCGATCGCCGGCATCTACGGTCCGGACCAGGCCGAGATGTCCCTCGCCGTGGCCTATGCGTTCGTGCTGGCCGTGCCGCTGGCGGTGCGTCGCCGGTGGCCGGCCAGCGTGGCGGTCGTGGTCTCGGTCGCGTACTTCGCGGCGGTCACCCTGCGTGTGCCCGAGCTGTATGCCGGCAACATCGCGATGTTCATCGCCCTCTACACGGTCGGGGCGTGGTCGAGCGACCGGCGGCGGGCCACCGTCGTCCGCATCGCGATCATCGTCGGCATGTTCCTGTGGCTGACCGTCGTGACGTTCCAGGATGTGACGGCGCCCGCGAGCGACGAGGGCTTCTCCCGTGCCGGGGCGTTCTCCCCCTACATCGCGTACACGCTTCTCACCGTTCTGCTCAACGCGCTGTACTTCGGCGGCGCGTACTACTTCGGCGAGCGCGCGTACGCGCAGATGCGCGAACGGCACGCGTTGGAAGAGCGCACCCGCGAGCTTGAACGAGAGCGTGAAGTGACCGCCGCGCAGGCGGTGGCGCTGGACCGCGTGCGCATCGCACGGGAACTGCACGACGTCGTGGCACACCACGTCTCCCTCATGGGGGTCCAAGCCGGCGTGGCGCGCACGGTGATGGAACGCGACCTGCCGCAGGCGCGCAGCATCCTCGAAGGGGTCGAGGGGTCGGCGCGCGAAGCCCTTCACGAGCTGCGACAGCTGCTGGAGACCCTGCGCACCCCCGGTGCCGGCTCCGAACCCGACGCCGGTGCGGTAACGCGCGGACTCGCCGGGCTGCCGGGGCTGGTCGAGGAGACCACCACCGCCGGGGTTCCGGCGACCTTCACCGTGATCGGGCAGCCCGAGCCGGTGCCCGACCTGGTGCAGGTGAACCTGTACCGGATCGCGCAGGAGGCGCTCACCAACGCGCGGCGTCACGCCGGGCCGGATGCGACCGCCGACGTGCGCCTGCGCTACTCCCCGGACGCGATCGAGCTGGAGGTGGCCAACACCGGCCGGGTGGGCGTCTTCCGACCCGGGCTCGGGCAGGTCGGGATGCGCGAGCGCGCCGCGGCGTCGGGGGGCACCGTCGAGATGGGACCCCGGACGCGAGGCGGGTATCTCGTCCGTGTCGCCGTGCCGCTGTCGGAGCGGGCAGGCGCCGATGCCTGACATCCGCGTGCTCCTGGTCGATGACCACGCCATGATGCGGGCGGGCTTCCGCACCATCCTCTCGATCGAGGACGACATCGTCGTCGTAGGGGAAGCGGCCACCGGCGCCGAAGCGGTGACGGCCGCCTCCGCCCTGAACCCCGATGTGATCTGCATGGACGTGCAGATGCCCGACATGGACGGCCTGGAAGCGACCCGCGCCCTCACCGATGCAGGCGTTGATGCCGCGGTACTCATCGTCACGACCTTCGACCGCGACGACTACCTGTTCTCCGCACTCGCTGCCGGTGCCAGCGGATTCCTGCTCAAGAACGCCGGGCCCGAAGAGCTCGTCTCGGCGGTGCGGGTCGTCGCGGCCGGAGATGCGCTGCTGGCCCCCGAGGTCACGCGCCGCGTGATCGAACGCTTCGCACGGCCCCCCGAACCGTCCGATGACGCCGGTCACCTGCGCCTGGTGCTGGCCGAACCGCTCACCGAACGCGAAGGCGAAGTGCTCCGTCTCATGGCGGATGCGCTCAGCAACGCCGAGATCGCCGCGCGCCTGTTCATCGGCGAGGCGACGGTGAAGACGCATGTGTCCAACGTGCTGCAGAAGCTCGGCGCACGCGACCGCGTGCAGGCCGTCGTGCTCGCCCACCGCTCCGGCATCGCCTGACTCCCGCGCTTCCCGACGGTGCGGCAGCCGCGAGCGGAATGTCAAGGGTCCAGACACGGTCGAACGCGCGCATAACCTCGCAGTCATGAACTCCGACGACCGACACGAGTACACGACGGACACCGAGCTCTCCGAGAGCGATGCGGTGCGCAAGGACATGTCCTACAGCCCGTCGAGCGACACCGACACCCAGCACAAGCAGGAAGACCCGCTTCCCGACACGATCGACGACGACATCGACCCGGACGACGTGCGAGCCGTTCCCGGCACCGGCGGGCCGGACGACTTCGGCGACGTCGACGTCGACCCCGATGACCTGAACATGCCCTGGCGGGAGTAAACGCCGACCGCCGGCATCACGGCGGATCGTCCTCCCCCCTGCGGGGGAGGACGACGACCCTCCCCGGGGTGGATGCCCCGTCCCCGCCTCCTCCGTAGCGTGAGAGTCATGGTGCCGAACGGCGCCGGAGGAGGAGGAGACGTGCTCCAGCTCGAAGGCATCACCAAGAGCTACGGCGGACGCCGCGTGCTCGATGATGTGAGCTTCGCGATCACGCCGGGACGGCTGACGGGTTTCGTCGGCGGCAACGGCGCCGGCAAGACCACGACGATGCGCATCGCGCTCGGCGTGCTCGCCAAGGACGCGGGCGTCGTCCGGCTCGACGGGCGCGACGCCACGACGGCCGACCGGCGTCGCTTCGGGTACATGCCCGAAGAACGCGGCCTGTACCCGAAGATGAAAGTCGGCGAGCACATCGCCTACCTCGCCCGGCTGCACGGCTACGGCAAGACCGCGGCCACAGCCAACGCCGAGGCGCTCCTTGACCGCCTGGGGCTCAGCGAGCGGCTGGGCGACCTCGTCGAGACGCTGTCGCTGGGCAACCAGCAGCGTGCTCAGATCGCCGCTGCCCTCGTGCACGAACCGGAGGTGCTGATCCTCGACGAGCCGTTCTCGGGTCTTGACCCCCTCGCGGTGGACGTGGTCGCCGGGGTGCTGCAGGAGCGGGCCGCCGCGGGGGCGGCAGTGCTGTTCTCCTCGCATCAGCTCGACGTCGTCGAACGCCTCTGCGACGACCTCGTCATCATCGCCGGCGGCAGGATCCGCGCGGCCGGCTCCCGCGAGTCGCTGCGCGCACAGCACTCCGGACGCCGGTTCGAGCTCGTCTCCGGCGGGGACGCGGGGTGGGTGCGCGAGCAGCCCGGAGTCTCCGTGCTCGACTTCGACGGCGGCTACGCCCTGTTCGAAGCCGACGACGAGGCGGCCGCGCAGAACATCCTGCGTCAGGCCGTCGCCCGCGGCGACGTCGCGAGTTTCGCGCCGCAGCGTCCCTCTCTCGCCGAGATCTTCAAGGAGGTCATCCAGTGAGCACCTCGCCCACCGCCCCGAACGAACTGCAGAGCATGTGGCTCGTCGCCGAACGGGAGATCGGCTCGAAGCTTCGCAGCAAGGCGTTCGTGATCTCCACCGCCATCCTGCTCCTGGTCGCCCTCGCGTCCGTGCTGTGGGGCGGCTTCGCCGCCAACAGCAGCGGCGACGACGGCATCCCCGTCGCCGTCACCAGTCAGACCGAAGCCGACGTGCAGGACATCGACGGCATCGATCCGACGGTGGCCGACGACGCGGATGCGGCAACCGCACTCGTGAAGGACGGCACGGTCGACGCCGCCCTCGTCCCCGACACCTCGGGTGGCACGTTCGACTACAAGATCGTCGCCGACGACAGTGTGCCCAGCAGTCTCATGGCCCTCCTCAGCCAGTCGCCGACGGTCGAACTGCTCGACCCCCAGGGGGCGGCCGACGAGATTCTGCGGTACTTCGTCGCCCTCGGCTTCGGCATCGTGTTCCTCATGGCCGCGTCGATCTTCGGCGGCACCATCGCGCAGAGCGTCGTCGAGGAGAAGCAGACCCGCGTCGTGGAGATCCTCATTTCCGCCATCCCCGTGCGGACGCTCCTGGCCGGCAAGGTCGTGGGGAACACCATCCTCGCGATGGCCCAGATCATCGCCCTCGCTGCGATCGCCGTGGTCGGCCTGTCGGTCACGGGACAATCCGAGGTGCTCGCCGGGCTCGGGGCGCCGCTGCTGTGGTTCGCGGTGTTCTTCTTCTTCGGCTTCGTGCTGCTGGCGTCGTTGTTCGCCGCCGCCGGTGCGATGGTGTCGCGCCAGGAGGACATCGGAGCGACCACCACCCCGCTGACCATGCTCATCATGGCGCCGTACTTCCTGGTGATCTTCTTCAACGACAACCCGGTGGTCCTGGCGGTCATGTCGTACGTTCCGTTCTCGGCGCCGGTCGGCATGCCGCTGCGGCTGTACCTGGGAACCGCCCAGTGGTGGGAGCCGGTGCTCTCCCTCGTGATCCTCGTCGCCACGTGCGCCGCGGCGATCTGGGTGGGGGCGCGAATCTACGAGAACTCGTTGCTGCGGATGGGCGCCCGGGTCAAGCTCGCCGAGGCACTGCGCGGCTGAGGGGACCCGATCGACGGGGAGGCGCAAGGGGTTCCGGCGCCTCCCCGTCGCGTGGTTAGGGTGAGCCGCATGGCGGACACGACGACCCTTCTCATCCTCGGAGCATCCGGCGACCTCACCTCGCGACTGCTGCTGCCGGCTCTCGGACAGTTGCTCGCCCGGGAGCCGCACCGCTCCATCCGCCTGCGCGGTGCGGGGATGGAGGAGCTGGATGACGAGGCCTGGCGCGACATCGTCCGCTCGTCGTTCGCGGCCACCGACTCCTCCGCGGCGTTCGATGCCGTGGCGTCGACGACGTACACGAAGGCCGACATCACGGATGCCGGCGACCTGACGGCGCTGCTCGCCGGCAACGAGGGCCGGGTGGCGCTGTACTTCGCCGTTCCCCCGGCGGTGGCCGAGCGGGCGTGCGAGACCCTCACGGGCATCGAGGTGCCCGAGGGTCTCATCCTCGCCCTCGAGAAGCCGTTCGGCAGCGACGAGGCCAGCGCCCACCGCCTCAACGAGACCCTGCAACGCATCGTGCCGGAGTCACAGGTGTTCCGCATCGACCACTTCCTGGGGCGGTCCACGACCCTCAACCTCGTCGGGGTGCGCGTGGCGAACCGGCTCATCGAGCCGGTGTGGTCGGCCGAGCACATCGAGTCGGTGCACATCCGCTACGACGAGACCCTCGGTCTCGAAGGCCGGGCGGGTTATTACGACCGTGCCGGCGCGCTGGTCGACATGATCCAGAGCCATCTGCTCCAGGTCCTCGCCATCCTGGCGATGGAGCCGCCCGCCACCCTTGCCGAGGTGGATTTCCGCGACGCGACGGCGGCGGTGCTCCGCGCGACGCACGTGTGGAACGACGACCCCGCCGGGTCATCGCGCCGCGCCCGGTACACCGCCGGTTCGGTCAAGGGCCGCGAGCTGCCCGCGTACGTCGACGAGCCGGGGGTCGATGCGCGGAACCGGACCGAGACGCTCGCCGAACTGGTGTGCGAGGTGCGCACCGAGCGCTGGCGGGGCGTGCCCATCACCCTGCGATCGGGCAAGGCCCTCGACGATGCCGACCGCGAGGTCATCGTGCGGTTCCGGCCGGTGCGCCACCTTCCCGACGGGCTGACCGGAAGCACCGCCCCCTCCGTCCTGCGCTTCTCGCTCGGTCCCGACCGGGTCGCGCTCGAGCTCAACCTCAATGGCGGCGACGATCCGTTCGAGCTCGAGCGGGCGTCGCTGCGCGCCGACCTCGGTCCGGGTGCCCTGAAGGCCTACGCCGAGGTGCTGTCGGGCATCCTGGACGGCGACGCCACCCTCGCCGTTCGCGGGGATGCAGCGGAGCAGTGCTGGCGGATCGTCCAGCCGGTGCTGGACGCGTGGCGGCGGGGCGACGTGCCGCTGGACGAGTACCCCGCCGGCACCGACCGCCCGGCGTCCTGGCCGAAGCATCCCGAGGGCGTCCTCGGCGCCTCGTAGATCGGCATCCGTCCGGGGCTGGCCCCTGCGCGCGCTCAGACCGGCGCGGCCGGGGCGCTCTCGCGGACGAGGAGGCGGTGCGGGACGATGACCGTCCGGCCGTCGCCGGCGGCGCCCGACATCTGCGCGATCAGCAGATCCAACGTGGCCGAGACGAGGGCGGGCGTGTCGGCGGCGACGCTGGTGAGGGACGGGATGGTGCTCGCGGAGACCTCGATCGCGTCCCATCCGCACACCGCCACGTCCGTCGGCACGGCGTGACCGCGGCGCTGAAGGGCACGCAGCGCACCGATCGCGGCCAGGTCGTCGCGGCACAGCACAGCGTCCAGGTGGAGCCCGGCGTCGAGCGCTGCACCGAGCGCGAGCTCGCCGCCGAGCGCATCGCCCTGCGCGCTGGCCACCAGAAGGGCGTCGTCCAACCCGAGGCCCGCGGCCTCGAGCCCCCGCCGGTAGCCCTCGATGCGGAGGGCGGAGGTGCGCGAGACCGCCCCCGGCTCGTGCCCGAGGAAGCCGATCCGCGTCCGCCCCAGGGCGACCAGGTGCGCGACCGCCTCCTCTGCGGCGGTGACGTTGTCGATCACGACGTGGTCGGTGCCGCCGGACCCGGGCGTCTCGCCGAGGAAGACCAGCGGAGAATCCCGGCGAGACTGCTCCAGCTCGCTGACGGAGAGAGCGTACGGATAGATCACGACACCGTCGACCAGACCCGCCTCGCGGTCGCGGAGGACCGACCTCTCCCCCTCGGCGGTGCCGCCGGTCTCCTCCAGCAGGAGGCGGTATCCGCGGTCGGCGCTGATGCGCGCGAAGGCGTGCGCGAGTTCGGCGAAATACGGCCGGCGAAGGTCGGGGATCGCCAGCGCGAGCATGCTCGACCTCCCGGTCGCAAGGCTCCGGCCGGTCAGGTTGGGACGGTAGCCGAGGTCGTCGATCGCGCGCTGGACGCGCTCGCGCATCGCGGGACTGACGTGCCGGTAGCCGCGCACGACGTTGGACACCGTCTTCATCGACACGCCCGCGGATGCGGCCACATCCTGCAGCGTCGCCCTGCGGCTCTCCACCGGGCCAGGATAGTGCGTGGTCGGCACCTCTTGACCCTGTTTTACAGCGCTGTAAAGTTGCGGGATGACCGCGCCTGAGCCGATCTCGAGCCTGTCCACCGCCGACGCCGGGCTGCCGCTGGCCTCGCAGCAGGACGGCTCCTACCCCCGCCCGCAACTTCTGCGCGCGCACTGGCGCGATCTCGACGGGATGTGGGACTTCCGTCACGACGACGCCGATGCCGGGCGCCGGGACGGATGGCACGAGGGATTCGACGGCGCTCGGCAGATCCGCGTGCCGTTCCCGCCGGAGTCGGCGGCATCCGGCATCGCGGAGCCCGGCTTCCACCCCGTGGTCTGGTACTCGCGAGCGCTGACGGCCGACGACCTCGCCGCGGCGGGTCGGTCACCGCAGGCGCCACGGGTCCTGCTGCACTTCGGTGCGGTCGACTACCGCGCCGACGTGTGGATCGACGGACGGTACGCGGGCGGGCACGAGGGCGGGCACACGCCGTTCACCCTGGACGTGACCGAACTCGTGGCCGCCGGAGACGAGCACCGCCTCGTCGTTCGGGTCGAGGACGACCCGTTCGACCTGACCCAGCCCCGCGGCAAGCAGGACTGGCACGAAGACGCGCACGCCATCTGGTATCGCCGCACCACCGGCATCTGGCAGACGGTATGGCTCGAGGCCGTTCCCGACGCGAGCATCGACCACGTGACGTGGTCCCCCTCGGCTCCGGCGGCCGTCGACGTCGTCACCCGATTCCGCGGCACCGTCCCCCACGGATCGCGCCTGCGCATCGCTCTGCAGTTCTCCGAGCGCGGCGAAGACCTCGGATGGATCGAGGCGGATGTTCCCCCCGGCGTGCACGAGTTGCGGCTCACGGTGCCCGTGCACCGCCAGCGCAACGGGCAGGCCGAAGACGAGCTGACCTGGTCTCCGGAGCATCCTCGTCTCATCGACGCCGTCCTCTCCCTGTCGGATGCGGGCGGGGCGGTCGTGGACGCGATCAGCTCCTATCTCGGGATGCGCACGGTCGGGCTGGCCGGCGGGGCGTTCCTGCTGAACGGGCACCCCTATGACGTCCGTTCGGTGCTCAACCAGGGCTACTGGCCCGACAGCCACCTCGCTGCACCCTCGCGCGACGCCCTCCGCCGGGAGGTCGAGCTGATCAAAGAACTCGGCTTCACGGCCTGCCGCATCCACCAGAAGGTCGAAGACCCGCGGTTCCTGTTCTGGGCCGACCGCCTGGGCCTGCTCGTGTGGGGCGAGATCGCCGGCGCGTACGAGTTCTCGCCCGTCGCGGTGCAGCGCCTGACGCGCGAGTGGATGGAAGCGGTCGACCGCGACGCGGGGCATCCGTCGATCGTGACGTGGGTGCCGTTCAACGAGTCGTGGGGCATCCAGCACGTCGCCGATGACCCCGCCCAGCAGGCGTACTCCCGCGCCCTCGCCGACCTCACCCGCGCACTGGACCCGACGCGGCCGGTGGTCTCCAACGACGGGTGGGAGCAGGAGAACACCGACATCATCACCGTGCACGACTACGAGGGCGACGGGGATGCTCTGGCCGCGACGTACGCCGATGACGCAGCCCGCGAGCGGCTCGTGTCGCGCCTGGCTCCCTCAGGACGCCGGCAGTTCGTGGGCGGGGCGGCGGATGCGGGGCAGCCGGTGATGCTGACCGAGTTCGGCGGCGTGAACTACCAGCCCGGTGAGGAGCGGCCCGACGGCTGGGGGTACACCAGCGCCGCCGACGCGGCGGATTGGATCGCGCGCATCACCGCGCTGTACGACGCGACCCGGGCGAGTCGCTTCCTCGCAGGCACCTGCTACACCCAGCTGACCGACACCATGCAGGAGACCAACGGCCTCCTGACCGCCGACCGGGTGCCCAAGGCACCGATCGAGGACATCCGGCGGGCCATCACCGGCAAAGGCTGAGCCCGGGGCGGGACGCCGCTACTGCTCGTCGGCCTGCAGCACGGATAGGACGTTGCCGGCGGGGTCGCGGAACCAGGCGATCGCGGGCCCGTCCCCCTCCCGCAGAATCCCCTTCGCGTCGGTGGGGAACTCGGCATCGTCGTAGATCTTCGTCACCACGCCGCGGGCGTTGAGATCGTCGACCGCTGACTCCACGTCGGAGACGGGGAAGTTCAGGATCGTGAAGCTCGCCGGCTCGTGGTTCGGCTTGGCGTAGACGAGGACGTGCGCGCCGGAGGCGAGGAGGAGCTCGAGGAAGCCCATGTCGTTGGCGACGACGTCGAGCCCGAGCGTGTCGCCATAGAACGTGCGCGCGGCGTCGATGTCATCCACGGAGAATCCGCTGTAGGCGGAGGTCGGGTCGAACATGCTTCCTCCTTCGCGGCGCACTCGGCCGCCCCCTCGATGGTGCGCCCGTTCGGCGGTGCTGTCCAGCGTCGCCGCGACCGAGTCCGGGCGGCCCATGCCGAAGGCCCGCCCTCCGTTCAAAATTCAGGAGAAACCGTCGCTTTCGCGCCCGTGGGACGCTCCCTGGGTCGATTCCTCCTGAGTTTTGAACGCGCCGGGGGCGGGGGGAGCCTGGTGCGTCGCGCACGGCGGCGGGTAGCACGGGGTGGCGCGTCGCCACCAGCCCCGCCGCGCCCACAGCTACGGGTGCCTAGAGTGAATCATGACCGCCAGCATCTCCGGCCTCGGAACTGCTCTGCCTCCGACGCGTCTCGCACAGGATCAGGTGCGCGCGATCATGGCCGCGCAACCGGATCTCGACCGGCGGACGCGCCGCTGGATCGACGCCGCCTTCGCCGCATCGGCGATCCAGACGCGCCATACCGTCCTCGCCGAACTCGGCGGCACCGCATCCGGCCTGCACATCCTGCACGAGGGCCGTCTGCTCTTCCCCTCGACCAAGGAGCGCAACGACGAGTTCCGCCGCGTGGCCCCTCCCCTGTTCGCCGAAGCCGCACGCGCTGCGCTGGAAGCCGCCGATACCGACCCGTCGGAGGTGACCCACGTCATCACGGTCTCGTGCACGGGCCTGTTCAGTCCCGGGCCGGACGCGCTGCTCGTCCACGATCTCGGCCTCAACCCCTCCGTCGAGCGCGACCACCTCGGCTTCATCGGCTGCGCCGCCGCGATCCCCGCGCTCCGCCTGGCGTCGCGGATCGTGGCCACCGACCCGGATGCGGTCGTCCTCATCTCCGCGGTCGAACTGTGCTCGCTGCACATCCGCAGTTCGAACGACCCCGAGCAGATCGTCTCGGCATCGTTGTTCGCCGACGGCGCGGCAGCCGCCGTGGTCTCCGGCGACCCGTCGCGCGGACGAGGGAGACGGCTCGACCTCCACGGTTTCGCCACCCGCCTCACCGGCGAAGGCGAGAAGGACATGACCTGGATCGTGGGTGACAACGGCTTCGAGATGACCCTCACCGCGCAGGTGCCGCGCATCATCGGCCGTGAGATCGGCGCCATCGTGGACGACGTCTTCGGCGGCTCGGACACCGTCGACACATGGGCGGTGCACCCCGGCGGGCGGAGCATCCTGGATCGGGTCGAAAGCGGGCTGGGGCTTGCCCCCGATGCGCTCAGCGCGTCGCGCGCGGTGCTGCGCGACTACGGCAACATGTCGAGCACGACGCTGCTGTTCATCCTGCGCGCGATGCTCGAAGACGATGCCCGGCCCGACGGCGAGCGCATCGGTGCACTCGCGTTCGGCCCGGGGCTCACGGTGGAATCGGCACGCCTGGTGGTCCGCGACAGCGCCGCCGCGGAGCATCCCCCGGCCGGCCTGCAGCCGGCGCTCGCCCGGCGATGACCATCCGCCACCGCGACCACGCGCTGACCGAACTCATGGACGACCCGGCGTGCGACCCCGGGCGCCTCGCCGCGACCTACCGGCGCTTCGGCGTGGTGAACCGGCTGGTCACGGGCTGGGGAGCGGTGTGGCGGAGCACCCTGCGGCCGTTCCTGTCCGACCTCGGCCGCCCCGCCCGCGTGCTCGACCTGGGTTCCGGCGGCGGGGACCTGGCCGAGCGGCTCGCGGGCCTGGCGCGGCGCGACGGCGTGCCGATCACCGTGACCGGCGCCGACCCCGACCCGCGCGCGCACGCGGCCGCCACGGCGCGCAAGGCGCCGGGAGTGCGATTCGTCTGCGCGGGCTCGGGGGAACTCTTAGCCGCCGGCGAGGAGTTCGACGCCGTCGTGTCCAACCACGTGCTGCACCACCTCGACGCGGCATCCCTCGACACGTTCGCCGCCGACTCGCGCGCCCTGTCTCGCGGCATCGTGCTGCACAGCGACATCGCGCGCGGGCGGCTCGCGTACGGGCTGTACGCCGTGGGGATCACCCCGCTCGCACCGGGGACGTTCCTGCGCACCGACGGGCTGCGCTCGATCCGCCGCAGCTACCGCGCGGAGGAACTGGCCCGCGCCCTGGGCGGCGGCTGGACGGTGACGCAGCCGGCGCCGTTCCGCGTGATGGCGGAGGCGCGGAGCGGTGCCTGACGTCATCGTCATCGGGGCGGGGCCCGTGGGCACGCTGCTCTCGGCGGAACTGGCCCGCCGCGGCGTGGACGTCACCGTCATCGAGCGCCGTTCGGACCCCTCCGCGGGCTCCCGCGCGATCGGCGTGCACGCGCCCGTGCTCGCTGCCCTCGAGGCGTCGGGTGCGACCGAACGCCTCCTGGCCGATGCCCGCCGGGTGTCGGCGGGCGAGGCCCGATCGGGAGGCCGGGTGATCGGAGTCGTGCGATTCGACCGCCTGTCTCGGCGCTTCCCCTTCGTCGCGACCCTCCCGCAGCCGGCGACGCACCGGGCGCTGGCGGTGGATGCTCCGGCCCCGGTGGTGGGCGAGGTCACTGCCGTGCGGGACCGCGGCGGTCCGGCCGTGACCTACCGCTCGGGTGAGGACGAGGTGGTGCTGAGCGCGCGGCTCGTGGTGGTCGCGGGAGGGCCGCGGGCTCGGTGGCTGCTGTACCGGCGGGAGGCCGTGCGCGTGCAGGCCTACCCCGACCGCTTCGTGATGGCCGACCTGGCCGTCGACGGCCCCGAGCACGGCGTGGTGCACCTCGACCGCGTGGGCGTGCTGGAGTCCCTGCCGCTGCCTGGGGGCCTCCGCCGGTTCGTGGCGCCGGCGACGGGCGCGGATGATCCGGCGACCCGGGTGGCCGAGTTGCGTGCGGCGCTGCAGGCGCGGGGTGAGGACGAGGCGGCCGCGACCATCGAGAGCGCTGATGGGTTCGCCATCCGCCGCACCCTCGCACGACGGATGCGCCGCGGACCGCTCTTCGCGATCGGCGACGCCGCCCACGAGGTGAGCCCCATGGGCGGGCAGGGCATGAATCTGGGGCTGCTGGATGCTGCGACCCTCGCGCCTCTCCTGGCCGCGTGGGTGCGTTCAGGCGAGGCGCCCGAGGCGGAGTTGCGGCGGTGGGAGGCGAGGCGGCGCGCCTCGGCCCGGACGTCGGGGCTCATCGCGAGCATGAACACGGTCCTCGGCCGCCCGGCATCGGCCGGGGTGGACGCCGTGCGTCGCACCGCGATGCGCGCAGCCCTGGCCACTCCCGCGGGCGCGCTCCTGGCCCACGCCTACACGATGGGCTTCGACCGCGACGCCTGACGGGCGCGGAGCCGGTGCTAGCCGGTGGGCGCGGAGCCGGTGCTAGGCGGTGAGCGCGGAGCCGGTGGACACGAGCTGGGCGGCCAGGAGGAGTGCGGCGAGCATCACGAGACGGAAGACGGTGCGGTCCGGCGGCCGGACGACCACCCGCACGAGTGTCGCCACCGCGACCCCCACGGCCGCGGCGAAGAACCCCCACCCGATCGCCGGCACGTCGGCCGGGACGCCGCCGGATGAGCCGAGGAGCACCGCCACGGCGCCGCCCACCACGCCGGCGGCGGCCAGGACGGCGCTCCACCGCGCACCGAGGCGGTGCGGCAGCCCCCGGATGCCGGTGGCGCGGTCATCGTCGAGGTCGGGCAGCACGTTCGTCAGATGCACCGCCCCTCCGAGCACCGCGCCGGCGATGGTGGCCCACACGGGCGCGACACCGCCCTCGGGGAGCGAGAGCGTCGCGAGCGAGGGGAACAGCCCGAAGCTCACGAGGAAGGGCAGGAGGGAGAACGCGGTCGCCTTCGCCCCCGCGTTGTACGCCCAGCCCGAGGCCAGGAGGACGGCGTGGGCGGCCAGCATCCCGGCGCCCAGCGGCACGGCCAGTGCCAGCGCGACGACGACCGCGCCGACCGCGACCGCGAGCGCACCCGTCGCCGAGACGACGCCGGCCGCGACCGGTTTGTCGGTGCGGCCCACGGCCTGGTCGCGGGCGGCGTCGATCGCGTCGTTGGAGAGTCCGATCGACACCTGCCCGCTGAACACCGAGAGAATCAGCAGCAGCAGCCGCCAGGGCTGCAGCCCGGCAGCGATGCCGAGGGCGAGCGACAGCGCCGTGACGACGAGCGTGGGGCCCGGATGCGTCGACCCCCACAGAGCCCGGATCACCCTCATGCGCCGCATCCCCCGACGCTACCCTGCGCGAGAAACGACGTTCCGGACGAGAAGTGACGCGGCGCGTGCTTTCTCGTCCGGAACGTTGTTTCTCGGCGCGTTTGGGTCAGTCGTCCAGGACGGCCTCGATCACCTCGTCGTCGTCGGACATCTCCGGGGTGGGCGCGGCAGGACCGTCGCTGGTGAGCACGAGGCTCGAGCCGTCGGCGGCGACATCCACGCGCACCACGTCGCCGTCGTGCACCCGGCCGCCGAGGATCGCCATCGCGAGGCGGTCCTGGATCTCCGACTGGATGAGGCGACGAAGGGGCCGCGCCCCGAACGCCGGGTCGTACCCCCGCTCGGCGAGCCACGCGCGGGCATCCGGGGTCACCGCGAGGGTGAGCCGGCGCTCGCGCAGGCGGCGCTGCAGGGCGTCCACGGCCAGCTCGACGATCTGCGCGAGGTCGTCTTCGCTGAGCACCTGGAAGATCACGATGTCGTCGAGCCGGTTGATGAACTCCGGCTTGAACGCCTGCCGCACCAGCGCCTGCACCTGCTCGCGCTTCTGCTCGATCGACAGGGTCGGATCGATGAGGATCGGCGAGCCCAGGTTCGAGGTGAGGATGAGAATGACGTTCGTGAAGTCGACCGTGCGACCCTGACCGTCGGTGAGGCGGCCGTCATCCATGACCTGCAGGAGGACGTCGAACACCTCCGGATGCGCCTTCTCGACCTCGTCCAGCAGCACGACGCTGTACGGACGTCGGCGCACGGCCTCGGTGAGCTGTCCGCCCTGCTCGTACCCGATGTACCCCGGAGGGGCACCGACCAGGCGCGAGACCGAGTGCTTCTCGCCGTACTCCGACATGTCGATGCGCACCATCGCGTGCTCGTCGTCGAAGAGGAAGTCGGCGAGGGACTTCGCCAGCTCGGTCTTGCCGACACCGGTGGGGCCGAGGAAGAGGAACGAGCCCACGGGCCGGCCCGGATCGCTGATGCCCGCGCGTGAGCGGCGGATCGCGTCGGAGACCGACTTCACGGCCTCCTTCTGGCCGATCAGCCGCTTGCCGAGCTCGGACTCGAGGTGCAGCAGCTTCTCGGTCTCGCCCTGCAGGAGCTTGCCGACCGGGATGCCGGTCCAGGCCGCGATCACCGCGGCGATGTCTTCGTCGGTCACCTGGTCGTTGACCATCCGGTCGCCGCTGGTCTCTTCGCGTTCGGCGGTCATGAGTTCGCGTTCGAGGGCCGGGATCTCGGCGTACAGCAGGCGTGACGCCTTCTCGAGGTTGCCCTCGCGCTGTGCGCGCTCAGCCTCCACGCGTGCGGCGTCGAGCCGGGTCTTCAGGTCGCCGACGCGGTTCAGCGACGCCCGCTCCCGCTCCCACCGCGCCTGCAGCTCGTTCAGCCGCGTCTGCTCGGTCGCCAGGGTCTCGCGCAGGGTGGCGAGGCGCTCCTTGGACGCGTCGTCCTTCTCCTTCTTCAGAGCGAGCTCCTCGAGCTTCAGGCGGTCGACGTGGCGGCGCAGCTCGTCGATCTCCAGCGGGGCGGAGTCGATCTCCATCCGCAGGCGCGATGCGGCCTCGTCGATGAGGTCGATGGCCTTGTCGGGCAGTTGGCGCGACGGGATGTAGCGGTTCGACAGGGCCGCAGCGGCCACCAGCGCCGCGTCGGCGATGGCGACCTTGTGGTGTGCCTCGTAGCGCTCCTTCAGGCCGCGGAGGATCGCGACGGTGTCCTCCACCGTGGGCTCGCCGACGTACACCTGCTGGAATCGGCGCTCCAGCGCGGCATCCTTCTCGATGAACTCGCGGTACTCGTTGAGGGTGGTCGCACCGATCATGCGGAGCTCGCCGCGGGCGAGCATGGGCTTGAGCATGTTGGATGCGGCGACCGAGCCCTCGCCACCGCCGGCGCCCATGAGGACGTGCAGCTCGTCGATGAACGTGATGACGCGCCCGTCGGATTCGGTGATCTCCTTCAGCACGCTCTTGAGCCGCTCCTCGAACTGGCCGCGGTACATCGCGCCGGCCACGAGCGCGGAGATGTCGAGGGAGACCAGCTCCTTGTCCTTGAGACTCTCGGCGACGTCGCCGGCGACGATGCGCTGCGCGAGGCCCTCCACGACCGCGGTCTTGCCGACGCCGGGTTCGCCGATGAGGACGGGGTTGTTCTTGGTGCGGCGGGTCAGCACCTGGCTGACGCGCCGGATCTCGGAGTCCCGTCCGATGACCGGGTCGAGCTTGCCCTGGCGGGCGCGGTCGGTGAGGTTGATCCCGAACTGCTCGAGGGCGCTCTGCGCCTCCTCCTGTCCGGGCTGCTGCGTGGCGTTCATGTGTCTCCTGAAACTTGTGGTGCTCGTAAACTTGAGCGTTATTGACTCAAGTTTATCACCCGGGTCGGACCTCCGCCAGCCCGGCCGCACCGCGCCGCGTTCGGGGCGGCCCCGCCCGGCCCCGCCCGGAGAGACGAGACGAGCGGTCAAGCGACCGTCACGAGCTCGGCGTCGCGGGCATCGGCGGCGGATGCGGCGGGCCCCGCCGCCGGGAGGCAGCTGAACCGCCCACGGTAGGCGGTCGGGGTGACGCCCAGGGTGCGGGAGAAGTTCTGCCGCAGGACGGCGGCGGAACCGAAGCCGCTCTCATCCGCGACCCGATCGAGGCCGAGATCGGTGGTCTCGAGAAGCCGCTGGGCCTGGATGATGCGCTGCCGCGCGAGCCACGCGGCCGGGGTCGCACCGAACTCGGCCTTGAAGCGGCGCGCGAAGGTGCGCGGAGACATGTGCGCCTGGGCCGCGAGCTGCTCGACGGAGAGGTCGGCGCGCAGATGCTCCAGCATCCAATCCGTCACCGGAGCCAACGACAGAGAGGCGGCGACCGGCATCGGCCGGTCGATGAACTGCGCCTGACCGCCGTCGCGCTGCGGGGGGACGACCATGCGACGGGCGATCTTGTTGGTCAGCTCGGCGCCGATCTCCAGGCGCAGGAGGTGCAGGCACGCGTCGAGCCCGGCGGCCGTTCCCGCGCTGGTGATGATGCGCCCGTCCTGCACGTACAGCACGTCGGGGTCGACCTCGATGTCGGGATACATCACCGCCATGGTCTCCGCGTACATCCAGTGCGTGGTCGCCCGGCGACCGGCCAGCACCCCGGCGGCAGCGAGGATGAACGAGCCGCTGCAGACGCTCAGCAGCCACGCGCCGCGATCAGCCGCCTGGCGGACCACGTCGAGCACCCGCTCGTCGCTGTGCGCCCAGTATTCGCGAGGGATCGGGGAGACCACCACGAGGTCGGCCTCGTACGCGAACGACAGGTCGTTCTCGACGTTGATCGAGAAGCCGAGCTTGGACTTCACCGGGCCGACCACCGGCGTCACGACGCGGAAGTCGAAGGCGGGCACCCCGTCGTCCGAGCGGTCGAGCCCGAACGCTTCGCACGCGACACCGAACTCGAAGGGGGCGAATCCGTCCTGGACGATCACTGCGACGGTCTTCATGGCGCTCCCGAGTGCTTGGCAGAAATCCTCTGAGGTATGGCCATCCTGCCCGTGGTGGCAGGATAAGCGCAACCATAGCCTTTCTGCCATGTTCCTCCTCATCGTTGTCACCGCTCTCGCCACCACAGCGATCGTCGCAACGATCGTCACCGTCTCCCACGACGGATACCGGGCTGCCCCCACCGATCCATCGCGAGCGTGACACCGCCGGTCGGGGCTTCGTAGAATCGGGGCTCCCGAGGAACGAGGAACCGTGACCACTCCCCCCGCTTCACCGCCGCCCCCCGGTCCGGTACCCCAGCACCCCGCCCCCGGATATGCCGGTCCTCCCGCGCCGCCTCCCGGCGCCCGCTCCCCGACCCCCGGGCAGCACCCCGCCGGCGCCCCCTACGCCTCCGCCGGACCCCCGCTGCCCGCACCGGATCGGCCGGGCAACCCGTTCGGCCTCGTCTCGATCCTCGCGGGCGGCTTCCTGATCCTCTCCACCATCGTGCAGGTGGCCGTGCAGGCGGCGGCGATCGGCCGCGAGGACTACCAGGCGCTCGAGATCGCGAGCGGCGTGAGCACGCTGATCGACGGCCTGATCGCCCTGGTCGCGATCGTCTTCGGCATCCTCGGGCTGGCCCAGCGGGGCCGCCCCCACGCTCTCGCCGGTATCGGCGCCGGCATCGGCGTCGCCACCCTCGTGTCGGCGATCGTGTGGGGCGTCATCTACCCCGCGGTGCTCAGCCTGATGTGACCGCCGCCGACCGCCGCTTCGCGACCCGCTCGTAGATCTCCACCATCGCCGCCGTCCGCGACGACTGGCGGAACAGCTCCGCGATACGCGGATCGGGCACCTCCGGCCTTCCCTCGACGATGTCACGGGACGCGCGGCGCAGCACGGCGGCGAGCGCCGCGGTCGATGCATCCGGCACCGACCAGATGCCCGATCCCAGCTCGCCCGCGATGTCGGGGTCGCACACGATGGCGTGAGTTCCCAGCGATGCAGCTTCGAACACGGTCATGCCCTGCGTCTCGAATCCGACGGAGGACTGCACCACCGCATCCGCTGCGGCGATCCGCTTCAGGGTGTCGGGGTACGACAGGCGCCCGGGAAAGGCGACGGATGCTGCCGGGCGGCGTCGGCGCACGAGCCGGCGGGCCGCGCGGGCCTGGCCGCCGCCACCGATGACCTCCACGTCGGCGACGATTCCCGACACGGCGAGCGCGTCGAGGAACGGCAGGAGGCGCTTCTCGGCGCTCATCCGCCCGACCCACACCAGCCGCGGGGGTCCTGGGATCCGTTCGGCGGGAGGGGTGGCGAGAGCGGCGTCGAGCACGTCATCGTCGATGCCGTTCCACACCACGTCGACGGACGGGTACACGTCGTGCGCCTCGAGCCTGCGGGCGAAATGCGCCGAGGGAGCCGTCACCGCATCCGACGCCGCCGCGAGGAGCCGCAGGTACGCCCACCCGTCCCGTCCGAAGCCGGTCGCGTGGGAGTTCACGCGCAGCATCCGCCGTGCCCAGCCGTTGAGCACCCGCAGCACCAGGGCGGGGGCCGGCGCGACCGCCGCGATGCCGACGTCGACGCGGTTGTGCATGGTGTGCACCACGGGGAGGGCGTGCCGGCGGGCGAAGCGGTGCCCGATCAGCGCGCCCCAGAAATCCGCCTGGACGTGCACCACATCCACGGGCGGCCGGGCCGCCAGCGCCGCATCCACGACCTGATCCGTCCGCGGGCCGGGCAGGCTCATCGAGTACTCCCTGTCCACCGTGACGGGCACCGAGGGGAGGTCGACGTAGGCGGGGTCGTGGTCGGGACCCGGCCGGCGCGCGTGCATCCGCGGGGCGACGATGGTCACGGTGTGGCCGGCGCGCTCCAGGTACCGGCGCTGCAGCCGCATCGACACCTGCGCGCCGCCGGATGACTCGACGTGCTGGTCGCCGAACATCACGACGTGCACGGGCTACTCCGGCAGCGGAGTGCCGCGGTACAGCGCCTCGAAGGTGTCGAGGGTGCGCTCGATGTCGTGCACGATGACGCCGTCGAGAGACGCCTGCTGCATCCGCAGGTGCTCCTCCGGCGTCGCGGTGAGCACGTCGGTGAGCCGCGCCGCCATCTCCTCGACGTTTCCCGGCTCGAAGAGATAGCCGTTCTCGCCGTCGTGCACGAGGTGCGGGAGCGCCACGGCGTTGGCCGCCACCACCGGCAGCCCTGACGCCATCGCCTCCATCGTCGCGATGGACTGCAGTTCGGCGATCGACGCGATCGCGAAGACCGTGGCCCGCGTGTAGAGGGCGCGGAGATCTTCGTCGGAGGCGTGTCCGTGGAAGGTGACGCGATCGGCGATCCCGAGCTGCTCGGCGAGCTGCTCGAGGTTCTTGCGCTGGTCGCCGCCGCCGACGATGTCGAGCGTGGCGGCCAGCGACGAATCGAGGCGCGCGAACGCCTTCAGCAGAACGTCGATGCCCTTCTCCGTCGTGAGCCGGCCCACGAACAGGACCCGGTTCTCCTCGCGCGGCGTGAGGTCGGCGGTGTAGTTGCGCCGGTCGATGCCGCAGCTGACCGGGATGACGCCGGTGATGTCGATCGTCTTCTCGAGGAAGTCTGCGGCGTTGCGCGTGGGCGTGGTCACCGCCCGCGTGAGGTCGAACGTGCGCTTGGCGTCGGCCCACGCCAGCTTCACCACGACGTTGTTGAGCGCGTCGGGGAGCGTCGTGAAGTCGATGATGTTCTCGGCCATCACGTGGTTGGTGGCGACGATGGGGATGCCGCGCTTGCGGGCTTCGCGCGCGAGGCCCCGGCCGATGACGATGTGCGACTGGATGTGGACGACGTCGGGTTTGACGGTGTCCAGGACCTTTCGCGCATAGTGCTTGGTGCGCCACGGCCACACGAACCGCAGCCAGTCGTGGGGAGGCCATCGCACCGACGGCAGCCGGTGCAGCGTCATCGGCTGACCCTCGATCACCTCGGTCTGCGGCCGCGCCCTGCGGTAGGCGAGGTTCGGGGCCATGACGTGCACGTCGTGGCCGCGTTCGACGAGGCCTGCCGAGAGGCGCTCGGCGAAGCGGGCGGCGCCGTTGATGTCGGGCGAGAAGGTATCGCAGCCCACCACGATGGTGAGGGGGCGCGCGGCGTCGGAAATGTCAGGCGTCGCAGGGGTGGTCACGGCCGGTGGCTGCCAATCTGTGCGGCGGGGCGGGTCGCACTGTGCGGTGCATGCGCACAGCCACTGTACCCGAGGCCGTTTCTCCAGCCCGGGAAGCCCTCGGCGGCGTTGCGCCGCGGCATCCCCGGCCGTGCCGGCGGACACTCACGCCGAAATGCCCGGCGCGGCATAGCCTGGGGGCATGCCGCGATTGCAGGCCGACGCCGATCCCGCCCTGTGGGTGCCCGTGACCGGATCCCTCGGGTTTCGGGGGCGCCGGCATCGCAAGGCGGCCATCCGGATGCTCCTGAGCCAGGCCGGACGCGCGATCGGGGCGGGCGACCGGCCGGGGAGCGGATTCCTGGCGTGGGCCATGAGCCAGGCGGCGCCTCTCCTCCTCCGCCGCGCCGACGGGCGGGTTCTCGTGTGGGTGTGGAAGGAAGACCCTGAGCTGCTCGTGGCCATGGCGCAGGTGCAGGAGGCGACCCCGCAGCTGCGGGCAGCGCGCGCCTCGATGCCCATGGAGTACGACGACACGGAAGACTTCCGCAACCCGCACCTGGGCGTGGGCGAGAAGCTGGTGATGGACCTCCCCAGCGACCCCCGCACGCCGCCCTTCGCGAGCTACACGTGGGACACCGGCACGTCCTTCGTGTCGCTCACGGCCGTGTGCTCCGATCGCGAGCGCGTCGGCACGGTGCTCGGCGCGGTCGACGCGATCGCGCGATCACTCCGGGTCGTCGAAGACCTGTCGCTCGACGAATCCGCAACCATCCTCCGCCTCGACCCCTGACCCCCCGCCCCCCTCCCCCCCTCCCTCCGGGGCGCGAATGCACGGGCTCGTGTCCAGTGCACGACCTTCCCGCGCGGTTTACCCGTCCGTTCGGCGGGAAGCCGTTCACTCGTCGGGATGAGCAACCCGCGGAGGGCCGCATCCGCACGCCATGCCGCATCCGCGGGACGGAGGCGCGTCGGGCTAGCGCCCCAGCGCATCCGCGTACGCCGGGATGACCCCCTTGCTCAGGATCGCGTTGGCGAAGGTCCGGGTCTCGGCGCAGCGCACGACGAGGTGCGCGGATGCCGCGATCTCGTAGAACTCGAAGCGGTCCACGGCGCGGGCCGCGCCCTCCGCGACGTCGGCCGCCGCGATGATCTCCTCCTGGGCGGCGTTCCACGTCTCCCCCGAGCGCATGAGCGTGACCGGATCCAGGTCGTCCAGCGTGAGGACCGTGCGGATGGCCCGCGTCACGCGCGGCACGTCGGCGGCGACCTCCACGACCGCACGGCCGAGCCGGAATGCGGGGAAGTGGGCATCCGTGATGACCACGAGGTCGGAATGGCCCATGTGGTCGAGGTGGCGAAGGAGGTCGCCGCTGAGAAGCGGATCTATGCCGAAGAGCATGCCGGCCTCAGATTCCGGCCACTCGACCGACGAGGTTCACGACGATGCCCATCCGGTCGAACATGGCGGCCTTGGCCAGAAGCGCCTTATCGGCGGTCTCCGCATCCGGTGCGTAGACGACCTGCGCGTGGTTCGCCTTGTGCCGCGCCATGAACTGGTCGCGGGAGACGTCGTGGAGGACGACATGAGCGATCGGCCACTCGGGGTTGGTGGCGCGCTTGCGTCTCTCGGTCTCCGCGGCCGGGAGCTCGATGGCGGTACCCCGGAAGATGTCGGCCTGCAGCACCCCTTCGGCGATGAACACGCGCGAGAGGACCAGCTCCCCCGGCTTGGACACGCCGTTCACGGTCGAGCCTCCGGCGGGGAAGAACACGGGGTCCTGGCGCCAGCCTTCGGCCCGGTCCCATCCCCCGAGGTGGGAGCCCGGCACCGAGCCGGAGATCTCGTACACCCACACGAAGCGGCCGTCGTAATCCTCACCCCAGCGGACGTCGTGGAGGGTGTTATCGGGCACGAGGCCCATCGCGGTCCACACCCGGTCGGTCACGAGCGCGTCGACGGCGACGCCCTCATCGGCCTCGTTGAAGTGAGGCAGAGCGCGGGCGGCGAAGAGTTCCCGCTCGCCATCGCGTGAGAATACCGGCGGCCGCTCCGTGGAGTTGAGGAGGCCCTCGGCGAGGTCGGACGCCGGAACCAGGTCTTTCAGGCCCTGCTGGTACTGGATGCCCACCGCATCCAAGCCGAAGTCATCCGCCATCCGCAGCGCGGCGATGTACATCTTGAGCTGCCACTGCACCTGTTCGCGGGTGAGCTCGGTGGCTTCGTCCGTTCCCAGCCGGAACGTCATCCCCCGCGAGAGCAGCCAGTCGAATGCGTCGTCGGCCTCGCTGTCGGGAACGCGCAGCATCTCCGCGTACAGCGCCGACTGGGACAGCCTCTCCTTGTAGATCCCGGTGGGGTTCAGCAGCTCGTCGTCGAAGATGGCGTTGTACATGCCCATGCAGCCCTCGTCGAACACGCCGATGATCGCTTTCTCGGCGAGCAGCTGGTCGCCCAGTGCCCGCCCGAGCTCGGTCTCGGGCGAGTCCGGGAGCGGCGGAAGCGACCGCACGTGGGAGGCATCGTGGGTGATGCGACCGGTCTGCGTCCACTCTTGGATGCCTCGAACGAACCACTCGTCGGTGAAATCCACCGACCAGATGGTCGCGTAGTCCTTCCCCATCTTGGTGAGGCCGGCGTTGAGCCCCAGCAGCCCGACGAGTCCCGGCCAGTCGCCGGCGAAGTTCGCGACGGTGAGAATCGGGCCTCGGTGGGTGCGCAGTCCGGCCAGAACGTGGTGCGAGTACTGCCACACCGCCTCGGCGACAATGAGGGGGGCGTCCACGGGGATCCGCGTGAACACGTCCAGCCCCATCCGCTGACTCGAGATGAACCCGTGCCCCGTGGCCGGGTCGACCTCGTTCGCGCGCACGACAGCCCAACCGAGATCGTTGAGGACGCCGGTGACGCCGGCCTCCAGTTCGACCTGAGTCGCCCAGCCGGCGACGTTCGCGGATTCACGCAGATCGCCGCTCGCAATCAGGTACGCCGTCTGCGGCGCAGCCTGGGGGCGGATGAGGGGAGCGGGCAACGTGTAGGTGCTCACGAGGGGGATCCTTCCGTTCGCTGTCGGGCAGCGAGAGTGTGGACGACGGGTGTCGTCGCTGAGTAGAGGTCGAGGTAGTCGGCGAAGAGGCCGTCGTACAGGCCCCCCACCGTGGGGTCTGGGTGGACCGTGGACACGACGGGGTTCCACAGGTTGATGTCGGGGGGCGAGTCGGATACCGCGGTCGCGGCGAGGAAGGCCGCCCCGAAGCTCGCGCCGACCGTCGTACGCGGAACTTCTTGGACGAGGCCGGTCACGTCGGAGACGATCTGCAGCCACAGGGCGCCTTGCGTCCCTCCGCCTACGGCGACGACCCGGCGAACGTCCGCACCGGCCGCCCGCATCGTCTCCACGTTGTGGCGCACGCCGAACGCCGTCGCCTCCAACGCCGACCGGTACAGGTCACCGCGGCCGTGGCCCAGGGTGAGACCGGCGATCACGCCGCGCGCATCCGGGTCGAGGATCGGCGTGCGCTCACCCGCGAAATACGGCAACGTGAGCAGGCCCCGCGCACCCGGGCCGGACTCCTCTGCCTCGGCAAGGAGGACCGGATAGTCGGCGCCGGTGAGGTCCGCCAACCACCCGGTGAGCGCGCCGGAGGTCGCGAGGCCACCGGCGAGGTTGCGTGATCCGGGGAACGCGCCCGCCGTGGTCCACATCGACGGCGTCCGCAGCGTCTGCGTGCCCGTGGCGATGAGGAACATCGTCGTGCCGTACATCAGCATCAGATCGCCGTCGCCGTGCGCGCCGACACTCACCGCCTCCGTCCAGGCATCGATGCTCCCCGCGATCACCGGTACGCCGGCGGGGAGTCCGGTCGTCTCGGATGCCGCCGCGGTCACGCGCCCGACGATGTCGCCCGCCCAGGCGAGATCGGGCATCTGGATTCCGGCGGCGTACCGTTCCCACCACGGCTCGTACCAGGCGGCACTCTCTATGTCATAGAGCGGCGTCATCTGGCTCGCCGATTGGTGGTCGAGGACGTACGCCCCCGTCAGGTGATGACTGAGCCACGACGCCGGCATGAAGAGCCGGCGCGCGCGGGCGGAGATCGCGGGCTCCTCGTCGGCGACCCACACGATCTTGGGACCCCCGGCCTGCGTGGTCAACGCCGAGCCGCCCACCGCAGTGATCCGTTCCTCACCGAGCTCGCGCGTCATCCGTTCGATCTGCGCCGTTGCGCGCGTGTCGACGCCGTACAGGATGGCCGGCCGCACGGGGCGTCCGTCGTCGCCGGTGAGCAGAACGCAGGGGCCCATACCGCTGACCCCCACGGCCCGGATGGTCGCGTGCGGGACGGCCGCCGACAGTGATCGCGCGAGGGCGACGAATTCCTCCCACCACACCTCCCCGTCCATCTCGACCCAGCCGGGGCGCGGCCGTGAGACGGCGTGCGCGATCGACTGCGACGCAAGGACGTCGCCGGAGTGGATGTCCACGAGCACACCCTTGCTGCTGGATGTGCCGACATCCACCCCGAGGACGCAGGAGACAGCGGTCATTGCCGTGGATCCTTTCGATGGCGGGGCGAGTTCAGGCGCGGGCGTATCTTCGGGCGACGGTGGACAGCGCCACGGCGAGAACGAGGATTCCGCCCTTGAAGATGAACTGCCAGAACGTCGGAGTTCCCAGCAGGGCAAGGCCGTTGAAGCCGACGCTGACCACGAGGACCCCGATGAGGGTTCCGACGATGTGGAACTCTCCGTCGCGGAGCGTGGCGGAGCCGAGGAAGACGGCGGCGAAGGAGTCCATGAGGTAGCCGTCGGCGGCGCTGACGGTGCCGCTTCCGAGGATCGAGGCGAGGAGGATGCCGGTGATGGCGGCGCAGACGCCCGCGATCACGAACGCGGTGATCTTCGACCGGTCCGTGCGGATGCCTGCCAGGCGTGCCGCCTTGGTGTTGGCCCCCACCGCCTGAATGCGCTGACCCGACGCCGTGCGGTTGAGGATGATCCACAGGAGGGCCACGACCGCTGCCATGAACCAGATCGGGTTCTGAATGCCCAGGAAACGCGCCAGCGTGATCCAGGTGAACTCGACCGGAACCTGCGTGATCGGAGACCCCGCCGTGTATCCGAACGCGAGGCCGGTCAGGATCGTCCCGACACCGAGGGTCGCGACGACGGCGTTGACCCGGGCTTTGGTCACCAGCACACCGTTCACCGCGCCGATTCCGCCGCCCACCATCAGGGTGACGAGGATGGCGAGGATCAGTGGAAGGCCCTGATTGGCGATCAGTCCCGTCACCAGCACGCCGGCAAGGCTCGCGGCGTATCCGACGCTCAGGTCGAACTCCCCCACGACGAGCACCATCGTCAGGCCGCAGGCGATGATCGCGGTCAGGGCGGACTGGTTGACGATGCTGAGCAGGTTGTTGGGGCTCAGGAACGCCCCGTTGGGCACGAGGAGGGCGAAGATGATCACCATCAGCGCCATCGCGATGAGCGTGCCGTACTTGGAGACGATCAGGAGCGCCACGTTGCCCGCGCGGCTCTTCGCGCGAAGGGGTTTCGGCGCCGGCGCCACCGGGCTGGAGCCGGTCGGCTGCGCCGCCGGGTCGGCTGTGGTCGAGGTCATGCTGCGTCCTTTCCGTTCTCCCGCTCGAAGCTGAGCGAGAGGAGGCGATCGGTCGTGATCGCCGGTCCGACGAGTTCGCCCGTGATGCGGCCTTCTGCCATCACCAGGACCCGGTCGCACAGACCCACGAGTTCTTCGTTATCTGAGGAGATGGCCAGCACCGCGGTCCCGCGCGCCGCGAGCTCACGGACGACACGGTGCACCTCCGCGCGGGCGCCCACATCCACGCCGCGGGAGGGTTCGTCGAGGATCAGCAGGCGCGGCTGATCGAGCAGCCATCGTGCGATGGCCACCTTCTGCTGGTTGCCTCCGGACAGGGAGCCCACCGGGTCACTGACGTCGCGCGCCTTGACGGTGACCTCCCGGGCGATGGCCTGGGCGCGCTTGCGCCCTGCCCTCAGCCGGAGCAGCGGCCACACCCGCGACCAGCGGAGGCCGGCGAGCTTGGCCACGTTGATGTTGAAGTCGATGGAACGGTCGAGGAAGAGGCTTTCCGAGCGACGCTCCTCCGGCACGAGGCCGATTCCCGCGCGCACGGCGTCGGCCGGCTCCCGGAACCGCACCTCACGGCCGTTCAGACGGATCGAGCCGGCCGTGCGTGCGGCCTCGCCGTAGATGAGACGTGCGACCTCGGTTCGTCCTGCGCCGACGAGCCCGCCCAGCCCGACGACCTCTCCCGCATGCACCGTCAGAGACACCCCCCGCACGAGACGGGCGTCACTGACGCCCGTCACCTCCAGCACGGGCGAGCCGGTGGGCGCAGGCTCGTGCCCGTGCTCCGCGATCTCGATGTCGCGGCCGACGATGGCGCGCACGAGGTCGGCCTTGGAGGAGCGTTCGGCGACGGTGCGCCGGGTGACGGCGCCGTCCTTGAAGACGGTGACGTCATCGCAGAGCTCGCTGACTTCGTCCAGTCGGTGCGACACGAAGACGACCGCCGTCCCCGACGCGGCCAGCTCGCGGATGATCGCGTGCAGGCGGGTGGCTTCCTCCGCCGAGAGGGACGCCGTCGGCTCATCCATGGCGATCAGGCGCGCGTCCCGCATCAGCGCCCGCCCGATGAGGACGAGCCACTGGTCGGCGGTGCTCAGGTCGTCGACGTTCGCGGAGATGCTGAAGCGCATGCCGAGGCGCTCAGCGACCCGGCGGGCGCGTTCGCGAGCGGGGCGCCAGTCGATCAGCCCCACCGTGGTGGGCGGCTTCTGACCGAGCATCATGTTCCGCAGCACGCTCCAGCCGGGGATGAGACTCATCTCCTGATGGATGAATGCCAGCCCCCGAGCGGACGCGTCATCGGGCGTCACGATGCGCACCGGCTCGCCCTCGAGAAGGATCTCCCCGGAGTCGGGCGTCTCGATGCCGGCGAGGCACTTGATCAGCGTGGACTTGCCTGCACCGTTCGCGCCGATCAATCCGTGAACGACGCCCGGGCGGATGTCGAAGCTGACGCCGGCGAGCGCCTGCACGCCTCCGAAGCTCTTGCTGATCTCCCGCACCGACAGGAGCGGGGGGAACTCCCCGTGCCGCCCGTCGGCGACACGGGGAGGTAGTACGGATGCGCTCATCAATCGAGCGCTTCCGGGTGCTCTTCGAGGAACTCGTCGATGTTCTCCGACGTCACCAGCACGCCCGGGACGTCGATCCGCTGGGGGGTGAAGTCCTCCGACTCGATCGCAGCGAGGACGGTCTCGAACATCGTGCGGCCCTCGAGGAACGCGTCCTCGTAGACCGTCGCCGTCAGTTCGCCGTCCTGAACCGCCTTGATGGCGGTGCTGGAGCCGTTGATCCCATAGGTCAGGATGTCGGTGCGCCCCTGCTGCTTGATGGAGGAGATGGCGCCGAGGGTCGGGTCCTCCCAGCATCCCCAGACCGCCAGGTTCTTGCTGCCTGCCGGGTGTGCGGCCATCCAGGCGTTGGCGTAACGTGCGCCGTCCTGGAGGAAGCCGGGGATGTTCACCTCGTTCTTGGTCACGGTGATGTCCGGCGCCGACTCCGCGAGCATCTCATCGAAGAGCACCTCGCGGTCGCGGCAGACCTGGCCGGTGCGGTAGGTCAGGGCCAGGACCTCGCCCTCGCCCTCCATCGACTCGATGAGGGCCCGGGTCGCCGGCTCGGCGAAGGGCGCTCCATCTCCCGCGGTGAGGACGACTCCGGTGCCGTCGCCGCCGCCCCACGTCGCCACCGGGACGCCGGCCTGCTCCGCTGCCGTCAGACCCGCACCCAGGGACGTCGTGGGGAACACGAGGTCGAAGATCATGCCGGCGTCTTTGTTCACGAAGTTCTGGATCGCCGTGTTGGCCTGATCGGCGTTTCCTGCCGCATCCACGACCTCGACGGTCCAGCCGGCCTCCTCCGCCGCCTCGGTGGCGCCTGCGATCACGCGGGCGTTGTTGGCATCGGTCGCACTGATGGTGACGATGCCCAGCAGGGTGCTGTCGCTTCCGTTGCCGCCGGCTTCAGGCTCGCTGCCCGATTCGCTCGGGACACTGCAGGCCGACAGGGCCATCAGGGCCGTGACGCCCAGCGCTGTAGCGAGAACCGCTCTGTTCTTGCGCATTTCTCTCCTTCTTGGTGGTGGGGATGATCTGGGCTCGGGTGCCCAGTCGTCTATGAGGGGTCCGGGTCCGTGATGCGCGAGGAGACCCCCGACGCGAGCAGAAGCTCGGCGACGCTCAGGCCGTCCTCGTACGTCCGCGACGGGTGTCGCCGGAACGTGTCGTATTCGTGCACGATCACCAGTCGGTCGGTGTCGCGGGCCGTGCGGGCCATCTCGTCGATGATCTGGAGGCCTCGCCATCCGCTGCCCCCGCCGAAGCCGATGTTCACCGGCACACCGGAACCGCCGATCCCTTCGGCGTTCTCGTAGGAGTACAGGGCGTCACCGGTGATGACCCAGCTGTCCTCGCCGTCGTCCACGACGACGTACTGCCCGCCCATGGTGTGGGTGTCCAACGCGGTGCGGATGTGCAGGCCCGGAAAGAGGTTCTCCACGGGTCCGTCCAGGAGACGCAGCCGCCCATCCGCGGCCATCTCCTCGAGCATCGAGACATCCTCCGGGTCGAGGGCACCGATGATCGAGGCGTAGAGGTGGGCGTTCTCCAGTGCCCATCGCGAACTCTCCAGCTCGACGCGCTGCAGGTAGAAGGTCGCGTTGGGGAAGTACCGTGCCGCGCCGGCATGGTCGTAATGCGCGTGCGTGAGGATGACGGTGTCGATGTCCTCGGGCTTGACGCCCACCTTCGCGAGCACCGCATCGGGGGCCTGGAAGTCGACGATGTCGTTCACGTCGTTGTAGGCCTTGTTCGAGCCGCGGTTGTCGTGGCCGACGTCGACGAGGATCTTGTGACCGGCGCCTTCGACGTAGACGTACGAGTACGCGAACATGCGCGTCGAGCCGTCCCACACGCCGTAGAAGATGCACCCCATCGGCTGCTCCAGACAGTGCGAATACTCCAGCATCCACAGGGAGTACGACGTCATCGAAGCCCTCGCTCACCCGGCCGCCAGTGGCCGACCTGGCGACTCTAGGAAGCAGCAGGAGGGGGAGTCAAAGTGGAAACCGGCCGTTTTCGTCACGACCGACCACAACGCCCGGCATGAGGTCGATACCCGGCGGAGCCGATCGCAACGGCCGCCTTATTATCGGATGTGGAGGTATTCAGAACAGTAGTGTGGAGTCATGACGGGGAGCACTATGACGTGGCCAGCCGTCTCGTACGAGGAACGCACGTGGGAGCCGGCCGCGGATGTCCGCGACTCCTTCAGCCCGCATCGCGCCGTGTCCGGTCCCTACCGAGCGTCCGTGCCGCCCTCGGTCTCCTCGCTCGCGCTGCCGATCGCACCCGACACGCTCTCGCGCGCGTTCGACGCCACCGGCGACCTGATCCGGCTCGACGCCGAACTCGGCGGACGGGATGCCGCCCTCCCGGCGCTTCTGCTGCGCGCCGAGTGCACGGCCAGCTCGGCGATCGAACGCGTCACCGCGTCCGCCGGCGCTCTCATGCTCGCCGGTATCGACGAGTCCCTCGAACCGGCCGCGCGGCAGATCGCCTCCCATGTCCGGGCGGATGAGGTGGCCCTCAGCCTCGCGGGATCTCTCACCGAGGACGCGATCGTTCAGATCCAGCGGACCCTCATGGCCTCCACGCGGCCCGACCGTCGCGGGCGGTGGCGGGACCAGCAGGTATGGATCGGCGGCGGTTCGCTGGGACCTCAACGTGCCTCCTTCGTCCCGCCCCATCAGTCCCGGGTCGCCGAGCTCATGACCGACCTCGTGGGCTTCATCCGCCGCACGGACGTACCGGCGCTCGCGCAGATCGCCATCGCCCACGCGCAGTACGAGACCATCCACCCCTTCCTGGAGGTGAACGGCCGGACGGGCCGGGCGCTGATGCAGGCGATGCTCCGCCGCGCAGACGTCACGCGCGCCGTGGTCGTCCCGCTCTCTGCCGGGCTGCTGCAGGACACCGCGGAGTACTTCGACGCCCTCACCAAGTACCGCGCGGGCCACGTCGATCCCATCGTGGACGTGTTCGCCAGCGCGGCCCATACGGCGGTCGCCTCCAGTCGCGTGCTCATGGACGACCTCGACGCGGTACGCGCATCGTGGCGGAACCGCGCGACATCACGTCAAGGCTCGGCGGCCCGCCGGTTGATGGAGTTGCTGGAACGCCAGCCCGTCATCAACTCGCGTCTGGCGGTGTCGTACCTCGGCGTCACGGCTCCGAACGCCCTCCTCGCGATCGACCGCCTGGTGGACGACGGCATCCTCACGCAGGTCGGGTCGGGGCGGCGGAACCGGACGTGGGCGGCTCGCGACGTCCTGCAGGCCATGGACGCGCTCGCGGAACGCGCACGCCGCCGACGCTGACGTAGGTGTCGCCCGCGCCCTCCCTGCCCCCCCCTCCCGCGGGGCGCGAATGCACGGGTTCGTGTCGAGCGCACGACCTTCCGACGCGGTTTACCCGTCCGTTCGGCGGGAAGCCGTTCACTCGCGGGTGCAGGAGCCGCGCGGCGCTACCCGCTCGCCGGGCGCACATCCTCGAGGCGTCGAGAGAGTGTGGGCTCGCGAGGCCATGTTCACGCGGGGGGCGGTGGCTCCGAGGGCAGCTCCCGTCTCGGCTGATCGCCACCGCGCCAGTCGGCGACGGCGAGATACCGTCCCGTGACGGATACGGCGTCAGGCCGCGGGTGGGTACGGGTGAGAAGGCCGGGAGTCCACGCATCGCGCACCTCTCCCACGTCCCGGCCCTCGAGCACCGCAGCTGCCTGCACCGCAGCTCCGGCAGCGACCGCCTCGGGCGCGTCCTTGGTGATCACGTCCCGGCCGGTGAGATCCGCGAGCACGCGACGGTACGCCTCTCCCCGGGCACCGCCGCCCATCAACACGATGTCACCGTCGGTGGGGACTCCCAGATCTTCGAGCAGTCTCTGGCCACGGACCAGCCCCAGCAAGACACCTTCGAAGGCGCTCAGCGCGACCTGTTCGCGGCTGGTGCTCGTCGTCAGGCCATGCAGCGTCCCCGATGCGAACGGCCGGTCGGGTGAACGCTCACCGTCGAGGTACGCCGCCAGCACCGGACGGTCGGGCGTGGGACGGGCGGCCAGGGCCAGCCGGCCGAGCCCGTCGAGATCGACTCCGAGGATCGTCGCGAAGGTGTCGGTGACCTTCGTCGCATTCAGCGTGCAGATCACGGGAAGGTAGGCGCCCGTCGCATCCGCGACACCGTTCACCCAGCCGCTGCGGTCATGGATGGGCGCGTCCGACATGGCGAACACCACGCCCGACGTCCCGAGGCTGTATCCCACGTCACCCAGGCGCATCCCCATGCCCAACGCACCGGCGTGGGTGTCACCCGCTCCCGGCCCGATGACGACGTCGGGGCGCAGGCCCAGAGCGCGGGCCGCCGCAGAGGAGGCCGTGCCGGCGGCTTCATCGGGACCGAGCACACGGGGAAGCAGCGCCTCCCATGCGATCTCTGAGGACACGAAGCGGCGGAGAAGGTCGATGTTCCAGCGGCCGGTGGTCGCGGAGTAATAACCGGTGCCCGAGGCCTCGGAACGGTCCGTCACGGCAGAACCGGTGAGCTGGAAGGTGAGGTAGTCGTGCGGCAGAAGCACGTGCGCCACGCGCGGGAGGAGATGCGGCTCATGCGCCGCGACCCACGCCAGCTTGGTGATGGTGAACGCCGCCGTCGGCACAGAGCCGACGGCACGCGCCCATTCCGCCATGCCGAGGTCTGCCACCATGGCGTCGGCCTGGGCGCTCGACTCGGTGTCATTCCACAGTTTCGCGTCGCGCAGCGGGGCGCCGGTCTCGTCGACGAGCACCAGGCCATGACATTGGCCCGCAATGCTCATCGCGTCGATCTCATCGGCCCGCACGCCTGCGGAGTCCGTCGCCGCGCGGAGCGCCTCGCCGAGCGCACTCCACCACCGCCTGGGGTCCTGTTCACTGCGGGGAGGGGTGCTCGAGGGGTGCGCAGCGCGCCCGCTACCGAGGCGTCGCCCCGTCCCGGAGTCCCTGAGCTCCACCGTGCACGACTGCGTCGAACTGTCGACGCCGGCGACGACTGCCATGGTTGTCTCCCCTGTCCTGAGGTCGGCTCACGCCAGCTTGCGCACCGTTTCGGGCTCCGTCGCGATTCGGCCGACCGCCCCGGCAGGGTGCGCCTCGAGCACCTCTTTCCAGCTGTACCCGTTGTAATGCATCAGCACGTAGGCGAACGCATCGCCCCAGGCCGCTGAGACGAGGGTGCTGCCCATGGCCACGATGCCGCCCGGGTCCGCCTCCGCCGGCGACTGCAGCAGCACGGTGACGTCGGAGAGCGCCGCGATCGGCGAGCCGGCCTGTGAGGTCAGCGCGATGATCTTGCAGCCACGCGCTCGGGCCAGGACGAGCAGATCGTTGATCTCAGCGGACTGCCCGCCCTTCGAGATCGCGATCACGAGGTCGCCCTCGCTCAGCGCGCCCGAGCTGCCGTGAAGTGCATCCATCGGGTGGAGGAACACTGCGGGGCTGCCGCACACCGACAGCAGATGGGCGAGGCGTCGCGCGACCATCCCCGACGTGCCCGAACCGACGGCGAAGATCTTGCCCTTGGTGGCCAGAGCAAGATCCACCGCCGCGGCGAAACTGGCGTCCGCCTGATCCGCCACCGAACGGACGGCGTCGGCCTCGGCGTGGATCAGAGCGCGGGCGATGTCGAGCGCGTCAGCGCTGATGCTGGGCATCGGAGGGAACCTCGTTCGTTCGGTGCGGATCGGCGGGGGGATGGTCCACCCCGTCCGGAGGCGGAAGCGGGCGGCGCCTGGTCCACCGCGCGAGAGGGACTTTCCTCAGCTGGAGCGAGTTCAGGTACACGGCTCCCACCAGCAGGACGCCGAGGGCGAGCAGCTGCGCACGGGGCCCTGACGAGCCGGGGAAGGTGATGAGCAGGGCTGCGTTGAGCCACGTGACCAGCAGCGCCGCCACGACGGTCCCGCTGATGCGCCCGCGGCCGCCTTGGATCGCGACTCCTCCGAGCACGGCGATCGTGATCGCCGGGAGCGCGAGCCCGTTGCCGGCCGTTCCCGCATCGGGGCGCGCCGACGCGAACTGGGCGACGTTCACGATCGCCGCCAGACCGCACAGCATGCCCGACGCGAGATAGGCGGAGGCGCGGATGCGCCGGACGGGCAGAGTCGCGTAGAGCGCGGCGGTGTCGTTGGTGCCCACCGCGTACAGCGAGCGGCCCCAGGGCGAACGCGAGAGCGCGAACCAGGTCACGATGACGGCCGGGAGCAGGATGGTGAGCACGTGCATCGGCAGGTACAGCCGCGCGCCGAGATCGATGCTCGACGTGAGCGCGTTCGTTGCGGCGACCCGCTCGCCGGAGATCGGCGCCCCGCCGGTCATAAGCAGAGCGGCGGCGCCGAAGACATAGGCGGTGGCGAGCGTCGCGATCAGTGGCGGAAAGCCCAGGTAGCCCACGAGCCAGCCGTTCAGGGCGCCGAACACCGCGCCCGCGGCGACCGTCACAGCCGCAGCCGGGAGCACGTCCCATCCGAGCGGACCCACCAGACCCGCGAAGATCATGCCGGCGAGGGAGACCATCCCTCCGACCGACAGGTCGATGCCCGACCGGCCGGAGATGATCACGAATGTCTGCGCCAGCGCGAGCAGCGCGAGCGGAACCAGTGAGATCAACGAACTCAGCAGGTAGCTCACGGTGAAGGGACCCAGCAGCATGCCGTTCGCACCGAGCAGGGAGAAGGTCACCAGCATCGCGACGGTGAGGAGGACCAGCAGCATGGTGCGATCACGCGCCACCTCGGCGATCCGCTGTGATGCGGGCACGCGCATCCGCGTGTCCGGTGAAGGAGCGGTTCTCGCGTTCACAGGCGGGCCCTTCTCTTCTGGCGGGCGAGGTCGACACCCACGGCGATGACGATGGAGGCGCCCACGAAGAGGTTGGACAGCTCGCTCGGCCACCCGAGGTGGGTGACGGCGCTGCCGACGCTGCCGACGAGCAGTGCACCGAGGAGGGTTCCCAGCACCGTGCCCCGTCCGCCCAGCACCGACGTGCCGCCGATGACGACAGCGGCGATCACCTGCAGCTCGAGTCCTGCTCCGATGTTCTGCTGCACCAGGCCGCCCGAGCCGAGCATGATGGCACCGGCGATCCCCACGCAGGCGCCGGTGAGGACGTAGACGCCCGCCGTGGCCCGCCGCACTTTCACTCCCGCCAGCCGTGCGGCCAGCGCGTCGCCGCCGATCGCGTAGAGGTGACGCCCGCCCGCCCAGTACCGCATGTACACCCAGACGATCGCGACGGCGACGATCATGATCCAGAACGCGTTCGGCACGCCGAACAGCCGGGCGGTGTTGGATCCGCCGATCACCGCAAGCGTGCCTGGGACACCATCGACCTGCTGATCGCCGAAGATCTGCAGCGCCACGAAGCGGAAGATGTTGAGCGTTCCGAAGGTGACGATGATCGGATGGATCCGAGTCACCGTCACCAGGAAGGCATTGACGCTCCCCAGCGCGACGCCGACGAGCACACCTGCCACGATGGCGAGGGGAAGCGGTACGTCGAAGTCGCGCAGCATCTTGGCCAGTACGACCATGACGACCGCGATCTGGCTCCCCACCGACACGTCGATGCCGGCGGTGACCATGACTGCCGTCATGCCCACGCCGATGAGCGCGATCGGCGCGACCTGGTACAGAATCGCGCCGATGTTGTTGGCGGTCAGGAACGTGTCGGTCGCAACGGCCAGCACCGCCCACAGCAGCACGAGAACCCCGATGAGAACGAGTTCTTGTCCCTGCAGCAGAGGCAGCGCGCGGCGGCGGCGCACAGTGGCGACGGCGGTCATCCCCGAACCTCCTCGGAGTGGTGGGCGATCAGGGACGCCTCGGCGGTGTCGTCGCCGGATGCCGCTGCCAGGATGCGCGCGGTCGACGCGCCTCGCGCGAACTCGGCCACCACCCCACCGCGACGCATGATCAGGACGCGATCGGCGAGGGTTCGCACCTCGTCCAGATCGGAGGAGATGAGGAGCACGGCAGCGCCCGCCCGGGCAAGCTCGAGCACCAGGCGATGGATCTCCCCTTTCGCACCGATGTCGACCCCCTGCGAGGGCTCTTCGAGGAGCAGCACGTGGGGATTTCCGATGAGTTGGCGTGCGAGCACGACCTTCTGCTGGTTTCCGCCGGACAGCGCACCGATCGGCGTCTCCGGATGCGGCGCCTTGACCCGGAGCGAGCGCATGGCGTCGATGGCGCTCGCGCGCTCCCGCGCCGTTCTCATGAACAGCCCGTGAAAGGAGAACCGACGCAGGTGAGAGGCCGTGAGATTGAAGGTGAGCGACTTATCGAGGAAGGCGCCCTGCACCTTGCGATTTCCCGGCAGCATCGCAATGCCTGCCCTGGCCGCGTCTCGAGGCGAGGCGATACGGCGGCGGGACCCGCGCACGCGGATTTCGCCCGATCGCGCCGGCGTGACGCCGTTGAGGGCGCGCGCTAGCTCGGTGGTACCCGACCCGATCAGGCCGTACACGCCGACGATCTCGCCCTGACGCACGGACAGGTCGGCCGAGTGCAATGCCCGGCCGGCCGACAACCCCTTCACCTCCAGCCCGGGCTCTCCCCCGGTGCTGCGGACACCCGCGTCGACGTCCTCGAGTTCGCGGCCCACCATCAGCTCCGCGATCGCGCGCGTGGTGAGAGCCGCCATCGGACGGCTTTCGACCACAGCGCCGTCCCGCATGACGGTCACGCGATCAGCGATCTGGCCCAGTTCGTCGAGGCGGTGCGAGATGTAGATGACCCCGACGCCGGCATCCCGCATCCGTCGCACCACACCGAAGAGGGTCTCGATGTCGTGATCCGCGAGAATCGCCGAGGGCTCGTCCAGGATGAGCACCCGCACGCGGGTCGCGAACGCCTTCGCGATGGAGATGAGCTGCTGTTCGCCGATACTCAGATCGCCCACCTGGCGCGGCGCCAGGGCGGTGTCGAGTCCGATCTGGTCGAGGAGAGTCGCAGCCTCATCGAACTGCTCGCCCCACCGGACGGGACCCCCCGGGCGGTGCAGTTCGCGACCGAGGAAAAGGTTCTCCGCGACCGTGAGTTCGGAGAACAGGTGCGGCTCCTGGTAGACGGTCGATATCCCCGCAGCCAGCGAAGCGCTCGGACTTCCCGCGGTGAGCTGCTGGCCCCGCACGGTGATGATGCCGGTGTCGGGCCTCTCGACTCCGGAGAGCATCTTTATGAGCGTGGACTTCCCGGCACCGTTCTCGCCCACCAACGCGTGCACCTCACCGAGATCCACCGTGAAGTCGACGCCGCGGAGCGCGCGCACTCCCCCATACGCTTTGGTGAGGCCCTCCGCGCGCAGCAGGGTCGCGTCGCCCTCGGCGACGGTCGCGTCCGCATCGATTGTCATCGTGTATCCCTCCGGATGCGGGGCGGCCGAGGCCGCCCCGCAGGCGGCTCAGTAGTCGAAGTCGCCGACGTTCGCGGTGGTGAGGATGAGGGGGTCGCCGAGCAGGAGCTCGCCGGTGTCCTCATTGAAGACGACGGTGCCGATGCGGCCGACCTCGTTCTCGGCGGCGATCTCGCCGCCCGTTGCCAGCGTGTACCCGGCCCAGGCTGCGAGGTAGCCGAGGTTCTCCACGTCCCACAGCACCGACGCGCTCGAGGAGCCGTCCTCCAGGTACGGCGCCATGGAGTTCGGCGTACCGACGCCCGTGGTGAAGATCTTGCCGATGTTGCCGGTCTCCTGGACGGCGCGGGCGACCCCGGGGGCCGTCGGCGTGCACATTCCGACCAGCCCGGTGAGGTCGGGGTGCGCGTTGATCAGATCCTTCGCCATGGACACGGCCTTGGTCTCATCCTCGTCCGCGTAGACCACGTCGACGATGGTCGCGTCGGGGTATTCCGCCGCGACGTACTCCTCGAGCTCAGCGATCCAGGAATTGAGGTTCGCCGCCGTCTTTCCGCACGAGACGATGGCCAGCTCGCCGGTTCCGCCCATGGGAGTCAACACCTGCTCAGCCAGCGCGTGACCGATCGCCTCGGAGGACGCCTGGTTGACGAACACCGACCGCACCGAGTCGGGCGCGTCGGTGTCGACCGTGCCGACTGCCACATCCCGCTCGCTGGCCTCCTTGAGGACCGGACCCATGGAGTCGGGGTCGTTCGGCGCGACCACGATGGCGTTCGCGCCCTGCTGCACGAGCGAGCGGACGACATCGGCCTGCGCGGCCGGGTCGGCGGCAGTGGGACCGGTGAAGTTGGAGGTGAATCCGAACTCACTCGCGGCATCCTCCGCGCCGCGCTTGAGTGCGTCGGCGAAGGGGACGCCCTGGATCTTGGGGACGATCGCGACGGTGACGTTATCGGAGGCATCGGACGAGTCGGAGGCGGTCGTGCCCGCACCACCGGCGCAGCCGGTGAGGGCGAGCGCCGAGACGACGGCGAGACCGCAGAGCGTCTTTGCACTAAAGCGAGTCATTGTGGGTTTCCTTTCGAGGCGCGGTTGCGCTGCGGGCGCAGCGAAACCTGCGGGGCATTGCCCCGCGGATCGGGTGGTGAGAGGGATAGCGCGGACGGGGCGGCAGGTCTACTCGAGGTTGGTGTGCCGTAACCGCGCCGCTTCCGGCGCTTGGTTCAGCAGCGCGCTCAACCGGGCGGCGACCACGTCGTAGAAGAAGAGCTGCACGACTTCGAACACGCTGCCCATGAGGAGGGCACTCGACGGCACCTCGAGGTCTTCGTTCATCGTCGGCCCGGGGAGCGCGATCACGGTGTCGGCGAGCGCCGCGCTGGCGCCGTCGGGGTTGGCGGTGACCAGGAGGTTGCGGGCGCCCGCGTCACGAGCGATGTTCTGCAGGGCCTGGATCGTCCCGAAGTGTCCGGGGCCGGCACTCACCACGAGGAGGTCCCCCTCCCGCACGGGAGGAGCCGTCATGTCACCGAGCACATGCGCATCGAAGCCCAGATGCATGAGGCGCATCGTGAGTGCGCGCATCATCAGGCCTTCGCGACCGACGCCGTGCAGCACGATCGTGCGCGCGCCTCGAAGCTCATCGATGAGGGCGTCATAGGTCGACTCCGGCACCTGGGCGAGGAGATCGCCGACCTCCGAAACGGCGCGGGCCGCGGTGTCTTGCGATGCAGTGCTCATGGAGTGGTCCCTCTCAGGCGTCGTCGCCTCTGATCGTCATCGATTTGCACATATGAGCATGCAGCACGCTCATATGAGTACATTAGGGGAGGGCGCAATCGAACGCAAAACGCGCGCACTAACCTGATGCAGGAGCGAGGGGGTCGGCACGTGAAGGAGCATTCACCGGAGAACACCGACCGCGCGCTGGTTGCTGCGGTCGCTCGGCGGTTCTTCCTCGAGGACGCGAGCAAGGTGGAAATCGCCCAGGAGTTCAACCTCAGTCGATTCAAGGTCGCGCGGCTTCTCGAGCTTGCCCGCGAACTCGGGGTAGTCCGAATCGAGATCGATGACGCCGGCGTGGTGATTCCCGACCTTTCCCGCCGACTCGCCGACCATCTCGGCCTCCATCACGCGACGGTGGTGGAAGCGCACGGCACACCGGACGATGTGCGGAAACAGATCGGCGGGGCGGCGGCCGATCACCTGCAGCGGACGCTGCGCACCGGTGACACGCTCGGAGTCAGCTGGGGACGCACGATCCGCGCCATGGCCGACAGCCTCCCGGCCCTCCCCAAGGTGTCCGTGGTCCAGCTCACCGGGACCGTCGGGGCAGAACTCTCCGATTCCCCCATCGAGATGGTTCGGATGGTTGCGCTGAACTCCGGGGGGTCCGCCCACTCGATCTTCACCCCGATGGTGGTCGACGATGCGAGGACCGCAGCCGCCCTTCGGGCCCAGCGCGACGTCGCGCTCGTGCTCGAACGGATGAACACGCTCGACGCGGCCGTACTCGCCCTGGGGTCCTGGTCTCCTCCCGAGTCGCAACTGCGCGAGACCGTGCCGGAGGAGATCCGCGTGGACCTCGAGCGTCGCGGTGTGGTGGCCGAGGTCGGCGGGCTTCTCATCGACGACGACGGCCGAGTGATCGCCAAGGAGTTCACTGAGCGCTGCATCGCCATCACGGAGGAACAGTTGCGGGCCACCACGCGCGTCATCCTCGTCGGCGGCGGGGCCAAGAAGGCACGCGCTGCGCGAGCGGTCACCCGGTCGGGCCTGCTGACCGAGATCGTGACGGACCGAGCCCTCGCGGAGGCGATCCTCGGCGGAGATCGTCCCTGACCTGCGCCCGCCCATCGGCGCCCCCACGTCCGCTAAGAGCCGCGATACCGGCCAGTCGTCAGCGGGCGACTGGGTGCCGGCAGGGCGGTGCCGCGATCACCGAGCGACACCCCACCTCACCTCACCTCACCTCACACGACTCGAGCACGATGTCTTACGACTACCACGGCGCCGAAGCGTTCGCTCCGCCCGCACCCGATCGGTTCCGTCGCCGCCACCGGGTCGCATCCGTCTCGGTCGGTAGGAATCCCGGAGCGCGGGCGGCGAAGTCACGCCGCGGCGACAGCCCGGTCGATCATCACGTGTGCGTTGCGACCCGTCAGCCGCGACGCGGCAGCCCCGTCGATCACCAGCGTGGCCGCCGGATGGAGCTGCAACACGGATGCCGGCGTCGCCCGGGTGACGGGCCCTTCGACCGCGGACGCGATGGCGTCCGCCTTTTGCTCGCCGAAGGCCAGCAGCACGAGCTCGCGCGCCGCCATGATCGTCGCGATGCCCTGCGTGATCGCCTGCCGCGGCACGTCGTCAGCCGACGGGAAGAACCGGGCGTTGTCGAGAACCGTCTGCTCAGCGAGGTCTACCACGCGCGTACGCGATTCGAACGGCGACCCCGGCTCATTGAAGCCGATGTGACCGTTCGCCCCGACACCGAGGATCTGCAGGTCGACGCCGCCGGCCTCGGCGAGGAGCGCCTCGTAGCGCTCGCCCGCTGTCGCGATACGCGTCGGGTCTCCGTCTGGCACGTGCGCGCGGGCCGGGTCCAGCCCGACCTTCTCCGCCACTTCGCGTGTGATGACGCTCCGATAGCTCTCCGGATGCTCCGCCGGCAACCCGACGTACTCGTCCAGCGCGAACGCGCGCACACGGTCAACGGGAGTGCCCTCGATCCGCTCCGACAGCGCCGTGTACACGGGCAAGGGCGTGGAGCCGGTCGCTACACCGAGCACGGTCGTCGGGGACCGGCGGATCAGCTCGAGGATGCGGTCGGCGACCAATGCGCCCGCCTCTAACGGGTCGGAGACCACGACCACGCGCATCAGCGGTTCGCGCCCTTCGTCGCGGCCTCGCGGGCCCCATTGCTGGCACCTATCAGGTCGGACGCCGCCCAGCCGTAGCAGTAATAGATGACATCGTCGGCCTCGCTTGCGTAACTCGCGACGGTGGCCTCGTACAGCTCCTCGGCAGGGAGGTTCCACATCTGAACACCGGAGTAGATGTAGGTGCCGGGCGCCGATGCGCGGCGCACGAGTGCGTTTTGATCGGCGACGAGATCGATCGGGAACCCGTTGGAACGGAACTGGTCGTAGCTGAGCCCATAGTCCACCTCGAAGAGCCGGGCGAACGCGCGGAAGGCGCGCTCCCGCGATGCGGGCGTCGAGGCGAGCGTATCGATGAGGCTCTGCACATCCGCGCCGCCGCCGAGGCGGTGGTAGGGAAAGTGTTTGAGCTTGGGCGAGATCGCCGTGAGCGCCGCATAGTCCTGACCGAGGATCCACGCGTACGCCGGTGGCCACATATCGAGCCACAATTCCACCCGCGGATGGCGGGCCCGCACGCCGTCGACGATCGACTGCACGAGCCGCGTCACCGACTGCTGACGGAAAGCCATCCAGCGTTTGAGCACAGGGGCGGCAAACGCTGCCACGCCATCGTCGAACCGCTCATCCCGAGCCGCGGCGACCAGGTCGCCGAGCGCGGCGCGCACCTGACTCTCGTCGAGACCTTCCGCGCTCATGAGCTCACGGCATGAGACGCAGAAGCAGCTCAGGAGGTTCATGGGATCGACCGACTCCCCGCCCCAATCGGGGAAGCGGATGCGGTCGATCAGGTAGGTGGTGTAGCCGTAGCGGTTCGTGAGCGCCTCGATCATCGCGATCCACATCGGCGCGACATCGGGACCGTTGGGGCACAACCAGCGCGGAACAGCGCGGCCGTTCAGGTCGACGACACCGTTCTCGTCGACGGCCCCCTTCCACTGACCGTTGGCGATGTTGAGCCACGGCACGATGCGGTAGCGCTCGCCGATCGCCGACGACGCGACAAGGGTGAGCGCGTCTGCGTCGGACCCTACGTCCGGGCTGCGTTCCTGCCACAAGCGGGGCGAGATCTCGGATGCCGGCACGTCGGCGTGCAGGCGACCCTGTCCGTGAACCACGTCGTGGCGCGGATTGCGCTCGAGTACCCCGGCGGGCGACGGATTGCGCTCGTAGATGTCGTTGACCTGCACGAAGACCTCGCTCAAGTCGTCGATGCGTTCGAGCCAGGACGCGATCGCCTCGGGTCCTTCGTCGACGAGATCGTGGTGGTGCACGTGGATGCCGGCCATGTCAGATGCCCTCCTCGGAAACGCTCATCCGGGCGAGAATTCGTACTTCGTCGAGTCCCGCAACCGGAACCGGCGCCTCGAGGCGCCCGCCTCGCATTATCGCGATGCTGTCGCAGATGGCCAGCAACTCCTCGATCTCGTCGCTGGTCACCAGGCACGCCGCGCCACCCTCCGCGAGGTTGTCGATGTGCCCGTAGATCTCGTTCTTCGCCCCGATGTCGACACCCGCTGTGGGCTGGTCGAAGAGCAGCACGCGCGGCGCCGTCTCGGTGGCGCGCGCCAGCAGCACCTTCTGCTGATTGCCGCCCGACAACCCGGCGACGGGAGCCGAAGGGTCATTCACAACGATGCGGAATGTGCGGATGGCGGATTCGGCTGCATGCGACACGCGGCGTGAGCGCACGAAACCGAAGCGTGAGAACCGGCGCGACAGGGCGGACAGCACGACGTTCTGCGCGACGCCCTGCTGCATGACCAGCCCGCGATGCTTGCGATCTTCGGGGACGAGCACAATGCCTGCAGCGGACGCCACGGCGGGTGTGCGCGGGACGACGGCGGCGCCGCCGACGCGCATGCGGCCGTGCGAGGGCCGGGCTCCCGCGATCGCTTCGAGCAGAGAGGAGCGGCCCGATCCCACCAGGCCTGCGATACCGACAACTTCTCCGGCGCGCACCGTCAGGCTGCTGCCCGGACGACCGACTTGGGCGAAGTCGTCGACCTCGAGCACGGGGTCGCCGGCCCGCTCGGCAGCCCGGACGGCGCGCTGGGTGCGCTCCGTGTCGCCGATTATGAAGTCAGCCAAGCTCCCGACAGTGAACTCGGAGGCGTGTCCCGCCGCCGCCACGGCACCGTTGCGCAGCACCGTCACACGATCGGAGATGTCGAGCACCTCTTTGAGGAAGTGGCTGATGTAGATCACCGCGACGCCCTCCGAGGTCAGGCGGCGGATGATCCCGAACAGGGCCTCCCGCTCTGCTGGCGCAAGGCGCGACGTTGGCTCATCCATGATGAGCACTTCGGCGCCCGCAGCGAGCGCCTTGGCGATTTCGGTGAGTTGCTGGTGGGCGACGCTGAGGCGGGACACCGGGATCCCCTGAGGGATCGACAGCCGGATGCCGTCGAGGAACTCACTCGCTTGACGGGCGAGCCGGCGGTGCCGCACGATCCCGCCTTTGCGGGGTTCGCGCCCGAGGTAGATGTTCTGGGCGGCGGTGAACTGGGGCACCAGGGAGAACTCCTGGTGGATGACGGCGATCCCCGCCGCAGCGGAGGCGCGAGGCGACGAGAGGTCGACCTGACGCCCGCCGACCGAGACGCTACCGGCGTGGTCGGGATACATGCCGGCGAGCACCTTGATGAGGGTGCTCTTGCCGGCGCCGTTGTGACCCACGAGCGCGTGGACCGAACCGCGGTCGACCTCGAAATCAACACCGTGCAGGATCTCCCGCCCGGCGAACGACTTTCTGATGTCTCGCGCGGTCAACCACACGCCCGTGGGCTCACTCATGTCGGCGTATCCGTCTCTACTCGGTTCACTCGCCCCAGGCGGCGGGGTGGTCGGCGACGTTGTCGATCGTCACGATCGGCAGCTCAAGGTACTCATTGGGCTGCGTAACCTTGTCTTCCTCGCCCTTGAGCCACTGCACGGCCGCCTCGACCGAGCGGGTGCCCTGCGGCTTGGGATCTTGGTTGACCGTGCCGAGGACGTAGCCCGCTTCGATCGCGGTGCGGACGTCGAGCGGGTAGTCGCCGAGGACGAACGCGATGTCGTCGCGGCCCTGATCCTTCGCGTACTTGGCCGCATTCGCCGCCTCGGGACCCTGCGCCACGATAGCGTCGAGCTCCCCTGCGGGGTACTTGTTGAGCCAGTCCTGGGTCACCGACAGCGCCTCCGCGGCATCCCAGTTCGAGGTGCCCTCGACGACGACCTTGATGCCGGGGTGCTGAGCCACGACCTCGTCGAAGCCCTGCTTGCGCAGCAGCTGGGCCGACGTGCCGAGCGAGCCCATCATGTAGGCGACGTTCGCCTCTTCGCCGAGTTCCTGCAGGACCAGGTTCGCCTGCTGACGGCCGAATTCCACGTCGTCTGCACCGATGAAGGTGACCGTGTCGACGCTATCGTCGACACGGTTGTTCACGGCGAAAACGGGGATACCGGCTTTCACGGCCTGCGTCGCCACAGCGGCGATCGCCTTTGCGTCGGACGCGGTGATGAGGATGGCGTCGACGCCCTGTGTGATGAGTTGCTGCACGGCCGACACCTCGGTGCCGACGTCTCCGTTGCCGTTGACGAGCTTGAGCTCAACGCCCAGCTCCTCGGCCATTTCCTGCTGTCCCGCGATGAAGTTCGAGTAGAACGGGACGGAAGTGTTCCAGATCATCGAGCCGATGACCAATGAGTCGTCCTCCGACGAAGTGTCGGTCGAGTCGGTCTCGGCGGCGCAGCCGGTGAATGCGAGTGCGACCAGTGCCGCGGTGGCGGCGGCGATGCCGGCGCGCGAGCGAATGCGTACCATTGCGGTTTCCTTTCGGGTGGGTGTGGTGGAGCAGATCTGGTGTTAAGCGCTGGCTCGGCGGCGCCGCTGGACAGTGTCCAGCCCGACGGCGATGATGATCACGGCGCCAGTGATAGCCGGCTGCCAGTAGGGCGACGTGCCAAACTGGTTAAGGCCGTTGGAAATGGTGCCCAGCAGCAGGGTGCCGACCACGACAGGGCCGACCGAACCGCTGCCGCCGGTGAGCGGCACACCCGCGATGGCGACCGCGGCGATCGCCGACAGTGGCCAACTCGCGGCGGCCGACGGCTGGCCGACCGCGGTCTGGCCGAGAAGGATAAGTCCGCCCACGGCGGCGAGCAGTGCGCCGATGGTGTAGACGAGGATTGTCGTGCGGGTTACGGGGAGACCGGCCAGGCGGCTCGCCTCCTTCGACCCGCCCACTGCGTAGATGTGGTGTCCGAAGGTCGTGAACTTCAGCAGCGCCCACACGAGCAGCGCGACGACGAGGAAGACGAGAGCCGCGACGGGTACGGGACCGATCCGGCCGAGGCCGAGGAACGTCAGCTCGGGCGGGACGCCGTAGACCGGGCTGGCGTTGGTCGCCACGAACAGCAGTCCGGTGAGCAGCGACTGCATCCCGAGCGTGACGACGAACGGGTTGATACCTAGCGTGGCCACGAGCCAGCCGTTTGCCAGGCCGATGACCGCGCCCAGCGCCAGGGCTGCGAGCACCCCGACGAAGATGCCGGAGGATGCCATGACCGCTGCTGCAAGCACGGACGTCGCGGCGCCGGCCGCGCCGACGGACAGGTCGAACCCGCCGAGCATGATCATCAGCAGCATGCCGCACGCTACGACGCCGATGATCGACTGCTGCTCGACGATATTGATGAGGTTCGCCGGCGTACGGAACGTCGGCGACGCAATGGCCAGAACGATCACGAGGACGAAGAACACGACGAGCAGGGCGTGCTGAGACACCCACGAGAGGACGCGGTTCACCGGCGGTCTCCTTCAGAGATCAGCGGCGTCAGCGACGCAGGAGCGTCGAGACGACGAAGGTGCTGGATCGCGGCGGAGATCGCGCCGCGGACGGTCGAGTTTGGGCCGATAGCCGACGCCGTGAGCCGCGGCGGCGTCAGCACGTGGTTGCTGACGAGGGCGTGGACCTCGTCGAAGAATGGCGCGAGGGCTCGACCGACGCTGCCGTCGAGTATGACGACCTCCGGGTCGGTCACCGACACCGTGTTGATAACGGCGAGTGCAAGCGCCTCGACGACGGCGTCGATCAGGCGGCGAGCATGCTGCTGACCGGCGAGCGCCCCCTCGATCACGCTTTTCGCCGTGGGCGTCTCGCCGAGCTCGGCGAGGGCGGCCTTGTCTTCAGCGACGAGCTGGGCCGCCCGCCGCGCGATGGCGCCACCGCTGAGAACATCTTCAAGCCCACCGACCTGCGAAGTGCGAACGTCTTCGAGCATGGCGGTGTTCGGGAGCATGACCCCAATCTCACCCGCAGCGTTGTGACGGCCACGGATGAGGTTGCCATTGCTGACGATCGCCGAGCCGAGCCCGGTGCCGATGGACAGCAGGAGGAAGTCCCGCAGGCCGACCGCTTGGCCGACCTCGCCCTCGGCGATAGCGGCGAGGTTCACGTCGTTGTCGACGACGAACGGAACGCCGAAGGCCTCGATACCGCCCTTCAGGTCGAATCCGTCCCAGCCGACGTTGGGACCCCGAGTGGCGAGATTCGTGTCGGGATCGATCACGGCGGGGATGCCGACGGCGAGCGAACCGACCGCGATGTTGCGCTCCGACGCCTTCTCCGCGAGCGTGCTCCACATCCACTTGAGCGCGGCGAACGCGCCTCCGGCGTCGGCGACGGTGACGATCTGCTCGTCTAGTACGACGCCGCTGATGCTGCTGAGGGCGCCGTGACACTTCGTGCCACCCAGGTCGATTCCGACGACGGCAATGCGGTCCAGCACGAGCTTCAGAACCGTCGACGGCCGCCCGGGGCCGGCCGTGGTGGTGGCGGGCTCTTCCGCTACGAGGCCACGGTCGAGCAGGCGAGCGACGATGCGGCTGATCGTGGCGAGCGACAGCTGGAGCGACTCGGCGAGCTCGGCACGGGTCGCACTGAGTTGCCCGCGCAGGTAGTCGACAACGAGGAACTCGTTGATCTCGCCGAGGGCGTCATGCCGCATGTAATTTATTCCTTTCAGAGTGGAATAAATGCATGATAGCAGGACGCGAGGGGTACGTCGTCCAGCATCCGGAATCATCCCCCATCCGCGATGAACAAGGAGACGACCGACTAGTGGGGGAGCTCGTCGTACAGGGCAGTCAGCCGCTGGACGAATGGATACGCTCGACGCGGCCGTACTCGCCTCGGGGCCACTGAGGAGCAGTTGGGCGCCAGGCGCTCCCCCGTCAGGTCAGAGCCGCGATACCGGCCAGGATTCAGTCGTCGGCGGGCGACTCGATGTCGGAAGAGGGATGCCGCGGACGCCACAGCACCACGTCGGTGGCCCGCCGCACGCGCACACCGTGACGCAGCGGCACGACCGCGCCCGTCGAACCGGCGGCGAACACGCGCGCGCCGGGGCGCGTCTGCCGCTCGAGCAGAAGTTGCCGCTCGAGGTCGGAGACGCGGCGGTGCAGGTCGTGCACCTGCTGCTCGAGGGTGAGCAGGCGCGCGATGGCGGGGAGGCTCATGCCCTCGCCCGAGAGGCGGGCGACCTCGCGCAACTGCTGCACGTGCCGCGTCGAGTACCGCCGCGACCCGCCCTGCGTGCGGGCGGGAACGACGAGCCCGATGCGATCGTACTGCCGCAGCGTCTGCGGGTGCATGTTCGACAGTTCGGCGGCCACGGCGATCGCGAAGATCGGCGTGTCCTCGTCGATCTCTTTCTCAGCCATTCGTCGTCACCGCTCCGCGCGTCAGCCGCGAGCTTTGGCCATGAGGTCGGCCCGCGGGTTCTCCCGGGGCTCGAGTTCGGAGAATCGCTCCAGCGCCTCACGGGCAGCGTCGTCGAGGTGCGACGGCACCACCACCTGAACCTCCGCGAGGAGGTCACCGGTGCCCTTGGTCGTGTGGACCCCGCGACCCTTGACGCGGAGCACCCGCCCCGACGGCGTGCCGGGGGCCACGCGCAGCTTCACCGGGTCTCCGCCCAGCGTGGGCACCTCGATGGTCGCGCCCAGCGCGGCCTCGGTGAAGGTCACCGGAACCGTCACCCTCAGGTTCAGTCCCTCGCGGGTGAACACCGGATGCGGCCGCACAGCGACCTGCACGACGATGTCGCCGGCCTCGCCGCCGTCGGGAGACGGCCGGCCACGACCGCGGAGGCGGATCTTCTGTCCGTCGGAGACCCCCGCGGGGATCTTCACCTTGAACGGCTTGCCGTCCTCGCCCTGCAGCGAGATGGTCTCGCCCTTGGTCGCGGTGACGAAGTCGATCGTGGTGCGTGCCGTCACGTCGGCGCCGCGCTGCGGGCCGCCGAAGCCCCGGAAGCCTCCACTGGTCTGCCCGAACCGCCCGGAGCCGAAGCTCCCGCCGCCCTGGTCGAACATCGTGAAGAAGTCGTCGAATCCGGCGTCGCTCGCGCGGGAGCGGGTTCCGCGCCCCTGCCCGAACGCGCTGAAGACGTCCTCGAAGCCGCCGGTGTTGCCACCCGCCGCTGTGAAGCGGGCACCTGACCCCATCGCCCGGATCTGGTCGTACTCGGCGCGCTGTTCGGGATCGTTCAGCACGGCGTACGCCTCGCTGATGTCCTTGAACGTCGCCTCCGCCTTCGCATCCCCCGGGTTGGAATCCGGGTGATACTTCCGGGCAAGCTTGCGGTAGGTCTTCTTCAGGTCGGCTGCGCTGACGTCCTTATCGACGCCGAGGACCTTGTAGAAGTCCTTGTCGAACCAATCCTGACTCGCCATGCCTTCTCCTACTCGGCCGGGACGGCGACGACGACCTTCGCGGGTCGCAACTCCACGGAGCCCAGGCGGTAGCCGAGTTCGACCACCTCGAGGATCGTCGGCACGGTCGTACCCGGGGTGGGCGCCTGGAAGATGGCCTCGTGCTGCTGCGGGTCGAACGGCTCGCCGGCCTCCCCGTAGGAGACCACGCCCAGGCGCTCGGCCACCGCACGGACCTTCTCGCCGATCGCCCCGAACGGCGTCCCGGCTTCGATGTCACCGTGCTTCGCGGCGCGGTCGAGGTCATCCAGCACGGGGACCAGGCCCTTGGCGGCCTCGCCCTTGGCGCGCTCGATCTCCCGCTCGCGCTGGTCCTCGGTGCGACGGCGATAGTTCGCGTACTCCGCCTGAAGCCGCTTGAGGTCGCTGAGGAGGGTCGACTCGAGATCGTCGATGGACGAACCTTGGCCGGCGTCGATCCGCTGGCCCTCGGCCGCGGCCTCGGCGGTCTGCTGAGCACCGAGGATGTCGTCGATGGTGAGGTCGTCCTGCCCCTCCGCCTCGCCCGACGGCGCGGGGCCGGATGCCGCATCGGGCTGTGCACCCGAGGCATCCGACCCCGTCGTCTCGTCAGGAGCGGCGCCCGAGCCCTGAGCCTCGTTCGGTTCGGGGAACGTTGCGTCGTCCTTGTCTGCCATGACTCCTGCTTACCTTCCGGTTCCTGAGCCCGTCGAAGGGTCTTCGTCGTCGACCACTTCGGCGTCGATCACGTCTTCCTCGGGGTTGGGCGTGGTGCCGTCTCCCGGGGTGCCGGCCGGCGCCTCGTCCGACGCCGTCGGCTGCTGCTGCTGCGACGAGGCGTAGATGGCCTCGCCGATCGCGCTCTGGCTCTGGCTGAGCTTGTCGAACGCCGTCTTCACGGCGTCGTCATCCTCGCCGGCGAGCGCCGACTTGAGGGCGTCGACGTCGGCCTGCACCGACGTCTTGACCTCGGCGGGCAGCTTGTCGTCGTTGTCCTTGAGGAGCTTGTCCACCGAGTACGACAGGGTCTCGGCCTGGTTGCGGGTCTCGGCGGACTCGCGACGCTTCTTGTCCTCGGCAGCGTGCTCCTCGGCCTCGCGCACCATCCGCTCGATGTCGTCCTTGGCCAGCGACGAGCCGCCGGTGATCGTCATCGACTGCTCCTTGCCGGTGCCCTTGTCCTTCGCCGAGACATGGACGATGCCGTTCGCGTCGATGTCGAAGGTGACCTCGACCTGCGGGATGCCGCGGGGGGCCGGGGCGATGCCGGTCAGCTCGAACGTGCCGAGCGGCTTGTTGTCGCGGGTGAACTCGCGCTCGCCCTGGAAGACCTGGATCGCGACCGACGGCTGGTTGTCGTCGGCGGTGGTGAAGGTCTCGCTCCGCTTGGTCGGGATGGCGGTGTTGCGCTCGATGAGCTTCGTCATGATGCCGCCCTTGGTCTCGATACCGAGGCTCAGGGGGGTGACGTCGATGAGGAGGACGTCCTTGCGCTCGCCCTTCAGGACGCCGGCCTGGAGCGCGGCGCCAACGGCGACGACCTCATCCGGGTTGACGCCCTTGTTGGCCTCCTTGCCGGCCTCGCGCTTGACGAGTTCGGCGACGGCGGGCATACGCGTCGAGCCGCCCACGAGGACGACGTGCGCGATGTCTTCGACCTTGACGCCGGCCTCGCGGATGACGTCTTCGAACGGCTTCTTCGTGCGGTCGAGCAGGTCCTTCGTGAGGTCCTCGAACTTCGCGCGCGTGATGGTTTCGCTCAGCGACACCGGACCGGATTCGGTCAGCGACAGGTACGGCAAGTTGACGCTGGTGGACGTGGAGCTGGACAGCTCCTTCTTCGCCTGCTCAGCGGCCTCCTTGAGGCGCTGCAGCGCGATCTTGTCGCCGGAGACGTCGACACCGGTGGTGTCCTTGAACTGCTTGATGAAGTACTCGACGAGGCGCTGGTCCCAGTCGTCACCACCGAGGCGGTTGTCACCGGCGGTGGAGCGCACCTGGATCGTGGAGAAGTCGTCGTCCTTGCCCACCTCGAGCAGCGACACGTCGAACGTTCCGCCACCGAGGTCGAAGACGAGGATGAGCTCGTCCTCCTTGCCCTTGTCCAGGCCGTACGCGAGTGCGGCGGCGGTGGGCTCGTTGATGATGCGGAGGACGTTCAGGCCGGCGATCTCGCCGGCTTCCTTGGTGGCCTGGCGCTCGGCGTCGTTGAAGTACGCCGGCACCGTGATGACGGCGTCGGTGACCGCGTCACCCAGGTACTCCTCGGCGTCGCGCTTGAGCTTCTGGAGGATGCGCGCGGAGATCTCCTGCGGCGTCCACTTCTTGCCGTCGACGTCGAACGTCCACGTGGTGCCCATGTGGCGCTTGACGCTGGAGACGGTGCGGTCGACGTTCGTGACGGCCTGGCGCTTGGCCGTCTCACCGACGAGGACCTCGCCGTCCTTCGTGAATGCGACGACCGAGGGGGTCGTGCGGAAACCCTCGGCGTTCGCGATGACCTTCGGCTCGCCGCCTTCGAGGACGCTCACGACCGAGTTGGTCGTACCGAGGTCGATTCCCACTGCACGGGGCATATGTGTTCTCTCCTTCGTATGAACCGCCGGATGCGGCGGCTCGTGGTGGTGAAATCTTGGTGCGACTCCTCGACGATTCGGAGTGACTCCGGGGGTCGTCGATGGGTTGAGCCGCGATGACTCAAGGTTACCGGGCACCGCCAAGGCATGTCAAATGAACTTGATATGAATCGGCTCAACTTCGTCGCCTGCGTCAGCGACATTCGACCTGAGGCAACGCTGAGGAACGACTGACCGGAGGGTATCGGCGACCTGAGGTGCTGCCGTCATGGTGGGAAGAGCGGGAGACCGACCTCTCGCACCCGGAATCTCGCCCCAGCATCGGAGAACCCCTATGAAGAATTACCTGGACGCCCTCAAGCGTCGCAAAGAGGAGACCGGCGAGTCCGGCTTCTCGCTCATCGAGCTCATCGTCGTCGTCGTGATCCTCGGCATCCTCGCCGCGATCGCGGTGCCCGTGTTCATGGGCCTGCAGGGTCAGGCCCGCCAGAGCTCTCTTGAAACGATCACGGCCAACGGGGCTTCTCAGACTGCGGCGGACCTCGCGCAGTCCGGGGCAACGCCGGCGGCCGTACAAACCGCTCTCACAGCCCTCGCGGCCGACAGTGTGGACGAACTTCCGGGTCTCACACTTACTGTGGCTCCTCCGACAGGCGAGACACTCGGGGTAGACAACTTCTGTGTCACGGGCGCGGCCACCGACCTAGATACGGCCACTTCCGGTCCGGGCTGCTAGCCCAGAGCCCACCCCGGCCGGGCCGACGCCCCAGACGTCGGCCCGGCCGTTCCTCATCCCCCTCCCCCGAAGGACGCAGCGCATGCGCGGCGAACCCCGTGTTCCCGACCTCGACGACGGCATCGGCCTCGTCGAGGTCGTGATCGCGATGCTGCTGTTCGCCGTGATCGCCATGGCGATCCTGCCGCTGGCCCTCCAGGCGACGAAGCTGAGCGCGGGCAACCGCGACGCCGTCGCCGCCGATGCCTTCGCCTCCGGCCAACTCGCCGGCGTCCGGGCGCGTTTCCCCGATGAGTCCGCGAACTCGTGCGCCGAGGTGCGGGGCACCGCCCGCACCGCTGTCCCCGACCCCGCCGCCTCCGGCCTGGTCGCGGACATCTCGGCGGCCGCGTGCCCGGCGGCCTACCCCGCCGCCCTCACCGTCACCGCCGTCGTGCGCGACCCCGACGCATCCGACGCGACCGCGGCCGTGGTCACGATGGCGACCAAGATCGTGGTGACCGCGCCGTGACCGCCCCCTCGGAGCCGCTCGACGCCCACGCGGGCCTCACCCTCGTCGAGCTGCTCATCACCGTCTTCGTGAGCGCCGTACTGCTCGGGGTGGTGGCGACGATCTTCGTGACCACTCTGCAGGCCAACGCCGCCACGCGGGATCGCGACCTCGCCACGGGCCGGGTCCAGGCGATCAGCACCTCGCTCACCACGAGCGTGCGCAACGCCTCCGCGGTCTCGGTGACGGCGACCGCGGGCGGCGGCACGGTCGTCCGTGCGCGCGTGGCCACCGGCGCCTCGGGCTGGGAATGCCGGGCCTGGGCTGTCGTCGATCTCCAGACCTGGGATGCGGCCGGCCGCCGCGCCGGTGCGGACGGGCGGTTCGAGGTGCGCACGCGCACCTATCCGGGCCTCGGCGCCACGGCGGCCGTCCCCGCCCCTGCCGCGACATGGGGCGTGTTGGCCGACCATGCCCGGCCCGCCACCAACGCCGCGGGGTCGCCTCAGCCGTACTTCACCGTCGACGGGAGCCGCCTGTCGTGGAATCTCACGATCGCCGCCGCCGAGCAGCCGCAGCTGAACGAGCGGAGCCTCGCCTCGGTGGCCGGCTCCGCCGTCGCGCGGGCGCACCAGAACGGAGCGCCGATCCGATGCTGGTGAGCCGCCCCGCCCGTCAGGCTCCGGTGGACGATGACCGCGGCGCCGCCCTCATCTCGGTGATCGTGATCGCCCTGGTGCTGGGACTTCTCACCGTCACCCTCTCGGCCGCCGTCGTCAACACCACCCGCAGCGCGGCCGGCGTCCGCGGAAGTCTCCAGGCCCAGGCCGCCGCCGACGCGGGGATGGCCGCGGCCGTCGCCGCCGCCAAGACCGGCGACGTGTGCGCCACCGCCGTTCCCGCCGGGTCCCTTCCCGGGAACGGCGGTGGGGCGAACTACACCGCGACCGTCGTGTGCAACGGCGCCCGCACGACGGCGACCCTGACCGCGACGGGCACGGCGGCCGGAGCATCCGCCACCGTCCGCACCGTGTACTCCCTCGTCGCCGAGACAGCCGAGGTGGTCGACCCGTCCCTCACGCCGGTGGGGCTGGTGCTGTACGAGGGCTCGACCATGGGGCAGGTTACGCTCCTCGCTCACGGCAGCAACGAACCCCAGCTCGTGTCGGTGAAGGGCCCCTTCGGCTGCCGCCTCGGTATCCCCGGCAACCTCATCGTCGGCGGCGATGTGACCTCCTCCGACGGCTGCAACGTCACCGGCGACATCTACGCCGGAGGAACGGTGACCTTCAACGGCGGCGCCACCACGGTGGCCGGCGACATCACCGCCGCCGGTACGGGGACCTCCCGCATCAACAGCAGCATCGGAGGCGCGGCCGGCTCTCCCCTGTCGACCGTGCGCGTCGGCGGTGCGCTCGACCTGCTGTGGAGCGGGGCACGTATGCACGCCGACGTGATCGCCCGCGGAGCCGTCACGGTCAACAACCGTGTCGTGGAGGGGAAGCTGACCCTCCCGACCGGTCAGACACCCTCCATCAACGGCGGACGCGTCGAGGGCGGCGTCATCCAGAGCGGCGCGATACCCGCCGTTCCGCCGCCGACGCTGCCCGGCTGGTTCGATTACGCGTACAAATCCTCGGACTGGCCGGGCGCCGCCGTCATCACCCTGCGGAACGTCTCCGACATGAGCACCACGTCGTGCCGGTACTTCAACGAGAACAACGGCACGTTCGCCAACCAGGGCTGGAAAGACCTCGCCAACTACACCGGCACCGTCGTCGTCGACGCGCGCGCGTGCGCCCAGCTGACCTCCAACGCCGGCGGCAACCCGTCACCGGTGCTCAAGGCCTCGCACGTCGTGCTCCTGGCGAAGAAGTACAACACCACCGGTCTGACGATGAAGTCGGCCGCCGGGGCCCAGCCTCGGGTCTGGTTCATCACCGAAGACACCGTGGACGACGACAAACCCAGTTGCCCGGCCGGTGCGACGGCGACGAACTTCGACACGAACGGCGCCAACCTCGACGGCGTGCGCTCGCTCATCTACACGCCCTGCCGGCTGTCGGTGTCGGGCGGCGGCGTGCTGCTCGGCTCGCTCTACACGAACGGCTTCAACTCCGGCGGCCAGATCACGATCAAGGGGGAGCTCATGAGCCTTCCGGGCATGCCGGCACCGGACGGCGGCTACGGCGGCACCCCGGTCGTCGTGGAGACGGGCGACTACACCCTCGGCGCCGTCGTGTCGCGCCGGGATGTGGGGACACCGTGACCTCCGCGCCCCTCCTCGTCTTCGTCGCCGTGGTCGCGGGCGTCTTCGGTCTCGTGATCGGGTCGTTCCTCAACGTCGTGGCGTACCGCGTGCCCGCCGGCGTCTCGCTGCTGCGCGAGAGCCGCTGCCCGGCCTGCGACGCGCCGGTGCGGTGGTGGCAGAACGTGCCGCTGCTGTCGTGGCTCGCGCTGCGCGGGCGCTGCGCCTCGTGCGCCACCGCCATCCCCGTGCGCTACCCGCTGGTCGAGCTCGCGACCGGCGTCGTCTTCGCCGGGGTGGCCGTGTGGTGGGCGGTGTCGACCGGTCTGACCGGCGGGACGCCGCCGACGCCGAACGCCGGTGCGGATGTGCTGGGCGTGCTGGCCGGGGCGCAGCCCTTCGCCGGGCCGGTCACCGCCCAGCTGGGCGTGCTCGCGGCGTACCTCTGGTTCGCCGCCGCCGGGATCGTCCTCACCGCCATCGACCTCGACACTCGTCGCCTCCCCCACGCGATCACCTCCACGACGCTCGTGGTCTGCGCCGGCTTCCTCGCCGTCGCGTGCGTGCTCGGCGCGGACGGCTGGGCATTCGCCCGCGCCGTGATCGGCGCCGGCGCGCTCTATACGTTCTACGGGATCCTGCGCCTCGTGCGCCCTGACGGCATGGGCGGGGGCGATGTCCGGCTGGCCGCGGTGGTGGGGCTCATGCTGGCGTGGCTCGGCTGGTGGCCGCTGCTGATCGGGGCCTTCGCCGCGTTCGTGCTCGGCGGCGTGTTCGGCATCGCCCTGCTGCTCGGGCGTCGGGCCGGCCGGCGCTCGGCCATCCCCTTCGGCCCGTGGATCGTCGCCGGCGCGTGGGTGGGCCTGTTCGCCGGCGACGTGCTCGGGCAGTCGTACGCATCCCTGTACCCGGCGCTGTGAGGGAGGCGAGCTGATGGCGAAGACCCAGGTGGCGGTGGAGATCACCGAGACGAGCGTGCGCGCTGTGGAGGTGACCGTTGGGCGTGCGCCCCTGCTGGTGGCCGCCGGGGAGGTGGCGCTCCCGCCCGGAGCGGCGAAGGACTCGGAGATCCTCGACCGTGACGCCGTCGCCGTCGCGCTGCAGCGCCTCTGGGCCGACGCCGGAATCTCCACCCGTGACGTCGTGCTGGGCGTGGGGAACCGCCGCATCCTCGTCCGAGAGCACTCCACGCAGCTGACCAACCCGATGCAGATCCGCCAGTCGCTGCCCTTCGAGGTACAGGACCGGCTGCCCGTGCCCGTCGATCAGGCCGTGCTCGACTTCGTGCCCACGAGGCAGGACGAGCGAGGAGTGCACGGGCTGCTCGTGGCGGCCGTCGCCGAGCACATGGAGGAACTCGTCGGGGCCCTCGTCCAGGCGAAACTGCGGGCGACGTCGATCGACCTCGTCGCCTTCGGCTACTCCCGGGCGCTGGCCGCCCTCGCCCCGCCCGGGCGGACCGGCCTGTTCCTCGGCATCGGGGAGCACACGACCCACATCGTGATCGCGACCGACGGCATCCCCCGCTTCGTCCGCGTGGTGCCGATCGACATCGTCGCTCCCGTAGTGGATGCTCCGCCCCCGGGAGGCGCCGTGCACGCACCGACCACCGCCGGCGAGGGCATCACGGTGGTCTCACGGGCCACGCTCCGACGTGAACGCGCCGGCGTCGCGGAGCCGCCGGCCCCCGCCGTCGCGCCGGAGCCCGCAGGCCACGTGGCGCTGCATCCCGACGTGCAGGCGGCGCTGATCGACCTCGTCGGCCGACTGAAGGGCACGGTGAGCTTCTACCGCGACCGTCCAGAGTCGGTGCCGATCGACAGCACCTGGGTCGCGGGCGCCCACGCCGCCCACCCGCGCCTCCTCGAGGCTGTGGCACGGGTCATGGGAACCCCGGTCACGCCGGTGACCGCCACAGACCTCGTCGGCCCCGCCGGATCGTTCGCGCTCCCGGCCGCGGCCGGGGCACGGCTGGCCGGCACCGCGTCGCTTCTGCTGGGAGGACTTCGATGAGCCTGCTCACGTCGCGCGCGCCCGTGCTCCCCCTGGGCGCTCTGCCGCGGGTCGATCTACTCCCTCCCTCCGAGATGCGCCGTCGCGACATGCTGTCCCGGGCTCGCACGTGGGTGTACATCGGCATCGCCGCCCTCGCCGTCGCCGCCCTCGCCGTGGGGGGCGCGTTCGCGTACAACATGGCGGCATCTCTGCGCCTGGCCGCCGAGCAGGCGCGCACGCAGCACATCCTCGGCGGCATCGCGGAGCTGTCGGAGGTCAGCCGGGCGCTGTCCACCCGCGGTGCTCTGGAGTCGATGCGCACGGAGTCGATGGCCGGCGATCTCGCCTGGGAACCGGTGATCGACCTCATCGCCGATCACCTTCCGGCGGGGGTCGTCATCACCGAGTACGCGCTGGACGCGGGGCCCGTGCCGGCGGCGGGCTCCGACCCGGCCACGGCCACCGGCGTCTCGGGAACCGTCACGTTCACCAGCCCCGCGGCGGTCGACTTCGTCGCGGCCACGCGGGACCTGCGTTCGGCGACGGGGATGCGTGCGGCCGACCTGGCCGGACTGACGTCGGCGGAGGGCGTCTTCACCTATACGGTGCGGGTCGACCTCGACCAGGCGGCCTACACGGGGGCCTTCGCCCCGGAGTCGGAGTGACGGTGAACAAGCAACTGGTCAACCTCATCGGTGCGCTCGCGTCCCTGGGGATCCTGGGGCTCGGCATCGCCGTGTTCGCCCTGCCCCTGTTCTCCGCAGCCGGAGCGACCGCCGCATCCGCCGACGACGTCGCCCGGCAGAACGCCACTCAGCAGCTCGTGCTCGACACCCTCACCGCCCAGTCCGCCGACATGACGGAGCTGGATGACGCGGTCTCCGAGCTGCGCGCCGAGATCCCCGAAGCCGCGCACCTCGACGACATCCTGCTCCTGGCGGTGCAGGCGGCCGGGAACAACGGCGGCGCCGTGACGTCGCTGACCCCTGCCACCGCCGAGGCGTTCACCCCGCGCATCACCCCGGTCGAGGAAGGCGCAAGTCCTCCTGCGGCAAGCGGCACGGACACCACGGCGGAGCCGAGCGCAGCTCCGGAGGAATCCACGGACGAATCGGCGACCGGAGGAGACGCGGCGGACGGTGCGGCTCCGGCTCCCGATTCCCCGCAGCAGATCGCCGTGACGGTGGTCGTCGAGGCTCCGGATGTCTCCGCCGCCACGCGCATCGTCGACGCCCTGCGTGACGGCCCGCGGCTGGTCGCCGTGACGCAGGCGTCCGTGACCACGCCGACCGAGGGCGGCGTCACGCTGACGGTGACGCTCCTCGCCTTCTACCGGCCCTGACCCCCCGGCAGAGGGCAGGACGCTACTGCTGTCCGAGCTGGTCGTACATCGTGAACATCGGCATGTAGAGCGCCACCACCATGCCACCGATGAGGATGCCGAGCACCGTCATCATGATCGGCTCCATCATGCTCGTCAGCTGCTCGGATGCGGCATTGACCTCGGTCTCGTAGAAGTCGGCGATGCTCTCGAGCATGTCGGGAAGCGACCCCGATTCCTCCCCCACCGAGACCATCTGCGCGACCAGGGGCGGGAAGACGGCCGCTTTGGCCAGCGGGACCGAGAACGACCGACCCAGGCGCACCGAGTCGCGCACGCCCTGCAGCGCGTCTTCCACCGCCTTGTTGTTCGCGGCGCGGCCGACGAGCTCGAGCGCCTGCATGAGCGGGACACCCGCCTTCAGCATCATCGACAGGTTCCGCGCGAACCGTGCCACGGCGATTTTGGTCACGAGGGACCCGAAGATCGGCATCCGGAGGCGGAACGGGTCGACCACGCCACGGAAGCGGTCGGTGTTCTTGACCCGTTGGTACCAGAGGCTCCCGCCGACGACGAGCACGGCGAGCAGCGGGAGGATCCAGGCCATGTTGGCCGACAGCGTCACGAGGATCTGCGTCGGAAGGGGCAGCTCGCCGCCCATGCTGGCGAACATCGCCTCGAAGATCGGCACCACGAACGTGATCATCGCGATCACGCCGACGATGGCGATCACCAGCACGATGATCGGGTACGTCATCGCCGATTTGATCTTCTGCTGCAGATCGACGTCGGCCCGGTAGGCCCGCGCGATGGCGTCGAGCGACTCCGCGAGGAATCCGCCGGTCTCGCCCACGCTGACCAGGCTCACCATGAGCGGCGGGAAGACACGGGGATGCTCGGCCAGGGCGGCCGAGAACGACCGGCCCGACTCGATGTCGACCTGCACGGCTCCCAGCGCCGAGGCGAGCTTCTTGTTCTCGGTCTGGTCGGCGATGATCGCGAGCGCCCGCATGAGGGGGAGCCCGGCGTGGATGAGGCCGGCGAACTGCTTCGCGAACACCGCGAGGTCTTTCGTGGCGACGCGCTTGTCCAACCCGGGAATGGAGATGTCGCGATTGAGCCCGGACTTCGACATGGGCACGATGCTCAGCGGCGAGAGACCCTGGGCGCGGAGCTTCGCCACCACGGCGTTCTCGCTGGCGGCCTCGACGGTGCCCTTGGCCTCCGCCCCCGCCAGGGTGACAGCCCGCCACTGATATTCCTCGAGCGGCATATCAGAGGGCCCAGTCGCCGGACGACGCGACGGGGGCGGCGGGCGGCTGGGCCGCACCCGCCGCGAGCCAGGCCTCCGCATCCAGATCCCGCGGCCGCACGCGCACATCGTCGAGGGTGTGCGCGTCGGTGAGGTAATGCCGTGCGGTGGACGCGGCCAGCTCGCCGTCAGCGACCAACCGCTTCAGCGACTGGTCGAGGGTGTGCATCCCGTGGGCGTCGCCAGCCTGCATGGCGTTGTACAGCTGGGCGATCTGGTTCTCGCGGATGAGGTTGGCGACAGCCGGGGTCGAGACGAGAACCTCCGTGGCGATCACCCGGCCGCCGCCCTGCGCCTTCGGCAGCAGCGTCTGGCTGATCACGCCCTGCAGGGTGTCGCCGAGCTGGCTGCGCACCTGATTCTGCTGGTGGGCGGGGAAGGCGTCCACGATGCGGTTGATGCTCTTCGCCGCGCCCTGGGTATGCAGGGTCGAGAGCACCAGGTGGCCGGTCTCGGCCGCGGTCAGCGCGGTGGAGATCGACTCGGGGTCGCGGAGCTCCCCGATGAGGATGACATCGGGGTCCTGCCGCAGCACCCGGCGGAGCGCCTCCGCGAACGACCGGGTGTCGGAGCCCACCTCGCGCTGGTGGATAAGCGATCGGCGGCTGCTGTGCACGAACTCGATGGGGTCTTCCACCGTCACCACGTGCGCGGGGAGCGTCGTGTTGATGATGTCGATCATCGCGGTGAGGGTGGTCGACTTGCCCGAACCGGTCGGGCCGGTCACCAGCACCAGTCCGCGGGGGCGAAGCGCGAGATCACGGGCGATGTCCGGTGCGCCCAGCTCGTCGAGGGTGAACGCACGCGAGGCGATGAGGCGGAAGGCCGCGGCGACCTGACCGAGCTGCCGATAGACGTTCACGCGGAACCGCCCTACGCCGGGCACCTGGTACGACAGGTCGACCTCGCCCGATGCCCGGTAGTCCTCGCGGTGGGTGGGACCCATGGTGTCCAGGAGCTCGTCCAGCAGCACCGCGGAGGGGATGGTGTGGGGGAATCCGGCGACCGGCATCAGGTCGCCGTCCAGCCGCTGCAGCGCCGGGGCGTCGGCGGAGAAGTGGATGTCGGATGCCCCGGCATCCGCCGCCGAGCGGAGGATGGCGTCGAGCAGCTGACCGGTCGCGTCTTCCGGCGGCACGCCGAAGCCGGCCCCCGCCGCGGCGAGCACGCCGCCCGCCGGCAGCTCCGCCGCCTCCGCGGCCGCCCGCATCCGCATCTCAGACCGTGACACGCAGCACCTCCTCGATCGTGGTGAGTCCTTCGAGCACCTTCGCCCAGCCGTCGGCGCGCAGCGTCGTCATGCCCTGGGCGAGGGCGAGTTCGCGCAGCTCGCTGCCGGTGGCGTTGCGCACGACGAGCGCCTCGAGTTCGTCGGTCATCGCCATGACCTCGTGCACCCCCACCCGTCCGCGATACCCGGTGCCCGAGCACGCCGGGCACCCGCCGGCGCGGTAGAGCACCGGGGGGTCGCTGGGGTCATGCGGCACCCCCAGGCGGACGAGCACGTCGGCGTCCTCGCGGTAGGGCTGCCGGCAGGTCGGGCACAGCTGTCGCGCCAGGCGCTGCGCGACGACGGCCGACAGCGCCGTGGCCACGAGGTACGGCTCGGCCCCGATCTCCGTCAGGCGCGAGATCGCTCCGGGCGCATCGTTGGTGTGCAGGGTGGAGAGCACGAGGTGGCCGGTCAGCGCCGCCTCGATCGAGATGATGGCGGTCTCCGTGTCGCGGATCTCGCCGACGAGGACGATATCGGGATCGGCGCGGAGGATGCTCCGCAGCGCCGACTGGAACGTCAGCCCGGCCTTCGCGTTCACCTGCACCTGGTTGATGCCGGCCATGCGGTACTCGACCGGATCTTCCACGGTGATGACGTTGACGGTGGCGTTCGCCACCTCCCGCAGAGCCGTGTACAGGGTGGTGGACTTCCCCGATCCGGTGGGCCCGGTCACCAGCACCATCCCGTGGGGGCGCGTGATGGCCCCGCGGAAACGCCCGAGATTGGCCCGTCCCATCCGCAGATCGCCCAGGGACAGGCTCACGCCGGTGTTGTCGAGGATGCGGAGGACGAGCTTCTCCCCCCACACCGTCGGCAGGGTGGCCACCCGCAGGTCGATCTTGCGCCCGTTGTGCGTCACCGACAGGCGTCCGTCCTGCGGCCGACGACGCTCGGCGATGTCGATGGACGCCATGATCTTCAGGCGCGAGATGACGCCGTCCTGGATGTTGCGGTCGGCCCGCTGCATCTCGTGCAGTACGCCGTCGATGCGGTAGCGCACCGTGAGGTGGGCCTCGCCGGGCTCGACGTGGATGTCGCTGGCCCGGTCGTCGATCGCCTGGGTGATGAGCAGATTGACGAAGCGCACGATGGGGGCGTCGCTGTCCTGCCCCTCGATGCTCTCGGCGGCCGCCGCCTGCGTCGCGGCGCTCTCCTGCAGGGTCGCGGAGAGATCGGACAGCTCTTCATCCGATCTCACGTATCGCTGAAACGCCATCTGCAGGGCATCGGCGGCGATGACCACCGGCTCCACGTGCAGGTCGGTGAGGGTGGCGACGTCATCCAGCGCGATGATGTCGGTCGGGTCGACCATCCCCAGGACGATGCGGTCGCCCCGGCGCTCGAGCGGGAGCACCTGGTACTTGCGGCAGAGGCTCCCGGGCACGAGCCCCACCACGGCCGGATCGAGCTGCGAGGTTCCGATGTCGACGAAGCGATGGCCCGTGTGCCGCGCGATCGCCTCGCTGAGCTGCGCCGGAGTCACGATGCCGCGGGCGACGAGCTGGCGCAGGAACTCATCGGTCTCGCCGAGTTCGCTCAGCAGGCCGCTGAGGTGGGCTGCCCGGGTGGCGCCGGTCAGCACGAGGGTCTGCGCGATACCCCGCATGTCCGATCACCCCCGTCGACGTGCTCAGAGCTGGGGCCGCTCCCACGTCTTCCGCGTGATGCGAAGACGGCACAACGCTACGTCCCGCCATCCGCGTCTGCGCTGCCGGAGGGCGGATGCTGAGCTGATGCTGTCCGTCCTGAGCAAAAACTGAGCAACGAATCAGTGCGAAAGCTATGAGGATTCTGAGAAGGATGGGAATTATGAGAAAGTGCTCATAAAGAGTGCCCCGCTCTCCCAGACGTCGTCCCACCCCAGCGCCGCCGAAAGACACGACCCCGATGCGCCCGATCGCAGCCCACCCGCTCCACGACCCCTACGCGCGGTCGGCCGTCGTCATCGACCCCGACGCCGCGCACGCCGAGCGACTGGCCGCATCGCTCCGGCAGCAGGGCTTCACGGTGCACACGGCGCGTGACGGCTTCACGGGGCTGGAAGCCGCGCGACGCTACCGTCCCGACCTGACGACGGTCGATGTCAACCTGCCCGGCATCGACGGTTTCGAGACCGTTCGTCGCCTGCGCGCGTTCTCGGACGGCTTCGTCCTGATGATCACCGCAGACGACACCGAGTCGGCGGTGGTCGAGGGCTTTCGCGCCGGCGCCGACGACTACATCGTCAAGCCGTACGGCCCTCACGCTCTCCGTGCCCGCATCGACGCCCTCCTCCGCCGATCGCGGTCGTTCGCGAGCGCCGCCCGCCCCGAGGACGAATCCTCCTGGCTCGAGCAGGGCCCGTTGCGGCTGCATCCCGGTTCGCGACGCGTCGAAGTCGACGGTGCCGAGTGCGAGCTGACCCGCTCCGAATTCGAGCTCCTGTTCACGCTCATGCGCGCGAAGGACCAGGTGTTCAGCAAGGCCTCTCTCGCACTCATGCTGCGCGAGGCCAACGGCCTGCTCGGTCAGCACATCACCACGCACGACCGCCACGCGGTCGAGGTGCACATCATGAACCTGCGACGCAAGCTCGGCGACGACCCGCGTACCCCGCAGTGGATCGAGACGGTGCGCGGCTTCGGCTACCGCCTCGCGCCCGCTTCGGCGGCAGCGCCCGTGATGCTGCGCGCCACCGCCGGCTGACCACAACGGCGGGCGCAACCGGATAATCTGAGCAGGCGGCAGCGGCGCCGCCGCCTCCCTCCGGGTCGGCAACCGGACGTTCACCGAAGGGGCCCACCGTGGCAGACATGGACTCTCCCGACCCCCGGACGAATCCCCGCGTGCCGGGCCCCAGCCCGACTGACGCACAGGCCGCGGACTCCACCGAGACCGCGCCCACGAGCACCCGTCGCCGCGTTGTCGTGGCCTGGGGACTGTGGGACTGGGGCTCGGCGTCGTTCAACGCGGTCGTGACGACGTTCGTGTTCACGGTCTATCTGGTCGGCGACAGTTTCGGCCCCTCGGGTGTCGTGGAAGCACAGCTCGGTTACGCACTTGCGGCGGCGGGCCTGCTCGTCGCCGTGCTCGCCCCGGTGACCGGACAACGCTCCGATACCTCGGGGCGGCGCAAGCTGTGGCTCGCGGTCAACACCTACATCGTCGTGGCGCTGACGGCCGCCATGGTGTTCGTCGCACCCGACCCGTCGTTCCTCTGGCTGGGGCTTCTGCTGGTGGCCGCCGGCAATATCTTCTTCGAGTTCGCCGGCGTCAATTACAACGCGATGCTGTCGCAGGTCTCCACCCCGAGCTCCATCGGTCGCGTCAGCGGCTTCGGCTGGGGCATGGGGTACCTCGGCGGTATCGTCCTGCTGCTCATCGTGTACTTCGGCTTCATCCAGGGCCTCTTCGGCGTTCCCGACGAGGACGGCTGGCCCGTTCGCATCGCGATGCTCGTCTCGGCGGCGTGGTTCGGGGTCTTCGCCCTGCCGGTGTTGTTCGCCGTTCCCGAGTACCGGGGCGCCGGCGCGCGGCGGGAGCGCGTGGGTTTCTTCGCCTCCTACGGTCGGCTCGGACGGGACATCGCGCGGCTGTGGCGCGAATCGCGACAGACCGTGTGGTTCCTGCTGGCCAGCGCCGTGTTCCGGGACGGCCTGGCGGGGGTGTTCACGTTCGGCGGCGTGCTCGCCGCATCCGTCTTCGGCTTCTCCGCCGGGGAGGTCATCATCTTCGCCATCGCCGCGAACGTCGTCGCCGGGATCTCGACGATCGCGGTCGGCGTGCTCGACGACCGGCTCGGCGCCAAGCCCGTGATCGTCACGGCGCTGATCGGGCTGGTCGTGGCCGGGATGCTGGTGTTCCTCCTGCACGACGGAGGCCCCATCGTCTTCTGGACCGCCGGCCTTGCGCTGTGCCTGTTCGTCGGTCCTGCGCAGTCGGCGTCGCGCACCTTCCTCGCCCGGATCATCCCGCCCGGGCGCGAGGGTGAGGTGTTCGGCCTTTACGCCACCACCGGCCGGGCCGTGTCCTTCCTCGCGCCGACCCTCTTCGCGCTGTTCGTCTCCCTCTCCGGTGAGGCGTACTTCGGCATCCTCGGAATCGTCGTCGTCCTGGCCGCGGGGCTGCTGCTGCTGCTGCCTGTGCGCGCTCAGCAGGACGTGATCCGCTGACGCGCGGCTATCCGCCCGCGATCTCGAACACGAGGCGGGCCGGAACGGTGCCCTTCAGCACCTCGTCCATCGCCTCGGCCGCGTCATCGAGGCGCCGGGTCTGGGCGATCACGGTGGTTCGGCCGAGAGCGTGCAACCGGAAGACCTCCCGGAGGTCCTGCCGCGTGCCGACGATCGACCCGATGATCGAGATGCCGCCGAGGACCGTGTCGAAGACGGGGACCGACAGCGTCATGTCGGCGGGCAGCGAGACCAGCACCATCCGCCCGCCTCTGTTGAGGCTGCGGAAGGACTGATCGAACACCGACGTCGCGACCGCGAGGACGAGCGACACGTCGGCACCGCCGAGGGCGCGAATGGCTTCGACCGGGTCTTGCGTCGCGGCGTTCACCACGTGGTCGGCGCCCAGCTCTTTCGCCAGCCGCAGTTTCTCCTCGCTGACGTCGACGGCGATGACCTCCGCCCCGACCAGACGCGCGTACTGGATCGCGAGGTGACCGAGACCGCCGATACCGACGATCGCCACCCGCTCGGACGGGACGATCCGTGCCGCCTTGATCGCCGCATAGGTGGTGACACCGGCGCACGACAGCGGCGCCGCATCGAGCGAGGTGACCTCATCGGGAACCGGGACGGCGAAACGTGCGTCCGCGACGGCGTACTCGGCGTAAGCGCCGTCGATCGAGTAGCCGGTGTTCTGCTGTGTCTCGCAGAGGTTCTCGCGGCCGGTTTCGCAGTAGCGGCACGACCCGCACGCGCTCCCCAGCCACGCCAGCGCCACGCGCTGCCCGATCGGCGGCTCCGTCACTCCCGGCCCGTGCTTGTCCACCAGGCCGATGCCCTCATGGCCGGGGGTGAACGGCGGGGTGGGCTTGACGGGCCAGTCGCCGTGGGCGGCGTGGATGTCGGTATGGCACAGGCCGCAGGTCTCGATCCGGACGAGCACCTGCCCGGGCCCGGGCTCCGGGATGGGGATGTCCTCGACGGCGATGGGTGCGGTGAAGGATGAGACGACTCCGGCCTGCATGGCGGTTCTCCTGACATCGTCGGCACGGCGATCTGTCGAGCGCCACCCCAGTGTGCGCCGCTCCGGGCCGGGGCAGAGGAGTCTTTGGTCCCGATCCCTCGGACGCCGGCGCTCGGCCGGATTCGCTCGGTCTCGCCGCGCCGCGTCAGGACGTCAGCGGCTGGTGCGGGCGAGGTCAACCGCTTCGCGGAGGGCAGCGGCCGCCTGCGGGTCGACCACGGCGTCGGCGGCCACGACGCCGCGGGTGGCCGATCGGGCGGAGGCGTGCACAGCATCCACTCCGGCGCCGAGGAGGACGGGCACGTGAGCGGCGGTCACCCCGCCGCCCGCCATGATCTCGATGCGACCGCCCGCGTGCGCGGCCAGGCGGTGCAACCGGTGGGACGCCGTGGCCGCGACGGCCGCACCGCCGGAGGTCAGCACGCGAGCCACTCCGAGGTCGACGAGGGTGTCGAGAGCGGCGCGGCGCCGTGGCAGCGTGTCGAAGGCGCGGTGGAAGGTCACCGTCGCCGCACCCGCCGCATCCTTCAGCGCACGCACCAGCGCCACATCCACCGCCCCGTCGCGCACGCCGCCCACCACGACGCCGGCTGCCCCGCCCCGCACCGCGAGCGCCACGTCACGGCGCATGACCTCGAGCGCGTCGGCGTCGTACTCGAAGCCGCCGGCGTGCGGGCGCACGAGCACGTGCACCGGGATTCCCACCGCGACCGTGCGCTCGATCGCGGCGATCGACGGGGTCACCCCGTGCACGGCCAGTGCGGCGCACAGCTCGATCCGGTCGGCACCCGCCCGTGCGGCCACGACCGCGGACGCCGGTCCCTCGACAGCGAGCTCGAGCGACACCAGCCGCCGCGTGCCGGCCGTCGTCACTTCACGCTGCCGGCCGTCAGCCCGCCGACGAGCCGCTTCTCGATGAGCATGAACAGGATCACCACCGGCAGGATGGCCACGATCGACAGACCGAACACGTAGTGCCAGCTCGTCTCGTATTGCCCCACGAACTTCGTCAGCGCGACCGACAGCGGCTGGTTGCCGGCCGTGGAGAGGATCACGAGCGACGCGGCGAACTCGTTCCAGCAGGCGACGAACGTGAACACGATCGCCGTGACGATCCCGGGCCACACCAGGGGCAGGTTGATGCGGAAGAGCACCGTCAGCCGGCTGGCGCCGTCGATCTGCGCGGCCTCGTCGATCTCCTTCGGGATGCCGGCGAAGAACGAGTGCATGATCCACACCCCGAACGACAGGTTGAACGCGGCGTTGATGAAGATCATCGCCGCCCACGTGTCGATGAGGCCGAGGGTGGCGAACTGTCGGAACAGACCCGACGTCAGCACGGCCGGCTGCAGCATCTGCGTGACGATCACCAGGAAGAGGAACGTCATGCGGAACGGGAAGCGGAACCGCGCCGTGTAGTACGCCGCGGGCATGGCGACCAGCAGCACGAGCAGCGTCGCGACCACGGCGATCACGACGGTGGAGACGAGGTTCTGCAGCAGCGGGGTCTCGGGGGTCGACCACATCGTGATGTAGTTCTCCCAGTGCCACTCCGTGGGGAAGTAGGTGGGCTCCACCGAGCGGATCTGCGCCTTCGTCTTCACCGAGCCGAAGAACATGATCGTGTACGGGAGGATGAAGAACAGCAGCACGATCGCTCCGGCGAGCATGCGCAGCAGCACCCGGCCCATCGGCACCTGGTCGGCGGTGTACCGGCGCGTGCGGGGCGGCGTGATCGCTTCGAAAGCGGGGGCGGTGACGGCCATCGTCACACCTCCCGCATGGGCTTGACGACCCGGACATAGATCGCCACGATCGCGATCACGATCACGAAGGCCACGACCGACAGGGCGCTGGCGACATCGACCTTCTGCTGGTTCTGAATGTACTTGAAGATCATCGTCATGATCGTGTCGGCGTCGTAGCCGGGGATCGAGTCGGTCATCACTCTGAGGATCGGGAGCGAGTTGAACACGTTGATGATGTTGATCAGCACGGCCACCGACAGGGCGCCGCGCAGCTGAGGCAGCACGACCGAGAAGTAGGTGCGCGCGGGGCCGGCGCCGTCGATCTTCGCGGCCTCGATCGCGTCGCCCGGCACGGTCGCGAGGCCGGCGAGGATCGTGTAGGTGGTGAACGGCAGCGAGACGAAGATGGCCACGGCGATCGACCACAGGAACGCCGTCCCCGGGTTGCGCGTCCATCCGTAGCCCTCGGGCGTGGAGACCAGCCCCACGTCGACGAGGAAGGTGTTGATGATGCCGAAGTACGGTTCGAGCCCGTAGTAGACGACCATCGTCGTCATCACGACCGACGCCGCCCACGGGATGATGACGACGAGCCGCACGATCCGGCGGCCGGGGAACGCCTTGTCGAGCACCTGTGCGATGACCAGCGACAGCAGCACGGTGATGGTCACCACGGCCACGACCCATACGAGGGTGCGCCCGAGGATCGGCCAGAAGTGGGGGAAAGAGAAGACCTCGACGTAGTTGTCCAGGCCGGCGGAACCCCTGTCCACGCCCGACACCGAGATGTCCCGCGTGGAGTTGAAGAACATCACCCCCGCCGGAAAGAGCACGACGCCGAAGATCAGGATGAGCGCGGGTCCGATCCACGGCAGCGCTGCGAGCACCTCGCGCCACCCCGGGGCGCGACTGCTTCTGATCGGACGGTCGGGGGCGTGGCGGGGACGGCGTGCGACCGTCCCCGCCGGGCTCGACGACCTCTGCATCGTGGTACTCATCCCTCGGATCACCGTGCCTTGTCGTCGCCGCCGCCACGTGCCGGGATCAGCCCGCGGCGTCGACCTGCGCCTGGATCTCGGCCAGCACGTCCTGGGCGGGCATGGTCTGGATCTGTCCGAACAGCGCCTTGAACGCCGCATCCGCCGCCGACCACTGCGGGTTGGTGGTCGGAGAGAACTGCGCGTCGGGGAGCACCTCGAGGAACGGCGCGAGCGCCTCCTCGCCGGCGAGCTCCTCGGCACCGGTCTCGGTCACGGGAAGGAAGCCCTCCGCCTGCACCCACGGGACGTAGACATCAGCGGTGTAGAAGTAGTCGAAGAAGGCGGTGATGGCCTCCTGCTTGTCACCGTCGTTCTCGAACGCCATGAGCTGATCCATGACTCCGAGGGTGAATGGCGAGCCGTCGGCGGTCGGGATGGGGACGATCGAGTAGTTCAGATCGGGATTCTCCTCCTCGATCTGGCCCACTGTCGGGGGCAGACCGACCTGCATGCCGATGCGGCCCTGGATGAAGATGTCCATCAGCGGCGAGCGCTGGGTCGAGCCCGGGTCGGCCTGCGTGGCGCCGGCGTCGATCATGGCCTTGATCTGCTCGGCTCCCGGCAGGTTCGCCGCGTCGTCGACCGTGATCTCCGTCGCATTGCCGAACGAGCCGCCGCCGCCCCACAGCCACACGGCCGCTTCCGCCTGCGCCTCTTCCGAACCCAGCGGCATGCCGTAGCCGGCGATTCCGTTGCCGAGGCCCGACACCCGGGTGGCTGCATCCAGGAGTTCGTCCCAGTTCGTGGGGGCCGCCTCGACGCCCGCCTGCTGAAGCAGGTCGTCGTTCACGAACAACGCGCGGGCGGACGCGATGAGCGGCAGCGCGTACGCGGTGCCGTCGATTTCCGCGTTGGCGACGAACGCGTCCTGGAAGTCGTCGTAGGTCTCCGGCGAGACGACGTCTTCGGCCGCGTAGAGCAGTTCATCGGCCGCGAAGCCGGCGAAGGGGCCTCCGTTGTAGATGTCGGGTGCCTCACCACCCTGGATCTTGGTCGTGATGACCGACTCGAGGTTGTCCCACGACTGCACCTCCAGGTTGACAGAGATGTCGGGATTCTCCTCCTCGAACCCCGTGATCACGTCCTCCCAGAGCGCCTGGGTGTTGTCGGAGTAGCTCGGCACGAGCAGATCGAGCGTGGTGCCGCTCGCGTCGCCGCCGCCGGTCGATCCGCCGAAGCCGCACGAGGCGAGCGTCAAGGTGGCCGCGGCCGTAACGGCCACCGCACCGAGTCGGGTGTAGGTCTTCATTGCGCATCCTTCACTGTCGAGTGGTGCGCCGCTGCCCGCGTGTCACGCAACGGCCGGTGTCTGGTAACTGATCGTGTGTACGACTAACAGGCCCTGCAACACCCAGCGTCGGTCACAACACCTCGCGCACCACTGAGTGGGATAGCTTCTTCGGCCCCTCCGTCGAAGAGGGGGTCAGCGAAATTTGTTTAACGGTAGTACATACTCCGGGGGCCGACAAGAGAAGTGGTGAGGTCATCGTCGCGGAGTGATCCGCGACCGCTCAGATGATGCCGAGGACGCCGCTGAGGACCAGGATGACCGCTCCGCGGATCATGACGTCGTCGCCGAGGTCGGAGCCCCGCAGGGTCAGCGCGGCAGACAGTTCCGGAGGGATGCGGCCCGACAGCGACGCATGGGTCGCCGCCAGCAGATCATCCGCGTACGAGGTCGGTAGCCCGCTCACCACGACCGTGGTCAGGGCGAGACCCCCGACGAGGGGGGCCAGCACGCCGCCGAGCTGGTGACCGGCGTTCTCGAGGACCTCTGCGCGCCGGTCGGGCGAACCGTCGCCCCCGCGCAGCAGCGCCGCGAGCCGCGGTACCGACAGCGTCGCCTCCAGGCACCCGAAGCGGCCGCACACGCAGCGGGGGCCGCCCGGGGCCGTGGTGACGTGGGCGATCTCACCCGCCGAGAAATCGTGACCGTGGAGCAGCTGGCCGTTCGCGATGATGGCGGCACCCACGCCGGATCCGACCCTCACGAACATCAGGTCATCGCGCCCCTGCGTCACCTCGCGTTCGGCCAGCGCCGCCGCATTGGCGTCGTTGGCCACGCACACCGGCAGCCCGGTGTGCTCCGACAGCCGCGCGCGCAGGGACAGGCCCGACCACCCCCGGTTGAGGGAGGTGAGCACAACGCCATCGAGGTCGACGATGCCGGGGACGCATACCCCGATGCCGAGGACAGGCACCTCGGCGCGGGCGAGCAGCAGGTCGATCAGCTCACGCGCCATGACGAAGGCGTCCTCACCGCGCGCCCCGCCCAACGTCACGGAAGCGCGATCGTGGATCGCCCCACCGAGGTCGATCAGCGCGGCCGTGAACTCATGATCGGGCGACAGGTCCACGGCGAGCACGACCCACGACGTCCGCGCCACGTCGAGGTCGACGGCGGGTCGCCCCGGCCCGTCCACCGGGCGCTGCCGCGTCTCGACGACGAGACCGGCCTCGAGCATCTCGGCGATGAGGCTCGACACGGTGGCCTTGGTGACTCCGGCGGCACGGGCCAGGTCTGCTCGCGAGCGATCGCCGCGTCGGTAGAGCAGCTTCAGCAGGCGCGCGTGATTGCTCCCGGGGATGCTCCGCTGCATCTCCAGGGGCGTCGAACCGGCGGTGCCGGCACTGGTTGTCATCGAGCCATCCTCGCCCGCTGCGACGGCGGACGCCGCGTCAGCGCCCGGCCGAACCGGCGTCCGTCACGCCGACGTCGGTGCGATGGAAGTTCAGGAACGACCGGGATGCGGTGGGGCCGCGCTGACCCTGGTACCGGTTGCCGTACGGACCGGAGCCGTAGGGGTTCCCGGCGGGCGACGACAGCCGGAAGAAGCAGAGCTGCCCGATCTTCATCCCCGGCCACAGCTTGATGGGCAGGGTGGCGACGTTGGACAGCTCAAGGGTGACGTGACCCGTGAAGCCAGGGTCGATGAAGCCCGCGGTGGAGTGGGTGAGCAGGCCGAGCCGGCCGAGGGATGATTTCCCCTCCAGGCGCGCAGCCACGTCGTCCGGCAGGCTCACCTGCTCGTACGTGGACCCCAGCGCGAACTCGCCGGGGTGCAGGATGAAGGGCTCGTGCGGGGCGACCTCGATGAGGCGCGTGAGTTCGGGCTGATCCTCGGCGGGATCGATGAACGGGTACTTGTGGTTGTCGAACAACCGGAAGTAGCGGTCCAGGCGCACGTCCACGCTCGACGGCTGCACCATCGTGGCGTCGGAGGGGGCGAGCCCGATGCGTCCGGATTCGAGTTCACGGATGATGTCGCGGTCGGAGAGCAGCACGCGCCCAGCCTAGAGCCGCCGCCGGCCGCGCGTTGCCCGCCGGGACCCCGCACGCGGCCGCGAGACTGCACGCCGCCGGCGAGACCCTGGCCTTATGTCGCGGTCTCGTCGGCAGGATGCTGCCTCGCGGTGTAAGGGTCGGGAGTGCGCTGTTATGCTGGCGAGGCGCCGAAAGGCCGCGGGGCTGTAGTTCAATGGCAGAACTTCTGCTTCCCAAGCAGATAGCGCGGGTTCGATTCCCGTCAGCCCCTCCATTGCCCGTTCTCCCGCTGGATGTGCCATCACGGCGCGAGCGGAGACGCGATCGACGGCCTCAGCGAGAACGCACGAGCCGGAAGGCCAAGAAGAGGATGGCGCCGGCGAGGACCACGGCGCCGGCGGGCGTCATGACCGCAACCCCGAACGAGGCCTCACCCGCGGTGGCGCCCACGTGGACGAAGAACCCGCCGGCGAGGAGTCCCACGCCGACGAAGTAGATCACGTAGCTGACGATCTGCGTACGGGTCGTGGCGCCGGTGCGCGCCATCGTCATCACGTACAGCATCCCGATCACGGTCAGCACTCCCGCGTGGCCGTGGCCCGCACGGAAGAACTGCTCGGCGTGGTCGCTCATGCCGGCGCTGATGAGCCGCAGCAGGGAGTACCCGCCGAACATCACGCCGAGAAGCGCGATCCAGTTGATGGCGAGGAGGACGTCGGTCACAGTGCGCTGGCGGGGGCGAGTTTCGGTCGCGGTCGTCACGGGTTTTCCTTCTTTACGGCGGTTCTCGGGCGGTCACGTCGTCGCTAAGTGAACAGTGATCACTTGCGAATGCGTCACGCTAGCACCAAAATGTGATCAGTGTCTACATCGCGCGGGTACCATCACGGCGACACTCGCGAGAGCCTGCTCGCGGCCGCGGAGCGGGCGTGCGACGCGAGCGACATGCGATCGCTGAGCCTTCGCGAACTCGCCCGCGATATCGGCGTGAGCCCTGCCGCACCGTACAAGCACTTCGCGACGAAGGACGCGCTGCTGCGAGAACTCGCCGAGCGATGGATGGCGCAGTTCGTCGACTCGCAAGTGGCCGCCCTCGATGACCCGGAGCGCACCGTCAGCGCGGCGGAAGCAGCCGGTCGCGCCTACGTGGGGTGGGCGGTCGCGCACCCCCGGCGGTTCGCGTGGATCTACGATCCCGACGTCGTCGGCGACCGGAGCCCGGAGTTCGCCCTCCAGATGGCGCGACACCGCGACGTGCTGAGACGAGTCGCCGCGGAAAGGGGCGCGGCAGCCGACGCGAACGCAGCGCCTGGGCTGGCCACGCGGATGTGGGCCACGGTGCATGGCCTCGCGGTGCTCTCGAACCTCGGCCTGGTGCCGGAGGCGGAGGCCGTCGACGCGATCCGGGTGAACCTGCGCCGGCAGCCCCCGTCGAGCGACTGACCTCAGCAACCCGGCCGACCTGAAGCGGAGCATCAGCGGTGCCGCGAGCTCGGTCGGGGCCGCCCCGAGTTCGCCGGTCGCCGGCGGAGTCCGTGGGCGGGTGGCCGGGCGTCATTGGCGGTGCGCGGCCACGGTGAATACCCTGAACGGATGGCCCGCCCCTACAAGTCCGCACAGCGGGAGCGGGCGGCCGCTGTCACGAGGCTCGTGGTGCTCGACGCCGCCGAGGCGCTCTTCACCTCGCGCGGCTTCGCGCGCACCACCGTCGCTGACATCGCGCGCGACGCAGACGTGGCTGTGACGACCGTCTACGGCAGCGTCGGGAGCAAGGCCGAGATCGCGATCGCGCTCATCGAGCGCGGCACGAGCAACCCCCGCATCGCGGAGACCGTCGCGGCGGTCCGCGGCACGACGGCGGCCGACGAGGCGATCCGCACCCTCTCCGCCGGCGTGTGCACGACGATGCAGGAGCTCCTCCCGCTCATCGCGGTGATGTACAGCGCGGCGCCGACCGAGCCCGCCGTTGCGGACGCCGTCGCAGTGACCGAGCGGCAGTACCGCGACAACCTCGCGCCGGTCGCGGAACATCTCCTCGCCAACGGTTGGCTGCGACCCGACGTGGGTCGAGAGGACGTCCTGGACATTCTGTGGTTCTACTTCGGGGTGACGGCCCTCCGCACCCTCGCCGACCTCGGCTGGCCGTGGGACCGCACGCAGGCGTGGCTGGCCCGCCAGGCCATCAGCGCACTCGTCACACCCTGACGGCGCCCTCTGAGACACCGCCGCTCCCCCGACCCGCCCGAGGTCCGGTGAGCTCGGCAACCACGTCCGAGGCCGACGGCATGGCCCGGATGTCGGCGGCGATCCGTTCGGCGGCGGCTCGGAACGACGCCTCATCGGCCACCGTGGTGAGCGCCGCGCCCGCGGCGGAGGGATCGTTCACCACGAGGGCCGCTCCGGACGACGCCGACCGTTCCGCATTGACGAACTGATCTGCCCCCTGCGGCAGGACGACCATCGGGATGCCTCTGCTCAGGGTCGCGAGCACGGTGCCGGCTCCACCGGAGTTCACGACCACGTCGACGCCGACGAGCAGTTCGGCGAGGGGGACGAAGGAGACATAGCGGACCCCGTCGACGAGGTCGGGGCGCGATGCGTCCGGGAGCAGCCCCGTCGTCGCCACGATCTCGAAGCGGGACCGGTCGATCGAGCCGACGATCGCATCGAGCGTGTGCGATCCCGCGAACACGGTGCCGAGGGTCACGAGCACCACGCGCTTGCCGTCCTTCGACCCGTCGGTCGGCACGTACCCGCTCTGGGCGGCGCGGCGATGCGGTTCGACGCGAAATGGGAGCCGATCGACGGGAGGAGTCCAGCCCTCCGGCTGCAGCGACAGCGGTGCCGGGTCGAGGTAATGCTCTGGCGCGGTCGGCGTGAGGCCTCGGTCGGCGTAGCGCGACGCAACGACCGCGCGCATCGGCGCCGCGAATTCGTCGGGCACGGCCGGCCCGAAGGCGAGCACGTTCCATGGCACCGCCAGCTCAGCAGCCACGAGCGGGCCGACGAAGTCCGTCGCCTCCGCGATGATCAGGTCTGGTCGCCACGCACGGGCCACTTCGATGGCCCGGTCGACGGTCAGGTCCACGCGCGCCCCCGCGAAGAACTCGGCGACGCTCTCCGGGCGGGGGTCTGCCGCGGGATCCTGCCCCCCGAGCCGGCGGGCCACCTCGGCGAAGATAGCGTCGGGCATCGGACCGGCACCGAGCACGGGCGCCTCGGGAAGGTCGAGCGCCATCGCCTCCGTCATGCCTGCGCTCGTGAGCAGGCGCAGTTCGTGGCCGGCTGCGTGGGCTGCCCGGGCGATCGCTGCGAGGGGAAGGAGATGACCGAAGGCGGGGACGCCGCTCAGGAGAATGCGCATACATTCATGCTAATGCGAATAGTGCGATTGGGCTCCGGCCGTCGACCTCGGCGGGATGCGCACCCCGCACTCCCGGGTGGGCCCCGCCCGCCGAAAGCTCCGCGCCCCTGGAGCGGCAGTGAGGCCCACCCGGCATCGACGGCGTCCCTAACCGCCGCCGACGCGGAGGATCAGGAGTCGATTGCTTCGAGGATCCGCTCGTCACCCTTGCTCAGGGCCTTCACCACGGCACTGAAGTCACCCTTGTCCACGGCCTTCGAGACCTTCTTCGCCGCTCGATCGAACGCGCGATCGACGCGGTCGAGGTACCGGTCGTCGATGACGGCAACGACAGCGGATGATCCCGCCGGCAGCCACTCCTCGACGTCGACGCCGATCGACTTCTCCTCGTGACGCTTGACGATCTCGCCCACGCCGGCACCGACACCGGCACCGATCACGCTCGACAGCAGAAGCGGCGGGGCGAAGAGTCCGACGACGACACCGACGGCGAGGCCTGCGGCGGTCCCGTACGCGAGTTGCCTGCCGCCGTGTTCCTTGACCGTGACCTCTCCGCCGGAATCCCGGGTGAGCACCGCCGCGGCAACGACCTTCACGTCCTCCACGGACTTGAGTACATCGAAATCGGTCTGCGCGGAATCCTGGTCGTCGTACGTGGCGATGAGTAATGAGTAGTTTCGGTCAGCCATCGTGTTCCTTTCGTTGCTCTCACTCTCCGCGTCACCGAGCGGAGCAGCTAGAGCAGGAGGTCCCGCTTCCCCGCGAGGGGGAGGCGGTCACACCGCAGCGGATCAGGCGCGTTCCCGCGTCGCGCCGTAAACCGCGGCCTGGGTGCGACGTTCGAACCCGAGCTTCGAGAGGAGCCCGGAGACGTAGTTCTTGACGGTCTTCTCGGCGAGGAACAGCGACTCGCCGATCTGCTTGTTGGTCATGCCATCGGAGATCAGCGCCAGCACCTGGTGCTCGCGCAGCGTCAGGCTCGGTCCGGTGGCGAGGAGTCCGAGCCGTCCACCCGCGGGAGCAACGGAGGCCCGCCGTGCGGGCGGCGGGAGGAGGTCCTCCCCACGGGAGACCCTGCCGACCGAATCGAGGAACGTCTCTCCGGGCACCCGCTTGAGGATGTAGCCCGAGGCGCCGGCAGCCATCCCGGCGGCGACCGTTTCGGCCCGCTCGTCGGACGTGAAGATGAGACACCGGGTGTCCGGGCGCGCACGGCGGATGGCCCCGCACAGGTCAGTCCCGCTGCCGTCTCGGAGACGTGCTTCCATGATCACGACGTCGGGATGGGCGGGAGCCACCAGGCGCGCGGCCTCGGCGGCGGAGGTCGACTGTCCCACCACCACGAAACCCGCGCGCGATGCGATCAGTCTCGTGATCCCGAGCAGGAAGATCTCGTTGTCGTCCACGACGAACACCCGCACCCCGCGACCCTCGGAGTCACCACGGACGGCGCGGCTTGCGGCGGCATCCTCCGGAGTGGTCGATGGCACCCGCTCGTCACGCGCGCGCATCGGCCACAACACCGGCTCCGCCCAGTGCTGGCGCATCACGACGACCCCGCCGCGGATTTCTCCGCGGCCACCGCCGCAGCGATGAGTGCGGTCATGTCGATCGGCTGGGTCGCCGGAAGGTAGAGATCGGCGGGGCCGACGGTGCGAAGCCGGGGCTCTGAGGCGGGGTATCCCGAAAACTCGTTCATGTCATTCTCATCTCCTCGGCGCGGTATGCGCCGATGTCACCGTGCCCACGACCGCGCATGGCCGGGCGACGATGCCCGCGCTCACATGGACGAGGCGCCGGGGAGCGGCACTGACCGCCCCCCGGCGCTCGCTCAGACGGAACGGGGTCTCGGCTCCCCTCGCGGGGGCGGATGCGTTCCGATTCGGGGCCATGGTCGTCTCTCACAGGGGGAAGTGGATGCCTCGGACCGAGGCTGCGCTGCCGCGCACGACTACGTTCGCTCAGCAGCCGCGGTGCGGTAAGAGCCATTGGTCCCACCGGCGTGACACAGGTGACATAAACGAGGGAAACCGTGATGAGAAGGGCCGGCATCGCGCATGGGCCGCCCGCGGACGAGCAACGCGGCGGGGCCGCCGCACACAGCGACGCGCGGTGCCGGAGAGGCCTGAGAAGGCTCCCGGCACCGCGCGTCGCGGCGTGCTTCTTTCAGGCGCCGCGGACGGGGGCCTCCGAGGCGGGAGCGACGACACGGCGGCGCAGAGCGTCGTCCTCGCTCGTGATGTCGCGCCCGGCTGTCTCGGGCAGCCACTTCCACAGGAACGGCAGCGCCAGCACCGCCAGCAGCACCATGTACCAGGCCGGCGAGACCGGGTCGCCGGTGGTGCCCGCGAGCCACGTCCCGATGTACGCGGCAGGACCGGCGATGAACGCCAGCGCGATGTTGAATCCGATGGCGCTCGCGCTGGACCGGTTGGAGGCTGGGAACAGCTCCACGAGCATGACGACGGTCGTCACGCTCACGAGCGACTGGGTGAGCGTCAGGAGGATCATCCCGGCGACCACGGCCACGCCCTGCCCGCTGGACATCATCCAGAACACCGGGATCGGCAGCACGATGTAGCCGATGGTTCCGATGAGGTTGAGCCGGCGACGGCCGAATCGGTCGCTGAGCGCACCGGCGAGCGGGCACAGGATCATGTAGACCGTGAGCCCGATGGCGCTGAATGCCAGCGCCGGGCCGCGCTCGAGGCCGACGGTGGTGGTGAGGTAGTTCACGACGTACGTCGCGAGGTAATAGAAGCCGGTGCCCTGCACCGCCGCGATGGCGAGCGTGAGCAGGATCGGGCGCAGGTTCTCACGGAGGCTGCGCACGAGAGGCGACTTCTGCACCTCGCCGCGCGACTCGACGTTCTGGTAGACGGGGGTCTCCCCCAGGCGCAGTCGGATGTACAGCCCGACGAGCGTGAGGGGCGCGGCCAGGAGGAACGGCACACGCCAGCCCCAGGAGAGCAGGTCGGTCTCGGAGAGCACGTTGTTCAGGAACAGCGCGAACAGGCTGCCGACGATCGTGGCCAGGGCCGCAGTGGCGGAGATGACACTCCCGAACTTGCCGCGGTGCGGGGTCGGGGTCGACTCGATGAGGTACGCCGCCGATCCGGTCCACTCCCCACCGGCCGAGAGACCCTGGACGCACCGGCACAGCACCAGCAGGAGGGGCGCGAGCACGCCGACGGCGCTGTAGACGGGGAGAAGCCCGATGACCGTGGTGGCGATGCCCATCGCGACGATCGAGATCACCAGCGCCGTCCGGCGCCCGTACCGATCTCCGATCGGCCCCAGGATGAAGCCCCCGAGGGGTCGCATGAAGAACCCCACGGCGAAGACGGCGAGCGACGACAGGATCGCGACGAAGGGATCGGTGTCGGCCGGGAAGAAGAGCTGGCCGATGATCACGGCGAAGAAGCCGTAGACGGCGAAATCGAACCACTCCATGAAGTTGCCGACGGCAACGGCTACGGCCACGCGAGCCTTACTGGGTGGGGACGAGAGAGCGGACACCGGTACCTCCTTGTACGAGCGGAACATCGAAACCACGGCGCCAGCAATCCTGGCTTACCGTCAGACAATCGGTCAAACCGAGCCCATGGGTCACCGGGACCGACGCTGGTCAGCCGAGTGGCTCGGTGAGCGGGTCGTCGTCCGGCCCTGAGCCGGTGGCACCGCGTCCGGCCCGGCTTGCGGCGCGTACGGCGCCGATACTCGCGACGATCACCAGGGCGATCCCCGCGAACTCCAGGAGCGAGAGATGCTGGCCGAGCAGCAGGAATCCGGCGAGGGATGCGGTGGCCGGTCCCAGGCTCATCAGGATGGCGAAGGCGGCCGCCGGCAGTCGGCGGAGGGCCATGAGTTCCAGGGCGTACGGGATGGCCGAGGAGAGCACCGCCACCGCGGCCGCGACGGCCAGGAGGTCCCACCGCAGGAGCGCGAGCCCGGCGTCGGCGATGCCGAGGGGAAGCGACAGGACCGCGGCGACGAGCATCGCCAGAGCAAGTCCGTCCAGCCGGGGGAACTCCCTACCGACCCGAGCGGACGCGAGGATGTAGCAGGCCCATGCCGCCGCCGCGCCGAGCGCGAACAGGACACCGAGAAGGTCGAGGCGGTCCCATCCGCCGCCGCCCAGAGCGACGACCCCCACGAGGGCGAGCCCCGCCCAGATGAGCGCAGACGCCCGGTGACTGGCGATGATCGACAGCGTCAGCGGCCCGAGCACCTCGATGGTGACGGTCACGCCGAGCGGCAATCGCTCGAGCGCGAGGTAGAACAGTCCGTTCATGCACAGCAGCACGAGGCCGAAGAGCACCACCGACGTCCACCCACGACGCGAGCGTCCGCGGAGCCGCGGCCGCGCGATCGCCAGGAGGAGGAGCGCGGAGAAGACCAGGCGGAGCATGACCATGCCGAGCGGGCCGAGCTCGGGGAACAGCATCACCGCCAGGGATGCGCCCACCTCCTGGCACGCCAGGCCGACGATGACGAACAGCACCGCGGTGCTGGGCCCGAGGCGGCCGGCCCCGGCGACCGAGGTCACTGCGCAGGCGCCTGGCAGATCGCGTTCGCGAGGATCGCGTCGTGCTGCTGCTGCGCGGTCCAGGGCAGCCCTGCCTCGGGGATGCTCTCCCCCTCCGCGCCCGGCGCATGTGAGGCGATCGCGGCCAGCTCCCACGCGAGCCACGCGCCGATGGCGGAATTGGCGCCGGAGTTGTTCAGGACCACCGCGATGGTCAGCCCCGAACGCGGATCGGCGAACGCGGCGGTGATGTACCCCGGAATCGACCCGTACTGGCCCACGAGATCGCCCGCCTGATAGGCGCCGCCGGCGGCTGTGAACCACGTCGGCTGGTCGGGGGCGACCGGCAGGCGGTTCTCGAAGCGATCGGACGCGTCGGGGGTCAGCGCGCCGGTTGCCAGGGCCTGCGCGTAGCGGCCCAGGTCGGTGATGTCGGTCACCGCTCCGGAGTCGGCCCCGCCGACGCTCGACGACATCGTGGTGACGTCGCGCGGCTCCGCGCAGTTCCATGCTCCCGCTGCATCCGCGGTCGACCAGTGCCCTCGCAGAACCGGCCCGTCGGACGGGGGTGCCGCGGCGGCGGTGGGCAGCTCGGTCGCGTCGAGACCGAGCGGTGCGGCGACCCGGTCGGCCAGCAGCGAGCGCATGCTCTGTCCCGTCGCCCGCTCGAGGGCTGCGCCCAGCAGGAGGTAGCCGGAGTCGGAGTCGCGGTAGGCGGTGCCCGGCTCGAGCCGGCCCTGACCGAGGCCATAGCCGGCGAGCTCCCGCGGATCCCACTGCCGCTCGATGTTCGAGAAGATGAGCGACTGCAGCTGAGGCGAGTGCGAGCCGATGCCGGCGGTGCCGTCGCAGAGCTGGCGGAGGGTGACATTGTCGAGATCCGGGAACCCGTTGACGTACTCGATGACGCTGTCGGTCAACTCGACAGTGCCCTCAGCAGCGACCTGGAAGAGGACGTCGCAGGTCATGGCGCGAGTGACGTCGGCGGCGCGGAAGCCCATGTCGGCATTGACGGTGTCGTCGCCGCCCGGGGTCTGCGTGCCGAGGCCCGCGACCCAGCTGCCGCTCCAGGGTGCCCAGACACCCACGATCGCGCCGGATGACCCGGTGGCACCCATCGCGCTGGTCACCGCCGCCTCCAGCTGCTGCGCCGTCTCGTCAGGAAGCGCGGCCTCCGACTGGGGCGGCAGCTCGATCTCGACCGGGTCGGGGGCGGAGCATCCGGTGAGCACGGCCACGAGGGCGGCGATGCCGGCAGCCGCCGCGGCGACGCTGCGAGCGCGATGTGACCGCATCCTCACCCCCGGGAGAAACTGGAACCGGCGCCTGAAGACGCGCACCATGAATTCAAACACACCCATCCGTGGGGCCCCCCGGGATTCCGCCCCTGGCCGGTCACGTCTACATCACGACTGTCCCTAATCTGGTCGCATGCCCCACACCTTCCCCGACGATGCCCTCGCGGGCGTGCTCGGCCACATGAACACCGATCATCCCGCCGACAACCTCCTCATCGCCCGCGCGTTCGGGGGGACGCACATCGCCGAGGCCGAGATGACGGGGTTCGACGGCGACGGCGGCGAGTGGTCGGTGGTGACGGCCGACGGCACCGCGTCGGCTCTGCGCGTGCCCTGGCCCGGCGGACCCATCACCGAGCGCCGCGCGGTGCGGCGGGAGGTCGTCGCCCTCTACGACGAGGCGTGCCGGCGGCTGGGTGTCGAGCCCCGCCCGCACGACTGACGGCCGGCACCGGCCTCAGCAAACTCGTAGTTAGGCTCGCCTAACTCTCCCCTATGATGACGCGTATGAGCGACGGTCTTCCGTTTTCGAGCGCGCTGCGCGAACGCTCGAGCGCCGCGCACTCCTCGAGCGAGCACTCCGGGTTCATGTCCGACCTGATGACGGGGGAAGGCACCCGCGAGGACTACATCGCCCTCGTCGCCCAGCACTGGTTCATCTACGCCGCGCTCGAAGCGGCCGCCGACCGCATGCGCGCCGACCCCGTCGCCGCCGCGTTCATCTCCGAGAGGCTCACCCGGCTGCCCGCCCTCGAGGCCGACCTGGAGTTCCTCCTCGGCGCGGACTGGCGGGAGAGGATCCAGCCGCTGCCCACCACCCGGCGCTATGTGGACCGCATCCGCACCGTCGGCACGGCGTGGGCCGGCGGATTCGTGGCTCATCACTACACGCGCTACCTCGGCGACCTCTCCGGCGGCCAGTTCATCGGACGTCTCATGCAGCGCCGCTTCGGCTTCGAGACGAACGGGATCGGCTTCTACGTCTTCGCCGACATCGCCGACCCGAAGGCGTTCAAGGACCTGTACCGGGAGCAGCTGGATGCCGCGCCGTGGGATGCGGCGGAGCAGGGACGCGTCATCGACGAGGTGCTCGTGGCCTATCGCTTCAACACCGAGCTCTTCCACGACCTCGCCCGCGCCAAGGCCGCCGCACCCTGACCCCTGCGCCTGCGCCCCTGCGCCCTGCGCGCCTGCGCCCTGCGCGCCTGCGCCCTGCGCGCCTGCGCCCTGCACCCTGCCGCCCTGCGCCCCGCGCCCTGCGAGAAACAACGTTCCGGACGAGAAACGACGCGGCGCGTTGATTCTCGTCCCGCTTGTCGTTTCTCGGCGCGGGACGAGGGGACGGAGGGGACGGAAGGGAGGGACGGGACGGGACGGGCTAGGCGCGGGCGCGCAGGGCCGTGCTCATGAAGCGCTGCACGTCGGGGTCGACGCGGATGTCGCTGGGGCGGAGAGGGCGGGAGAGGTAGAGGCCGTCCAGGGAGGTCAGGCGGCTGAGGGCGACGTAGGTCTGCCCGGGGGCGAACGCACCCGAACCCAGGTCGATCACGGCGCGGTCGTAGGTCTTGCCCTGGGATTTGTGGATGGTGACGGCCCACGCCAGTCGCAGCGGGAACTGCGTGAACTCCGCGACGACGTCGCGGGAGAGGGTGCGCTTGCCGGGGTCGTAGGAGTACCGGAACCTCTCCCACACGGCCGGCTCCACATCGTGCTCGGTGCCGTCGACCTCGACGCGCACCGTGCCGCCGGCGATGCGCGTGACGGTTCCGATCGTGCCGTTGACCCAGCGCGGCGGCTCGCCATACGAGGAGACGTCGTTGCGCAGGAACATCACCTGCGCACCGACCTTGAGCTTCAGCTCCTGCTCGGCCGGATAGTTGGCCTCGCCCCGGCCGAAGTCGCCGCTGATCTCGGCGTTGGCCGTCTGCATCCGCCCGACCAGCTCGTCCAGGTGACGCCGGTTGATGGTGTTCACGATGTCGTTGCGCGTGGCGAGAGTGATGATGGGATGCTCGCCGTCAGCGGGATTCGGCGGGGTCCGCGCCCCCGCACCGTTGAGCACGCCCGCCATGTCGGCCGTCACGCGGCCGTAACGCACCGCGTTCAGCAACGCCTTGAACGCCGGATCTGATTGACGGTGGATCTCGACGAGCTCCCGCACGTGCAGGTCGGCCCCATGCCGGCCCAGCTCGAGGATGCCGTCGCTCGCGCTGTCGCCGGCCCACACCTTCGCGTCGAAAAACCAGAACGAGCGGTAGTGGTCGCGGATGTAGCGCATCTCGTCACCGCGGGGCGGGACGGGGGCGAGCTGGTACGGATCGCCGAACATCACGAGCTGCACTCCCCCGAAGGGCTCCGCGCGGCGGCCCCGGGCCTGCCGCAGCGAACGGTCGATGCCGTCCATCAGATCGGCGTTGACCATGGAGATCTCGTCGATCACGAGCGTGTCGATCGCGTTCAGGAGCTTGCGCGTCGCATCGGACTGCTCGATCTCCCCCGTTGCGATGAGCCCGATCGGCAACCGGAACAGGGAGTGGATCGTCTGACCCTCGACGTTCAGCGCCGCCACACCGGTGGGAGCGCAGACCGCGATCTGCTTGCTCGTGTTCCAGGCCAGGTGCTGCAGCAGGGTGGACTTGCCCGTCCCGGCGCGCCCGGTGACGAACACGTGCTCACGCGTGTCTTCGATGAGCCGGAATAGCGCCTCCTGCTCGGCCGAGAGCCCCGGGGATGCGGAGGGGGGCGGCGTGCTCACCGCATCATGCTAGTTCGGCATCGACCGCGTGTGACGCTCACGCGCGTCACGCCGCAGCGGCCGTCCGGCGCCGGCGTGCGGTTCGGGCGCGGTCGTCGGGGGTGCTGACGGTCAGCTCCGACACGTGGATGCGGAAGCGCGGACACGTGCCGACATCGCGCGCGCGACAGTGCAGGGCGTGGTCGGCCATCTCGCGGGCTCGCTCGATTTCCGCGGCGCGCCGCTCCAGGTCGGCCAGATGCTCGCGCAGGATGCGGTTGCGATCGGCCGGCGCGGTCTCGAACAGGGTCGAGATCTGTTCGAGACTCATCCCCGACGCCTTGCTGCACAGGATGACCGCGATGCGGACGTGGTCGCTGTCGGAGTACCGCCGCCTTCCGGCGGGATCGCGTTCGGGATGCAGAAGCCCCACCTCCTCCCAGTGCCGGAGGACATGGGTGTCCAGACCGAACCGTGCCGCGATATCGCCGATCGCCTCGCCACTTGACTTCATCCCAACATGAAGTCACAGGATCGTCGAGTTCGCAACAACTACGAGGAGTGGCATGTACGACACAGTGATTCTGGGTGGCGGCCCCGCCGGCCTCCAGGCGGCTTTGACGCTCGGGCGGGTGCACCGCACCGTGGTGCTGTTCGATTCCGGCGTCTACCGCAACGACCCCACCGCGCACGCCCACAACGTGCTCACGCTCGACGGGGAGTCTCCGGCGGAGATGCGCCGGCGCGGCCGCGCGGAACTCGGCGCCTACGACACCGTGGAGGTGCGCGATGAGGCGGTCGAATCCCTCGCACGCGCCGAGGGCGGGTTCTCGACGACCACGGCCGGGGGCGCGGTGATCCGCGCGCGGACGGTCATCCTGGCCACCGGCCTCATCGACGCCCTGCCCGACATCCCGGGGCTGGCAGAGCACTGGGGAGAACTCGTCGCGCACTGCCCGTTCTGTCACGGACACGAGTTCGCCGGGCGTCCCGTCGCCGTAGTGGACGAGAACCCGCATGCCGCCATCCAGGCTGCCAAGCTCCGCCCGATCGCGTCGGAGGTGCACGTCATCGCGCCGGCGGAGCTCGAGCGGGTGACGCCAGCCGCCGACGGGCTACAGCTGCACCTGGCGGACCGGTCGACACTCGAGGTGGGCGGGGTCTTCGTCCTGCCCCGCTCCTCCCAGGGGGCACCGTTCGCCGAGCAGCTCGGGCTCACCCGGAACCCGCTCGGCCTGGTCGCCGTCGACGGCGTCGGACAGTCCAGCGCCGACGGCGTGTACGCCGTCGGCGACATGGCGCAGAGCGAGGCCTGGCCCGCGCCGCTGTCGTCGATCGTGCTGGCGCTCTCCACCGGCCAGCTGGCGGCGTTCGCCATCGTGCAGCGCTTCGCGATGGCCGATATGGGTCGCGACCGACCGTGACCGCGTCCACCGCTTTCGGAGGACCGGTTTCCTAGACTGAGACCGTGGAGACGGCCTCGATATCGGACGCTCCGCGGCCGACGACGGTCGCGACGCCCCCTGGCGCGCCCGCCGGTCGGGCACGCCGCCGGCTGGCCGGTGAGCTCACCGCTCTCGCCGTGGTCGGCGTTCTGCTGTTCAGCGCCCTCGGCGCCGGCGGGGCGGCCCTGTACCGCGAGGTGTACAGCCCCACCGCCTTCGTGCTGCGCTACCTCGACCTGCTGTCGGAGGGGCGCGCCGCCGACGCCCGAGAGGTGCCCGGCGTCGCGCTGGACGGTCAGCAGCTGGAAGCGGCCGGACTCACCCCCGCCGCATCCGATGTGCTGCTGCGCCGCGACGCCCTGGCCGCGCTCACCGATGTGGAGGTCGTGGGCGAGAAGCACGACGGCGATCGCACGCAGATCACCGTCTCCTACCAAGCGGGTGGGGTTCCGGGGAGAACCACCTTCTCCGTGGCACAGGACGGCTGGACGGGCATTGCGCCGGCCTGGCGCTTCGATACCAGCCCGCTCGCGGTCATGAGCCTCACCGTGCGGGGGTCGATGCGCTTCGACGTGAACGGCTTCGAGATCGACAAGCGTCAGGTCTCCCCGGATGGCGCGGAGGTCGACCCGCTCGTGGCCCTGCCGCTGCTCATCTTCTCGCCGGGACTGTACTCGGTGTCCGTCACCACCGCGATCTCGGCGACCCCCGGGGTCGCGGTGCTCGCCGACGCGCCGCAGACGGGCATCCCCCTAGACATCCAGGCGGACGCGACCGAGGAATTCGTCTCCGTCGTGCAGCAACGGATGGACGAGTTCCTCTCCGCCTGCGCGGCGCAGGCGGTGCTGCAGCCGACCGGGTGCCCCTTCGGCTTCCAGGTGCGCAACCGCATCGTCGACGCTCCGACCTGGTCGATCCTGCAGCAGCCCGAGGTGAGCGTCGAGCCCGATGGCGCGGGATGGCGGATCGTGGCGACCGAGGCGGTCGCGCACATCGATGTCGACATCCGCTCGCTCTTCGACGGCTCGGTGCGCACGGTGCAGGAGGACGTGCCGTTCGTCGTCTCCGGCTCGATCACCGTGCTCCCCGACGGCACGGCATCCATCCAGGTCGAGGGCCACAACGCCCCGTAGCCGCCCGCCCCCGTGCGGCATGTCTCACTTTCGGCAACGTGCCGGATGCCTCACTTTCTCCCCGGGCAGGAATGTCACCCTTTCTGCCAGGTCCGGCATGTCTCACTTCCTGCAGCAGTGCGGGATGCTTCACTTTCTGCCGGTCCGGCATGTCTCACTTTCGGCAACAGTGAGGCGCTGAAGTTGCCGAACGTGAGACATGCAGCGCGGAATGTGAGACACGGAGGATGAGCGACGGCGCGGGTCAGCGCAGGGCGCGGGTCGGGCGGGACGGCGGGGGTCAGCGCGCGGCGCGGTCGGCATGTCTCACTTTCTGCCCGGTCCGGGATGCCTCACTTTCTGCCCGGTCCGGCATGTCTCACTTCCTGCAACAGTGAGGCGCTGAAGTTGCCGAACGTGAGACATGCAGCGCGGAATGTGAGACACGGAGGATGAGGGACGGCGCGGGTCAGCGCAGGGCGCGGGTCCGGCGGGACGGCGGGGGTCAGCGCGCGGCGCGGTCGGCATGTCTCACTTTCTGCCCAGTCCGGGATGCCTCACTTTCTGCCCGGTCCGGCATGTCTCACTTCCTGCAACGGTGAGGCGCTGAAGTTGCCGAACGTGAGACATGCAGCGCGGAATGTGAGACACGGAGGATGAGGGACGGCGCGGGTCAGCGCGGAATGTGAGACACGGAGGATGAGGGACGGGGCAGGTCAGCGCGCGGCGCGGGCGTCCCGCTCGGCGAGAGCCGCGAGCTGGGCGTTGTACTCCTCCAGCTCGGCATCCCCCGTGCGGTCGGCGTGCCGGTCGCGGCGGCGCTGGGCGCGGTCATCCGAGCGGCTCCACTGGATCGCCACGGTGATCGCCAGGATGAGGGTCGGCAGTTCGCCGATCGACCACGCCACGCCACCGCCGATGTACTGATCCTCGAGAGGGTCAGGCCCCCACGTGCGCCCCATCGAGCCGAACCAGTCGGCCACCATGAGACCCGACTGCATCATGATTGCGATGCCGAAGAAGGCGTGCATCGCCATGACCCCGATGAGCAGCGACAGCCGGAGGGCGTAGGGCAACCGGTACGGCACCGGGTCGATGCCGATGAGGGACAGCACGAAGAGGTATCCCGTGAGCAGGAAGTGGGCGACCATCCACTCGTGCCCGAGGTGGTCGTACAGCGACCAGCGGAAGAGGTCGGTGTAGTAGAACAGCCAGAGCGATCCGATGAAGAGCCCCGCGGCGATGTACGGATTGGTCAGCACCCGCGCGACGGGGCTGTGCACCGCCCAGAGGATCCACTCGCGACCGCCCCGGCTTCCGTCGTCCCGGCGGCGGATGGCGCGGGCGGCGAGCGTCACGGGCGCCCCGGGCACCAGGAGAAGCGGGATTGCCATGGTGAGCAGCATGTGCCCCACCATGTGGATGCTGAACAGGTAGTCCTGGTACGCGTTGATCGGGCCGCACGTGACCCACAGCAGCAGCAGCATCCCGGCCACCCAGAACACCGTGCGGTAGATCGGCCACGCGTCGCCGCGGCGGTGCAGACGCCACGCCCCGGCCAGGTAGAAGAACAGCCCGAACGCCACGACGAACAGCCACAGGAGGTCGACGTCCCACGTCGTCAGCCAGCGCTCGAAGCTCAGCTCGGGCGGAAGCGGAGCGCCGGTGAGGATCTCGGCGGGGCTGTCGAGGGTCGGAGCGTTCACCGACGCCGGGGGCGGTGTGCGGGCGAGGGCGGCTGCGACACCGCTGGCGACCCCCATGAACGCCAGCTCGAGGAGCACGAGCCCCCAGAACCGGCGGGAGGCGATTTCTTCGCCGGCCCGGGCGATGAGGCGGCGGCGGTACCAGGCACCGAGCGCGCCCATCGCCAGAAGAGCGATGACCTTCACCAGGACGAGCACCCCGTACGGCGAGGCGAGGGCGTCCCATCCGCCGATCCCGACGGACGCGCGCACCGTTCCCGACACCGCTACCACCACGAACGCGACCAGAGCGATGCTCGAGTACCGCAGCAGCACGGTGGCCAGCGTCGCCCGGTCCAGGACCGGACGGATGAGCACCAGCAGGATCAATCCGCCCAGCCACACCGCGGCGGCGAGGATGTGCAGGACCAGCGCCACCACGGCCGAGTCGTGGTTGGCCTCCTCGCCGGAATGCCCCTGGGTGCCCATCGGCACCAGGGCGACGAGGGCGAGGACGGCCACGAAGAAGGTCGCGGTCCAGGACCGGACGGCGAAGGTGAGCACCGTGAGCACGGCGCCCGCGACGGTGGTGAGCAGCCAGGTGCGCCCGAGTTCCACCTCGACGAGGAACCGGCCCAGCTGCTGGCCGAACAGCGCGTCCGCGCTCGGGGTCGCGTTCATGGTGTTCACGAACGTGAAGAAGCCCGTCACCGCCGAGGCCACCGTGAACAACGCTGCGCTGGCGGATGCGGCGTCGAGGGCGGCATCGAACGCGCGGTCACCCGCGCGCAGCGCGTAGAGGGCGACAACGAGCGAACCCACCATCACCGCGGCGGTGAGGTTCACCGCCAGGGTGGCGACCGGGAGACCCCAGCGGACCACGGGGCCGGGGTCGCCGAGGACGAGCGGCGCCGCACCCCCGCCGAAGGCGAGACCCCACACGAGGAACGCGAGCGCCGCGGCGACGAGGACCGCCGGGCCCACCAGTCGCAGCACCCGAGCCGTGTCTCCCCGGCTCGGCACTCCGCGCACTCCGCGCGCGGCTTCAGCGGCGGGTGGAGTGGGCGTGGGTGGGCCCACGCGCCCGGAGGCTCCGCGCGACGCGTCAGCGGCGGGTGGAGT
>NZ_JBXVOQ010000004.1:0-414355 GCF_057197605.1 Microbacterium sp. Z11_20 | reverse complement strand
CCGGGTGCGGAGTTACCCGTGTGCGGAGTTACCCGGATGCGGTGCGGAGTGCGGGTGCCGGCGCCGCGGCGCGGCCGCCGCCGCGGGGCTGCACAACGGCGGAGACGGTCCGCGACACACCGGCCCCGCGGCATCCCACACGGCGCGTCCCCACGATCTCCGCAGTTGTGCCGGCCGGGCGCGGGACGGAGAGGCGGAACGTCGGGTGCGGGTGCCGGGGGCCGCGTGCCGGGTGCGGAGTTACCCGTGTGCGGAGTTACCCGGATGCGGTGCGGAGTGCGGGTGCCGGCGCCGCGGCGCGGCCGACGCCGCGGGTATGCACAGCGGCGGAGACGGTCCGCGACACACCGGCCCCGCGGCATTCCGTGCGGCGTGTCCCCCACGATCTCCGCAGTTGTGCCGCCCGGGCGCGGGACGGAGAGGCGGGTGGGCGGGTGGGTGGAGAGGCGGGTGGGCGGTGAGGTGGGTGGGTGGAGAGGCGGGCGGGCGGGCGGAGGCGTCAGGCGGTGCGCGTGACCCGGCCGCGGCGGCCGCCGACCGCACGGCACACCAGGTAGATCACGAAGGAGATGGTCGTGATGTAGGGGCTCACCGGGAGAGTGCCCGCGACGGCGAGGAGGATGCCGCCGACCGCGGAGACGAACCCGAAGAGTGCGGCCAGGACCGGGACCGAGAGCGGCCCGGACGCGATGCGCATGGCCGCAGCGGCGGGGGTGACCAGCAGCGCCATCACCAGCAGCGCTCCGATGATGTGCACGGCGACGGCGACGACGAGACCGAGCAGCAGCATGAAGGTCAGGGATACGGCCGTGGTCGGGACGCCCCGAGCCGCTGCCGACTGCGGGTCGAGCGAGTCGAATCGCAGCGGACGCCAGATCAGCAGCAGAGCGACGAGCACCACCGCGCCGATGGCGATGAGCCAGCCGAGCTGCCCGGTCTGCACCGACACGATCTGTCCCGTGAGCAGACTGAACCGGTTCGCGCTGCGGCCGTTGTAGAGGGAGAGGAAAAGGATGCCGAGGCCCAGGCCGAAGGGCATCAGCACGCCGATGATCGAATTGCGGTCGCGCGCGCGGGCTCCGAGCCATCCGATGAGCGCGGCGGCCACGAGCGACCCGACGATGGAGCCTGTCACCACATCGAACCCGAGCAGAAGCGCGGCGGCGGCTCCGGCGAACGACAGTTCGCTGATGCCGTGAACGGCGAAGGCCATGTCCCGCTGCACCACGAACACGCCGATGAGGCCGCCGACGAGCCCCAGGATCGCACCGGCGATGACCGAGTTGGATACGAGCGCGAGGATGGCGCCGTAGTCGGGCAGCCCGCCGAACAGCGCGTCCCACACCTCGCCGGCCATCAGTGCTCGCCCTCGTGATGGTGGTGGTGCGACGCTTCCGCGTCGGGTGCGCCGACCACCACGAGGCGGTCGCCGGCGCGCAGGACGTACACGGGCGCTCCGTACAGCTCGGTGAGCACGCGCGAGTTCAGCACGTCATCGGGACGTCCGAGGGTGAACCGCCCCCCGGCGATGTACAGGATGCGGTCGACCTTGCCGAGCACCGGATTGATGTCATGCGTGACCAGGAGGACCGCGGCGTCGTTCTCCCGACGGTGCTTGTCGATCAAGCGCACGACGGCCTGCTGGTTGGCGAGGTCCAGGCTCGTCAACGGCTCGTCGCACAGCAGCAGCCGCGGTTCGTCCGCGAGCGCCTGCCCCACGCGCAGTCGCTGCTGCTCACCACCGGAGAGCGCGCCGACGGGGCGATCGGCGAAGGATTCGGCTCCGACCGCGGTCACGAGCGCTTCGGTGCGGGCACGGTCGCCCCGGCGCGGAATCGGCAGCCCGAAGCGGTGACCGTTCACCCCGAGGGCGACGAGATCGCGACCTCGGAGCGCCGTCTCGGCTGGCAGCGGGCGCTGCTGAGGGATGTATCCGATCCCGCGGTTGCCCGCCCCGCGCACCGGCGCGCCCAGCGCCGAGATGCTACCCGCGCTCAGCCGCTCCAGGCCCAGGATCGCGCGAAGGAGGGTGGTCTTGCCCGAGCCGCTGGGTCCCAGGACCGCCATCAGTTCGCCGGGCTCCACCTCGAGGTCGAGGCCGCTCCAGAGCGTCCGACCATCGCGCCGGAGAGCTGCACCGTGGATCTCGAGCGGTCGTTCTGACCTCACCGCTCCAGCGCGCCGGCCAGTGCCGCGACGTTCTCGTCCATCCACGAAAGGTAAGTCTGACCCTCCGGCAGCGTCTCCGCGAACTCCACGACCGGAATGCCGGCGCTTTCCGCCTCGCGGAGCACCTCTTCGGTCTCGGGTCCGCCGGTCTGCGCGTTGGCGATCACGACCCGGACGTCGCCGGCCGCCAGCAGATCGAGGGCCTCCAGAAGAGTCGCGGGAGGAACGTCCTGCCCCTCCTCGACGGCTTCGGTGAACGCCTCGGGGGTGACGTTCTCGAGCTCGGCGGCCGATGCCAGGTACAGCGGCACCGGCTCGGTGACGAAGACCTTCGCTCCCGCATCCGTGGCCGCGATCGCGGCAAGGGAGTCCTCGAGGCCGGCGATCCCGCCGGCGAACTCCTCGAGGTTGGCCGCGATGTCGGCGGCGCTGTCGGGCACGAGCGCGGTGAGCTCGTCGGCGACCGCCTCGGCCACGTGCACCACCGTATGCGGGTCGTACCAGACGTGCTCGTTGAAGCCTTCGACGTGCTCGTGGTCGCCGTGGTCGTGCTCGTCCCCCGCGGCATCCTCGTCGGACTCTGCACCGTGACCGGCGTTGCCCGGCCAGTCGTGCGAGTACTCGGCGGCGGTGATGACGTGCGCGTCGGTTCCGGATGCGTCGATGAGCCCGTCGATGAACCCGTCGTAGCCGCCGCCGTTCTCCAGCACGAGGTCGGCGCGGTTGACGGCCAGCTGGTCCTGCGCGCTGGCCTCGAACGAGTGCGGATCCTGCCCCGCCGACGTCACGATCGAGGTGACCTCGACCGCATCCCCTCCGATCGCCTCGACGATCTGCCCGTACACGTTGGTGGATGCCACGACCCGGACCACACCGTCATCCGTCTCCGCGGTGGTGCTCGCGCAGCCGGCGAGTGCGAGAGCGGAAACGGCGACGAGCGCGAAGCGCGAACGGATCATGCGCTCCACCCTACCGGCTATTGATAACCGTTCTCACCCGTCCCATCCGCCCCGGTCCCTGAGCCGCGAGAATCCACGTGGGCGGCGAGAATCCGGTCGGATGCGGCATTCTCGCCGGGAGGATGGATTCTCGCGGTCAGTGGGGGGCGGGCGGCGGGCGGGGGCGGGCGGCGGGCGGGGGCGGGCGGGTCAGTCGAGGAGGAGCGCGGGTTCCTCAAGGATCGAGGCCACGTCGGCGATGAAGCGGCTCATCTCGTCGCCGTCGATCACGCGGTGATCGAAGGATCCGGCCACGGTCGTGACCCAGCGCGGGCGCACCTCGCCGTCGACCACCCACGGCTTCTGCCGGATGGTGCCGAGGGCCACGATCCCGGCCTCGCCGCCGTTGATGATCGGGGTTCCCGCATCCATCCCGAACACGCCGATGTTGGTGATCGTGATCGTGCCGCCCTGCTGGTCGGCGGGTGTCGCCTTGCCCTCGCGCGCGGTGGTCGTGAGCTTCTGCAGCGCGCGGGCGAGTTCGCGCATCGTGAGGTCCTGCGCGTCCTTGATGTTGGGAACCAGGAGCCCGCGGGGAGTGGCTGCGGCGATGCCGAGGTTGACGTAGTGGTGCAGCCGGATCTGGGCACCGTCGTCGCCGTCGACCCAGGCCGCGTTCACCATCGGCGTGCGCCGGACGGCCCAGATGACGGCACGCGCCATGATCAGCAGCGGCGAGACCTTGACGTCGGCGAAGTCGGGCGAGGCCTTCAGCCGCTTGACGAGTTCCATCGTCCGCGTCGCGTCGACGTCCGTCCACACCGACACGTGCGGGGCGGAATAGGCCGTGCGCACGAGGCCCGTCGCGACGGCCTTGCGGACGCCGCGGACGGGGATGGACTCTTCGCGGGCATCCTTCGCGGCGGCGTCGTTCCCGGCCCCGGCCGCGTCGTTCCCGGCCCCGGCGGGGGCCGCAGCAGCCGGCGCGGCAGGAGCCTGGGCAGGCACGGGGATGGTCTCCTCGCGGACGGCACCCCACTCCGGCGTCTCCAGGTTGCGGAAGACGCTCGCCTGCGACGCCTGCTTCACGACGTCCTCGCGCGTGACCTCCCCGGCGGCGCCACTGGGCGTCACCGCCGCGAGGTCGACGCCGAGGTCGCGGGCGAGCTTGCGGATCGGAGGTTTGGCCACCACGCCGACGGATGCCGCGACCGGCCGCTCAGCGGGGCGCCGGCGGCGCGACTGTGCGGCCCCGCCGGTGCCGTAGCCGACGAGCACCGCCCCACCGGGGTCGGTGGGTTGGGGAACCGTCGCGGCGGCGGGAGCGGGTCCGTCGCCGGAACCCCCGTCCGGCGCATCTGCGATGGTGATGATCGGGGCGCCGACATCCACGGTGTCGCCCTCGGCAGCGAGCAGCTCGCCGACGGTGCCCCCGAACGGCGAGGGGAGTTCGACGAGCGACTTGGCCGTCTCGATCTCCACCAGTACGTCGTTGACGGCGACGGTGTCACCGGGAGCGACGCGCCACGACACGATCTCGGCCTCGGTGAGGCCTTCACCGACGTCCGGGAGGAGGAAGGTCTGGGTGCTCATCGGAGCGTCCTTTCGATCACGTCGTGCTCCTGCAGTGCGGCGGAAAAACCCCGCCGCAGGCGTCTTCGCGGGCGCCTGCGTCGATTCTGCAGGAGTTATGCCCGCGGGTGGCCGGATCTGCGCGCATGGCCGGACGGGTCAGTAGGCGAGGGCGCGATCGACGGCCTCGAGGATGCGGTCGGCATCGGGCAGGTACGCCGCTTCGAGCTTCGCCGGCGGGAAGGGGGTGTCGAAGCCGGAGACCCGGATGACCGGGGCCTCCAGGGAGTAGAAGGCCCGCTCGGCCACGGTCGCGGCGACTTCGCTTCCGAGGCTCGTGAACCCCGGCGCCTCCTGCGCATAGACCATCCGACCGGTGCGTCGGACGGAGTCCAGGATCGGGCCGTAGTCCACCGGCGACAGCGACCGCAGGTCGATGACCTCGCAGCTGGTTCCCTCGCCCTCGGCGAGCGCGGCGGCCTGCAAGAGCGTCGTGACCATGGCGCCGTGGCCCACGAGGGTCACATCCGTCCCGCGCCGCACGACCCGGCTCTCGTGCAGCGACGCCCCGGGCGCGGTCGTGTCGACCTCGCCCTTCTGCCAGTACTTCGCCTTCGGCTCGAGGAAGATGACCGGATCGGGCGAGGCGATCGCCTCCTGGATCATCCAGTACGCGTCATGCGCGGTCGAGGGGCTCACCACGCGCAGGCCGGGTGTGTGCGTGAAGTAGGCCTCTGGGCTCTCCTGGTGATGCTCGATCGCGCCGATGTGCCCGCCGTAGGGGATGCGGATGACCACCGGCATCTGCAGGGCGCCCTCATGCCGGTATGTGATCTTCGCCAGCTGGGAGGTGATCTGGTCGAACCCGGGGAAGACGAATCCGTCGAACTGGATCTCGCACACGGGCCGGAATCCGCCCATGGCCAGGCCGATCGCGGTGCCGACGATGCCCGATTCGGCCAGCGGCGTGTCGATGACGCGCTGCGGGCCGAAGTCGGCCTGCAGCCCCTCGGTGATCCGGAAGACCCCGCCGAGCGGGCCGATGTCCTCGCCCATCAGGAGGACGCGGTCGTTCTCCTCGAGGGCGCGGCGCAGTCCCGCGTTGAGGGCCTTGCCCAGCGGCATTTCGTTGCTCATGACGCCCCCTGTTCGAACGACGCCTCGTACTCGGCCAGCCACCGGCGCTGCTCGTCGACGAGGGGGTGCGCAGCGGAGTAGACATTCGCGAAGATCTGCTCGGGGTCGAGGGTCGTCGCCGCGTTCGTCGTACGGGTGCGGATGTCGTCGGCGAGTGCCTGGCCCTCCGCATCCGCCTCCTCGAAGAACGCCGTGGACGCGCCGCGGCCCTCCAGGAACGCCCGCATGCGCACGATCGGGTCCCGCCCCGCCCACGACTTCTCCTCCTCGGAGGTGCGGTACTTCGTGGGGTCGTCGCTGGTGGTGTGCGCGCCCATCCGGTACGTCATCGCCTCGATGGCGCGGGGGCCGTCGCCGCCGCGGGCCTCATCGAGCGCGACCTTGGTGACCGCGTAGCTGGCCAGCACGTCGTTGCCGTCCACCTGAACGCTCGGGATGCCGTAGCCTGCGCTGCGCCGATAGAGCGGCGAGCGCGACTGGGTCGCGACCGGAACCGAGATCGCCCACTGGTTGTTCTGGAGGAAGAAGACCTCGGGGGCGCGGAAGCTGGCGGCGTAGACCATCGACTCGTGCACGTCGCCCTGGCTGGATGCTCCGTCGCCGTAGTACACGATGACGGCCTCGTCGCGGTCGGCGTCGCCGGTACCGCACTTGCCGTCGAAGACCAGCCCCATCGCCAGCCCGGTGGCGTGGAGGGTCTGCGCCCCGAGGACGAGCGTGTACAGGTGCGTGTTGCCGTTGGCGGGGTCGAACGGGTTCCAGCCGCCGTGGGTGAGGCCGCGCATGAGGCGGAGGATGTGCAGCGGATCCACGCCGCGCACCTGCGCGACGACGTGCTCGCGGTACGACGGGAAGAGGTGGTCCTGTGGCCGGGCGGCTCGCACCGACCCCACCTGGGCGGCCTCCTGGCCCCAGCTGGGCGGCCACAGGGCCAGCTGGCCCTGCCGCTGGAGGTTGGTCGCCTGGCGATCGAAGGCGCGGATCGAGACCATGTCGCGGTAGAACTGCTCGAGTTCGGCGTCGCTCAGCGCGTCGACGACATCGCGGTACGGCTCGGCGGCTGCGGTGGGCGCCAGCGATCCGTCGGCGGCGAGCACGCGCACCAGTTGCGGGTCGTCGTGCGCTCCGGTGAATTCGGGCCCTGTCACGGTTCTACGCTAGCCCGCGGCCTGGGTGGCCCTCTGGGAGGGTCTCGACAACGGATGCTGCGACCCGTAGGACCTTGTCCACAGACTCCTCTTCGCCCACCGACACCCGCAACCCGTCTCCGGCGAACGGACGCACGACGAGTCCTTCGGCGCCGAAGGCCGCGGCGAACTCCTCCGTGTGCGCGCCGGCCGGTAACCACACGAAGTTGCCCTGCGCCTCCGGCACCCGCCACCCGGCCTGCCGAAGGCCTGCCGCGAGGCGGTCGCGGCGTCCGGTGATGACGCGGACCCGCTCCAGCAGGGCATCTTCCGAATCGAGGCTGGCGAGGGCCGCGGTCTGCGCCTGGGCGGTGACCGAGAGTGGGATCATGGTCGCCCGCGCCGCATCCAGCACCCGCGGGTGACCGATCGCGTAACCGATGCGCAGGGCGGCGAGCCCGAAGGCCTTCGAGAAGGTCCGCAGGGCCACGACGTTGGGCCGTCCGAGAAGACCGAGCACCCGCATCCCGTCGACGGCGTCGGGATCAGTGACGAATTCGGCGTAGGCCTCGTCGAGGATGACCATGACATCCGCGGGCACGGCGTCGAGGAAGGCGGCGAATTCGTCATGGGTGACGATCGGGCCGGTGGGATTGTTCGGGCTGCACACGAGGATGACCCGCGTGCGCTCGGTGACCGCCGCGGCCATCGCGGGAAGGTCGTGGCGGGCGTCGTCGGTGAGGGGTACCTCGATCGCGGTCGCTCCGGCCACGTTCACCAGCGTCGGATACGCCTCGAACGACCGCCAGGCGTAGATCACCTCGTCGCCCGGACCGGCCGCGGCGAGGATCAACTGCGCGATCACCGACACGCTTCCCGCCCCCACGTGCACGGCCTCCACGGCGACTCCGAAGCGGGCGGCCAGTCGCTCGCGCAGCTGCGAGGCCATGGCATCCGGGTAGCGGTTGAGCGCGCCCGCCGATGCCACCGCCTCGAGCACCCCGGGGAGCGGGTCGAACGGGTTCTCGTTGCTGGACAGCTTGAACGCGTCGGCACCGGCCTGCTTGCCCTGCCGATAGACCGGAAGGGACGCGATCTCGGGCCGGATGCGGGGGAGGACGGGCGCCTCGTCGTCGACGGTCACCCGTTGAGCCTAGCCGCGGCACCTGGGCGCCTCGCGCCCGCTCTGGCATAGTGGGCCCGTGCGCTTCATCGTCCGCGTGATCATCAACGCCTTCGCGATCTGGGTGGTCTCGCTCGTCTCCGTGCTGCAGGTACGCCTCGTCGCCTTCCCCCCGGGGGAGTGGCTGCAGGTGGCATTGACCGCGCTGCTGGTCGGCGCGATCTTCGCCGTGGTGAACAGCATCATCGGCACGGTGCTGAAGGTGCTCGCCTTCCCGCTGTACATCCTCACGCTGGGGCTCATCTCGCTGGTGATCAACGGCTTCCTGCTGTGGCTGACCGCGTGGATCACCCAGCTGTGGGACTTCGGCCTGCGCGTCGAGCACTTCTGGTGGGGCGTCGTCGCCGCGCTCCTCATCACGATCATCAATGCGATCCTGGGTGCTCTGTTCCGCCCGAGCCGGGCGGACTGACCCGCTCCGCGGCATAGTCCCACGCCACGGCGCGCTCGGCCTCGGCCAGTCCGGCGAACACGGTGCGCAGCTCCGCCACACGCGGGTCATCGGAGGCGTCCACGTGCGCTGCGGTCTCCGCGTACGCCGTCATGTGGTGGGCGGGAAGGGTGAGGTCACGCACCCCCGGCTGGGGGTCGGCGGTGCGCTCGACGACGAAGCTCCCCGCCGCTCCCACCGGCAGGGGGTGGCCGCCGCCCTGAAGCGCCGCAACCGGGTCGTCGGTGTGCCGGACGGTGACCGCGAGCGTGTCGGCACCGACCTCGGCCTGGATGGGCGACCCGAACGAGACGAGCGTGCGGGTCTCGTACTGTCCCTCCAGCGCCAGCCTCTCGGCCACCATCGCGCCCTGCGAATGCCCGAACGCATGGACGACGTCGCCCGGCTCAGCGCCCGCGTCCTCGAGGGCGCGGAGCGCGGCCTGGTACGAGGCGGAGCGCTCACCGGCGTACAGCTGCACGGTCGAGCGCACGTCGAACGGGTCGGTTCCGGTGATCGACTGCGTTCCGGCGATGTAGACGGCGAACTGCCGCCCGCCATCGGGCATCGTGTAACGCTCCACCCGCACGCGGGTGTCTCCGCCGCCGGGAACGCGGGCCGCCGCTTCCGCGAGCGTGGCCGGCGGCGAGGGCGTTGCCACAGGCGTCCGCCGGATGGCGACGGGCTCACCCGCACCGGCCAGCCGCTCACGAGCGCCGACCGGCCCCAGCCGCAACGCGTCGACGCTCCGCCCGAGGGCTGCCACGGTGAACGGCACGATCGAGGCGAGGAGCATGTCCGCTCCGCGGGAGCCGACCCAGGCCTGCCACTCGAGGTCACCGCGGTCGCCGGCGCTCTCGAGCACGTCGCGAGCGCGCAACCACAGCTCCGGACGCCCCCACTGGGCCGCCGCGATCCGGTCGTCCAGACGCGCAACGGCGGTGGCATCACCGGCCGCCACCGCTGCGGCGCGCTGGGCCAGCACCTCGACGGCCTCGTACAGGTCTGCTGCCTCGTCGACCGCGGCGGCGAGGTGGGCGGCCAGCTGAGCGGCATCGCCGAGGACGCCGCTCACCGTCAGCAACTCGGTGATCGGAGGGGCACCCGCGACGCCGGAGAGCCGCTCGGGCACGCCTCGCAGCAGCGCGGTGATCTCTTCGGCCTCGGCGGCGACGTCACGAAGGCGGCCCGCGGCCGCGCGGAGCGACGCCGTGTCGACCTCCACCACCCGGCCGTCGCGGATCACCAGATCGCTCACGGAGCCGCCGTTCCGGCGAGGAGGCGAGCCTGCGTTCGCCGCAACCCGTCGACCGCGTCGTCGGCATACGCCTGAGCGGAACGCACGGCCCGCTCGAGGTCGTCCGCGCGCTCGCGGAACGCCCGCGCCGACGGCGCCTGCCACTGCACCGCATCGGCGACACGACCGGTGCGCACGGTCAACGCGTCGATACGATTGCGCGCGGCGCGCACCATCCACAGCACCTCCTCCACCGTCGCCGCGCCGGCCAGCGTGAAGGGGTCGAGGGCGGGAGGCGTCGTCACACGACCACGGTGCCCCGCTCGCGGGGCGGAGGACGGCGACGAACGGCGGCCGGTGGAAAGGGGCTCGACAACTCGGCCTGTGCAGGACCGGTCAGCGACGACAGAATAAGGGGATGACCGCCAGCGCGACAGAGCCGTTCCGCGTGGTGTTCGTCTGCAGCGGCAACATCTGCCGCTCGCCCATGGCCGACGTCGTCTTCCGGTGGTTCGTGGATGCTGCAGGCCTGGGCGCGCACGTGGCCTCGTCGTCGGCGGGCACCGGGGACTGGCATGTCGGGGAGCGCGCGGACACCCGCACCCTCGAGGCGCTCGCCCGCCGCGGCTACGACGGATCACGCCACCGCGCACGGCAGTTCACCTCGAGCGACTTCGACTCCAACGACCTGGTGGTCGCGCTCGACCACAGTCACGAACGCGTGCTGCGCGGCTGGGCGCGCAGCGAAGGCGACGCCGACAAGATCGCGTTGCTGATGTCGTTCGACTCGTCGGCCAAGTCGCTGGACGTCCCCGACCCCTATTACGGCTCCCCGGCGATGTTCGATGACGTGCTCGGTATGATCGAGGGCGCGAGCCGCGCGCTGTTCCGCCAGCTCGAGCCCGCCATCCGCTCCGCCGTCTGACGCCCTTGGCGCCCGACAGCGACCCGACGGGAGACCCGTGACCTTGCTTCCCCCGCAGCCGCTCAGCCCCCTGGACGGCCGCTACCGCGTCGCCGTCTCCGCGCTGGCCGATTACCTCTCCGAGGCCGGCCTCAACCGTGCGCGCGTCGAGGTGGAGGTGGAGTGGCTCATCGCCCTCACCGACCGGTCGCTGTTCGGCACGTCGCCGCTGTCCGAAGACGACAAGCGGCGCCTGCGGGCGCTGTACCGCGACTTCGGCCAGGCGGAGATCGACTGGCTCGCCGAGCGCGAAGCCATCACCCGGCATGACGTGAAGGCCGTCGAATACCTCGTGCGCGATCGCCTCGCCTCCCTCGGGCTCGACGCCGTGGCCGAACTCACCCACTTCGCCCTCACCAGCGAGGACGTCAACTCCGCCGCCTACGCCCTGACCGTCCAGCGCGCGGTCACCCGGGTGTGGCTGCCGAAGCTGGACGGCGTGACCGACGCGCTGGCAGCGCTGGCCGTGGAGCACCGCGATGCCGCCATGCTCGCGCGCACCCACGGCCAACCGGCGACCCCCACCACGATGGGCAAGGAGATCGGCGTGTTCGCGTGGCGCCTCCGCCGCGTCGCCGCTCAGGTGGCCGCATCCGATTACCTGGCGAAGTTCTCCGGGGCCACGGGCACCTGGTCGGCGCATCTCGCGGCTGATCCGGGGGTGGACTGGCCCGCCGTGTCGCAGGAGTTCATCGTCTCGCTCGGGCTGGGCTTCAACCCGGTGACGACGCAGATCGAATCGCACGACTGGCAGGTCGAGCTCTACGACCGCGTGCGCCATGCCGGTGGCATCCTGCACAACCTCGCCACGGATGTGTGGACCTACATCTCGCTCGGGTACTTCCGCCAGATCCCGGTCGCCGGGGCCACGGGGTCCTCGACGATGCCCCACAAGATCAACCCGATCCGCTTCGAGAACGCCGAGGCGAACCTCGAGATCGCCGGCGGGCTGTTCGGCACGCTCGCCTCGACGCTCGTCACCTCGCGTCTCCAGCGGGATCTCACCGACTCGACGACGCAGCGCAACATCGGCGTCGCCTTCGGGCACTCGCTGCTCGCCCTCGACAACCTCGAGCGGGGCCTGCGGGAGATCTCCCTCGCCGAGGACGTGCTCCTGGCCGACCTCGACGCCAACTGGGAGGTGCTCGCCGAGGCCATCCAGACCGTCGTGCGCGCCGAGATCGCCGCCGGCCGGTCGTCGATCACCGACCCGTATGCGCTGCTGAAAGACCTCACTCGGGGGCGCCGCGTCGGCGCCACCGAGCTCGCCGAGTTCGTCCACGGCCTCGACATCGGCGACGCGGCGAAGGAACGACTCCTCGCCCTCAGCCCCGCGACCTACACCGGCCTGGCCTCGGCGGTCGTCGACCACCTGTAACGGTCGCGATTGGGGGTCAGGTCTCGTCGCCCGGCAACGAGGCGGTGGATTCACCGACCACCAGCTCGGTGGCAAGGGTGACCTTGCGCACCTCGCGGGGATCGCGGATGAGCCCGAGGGCCAGGTCGACCGCAGCCTCCCCCATGCCCTCCTGGTCTTGGCGGATATGGGTGAACCGATACCGGGCGGGGTCGTAGAAGGCATCGGGATGGTCGAAGCAGACGATCGACAGGTCCTCGGGAATGCGCCGCTGCATCCGCCCCGCCGCGACCCGCAGCATCGCTGCGATGTAGTACTCCGTCGCAACGACGGCGGTGACGTCCGGATGATCGCGGAGGTAGGTCTCGAGATGATCCACGTCTTCGGCCGGGGTGATCGTGCTGCCCGGGGTGGTGGAGTGGATCAGGTCGAACACGAGCGCATCGTCGTGGGGGATGTGGTGCATGGCGTGCGCCTTCACGTAGCCATCGCGGCGTTCACGGAGGGTCGACACGGTGCTGTCGGAGCTGACGAGCCCCACGTGCTCATGGCCGAGCGAGAAGAGATACTCGGTCGCCTGCTGACCGGCGGCGATGTTCTCGGAGCACACCGTCGATACCGGCACCCCGTCGAAGCCGCGGTCGAGGATCACCACCGGAAAGTCCTTCGTCACCAACTCGAGCACGGCGGGCGGAATGTACACCGACGAGCTCGGCTGCAGGATGAGCGCGCGGACCCCGCCGTCGACGAGCGCTCGGATGAGTCGGTCCTCTGCCGACGCATCGCCGAGGCTCCGCTTGACCAGCAGGTTGGCGCTGGCGTTCGCGCGATCCAGCAACCCGCCCAGGATGCGCGTGCCGAACGTGTCGTCGAAGTTGGTCACGATCAACCCGATGAGCGGATGCGTGAGGGAGTGCGAGGCCGGGGCGGCGGTGGCGACGTCGCTGATGACGATCGTCCCGACCCGAGGGCGTCGGGTGATGTATCCGTCGTTGCGGAGCAGATCGAGCGCCTTCTTCACGGTGATGACACTCACGCCGTGCTTCTCGGTCAGCTCCGCATCCGACGGCAGCCGCTGACCGATGGGATAGTCGCCTCGCTCGATCGCCGCGCGAAGGTCGTCGAAGACCTTCTGGTAGAGAGCAACCATCCGGGTCCCCGTCCTCCCCAATGAACATATTTAATCTAGCATCAGCGACTCGCGTCGTGCCCGCAGCTCCAGTGCCATGATCGCGCTGAGGTGAGTGGAGAAGTCCACCTTCCCGGGCGCGGATGCTGACCAGTCGTCGCCGGGGAGAAGCCACGGGTCCACGCGGGCGTTGCGCCACAACGCGTCGGTGCTGCTGCGGACGAACCCTTCGAGGGTGCCCGCGGCATCGCCCGCGCGATCGAGGTGCTCGAGAAGCGTGCCGACGTAGCGGTAGTAGACGCCCTTGAAGAGCCCCTCGTCCCCGCCGGCACCCTCCTGCCGGAAGATCCCGTCATCGGCCAGCTCTCGCAACGCCGTCACCGCCGTCGTCGCCGCGTCATCGAGGTATCGCCGCTCGCCCGTGGCCTCGAAGAGAGCGACGCCCGCGCCGACGAACAGTCCCTGGTTATAGGTGAAGCGCCAGTGCCGGTCGAGTTCGCCGGTCTCCTCCCGGTTGATGCCGTCCTCGACGAACCCGTCCGGGCGCACGAGCGTCTGAGCGAGCCAGCGGTAGGCGGTGAGACCGTAGTCGAGGTAGCGGCTGTCCTGGCGGCGGCGGAACAGCCGCGCCGAGAGGATGACGAAGGGGCCGTTGGCGGGGGTGTTCTTGTAGTAGAGCTGCTGCTTGCGCCACGCCACGCTCGACCCCATCGTGTCATTCCACCCGTGCTCCACGACGTGCGTCCAGATGCTCTCGGCCTCGGCCAGGTAGCCCTCGTTCCCTGAGGCGTCGGACAGCCGGAGAATCGCGAGGGCGTACCACAGCATGTCGTCGAAGTAGTCGTTGAACAGGGAGCCGCCGTTGCGCTCGAGCACGTTGCGGTAGACCGCCTCCGCCTTCTCGAGCCAGACGGCGTCGCCGGTGCGTTCGAAGGCGTCGATGCGGACATCGAGGAGGTGCGCCAGCCACCAGTAGTTGAAGGTGGAGTCATCGCCCGCGGGGTGGCTGTTGTGAAGCATCTGGGGTTCGCCAGCGCCGAAGAAGTGATCGAGGCTGTTCTGCGCGATCGTGGCGCGCTCGTCCCACGTCGTCGTCTGCGAGGCGGTCGTCATGAAGTCTCCTGGAGGGGCTCGGATGGAGCGCGGGGGGGGGGGGGGGGGGGGGCGGCCGCCCACCCCCCCCCCCCTCCCCTTCCTCAAGAACCACCCTCCCCCCCCCCCTCCTCCCCCCCCCCTCCCCCCCCCCCCCCCCCCCCCCCCCCCGCTCCCGACGGCTATCGGTTGTCGGCGAGGATCTGGTCGCCCAGTTCCTGGGCTTCGGCGAGCGCCTGCTCGGCGGTCACCTCGCCGGCGAGGAACTTCTCGAGGGCGGGGATCAGTGCCTTGCCTTCGACGTCGGATGCGCCGGGGACGCGTGAGCGCACCTCGGCGTACTCGAGCGTCTCGATGAAGGCTGCGTACCTCGGGCTCTCGGTGAAGTACGGGTCGTTCGCCGCTTCGATGTTCGCGGGGATCCATCCCGAGATCTCACCGAATGAGACGCCGTTCTCCGGCTGGGTCGTCCACCACTTGATGAACTCCCACGCGCCGTCGGCGTTCTTCGCCCCCTGCGGGATGACGAGGCCGAACCCTCCCATGCCCGCACCGCGGGCGCCGGTCGGGCCGGCGGGAGGCTGCACGATGCCGTACTCGGTATCCGTCTTGTCCAGACCCGACAGCGCCCATGGCCCGTCGAGCTTGAAGGCGACGTTCCCCTCGGCGAACGCGTCGACTCCCTCACCGAAACCGAGCTCGTAGACCCCGGCGTCCAGCATGCTCTGCCAGAAGTCGAGCACCTCGAGGCCTTCGGGGCCGTTGAACGCCGTGGTCTCTCCGTCCTCGCTGTACATCTGGCCGCCTGCCTGGGTGAGCCACATGTTGAACAGTCCGGGGTCGTTGAGCTGGAAGCCGGCTCGCGTGAGCGTTCCGCCGTCGCGGACGGTCGTCGCCTCGGCCGCCGCCCTCAACTCGTCCCAGTTGGTGGGCGGCTCGACACCGGCCTCCGCGAGCGCGGTGGTGTTGTAGAACAGCGATCGGTTGTCCACGAGAAGCGGGATGCCGTAGGTGACGTCATCGATCACGAGCTCGCTGAGCGCCTGATCGTAGAACTGCCCGAGGTCCACGCCATCCGCGTCGATGTATTCGTCGAGCGGGGCGAGTGCGTTCTTGGGAACGTAGACGGGTGTGTTGTACCGGTCCCACAGCACGACATCGGGCACGTCGCCCGACGCCAGCCCGGTGAGCAGCTGCTCCTCGACGAGCTCCTGTGGCACGTAGGTGACCTCGTACTCGTCTTGCGACTCGTTGAAGGCATCCGCCTGCGCCTCGAGCTGGGCGACCTGATCGCCCGACCAGGAACCCCAGAAGACGACCTTTTCGGCTCCGCTGGCGGTGCCGGATGTGGCGCCGCCCGAGCATGCGGCGAGGCCCGTCACGAGGACGGCGGCGGCGCCGACCGCGAAAACAGAGCGGAATGTGGTTCTCATTGCTGATCTCCGTTGGGTGTTGGGGTGGTGGGAGGAATCGGAGCACCGGGTGGCGACTCCGCGACGATCACTTCGTGCCGGAGCTGGCGAAGTTCTGCACGATGTACTTCTGCGCGAACACGAAGACGATGAGCACGGGGATGCTCGTGATGATGGTTCCGGCCATGAGCGGTCCGTACTGGGTGTCGTACTCGTTGACGTACGAGGCCAGCCCGACCTGCACGGTGAGCATCGCCGGATCCTTCAACACGATGAGGGGCCACAGGAAGCTGTTCCATCCGGCCTGGAAGGTCAGCACGCCGAGCACCGCGGCCCCCGCCGTCGACAGCGGGAAGTAGACGCTGCGGAAGATGCGGAACTCGCTCGCCCCGTCGATGCGCGCGGCGTCGCCCAGCTCATCGGGCAGCGCTTCGAAGACCTGCTTCATGAAGAACACCGCGAACGCGCCCGCCGCGAACGGGATCAGCACGGCACCGTAGCTGTTGATGAAGCCGCTCCCGCCCTGACCGAAGATGTCGTTTCCGCCGGCGAGGGGGAAGTAGCGCAGCACGAGGAAGGTCGGGATCATCGTGACGATCGCGGGGATCATCATCGAGGCCAGGAACGACCCGAAGACAGCGACCCGTCCCCGGAACTTGAGCTTCGCGAGGGCGTACCCGCCGAGACTGCCGAAGAAGACGTTCGTTATGGTGCCGCCGACCGCGAGGATGAACGAGTTGGTGAGGTACTGCGCGAACGGGCCGTCGACGAAGAGCGCGATGTAGTTCTCCAGCGTCGGGGTGCGCGGGATGATCTCGAGGTGACTCGAGAGGATCTCGGTTTCCGGCTTGAGCGAGGTGGAGAGCGTCCAGATCAGCGGCAGCACCGTCGAGATGCTCACGGCGATGACCGCGATGTACCAGATGCCGGTGCCGACGAAACGCCGCCGCCGGGCGGTGCGTCGAGCCGGGGTGATCGCGAGAGCGTCGGGGGAGGTCGTGGTCATCATCGTCAGTCCGCCTTGCTTCGGGTGATGCGCGCGTTCGCCAGCGAGAACACGAGGATGATCAAGAAGAGGATGAACGACAGCGCCGAGGCGTAGCCCATCTCCAGGCGCCCGAATCCGCGGTCGTAGATGTAGTAGACGAGGGTCAGGGTGGAGTTTCCCGGCCCGCCCTTCGTGAGCACGTAGGCCTGGTCGAAGACCTGGAATGCGGCGATGAGAAGCAGCGTCGTGATGAGGAACGTCGTGCGCGAGATGGCCGGAAGCGTCACGTGCCAGAAGACCCGCCAGCTGCTCGCGCCATCCAGTCGCGCCGCCTCGATGAGCTCTCTGGGCACCCCTTGGAGGGCCGCGAGGAAGATGATCATGTTGGCGCCGAAACCGGCCCACACGCTCATGAGAACGATGGCGATCATCGCCCACTGCGAGTCGTAGAGCCACGCCGGGCCCGGGATCCCGAACCACCCCAGCACGACGTTGAAAAGGCCGTACTGCGGGTTCAGCAGCCAGAACCAGATCGACGCGGTAGCGACGGTGGACGAGATGACCGGGATGTAGAAGAGCGTGCGGAAGATCCGGACAGCCTTGCGGCTGCGGTTGAGCAGCAGCGCCGTGCCGAGCGCGACCACGAGCCCGAGCGGCACGAACAGCGCCGTGTAGTAGGCGGTGTTGCGCAGCGCGACCCAGAAGATCGGGTCTTCGAACACCCGCACGTAGTTGCTGACCCCGACCCATTCGAAGTCGCCGATGACGGCGTAGTCGGTGAAGCTCGTCACGAGCGCGATCACGATGGGCACCAGCAGGAACAGCACGAAGAGCACGACGGGGACGGCCAGGAACAGCCACGCGTTCCGCGTCTGCTGGCGCCGGGTCGCACTCACGCCTGACGCGCCGCGCTCGGGCAGGCGCCGGCGCCATCCCGGCCGCTTCGGTGGGGACGCCGTCTCCTCCTCGGCGAGCACCCGCTGGGTCACGTCGACGAGGGCACTCATCGCGACTCCACCTCCGCCGCGGGCCGCACGTGGGTGCGCAGGCCTGCCAGCTCGAGCGCGAGCTCGCAGAACATCGCGTTCGCCCACGAGAACCATGGCCGCGTATAGACGGCGGGATCGTCCTTGTCGAATGACTCGTGCATGACGCCGGTGCCGGCGTGGGTCGACAGCAGCGTGTCGAAGACGCGCCGCCGCTCCGCGTCGTCGAGCGCGGTGAGGCCTTGCACGGCGAGGGCGATGGGCCAGATGGCGCCCTGCCGCGTGTGCGGGCTGCCGATCCCCTCGGCGGCAGTGCCGCGGAAGAAGGTGGGGTTGGCGTCACTGAGGACGAACGCTCGGGTCGCCAGGTAGGTCGGGTCATCGGCCGCGCACCATCCGAACAGCGGCATCGACAGCAGGCTGGGCGTGTTGGCGTCGTCCGTCAGGAGGGCGTTGCCGCGTCCGTCGACCTCGTACGCGTAGATCTCCGATCCGGATGCGAGCGCCACCACGGCGTGCCGGGCGACGGCATCGACGATCTCGGCCCGGAGCTCGTGGGCGGATGCGACCAGCTCGGAGTCGTCGAAGGCGTCCTGGGCCAACTCGGCGATATCGCGGAGGACGGCGGCCGCCATCATGTTGCCGGGGACGTTGTAGTGGTGCACGCAGGCGTCGTCGCTCGGCCGGAAGCCCGACCACGTCAGCCCGGTGACGGCGGTGGGCCGGCCGAGGCCGTTCCGCTCCAGACTGTCGCTCGTGGGACCGGTGGTGCGCTGGAACCGGTAGGGCGAGCGTGTCTCATGCTCCTGCTCGGTCTTCCACACCGCGACCACGGCACGCGCCGCCTCGGAGAAGTCGCCCAGATGGTCCGTGCGTCCGGTGATGCGCCAGATGTCGTGAGCCAGCTGAAGGGGGTAGGCCAGCGAATCGATCTCGTACTTGCGCTCCCAGATCGCCGGCGACATGTCGGTGAGGTCGTCCTGATGCCCGCTGCCGTCGGCCGTGCGGTTGAAGGCGTTGGCATACGGGTCCTGCAGGAGGAAGGCGAGCTGGCGCCGCGAGACGGCCACCGCGGTGTCGGCGAGCGCCTCATCGTCGCCGAGGAAGTGCAGGTACGGCGTCAGCTGCACGGTGGAGTCCCGTAGCCACATCGCCGGGATGTCACCGGTGATGACGAACGCCGTGCCGTCGGGAAGCACGTCGATCGTGCGGTCGAGGGTGTCGAGGAAGCAGCGGCGGAAGACGTCGCCCGCATCCGCGCCGAGGCGATCGACGACAGTGGCGATGACCCGCTCTGCGATGTCCGGTGAGTAGAGGTTCACGGGGCTCCCTGTCATGGTGCGACGGTGACGGCGACCGGCGCGCTGCTCGTGGCGCCCGCCGAGTTGGCGAATTCGACCGTATAGATGTGCGTGCCCGGGCTGCTGCCGATCACGGAATGACGCGCCGTCTGAGCGGACGGGGTGGCATCCGTCAGCCGGCCCTCGGCGATCACGGTGCTGCCCTCGAGGAAGCGGTACGAGGTGGCGTTGGTGCCCCACCACAGATTCGCGGTGAGTGTGTAGTCGCCGTCGCCATCGGTGTTGTCCGAGGTCAGCACCGGAACGGCGGGCTGAGCGTCGCGGACGGTGACTGTCAGAGGTGCGGTCGGCGTGGTGCCCTGGGAGTTCACGAGCTCGGCGGTGTAGACGTACACGCCGTTCGGGCGGTCGCTGATCGCCTCGGCCACCTGCTGCGGATTGGGTGACGACGGCGTCAGGGTGCGCTCGACGAGAAGCTCGCCGTTCTCGTAGAGCCGGTAGGTGCCGGCGTTCGACCCCCACCACAGGTTCATCGTGACGATGTAGCTGCCGTCGTGGAGCCCGGTGTCCCAGCCGTTGTCGGAGCTGAGCACCCCCTTCCCGGGAGGCGCGGTCGCGCCATCCGGTGCCTCATCGCACCCGCCGTCGGGGAAGGACACGGGCTCCCGCGTCTGGAACTCCGCCGGTGCGTCGTGCACGTACCGCAGCGTCAGGTGGTCGAGGTTCAGCCAGTTGCGGCTGCCCTCCGACGGGTCGAACACGAGGGAGATCGTGTTCTCGCCCGATGCCAGCGCCACGTTCGGCACGGTGACGCTCTGCCAGGCGTCCCACGACGCGGTGCCGGGGAAGGCCTGATCGGCAACGACCTCGGCGCCGTTCACCGCCACGCTCCGCGACGCGTCACCGGCGCCGGCGGCGTACCGCAGCGTCACGTCGTAGCGACCCGCCTTCTCCACGGCGACCGCGAGGTCCACGCCCTGGCCGTCGCCGTTCCATCCGGCGAGATACCCGTCGCCGGTGTGGCCGTTCGGGTTCGATTCCACGTCGACGCCCGTGCGGACGCCGGCCTCCGCCTCCAGCTGCCGCGACACGACGAGGCGGTCGAGGTTGAGGAATTGGCTCGAGCCCGAGCCGGCGGCGTACTCGATGCGGATGGTGTTGTGCCCGGTGAGGAGGTCGACGTTGTCGAGGTCGGTCTCCGCCCACGTCGACCACGAGCCCGTGCCGGGGAAGCGGTGGTTGCCGCCCACCTCGGCACCGTTCACGAGGATGCGGCGCGTCGCGTCGCCGGCTGCCGCGGCGTACCGCAGCCGCAGCTCGTGGGCGCCGGCAGCCGCGGTGTTCACGTGAAACGTCACCGCCTGGCCCTCGGTGTTCCATCCGGCGAGGTATCCGCGGCCGAGGAAGCCATCACTGGAGCTTTCCGCGCCGAGTGAGGTGGTGACCGCGTTCTCGGCGTCGTAGATGCCGGTGCCCGGCTGCGGCCCGGAATACCCATTCGAGGGGACGACCTGCAGCGCGCTGACCGCGGCCGCCGCCGTGAGGCTCTGGAGGCGGCCGTCCTCCGTGGGCGCCGACCAGTTCCACCCGACCAAGTTGTCGCCGGCCCGGCGGTGGTCCCATGCCTGCGTGACGTTGGCCTGCAGCAGCGGGAGGTACTGCGGCTGATCATGGACGGTGGCGAGGTAGGTGAGATGACGGATGAGGATCGTCTTGAACCCGGCGCCGTCGTTGATGCCTTCGTCGATGACCGTGCCGCCGTTGGTCAGGTGGGTGGTCGCCCAGTCCGCGGCGGCGATCGCCTTATCGAGGTACGTCGCGTCCCCCGTCGCCTCGTACAGGGCCGTCGCGGCACCGATGTAGTTGCCGAAGTTGTAGGTGAAGTCCCAGGTCACCAGCGTCCCGTCGCCCGGTCCCTCGAGGTGGTCGTAGACGTGTCCGTCGATCTGCAGGTGGGTGTCGACCCAGTCGAACAGCTGCACGGCCTTGTCGAGGTATCCGGCGTCGCCGGTGGCCTGATAGAGCCGCGTCGCGGTGATCGATGCCGGTGCGTTCGTGGCGACGTTCTTCTGGTCGCGCGGATCCTTCCGCCACCAGATCCCGCCGCCGTAGGTGGCGTCCCACTCCGCCCAGATGCCGTCGAAGAGCTGCGTCGACCGCTCGAGGTAGCGGCAGTCCCCGGTGAGGGCGTACGCACGGATGGCACCCTGAGCCCACCATCCGATGTCGTCGTTGAAGTTGTTCTCGAAGTCGGGGTGGTACGCGACGAATCCGTCGTAGACGTCGTCGATCATCTGTCGATGCTCGGCGTCACCGGTGCGCTGATAGGCGTCCATCACCGTTTCCCACAGCTGCGCCTCCCACCAGAAGTCGGTGTAGAGCCCGTCCTCGGGTCCGAACGCGTGCGCGGGGTCGATCACATGGTCGCTGTTGGTGAAGAAGTAGTTCTTCGCCGGATCCCAGAACGCGTCCACGAACGCGTCGAACGCCTGATCGGCGTCATCCGCCGTCGAGGCTGCCGCCGGCGCCGCGATGCCGATGCTGAGAGCAAGAGTCGCTGTCGCCAGCATTCCGAGGGCCGCACGCTGCGTCATCCGTATCTCCGTCGATGTGAATGGGTCCGTGGCGTCGATGCGCGCCGGACGCCCTCACATTAACGAACATATTTATATACGTCCAGTGGGAATTTCTATACTCATTGGGTGACCCGGCACCGATGCGGCCCCCACCAGAGCGCCTGGTAGGTGCGGCGCGGGGAGATGATCGCCCCGTTCGGGGTGAGCGCGGGTCCGATGATGTGCTCATCGCCCGTGCCGGAGATCCGGCGGAGGTCGCGAGGACTCAGGAGGCGGGGGGTGTGCCGCCCTCGCGCCGGTGGGGGTCGTCCGTCGGCGGTTCAGCCGCAGCATCCGGGTCATCCTGGGGAAGGAGCAGCGGACGGTCGAGGGTCTTGCCCACCTGCGCGGGGTCGACCGCCAGGAGAAGCAGCGCGACGATCACGAGCACCGCGATGAACGCGATGCCGGCGGCGATCGCGGCGAGCACCAGGGCGCGTTGCGCCTTGTCCTCCGCGCCGGCCTGGAAGAACCCCATCGAGACGAGCGTGACGACGCCGGCGAAGAGGGCGCAGACGAAGGCGAGCCCGAGCAGCTGCACGGGGCGCATCAGGTCGCGGCGGGTGGGCTTGTCGGTCATATGCCGACCTCCTCGGACGAGGGAGCCGCAACCGGCTCGCGGCGAGGCGAGAACCCGGCGATGCCGAGGTAGACCGCGACGATCGCGGCGTACCCGCCGAAGATGCCCACCGCGATGACCGTGCCGGTGAGGGTGAAGGACTGACCCGCCTCCGCGATGTAGTAATCGAGGGCGTAGCCGGTGGGGACGAGCGCGACGGCGACCGCCAGGGCGGCCGTGAGGATGCCGACGGTCAGCGTGTCGCGCGCGCCCTGGCCGTCTCTGCGCGAGCGAGCGCCGGTCACGATCTCGGCCGCGCCGGTCGCCACCGCCCACGCGATCACGATGACGAAGAGCATTTCGGTGGTGCGCCACGGCCCGATGCCGGCCACCATGCCGGCGGCCACGTTGAGCGTCGCCATCAGGATCGCCGGTCCGCGTCGGCCCACGGGGAACACCATCCACGCCGACAGGGCGAACACCAGCCCCGTGGCGATCGCGAAGCCGCTGAAGACCGACAGGCCCACGGCGGCGGAGTGGTCGGGGGAGAAGGTGACCATGATCGCCGCCAGCGCGGCGAACAGCGCGCGGGCGATCTGCAGGTGCCGCACCTCGAAGGCGCGGGCGGATGGTGAAACGGTCACGACACGTCCCGGGAAGGCGGAGGAAGGATGCTTCCAGTCTAAGTCGTGCCCGCCTGAGCGCCTGTTCAGGTCGATTCGGACGATCGCCGCCCCGTCACGGCGGTGCGGGGAAGACGCCCGGCCTGTGACGAGCCGGACAGGACGTCTCCCTCGACGGTGACGTCGTAGGCGAGGTTGAGGCGCAGCGGCTTCGTGATGCGCTGCGTCCAGGTCACGCGCTCCCCGTCGGGCGCGGCGACGGCGGCGACGTTCTCGAGGGCGACCTCCTCGCCGGCGCCGGTGGCCGTGCCGAGGATGCCGTCCGCGGTCTCGGTGAATCGGTAGTCGGCCTCGATCGTGCCGATCGGTGTCTTCATGCGCAGCCGCCAGCTGCCGGCGATGGACGTCATGATGCTCCTCAGGCTGCCGCGGCCGGCACGGCGCCGGTCGCCTTCCAGGTCGTTCCCCGCCGCTCGTACTCGAACAGCACCTCCACCGCGCGGGCGATCTGCGGGCCGAACTCGCGCTCGAGCAGGTAGAGACCGAGGTCGAGGCCCGACGTGACGCCGCCGGCGCTGACGAGATCACCATCGTCCACGACGCGGGCCCGAACCGCGGAGACGCCCGCAGCATCCAGCAGGTCGATGCCGAGGACGTGCGTCGTCGCCGTCCGCCCCTCGAGGAGCCCCGCCATGGCCATCGCGAGAGACCCGCCGCAGACGGTCGCCACCGTGAGCTGCGGCGACGCGAGGCACTGCGCCAGGAGGGGCGCCGCCTCGCTCGCCGCGAAGCGTGCCAGCAGCACGGGGACGGTGTCGACGCCCTGGTCGGGGTCGCCGTCGACGACGCCCGAGGCCCCCGGCACCACGACGAACCCCCGGGCGGCAGGATCCAGCGTGCCGGTGGCCGCCAGGGTGATGCCGGGCGTTCCCGACGTCACGATGCGCGGACCCTCCGCGGTGACCAGCTCCAAGTCGAACCCGCCGCCGAGGGCGTCCACGCCCGCCGTGACGACTTCGAAAGGGGCGATGACGTCGAGGGGATCGAAGCCGTCGTACAGGACGAACTGGAAACGCGGGAGGACCATGCCCCCATCCTCCGGCGGGTGCGGACGGCGCCCCAGTGTCCTTCCGGCCATAAACCTCCGGATATCGGCCACCCCTTCCCCGGGCCGACATCGGGCGTAGCGCCTATGCTGGCGCGCATGCATACCGTCGCCGTGCTGGCCCTGGACGATGCGATCGCCTTCGATCTGGCCACTCCCGTGGAGATCTTCGGCCGGGTACGCCTCCCCGACGGCCGACCCGGCTACCGGATCGTCGTGGCGGGGCCCTCCCCGACGGTGGCCGCGGGGCCCATGCGCATCGCCGTCGACGAGGGGATGGCGGCCCTCGAGCGCGCCGACATCATCCTGGTGCCCGGCCGCAACGACCCCCACCGCGCGACCGCGACGCCGGTGCTGGCCGCCCTGCAAGCCGCCGTCGAGCGAGGTTCGCGCGTGGCATCCATCTGCGTGGGCGCGTTCAGTCTCGGCGAAGCGGGTCTCCTGGACGGCCGCGACGTGACGACCCACTGGCTCGCCGCCGCGGAGCTTGCTCGCCGGTACCCGCGCGCGCGGGTGGACGCTGACGTGCTCTACACCGACAACGGTTCCGTCCTCACCTCCGCCGGCGCCTCTGCCGGCCTCGACCTGTGCCTGCACATCGTGGAGGCCGACTACGGCGTCGCGGTCGCCGCGGATGCGGCGCGCCTCGCGGTTGCGCCGCTGCAGCGCACCGGCGGCCAGGCCCAGTACATCCTCCGCAACCGCCCGACGTCGCAGACCGCAACGCTCGAACGCGTGCTGGCGTGGATCGAGGAGCAGGCCCACCGGCCGTTGACCCTGGCCGACATCGCGCAGGCCGCCGGATGCAGCATCCGGACCCTCACCCGTCGCTTCGACGCCGAGGTGGGGCAGAGTCCGATCCAGTGGCTCGCCGGGGTGCGGATCCGCCACGGGCAGGAGCTGCTGGAGACCACCGACCACACCGTGGAGCGCATCGCGGCCCAGGTCGGATTCGCCTCGCCGAGCAGCTTCCGGGCGCTGTTCGGTCAGGCCGTCGGCGTCACACCGGGCGCCTACCGGAAGACCTTCCGTCCCGACCGCCGGTCCCGCTGACCACGCCGTCGTTGCACGTGAAACCGCCGGCGGGCGGCATCGATCCGCGGCGGGCCGCAGGGTGCCCGCTCACGTCCGCCGCCCCGGAGATCGGCACGGGTCTTGCCGTGCCGTCCCCCTCCCTGGGTCTGTGTCGCCCGATGCTGTTCAAAACTCAGGAGAAACGGGCCGATCCCGCCTCCGGGGGGCTCGCCCTGCGGCGTGTCTCCTGAATTTTGAACGGTGCGGAGAGGCGCCTCCCCGCGCCGCTGGGTCCGGGGGCGCCGAGAATAGTCGGATGGAGCCGTGGGAGATGCGCGAGTGGTACGCGGAGTATCTGGACGCCTGCAACCGCCACGACCTCGACGCGATCCGGTCGTTCCTGGATCCCTCCGTGAGGCGCGCACATCTGCCGGGAGGCGCCGACGCGTGGATCGAGGACCTGGCCGATCTGTTCGCCGCATTCCCGGACTGGCGGTGGCGCCGCATCCAGGTGGTCGTGGAGGAGGACCGGCTGGCCGCCCACATGCGGGGAAGCGGCACCCACCTCGGTACCTTCCGTGGCATTGCACCGACGCGGCGGCACCCCAACGTCGCCGAGTTCGCGATCTATCGCCTCCACAACGGGCGGATCGCGGAGTTCGCCGGGAGCGCCGACCATCTCGAGTTGCTGACGCAGTTGCGCGCGTAGCGCCGGCGGACGCCACCCGGTCGCTCAGTCACCGGTGACCAGTCGCGTCGCCTGGTGCAGTAGGGCGTCGACGACCGCCGCGACTGCCCGGGGTCGCTCGATCGGAGTCGCGATGACTTCCTGCCTGTCGAGCCAACGGGGGTCGTCGATGTGAACGGTGCGTACGCCCTCCGGGACGGAGGCCTTCGCGAAACCGGGGATCGTGGTGATCCCCAGGCCCGCCGCGACGAAGCCGAGTCGCGCCGCCCATTCCTGGATGGAGAAGGAGACGGTCGGGCTGCTGAGGGTGGGCCACGCGCCGAGCTGCGGATCGCCGGCAGCGCCTTTCCCCGCGATCCACTGCTCGTCCGCGAGCTCTGCCACCGGTGTGCGCTCGCCCGGAGGAAAGCGGTGGTGCTCGGGGACGGCGACGAGGAGTTGCGGTCCGGCGACCGGCTCGGTCCTGAGGCCGGAAAGGTCGTAGTCGGGCAGCCCGGAACCGGTGGCCAGAACCGCGACATGAAGAGTGCCCGCGCGCAGGCGACGCAGCTGGGCCGGGGTGGAGGCGATGGACAGGTCGAGTTCGATGGCCGGGTGATCGCGCTGCAGTGCGCGGATGGTGCGCGGGAGGAGGGCCGAGGCGGCGATCGGGAACGCGCCGACTCGCACTCTGCCCGAGAGCGTCTCCGTCGCTCCCGCCACTTCCAGGGCGGCCGCTTCCCACTGGTCGAGGATGATGTTCGCCCGCGCCAGGAGGACGCGCCCCGCGGCCGTGGCCTCGACGCCTCGAGGCAGTCGCCGGAACAACGGCGCGCCGACAGCGGACTCCAGCGCACGGATCTGCTTCGACACGGCGGGTTGCGTGAACCCCAGCCGCTGTGCCGCGGTCGAGAACGACCCCGTCTCAGCAACCACGACGAACGTCCGGAGTACTCGCGGAGAGACATCGAGCATCACCGCATCATCCTCCATTCCACCCCGGAATGGGTGCCATTCCGATCTGTCGCTGGTGGGACGCGGGGGTGCGATGAAGGCTGACTCGTAAACGGTCGCAGCGAAGGGAACCGTCATGTCGGCAATACAGCAGGGCAAGGTCGCCATCGTCACCGGGGGAACCGCCAACCTGGGCAGGTTGTTCGCCGAGGCTCTCGCGTCCGACGGGGCCCACGTGATGGTCCACTACAACAGCGCCCGGCGAGCCGAGGAAGCAGAACAGACCGTGGCCGCGCTCAGGGAGCGGGGGATCGACGCGGAGTCCTTCCAAGGCGACCTCACGCGCAACGAGAACATCACGGCCCTCGTCGATGCCACGATCGAGCGGTTCGGTCGCTGGGACATCCTGGTGAACACCTCGGGGATCATCGTCAGGAAGCCGCTGGCCGAGACGACGGAAGACGAGTTCGACCAGTCCTTCGCGATCAACGCGAAGATCCCGTTCTTCCTCATGTCCGAGGCCTTCTCGAAGATGGCGGACAACGGTCGCATCATCAACCTCGTCACCACTCAGGTGGCGGTGACCGCCCCGACCTATTCCGCCTACGCCGGCAGCAAGAGCCCCGTCGAGCACTTCACGAAGGCGTTCGCCAAGGAGATCGGGCCGCGGGGCGTCACGGTCAACAGCATCGCCCCCGGGCCGCAGAAGACCAGCTTCCTGTACGGCGCCGAGAACGACGAGACCCTGGCCTGGCTGGCGGGGCAGACGATCACCGGCGAACTGGGCACTCCGGAGGACGTCGTCCCGGTCATGCGCTTCCTCGCCGACCCCGCGTCGAGGTGGGTCACCGCGCAGACCGTCTTCGTCAACGGCGGCATGATCTCCCCGATCAACTGACCCACCGGAAGCGAACGAACAATGCCGGAGAACTCCTCCCAGGTCATCGTCGTCACCGGAGCATCCAGTGGCTTCGGCGCCATGACGGCCCGCACTCTGGCGGATGCCGGCCACACGGTGTGGGCAGGAATGCGCGATATCGGCGGTCACAACGCCGACGCGGCCCGGGAGGCGCAGTCAGACGGCTCCCGCAGCGCGAGCGGTGGAAGCATCCAGCCCGTCGAGATGGATGTCAGCGACCAGGACAGCGTCGATGCCGCCGTGGCCGCGATCATCACCGGCAGCGGCCGCATCGATGTGGTGGTCCACAACGCCGGGCACATGGTGCTGGGCCCGACGGAGGCGTTCACCCCGGAGGACGTGGAGGCGATCTTCGATGTGAACGTGCTCTCGACGCAGCGGGTCAACAGGGCAGTGCTGCCCCACCTGCGGGCCCAGCGGGACGGCCTGCTGGTGTGGGTGGGATCCTCGAGCGCACGAGGGGGAACGCCCCCGTACCTCGCGCCGTACTTCGCCGCGAAGGCCGCGGAGGATTCTCTCGCGGTCTCCTACGCGGCCGAGCTGTCGCGATTCGGGATCGACACGTTCATCATCGTCCCCGGCTCGTATACGACGGGAACGAACCACTTCGCGCATGCGGGACACCCGTCGGATGCGGGGACGGTCGCCGAATACGACCGGGAGTACGGCGGGTTGATGGACGAGGTCAGCGACCGGCTCCGGGACTTGTCACCCGCCGACGCCGACCCCGCGGAGATCGCGCGGGAGATCGCGCGCGTCGTCGACCTCCCCAAGGGCCGACGACCCTTCCGCGTCACCATCGACCCCGCCGACGACGGCGCCGCCGTCGTCTACGCGGTCGGCGACCGCATCCGCCGGGAGTTCTACCACCGCATCGGGTTCCCCGAACTTCTCCAACCCTCGACCGGAAGCGAGAACGACGCCACCTGAGCCAGAGCGAGCCGTTACTCGCGTGGCCGGTACCGCAGGGCGACCGCACCTGACCGGAACTCATGGCGATCCACGAGTTCGAGCTGGATACGCTCGCGCAGACCGGCGAGCAACGTCGGCCCATGTCCGGCAACCACCGGCTGCACGAGGAACTCGTACTCGTCGATCAGTCCCAGATCTGCCAGCGCCAGGGGGAGCGTCACTCCGCCCACCCACAGGCCCTCGCCCGGCTCCTCTTTGAGCTGCCGAACCGCGTGCCCCACGTCGCCTCGCACCAGCTCGGCATTCCAATCGGGGGCGCTCAGCGTGCTCGACACGACGTGCTTCTTCGCCCGGTCGATGGTCTCGGCGAACGGGACCTCCCAGGCATCCATCCAGTCGGGCCAAGCGCCCGTGGCGGGCTTCCGCCACGCCGACTCCATCATCTCGTAGGTCACGCGGCCGAACAGCAGGGCATCGGCCCGTGCCATCTCGGCGGTCCAGTAGCGCATCGACTCCTCGTCAGGCGCGAGCCCCGCCTCGTGATGGCAGCACCCGTCGAGCGTGACGTTGATCGAGTATCGAAGAGGTCTCATCTCGCACCTACCGTACGGCGCCAGCCGTAGTTCCCGGTTGGACTGGCGCAGAATCCCGCGATTCCCCTGCACCTGGCGGTGATTTTGAGCCTCCTTCGATCCGAGGGCGCGCGCCCGGGCACGGGCATCAGCGGGCCGAGACGGTCGGTCGCTCCTCCTGCGCCGCCTTGCGTCGGCTGACCGAGTGGCGTGCGTGCTGGAACACGGTCACCGCCACGGTGATCGCCAACGCCACGTAGAGCACCACCGTGATCGGAGACGACACGAGCACCGTCGGGTCGCCCTCTGACACCGCGAGCGCCCGGCGGAGCTGCGTCTCGGCGAGAGGCCCGAGAATCGCGGCGATCAGGACCGGTGCCAGGGGAAGCGAGAACCGCCGCATGACGAGGCCGACGACACCGATGCCCAGCGCCATCCAGAGATCGATCACGCGCGAGGCGATCGCGTAGATGCCGAGCATCGCGACGACCGAGATGCCGGCGTACAGGTAGTGGCGCGGAATGAGAAGGAGCTTCGCCCAGAGCGCCGCGAAGGGCAGATTGATGATGAGCAGAATGATGAGCCCGAGGAACAGGCTGGCCAGCAGCGGCCAGACCAGGTCGCCGCTGCGCTCGAACAGAAGCGGGCCGGGCTGCATGCCGTACTGCTGGAAGGCGGCGATCATCATCGCCGCCGTCGCGGAGGTCGGAATGCCCAGCCCGAGCAGGGCACCCATCGCCGACCCCGCCGTCGCATTGCCCGCGGCCTCGGGCCCGGCGACGCCCTGGATCGCGCCACGGGTCCCGAAGTCCGTGTCGTTGCGGCGCTTCGCCAGGCGCTTCTCCGTGCCGTAGGCGAGAAAGGTCGGCACCTCGGCACCGCCGACGGGTATCGCCCCGAACGGGATGCCGAAGGCGGTTCCGCGCAGGAAGGCGGGGAGGGCCATGCGCCATTCCCTCGCGCTGAGCAGCGGAGAGCCCTGCGGCCTGACGACGGCACCGGGCCCGCCCGAGCGCCGGATGTACGACCCGACGTGCAGCACCTCGCCGACAGCGAGGAGTCCGACGGTGATGACGATGATCGAGATGCCGTCGAACAGGACGGGGCTGTCGGCGGTAAAGCGCTCGGCCCCCGACATGCCGTCGATGCCGACGAGGGCGAGCGCGAACCCCAGCCCGAGCGACACGAGGCCGCGGACGATGGAATCGGCCACGACGGCCGAGATGGCGACGAAGGCGAAGACGGCGAGGGCGAAGTACTCGGCGGGTCCGAAGATCGTCGCCAGCTGCACGATCGCGGGTGCGAAGAACACGACGAGGATGCAGGCGATGGTGCCGCCGATGAAGGCGCCGATGGCCGCGGTGCCCAGGGCTTTCGCCGCGCGACCGTCCTTCGCCATTCGATGGCCTTCGAACGTCGTGGCGATGGCCGAGGAGTTCCCCGGCGTGTTCAGGAGGATGCCGGAGGTCGAGTCGCCGAATAGGCCGCCGAAGTAGATGCTCGCGAACATGATGAACGCGCCCGTGGGGTCGAGGCTGAAGGTCACGGGCAGCAGCAGTGCCACCGCCATGGCCGAGCCGAGGCCGGGGAGCACGCCCACGGCGGTGCCGAGCACGGCGCCGATGACGAGGAAGAGGAGGTTCTGCGGCGTGAAGGCGACCGCGAAGCCCGCCATGAGCTGTCCGAGCTGATCCATCAGAGAATCCCCCCCAAGAAGCCTGCGGGCAGAGACAGTCCGAGACCCGCGCCGAAGGCGAGCTGCGTGATCGACGAGAGGATCACCGCGATCCCGATATCCATGAGAGGGCGCTTGCTGCCGAATGCCCACGCGATCGCCCAGAAGAGCGCCGCCGCCGAGATCAGCCATCCGACGAACGAGAGCACCAGGATGAACACGACGAAGACGGCGATGGTGAGGAGCACCGTCTTGCGGTCGGATCCGGACGCGGCGTCGCCCGCAGCATCCGTCGGAGCGCCGGCGTAGTCCTCGGGCGAGACCACCCGGATCTCGCTCGTCTCGTCGATACCGCCGAGGTCGCGCAGCAGCTCGTCGGACATCTCGACCGGGTCGTCAGCGACGTGCTGCCGCTGCGGCGAGCGCAGCACCTCGATCGCGAGGGCGACGCCGGCGCCGTAGAGGAAGATCACCACGAGCGTCGGGAAGAACTGCGGGCCGGGGAAGGCCGTGCCCTGAGGCACCTCCATCGTCACGGTACCGACGAGCATCCAGGTCGCCAGTGCGAATACGCCCGCCACCACGATGAGTTCGCTGCGTCCGGTGTACCACCGAGGCATGCGCTGCACGCGCAGCGCCCCGGTCGTCAGTGGCGGTGGTTCGTTGATCGTCATAGTCCCAGCTCCTCCACGATCTGCTCGGTGCGGCGTGTCTCGTCGGTGATGAACGCGCCGAAGTCATCGCCGGTCATGAAGCTGTCGACCCAGCCGTTGCGGTCGAGCACTTCGCGCCAAGCGGCGGTCTCGCGCAGCTCCGTCGCCATCGCGATCAGCTCGTCGCGGGTCTCCTCGTCGATATCGGGCGGAGCGACGAATCCGCGCCAGTTCGACATCGACACGTCGACGCCGCTCTCGCGGAAGGTGGGGAGGTCGATACCCTCGACCGGTTCGGGGGCGGACGTGCCGAGGGCGCGCATGCTCCCCGACTCGATCTGGTCGCGGAACTCGTTGTAGCCGGACAGGCCGGCCGCGGCGGTGTGCGAGAGCACAGAGGTCACGACCTCCCCGCCGCCCGGGTAGGCGAGGTAGTTCACCGCGGAGGGATCGGTGCCCACGGCCCGTGCCAGCAGTCCCGCGAGGAGGTGGTCGATACCGCCGAGCGATCCGCCGGCGATCGCCGTGCCCCCGGGATCGGCGGCCAAGGCGGCGGTGAAGTCGTCGAGCGTCTGGAAGGGCGAATCGGCCGGCACCACGAGCACGTTGAAGTCGTCGGCGAGCCGTGCGACGGGAACGACGTCTTCGAGCGTGACCTGCGAGTTGTTGATGATGATCCCGCCGACCATGACCCCGCCGGTGACCATCATGAGGTCGTGGCGGTCGCTCATCTCGGCGACCTGCCCGAGCCCGATCGTGCCCGAAGCGCCCGGGACGTTGACGACCTGGACTCCCCCCGCGATGCCTTCGGCGCGCATGACCTGCTGGCTCTCTCGAGCGAAGGCGTCCCAACCGCCGCCGGGGGCGGCCGGCGCCACCAGGGTGATCTTCGTGCGTGGGCTGGCGGCGCCGCCGCCGGTGGCGCCGGCGTGCACGGCCGCCCCCAGGAAGAGGGCACCGGCGAGGACCCCCACGATCGTTCCGACGATGCGTCGACGCATCTTCACCTCCTGTGCCTGCCACGTCGTCGCTGCAGACCTCCCGAGTAGACTCGCACCGCGGGAGGACCGCATCACCTCCGGGCGGAGTTTCGCTCATTGATGCTCACGCCGCAGAGGAGTCACCGATGACCTCGAACACGCCGGTGCCGACGACGAAGACCCGGATGCTGCTGGTCCTCGTGATGCAGTGCATCGTCGTTCTCGCGTGCGTCGCGGTCACCACACTGGTGGCGCTTTCGGTGCAGGAGCGCAGCATCCGCGTGGCGACAGCCGAGCGCGTCCTCGACGTCTCGCAGAGCCTCGCGGCGCTCGAGCAGGTTCGCAGCGGCGTGCAGCTGAACCGGGCGGCGGCGATGGCCGAGCTGCAGCCGCTGGCCGACATCCTCGAGGACGCGTCGGGCGTCGACTACGTCGTCATCACCGACGCCGACGGGGTGCGGCTGACGCACCCGACCTCGAGCGAACGCGGTCGCCCGGTGTCGACGGACGCCTCCGACGTGCTCGCCGGTGAGACGTTCCTCGGCACCGAGACCGGCACCCTGGGCGCGACCCTCCGCGCCAAGGTTCCGGTCCGCGACGGCGACGCCGTCGTCGGCTCCGCCTCGGTCGGGATCCTCGAGAGCGAGATCGCCGGCGACGTCAGCGCCGCCGTCGGGGGCCTGCTTCCGTGGGTGCTGGGATCGGTGGTGATCGGATGCCTCGTCAGCGCCCTGCTGACGGGAGCGCTGCGCCGCAGCATCCGCCGTCTCGAAGAGCGTGCGCGCGAGGCCGACACCCAGCGCCAGATCGCGGAGGCGCTGCGCGATCAGACCCACGAGTTCCGCACGCGCCTCCACGTCATCCGCGGCCTCGTGTCGGAGGGAGAGACCGAGGCGACCCTCGAGTACGTAGACCGTCTCGTTCCCCTCACGACGGCGAGCGATGCAGCGGCTTCCGTCACCGATCCCGCCGTGCGCGCGCTCCTGGACTCCTGTGCCGCCGGATTCGCCGTACGCGGCGGGCGCCTGGAGATCGATCCCCTGACGACGCTCGGTCCCGGCGTTCTCGACGACGCCGATCTCCTCGTCGTCGGCAATCTCTGCCGCAACGCGATCGAGGCCGCCCGGAGGGTCGTGCGGGTGCTCGTGGTCGCAGACGGCAGCGAGGTGCACGTCGACGTGAGCGATGACGGTCCGGGCATCGCGCCCGATCTGGTCGACCGCATCTTCGAGCGCGGCGTCTCGACGAAGGGCGGCGCCGATGCCCGCGGCGTCGGCCTCGACATCGTGCGCCGGGAGGTCGTCCGCCGCCGCGGCACCATCACCGTCGGTCGCTCGCCGCAGGGCGGGGCGCGGTTCACGGTGGAGATGCCGGCCGCCGCGCGAGGGCTCGTGCGATGACGGCCGGCGGCATCCGCACCCTGCTCGTCGACGACGACCCGGCGGTCCTCCGGCTGCACAGTGCGTACCTGCGAGAGGTTCCCGGCTTCGAGCTGATCGCTGCCGTGCGCACCGGGGCCCAGGGAGCTCAGCTCGCGGCGGACGCGAGCGTGGACCTCGTCCTGCTCGACATGAACCTCCCGGACTTCAGCGGCATCGAGGTGCTGCACCGGCTCCGCCTCGTGCGGGAGTGGGGCGTGGACGTCATGGTGATCAGCTCGGCTCGTGACGGCTTCACCGTTCGCCAGGCTCTCGCCGCCCACGTCGTCGGGTACCTCGTGAAACCGTTCACGAAGGACGCGTTCGTCTCACGCCTGACCGACTACCGTCGCGAGCGCACCCAGCGCCCCGCCGAGGCGCCCATCGGGCTCGCCCAGGGCGAGATCGACCGGCTCGTCTCTCCGCTCCGCGCCGATTCCGCGACCGGCCCGCCGGCGCTCGCGAACCTGCCGAAGGGCGTCGCCGAACCGACCCTGCGCGCCGTCCTCGAGGCACTGCACCCCACGATCCCGGCGACCGCGAACGATGTCGCCGCGGCATCGGGAGCGTCGCGGGCCACGGTGCGCCGCTATCTCGGCTTCCTCACCGACAGGGGCCACGTCACCGTCTCGCATCGCTTCGGAGCGCGGGGCCGCCCCGAGGTGCTCTACCGCCGCGTGACCACGACGGCGAGGCTCGACTAGCTCCCGAGGGCAGCGCTTTCGAACTCAGGACCATGCGAAACGGCGGATTCCTCCTCGCCGGAGGCCTCATCGCGCCCGGGAAGCGGGCCAGCGCGGGGCATCCGCATGGCGGAACCGCCATATGCCCGCCACATCACCTCAGGATCCGCCATCTTCCCCGAGAACTTACAGCGGCATCACATTGAGGGGGCCATGTCGATGAAGCGCGAGTAGTGACCCTGGAAGGCGACCGTGATCGTGTCGGTGGGGCCGTTACGGTGCTTGGCGACGATGAGGTCGGCCTCGCCGGCCCGCGGGCTGTCCTTCTCGTAGGCGGCCTCGCGGTGCAGCAGCACGACCATGTCGGCATCCTGTTCGATCGAGCCCGACTCACGGAGGTCGGATAGGGCCGGCTTCTTGTCGGCACGCTGCTCCGGTCCACGGTTCAACTGCGACAGCGCGATCACGGGGCACTGCAGTTCTTTCGCCAGGAGCTTCAGCGCACGCGAGAACTCGCTGACCTCCTGCTGACGCGACTCGACCCGCTTGCCGCTGGTCATGAGCTGCAGGTAGTCGATGACGACCATCTTCAGCCCCTCGCGCTGCTTGAGACGACGGCACTTCGCGCGAATCTCGACGAGCGTCATGTTGGGGCTGTCGTCGATGTACAGCGGTGCGTCGTTGATCCGCCCGCGGGTGGCCGCGATGGTCGTCCAGTCGCGCGAGTCCAGTGTTCCCTTGCGCATGCTCTGCAGCGGGATGGCCCCCTCGGCGCTGAGGAGACGCATCGCGATCTCACTGCGGCCCATTTCGAGCGAGAAGAAGATCGTCGGCTGGTTGTGCTTGATCGCCGCCGCCCGGGCGAAGTCCAGGGCGAGGGTGGACTTACCCATCGCGGGACGGGCCGCGATGATGATCATCTGGCCGGGGTGCAGGCCGTTGGTCAGCTGATCCATGCCCGAGAACCCGGTCGGGATGCCGGTCATCTGTCCGTCGCGACCGCGCGCGGCCTCGATCTCGTTGACGGCGGCGTCGACGGCGGTCGTCAGCGGGACGTAGTCCTCGGCGGTCTCCGCACCGGAGACGTTGTAGATCTCCGCCTGCGCGTTGTTGACCAGGTCGAGCGCGTCTCCCTGACCCGAATAGCCCATCTGCACGATGCGGGTGCCGGCCTCCACGAGGCGCCGGAGGAGAGCGCGCTCCGCGACGATGGAGGCGTAGTACCCGGCGTTGGCTGCCGTCGGGACGATGGAGGTGAGGGTGTGGAGGTAGTCGGCCCCGCCGGCGCGCTGCAGCTCGCCGGTCTTGATGAGCTCGTCGGTGACGGCCACGACGTCGGTGGGCTCGCCGTGCGAGTACAGGGAGAGGATCGCTTCGAAGATGAGCTCGTGCTTGGGGATGTAGAAGTCGCCGCCACGCAGGGTCTCGATGACGTCGGCGACCGCATCCTTGGACAGGAGCATGCCTCCGAGGGCGCTCTGCTCGGCGGGCAGATCGTGCGGCGGCGTGCGTTCGGCCTGGCGAGCTCCGCCGAGGCGCTGTTCCGAGATGTCGGCAATCGACACGCGCTCTCCATTCCTTCGGGTAAGGCTCGTCCCCACCGGGGCACGGCGGAACGCCGCTGCGATCACCGGTCGTCCGGGCGCGTGTCATCCCGCGTTCCCATAGGAACACGAACCCCCGACACGCCCCTCGCGCGACCCTCAGCGGTTCGTCTTGATGAGCGGGACCCACGCTATGGACGGCCTCCGGCTGGCGCAAACCGGCCTGTGGATAACTCTGTGGAGGAAATGCGCGAAACGCCGACACACCTGTGTACAACACCTGTGGACAACGGCGGACAACCGCTGCCGAGATAAGAAATATTGTGCCTCGTACCAGGGGTTTATATCTCCACAGCGATTCTTCGCGGATGTGGTTGAAGTGAGACTTGAAGGTTGCTTCGCCGGCGACCTGGGTTGTGTACAAATCCGGGGATAACCACGGGTCGAGTATCGACGGATCCGGAAATTGTCAAGTGCGCTTGAGGCCCACGGGAGCGAACGGCGTACCGTCCCTGCCACGGGGCTCACTGCGCGGCGGCATCGGCCGCGCGGACGCAGACCGGCGCCCTGAGCGCGCCGCACAACGACGGATGCCGCGGACCCGAAACGGGGTCCGCGGCATCCGGTGTGCGTGCGTTACTTCGCAGCGACCACCTGAAGGGTGATCACGGCGGTGACGTCATCACGCAGACGAATCGTCGCCTCGTGCTCACCGACCGCCTTGATGGGCGAGGTGATGTGGATCTTGCGCTTGTCCAGGTCGCCGAAGCCGGCGGCCTTGACCGCGTCAGCCACGTCGCCGGTCTTGACGGAGCCGAACAGACGCCCTTCGGCGCCGGCCTTCACCGTCAGCTTGACCTTGTTGGACTCGAGCGTGTTCTTCAGCGCCACGGCTTCTTCGTGGTCGTGGATCGCGCGAGACTCGCGGGCCGCGCGAATGGACGCGACCTGCTTCTCGCCACCACGCGACCACGCCACCGCGAAGCCCTGGGGGATGAGGTAGTTGCGGGCGTACCCGTTCTTGACCTCGATCACGTCGCCGGCGCTTCCGAGCCCGGCGACCTCATTCGTGAGAATCAGCTTTGCCATGCGGGTGCCCCTTAGCGGCCGGCGCCGGCGTAGGGCAGGAGCGCCATCTCACGCGCGTTCTTGATCGCGCGAGCGATGAGACGCTGCTCCTGCACCGAGACACCGGTGATACGGCGGGCGCGGATCTTCCCGCGCTCCGAAATGAACTTGCGGAGGGTGGGGATGTCCTTGTAATCAATGACACCCACACGAGTCGGCTTCGCGGGAGCGGTGGGCTTGCCACCCTTCCGCGGCTTGCGGCGGTCGCCGCTCGACTTTCCAGCCATGCTTCCTTCTTTCGTATGAAACGCGGATGCTGCAGCTCAGAGAGCGCGGCATCCAGCGTGAATCAGAACGGGGTGTCGTCCCCGTAGTTACCGGGGGCGGACCAGGCGTCGGCCCCGCCTGCGGCACCAGCGGCACCTGCGGCACCGCCGGTCGAACCGGGCGTCGACCACGGCTCATCCGCGACCTGCTGACGCTGCTGACCGCCGCCGCCACCTCCGCCTGCACCGGAGCTGGCCGCGCGCGTCACCTGTGCGGTGGCGTAACGCAGCGAGGGGCCGATCTCATCGACCTCCAGCTCGATCGAGGTGCGCTGGGCGCCCTCGCGGTCCTGGTAGGAGCGCTGCTTGAGGCGACCGGTCGCGATGACCCGCGCGCCCTTTGTGAGCGAACCCGCCACGTGCTCGGCGAAGTCCCGCCACACGGATGCCCGGAGGAACAGCGCCTCGCCGTCTTTCCACTCGTTCGCCTGGCGGTCGAACGTGCGCGGAGTCGACGCGATGGTGAAGTTCGCCACCGGAAGCCCGTTCTGCGTGTAGCGCAGTTCGGGGTCGGCCGTGAGGTTGCCCACGACGGTGATGACGGTTTCGCCGGCCATCAGGCGTCCTTCTTAGCCGTCCGGGTCTCGGCGGCCGCGGCCTTGCGAGCGGCCTTGGCCTCCTTGCGCACCGCTTCGGAAGCGACCAGAGCGATGGCTTCCTCGGCACGGAGGACCTTGGTGCGCATGATCTGCTCGTTCAGCTTGAGCTGACGGTCGAGCTCCTGCGTGGCCTCGCTGGTGGCCGTGAAGTTGACGACGGCGTAGATGCCCTCGGTCTTCTTCTGAATCTCATACGCGAGACGGCGGCGGCCCCAGATGTCGACGTTGTCGATGGTGCCCCCGTCGGTCGTGATGACCTTGAGGAACCTGTCCAGGTTGGGTGCAACCTGGCGCTCGTCGAGCTCGGGATCGAAAATGACCATGAGTTCGTACTGGTGCGTCACTAACCCACCTCCTTCGGACTAGAACGGCTGCCGGGCATTTCCCGGAAGCAGGAGGGTGTGTGCATGTCGTCCGCGTGCGCGCGAGTGGCGTCGCCGGACAACCTTCACAGTGTATCCGATGCTCGCGCGCGCTGCACGTCGGCCAGGATGCGGTCGAGCCCGGCGAGCCCCGGTGCCTGCGCGATCTCCGCCGCGAGTGCCCGTGCGCGACTGCGGTAGCGGTCATCGGAGAGCACGGTGCGGACCGCTGCCCTCACGCTGTCGGGCTTCGGCCGGCTCGATCTGAGGTTGATCCCGGCGCCACTCCATCCGACGCGGGCCGAGACTTCGATCTTGTCCTCGGTCTGTCCGGCCACCACGAGCGGGATACCGGCGGCGAGCGCCTGATGCACGCCTCCGTAACCACCGTTCGTGACGAGCACGTCCACGCGCGGCAGCAGCTGGTCGTAGGGCAGGTAGGTGGCCACCCGCGCATTGGCGGGGAGATCGCGCAGCCCGTCCACCGGGCGGCCGCCGGTGCTGGCCACGACGAGGACGTCCTCGTCGGCGAGCGCGGCGAAGGTGGGCTCGAGCAGCTGAGAGGTGTCGGCGTTCGCGGCGGTGCCCTGCGTGACGTGGACGACGGGTCGCGTGGTGTCCAGGTCGCCCCACCATTCGGGCAGGTCCACGTGGGGGGAGGAGGGCCGGAGCGGGCCCACGAACGTGACGTTGTCCGACAGGTCCGACCGCGGATACTCGAAGCCGGCGACGGTGAACTGGGCCAGCGCATCCGCACCGCGGGTCCAGTCGAGGAAGAACCGGCTGAGGGGGTGCCCGATGACCTCTGACGCCAGGGCGTTCGCCGCCCGGGTGACCGGGGCGAAGACGCCCTTCTCGGCGACGACGGTGAGGGCGGCGTTGCGGACGCGCCCGAGTACACCTCGCATCGGCGCGATGCCCAGCCCGAAGGGAGCCGTGTCCCGGCTCTTCGAGCTGAGGGGGAAGATGCCGAGCGCGATGATGGGCGGGCGCTCGGAAGCCGGAAGCTCTGCCAGGAGCACCACGCCGATGAAGATCGGTTCGGTGAGGATCGCGTCCACCGGCTCTGCGGCGAGGATCGAGCGCACCGCCTCGTACTGCGCGCGGCCGGGGGCGAGAAACAGGTTGAGCATGTCGAAGCGGATCGCCGCCGGCCCGCGCAACCCGGCCCGCTCGGGGAAGGCCGGACCGGGGTCATCCAGGTCCACATCGGCCGCCGCCGGCAGCGGCACGAAGTGCGCACCGGATTCGTTCACGCGTTCCGCGTAGCGGGGGCTGGTGAGAAAGAGCACGCGCTCGCCGGCGGCCGCAAGGTGGCGCGCGACCGCCAGCAGCGGCGCGATGTGACCGTGGGCGGGCGTGCAGGTGATGAGGTACGTGGACATGGGGGATCCTCACAACGGTTGGGTGACCCGTCAGAGTGTTGTTGCTCCCCTCGGCGGAGTCAACGACAAAATGCTGAGAATCGACTAAACCGCTGAGAATCACGGGGCAGCACGCCCTCTCGCCCCCCGGACGCACACGTATGCCGCCATCGGTCGGTAGCGTGACCTGCATGGAGTGGACCGACGACGTCACCGCCGGCACGTGGATCCGTGAGCGGCTCGATCCCGAGGACCGGCGCAACCCCCTGCACCACTTCGTCCCGCGTGGGTTCCCGGCGTACGCGCGCATCTCCAACGCCGCGAGCGGGCCGGCCGAGGGCGACGAGGACGCGGCGCAGGAGGGTCGCCTGGATGCGGCGAAACTCAGCGCGGTCACGAGGCACCTCGCGCAGCACACCCGCACCGCGGATGACGTGTACATCGCCGTCTGGGAGGGGTGGGGCGGGCTGGTCGGATCCTTCGCCTCGGCCCCCGCCAGGATCGCCCTCGCCACCTCCGACGACGATGACCCCGCTGTCATGAATCACCACCGCGCGATGCTTGAGCGCAGCATCCACGACCCGTTCAACAACGTCTTCCGCAAGCCGGTGTGGCAGCCCGGACTGCTCTCGGACGACATCTCCCGTGGCCCCCGGCTGGAGCTGCCCGATCGCGACCACGTCCTCTTCCGCGGCTCGCTCGGCGAGCTCGCCGATCCGGGATGGGCCTCGCGCGTGCCCTGGGCCGAGGACCGCCCGGAATGGACCGCGTCGCCGAGCCTGATCTGGCCCGCCGACCGCGCCTGGGTGCTCGTCACCGAGGTGGACGACGACTCCACGACCGTTGGCGGGAGCCCCGACCTCGTCCGCGCGCTCTGCAGCGACCCGGCGATCGAGGGCCGGGCGATCCGCGCGGACACCAGCCTCTCGGGGAACGCCGCCGAGGTGAACCGATGAGCACCCCCACCCCGATCACGTTCGACGCGCAGCCGCTCACCGAACCTGTCGACCGTGCCGCGGCGAAGGCCTTCGTGCGCGAGCTGCGCGCGCAGGGGAAGGTCTCGGGGTCCTCCGTGGCCGGGATCGTGATCGGCTCGATCGTCGTCGTGTTCATGCTCGTCGTGTTCGGCGCGGTCTTCGGCGCGGTGGCGTCGGCGCTGAGCTCATCCGGAGGCGGCGTGTTCGGGCTCGTCTCGGTCGTCCCCTTCCTGTTCATCGCCGTGATCGTCGTGATCGTCGTGGTGGCCCTGGTCCGCGGCGGTAGCGCCGTCCGGTGGTACCGTCTCGACCGGTTCGCGCGGGCGAACGGGATGGCCTTCACCCCCGTCATCGCGGCACCGGCGCTGCCCGGCATGATCTTCCACCTCGGTAACTCGCGCGAGGCCAGTGACCTCGTGCGCGGTGCCCAGCCGCGATTCGTGGAGTTCGCGAACTACCGGTTCACCACGGGGTCGGGAAAGAACCGCACGACCCACAAGTGGGGCTATGTGGCGGTGAAGCTCGACGTGCCTCTCCCGCACATCGTGTTGGATGCGGTCGGCAACAACGGCCTGTTCGGTGCATCCAACCTGCCCGCCGCCTTCGACCGCGACCAACGGCTGAGCCTCGAGGGTGACTTCGACAAATACTTCTCGCTCTACTGCCCCGCCGACTACGAGCGCGACGCGCTGTACCTGTTCACGCCCGACATCATGGCCCGCTTCATCGACAATGCCGCCGCGCTGGATGTCGAGATCGTCGATGACTGGCTCTTCCTCTACGCCAAGCGCGACCTGTCCACCCTCGACCCGGCGACGTGGGCGTGGCTGTTCACCGTCGTCGCCGCGCTGCTGGACAAGCTCGCCCAGTGGGCGCGCTGGCGCGACGATCGGCTCGCGGCGACCGGCATCCCGGCGACGGATGCGGTGGCCTCGGGCATTCCCGGAGCCACCGCGGCGGAGCCACCGCCGCTCACCCCGCCGCCTCCGGGCGTCGCGCCGCAGGGGCGGCGGCTCAAACGGAGCTTCTCGTGGGTGACCGTGGTCTTCCTGGTGCTCGGCGTCGGATGGTGGCTGCTCACCGCGGTGTTCGGCGTTCTCGGCAACTGACCGGCGGCAACGTCAGGGAAGGTCAGCGGTTCATGTCCGCGAAGAGCTCGACGGACGCATCCAGCGCCTCTGCGTACCCCATCTCGGCGAAGCGGTAGAAGGCGGGCCGCCCGACGCGCGCGATGGCCCCCGCGCGAGCGGCTTTGCCGAGCCACTCCTCCGCCGCCGCGAAAAGCGCACCGGGTTCGGCGATCGCGTTGAGCAGGCCGACCTCCCGCGCGCGCTCCGCGGAGAACGGCTCGCCCGACCCCACGTTCTCCATGGCCGCCCTCGCCCCCAGCCGTTGGATCAACGGCACCTGCGCCACCATCGGCCAGATGCCCAGGGATACCTCGCGCGTTCCGATCACCGCATCCGGAACCGCCACGGCGTAGTCCACGGCCGCGACGATGGATGCCCCGGACGCGACGGCATCGCCGTTGACGGCCGCGACGACCGGAGTGCCGAGGGTCGGCAGGTACTTCAACAGGGCGGCGAGCGCGGTGGCGAATTCCACCGGGTCACCGCCGGCCTGGATCGCGGGGAGGTCCAGACCGCTGCAGAAGACCTCCCCGGCGCCAGTGAGGATGATGCCGGTCACCTCCGGATCGGCGTCCGCGGCCCTCAACTGCTCGGTCAGGTCGGCGAGAACCTCCGGGTTCAGGAGGTTCCCCGTGCCGGCCGGGTTCACGATGGTGATCGTCGAGATGCTCACGGGAGCGCCCCTTCCTGGGAGACGGCGATGCAAGCACGGTATCGAATCGGCGGCCACCCACTCCGCCGCCGCGCGGCCCCGCCGCCCCGTCATGAGGACGGCGCCCGATGCGGGGGTCGGAGGATCGCGGCGCCGTCGGACGATTCTCCGCGGATGCTCCGACCAACGTGCGATCCTCCGACGTCGAGTGTCGCCCCGACCGCGCCGCGCCCGATGCCACGGTCGGAGGATCGCGGCGCCGTCGGACGAATCTCCGCGGATGCTCCGACCAACGTGCGATCCTCCGACGTTCGAGCGGCGCCACGCCCGCGCCGCGCCCGATGCCACGGTCGGAGGATCGCGGCGCCGTCGGACGATTCGCCGCGGATGCTCCGACCAACGTGCGATCCTCCGACGTTCGAGCGGCGCCACGCCGCGCGGCCGGGGCGAGGGTCAGGCGCGGGCGGCCCACCACGTGCGGAGGCGCCGCTCGGCCTCCTCCTCGCCGAGAGGGCCCTCGTCCAGACGCAGGTCGAGCAGGAACCGGTACGCCTCGCCCACGTCGCGGCCGGGGGGGATGCCGAGCACCTCCTGGATGCGGTTGCCATCCAGCTCGGGGCGCACCGAGTCGATCTGCTCCTGTTCGCGCAGGGCGGCGATACGCGCCTCGATGTCGTCGTATGCGCCGGCCAGGCGCGCGGCTTTGCGCCGGTTGCGCGTGGTGACATCGGCCCGGGTGATGATGTGGAGTCGTTCGAGTTCGTCGCCGGCGTCGCGCACGTACCGGCGGACGGCGGAGTCGGTCCACGCCCCCTCGGCGTACCCGAAGAAGCGGAGGTGCAGCTCGATGAGCGTGGTGACCGACCGGATCGTGTCGGAGTCGAAGCGCAGGGCCTGCAGTCGCTTGCGCGCGAGACGGGCGCCCTTGACGTCGTGGTGATGGAAGGTCACCGTCCCACCGGGCTCCAGGCGGCGCGTCGCCGGCTTCCCGATGTCGTGGAGGAGAGCCGCCAGCCGCAGCGGCACGTCGGGGGCCGCACCGGGATACCGCGCGTGTTCGAGCTCGATCGTCTGTCGCAGCACGGTCAGGGAGTGCTCGTAGACGTCCTTGTGGTGATGGTGCTCGTCCACCTCGAGCCGAAGCGCGGGCACTTCGGGCAGGAAGAGGTCCATCAGGCCCGTGTCGACGAGGATCCGCAGGCCCGGTACGGGGTCATCGGTGGCCAGCATCCGCACCAGCTCCGACTGGATGCGCTCGGCGCTGACGATCGAGAGCGTCGAACCGAGCTCGGCCATCGCGGCGAGCGTCGCCGGGTCGACCTCGAAGCCGAGTTGGGACGAGAAGCGCGCGGCGCGCAGCATCCGGAGGGGGTCGTCGCCGAAGCTCACCTCCGGCTCGGTGGGCGTGCGCAGACGCCGTCCGATCAGATCCTCCACGCCGCCGGTCGGATCCACCAGCGTCTTGCCCGGCACCCGCAGCGCCATCGCGTTGACGGTGAAGTCGCGTCGCACCAGGTCTTCTTCCAGCGTCTCGCCGAACGCGACGGTGGGCTTGCGGGTCACACCGTCGTAGCTGTCGGCGCGGTAGGTCGTGATCTCCACCTGCTCGCCCGAGACGCGGGCGCCGATCGTTCCGAAATCGCGCCCCACGTCCCAGCGCGCGCTCGAGATGGGCGTGACGATCCGGAGGATGTCGTCAGGACGCGCGTCGGTGGTGAAGTCGAGGTCGTGCGTCTCGCGCCCGAGGAGCGCGTCGCGCACGGGCCCGCCGACGACGGCGAGTTCGTGTCCGGCGTCGGCGAAGGCGCGTCCGAGACGGGAGACGACGGCGGAGTCGGCCAACGCGTCCAGGCGCGCGACACCCTCGGCCATGTTCAGCATGCGTCGAGCCTAACCGGGCGGGAACCGCCGCGATCAGTCGGCGAAACGGAGGAAGCCGGTGAACACCAGCTCGCGCACCCGGGGGAACAGGTCTGCCCGTAGTGCTGCCGCATCCACCTCCATCAGCTGCGCGACCGCGTCGACGAGCCGGCCGAGTTCGAGGTCGCCGTCGCTGGCACCGACGACCGCGGCCAGGGCCGGGTCGACCGGCAGCGACCGCGCGAAACCGCCACCCTGGCGCAACTCGATCACCGTCGCGGCCTCTTCGCCGGGCCGGTGGTGGCGCGCTTCGGTCACGTCGGGGGCGACGGTGAACCGCGATGCGGCGAGCCCGTCGTCGCCGAGGGCCGCCAACCGGACGTGAGCGGCGAGAGAAGCCGCCAGGTGCTCGCCCGACGGCGCCGACCCGCCCTCCACGCGCTCGTAGCGCGCGAGCGAGGCCCCGCCCGACGCGGGGCGGTGCAGCAGCACGTACCCGAACCCGATCTCCGTCACTCCGCGCGCCGAGAAATCATCGAGCCACGCGTCGATGAGCTCCGCGTACTGCGGCGTGCCGGAAACGGTGCCCCCGTCCCGGACCCACAGCTCGGCGTAGGCGAGCGGGTCGAGGCGTTCGCGTTCGACGACCCAGGCGTCCAGCGGAACACCGGATGCGGCCACCCACGCCCGCACGCGATCGAGACCCTCCTCGCCGCCGTGGCTCTCCCAGTTTCCCAGCAGCTGCGCGACGCCGCCGGGAGCCAGGTGCGCGCCCACACCGGTGACCACCTCCGCGACCAGCCCGTCGCCCACGCGGCCGCCGTCGCGGTACTCGTACGCGGGCACTCCCACCGCCCGCGGCGTGATGACGAACGGCGGGTTCGTGACGATGCGGACGAACCGTTCGTCGGCCACCGGGTCGAACAGGCTCCCCGACCGCGTCTGGATGCCGTCCACCCCGTTGAGGTGCGCGTTCAGCTCCGTGAACCGCAGCGCCCGCTCGGAGACGTCGGTCGCGACGACCCGCTCCGCGCCGCCCCGCCGCATCCGCAGCGCCTGGATGCCGCATCCCGTGCCGAGGTCGAGACACGTGCCTGCCGCATCCGGCAGCTGCAGACGGGCCAGGGTAAGGGATGCGCCGCCCACGCCCAGCACGTGATCCTCGGGGAGCGGTCCGCCCAGCGCCGCCTCGTCGAGATCGCTCGCGATCCACCACTCACCCTCGCCGCGCTCGTCGACGAAGCCCTGCGGACGCACCATCGCCGCCGCCGTCACCGTGTCGCCGTCGATCTCGGCGAGTCCGAGCCGAACCAGTCCGGCGGCGCGGGTCTGCGGGAGGGCCCGGTCTACGTGCGCCACCGGCTGAGGCACGGCCAGAGCCAGGAGGCGCGCGACCACCGCCAGCGGGTCGGTCCGCTCTCCGAGTGCGCGCAGTGCGGGTCCGCGCAGGCCGCGCGGGATCGCTCCATCCGCCTCCGCCGTCCATGCGGCCCGGAGCGCATCCGAGGTGTACCCGCCCGCTCGGAGGTCGGCGGCGAGCGCCGCGGCGAGCACGGGATCGGGATGCGGCAACATCCCTCCATTCAATCGTCCCGCGGGGCGCACGGGGAGCTCGGAGCCGACGCCCATAGAATCGCTGCGGTGCGGTCGCCCTGTTGCCCGCGCCGGAGCCTCATGATCCGAACATCTCCCGCCCCGGCCCGTGCGCCGCGTCACCGTCTGACGCGACGCCTGTTCGCGACCGGTGCGGCGGTGGTGCTCGCTGTCACAGGAGGCGCTTCCGCGCACGCCGCCACCCCCACGCCGTCACCGACGGGCCCGGTTCTCAGCGGCGAGGTGGAGCTGACACTGTCACCGGCGGCGAACGGGATCGTGCGCGGCGGCGAGGCGCTCGCCGTGTCGGTGACGATGGACAACGGCACGCCCGACTCCCTCGCCGCCACCGAGGTGACCCTTGAACTCGGCCCCGGCCCACTCCCCGACCGCAGCGCGCTGGGAGCATGGCTCTCCAGCGCACCGTCCTCCGCCCTCCCCGTCGTGGGGTCGGCACCGGTCTCCCCGCTCGCATCCGGGGCCGATACGACCTCCACCATCGTCGTGGCACCCGAACACCCTGCTCTGGCCACGCTCGGTCCCGGCGTCTACCCGCTGCAGGCGAGGGCCGTCGTCGATGGGGACACACTCGTCTCGACGAGCGTCCTGGTCGTGCCCGACGACGCGGTGACCGCATCCGTCGGCATCGTCGTCCCCATCACCGCCCCACCGGGCACCGCGGGGCTCGTGAGCATCGAGGAGCTGACCGCCCTCACCGCGATCGACGGAGCGCTCACCGCCCAGCTGGATGCGGTGGAGGGGACGGCCGCGATCCTGGCGATCGACCCGGCGGTGCCCGCGGCCATCCGCGCGCGGGGAACGGCCGCCCCACCGACGGCGATCGAATGGCTCGCCCGCCTGGAGGCGCTGCCCAACCAACGGTTCGCGCTGCAGTTCGGCGACGCGGATGTGACGCCGCAGATGCAGGCGGGACTTCCCGCCCCCCTGCAGCCGACGTCGCTGGTGTCCTACGTCTCGGCGCAAGACATCGCGGCGCCGGAAACACCGACGGCGACCCCCACCCCGGGGGCGGAGACTCAGGACGAACCGCAGCTTCCCGACCTCACGCAATTGACCGCGATCGGACCGCACGCCCACGCGGGCGTCTTCTGGCCCGCAGGCGACACGGCCGGCTCCGATGTGGTGGCCGCGCTCGGGGCGACGACCGTGGCCGGGGCGCCTCCCCTGACTCTGGTGCCCTCATCGACCACGTCCACCGGCGAGGGCAACCGCACCGCCCGCGCTCGCGCCACAGCCGCCGGGTCTCAGCTCCTCGTGTACGACTCCGCCGTGTCGGCAGCGCTGGACCGTGCCGCCGACGAGCCGGAGCCCTCGCGACGGGGCGCACCACTGGCTGAGGCCACCGCCTACCTCTCGTTCGCGGCCCGGGAGAGCGGGGGTCAGCCGCTGCTGGTCACGGTGGACCGCGGCACCGATCGCGAGCGCCTGAGCCTCCGGGCCGCGATCAGTGCCGCGACCCCGACGCCGGGGGTCGCCCCCCTCGGATTGGCGGAACTGGCCGCGGCCGAGCCCGTCGAGGTGAGCGTGCGGGAGATCCCCGCCGATGCGGCGGCGGTCGGGAACGTCATGCAGCTGCTCGCCGAGGAGACCGAGGTGGCCAGCTTCGCGACCATCCTGGACGACCCCGCGCTCCTCACCGGCCGCCAACGTGCCGAGATCCTGCAGCTGCTGTCGGTCGGATGGCGCGCGGATGCGGAGGCGGCATCCGCCGCGTTCGCCCGTCACCGCGAACGCACGCGCGAAACGCTGGATGCGGTGGGGATCCTCCCCTCCAGCGTGCTCAATCTCATCAGCTACGACGCGAATTTCGGCCCGTGGGTGCGCAACGACCTGCCCTATCCGGTGAACCTGGAGCTCGTCGCCCAGCCGAACGACGCTCGCCTCATCGTCACCGAACGCACACCGGTGCTCGCGTCCGCGGCGAGCAACACGCGCGTCACCATCCCCGTTCAGGCGCGCGTCGGAAGCGGCACCGTCACCGTCACGATGCAGCTGTACAGCCCCACCGGCGTCCCCATCGGCACCGTGCAGAGCTCAGAGGTCGAGGTGCGCGCCGAATGGGAGACCATCGGCCTGGTGATCCTCGTGTCTCTCATGGTGTTGTTCTTCGGGCTCGGGATCGTGCGCACCGTGCTGCGGCGCCGCGCCCGCGCGCGTGAACAGGCCGCGGCCACCCTGGAGCCGGAGGTCCGCACGGACACGCCCCCGCCGGGGGTGACCGAGTGAGCAACCTCGGGCGCGCCAGCCTGCTGCACCGCCGCCTCGGTGGCATCGGCACGGCGAGCTGGCTGGCCTCGCTCGGGCGCTTCGTCCTCGCCACGCTCCCCGCTGCCGCGGCGGGATGGGGCGCGTACCTCCTCCTCGGCGGCGCGGAGGGCTGGACGACCTCGGACAAGCTGCTCGGTGCACTCGGTGCAGCGATCATCGGCAGCGTCGTGCTCGCCGTCTATCTCGGCGTCCTCGCGCTGTTCCGTACCCCCGAGCTGACCCCCGCGGTACGGATGCTCTCGCGTTTCCTGCCCCGCCGCTGAGCCCCCGAGCCGGGGAATATCCGCGGGCTACGATGGGTTGAAAGCCGAGGAAACTACGAAGGGGGCGACGCACGTGCGTCACGTCATCATCATCGGATCGGGCCCCGCTGGTTACACCGCGGCCATTTACGCTGCCCGAGCGAACCTGGAGCCGCTGGTCATCGCGAGCTCGGTCGAGGCCGGCGGTGAGCTCATGAACACCACGGACGTGGAGAACTTCCCCGGGTTCCCCGAGGGTATTCAAGGTCCCGACCTCATGACCCGGATGCAGGCGCAGGCCGAGCGCTTCGGCGCGGAGGTGGTGTACGACGACGTCGTGTCGCTCGACCTCGACGGCGACGTGAAGACCGTCACGCTGGGAAGCGGTACGGTGCACACCGCCGCATCCGTCATCTACGCCACCGGCTCGGCCTACCGCAAGCTCGGTCTCGCCGGCGAGGAGCGCCTGTCCGGCCGCGGGGTGTCGTGGTGCGCCACCTGCGACGGATTCTTCTTCCGCGACCGCACGATCGCAGTCGTCGGCGGCGGAGACTCTGCGATGGAGGAGGCGACCTTCCTGACGAAGTTCGCGTCGAAGGTGTACATCATCCACCGCAAGGACACGCTGCGCGCTTCGAAGATCATGCAGGAGCGGGCCTTCGCCAACGAGAAGATCGAGTTCGTCTGGAACGCCGAGGTCGCCGACATCCTGGGCGACGAAGCGGTCAACGGCATCGTGCTGCGCTCGACGGTCGACGGTTCGACGCGTCAACTGCCGCTGGACGGCCTGTTCGTGGCGATCGGCAACGACCCCCGCACGCACCTCGTCCACGGAAAGCTCGACCTCACGGCCGAGGGCACGATCTGGGTGGACGGGCGGTCCTCGCGCACGTCGCTTCCCGGGGTGTTCGCCGCGGGTGACGTCATCGACCACACCTACCGCCAGGCCATCACCGCCGCCGGCACGGGAACCGTGGCAGCCCTGGACGTCGAGCATTACCTCGCCGCGCGTGGCCAGGCCGGACAGCCTGCGGCGAGCGAGGACCAGATCGTCGGTCTCCCGGGCGCAGCGGCGGCTTGAGGAACAATCCCGCCGCCACCGGCGTTGTAGCCGGCGACAGTTTTACCCGAACAAGGAGATGACAATGAGCGCAAAGGCCACGACCTCCGCGACCTTCGAGCAGGACGTGCTGCAGGCCGACGGTCCCGTGCTGGTGGATTTCTGGGCTGTGTGGTGCGGTCCCTGCCGGATGGTGTCCCCCATCCTGGACGAGATCGCGGCCGAGAACCCGGACAAGATCACCGTTCTCAAGCTCAACGTGGATGAGAACCCCGACCTCGCCATGAAGTACCAGATCACGTCGATTCCGGCGATGAAGGTCTTCCAGGGCGGCGAGGTCAAGACCACCATCATCGGCGCCAAGCCGAAGTTCGCTCTCGAGAAGGACCTCGCCGATTTCATCGGCTGACACACCGAGCCACGAAACCCCGTCGACCCACGGTCGGCGGGGTTTTCTGCGATCCGGAACGACCCCCGCGGACTCGCCCTACGAGGCGTCGAGCCGCACGGTCGCGTCCCAGCGCCGGTGCGTCTCCTCCTCGCCCAGGAGCCGCCAGACGGCACGGGTGAGCGGCGGGTATTCGATGGCGATCTGCCGAAGCACCCGATAGTGGCGCGCGCGGTTGGGCCTGACCCCACCGTTCTCCGCGATGTTCTCGGCGCGCAACGTCAGCACGACGAGCTCGTCCACCGTGGGGAGATCCTCCATGAACTCCCACGGGTCTTCGCCATCGAGCAGGCGTTCGTGAACCAGGACCGATAATTCGTCGGCCGCCTCTGCACGCAGCAGCTCCAGGCTCGCCCTCCGGCGTGGCCGGTCGTCATGAGTTGCCATACCTCCAGCGTACGACCGACCGCCGCCGCCGCGGGCCCCGCGCGCCATCCCGCGGAGGGGGGAACCCGGATATGCCCGAAACGGAATACGCCTCCGGGTCAGCCCCCGAACCCGTCTTCGCCCAGCTCAGCGAGAATGCGGTTCAAATCCTGGACCGTCGCGAAATCTATCACGACCTGGCCTTTTCTCGCCGATAGCGACACCCGGACGCGGGTGTTCAGGCGATCGCCGAGCCGTTCGGCAACCTCATCCAGATGCCCGCGGCGCGATCCGGCCTTCGGCGCAGCCCCGCGCCGGGCGCCCCCCTGGGAGCTCTTCGCGACGGCCTCGGCGGCCCGCACCGAGAGGTCTTCGTTCACGATCTTGTCCGCGAGTTTGCGCATCGCCGACTCGTCGTCGAGCGACAGGATGGCCCGGGCGTGCCCCGCGCTCAACACGCCTGCCGCCACCCGCTGCTGCACCGGGACGGGCAGGCGGAGGAGGCGGATGGTGTTGCTGATCTGCGGGCGGGAGCGGCCGATCCGTGAGGCGAGTTCCTCCTGCGTGATCCCGAAGTCCTCGAGCAGCTGCTGGTACGCGGACGCCTCCTCCAGAGGGTTCAGCTCCGACCGGTGGAGGTTCTCCAGCAGGGCGTCGCGCAGAAGGTGTTCGTCCGCCGTGTCACGCACGACCGCCGGGATCACGTCGAGACCCGCCTCACGCGCGGCGCGCGTGCGGCGCTCACCCATGATGAGTTCGTATCGGCCCTCCCCCACGTCACGGACGACGATCGGCTGCAGCACGCCGAACTCCCGGACACTGTGAACAAGCTCCGCCAGGTCATCCGCGTCGAAGATCGTGCGCGGCTGGCGAGGGTTCGGCACCACCGCGTGCGGGCTGATGTGCACCAGGCGCGCGCCGGGTACGGCGACGAGGTCGTCGGCCGGCGCCGCATCCGCCGGTGTGGCCGATTCGGCCGGGGCACCCGGAAAGAAAACGTCGACCGGACGCGCCTCCGACGGCTCCGCCGTGGGGATCAGTGCACCGATCCCCCGTCCTAGTCCAGTCCTCTTCACCATCAGGAGCCCTTCTTCTTCGTGCCTCGTTGGATGATCTCGACCGCCGCCTCACGGTAGGCCACCGCCCCAGCGGACTGACCGTCGTACGCGATCACCGTCTGCCCGAAGCTGGGCGCCTCGGACACACGGACCGAGCGCGGGATCACGGTTCGCAGGACCTCGTCCGGGAAGTGCGTGCGCACCTCCTCCGCCACCTGCTGCGCCAGCCGAGTGCGTCCGTCGTACATGGTGAGAACGATCGTGGAGACGTGCAGCTCGGTGTTCAGGTGGCGCTGAATCATGCGCACGCTGCCGAGCAGCTGGCTGAGGCCCTCGAGCGCGTAGTACTCGCACTGGATGGGAATCAGCACCTCGCTCGCCGCGGTGAAGGCGTTGATCGTCAGCAGCCCGAGCGAAGGCGGGCAATCGATGATCACGAAGTCCATGCGGTTCTCGTCTACCGCGAGATAGTCATCGAGCGCCGTACGCAGGCGGTGCTCACGCGCCACCTGGGACACGAGCTCGATCTCGGCGCCCGCGAGGTGGATCGTGCTGGGCGCGCAGAAGAGATTGGGGGATTCCGGGCTCTGCTGAACGATGTCAGCGAGGGGGAATTCGTCGATGAGCACGTCGTAGACGCTCGGCGTATCCGCAGTGTGCGGAACACCCAGGGCGGTGGAAGCGTTCCCCTGTGGATCGAGGTCGATGACCAGGACCCGCGCACCGACGGCGGCCAACGCGGCAGCCAGGTTCACCGCGGTCGTGGTCTTCCCCACCCCGCCCTTCTGGTTGGACACCGTGAACACCCTGGTACTCGTAGGGAGATCGACGGCCACATCCTCCAGGGCACGGCGTCGGGCGGAGAGATCCGCCAACTCGCGCGCGATCGGGGAGTCGAACGTCACACCGGACCCCGAGTCGTCGGATTGTTTCACGTGAAACGCTCTCCCTTGGCACTCGGTTCCGGACGGTTCAGTCTACCCGGGGCATCCGTCCCTCCCGACCGCGCCACGGCCGCCCTACTCGCGGCATTCACGCTCCCACAGGAGGAAATCGGGCGTCTGTTACACCTCTTCCGCCCTTATCCACCAGGGCACGGCGCAGGAGCGCACGGCGGGTCGGTGGTCACGCTATGTCTTCGGTATGGCGCAAGCACCGCCATGGCGTTCGCCGCGCACCACCGGAGCGCGCGGGTAAGTCGGATGTTTCACGTGAAACATTATCGGGGCGCGCGGCCTGGGCGCTCCAGCAGAGGTGCGTCTCGGTAGGCGGTTCTCTCTGCACCCCCAGGGAAGTCCGTGCGTGCCCCGCACGCACGGCAGCCAAAGTGCACGACACGCGTGAACCACCTATGTTTCACGTGAAACATCGTGCCGGCACGCCCGCTGCTCAGCCCAATTGACGTGCGGCGTGCGCCGGGCGCCAACGGGCAGGCGCCCGTGTGAGCGAGGGCTCGCCTGGCCACTGGCGCGCGCGACGCCAGTGCTCACGTCGACCTCCGTCCCCTGCTCCGGGGCGCCTTGTCCGTGGGCCGGCCCCGTGTCGGTGGCTTCCCGAGCGCCGCCCTCTCGGGCGTCATCATGATTCCTGATCACGCCCGTCCCACTGAGTGGCTGTGGCCCCCCGCGCTCCTCGATAGGGCCGAACTCGATGGTGCGCGGCCGCGGCGGGTGCGTCGCCGCGGCGCGAGGGTCACCCGCGCTGGGGCACCGCTTTCCCGCGGATCCGACTCCGCTCCTGACCGTTGCCCACATAACGCCAGGGCCCGGACGGGCCCGCGGCTCGTCGGCCGAGTACCGCCGCCGGCATCCGCCGCGTGCCCTCACGAAAGGCCGCCGGTCACGCCGCGCAAGCGGGTGGAGCACCGCGAGAGGCCACCCTCATGCTGCTCACACGCTACGCCATCACCTCGCCATTCCCGGGGGGTCCGATGTTTCACGTGAAACATGGGGTGGATAAGTGCGCGAGCACCCGCACACAGCCGCGCCCCGGCGTGGCCCCTGGTGACAGATGTTTCACGTGAAACATCTGGCGGTCGCCGAGCGCGCGACGGCGAGCGTCCCAAAGTGGTCCGCGGCACCCGCCTTCGCCACACCACCGCCGCACGCGCCTATGTCCCACCGAATCGGGCCCCGCGGGTTCCTGCGCGCTTCTGCACGGGCGCACGGGCATCGTGTGAGCGCGTTCGGCAACCGGCAGCTCCATCGTCGCAGACAGCCGCAGGCGCGGCGACCCTGCTCACCCGGACGGATGCTGAACGCGCCCCGCCATGGAGGAACCGCCCCTCTATGTGTTTCACGTGAAACATCCCCGGGGGAGCGGTTCACGAGCGCGCGTGTGTGTGAATGCGCGTATCCACGGCGGCCCTCCGAGCGGACGGCCACTGCACCCGCGTCCCTAAGCCAGCGGTAGTAGGCCAGCCGTCCGCGCGACGCCAGAACCCGGTGTGCGTCAGCCGCGCCGGCGCCGCCCCGCGGTGACGAGCACTGCTCCGGTCCCCGCGCACGCCCTGGCACCGCCTGAGCGTGCCGGCACGTGGGTAATCGCGCCAGGCAGTGGATTCGGCAGTGATTTTTGCGCTGCACCGCCTCACCGACCCATCCGCACCCGCGGGGTCTCACATCCTGCAGCCCGGGAGCGGCCGGAACGGGGATAATCGCGTCAGCCGCGCACGACGGCTCGGAAGACGCGGGTCGGCTCATCCAAGAGCCCCCCACCAACGGTCTCCACGCGTACGTCCGACAGGCGATGAGCGCGAATCTGTTTGCGGGCCGCCTCCACCTCAGCCGCCACATTCGCTCCCTTGAGCAGGATGAGCTGCCCGCCGTCCCGCACGAGGGGAGCGGTCCACGGGATCAGGGTGCGCAGTGCGCTGACCGCTCGTGCCGTCACCATGTCGAGCGAGCCCGCGCCGGGCCAATCCTCGCTCCGAGAGCGAACGACTTCCACATTCTCCAGGCCCAGCGCATCCACCTGCTCGGTCAGCCACGCGGTACGGCGTTCCATCGGCTCGATGAGCAGCCATTCCACGTCGGGGCGCGCGATCGCCAGGACGAGGCCGGGAAGCCCAGCCCCTGATCCGACATCCCCCACCCGGCCGGTGAACAGCGGAGCGACCACCGCGCTATTGAGAATGTGGCGCGACCACAGGCGCCCCACCTCCAGTGGGCCGATCAGGCCGCGTTCCTCGCCGTGTGCGCCCAGCGCCTCGGTGAAGGCGCGCGCCAACTCGATCCGGTCTCCGAAGATGACCGCCGCGGCAGCCGGCTCCGGCTCGAGATCGGTCATCGATGTTTCACGTGGAACGTCACGCGCGGCGCAGCACCGTGTGGCGGTCGGCGCCTTCGCCGTACGACTCGGACACCAGCCCACGGTCGGCGGCGATGTCGTGGATCAACTTCCGCTCGTAACTCGACATCGGCGGGAGGGATGCCTGCGACGCGCCGCCTTCCAGGCGCTCCAGGGCACGCTCGACAAGCTGCTCGAGCTCGCGCTGACGGGTGTCGCGCGAACCGGCGATGTCAAGGATGAGGCGGGAGAAGCGTCCGGTCCGGTTCTGGACGGCAAGACGCGTGAGTTCCTGCAGGGCCTGCACGGTCTCGGGGTCGGACAACCGAGCGAGAGACCCGGATGACTCGGCCTCCACCGAGACATACGCACGTCCACCGCGCACATCCAGCGCCAGATCACCGTCGAGGTCGGCGATATCGAGGAGCTCTTCGAGGTAGTCCGCGGCAATATCGCCTTCCTGGACCAGCTGCTCGTCGGTGACGGGCGCTGCGGAGGCGGGTGCGACGTCGGTGGATTCGGAAGTCATGGTCGTCCTTCGGACATCAGGAGGCGGTCGGAGAGTCAGGCGTTCCGGGGGAGGAGCCGGGGGTATCGCGCGCGCCGGGCGCCGGGGAGCCGCCACTGCCCGATCCGGGACGCTTGGCCGGGCCCTGCTGCTTCTTCGCCCGCTGCTTGCTGACGGGCTGCTGGCGCTTGCGTGCGGCGGCGCGGGCTCGCTCGGCCTCTTCGAAGAGCCGCTGCTGCTCGGCCTGGTACTTCTCCATCGAGATGACCTTGCCGCTGGAGTCGATGGCCTTCCCCTTGCGGGCAAGGCGCTCTTCGCGTGCCTTGGCGGCATCGGATCCGGGAGTGGGCATTTCGCGAATCACCACGAACTGCTGGACCATCGTCCACAGGTTGCTGACGAACCAGTAGATGACGACGCCGAGAGGGAAGAAGACACCCGAGAAGATGAACGCCAGCGGAAGGATGTAGAGCATCACCTTCTGCATCTGGTACGCCTGGCCGGTCTTCGCCTCGGGGGAGAGGTTCTTCGAGATGATCTGCAGCTGGGTGAAGAACTGCGACACGATCATCAGCACGACCAGGACCACCAGGATGGCGATGGCCACACCGTTCTGGGTCTCGAACGCATCGATCAGGGTCGCGTGAAGGGACGCGACCCCGAACAGCTGGGCGTCGTAGAACTCCTGGGTCAGCTCGTTGTTGAGCAGGCCCACGCCGGAGAACTCCGGATTGGCGGCGATCTTCTGCACGTCGTTGAGCACGCTGAACAGCGCGAAGAAGATGGGCATCTGCACGAGCAGGGGCAGACAGCTCGACACCGGTGTGGTGCCGTGCTTCTTATACAGCGCCATGGTCTCGCGACTCATGGCCTCCCGCGAGAGCTGGTCCTTCTTGCCGCGGTACTTTTCCTGAACTTTCCGCAGTTCAGGGGCAATTTCCATCATTTTCCGCTGGCTCTTGATCTGCCGCACGAAGAGCGGGATGAGCGCCGACCGCAGCACGATCACGAGCCCGATGATCGACAGCACCCACGTGATGCCATCCGCCGGTGGAAGCCCGATGAAGGTGAAGAGGGAGTGCCACCCGACGAGCACGAGCTCGACCAGCCACTTCAGCGGCCAGAGAATGGTTCCAATCAGGTCGAATCCCACGGATTCAGTCCTTTCCAGGGGGCACGACGAAACCGTGCCGAGTGAGCTCGTAGCGGAAGGCGCGGTGCGGCTTCACGTCGTCGATGCCGCCCTGAGCCCAGGGGTGACACCGCGCGAGGCGCGCTGCTGCCAGAGCCGTGCCTTTGAGCAGTCCGTGCTGCTGGACGGCGCCGACCGCGTATGCCGAACATGAGGGATAGTACTTGCACACATCGCCGTATGCATGGGAGATCGTTGCGCGGTAGCCGTGCAGCAGCGCGAGACCGACGTTGCGAGGCACCAGAGGGACGGATGCCCAGACCCCCGCCGGGGTGAGCGTGCCTGAGCCGACGAAAGCGACCGGGAGGGTGGAGGTGCTCACGCGACGGCCTTCCGCTCCAGGCACCGCACGACCTCGTCGCGGAGAGAAGCGAAATCGGCGGTGGCGGCGCTGGGCAGGGCCCGGATCACCACGTCCACATCCGAGCGGACGCCAGGCAGCGCCTCGGCGCAGACCGCCTTCAGCCGGCGGCGCACCGTATTGCGCACCACGGCCGACCCGACCTGCTTGCTGACGATGAACCCGAACCGGGCGACCGCGGAGTCACCGGAACGACCGACATAGGTCACGGTGTGCGCGGCGGCACAGCGATGACCCCGCCGGACGATGGCCTTGTAATCCGATCCGCGGGTGATTCGGTTCGGTCTGGCGAGCACCGCTGCGGGTCAGGCGGACAGCTCGGTGCGCCCCTTGGAGCGACGAGCGGAGAGGATGCCGCGACCTGCGCGGGTGCGCATGCGGGCACGGAAGCCGTGCTTCTTGGCGCGGCGACGGTTGTTCGGCTGGAACGTACGCTTGGTCATGAGGTCACTCCGGAGATGTTTTCCCCGGGGGCTCACCGGGGACGATGCGGGATCGGGACTGCCGAGAAGGCACAAGTCAACCGACTAAGGCTACGTCCGTCGGCGACATAACTCAAACCAGTCGGCGTGAAAGCGCACATTATCCCCACCCCCGCCGACGCAGGTGGCGGTGACACGCGGCCGGATCTACAGTGAAGTTTGCTCTCGGAACGGTCGCTGGCTAGCGTGTCTGGGTAGTTATCCACAGGCTCGGTACCTCGTATCCCGCCGATTCGGCGCACCGACCACCTCAGGGGGACCATGTCACAGTCCGATGTCACCGACGTCCCCATCTGGCCGGCCGTGCTGGAGCGCCTCCTCGAAGACGAGCGCGTCACGCCTCAGCTCCTGGGCTTCCTCAACCTCGTGGTTCCCAGCGGTGTCTACGCCGGCGTGCTGTACCTGGACGTACCCAACGACCTCACCGCAGCGCAGATCAACAAGCGCCTCCGGCTTCCCCTCATGGAGGCGCTCACCAAGGTGGATGCTCCGGAACCGGCCACCTCGTTCCGAGTGGCCGTGAACCCGGAACTGATCGATGCGCATCTGACCGCTCCCATGTCGGTGCAAACCGCCCCACCACCGGCCCAGGTCTCCCGACCAGCCCCCGACGACGCGGGTGAAGCCGCGTCCCCGGCGTCACGGAGCGACACGCGACTGAACCCGAAGTACACGTTCGACAATTTCGTCATCGGGCAGTCGAACCGCTTCGCCCACGCGGCAGCGGTCGCCGTCGCCGAAGCACCAGCCAAGGCGTACAACCCGCTGTTCATCTACGGGAACTCGGGCCTGGGAAAGACGCACCTCCTCCACGCGATCGGCGACTATGCCGTCAGCATGTACGCGGGAATCCGCGTCCGGTATGTCTCCAGCGAAGAGTTCACGAACGACTTCATCAATTCGATCGTGAATAACCGGGGCTCGGCATTCCAGGCGCGGTATCGGGACGTCGACATCCTCCTCATCGATGACATCCAGTTCCTGCAAGGACGCGCCGAGACGCAGGAGGCGTTCTTCCACACGTTCAATACGCTGCATGACCACGACAAGCAGGTCGTGATCACCAGCGATGTACCACCCAAACACCTGACGGGCTTCGAAGATCGGATGCGGAGCCGCTTCGAGTGGGGTCTCATCACCGACGTGCAGGCACCCGACCTGGAGACCCGCATCGCGATCCTCCGGAAGAAAGCGCAGAGCGAGCGCCTGCAGATCCCGGACGAGGTTCTGGAGTACATCGCGACGGTGGTGTCGTCCAACATCCGCGAACTCGAGGGCGCCCTCATCCGCGTCTCGGCATTCGCCAGCCTCAATCGGTCGAACCTCGACATGTCGCTGGCTCAGACCGTCCTGCGAGACATCGTCGATCAGGATGACGCGAACATCGTGTCGCCGACCGACATCATCAGCGCCACCGCCCAGTACTTCAAGCTGTCGGTCGACGACCTCTACGGTTCCAGTCGGTCACAGGCCGTGGCCACGGCGCGACAGATCGCGATGTACCTGTGCCGCGAACGCACGAGCCTGTCGCTCCCCAAGATCGGGCAGCTCTTCGGCAACCGCGATCACACCACGGTGATGTACGCCTATAAGAAGATCAGCGAGCTCATGAAAGAGCGCCGCTCCATCTACAACCAGGTCTCCGAGATCACCACGCAGCTCGGCCGCTCGCGCTGATTCGGCGCGACTCGCCCGGTCCGTCCGCGTTCTTGACAGAGCCGGGCGGTGCCCTCATCATGCAGTTCTGCACAGTGTGGATAACCTGTGGATAACCGTGGACGACACGCCTGCGGTCATGTGAAAGTTTCGCTCCACCCTGTGGAGGACCGCGCCCGCCGCCGCCCTGCTGGGGGGAGTTGTCAGAGCTCGCTCCGCAGCCATCCCACATCTCACACCGGTGTAGTTCCCATCCCGCCATTGGGATCGCACGAGTTATCCACAGTTTCCACAGCTGTTAACAAGATGAAGAGAAAACCTTTGGAGAAACACATCCGATCACCTTTACCGGCGGGAGCGGGGCTTCCGGCCCGACGCGGCGCGGGCACTAGCATGGGTACGCCAGACCCGACTCCGAGGGAGCACCCGTGAAGTTTCACGTCAATCGCGATGTGTTCAGCGAAGCCGTGTCATTCGTCGTCAAGCTCCTCCCGCAGCGGAACCCGCAGCCGATCCTCGCCGGGGTGCTGATCGAGGCATCCGAAGCAGGTCTGTCTCTCGCGGCATTCGACTACGAAGCCTCGGCCCGCACGACGATCGAGGCCACCGTCGACGAGCCGGGCACCATCCTGGTCCACGGCCGCCTCCTGTCGGAGATCGCCAGCCGACTGCCGAACGCACCGATTCAGATCGTCGTCGATGACGACGGCGGCATCCTGCTCGCCTGCGGGTCCGCCCGCTTCACCCTGGCCTCGATGCCCGTTCAGGAATATCCTGCGATCCCCGAGGTGAGCGGTCAGTCGGGCCTCGTTCCCGCCGAGGACTTCGCCACAGCGATCTCGCAGGTCGCCTTCGCCGCCTCCCGCGACGATGTGACACCCGTCCTCACCGGCGTGCAGCTCGAGGTCACCGGTACGACGCTCAGCCTGGTCGCGACCGACCGTTATCGTGTGGCCCTCCGGGAGATCCCGTGGGATGGCGGGTCGGCCGCCGGCGACGAGCCGATCACCGCGCTGGTTCCCGCCCGCACCCTGCAGGAGGTCGGCAAGACCTTCGCGCACGGCGGCGACATCGCGATCGCCTTCTCCGGATCCGGTGACCGCGAGATCATCGCATTCACGGCGGGGAACAAGACCGTCACGTCGCTGCTGATCAAGGGCAACTTCCCCCCGGTGCGCCGGCTGTTCCCGGCGCAGACCGAGCACCACGCCGTCGTGAACACCGCGGACCTCGCCGAGGCCGTCCGTCGCGTCGCGCTCGTGCTCGATCGTTCGGCGCCGCTGCGATTCACCTTCGCCGCCGACGGCGTCTCGATGGATGCGTCGGGCACCGAGCAGGCGCGGGCGACAGAGTCCGTCGATGCGACCCTCGTCGGCGAGGACGTCACTCTCGGGCTGAACCCGCAGTACCTGCTGGAATCGCTCGGCGCGGTCAAGAGCGAGTTCGCGCGGGTGACCTTCACCTCCAGCGAGAACGCCAACAAGCTCAGCCCTGTGCTGATCACGCCGCAGACCTCCGTCGACAAGGGCGGCGCGGAGTCGTTCAAGTACCTCCTGCAGCCCAACCTCCTCCTCCGCTGACTTCCGCAGAGTCTGGTTCCGGGTCGCTCCGGTTCGAACTCGCTCCGGGGGCCTGGCGGGGAGTGGATCCCTGCACGGACCCGCACGGGCGTAGGGGTGTCCCGTCGGGAAGACTGGCATCGGGTCCCGTGCGAGAGGGCGCAGGGGTGTCCCGTCGGGGAGGTTGGCATCCGGGGGTGGGGGTGAATGCGGCCGCGAAGCGCCCGCAGAGGGGACTGTCCTTCACAACCGGACACCCCGGAGCCCGGGGGACGAGCCCCCAACCCGCTTCCGGGGCGAGCTCCGGGAACGGATGGACACAGGTAAGACGTCGCTGGTCGGACTTAGGGTGGTCGCATGATCGTGGAGCAGCTCGGGCTCGTCGACTTCCGTAATTACGCGGTCGCCGATGTGTCGCTGCATCCCGGACCCAACGTCTTCGTCGGCCGGAATGGGCAGGGCAAGACGAATCTCGTCGAGGCCCTCGCCTATTTCGCGACGCTCGGGTCGCACCGGGTCTCCGCGGACGCCCCGATGGTGCGCGACGGGGCGGATGCGGCGATCGTGCGTGCGCGCCTCACCCACGGCGAGCGGCGGGTGCTCCTGGAGCTGCAGCTGAACCGCACGGGGTCGAACAAAGCCCGGGTCAACGGCGCTCCTGTTCGCACGGCGGAGCTCCCGCGGTACGCGCAGGTGGTGCTGTTCGCTCCCGAGGATCTGCAGATCGTCCGTGGCGACCCGTCGGGGCGGCGGCGGTTCGCCGATGCGCTGCTCATCCAGCGCACGCCCCGGCTCGCGGGGGTCCTCGCCGATTACGACCGGGTGCTCCGCCAGCGCACCGCGCTGCTGAAGTCGGCGCGCGCCCGCGGACTGCGCGGCGATGCCCTCTCGACCCTGGACGTGTGGGACGACAAGCTCGTCACCCTCGGTACCGAGGTCATCCGCGCGCGGCTGGCTCTCGCGGCAGATCTTTCCGCACCCGTGGCCGCCGCGTATGCCGCGATCGCGGGGGCCGATCATGAGCCGCGTCTGGATTGGGCTCTGTCGGTGCGGGGCGGCGATCCGGAGGAGGACGACTCGGACGCCGCGGATGCCGCCGACGCCGGGTCGATCGCCGAGCAGTTCCGCGCGGCCCTGGCGGCCCGGCGCTCGGCCGAACTCGAACGCGGGCTCACCCTCGTGGGCCCGCACCGCGACGACCTGATCCTGCGGGTGCGCGGTCTGCCGGTGAAGGGGTACGCATCGCACGGCGAGTCCTGGTCGGTGGCGCTCGCGCTCCGACTGGCTTCGGCCGAGCTGCTGCGCGCCGAATCCCAGCTCGGTGACCCCGTCCTCATCCTCGACGACGTGTTCGCCGAACTCGACGCGGGGAGGCGGGCACGCCTGGCCGATCTCGCCGCCGGCTACGAGCAGGTCATCGTCACCTCGGCGGTCGAGGAGGACGTTCCCGACGGACTGCGCGCGCGCATCGTGCGCGTAGAAGCCGGCCGCATCCTGGCGGACGTCGATGCCTGAGCCCGTCGGGGCGGAGGTGCCGGAGACCCTCGCGACATATCTGCGTCTCCGCGGACTGGAACCATCGAAGTATCGCCGGCGCCGCGTGACGCGGTCGGTGGTCGACGAGAGCCAGCCGTTCATGCGGGGCCGAGACCCGCACGGCGTCGGCGACGTCCTGGACTCACTGACCCGGGATGCCGGATGGGAGCCTCAGCTCGCGCGCGCCGACATCTCGCGCACGTGGGCGGAGGTGGCCGGTGAGGAGACCGCGCGGCACACTCGTCCCGTGGCCCTGGATGTCGGCCTCCTCACGGTGCAGGCGGACTCGACGGCATGGGCGAAGCAGCTCCAGTTCATGCGCGCGCAGGTGCTCTCCGAGATCATGCGCCGCTTCCCAGAGGCCGGGGTCGATGCGATCCGCTTCATCGGGCCGGACGTTCCCTCCTGGAAATGGGGTCCCAGAGCCATTCCAGGCCGTGGTCCGCGCGATACCTACGGCTGACCCACGTTCAGGGTTGGATCGAGAGATTTCATCGCGCCACAGCGGCGTACACGCATCTGAGACGCCCTCTGGTTGGTAGACTGGGAGAACACCTTCCCGACCACATGTGGAGCACGCGAAACCTATGACGTCCGTGAACCCCGAGAGCGTTCCCGAGGAAGCCGCATCCTCATCCGACAAGGTTCAGAACGACTACGGGGCCGACGACATCCAGGTGCTCGAGGGCCTGGAAGCGGTGCGCAAGCGCCCCGGCATGTACATCGGCTCCACCGGTGAGCGCGGTCTGCACCACCTCGTCTACGAGATCGTCGACAACTCCGTGGATGAGGCGCTCGCGGGGTACTGCGACACCATCACGGTGACGATCCTGCCCGACGGCGCCGTGCGCGTGGTCGACAACGGCCGCGGCATCCCGGTGGACATGCACCGCACTGAGCGGAAGTCCACCGTGGAAGTCGTCCTCACCGTGCTGCACGCCGGTGGGAAGTTCGGCGGCGGCGGATACGCGGTCTCCGGCGGGCTCCACGGTGTCGGCTCCTCCGTCGTCAACGCGCTGTCGTCCCGCCTGGACGTGGAGGTGCGGCGCCAGGGATTCGTGTGGCGGCAGTCGTACCGCGACGGCGGTGTCCCGCAGGCCCCCCTGGAGAAGGCCGAGCCGAGCGATGTCACCGGCACGACCATCACCTTCTGGCCGGACGAGTCGATCTTCGACACCGTCCACTTCGATTACGAGACGCTGCGCACCCGCTTCCAGCAGATGGCGTTCCTCAACAAGGGACTGCGCATCGAGCTGCGCGACGAGCGCCCGCAGTCGATTTCCGTCGAAGCCGGCGAAACCGGCGAGGAGATCCCGCACCACCCGCATGACACGTTCCTCTACGAGCGCGGGCTCGTCGACTACGTCGAGTACTTGAACAAGGTCCGTCGCTCCGATGTCGTCAACGACGTGATCATCGACTTCGAGACCGAAGACACCGATCGCAAGATCGCGCTCGAGATGGCGATGCAGTGGACGACGAGTTACACCGAGAACGTCTTCACGTTCGCGAACACGATCAACACGCATGAGGGTGGCACGCACGAGGAGGGCTTCCGCGCGGCGCTGACCACACTGGTCAACCGCTACGCGCGCGCCAACAACCTCCTGAAGGAGAAGGACGACAACCTCACGGGCGAGGATGTCCGCGAGGGCCTCACGGCCGTGATCTCGGTGAAGCTCTCCGAGCCGCAGTTCGAGGGCCAGACCAAGACCAAGCTCGGCAACACCGAGGCGAAGGCTTTCGTGCAGAAGGTGGTGGGAGACCAGCTCGGCGACTGGTTCGGCCGCAACCCGGCGCAGGCGAAGAACATCATCCGCAAGGCGATCGACGCGGCCAACGCCCGTCTCGCGGCCCGCAAGGCCCGCGAGACCGCACGACGCAAGAGCGTGTTCGAGTCGGCGGCCATGCCCGACAAGCTCAAGGACTGCACGAGCAAAGACCCCTCGATCAGCGAGATCTTCCTCGTCGAGGGTGACTCGGCGGGCGGCTCGGCCGTGCAGGGACGCGACCCGCACACGCAGGCGATCCTGGCGCTGCGCGGCAAGATCCTCAACGTCGAGCGCGCGCGGCTGGACCGCGCCCTCGGCAACAAAGAGGTCCAGGCGATGATCCAGGCCTTCGGCACGGGCATCGGCGAAGACTTCGACATCAGCAAGGCGCGCTACCACAAGATCGTGCTGATGGCCGATGCCGACGTCGACGGCCAGCACATCACGACGCTGCTGCTCACGCTGCTGTTCCGCTACATGCGCGGGCTCATCGAGGCCGGGTACGTCTACCTCGCCCAGCCGCCGCTGTACCGCATCAAGTGGTCCAATCACGCCCACGAGTACGCGTACAGCGACCGTGAGCGCGACGCGCTGCTGGTCGCCGGGCAGGCCGAGGGCAAGCGCATCCCGAAGGACAACGCCATCCAGCGGTACAAGGGTCTCGGTGAGATGAACGATCACGAGCTGTGGGAGACCACGATGGACCCCCAGACCCGCACCCTCCGCCAGGTGACGATCGATGATGCGGCCTCGGCCGATGAGATCTTCTCGGTGCTCATGGGTGAAGACGTCGAATCCCGTCGTGGATTCATCCAGCGCAACGCGAAAGACGTGCGCTTCCTCGACATCTGAGCTCGCCGCCGACCTTACGAAGAACTGAGAAGACATGGCTGACGAAGAACGCCCCGCCACACCGGCCCACGAGCACGGCAAGATCGACCAAGTCGACCTGCAGCTGGAGATGCAGCGCAGTTACCTCGACTACGCGATGAGCGTGATCGTCGGGCGCGCGCTGCCCGATGTGCGCGACGGCCTGAAGCCCGTCCACCGCCGCGTGATCTACGGCATGTACGACGGCGGCTTCCGTCCCGACAAGTCGTTCTCCAAGTGCGCCCGCGTCGTCGGCGAGGTCATGGGGCACTACCACCCGCACGGTGACGCGCCGATCTACGACGCCCTCGTGCGCCTCGTGCAGCCGTGGTCGCTGCGCTACCCGCTCGCGCTCGGGCAGGGGAACTTCGGCTCGCCCGGCAACCAGGGCGCTGCTGCCCCGCGCTACACCGAGACGAAGATGGCTCCGCTCGCGCTCGAGATGGTGCGCGACATCGAAGAGGAGACCGTCGACTTCCAGGACAACTACGACGGGCAGACGCAGGAGCCGGTCGTGCTGCCTTCGCGTTTCCCGAACCTCCTGGTCAACGGCTCGGTGGGCATCGCGGTGGGAATGGCCACCAACATCCCGCCCCACAATCTCCGTGAGGTGGCCTCGGGCGCGGTGTGGGCTCTCGATCACCCGGATGCGACGCGCGAGGAGCTGTTCGAGGCTCTGACCGCCCGCATCCCCGGGCCCGACTTCCCCACACACGCGCAGATCCTCGGCACCCGCGGTATCAAGGACGCCTACCGCACCGGGCGCGGCTCCATCACGATGCGCGCGGTCGTCAACGTCGAGGAGGTCCAGGGACGGACGTGCCTGGTCATCACCGAGCTGCCGTACCAGGTCAACCCCGACAACGTCGCGGTGAAGATCAGCGACCTCGCCCGCGAGGGCAAGATCACCGGGATCGCCGACATCCGCGACGAGTCCTCCGGCCGCACCGGGCAGCGCCTCGTGATCGTGCTCAAGCGGGATGCTGTGGCCAAGGTCGTGCTGAACAACCTGTACAAGCACACGCAGCTGCAGGAGAACTTCGGCGCGAACATGCTCGCGATCGTCGACGGCGTGCCGCGGACGCTCCCGCTCGACGGGTTCATCTCGCTGTGGATCGAGCACCAGGTCGAGGTCATCGTCCGCCGCACGCGCTATCGCCTCCGCAAGGCCGAAGAGCGCATGCACATCCTGCGCGGTTACCTCAAGGCGCTCGATGCGCTCGACGAGGTCATCGCCCTCATCCGCCGCTCGCCCACGGTGCAGGAGGCCAACGCCGGCCTGCAGACCCTGCTGGAGATCGACGACGTCCAGGCGCTGGCGATCCTCGACATGCAGCTGCGGCGCCTCGCCGCCCTCGAGCGCCAGAAGATCATGGACGAGGCCGCCGACCTCGAGGCGCGCATCGCGGACTACAACGACATCCTCGGCGATCCGACGCGCCAGCGGCGGATCATCCGCGATGAGCTCACCGTCATCGTCGACAAGTTCGGCGATGACCGCCGCACGGAGATCCTCGCCGGCTACGACGGCGATATGAGCGTGGAAGACCTCATCCCCGAGGAGGAGATGGTCGTCACGGTCACGCGGGACGGGTACATCAAACGCACCCGCAGCGACAACTACCGCTCTCAGCACCGTGGGGGTCGTGGCGTCAAGGGCGCCCAGCTCCGCGCCGATGACGTGGTGGAGCACTTCTTCGTCACGACCACGCATCACTGGCTCCTGTTCTTCACGAACAAGGGCAGGGTCTACCGTGCCAAGGCCTACGAGGTTCCCGAGGCCGGCCGGGATGCCAAGGGCCAGCACGTCGCCAACCTCCTCGCCCTGCAGCCGGACGAGGAGATCGCGCAGATCCTCGACATCCGCGACTACGGGGTGGCCACCTACCTCACCCTCGCCACGCGGGGCGGTCTGGTGAAGAAGACGCGCCTCGTGGAGTACGACACCAACCGCCAGGGCGGTGTGATCGCGATCAAGCTGCGCGAAGGCGACGAGCTCGTCAGCGCCCTCCTCGTCGACGACGGTGACGAGATCATGCTCATCAGCCGGCACGGGATGTCGCTGCGGTTCACCGCATCCGATGATTCCCTCCGCCCGATGGGCCGCTCCACCGAAGGCGTGAAGGGGATGTCCTTCCGCGCCGACGACAGCCTCCTGTCGGCATCGGTCGTGGGTGAGGGCGGATACGTCTTCGTCGTGACCGAGGGCGGGTACGCCAAGCGCACGGCGGTCGACCAGTACCGCGGGCAGAGCCGTGGCGGACTGGGCATCAAAGTCGCGCGTCTGAGCGATGATCGCGGCGATCTCGCGGGCGGTCTCATGGTCTCCGAGGAGGACGAGGTCCTGGTGGTTCTTGCCAGCGGCAAGGTGGTACGCTCCTCCGTGGCCGAGGTGCCTGCCAAGGGTCGCGACACCATGGGGGTCGTGTTCGCTCGAGCAGGAGAGGACGACCGCATCATCGCGATCGCCCGCAATAGCGAGCGGAGCCTGACAGAAACGCCGGAGGCTCTCGCCGCCGATGATGCCGCACCCGAAGCGGCCGCATCCGCCGCCTCCGACAGCCCCGAGGAGAGTACTGACGCATGAGCACGGTAGCCGACAAGCTCGCCAAGAAGTCGACCCATAAGACCGGTGCCAAGCAGGTGCGTCTGCGCCTGGTCTACATCGACTTCTGGTCGGCGCTCAAGCTCTCCTTCCTGGCCGCGGTGGCCATGGCGATCGTGACGGTGGTGTCGTTCTTCCTGATCTTCATGGTCGTGCAGACCACGGGACTCATCGAGCGCGTCGACGAGTTCTTCACGAGCTTCTCCGACGGCGGCGTGTCGATCAGGGAGTTCGTCGGCCTGCCGCAGGTGATGGCGTTCGCCGCGATCGTCGCCATCCTGAACCTCGTCGTGGTGACCGTGCTCGGCGCGGTCGTGGCGGGGATCTACAACCTCGCGGTGAAGGTGACCGGCGGACTTCTCGTCGGATTCACCTCGAACTGACCGATTCGGATTTCACCGGGTGATCCGGTAAAGTCTTCGAGGTTGACGACATGTCGTCAGTCACGATTCGGGGCTATAGCTCAGGCGGTTAGAGCGCTTCACTGATAATGAAGAGGTCCCAGGTTCAAGTCCTGGTAGCCCCACCCTCAGTCCCGGGGCCTTAGCTCAGTTGGTAGAGCGCCTGCTTTGCAAGCAGGATGTCAGCGGTTCGAATCCGCTAGGCTCCACTCCGCTACAAACCCCGGGATGCAAGGCGTTCTGCGTCTCCTGAGACGAGCGAGGATGATCTGCTCGGCAGGGCGATCAGCGACAGCAGCGCCGTGAGCGCGGATGCACCGAGAACGATCCACATCACCGCCGATGTGCCGGACGCGCCGACGATCACGCCGGCCACGAGCGTACCGGCGCCGACTCCGAGAGTCATGGCACTGACGACCCAGGCGTTCGCCTCGGTGAGAGCAGCAGACGGGCTGAGCTGCGAGATGCGTTCGAAGACCTGACCCAGCGTCGGAGGGAGCATCAGCCCCGAGATTCCCGCGGCGACGACGTAGGCCCACGTCGGAAGCGCGCTGACGGCGAGCGGGAGATATCCGGCAGCAAGAACGATGCCGCACAGGGTGAGCAGACGCTCGGGCGTGGAGCCGAGCGGTCGGATGCCGACGACGGTTGCGCCGATCAGAGCGCCGGCGGCGTTCACGGCGAGAATCCACCCGGCCAGTCCGGCCTCGGCTCGAGCCTCCTCGGAGGCGGTCGCAATGATCGTGAGCGCTCCGACGGGAACGCCGATGCCGAACGTGAATGCCGCCACCCGGGCAACGGCGGGCATGAGGATGGGCGATGGGACGCCGCTGTGTGCGGCGACGTCGCCGCGCCGCTTCATCGAGGCAGCTCGTGGGGCGGGGTTGATGATGAAGGCGAGGGCACCGATCAGGCCGAGCCCGCCGGCGAACAGCAGGTTGCCGGTCGGGCCGAAGACGGCGATACCGGCGACGGTCAGCAGGGGGCCGATGATGAAGATGATCTCCTGGGCGCCGGCGTCCAAGCTGAAGGCTGCTTTCAGCGGGGGACCGGGGCTCACCAGCCGCGGCCACAGTGCACGAAGCGCCGGCTCGAGCGGCGGGGTGAAGATTCCCGCGGCCGCCGCAAGCACAACCGCCGCGACCGGCGCCGGGTCGAGCGTCAAGGCCATCCCGGTGAACGCCAGAAAGCTCAGGATGCCGCTGACGGCGAGGACCGCGACCTGGCCGAACCGGTCGATGAGCCTGCCGAGAAGCGGCTGTCCGACGGCGCCTGCGACGACGTAGACGGCCGTGATCAGGCCGGCAAAAGCGAAATCCCCGCTCGTCGAACGGACGAGCTGCACGATCGCGAGAGCCGCCATCGCGCCGGGGAGCCGCCCGAGGAGGGAGGTGAACAGCAGATACCCGGTATGCCGGGTCCGCAGCACGGACACCACCGGGTAGGAAGGGCTCGTCATACCGGCCAGTCTGCCGCGGATCGTTGCTCCGCCGGTTTCGTTCTCCCACGTGTAACAGACGCCGCATCGGCGCGACACCCGGACGAAACAGGCCGTCCCTACGATGTGAACTAATCGGTTCACTTCCCGGGCATCGATCCGCTCCACCCGTACCCCGGGATCTGGACGAGTTCTCTCGACCGAAACGGAGCCCGGATGTCCATCGCAGCGATCACCGCAGGCGTAGAGGTTTCGCCGTCCACCACCCCCGCGCGGACGGCGGTCTCCATCCGCGCGGCGGACAAGGTCTTCCGCCTCAGCCGTAAGCGTACGGTTCATGCGCTCGCCGCCATCGACATCGAGGTGAAGGAAGGCGAGTTCGTCGCCATCATCGGCCCCTCCGGGTGCGGGAAATCGACCGTGCTGCGCCTGGCCGCGGGGCTGGACACTCCGACCAGCGGCGAGGTCGAGATCTTCGGCGCCGATCCGCAGCAGCTGAGTCGCCAGCACCGGTTGGGGGTCGCGTTCCAAGAGCACGCGCTGCTGCCGTGGGCATCCGTGCGTGCCAACATCGCCCTGCCGTACAAGGTGGCCGGGCGCCCCGTCGACGATGCCCGCGTGGATGGGCTCATCGAGCTCGTCGGCCTCTCCGGCTTCGAGAAGGCGCGGCCCAAGCAGCTGTCCGGTGGCATGCGCCAACGCGTGTCGATCGCGCGTGCGCTGGCGCTCAGCCCCGACCTCCTTCTGCTCGACGAGCCGTTCGGCGCGCTGGATGCCGTCACCCGCCGCCGCATGAATGCCGAACTGGCACGCATCTGGGGCGAGGAGCAGATCACCACGATTCTCGTGACGCATGACGTCGACGAGGCCCTGATCCTGGCCGATCGCGTCTTCGTGATGACCGGACGCCCCGGACAGGTGCGTGAGGTGAAGAACATCGACTTCCCTCGTCCCCGCGATGCCGCGACCACTCGGAGCCCGCACTTCCATGAACTCGTGGACGAGCTGACCGCTCTGCTGGACGCGAACGTAGCCGCCGCGTGACGAGGACCCCTTCGCTCGCACGGAGCGTGCTCTACGCCGTCAGCGGCGTGGTCATCCTCGTGCTGGGCGCAGAGCTGATCGGGCAGTTCGGACTGCTGGGCAGGGCGTGGCCGCCGCTGACCGACGTGTTGGCGTACGTGAGCCTGCCGGCCGGGGCGAGCCTGTTGTGGCGCAACAGCCTCGTGACGCTCACCGCCGCGGCGGAGGGTTTCCTTCTCGGCGTCACGGTGGCCGTGCTCGGTGCCGCCCTCGCCCTGGTGATCCCGGTCCTCCGGTCGGGTTTCGATCGCTTCGCCTCGATCCTTCACGCCGTGCCGACCATCGCGCTCGCCCCGCTGCTCATCACCACCGTCGGTCGCGACGACACTCCGATGGTGATCGCCGCACTGAGCGTCGGCTTCGTCCTGTTCGTCACGATGACGTCGGGGTTCGCGAACGTGCCACCGGCACAGCAGGACGTCTTCACGGTCTTCGGTGCCAGCCGCTGGCAGCGACTGGCACGCCTGGAGGTACCCCGAGCCGTGCCGGCGTTCTTCGACGGGCTCGCGCTCGCGGCCCCCGCCGCGATCCTCGGCGCCACGATCGGCGAATGGTTCGGCGCCCCCATGGGCCTGGGCCTCCTCCTGGTCAGTGCGATGCAGAACTTCCAGATGGCTCTGCTGTGGTCCGCCGCCCTCGCGGCGACGATCATGTCGCTCGCGGCCTACCTCGTCTTCGTGTACCTGCAACGCTTGGCCGTCAGGAGATTCGCATGAGCCGGCTGCGCTCGCTCGGTCTGGGCCTCCTCCACCTGTGGCCGATCGCGCTGGTTCTCATCGCGTGGGACCTGTGGGTCGTGCTCAACGGCTTCACGTCCACCGTCGCCCCGCGGCCGTGGGGCGTGATCGCCGACATCGTGGGCCACTTCGACGCGTACGCACCCTCGACGGGCTACACGCTTCTGATGTCACTGGGAGGGCTCGTCGGTGGCACGGCCATCGGGTTCTTCGGCGCCATCGCGGTGTGGTGGTCGGCGGCACTGTCCGGGGTGGTCACCCCGACGGCGCTCATCATCCGCTCCGTGCCCATCACCGCGCTGATCCCGATCATCGCCCGCATCGTCGGATACGGCGACCCGGCAGTGCTCACCTCGACCGCCCTCATCTGCTTCTTCCCCGCGTTCGTGTTCACCCTGTCGGGCCTGGCGTCGATCCCCGATGCCGGGCGCGACCTGTTCCGCGTGCTCGGCGCGAACAAGATGCAGCTGCTCGGGCGGCTCGGGCTGCTGCATGCGCTCCCCAGCCTCATGGTCGCCGTACGGATCACCGCCCCGAGCGCCGTGCTCGCCGCCATGCTGGCCGAATTCCTGATGGGCACCGAGGGACTCGGTGCCCTGTTCTCCCAGGCCCGCAGCTACATGGAGATGGACCGTGCGTGGGGAACGGCTGTGGTCGCGACCATCGTGTCGGTCACCGTCTTCGCCTTAGCGCGCGTCCTGGAGCGCCGGGTCGATGCCCGCGTGACCTGAAGACCTTCGTGCCCGCTCGCCCCGGGCGCGACCTCGCGCGCGGCTCGCCTCACCCGAGAGCAGCCGTCGTTCCACCCCTTGAAAGGAGTTCCATGTCACGCATCACCACACGCCGGAGCGCACGCGCAGCCGTCGTCGGGGTCGTCCTCACGGCAGCGCTGGGCCTTGCCGGCTGTGCCGGATCGGCCGGAGCCGGAACCAGCGAGGACGGTGAGGAGCTCACCACCATCCGTGTCTCGCTGGGATGGATCAACAACGTCGAGTGGGCGGGCTTCTGGATCGCCGACGACAAGGGCTACTACGAGGAGGAGGGGTTGGAGATCGAGTGGATCGGCGGCGGCCCGAACGCCCCGACCACCATGGCCACCGTGGCGGCCGGCGACGCCGACCTCGGGATCGTCCCCGGTACGCAGTCGTGGCTGATGAGCTTCGAGGCGGGTAACGACTGGACGGCGATCGGCGCCCTCTTCCAGGAGAGCCCCGGGGCCATCGTCTCCCTCGCGGACCACCCCGTGCGGACGGCCGAAGACCTCGTCGGGCAGACCGTGCTCGGGCAGGAGGGCACGCAGATCACCTACGACGCCATCTTCGCCCTCGCCGGCCTCGAGCCGGACTACGAGTTCATCCCCGTCGGGTTCGACATCGCGCCCCTCGTCGAGGGTCAGGGGGTGGCGTACACCGCGTATGCGACGAACCAGCCGATCATGCTCGAGGAGCAGTACGGCCTGTCCAAGGACGATTACGTCGTCAGCCTCTATGCCGATTTCGGGATGCCGCTGTACGGCAACGTCGTCTTCGGCGACTCCGCGTACGTCGAGGAGAACGGCGACCTCATGGAGAAGTTCCTGCGCGCGTCCGTGCGGGGCTGGGAGGAGAACGGTGACGACCCGGCCGTCGGGGCGACGCTCGCCGTCGAGAAGTACGGCGCCGACCTGGGCCTCGACCTGGTCCAGCAGACGAGGGAGAACGAGCTGCAGCAGCCCCTCGTCGTCGGGGAGTACGGCGACCCGCTGTTCTGGATGGACGCCGAGCTCATGCGCGACACCATGTACCCCGCTTTGGAGGCCGCCGGATTCGTCGGCATCCCGGACCCGGAGGAGTACATCGACATGAGCTACCTCGAGGCGGCCCTCGCCAGTCTCGAGTGAACGAGGTGGGGGACGCTCGCGTCCCCCACCTCTTCCCCCCACCTCTCTTCCCCTCTTCCTCTCCACTGCCCCGACAAGGAGCCCGCGCCATGACCATGACCGCCGACAGCCCGACCGAGACCGGCGCGACCCGCGACCTGCTCGCCCTTCCCAAAGGGCACCTCCACCTGCATATGGAGGCGGCCATGCGCCCGGCGACTCTCATCGAGCTGGCGGCGCGCATGAATGTCCCGGTGCCGGAGACGACGATCTTCTCGGGGTTCACCGAGTTCTCGACGGTGTATCGCACGCTCCTGACCGTGATGAGCGATGCCGAGCATCTCGGTCTCCTCATCGACCAGATCTTCCAGGATCAGGCGGCGCAGGGGGTGGTCTATGTCGAGCTCGGAGTCGGTTCGACCTTCTACGCGCCGCTCTACGGCTCCGACGTCGCGGCGCTGGAGGCGATGGCGGGCTTCGCCGGCGCGGCGGCGGAGCATTACGGGATCTCGTTCGGCCTGATGGCCACGATCGACCGCACCGCAGGCTATGACCGGTCCATCGTCGTCGCCGAGGCTGCCGCGCAGATGGCCGGTCGCGGCGTGGTGTCTCTCGGACTCGCCGCCGACGAACGCGGTTTCCCGTGCGCCGACTTCGCCGACGCGTTCGCCATCGGGCGAGAGGCCGGCCTGCACGTGACGCCGCACGCCGGTGAGCTGGTCGGGCCGGAATCGGTGTGGGAGGCCATTGACGTGCTCGGTGCGACCAGGGTCCAGCACGGCGTGCGGGCGATCGAAGACCCGACGCTCGTGGCGGCGCTCGCTGAGCGCGGCATCCCCCTGGACGTGTGCCCCACCTCCAACCACCTGCTCGACGTCGTGGAGGACATCCGGAACCACCCGCTGCCGCGTTTGCTGGAAGCGGGGGTGCGGTGCTCGATCAACGCCGATGACCCGATCATCTTCGGCCCCGACATCCTCGCCGAGTACGAGCTGTGCCGCACCGTCCTCGGGTTGACCGACCAGCAGCTCGCCGCGTGCGCCTGGACCTCGATCGAGACCACGAGCGCTCCCGCCGACGTGAAGGCGGCGGCAAAGGCGCGCATCGACGCGTGGCTCGCATGACCGGGAAGACGCTGCGCTTCGGCGTCTTCGAGGTGATGGGCCCGCAGGTGGGTGGCACCTACAGCTGGCCGCATCCGCTCAGCGACAGCATCGACTACCTCGACCCGCAGCACTGGATCCGGATGGCGCGCGTGATCGAAGACGCCGGCTTCGACTTCCTCTTCTTCGCCGGCGGGTACGGATACCCGGTGATCGACGGCGACCTGTCGGACGTGTCGGTGGCCAAGGGAATCAACTTCTCCGGGCTCGACCCCGACTACATCCTCCCCCTGCTCGCCCAGCACACCGACCGCCTGGGCTTCGTCGTCACCCAGACGACGGGCGTAGACCACCCCGCCGCCCTCGCCCGGCGGTTCACCACACTCGACCACCTCACCGGCGGGCGCATCGGCTGGAACATCGTCACGGGTGCCTCGCAGAACGCCGTCGCCGAGGTGTTCGGCCACGACGCGATCGTTCCGCACGACACCCGGTACGCGATGGCGGCGGAGTACGTCGAGCTCGCCTCGCGCCTCTGGGAGGAGGGCTGGGACGACGACGCTCTCGTCGCCGATCGTGAGAGCGGCTTGTTCGCCCGCCGGGACGGCGTGCACCGCATCGTCTTCGAGGGCGCGCACTACCGCACCCGCGGGTATTTCGCCGCGCCGCCGTCGCCGCAGCGGACGCCCGTGCTCTTCCAGGCCGGCACCTCTCCGGCGGGACGCGCCTTCGCCGCCGGCCACGCGGAGTGCGTGTTCGTGCAGGGCACCACTCCGGCGCGGACCGCTGCCGCCGTCGCCGACATCCGTCGTCTCACGGCAGAGGCGGGGCGGGAGCCCGAGTCGATCATCCTCATGGCCGGGCTCACGGTCTTCGTCGCCGAGACGGAGGAGGAGGCCCGCGCGCTCGAGACGCAGTTCGACGGAATGCAGAGTGACGACGTGGTGGCGACCCTCTACGCCGGGAACACCGGCATCGACCTTCTCGCGCTCGACCCCGACCGGACGTTGCAGCAGGTGCTCGACGAGGGCGGGCTGGTCGGGCAGATGGGCACGAGCAACATCGAGCGGTTCCTCGGCGAGGATGCGCCCACCGTCCGGGAGATCCTCGACGAACTGCGCGGGCGTGGTACCCGTGGGTTCCGCCTCACCGGCGACCCGACGCAGGTCGCCGACGGCATCGAGGCGCTGGCCGCGCAGACCGGCCTGGACGGGTTCCTCATCGAGCCGGTCTTCCCCCCGCACGATCTGGCGGACTTCGGGCGACTCGTCATTCCGATCCTTGCCGAGCGAGGACGCGTTCGGGAGGGGCGCCCCGGCAACTCCCTCCGGGAGCGGCTCACCGGGCGCCCGGGCGACCGGCTCGGTGTCGATCACCCGGTCCTCGGCCGGGTCCGCACCTGAGGCCCACCCGGAGAGGCGCACCTTAGGATGGGGCGCGTGGACGCGCCCTCGGAACGAGACCGACTGTTGGGGCTGACCGTCGACCTCATCCTCCGCGAGGGGCTCATCGACCTCAGTCTCAGCGCGCTGGCCCGCAAGATCGGTTCGAACAACCGGATGCTCCTCTACTACTTCGGCTCGAAGCAGGAGCTGCTGGATGAGGCGTCGACGTGTGCCTTCGAGCAGTTCCCGCGGCTGCACGCTCTCTTCGACCGCCTGGCGCGGCCCGGGGACCTCGAGGCACGACTCGTGCAGGCCTGGCGCGACCTCTCGGATCCGGCGAACCACCCGTGGCTCCGCCTCTACTTCCAACGCTTCGGCATCGCGATGCGGGAGACCGGAAAATGGGATGTCTTCCTCGGTCGTCAAGGCTCCATGTGGTCGGATCAGGTCTCCGCGATCATGCGGTCGGAAGGCTACGACGCGGATGCGAGCAGACTGGCCGGACTTGAGGTCGTCGCGCTGTGGCGCGGGCTCCAGCTCCTCCTCCTGTCCGGGGCCGACCCCGAGGAGCTGACGGCGACGTACTCCTTCGCGGTGCGCGGCATGATCGACCGCCTCCAGGTCGTCGCGGTCGCGAGCCAGCGCGGCTGACCGCGGTCACCGCTCTTTCTTCTGCGTGTGACACGGGGGAAACAAACCCTCCCTAGGGTGTGAACTGTTCAGTTCATCGTTGGTTCACCTACTTTTGGGAGCGCTCATGTCGGAGCCGTGGAAGATCGGAATGTTCCAGTGCGCGGCACTGATGGGCGGGTGGAAGCTGCCGGAGAACACCTCGCCGGATTTCCTCGACATGAACCACTGGTTGACGATGGCGCGCCGCCTGGAAGAGGCAGGAGTGGACTTCATCTTCTTCGCCGACGACTACGGGTATCCCGTGGTCAACGACGCGATCCCGGCCGCCGCCATTCGCAGCGGCGTGCAGATCCCCAAGGCCGACCCCACCGTCATCCTGCCCGCGATGGCCGCGGTCACCGAGCGTCTGGGTTTCGTCACGACGCTGTCCACCACCGTGGAGATGCCGCCGATGGTCGCCCGGAAGATGGCGACCCTGGACCACCTCACCCGCGGCCGGATCGGATGGAACGTCGTCACCGGGGCAGGACAGAACGCATCGGCGCGCCTGTTCGGCATTCCGCTCACCGATCACGACCTGCGGTACGAGATCGCCGCCGACCACGTCGAACTGTCGCTGCGGCTGTGGGAGGGATGCTGGGACGATGACGCCGTGGTCCTGGACCGGGCGGCGGGCATCTATGCCGACCCGTCGAAGGTCCGCGAGATCGAGCATTCCGGGCCGCACTTCTCCGCCCAGGGGATCTTGAACGTGCCGCCCGGGCCGCAGCGCACGCCCACCCTCTTCCAGGCCGGAGCATCAGAACCCGGTCGCGACCTGGCGGCCCGGTATGCCGAAGGGGTGTTCCTGGCGGCAGAGGTGCCTGCCCTCGCCGCCCAGGTCGCCGACATCCGTCGTCGGGCGGAGGCATACGGGCGCGATCCGATGGCGATCAAGTTCATCGCCGCCGGCACGTTCGTCGTCGCCGAGACCACCCAGGAGGCGCACGAGCTCCAGACGCGCCGGCGGGCCGCCGTGTCGCTCGACGATGCCGCGGCCTCGTACGCGTTCTTCACGGGTCTGGATCTGTCCACCATGGACCCGGACAAGCCGATGGACCCCGCCGCCGTGCACACTCAGACCGGGCGGACCAACGTCGAACGCTTCCTCGGTCCGAACGCCCCCACGGTGCGGCAGATCCTGGAGGAGTTCCAACGGAACAGCGTCATGGGGGCTCCGCTGGTCGGAGACCCGGCCTCCGTGGTCGACCAGGCGGAAGAGGTTCTGGCCGCCACCGGTGCCGATGGCTTCGCCGTGCAGCCCGACCACACCGGCGGGTTCGACACGTTCCTCGACCTGGTCATGCCGGAGCTGCGTTCGCGCGGGCACGTGCGAACCGATGCCCCCGCGATGACACTGCGAGAGCGGCTGTCCGGCACCGACGACCCGCACCTTGCTCCCACGCATCCCGGCGCCGCCTTCCGATCCGTCCCCGCGTTCGTCTGACGCGCCATACCCACCCCGAGAGGAGAAGCCGTGACCAAGAAGCTGAGCATCGGTATGTTCCAAGGCGGAGGGGTGCGCGGCACCTGGCGCATCCCCGGCCGGGAGCACGAGCGGAATTTCACGGATCTCAGCTACTGGACGGACCTCGCCCGCGCGTGCGAGGAGGCCGGCGCCGACTTTCTCTTCCTCGCCGACTCCTACGGCTATCCCACCCTTCACGGCGGCATCGTCCCCACCGCCATCGAGAAGAACGTGCAATTCTCGAGCGTCGATTCGCAGATGCTGATGTCGGCGATGGCGGCGGTGACGGAGAAGCTGGGCCTGGTCACCACCGTGTCGACGACCGTGGAGAAACCGCCCGTCGTCACGCGTCAGTACCGGACCCTCGACCACCTTTCGCAAGGCCGCATCGGGTGGAACATCGTGACGGGTTCCGCCCAGGCGGGATCCGCCCTGCTGTTCGGTGAGCCGCTGATCCCGCATGACGAGCGTTACGCCCGTGCCGATGACCACGTCGAGCTGTCGCTGAAGTTCTGGGAGGGATGCTGGGACGACGACGCGCTCATCAAGGACGGGACGAGCGGCACGTGGGCAGACCCGGACAAGGTGCACGAGATCGTTCACGACGGCCCCTACTTCTCAGCGAAGGGTGTGCTCGTCACGCCGCCGAGCCCGCAGGTCACCCCCACCCTGTTCCAGGCCGGGGCGTCCGAGGCCGGCCGGGCGCTCGCCGCGAAGTATGCCGAGGCCGTCTTCCTCGCGGCGGAGTCCAAGGCGCTCGCTGCGCAGATCGAGGACATCCGTCGCCGTGCCGAGGAGAACGGGCGCGGGCGGGAGGCGGTGAAGTGCCTGATCGCCGGCACGTTCCGCATCGCCGAATCCCGCGAGGCCGCACGCGCCGAGCATCAGGAGCAGATCGATCGGATCACCCTCGACCAGGCTGCGACCATGTACGCGTACTTCACGGGGGTGGACCTTCTCTCCCTGGACCGTGACAAGCCGATCCCCGCCAGCGCCGCCGACAGCGACAACGGGCGCACCAACATCGAGCGCTTCCTCGGGCCGGACGCTCCGACGGTGCGGGAGATCCTGGAGGAGTTCCGCGCCAACGGCGTCATGGGCACGCCGTTCCTCGGCACCGCGGAGGAGGCGGTAGACCAGGCTGTGGCGATGATCGAGGAGACCGGAGCCGACGGCTTCCTGGTTCAGCCGGAAGTCGACGGGTCGCACGACATGTTCTTCCGCCACGTGATGCCGGAGTTGCGGCGGCGTGGACTGCTGAAGGACGAGCTCCCCGGGACCACGCTTCGCGAGCACCTGTTCGGTGAGGGACACACCCGCCTCCCGGAGACGCACCCGGGGGCTCGTTTCCGCTCCGCGGCGTTGTCCGCCGCCGTCTGAGGTGGCTGGGCGGCACCGCCCAGCTCTAGGCTTTCGCCTTATGGACATGAGGGTCGCCGCGTACGCCGTGATCGCGGATGCGGAGGGCCGGGTGCTGCTCGCGCATTGGAACGAGGGGCGTCACCCGGCGTGGACGCTCCCCGGGGGCGGGCTCGAGCCGGGCGAGGACCCCGAACACGCCGCCCGCCGAGAGGTGCGGGAGGAGACGGGCTTCCGTGTCACCGTCGAGGACCTGCTCGGGGTGCACTCGCGGGTCATTCCAGCCGCCGACCGGATCGCCGACGACGCTACGGGCCCCCTGCATACGCTGCGGATCGTCTACCGCGCGCACGTGACGGGCGGGCGACTGCAATCGGAGATCGGCGGGTCCACCGACCGCGCGGCGTGGTTCTCGCTCCCGCAGATCACGGCGCTTCCCCGCGTGAAACTGGTCGATATCGGACTGCGCATGGCGGGCCTGATCGACTGATCGCGCGTCAGCCGGCGGGGGCGTCTCCGGTGATGTCGGCCACTGTGGCGCCGTAGGCCGCGATGAGGGCGTCGGCCTGCACGAAGAGACTGTAGCCGTGGGCGCCCGCCCCCATGCCGATGCGGCGCCCCACGATCCGCTCATCGGCGTAGACCGGCCAGTCCGTCGTACTGCCGATGGGAACGATGGTGCCCCGCTCGTAGCCCGTGGCCGCCAGTGCCCGCTCGGGGTCGGGAAGCTGCAACCGGTTCACGCCGACGACCGCGCGGAGTTTCGGCCACGAGATCGCCCGATCGCCAGGGACGAGCGCGAAGAGGTACGTGTCGTCGGACCGTTTGACCACCAGGGTCTTCACGATGTCGCGGGGAGTGACGCCCAGGAGTCCCGCCGCTTCGGCGAGCCCCGACGCCGGGGGGCGCTCGATGACCTCGATCTCGAGCCCCCGCTCGGCGGCGGCGGCACGTACCCGGGCGGTGGGGTCTTCGCTCACGCGTCCGGCGCGCGCAGCGGGTCGTCCGCGACCCAGAGCTCGTCGTCGGCGCGCAGCGTCTGCCAGGCGGCGTACACGACGCCGGCGGCGGCAGCGACGCCGAGCACGATGGCGACGACACCCCCGGCACCGATACCGGAGCGCTTCGGCGGGGCGAACTTGGCCGACATCGCCTTGGTGGCCCGCTGGCTGTACTTGTCGGCCTTCTTCGCGTAGGTCTTCGGGTCGGGCAGCGCCAGGCCGTGTCCTGAGGACAGACGCGTGCGGGTGTCGTTCGCGGCATCCCACACCGACATGGCCGATCCGACGACGGCGCCGGCGGCGGGTACCACCGTGTCGGTCAGCAGGTGCCGGGACAACTGGACGCTCTTGCCGACGTACGGCGCCGCGTACCTGCCGTAGCTCTGCTGCACGGCGGGGACGACCTGCTCGCGGCCGTAGTGGCTGATCTGGCGCCCGGCCTCGCGGGCGACGTTCGCGCTCTGGCCCAGCAGGACCTGCTGCGATTCCCACAGCTTGGTCGCCTGCTCTTGGAGCTTGCGGAGTTCTTTCTTACGCTTGCGGCTGACGCTCACGGTGGTGCCCTCCCGATCGATGGGGACGTATCCGCCCATCTTGCCAGACGCGGCCTCCGCCGGACGGAGGGGCTTGCAGATAACTCTGCGAGAATGTACCCATGCCTTCCCATAGCGCCGTCGCCACCATCCACACCAACCAGGGCGACATCGTCGTCAATTTGTTCGGGGACCAGGCCCCCCGCACCGTGCAGAACTTCATCGGGCTCTCCGATGGGTCGCAGGCGTGGACGCATCCCGCCACCGGTCAGCCCGGCGAAGGGCCGCTGTACTCGGACGTCATCTTCCACCGCATCATCCCGGGCTTCATGATCCAGGGCGGCGACCCGCTGGGTCAGGGTGTGGGCGGACCGGGCTACAACTTCAACGACGAGATCAGCCCCGAGCTCGACTTCAACGCCCCGTACAAGCTGGCGATGGCCAATGCCGGGATGCGGCGCAATGCCATCACCGGCGACCTCGAGGGCACCAACGGCTCGCAGTTCTTCATCACCACCGACCCGACGCCGTGGCTCCAGGGCAAGCACACGATCTTCGGTGAGGTCGCCGACGATGCGTCCCGCGCCGTCGTGGATGCGATCGCCGCGGTGCCGACGGCTGCGGGCGACCGCCCGATCGAGCCGGTGGTCATCTCCTCGATCGACGTCGTCCCGGCCTGACTCGAGGATCCCGGCGGTGACCACGGACGAATTCCACCGCAACCGCGACAACTTCTGCTATCGGCATCCAGATCGGCAGAGCTTCGTGCTCTGCCAGCGGTGTCTGCGCACCATCTGCGCGGAGTGTCAGACGCAGGCCGCGGTCGGGGTCATCTGCCCGGAGTGCCTGGCCGATCAGCGCGCCGCGGCGACGCCCGCGCAGCGCAAGGCGGAGCGACGCTGGTCGCGACCGGTCGCGATGACGGCTGGGTCCGGTCGCCCGGTGGTGACCTACTCGATCATCGCCCTCACGGCATTCGTGTACGTCGTGACGCTCATTCCGGGCGTCGGCGGCGTCGTGGACGGCTTCCTGTCGTTCTTCGCGCCGGCGCTCTATCCACAGGTGAGCGGGTACTTCCAGCCGTGGCGCGTGCTGACGGTCGCGCTCGTCCATGACGGGTTCTGGCACGTCGGTCTCAACATGCTGGCGCTGTGGTTCATCGGCCGCAGCCTGGAGCCTCTCCTGGGCGCCGCCCGCTTCCTCCTGCTCTACCTGCTGAGCGCTGCCGGGGGGTCACTCGCGGTCGCCCTTCTGGCTCCCAACGTGGCGGTGGTCGGAGCATCCGGGGCGATCTTCGGTCTGTTCGGCGCGCTGCTGGTCATCGGCCGCCACATCGGCGCCAACATCAGGGTTATCGCGATCCTCATCGCCGTGAACTTCGCGCTGCCGTTCGTTCTCGCGCTCGTCTCCGCGGTCGGGACGGGCTCGTTCGGCAGTGCCCTCGCGTCCATCCAGATCTCGTGGCAATCGCACCTGGGCGGACTGATCGTGGGGGCTGCGGTGGGGCTCATCTACGCCCGGACGCGTGCCCGGAGCCAACGCCGATTGCAGGTCGGCCTGATGGTCGCCCTCACCGTGGTGCTGGTCGGGCTTTTCGCGCTGCCGCCCGTGCTCTACGCGTGACGAGGACGAAAGTTATCCACAGGGTTATTCACACGTGTGGACGAATAACACCGGTGTAATTAGCGCCAGCGCGTGGTCATCAGGAACCCGATGAAGGCGATGGCGAAGCCGATCGCGAGGTTCCACGCCCCGATGCCCGGGATCGGGAGATTCGTGCCGCTGAGGTAGAAGACGAGCACCCAGACCAGGCCGATCACCATGAGGCCGACCATCACCGGCAGGAACCACACCGGATTGGGGACGGTGTCCTTCTCGCTGCGATCGGCGATCGGGTCGTCGCCGTTGCCAGTACGTGCCATGCCGACAGTCTAACTGCCAGCCGTCGCATAGCCCGTGGCCATAAGATCGCACCGTGCAGACGACCGTGGAATCGGGAACCCGGCGTGCGCGACGCCCGCGACCGCGCCGGCGTGTCTCGGTCGTCGGCGTCCTCGGCGAGCTGCTCATCACCGTCGGCGTTGTCGTGCTGCTCTATGTGGCCTGGCAGATGTGGATCGGCGACGTCATCTACGCGGCCGAGAAGAACCAGGCCGGGTCCGAGCTCTCCGAGCAGTGGGAGCAGCAGTACACCCCGGAGGTACCGGCCGACCAGCCGGAGACGCCGGAGACGCCCACCGACGCTGTCGCGGTGGACCCGGTGGTGCTGCCCCAGCCGGCGGATGCTGAGGAATTCGGTGTGATGCACATCCCGCGGTTCGGCGCCGATTACGCCATGCCCATCGCGGGGGGCGTCAGCCGTGCGCGGACGCTGGATCCGATCGGCATCGGCCACTATCCGGATGCCGCCATGCCCGGCGATGTGGGGAACTTCGCCCTGGCGGCGCACCGCACGACATTCGGCAAGCCGTTCAACCGGATCGCCGATCTGCAGGTGGGCGATCCCATCGTCGTGGAGACGCCCGATGGCTGGTACACCTACCGCTTCCGCACCCTGGAGTACGTCACGCCCGACGCTGTCGACGTGCTGCTGGACGTGCCCCGAAAGCCCGACGTCCCCGCCGGAGAGCGATACATCACCTTGACCAGCTGCAGCCCCATGTACGCCATGACCGAGCGGATCGTCGCCTACGGTCTGTTCGAGTCCTTCACACCGCGCTCAGCCGGCCAGCCGCCGGCGGCCCTGACCGAGGCGGCGAGCTGATGTACGGCGCACTGTGGCGTGTGCTTCCGGGCCCGTGGTGGATCCGCGTCCTGATCCTGATCGTCCTGATCGCCGCCGTCGTGTACGGCCTGTTCTTCTGGGCCTTCCCGTGGGTCAGCCAGTACGTGAACCCCCAGGACGTCACCGTCCAGTGACCGGGTTCCGCGTGCTCGTGGTGGACAACCACGACAGCTTCGTGCACACCCTCGCCGGGTACGTGCGAGAACTCGGCGCGGAGGTCGCCCTCGTCGAAGCCGACGCCATCGACCCGGAGGACGCCGCATCCGTCGTGCGCAGCGCGGACGCCGTGCTCGTCTCGCCCGGCCCGGGAGACCCCGGCCACGCGGGCGCGTCCATCGCCATGGTGCGCGCGGCGGCGGATGCCGGCGTCCCGCTCCTGGGGGTCTGCCTCGGCCATCAGGCCATCGGCGTGGCGTTCGGGGCGACGGTCGCGCACGCCCCTGAGCTGATGCACGGGATGACCTCGCTCGTCGACCACGACGGTTCGGGGGTCTTCGCCGGATTGCCGCAGCCGCTGACGGCCACGCGCTATCACTCGCTGACGATCGTGCCGGAGTCGCTGCCCGACGCGCTCGTGGTGACGGCCGTGGCCGAGTCGGGCGTGATCATGGGAATCGCCCATCGCACCGCACCGATCGTGGGCGTGCAGTTCCACCCGGAGAGCATCCTCACCGAAGGCGGTCACCGGCTCCTGGGCAACTGGCTGGCGTCGGCCGGGATGGCGGGGGCCGATGAGCGCGGCGGTGCGCTGCATCCCGGCGGAGCGGTTACGGCCCCGAGCAGACGGTGAGCGTGATCTCCGAATGGATCGGCACCTCACCCGGGCCGATCGACTGACCCGCGACGGTCGGCGGGGCCGCCGCTGCGCAGGAGGGATCCTCCGCGGAGAGGACCGTCAGCCCGATGTCGGGGCTCTCGAGCTGGCGGGTCGCCGCGTCGAGCGTGTACCCGGTGTAGTCGACGATCACCACGCGGCCGGTGGAGACCACGAGGTTCACCGCCGTTCCCAGCGGCACGGACGAACCCTCCGGCGGTTCGGCTTCCAGCACGGTTCCGGCCGCGGCGTTCGGGTCGTTGCGCTGGCGGATGGCTCCGACGACGAGCCCGGCGTCGGACAGGGCCTGACGCGCGGACTCCTCGGGGATCCCCGTGAGGGCGGGCACGACCCCCGTCTCCTCGCCGCGTGAGACGTACACCGTGATCTGGTCGCCCGGGGCGACCGAGACCCCCACCCCCGGCTCGGTTCGGATCGCGTTTCCGACGGCCACGGTCTCGCTCGGCTCGTCCACCCGGACAGCGACGAGGTCTTCGGCAGTCAGGAGCTCATCGGCACGCTCCCACGCGACGTCGGTGACATCGGGGACCACGCGAGCCTCGCCGGGAACCTCGGTGGTGCCGGTGCGGATCGACATGGTCCAGATGAGCACGGAGACCAGGAGCACCGCCAGCAGCGCGACGCCCGACCAGATCCACGCGACCGGTGGTCCGGACTGCGTACGGCGCATGGTCGTGTCGGTGCTCAATTGGCGCAACGACCGGGCGGTTTCGGCCGCCTGGCGGGGATTCGGCCCGTACAGCTCACTGGTGAGCGCGCCGAGCTGACGCTTACTGGGCTGTTTCCCCTCGACGGTGGCCTCGAGGGCTGCCCGGAACGTCGCCGCATCCGGGAAGCGCTGGAAGGGATCCTTCGCCAGGGCGCGGAGCACGACGGCGTCCAAGGCCCGCGAGACGGTGTCGGTGATCTCCGACGGCGGGATCGGCGCTTCGCTGACGTGCTGGTAGGCCACCGCCACCGGGGACTCGCCCCGGAACGGCTGCCGACCGGTGAGGAGTTCGTAGAGCACGACCCCGGCCGAGTAGAGGTCGGCGCGGGCATCCACCGGCTCGCCCTTGGCCTGCTCGGGTGAGAAGTACGCCGCGGTGCCGAGGATCGTCGTGGTCTCGGCCACGGTCGAGGACGAGTCCGAGACGGCCCGGGCGATGCCGAAGTCCATCACCTTGACCTGACCGGCGTCGGTGACCATGACGTTGCCGGGCTTGATGTCGCGGTGCACGACTCCGGCGCGGTGGGAGAACTCCAGAGCCTCGAGGATGCCGTCGACATAGCGGCGGGCATCGTTTTCGGGCACGGGGCCCTCGTCGATGATGTCCTTCAGCAGCTTGCCGTGGACCAGTTCCATCACGATGTAGGGCACCGGGTGGGGTTCACCGTCGGAGCCGATCTCGGAGTCCTCGCCGGCGTCGAACACCCGGACGATGGCCGGGTGCGCCATGCGCGAGGCTGCTTGGGCCTCGAGGCGGAATCGGGTGCGGAAGGTCGCGTCCTCGGCCAGATCGCGCCGCAGGATCTTGATCGCGACCTCGCGGCCGAGCGTGACGTCGTAACCGCGGAAGACGCTGGCCATGCCGCCACGGCCGATGAGCTCATCGACGCGGTAGCGGCCGGACAGCACGCGCGGCTCGGTCGTCACGGTGCACTCCCCCGGTGGTGGAACAAGGGCTCAGCTTATCCGTTCGTCGTTGGGGACTGAGTGGGAGTGGGGGCCGGTTCCTCCGCAATGGGCGCGTTCGCCTCGGGTGATGGGCCGGAATCGCGCTGCTGACCGTCACCGCCCGAGCACGTCACGGTATATGTGACGATGAGGGTTTCGCTGGCGGCGCTGCTCACAGTGATATCTGCGTTGCGGGCGTTCGGCGTGAAGGCGGCCGACGATTGGCCGTTGGTCGAGAACGTGCCGTTCGTGGCGGTCAGGTTGTATGAGCTGACCGAGCCGGTGCCGGCGGGGCAGTTGTAGCCGCCCCAGGTGACCTGCGCGCTGGCGCCGGGATCCACCGTTTCGGGAAGGCTGGGCGCGGACGGCTGGGGGAGGGCGATCTGATCCCCGTACACAGTGAGCGTGAGTTGCTGCGAGGGCTCGATGGAGCCGCGCGGGTCGATTCGGTAGACGAGGCCCACCTGCTCCGCCGTGGGGGCGGGATCCGCGATGGTGCAGGAGACGGATTCGACGCCCGCCTCCTCAGCGATGGAGATTGCCGTGTCGCAGTCCTGTCCCAACAGCCCGAGTGCGTCGACATCGATGCGGTTGGAGGTCGGCGATGGCGCTGCAGAGCTCTGCGACGGTCGCGGTGTGCTCGGCGCGCTGGTCGACGGCGCGGGAGCCGCCGGCTCCTGGTTGACGAAGAAAGCGATCAGCGTGCCGGCCAGGACGAGAAGGAGCAGTCCGACGAGGGCGACCAGCGGCCAGGTCCAGCGGCTGCGCTTGCGCTTCTGCGTCGCTGCATCCTCCTCGGTGTGTTCCGCCGTCGTCATCACCGTGGGGGAGGGCAGCAGTCGCGTGGCGGCCGCCGTGTCGGCGCCCGCGGTGAGGAGCTGCGTGACCTCATCGGCGGCGGACGCGCCCCCGATGGCGGGCACCGCCGCGATGGCGGCCGACAGATCGCCACGGCGAAGCGCCGCTGCCGCCCGGGAGACCGCGGCGGCCGAGGCCGGGCGCTCCTCGGGCTTCTTCGTGATCATCGCCATCACGAGCCGCTGGACGGGCTCGGGCACGGTCGACGGCAGCGGAGGCGGCTGCTCGTTGATCTGCGCCATCGCGATCGCCACCTGCGACTCCCCCGTGAAGGGCCGCCGGCCGGCGAGGGATTCGTATGCCACGATGCCGAGGGAGTAGATGTCGGTGGCGGGTGATGCCGGGTGACCCGACGCCTGCTCGGGAGAGAGGTACTGCACGGTGCCCATGACCTGGCCGGTGGCCGTGAGGGGCACCTGGTCGGCGATGCGGGCGATGCCGAAGTCGGTGATCTTCACGCGTCCGTCGGGCGTGATCAGCAGGTTCCCGGGCTTGATGTCGCGGTGCACGAGACCTGCCGCGTGAGCGGCCTGGAGGGCGGCTGCCGTTTGAGCGACGATGTCCAGCGTCTGGTCGGTGGAGAGCGACCCGTCGCGCTCGAGGATCGTCGACAACGCTTCACCCGGGACGAGCTCCATGACGAGGAAGGCGCTGCCGGCCTCCTCGCCGTAGTCGAACACACTCGCGATGCCCTCGTGGTTGACGAGCGCGGCGTGGCGGGCCTCGGCGCGGAAGCGCTCCAGGAAGCCCGGGTCGCCCATGTACTCGTCTTTGAGGATCTTGATCGCCACCGTACGGCCGATGACGTGGTCGGTGGCTTCCCACACCTCGCCCATGCCGCCGATCGCGACCCGCGACTCCAGCTCGTAGCGTCCACCGAAGGTCACACCCTGTGTCGGTCTCATCTTCCCAGCACCGCCTCCATGACCTTCTTCGCGATAGGAGCGGCGATGGTGTTCCCGCTTCCCGACTGTCCTTGTCCGCCGCCCGCTTCGATGACCACCGCGACGGCGACCTGCGGATCAACTGCCGGGGCGAAGCCGGTGAACCACAGCGTGTACGGGCGGTCGCCGTTCTCCGCGGTGCCCGTCTTACCGGCCACCTCGACCCCGTCTATTCTTGCACCGGAGGCGGCACCGTCACTGACATTGGCGACCATCATCCGCGCCAGCTGACCCGCGAGGTCCTCCTCGAGGGCCCTCCCGAACTCGGTGCTCTCGACGGTCTCCTGGACCGTCAGATCGGGGCCGATGACCGCGTCGACCATCCGTGGATTCATGACCGTCCCGCCGTTGGCGATCCCTGCCGAGACCATCGCCATCTGCAGCGGCGTCGCGGTCACCTGTCCCTGGCCGAATCCGGTCAGCGCCGTCTGCGCGTCATCCAGTCCGCTCGGATACGTCGAGGCCGTCGATGTCAGGGGAAGCTCGAAGGAGCGGTTGAAGCCGTACCTCTCCGCCTCGTCGCGGATGGCGTCATCGCCGAGGCGGACGGCGAGCTCCGCCATCGGGATGTTGCAGCTGAGCCGCAGCGCCTCCGCGATGGTGACCTCCTCGCCGGGGCCGCAGGTTCCGCCGCTGGCGTTGCGAACCGTGCGCGAGGACTGCGGCAGCTGGTAGATCGCCGGGTTGGGGAGCGTCGATTCGGGCGTGTACTGGCCGGAGGCGAGCGCCGCCGAGACCACGACCAGCTTGAACGTGGAGCCCGGCGGATTCAGGGCACCGCCGATGGCGCGGTTGGCCAGCGGGTCGGCCTCGTCGGCCACGAGTGCGTCGTAGGTCGCCTCGACCGCCTCCGTGTCGTGGGAGGCGAGGGCGTTCGTGTCGAAGCTCGGGGTGCTGGCCATGGCGAGGACCCGTCCGGTGTCGGGTTCGATCGCGAGAACGGCCCCCTCCAGACCCGACAGCGCGTCGTACGCGGCACGCTGCACGGCCGGGTCGAGCGAGGTCTCGACGTTGGAGCCGCGCGGCGGCTGACCGGTGACGATGCGGTCCAGGCGGGAGAGGAACTGCGAACCCGCCGTGCCGCTGAGCACCTGGTTCATCGACTGCTCGAGCCCCGTGGCTGAGCCGAGGACGGGGTTGATGTAGCCGGTGACCGGGGCCCACATGTCGGCATCCACGTACACGCGCTGCCAGCTGTAGACGTCGTCGGAGGGCGTGGACGAGGCGATGGCGGTGCCCCCGGCGAGGATCGATCCGCGCTGCACCTCATACGAGTCGTACAGCGCGCGCGTGTTGGCGGAGTTCCGGGCGAGGTCCTCGGCCTGCACCACCTGGATGACGCTGGTCGATGCGAACAGGGCCAGGAACATCGCCAGCATCAGGATGCTGAGTCGTCTGAGTTCTTTCGTCATGTCAACCGATCACCACCCGGGGTCGGCTGCGCACGGCATCGGAGATGCGCAGCAGGAGGGCGACGATGAGCCAGTTGGAGATCAGCGACGATCCGCCCGCGGTGAGGAACGGGGTCGTCAGACCCGTCAGCGGGATGAGGCGCGTGACGCCGCCGACCATGATGAACACCTGAAGTGCGATCGTGAAAGACAGGCCCGTGGCCAGGAGCTTGCCGAAGTCGTCCTGACCGGCCAGGCCGATCCGCACCCCGCGGCTGGCGAACACCATATAGAGGCACAGGATCGCGAAGACCCCCGCGAGTCCGAGCTCCTCGCCGAGGCTCGGGAGGATGTAGTCGCTCTGCGACAGCGGTGTGAGATAGGGCCGGCCCTGGCCGAGCCCCGTACCGATGAGGCCACCCTGAGCGAGGCCGAAGATCCCCTGCACGAGCTGGTAGCTGCTGCCGTTGATCAGGTCGGGGTTGAACGCATCCAGCCAGTTGGCGAAGCGGGCGCCGACGTAGGGGAGCACGCGCGATGCCAGGAAGGCGCCGGCGGCGGCGAGGACCACGCCGATGAGCACCCAGCTGGTCTTGCCGGTGGCCACGTAGAGCATCGCCACGAACATGCCGAACATGAGGAGCCCCGTGCCGAGGTCGCGCTGGAGCACGATGATCCCGAGGGAGATGAGCCAGATCACCAGCAGGGGGCCGAGCTCGCGCGCTCGCGGCCACGTCATCCACAGGAACCGGGTGCCCACCGACGCGAGGCTCTCCCGGGTACGCACCAGGTAGCCGGCGAAGAAGATCGCCAGGGCGATCTTCGCCAGCTCGCCCGGCTGGAACTGGAAGAGCCCGCCGACCGACACCCACACGTCGGCGTTCTGGTCGGTGCCCAGGCCCGGGACGAACGGGAGGAGCAGCAGCAGCACGCCCCCCAGCCCGAAGAGGTAGGTGTAGCGGAACAGCACCCGGTAGTTGCGCAGGAAGATCACCACGAGGATGGCGCCGCCGATCGCGATGCCCGACCATACGAGCTGGCGCGTGGACGACGCATCCCACCCCATGTGGTCGCGCGCGATGTCGATGCGGTAGATCTCCGCCATGCCGAGCCCGGTGAGGAGCGTGGCGATGGGCAGGACGAACGGGTCGGCGTCCCGCGCCCGCAGTCGCAGCACGATGTGCAGCGCGAGCGCCAGGACGACGGGGATGCCGCCGTAGACGAACACATCCGTGCCGGGGGTCCGGCCCGTGCCGAGATCGACGAGAGTCACCGCGCCGGCGTTGAGGACGAGCGCGAACAGCAGCAGCGCCAGCTCGCGGTTGCGCTGGGTCTGCGGGACGCGGATGCGGCGGAGGGCTCGCAGCACCGCGGTGTCGGCGCTCACGCCGTCGGCCGGCGGGGCGGTGCGGGCGATCGGCGGGGTGGTCATCGGTCCCTCTCCGCCGTGACGCGGAGACGCTCGACGATGAGTTCGGCGTCGGAGAGCGACCGGGCGTTGATGGTGTTCTCCACGGTTGCCCGCTCGAAGTCGGGGAGGTCGGCCAGCGCGATGCCCGTGTCTTCGTGTGGCGTCGACAGTGAGATCGGCCCGAGCGACTGCTGAATGCCACGGAAGACGACGACCGTGTCGTCGTCGGCGCCGATGAAATAGCGGGTCTGCGTCCAGTTGTACCCGATCGCCAGGGCGGCGGCGAGGGCGGCGAGCACGAGGAGCAGCCCGATGATCCACCCGGCGCGACGTCGGCGTGAGCGGCGCCGATCTTCTTCGATGAGCTCCTCGAGGAACTCCGCATCCGGTTCGAAGTGGGTCGGCTCGTTCGCTGCCTGCCGGTTCGGGTGCAGCCAGCCGCTGCGTCCGGGGCGGGCTGCCGGCACCTCCACGCCGATCGGATTCGACGCCGATCCGACGATGGTCGGAGTTCCGAGGAAGAGCGGATGCTGCCCGCCGACGTCGACGATCACGATCGTGACGTTGTCGGGTGCCCCGCCGTCCAGCGCCTGCTTGAGCAGGGTGTCGGCCGTGCGGCCCGGGGCCAGGCCCTGGCCGAGAGCTTTGGCCGTGTGCGCGTCATCCAGCACCCCCGACAGCCCGTCGGAGCACAGCAGCCAGCGGTCACCGGGCTGGGTCGGCATGATGAACGTGTCGACCTCGGGGTCGGGGTCCATGTCGCCGAGGACCCGCATGAGCACCGAGCGCCGAGGGTGGTACCGCGCCTCTTCCGGGGTGATCCGGCCGGAGTCGACCAGCCGCTGCACGAAGGTGTGGTCGGTGGTGATCTGGGTGAGCGCGCCGTCGCGGAACAGGTAGATGCGTGAATCGCCGATGTGGCCGATGACGGCGTAGTCGTCGACCATGACCAGTGCGCTCACCGTGGTGCCCATGCCGGCCAGCTCGGGGCGACGCCCGACCGTCTCGATGAGTTCCGTGGCGGTGTCGGCGATCGAGTCGCGCAGCGCCCGTTCGGCTTCGGAGGTCGAGCTGAACGGCTGATCCAGGATCGCCAGGCGTGAGATTGCGAGGCTCGACGCGACGTCTCCGCCGGCGTGGCCGCCCATTCCGTCGGCGACGACGAAGAGGTTCGACCCGGCGTAGCCGGAATCCTGGTTGTTGGAGCGCACCTTGCCGGTGTGCGAGATGGCGGCGCTCGAGCCCTGAAAGACCATGGGGATCCCGGGAGCTACTTCCGCAGCTCGAAGGTCGTCGCGCCCACCTTGATGGGGGCGCCGATCTTCACCGGGACCGGGGTTGCCACGCGGGTGCCGTCGTGGAATGTCCCGTTGGTGGAATCCAGATCCTGGATCATCCACTTGTCGCCCCACAGCACCAGCCGCGCGTGATGACTGGAGGTGTAGTCATCGCGGATGACCAGCGCCGACTCGCTGGAGCGGCCGATCGTCAGCGGCTCGGTCCCCAGGGGCAACTCGACCCCCGCCTTCGGACCACTCGTGATGACGATGCGCGAGACCGTGCTCGTGGTCGCGTTGCCTCCGGGTGCCGCATCCCTGGTCCTCGCCGGGGCGGGACGGCTGACGGCTTCGGTGGCATCGCCGGGACCGCTGGAGGGGACCGGGCCGCCGGCTGCGGCGGGCTCGGGGAGCTTCCGCACCTTCACGCCGAACAGGTCGGCGCGCAGCGAGTACACCACCGCGAAGACGAAGAACCACAGCAGCAGCAGGAATCCGATGCGCAGCAGCAGGAGGGTGAGTTCGCTCACGCCCTGGGCCCTCCCTCGTTCACGCCGAACGCGCGCGTCGCGTCGGAGACCGGGCGGCGGGGCGGTGCGGAGACGGCCTGGGGCACGACGCGGAAGACGATGTCGGTGCGCCCGATCCGGACGGTGGAATCCGGCGGGAGCGGAGCCTCGGTCACCTTCCGGCCGTCCAGCTGCGTGCCGTTGGTGGAGCCCAGGTCGCGCACCATCGCGCGCTCGCCGTCCCACAGGATCTCCACATGGCGGCGGCTCGTGCCCGAGTCGGGCAGCGTGATGTCGGCGTCGCTACCGCGACCGATCACGGTGCGCGCCTTCGTGAGCTGATGGCGCTGGCCGTCGACGTCGACGACGCCGCGCCAGGACACCGTGCCGGCGGTGGTGGAGGACTCCACCCGCAGCGTGCCGGTGGCCACCGACTCATCCCGCTTCAGCGTGATCGTGACCGGGCCGGCGAAGGAGTAGCCCTGCGTGCGGGCGTGCGTCTGCACCAGGGTGTCGAGCTCGTCGCCGAGTGCCGTGCCCAGCGACTGCATCCGCTCATCGTCGGCCGAAGCCAGGTGCACCACGAACGTGTTCGGGGCGAGGATGCGGTCGCGGCTGACCACCGCGGACTTCTTGTCGAGCTCGCTCCGCAGGGCGGAGGCGATCTCCACGGGCTGTATGCCGCTGCGGAAGGTCTTCGCGAACGCGCTGTTGACAGCGCGTTCGAGACCCTTCTCGAAACTGTCGAGTAGTCCCACGAGACTCCTTCAGGCAGGCAGACCAGTGGGTACATCGTAGTCAGCACGCCTGGGGGACCCATGGACGCCGCCCTGGGCTGCCGATTCGGGCCTCGGCCGGCGCATCCGCCGCTCCGCGGCGTTCCGCGGCCGTTCCGCGCCGGGGAGCCGCCGACGCCCCGGGCGGGGCATCCGCCGTTCAAAATTCAGGAGACACGCCGGTCGAGGAGCCCTAAGGGCGGCTTGGATGCCGGAATCTCCTGAGTTTTGCGCAGCGGGCGGGGTGGCGGCCATCCGGGGTTGGGGGTGTCGGCTGGTGCACGGCGCCGGGCATCCGCCGTTCAAAACTCAGGAGACACGCCGGTCGAGGAGCCCTAAGGGCGGCTTGGATGCCGGAATCTCCTGAATTTTGCGCAGGGTGACCCCGGTAGCGGCTTTGCGAGTGGCGCGCGGAGCCGTGATATCCTCGGCAGGTTGAGTACGCAGGATGCTGCGTCTCGCGCGAGTGGCGGAATAGGTAGACGCGCTGGCTTCAGGTGCCAGTGCCCGCAAGGGCGTGGGGGTTCAAGTCCCCCCTCGCGCACAGTACGGCGAAGGGTCCCGAAAGGGGCCCTTTCGTCATTTGGCGGCACGGGACCGCTCCTCAGCTGGGCGGCGTCTGCGTCGACGTCGGAGGCCTACCGCGGAAACGCCCGAGGTGACGGGGTCGCGGGGCCGTGATTTACCGATCGAGGCGACAGAACGGCAGGGGTCCCGGAGAGTGCCCTCCGGCCGTGTTGGGCCCGTTCGTGGCGAGCGCTGACGAGCGTTGACACCCATGATGCGTATGTCCTAACATTACGTCATCGTTCCTCCCGACCAGTCGGCAAAGCAGCCGGCGGGGGTGAGCGGAGAGAGAGGCACCGCATTGAAGCGCACCCGGGTGTTGTCCGCAGCCGTCACGGCCATTGTCGCCGGAGGTGCATTGGCCGCGTGCTCCGCCGACAGTGGTGACGGCTCGGTCACGATCACGGTCGTGGAGTATCAGGAGTCCCGCATCGAGGCGCTCCGGGAGGAGATTCCAGGGTTCGAGGCGGCCATGGCCGAACAGGGACGGGACCTCCAGGTCGAGCTGATCGGCGACGAGCTCACCGATGAGCAGTTCCGGACCCAGATCACGCAGCAGCTGATCGCGGGCGAGGCTCCCGACCTCATCGACATCGGCGACAACATGGTCGCGGGATTCGCCGGCGCGGGCTACCTCGCGCCCCTCGATGACTACCTCGAGGAATGGGACGGCTGGGATCACTGGTATCCGCAGTTCCAGGAGGCGATGGTGCGCCAGGACGGCAACATCTACGCCCTCGTGCACGACAGTGGCGTACAGAACCTCTTCTACCGCCTGGACGTGCTCACCGAGCTCGGTGTCGACACGGCTCAGCCCGAGACGTGGGACGACCTCATCGCGCGCTTGGTCGAAGTGAAGCAGCTCACCGGCGGAGAGCCGATCGTCATCCCCGCTGGAACCGCGTGGGGCGGCGGCACGTGGAGCGAGGGCTTCCAGCCGATCCTCGGCGGTACCGCCCAGGACTACTACGACCTCGAGAGCGGCACGTGGAACCTGGAGAGCGAGGGCTTCCGCGCCGTGTTCGACCTCTACGAGCAGCTCGTGACCAATGAGCTCCTGCCCACTCAGGATCTGCTCAACCCGAACCCGTGGGAGCCCACGAAGTACGACAAGTTCCCGGCTGGCGAGATCCAGGTGGCCGCGCAGGGCACGTGGGGCTGGAAGTTCGACTGGGGCCCTGAGGGGGCGACCCCGATCCCCGATCTGGAGACGAACGTCGACACGTGGATGTATCCCGGGCTGCGCGACGGTGACGAGCCGTTCGTATGGAGCGGCATGGGATTCGGCTACGCGATCCCGGAGAGCTCCGAGCACAAGGACGAGGCGATGCTCCTCGCCCAGTACCTCTCCAGCGGTGAACCGCTCGCCCGGCAGCTCGTAGTTTCCGGCGCTGCCGCCCCGCGCGACGACATGGCCGAGGTCGCGCCGTACTCGGACGAGCCCAAGCTGCTGGAAGCCGCGGAGGACATGGCCAGCGGGCTGTTCGTGGTGACCGGTGACGGCTCCGACCAGATCTCGCAGGCGATCGCCACCGCCACCGAGCTCATCCTCACGGGAGAGGCGACCGGTGAGCAGGCCCACGAGGCGTTCGTCGAGGAAGCGACGGACCTGCTCGGTCCCAACCTGGTCCAGTAGTAGTGTCGTCGGTTCTCGAAATGCCGGTCCCGACGGCGGCCTCCGCGCCGCCGTCGCGACGCCGGCGTGGGCGGCGGACCTGGCCGCTCGTCCTCCTCCTGCTCGCACCCTCCGCGCTGCTCATCACGGTGTTCATCGTCGCCCCGGCCGTGTACAGCCTCTACCTCAGCCTCACGAACACGCAGCTGACCGGATTCGCGGCGCGAAACCCGCAGTTCGTCGGGTTGGACAATTTCGTCTACCTGCTGACGAACGGAGACTTCCTCGGCTCGGTGGGGCGCACCGGCGAGTTCGTCCTCTACTCGGCCATCATCGGCCAGACCGTCCTCGGGATGATCGCGGCGATCCTCCTCAGCCGGCCGTGGCTGCGCGGCAAGGGCGTCTTCGGGGCCGCGGTGCTGATGCCGATGGTGGTTCCCGAGGTCGTAGCCTCCCTCACCTGGGCGAGCGTGCTGTCGAACAATTCGTCGGGCACCCTCAACCAGCTGACGGGCCTGTTCGGGGCCGAACCCACCGACTGGCTGCAGACCGTCCCGATGGCGTCGATCATCATCATCAACATCTGGCGAGGCGTCGCGTTCGCCATGATCATGTTCCAGGCCGCGCTCGAGGACGTGCCGGCCGAACTGATCGAGGCGGCCCGCATCGACGGTGCACGCGCCACGCAGGTGTTCCGCTACGTCACCCTGCCGTTGATCCGCGGGCCGGTGTTCCTCTATCTGCTGCTCACGACCATCAGTACCGTAGGCGTATTCGGCCTGGTGTACTTCCTCACGCAGGGAGGCCCCGGCGATCGTACGCAGCTGGCTGCCATCTACATCTACGAGCGCGCGTTGCAGTTCTCCCAGGTGGGCATCGGTAGCGCCGCGTCGATCATCCTGCTGGTGATCGTGCTGGTCCTCGGGCTCGTCTACGTCCGGCTCTCGAAGGTGAAGGTCTGACATGGCTGCCCCGACCGTGTTGTCCGCAGCGGCCCCTGCAGAGGCTGCGCCGCGCATGCGCCGGCGCCCGCTCAGCACCGCTCAGGTGATCCAGCGGACACTGGGCTACATCCTCATCGTGCTGATGGCGGTGTTCTGCCTCGTCCCGTTCGCCTGGGTGGTCTTCAGTGCGGTCGACGCGAACGCCGGACCGAACGTGCAGTGGCCGACGTTGTCCCTGGAGAACTTCGTGCGTTTCTTCACCGAGGCCGGGACGCCGCGACTGCTCCTGAACAGCCTCATCATCGGTATCGGCGGAACGGCGCTGAATCTCGCGCTGGGCCTGGCCGGCGGATATGCGCTTTCGCGCTTCGATTTCCGCGGTCGGCGCACGTTCATGTTCGGCATCCTGCTGATCCGCGTCATCCCCGCGCCGGCCACGATCGTCGCGCTCTACCTGATCATGGTGAACCTGAAGCTCACCAACAGCCTCTTCGGACTCATCCTCGTCGAGGCGGTGCTTCAGCTCCCGATCACGCTGTGGCTGCTGAAGGGCACCATCGACGCGGTGCCCATCGAACTCGAGGAGGCCGCCTGGGTGGACGGAAACTCGCGCCTGCAGGCGATCCGTCGGATCGTGCTGCCTCTGGTGGGGCCGGGCCTGGGTGCTGCGGCGATGCTGGCCTTCATGAACATCTGGGGCGACTTCCTGACCCCCCTCGTGATGTTGCAGAGCTCCGACCTGTATCCGCTGTCGATCGGGCTATTCCGAGCCTTCAGCGAGCACAACCAGGTCGACTGGGGTCTGCTGGCCGCGAGCGCCATCGTGTACGTCCTGCCACCTGCTCTGCTCTACGTCCTCGTGCGCCGGCACCTGCTCCGCTCGAGCCTCGGCGGCGCGCTGAAGGGATGACGCGATAATGACCGATCGCACGGGCTCCTCCAGCGCGCCCGCACCCCGTCTCCCGGTCGTCGTGGTCGGCGCCGGCGCGATGGGCGGCGCGTGGATCCGGATGCTGTCGGCCTCGCCGCACGCGGAGCCCGTCGGCGTGGTCGACCTGGACGTCGACCTCGCGGCCGCGGCGGCGGCAGCGGCGGGCCTCAACACCGCGGTCGTGGGCTCGTCCCTGGTCGATGTCGCCGAGCGCACGGGTGCCGCCGCGGTGATCAACGTCACCGTCCCTCAGGCCCACCGCGTCGTCAACGAGGAGGCGCTGCGGGCGGGCCTTCCCGTGCTGTGCGAGAAGCCGCTCGCACCCACCGTGGCCGAGGCGCTCCGCCAGGTCGCGCTCGCGGATCTCACCGGCAACCTCCTCATGGTGAGCCAGAACCGCCGGTACTTCACGCACCTCACCGCGTTCCGTGCGGCCGTGCGGAGGCTCGGACCGCTCGGCGCCGTCACCGCGCAGTTCTTCCATGCGGATCACGAGCCGGGATTCCGCGAGCAGATGGCCCACCCCCTGCTCGTGGATATGTCTATCCACCACTTCGATCAGCTTCGCTTCGTCACCGGCGACGAGCCCGTCGCCGTCCGGTGCAGCACCTGGAACCCGCCGTGGAGCTGGTACGCCGGCGATGCTGCCGCATCCGCCGAAGTCGAACTCGCGTCGGGGGCACGCTTCGTCTACGCCGGCAGCCGCTGCACGCCGGGCCATCAGACCTCGTGGAACGCCGACTGGCGCGTCCACGCGGAGCGCGGCGCTGCGTCCTGGGATGGAGAGGACGTCGTGCGCGTCGACGGGGAGGGAATCATCGTCGAGACGCCGCACCACCGCGAGGGCATCGAAGGATCGCTGGAGGAGTTCGTCACCTCCCTGCGCACCGGTACGACACCGCAGAACGAGGTGCGCCTGAACGTGCGCAGCCTTGCCATGGTCGAGGCCGCCATCCGCAGCAGCGATCGCGGCGGCGAGCGCGTGGTCGTCGCCGACCTGCTCGAGGACGCGCTTGCGCAGGCTCTCATCGACGAGCACGCTTCCGACGTCGCCGATGAACTGCGCTCGTGGGCCAGCGCCGCCGACGGCATCGCCACACCGGCCTGGGGCTCCGCTCCGGCCCCGACCGCCGCAGGGGGCCTCCGATGACCAGCACTACACCGATCCGCGTCGTCGTCTGGGGGGAGAACCGGCACGAGCAGGTGAACCCTGTGGTCCGTGGCATCTACCCCGAAGGGATGCACACCACCATCGCCGACGGGATCACCTCGCTCCTCGGCGATGCCGTGAACGTCTCGACGCACGTCCTGGATGAGCCGGAGCACGGGATGAGCGAAGAGGTGCTCGCCGCGACCGACGTTCTGCTGTGGTGGGGACACACCGCGCACGACGAGGTCGACGACCAGGTGGTCGAGCGCATCCAACGCCACGTCCTGGAGGGCATGGGCATCATCGTGCTGCACTCGGGGCACCACTCGAAGATCTTCCGACGCCTCATGGGGACGACCTGCAGCCTGCGGTGGCGCAACGACGGTGGCGACCGAGAGATCGTGTGGACTGTCGCCCCGCGGCATCCCATCGCCCAGGGTGTACCGCAGCCGCTCGTTATCCCGCAGCAGGAGATGTACGGCGAATTCTTCGACATCCCCGAGCCCGACGAGCTGGTGTTCATCAGCAGCTATTCCGGCGGGGAGGTGTTCCGGAGCGGGATCACCTACCGCCGCGGCTACGGCCGCGTGTTCTACTTCAGCCCCGGCGACGAGATCTACCCGGTCTACCACCAGCCCGAGATTCAGCGGGTGATAGCGAATGGCGTGCTGTGGGCGCGTCCCGAGCGCGCCCGGGAGGCGTACCAGGTCACGCCGATGTACCTCCGGGGGGAGTTCGACCGCCCGGTGCTGACGTCCGGTGAAGGACTGGTCGACTATTACACGCGCGAACCCCTTGCTCCACGGGCCGATTCGCCGTCCTGATTAAGATTGTTCATACATATTCACGTGTGACGACGTCACCCCTCGATCTGGAGAACCCGTGCAACAGCTGGCGCAGAACCTCCCGAGCGCCCTGTTCATGGATCTGGACCGGTCGGGGCCGATACCGCTGTACTTCCAGGTCGCCACCCGCATCGAAGGTGCCATCCTCGATGGTCGGCTGCCCCCCGGGTCGCGACTCGAGAACGAAGTGGCCCTCGGGGAGCGGCTCGGCCTCTCGCGCCCGACCATCCGCCGCGCCATCCAGGACCTCGTGGACAAGGGGCTTCTCGTACGGCGGCGGGGGATCGGAACCCAGGTCGTGCATGGGCAGGTGACGCGCAAAGTCGAACTGACGAGTCTTTACGAGGACCTCGCCAGTGAGAACCGGGCGCCCACCACCGAGATCCTCGTGCACGAGATCATCGGAGCGCCCGCGCGGGTGGCGGAGCGACTGGACGTCGAGGTGGATTCACCCGTCCTTCACCTCCAGCGGGTCCGATGCGCCGACGGTGTGCCGCTGGCGATCCTCGAGAACTATCTTCCGGAGGCCCTCTCCGACGTCAGCGAGTCCGACCTCGCCGCGCACGGCCTGTACCAGGTGCTCCGCGGCCGGGGCGTGGCCATCCGCGTGGCCCGCCAGAACATCGGCGCGCGGCGCGCCACCCCGGCGGAGAGCGCCCTGCTGCAGATCGACCGGAACGACGCGGTGCTCACGATGGATCGCACCGCCTACGACAATTCGGGCCGTGCGGTCGAATACGGCCACCACGCCTACCGCCCGGACCTGTACTCGTTCGAGATCACGCTCGTCGACAAGTAGTCGTCGCCGGCGACGCGTCACGCGGGCCCGAGATACCGCCTTTGCTCCTTCTTCCGCTCGACGTAGTCGTCGCGGGCGTGGCGCGTGCTCTCGAGCGTGGAGACCTCCGCCACCGGCACGTCCCACCATCCCTCCCCATCGGGCGAGTAGAGGAGAGGGTCGCTCTCGACATGGATCAGCGTGGCGCGGTTTGAGGACTTGGCGGTCGAGACGGCAGCGGAGAGGTCTGAGACGGCGTTCGGCCCGCGTGCGACCCGAATCACCGGGATGCCGAGGCTCTCGGCGTTGGCGGCGAGATCGACCGGAAGCATCCCATCGCCGTCGCCCGCGTAACGGAATACAGTGCCGAAACGCTGCGAGCCCACGTCCTCGCTGAGATGCCCGATGGACGCGTACCCGTGGTTCTGGATGAGCACGATGATCACCTTGATGCCCTCCGCGACCGCGGAGACGATCTCGGTGTGCATCATGAGGTACGAACCGTCGCCGACCATCACGATGGCGTCCCGCGTCGGGTCGGCCCGTGCTACGCCGATGCCTCCCGCGATCTCGTAACCCATCGTGGAATAGCCGTACTCCACGTGGTAGCCGAGATCGTCGCGCACGCGCCACAGCTTGTGCAGGTCGCCGGGGAGCGACCCGGCGGCGCAGACGACGACGTCGCGCGGATCGGTGGCCTCCTGCACCGCGCCGATGATCTCGGTCTGGCTCGGCAGGTCCAGGCCCCGGGGGACGAAGGCCTGATCGACCACGTCATCCCAGGCGCGCTTGTCGCGAGAGTACTCGGCGCGATAGGCCTCATCCACGCGGTAGCCCTCGACCGCGGCGGCAAGTTCCGTGATCGCTTCCCGCGCATCGGCGACGATCGGGATGCTGCCGCCGTGCTTGAACGCGTCGAACGACGCCACGTTGATGGTGGCGAAACGCACATCCGGATGCCGGAACGCGGTGCGACTGGCGGTGGTGAAGTCGCTGAACCGCGTGCCGATGCCGATGATGAGATCGGCCTGCGCGGCCGCGCGATTGGCGGCGGTCGTGCCGGTGGCCCCGACTGAACCGAGGTATTGCGGGTGGTCCCAGGACAGCGAGCCGACGCCCGCCTGGGAGACACCGACCGGGATGCCCGTGGCCTCGACGAAATCGCGGAGCGCGGCCGCCGCATCCGAATAGATGACGCCTCCGCCGGCGATGATCAGGGGACGCGACGACATGCGGATGGCGCGGACCGCGTCGGCGATCGCGCCACGGTCGGGCCGGGGCCGGCGGATGCGCCACTCCCGGTCGGCGAGGAACTCTGCGGGCACGTCGAGGGCTTCGGCCTGGACGTCTTCGGGAAGGGCGATCGTGACCGCTCCCGTCTCGGCCGGGTCGGTGAGCACACGCATCGCCTCCAGAGCAGCGGAGAACAGCTGTTCGGGTCGCTGAACGCGGTCGAAGAACCGGGACAGGGGCTTGAAGGCGTCGTTCACGCTGATGCTCGCATCGTGCGGAAGCTCCAACTGCTGGAGCACGGGGTCGGCCACGCGCGTGGCGAAGGTGTCCGAGGGCAGGAGCAGGACCGGCAGCCGGTTGATGGTTGCCAGCGCCGCACCGGTGAGCATGTTGGTGGCCCCGGGGCCGACGGATGCCGCGCAGGCGAACGTGGACCGGCGCCGCGTCATCCGCGAGTACGCCACCGACTCGTGCACCATCGCCTGCTCGTTGCGGGCCTGGTGGTACGGCATGCGGGAGGGATCATCACGCGACAGCTGTGCGATGGCCTGACCGATGCCGGCGACGTTGCCGTGGCCGAAGATGCCGAACGTCCCGGCGATGGTGCGCTCGCGGTGATCGCCGTCGACGGTCCACTGGTGGGTGAGGAATTCCACCAGCGCTTGGCTGACGGTCATTCGCCGGGTGCTCATGCAGACTCCTCCGTCGAGGTACGGGTCGCGGATGTGTAGGGAAGCCGCCCGTCCACCTTCTGGCCGGCCCACGTCTGTCGAACCCAGGCATGGGCAGGGTCGTCGGTGATCAGCCACGTGCGCTCGGCATCGGGTCCGGCCATCACGTTGAGGTAGTAGAGGTCGTAACCGGGAGCCGCGACACACGGCCCGTGCCAGCCGAACGGCACCAGCGCGACGTCGCCGGTGCGCACCTCCGCGAGTGTGTCTATCGCGCCGGCCGGCGAGGAATAGGTGCGCATGTACCCGAAGGCCGACGCCTCGCGCCCGGCGGCGGCACCGCGGGTCACCGCCGTCTCGAAGTAGTAGATCTCCTCGAGCCGGGACTCCTTCCCCGGGAGCGACTCATCGTGCTTGTGCGGCGGGTAGCTCGACCAATTCTCCGCCGGGGTGATCACCTCGCACACGATGAGGCGATCTGCAGAGAGCGCGGACGGAGTGCCGAAGTTGTGCACCTGACGGCTCGACCGGCCGGAGCCGCGGAGCTCCACGGGCACGCTCGCTGCCGGGATGTAGGCGGGCGGGTGCGCGATCGTGGCCGGAGCCTCCGCCACCGCGACCCGACCTCGGCCGGCCACGACCGCCTCGGTCGCGATCGGGAGATACAGCACGTCGGTGGGGCCCTCGAACACGCTGACGCGGCCGGCCAAGACCTGCTCGACCTCGTCGGATGCCGCATCCGTGCGATATCGGACGGTGAACGAGCCCGACAGAGGGACGATGAGGCGCTCCACCGAGTCCGCCGGCAGCGTCACTTCGGCGGTGGCGGCGAGCTCGGCCACGCGGATACCCGTGTGCTTCCACCGGTCGATGGTGGAGTCGACCACGGTCTCCCAGTCGTCCCGGGAGAGACTCCCGCGAGGGTAGAACCAGCTGCCGGCGGTACGGGTCACGAGAGTCCTCTTCGTGGGAGCGGATGAGCGGGATGCAGCGGCGGGCTACACCTGGGCGGGGTGGGACCGGAGGTGGTCGGGCGTGGTGCCGACGATCCAGTGGGCGATGACGGGAAAGGTCATGGTGCTCTTCTCCTGATGCTCAGGCGCCGTGGACGAGGGCGGCGGCCACATCGACCGCCGACGCGACGTCGTCGTTCTGCGGGTACAGGATGCTACGGCCGACAACCAGCCCGCGGACGCCGGGCAGCGCGAGCGACTTTTCCCAGGCCTCGAAGGTGTCGTCGAGGTTGCCGGTCGCGTCGCCGCCCAGGAGAAGCGTCGGGAGGGTCGTCGCGGCCATGACCCTCTCCATGTGGGGGACCACCGGGAGCTTCAGCCACGTGTGGGAGCTCGTGTTGCCCAGCCCTGAGGCGATCGCGACGGAGAGGATGACCGCATCCGGGGAGAGGTCGTTGCGGATCTTGCCGTCGACCCACGCGCTCATGAAGGGCTCGAGCATGATCGGCACGCCGGCGTCGGCCGCTTCGCTCACCGCGCACGCGGTGGCCTCGAGCGTGTCGGCGGTGCACGGGTCGGAGAGGTTCACGCGCACGAGGTTCTTGGCGAAATCGAGCCCGTCGCGCACGATGCCTTCGATGTCGTAAGCCGTGTAGCGGTCGTCCATCTCGAACGCCGCGCCCTTGAGGCCGCCGCGGTTCATCGAGCCCACGACGATCTTGTTCTCGAGCAGGCCGAGGAGGGCGAGATCCTCGACCACGTCGGGTGTGCCGAGGACGCCGTCCACCCCCGGATGCGACAGGGCGACGGCGAGCCGCTCGAGCAGCGCATAGCGATCGGCCATCGCGTTCTCGTTGGATCCGACGCTCAGGGTTCCGCGGGCGGGATGATCGGCCGCCACGATGAAGAGCCTCCCGTCGCCCCTGATGAGGTCCCGCCGCGTACGGTCGGCGAGGACTTCGCGGATGCGGCGCGGCTGTGCGGCGCGGATCTCGCGCAGGGCGGTGAAATCCAGCGCCGGCATCACGGCGTTCCCCCCAGGATCTTTTGTACCTCGGCGGTGGTCGGCATCGCGGTCGAGCACTCGCGGCGGCCGGCGACGATGGCGCCGGCCACGTTGGCGAAGCGGAGGACGTCCTCGAGCGGCCACCCCTGCAGCAATCCGTAGCAGAGGGCGCCGCCGAAGCCGTCGCCCGCGCCGAGACCGTTGACGACTTCGACCGGGTGGGGCGGCACCTCGACCGTCTCGTCGCGGGTCTTGGCCAGTACGCCCTTCGGTCCTTGCTTCACGATCGCGAGTTCGACTCCGCGCTCGAGGAGGGCATCGGCGGCGCGATGCGGCTCGGTCTCGCCGACGGCCACCTCGCACTCGTCACGGTTCCCGACCGCGACCGTGACCTTTTCCAGTGCGCGGGCCACCTCAGTGGTAGCCAGCTCACGTCGCTCCCAGAACTGTGGGCGGTAGTCCAGGTCGAGCACGGTGAGGGGCGCTCGTCCGCGGGCGTCCCACGCCGCATGGTGGGCGCCGCGGCTGGGTTCCTCCGAGAGGCCGGTCACCGTGGACCAGTAGACGCGCGAGCTGCGGACCGCGTCCAGGTCGAGCTCGGAGGCGTAGATCACGAGGTCGGGTGCCTTGGGCTCGCGATAGAAGTAGATCGGGAAGTCGTCGGGCGGGAAGAGCTCACAAAACACCACGGGAGTCGGCAGACCTCCCACCCTGGAGACGAACCGGTCGCTCACGCCGAGCCGGAGGAGCTCGCGGTGGAGATAGGTGCCGAACGGGTCATCGCCGGTGCGGGTGATGACCGCGGAGTTCAGGCCGTGCCGCGCCGCAGCGACCGCGACGTTGGCGGCACTGCCGCCCAGGTACTTCCCGAAGCGGGAGACGTCTTCGAGGTGGCCGTCCTCCAGCGGGTAGATATCGACACCGATCCGCCCGATGGTCACCACGTCGAAGGACGCCGAGTCCTTTCCGGTCATGCTTCGTCCCACAGCTTCCTGGAGGGTGTGATCGAAGCATCCTCCGCCGCCTAGCATAATGTCAGGACATAGGAACAAAAAGATTTCTGTCGATCTTGGCCGCACACAGGGAGTTCCCATGTCGATCGCCTCCGTTACGACGCTGAACCGCATCGACGGGGACGCTCCCGACGTCGACTTCCTCCATCTCGAGGCGGGCGGGGTGAGCGTTGTCCTCGACGCGACGCAGGGCCGGGTGCCCGCCATCGTGCACTGGGGTGCCGCGCTCGGGCGACAGAGTTTCCAGGACGCCGCCGCACTCAGCGCGGCCGCGATGGACTCGCAGGCCGGCAACGTCGTCGATGACCCCATCCGCGTCGCGATACTGCCCGAGCACCACGCCGGGTGGCAGGGAAAACCGGGCATCGGTGGCCACCGCAACGGCGCAGACTGGTCGCCGAAGTTCGCGGTCGTCGAGGTCGAGATGACCGGTGACGTGCGCCGCGACGGGAGTCTCATCGAGACGGGTCCGACCGTGGCCACCTTCCGTGCACGCGACGATGCGGCCGGGTTGTCGCTGACGCTCGAGGTCGAGCTCCTACCGAGCGGCCTGCTGCGCGCGCGAGCGTCCGTCAGGAATTCCAGATCCGGGGATTACACGCTCACGGACGTGAACCTCGCACTGCCGATTCCTTCCCGTGCGCGCGAGATCCTGGACTTCGCGGGCCGCTGGGGCAAGGAACGCACGCCGCAGCGACGAGAGCTGGTGTCCGGAATCCATGAGCGTGAGGGCAGGAAGGGTCGTCCGGGCGCGGATGCTCCGCTCGTCCTCAGCGTCGGCACGCCCGGATTCGGGTTCGGACAGGGCGAGGTCTGGGGCGTTCACGTCGGGTTCAGCGGGAATCACCGGTTCTATGCTGAGCGTTTCCTCGGCTTCCAGGTGGTCGGCGGGGGCGAACTCCTGCTTCCCGGCGAGATCCGTCTCGCGGAGGGCGAGACGTACCGGGGCCCCTGGGTGTACGGCGCGTATGGCGAAGGGCTGGACGATCAGGCACATCGCTTCCACCGATTCCTGCGAACCCGGCCGACGCATCCTGTCCGCCCGCGACCGGTGACTCTGAACGTCTGGGAGGCGGTGTACTTCGACCACGACCTCGGTCGGCTCATCGACCTCGCCGAGAGAGCGGCCGCCCTCGGCGTCGAGCGCTACGTCCTCGATGACGGATGGTTCCGGGGGCGCCGCGACGATACGCGCGGCCTCGGCGACTGGAACGTCGATGGGGACATATGGCCGAACGGCCTGTCGCCCATCATCGACCACGTCACAGGCCTCGGCATGGAGTTCGGGCTGTGGTTCGAGCCGGAGATGGTGAACGAAGACAGCGACCTGGCGCGGGAGCATCCGGAGTGGATCCTGCAGACCGGCGGGCGTCTCCCGATTCGCGCGCGGCATCAGCAAGTGCTGAATCTCGCGATCCCAGAGGCGTACGCGCACATCCGCGACCGCATGACGGCCATCCTCGCCGAGTACGACATCTCCTACGTCAAGTGGGATCACAACCGAGACCTGATCGACGCGGGCACGTTCCCGACCGGGGCGGCCGGCGTTCACGAGCAGACGCTCGCCGCTTATCGCCTGATGGACGAGCTGAAGTCCCGATTCCCGGGCCTGGAGATCGAGTCGTGCGCGTCGGGCGGGTCGCGCGTCGACCTCGGCGTCATCGAGCGGACCGATCGCGTGTGGGTCAGTGACTGCATCGATCCGCTGGACCGTCAGCAGATGAACCGCTGGACGATGCAGCTGCTCCCCGCCGAGCTGCTCGGGTCGCACGTCGGATCCGGCGTGAATCACACCACCGGCCGGCGGCACGAGCTGTCCTTCCGCGCGGGAACGGCCGTGTTCGGCCACTTCGGCATCGAGTGGGACCTCGCCCAGGCGACGGAGCAGGAGAACCGCGACCTCGCGGCGTGGGTCGCGTTCTACAAGCAGCATCGCGCGCTGATGCACGCGGGCGATCTCGTCCGCGGCGACGAGATCGACCCCACTCTCCACGTGTACGGGGTGGTCTCCCCCGACAAGTCGGAAGGGCTGATGTTCCTCGCGTTCCTGGGTCGCTCGGCCGTCTCCCCACGTGGGCGGTTCACGCTGCCCGGACTCGACCCCGACAAGCGGTACCGTGTCGCGCCCGTCATCGTCGGCACCCCCGACCCTGGGCGAACCGAGCCGCCGTGGTACGCGGAGGGCGCGGGCGTCGTTCTGAGCGGCCGAGCGCTCGCCGTGGCCGGACTGCAGCCGCCGGGATCGTTTCCCGAGCGCGTGGTGATCCTCCGGCTGACAGAGGAATCATGACCCCCGGGCGGATCCGGCGAATCACTCCAGCGTCGGCGGCAGGGCGTAGCGGCGCTCGTCGACCTCGCGACCGGCGTCGGGAGCGGACGCCGTCGACCCCGATACCTCGGTGAAGCCGATGCGTTCGAGCACCGCGAGCGACGGTGCGTCCTCCGACGCCACTCGCGCGTACAGCGGACGCTCGCCCTCGCGAGCCACGAGCAACTGGAGCGCCGCCGTCCCCACATCCCGTCCGGATGCGTGCGGCGCGATCCAGTACGTCACTTCGCGGCTGCCGTCGATGTTGTAAGCCGCCGCGGTCCCGGCGAATCCGCCGTTCTCGGTCACGACCCATAGCGAGACATCCGGCGAGCGGCGCTCCCGGTCGATCCACGCGGCGAACGCGGCGCGATCGTGGCGGTCGGATGCCGTGAACGCGGCGCCCGCGGTGGCTGGAGCGTCGCGCATCACCTCGAAAACGGCGTCGAGATCGTCGTCGTCCAGGTCGCGCAGTTCGATGTGGGCCACGCCGTCACCCTAGGGAGGATGACTCATTCCGACGAGTTTCGTACTCGCTATCGCGCTGCGGCCGGAGTTGTCAGTAGAGTGTTGGCAGTCACGCTTTGCGTGGCCTATCCGGGGGGATCCGTCGACGCCCGGGCTTTGAGCCTATGGCTCGGCCCGGGCGTCGTATGGTTAACGCCCCGTGACGATCTGACCCTCGTGCAACGTTTGTGTCACCAACCCGTGCGCCGGGGCGCCTCGACCGTTACCGTGGCTCTCATGGCGCACCACGGCGCCGGCAAGAAAGAACGGCATCGCAAATGAGTCAGGGCACCGTCAAGTGGTTCAACTCCGAGAAGGGCTTCGGCTTCATCGCCCCCGATGAGGGTGGTGCTGACGTCTTCGCCCACTATTCGGCCATCGAGGCGTCGGGCTATCGCTCGCTCGAGGAGAACCAGCGTGTGGAGTTCGAGATCGCACAGGGCCCCAAGGGCCTCCAGGCGGAGAACATCCGCCCGATCTGATGCGGCGACGCGGCGCCTGCCCCGCGGGCAGCGCCGCGCGTCAGCGTTCGCCGCACCCGAGCTCAGGCTCGCGTCGGCGAGCTGCGGCAGCGACCAGTGCGAAGGCGGCGGGCATCCGTCGCACCACATGCAGGAGTCGGTGCGGTCGCGCCGGGGGGTCGCCCATGCCCCTCCCTCTCGCGAGCTCCGCTGAAGGGGCCTACGCCGGGGAGTCGGGCAGGAGGAGCAGACGGGCGAGTTCGCTGGCGTCATCGACCGCGGCCTGCGCCCCGTCCGCCTCGTGCGGCCAACTGAAACCCCAGCGCACGAAGATCACGGGCACGGCGTTGGCCGCACCGCCCTCCACGTCGTGGTGGCGGTCCCCGATCAGCACGGGGCGGCTCACATCCGCCCCGGCTGCGGCCAGGCGGCGCAGCGCTTCGGCGACGATGTCGGACTTCGCGCTGAGCGTGCGTTCATCGGGCGTTGCCCCCACCATGGCGGTGAAGTAGGGCGAGAGCTCGAAGTGGTCCATGAGCGCGACGACCTGTACCTCGGGCTTCGAGCTGGCCGTGGCCTGTGGCACGCCGGCCGCCGCGAGGTCGGCGATGAGTTGCGCGATGCCGGGGAAGAGGGTGGCGCTCGCGGTATAGCCCTCGGCCTTGTTGAGCCCGCGGTAGAAGGCGACGGCCTCGGTCGCCTCCTCCGGGCTCATACCGAGGTTCACCTGGAAGGACTCGAACATCGGCGGGCCGATCCACCGCGACAGTTCGCCGCGCGTGGGTGGCTGCATCCCGAAATGCTCGAGGGTGATGGTCAGGCGACGGAGAATTCCCTCCGAGGCGTCGACGACGGTGCCGTCTACATCCCACAGAATGCATGACCAGGGTGAACGCATCGGCATTCCACAACGCTATCGGGGCCGGAGGGGGTGCCGGCCCGCGGTGGTTGGGTACGGCGGTGGCCGGGTACGGCAGCGGGGTTCAGAACAGGCGCGGGGCGCCGGAGTCGGTGCCCTTCATCTCGTCGTAGTCCAGGGTGAGGCAGCGGATGCCCCGGTCCGTGGCCAGCACGCGTGCCTGCGGCTTGATCTCCTGCGCCGCGAACACTCCGGTCACGGGGGCCAGATGCGGGTCGCGGCCCAAGAGCTCGAGGTAGCGGGTCAGCTGCTCGACGCCGTCGATGTCGCCGCGGCGCTTGATCTCCACCGCGATCGTGCCGCCCTCGGGGTTGCGCAGGAGCAGGTCCACGGGGCCGATCGCGGTCGGGTATTCCCGCCGGACGAGGGTCAGGCCGTCGCCCACGAGCGCCACCTGTTCGGCCAGCAGGCGCTGCAGGTCGGCTTCGACGCCGTCCTTGATCAATCCGGGATCGACGCCCAGGTCGTGCGAGGTGTCGTGGACGATCTCATGGATGCGGACGACCAGCGCGTCGCCCGACTTGGCATGCGTGACGCGCCAGCGCTCGATGACGCCGTCCTCGAGGTCTGCCTCATCCGGGGCCTCGCTGACGAGGGCGCACGGCGGGCTCATCCAGTTGAGCGGCTTGTAGGAGCCGCCGTCGGAGTGGACGAGCAGGCTGCCGTCGCCCTTGTGGACGAGGAGGCGCGTGGCCAAGGGCAGGTGCGCGTTGAGGCGGCCGGTGTAGTGCACCGAGCAGCGGGCGATGACGAGACGCACCCGACGAGCCTAGTCGGCGCCGGCCGCCACCCGGCCCGCGGCGGCCTCACGCGCCGTCGCGCACCGCGGGGTTCCCCGCGGGGACGATCGGGCGCGCCGCGCCGGAGAACAGGCCCGAGAGGACGATGAGTCCGACGATGACGAGGAGCGTGTTGAGCAGCCCCACGTTCTCGCCGATGAACCCGAGGATCGGGGGCCCGCAGAGGAACGCGACGTAGCCGATGGTCGCGGCGGCGCTCACCCGCGCGGCCGCCTTCGCAGGGTCGTCGGCGGCTGCGGACATGCCGAGCGGGAAGCCGAGGGACGCGCCCGTCCCCCACAGGGCCGCCCCCACGAAGACGAGCGGGAGGTTCGGGGCGAAGATGAACAGCAGGAGGCCCGCGGCCGCGGTGAAGGCGAGGGATCGCAGCACGGCGACCCGTCCGAAGCGATCGACGAGAGGGCCGCCGAGGACGCGCCCGACCGTCATCGCCACGGAGAAGACGGTGAGCGCCGCCGCGCCGAACGCGTCGTCGGCGCCGTGATCCTCGACGACCGCGAGGGGCAGCCAGTCGTTCGCTCCGCCCTCGGCGAAGGCCATGCCGAGCATGATGACCCCGAGAGAGTACGTGCGCGGCTCCCGCCACGCGCTCAGGGCATGGTGCATCCGCTCGCGCCACGCGGGCCGCGGGGCCTCGGCGTCGTCATCGCCCGCGCGTGATGGGACGTTCGCGACGCTCACGATGGCCAGGAGCACGATCACTCCCGCGATCACTCCCGCGTGCACGAAGAGGGCGACATCCGCCCAGGCGGCGAGCACCCCGAGCCCCGCGCCGATCACGGTGCCGAAGCTGAAGAACGCGTGGAACAGCGGCAGGAGTGTCCGTGCGCTGTACTTCTCGATGGCCGCGCCCTCGACGTTCATCATCACGTCGACCGCGCCGTTGCCGCTTCCGAAGAGCACGAGACCGAGCAGGACGAGCGCGTACGAGTGGAAGGCGTCGGAGCCGGCGCCCACCAGCGCCACGCCGACGGCGACGACCAGGAGCGCCCCGAGCATTCCTCTTCGCGCTCCCACACGCGCCAGCACGACGGGGGCGAGGGACAGTCCGAGGATCGAGGCGATCCCCGCGCCCAGGAGCAGCATGCCGATCTGGATGTTGTCGATCTCGAGTGACGACTTGATGGCGGGCACGCGCGAGGCCCACGTCGCGATGCTCAGACCGCTCGCGAGGAAGACGGCGAAGATCGCGGCACGCCAGCGCGCGAGCTGCTTCCGGGAGAGGTCGACGTCCATGCCCACCACAGTACAGAATCGACGCCGAATCGATTCGATGCCTGCCCGGGGTACGATCAGGGCGACATGAGCGCGCACCGAGCAACCATCTCCGACGTCGCCCGCGAGGCGGGCGTGTCACCGTCGACCGCGTCGGTCGTCTTCAGCGGTCGGACGCCGGTGTCGGATGCCACCCGGCAAAGAGTCCTCGACGCGGCCGCCCACCTCGGCTACACCGGTCCCGACCCGCGGGCGGCCTCGCTCCGGCGCGGGCGCTCGGGCATCGTAGGCGTGGTCATCGAGGAGCGGCTGGGGTCGGTGTTCTCCGATCCGGTCATGCGGTTGCAGATGGATGGACTCACCGAAGGGGTCACCCGCGTGGGCGCCGGGGTGCTGCTCCTGCGCGATCGCGGTGACGCGGGGGCGGAGCCGTCCCTGCTCACCACGCCGCTGGATGCCGCGGTCTTCATCGGCTGCAATGCGCGGATGCGCGAGTCGCTGCACGTGCTGCGCGCCCGCAACGTGCCCGTGGTGGTGATCGAGGGCGACGGCGGAGCCGGCGTGCCCCAGATCCGCCTGGACAACCGGGAGGCGCAGCGCCAACTCGCCAGCCACCTCGCGGGGCTCGGCCACCGCGACGTCACCATCGTCACCCTGCCCACCACGGCCGCCCGCCGCGCCGGGTGGCTGGATGCCGCCGCCGAGGCCGACATCCGCGTCGAGGTCGCCGCCGATCGCCTCGCCGGAGCTCGCGACGTGTACCCGGATGCGCCGGCCTATGCCGCCGGTGCCAGTCTGATCGACGAGGGCTTGGCGGCCGGTCGCGTGATCTTCGCCGAGCGTGCGTCCCGGCCCACCGCCGTCCTCGCGCAGAGCGACCTCCTGGCCGCGGGCATCGTGCGGGCCGCGGAGGAGGCGGGCCTGCGGGTGCCGGACGACGTGTCGGTGACGGGCTTCGACGGAGTGGTGGTCGATGGCCTCGCGCCGTACGAGCTGACGACCGCCGTGCAGCCCGCGGCGGAGAAGGGCCGGGCCGCCGGCGATGCGGTCGCGGCCATGCTGGACGGGGCGCCGGCGGCATCGTTGCTCTTCACGTGCGCCTTCCGTGAGGGGAACACCACGGGTCCCGTCTCCCCGCGCTGATTCGGCAGGCGACGCGGCGGCCGAGCCGCCGCGTAGGATGGAGGAGACACCCCGAGAGCCCCGGGCGCTCCCGCCCGTCGACCCCGAGGAGGGCGCGATGCTGCTGCTCCTCGGTGCGTTCTGCCTCATCCCCCTCCTTCTGCCGTGGCTGGTGTCGCGCATCGGGGAGCGCGCCTTCTATTTCGCGGCGCTCCTTCCGATCGCGGCTTTCGTGCACGCGGCCCTCGCCACACCCGCGATTCTCGACGGGGACATTCCTTTCGAGACATACGACTGGATCCCCGCGCTCGGGATCGAGATCTCGATGCGGATGGACACCCTCAGCTGGGTGCTCACTCTGATCGTGACGGGGGTCGGCGCCCTCGTGATGCTGTACTGCCGCTGGTACTTCCGCGGCAAGACCGCGGGCGTCGGGCAGTTCTCCGCGGTGCTCCTGGCCTTCGCCGGGGCGATGTACGGCCTCGTCCTGACCGACGACATCGTCCTGCTGGTGATGTTCTGGGAGGTCACGAGCATCCTCTCGTACCTGCTGATCGGGTACTACCACACCCGCGGTGCGAGCCGCCGTGCCGCCCTGCAGGCGCTGTTGGTCACCACCATCGGCGGCCTCGTGATGCTGATCGGGGTGGTGCTCCTCGTCGTCGAGACCGGCACCACGAGCCTTTCCGAGATCCTGGAGATCGCCCCCACGGGCGCCGTGGTCGACGCATCCCTCGTGCTGCTCCTGGTCGGCGCGTTGAGCAAGTCGGCGATCTTCCCGTTCCACTTCTGGCTGCCGGGAGCCATGGCGGCGCCCACGCCGGTCAGCGCGTACCTGCACGCCGCCGCCATGGTGAAGGCGGGGATCTACCTGATCGCCCGCCTGGCGCCGGTGTTCGCGTTCGCCGCACCGTGGCGGCCGATCGTCATCTCCCTCGGTGTGTTCACGATGCTCCTCGGCGGCCTCCAGGCGCTGCGGGAGAGCGACCTGAAGCGCGTCCTGGCCTTCGGCACTGTCAGCCAGCTGGGATTCCTGACCGTCGTGCTGGGCTACGGCACGCAGGAGGCCGCGCTGGCCGGCCTGGCGCTGCTCATCGCCCACGCCCTGTTCAAGTCGTCGCTGTTCCTGGTCGTCGGCGTCATCGACCGTCAGCTCTCCACGCGCGACATCGGCGAGCTCAGCGGAGTAGGGCGCCAGGCGCCCGTGCTCGCGGTGTTCTCGACGATCGCGGTGGCCTGTATGGCCGGCATCATCCCCACGATCGGCTTCGTGGCGAAGGAGGGGGCGCTCACCGCGCTTCTGGAGGAGGCGACGCTCGGCGACGCGTGGGGCCTCGTGGCCCTCCTGGGCGTCTCGCTCGGCTCCATCCTCACCGCCGCGTACGGCCTGCGCTTTCTGTGGGGCGCCTTCGCCACCAAGCGCGATGCCGACGGCGCGCGCCGGGAGAGAACGGAATGGCCCGACCCGCCGCTCGGCTTCCTCGCGGCTCCGGTCGTCCTCTCCGGGCTCACCGTGGTCGCCGGCATCGCGACGCCGTGGGTGGACGCGGTGCTGCAGCCCTACGCCCAGGCCGCGCCGGCGGCGAGCCCCGGTCTCCCCGCCCCGGAGGGCGCGCCGCACCTTGCCCTGTGGCACGGCTTCGAGCCGGCGCTGTGGATCTCGCTCGGAACGATCGCGCTGGGTGTCGTCGTGTTCGCCGTGACCGCGCGCCCGCGCCGCTTCGCAACGATGCGCCTGATGCCGTTCACCGCCACCGACGTCTACAACGTCACCCTGCGGGCGATCGCTCGCCTGGCCGTGTTCACCACGTCACTCACCCAACGCGGGTCGCTTCCCGTCTACGTCGGAACCATCTTCATCGTCTTCGTCGCCGCGGAGGCGACCGCCCTGCTGTCGTCCCCGACGTGGCGCGCCGACCTGGACGCCTGGCAGACGCCGGTGCAGCTGGCGGTGGCACCGGTGATGATCGCTGCCGGCCTCCTCGCCGTGAACGCCCGCAAGCGTTACACCGGCGTGGTCCTGGTCTCGGTCACGGGCCTCGGAATGGTCGTGCTCTTCGCCACGAGCGGCGCCCCCGACCTCGCCCTGACGCAGGTGCTCGTGGAGACGGTCACCCTCGTCGCATTCGCCCTGGTGCTCCGCCGCATCCCGGCGCGGATGGGGGAGCATAACGCCTCGGTGTGGCCGGTGGCGCGGGCCGTCCTCGCCATCGCCGTGGGGGCGACCATGGCGCTCGTCGCCATCGTGGCGACCGCCGCCCGCACCGAGCGGCCGATCTCCGACCTCTGGCCGATCCTGGCCTACGAGATCGGTCATGGGCAGAACGTCGTCAACGTCGCGCTCGTCGACATCCGCGGCTGGGACACGATGGGGGAGCTCTCCGTCCTCATCCTCGCCGCCACGGGCGTGGCCTCTCTCGTGTTCGTCACCCACCGTGCCGACACCCTCTCGGAATTCACCTCACCGTTGCCGAGCATGCGCGCGCGCGGACGCGCGCCGCTCGTGGAGACCGAGGAGGGCCCTCGTCCGTGGACGCCCGACACCAGCCACCGCCCGCAGGCGTGGCTGGTGGGTGGGCAGAAGGTGCGGCCGGAGAACCGTTCGCTCGTGCTCGAGGTGATCATCCGGGTGCTCTTCCACTCGATCATCATCGTGTCGCTGTACCTGCTGTTCGCTGGTCACAACCTCCCTGGCGGCGGCTTCGCCGGGGGCCTGGTGGCGGGCATGGCGCTGGTCATGCGGTACGTGGCCGGTGGCCGGTACGAGCTCGGCGTGGCCGCCCCCGCCGACGCCGGGCGCATCCTGGGCGCCGGGATGAGCCTTGCCGTGGCGTGCGCCGTCATCCCCCTGTTCTTCGGCCAGGCGCCGTTGACGAGCGCCGTCATCGAGGCGGATGTGCCGGTGATCGGTCACATCGAGTTCGTCACGTCGACCATCTTCGACGTCGGGGTGTACCTCGTCGTCATCGGGCTCGTGCTCGACGTCCTGCGGAGCCTCGGCGCCGAGGTCGACCGCCAGACCCAGGAGATGCGCGCCCGGGGGGTGCTGGCCGGATGACCACGTCCCTCGTCCTCATCATCATCATGGCCGTGCTCTTCGCGTGCGGCGTCTACGCGATGCTCGAACGCAGTCTCACGCGGGTGCTCATCGGGTTCCTCCTGCTGGGTAACGCCGCGAACCTCCTGCTGCTGATCGTGATGGGCGACCCGGGACTCGCTGCCTTCTCCGGAGTGTCGGACGATCCGAACGCGGTCTCCGATCCCCTGCCGCAGGCGCTGACGCTGACCGCCATCGTCATCACCTTCGCCGTCTCGGCGTTCCTGCTCGCCCTCATCTACCGCTCGTGGCAGCTCGGCCAGGCAGACACCGTGCAGGACGACGAAGAGGATGTCGCGATCCGCGTGCGCCCCAGCGAGGAAGACGCCATGGACGTCGAGGTCGAGGACGAGGACGACGACGCCACGACCGACTTCGTGGGGATGGCCAGCGCCCCCATCCGCCTCCTGCACAGCGACGACGTCGCCGCCATCCGCGACGACGCGCCGGCCGACCGCCCCTATCGCCGCAGACGACACGACGAGGGCGAGGACGATCGATGAGCGCGCTCGTTCCCCTGCTGGTGACGCTCCCGCTCCTGGGCGCCGGAATGGCCCTGATCGCGGGGCGCCACCGCAAGACCCAGGTGGCCGTCTCGGTGACCACGCTCACGGCGACCCTGCTCATCGCGATGGTGCTGCTGGTGGTGGTGCATTCCTCCGACCAGCCGCTCGTGGTCTCGGTCGGCGGGTGGCCGATCCCCTTCGGCATCGTGCTGTACGTCGACCGCCTCGCCGCGCTCCTCGTGGTCGTCTCGAGCCTCGTCCTGCTGGCGGTTCTGCTCTTCTCGGTGGGCCAGGGCGCCGAGGACGGCGACGACGACACGCCCGTGTCGATCTTCCACCCGTCGTACCTGATCCTGTCCTCAGGCATCTTCACCGCGTTCATCGCCGGCGACCTGTTCAATCTCTACGTCGGGTTCGAGATCCTGCTGGTGGCCTCGTACGTGCTGATCACCCTCGGTAGCACCGAATCCCGTATCCGCACGGGCGTGGTCTACATCGTCGTGTCGCTGGTGTCATCCATCCTGTTCCTCGCCTCGATCGCCGTGATCTACGGGGCGCTCGGCACCGTGAACATGGCGCAGCTGTCGGAGCGGATGAGCGACCTGCCGCAGGAGACGCAGCTTGTGCTGCACCTCATGCTGCTGCTGGCCTTCGGAATCAAGGCGGCCGTGTTCCCGCTGTCGTTCTGGCTCCCCGACTCCTACCCCACGGCGCCGGCGCCGGTCACTGCGGTGTTCGCCGGCCTCCTGACGAAGGTGGGCGTGTACGCGCTCATCCGCACCGAGACGCAGATCTTCCGCGACAGCGACGTGAACACGCTGCTTCTCATCGTGGCGCTGGCGACCATGATCGTCGGGGTGCTCGGCGCCCTCGCGCAAGCCGAGCTCAAGCGCATCCTGTCGTTCACCCTCGTCAGCCACATCGGCTACATGGTGTTCGGGCTCGCGATCGCCACCCCCCTCGCCATCGGCGCGACCATCTACTACACCGTCCACCACATCGTGGTGCAGACGACCCTGTTCCTGGCGATCGGGCTGATCGAGCGCCGTGCCGGCAGTACCTCCATCCTGCGCGTGCGGGGCCTGATGCGCGCCACGCCGGTGATCGCGGTGCTGTACTTCATCCCCGCCATCAACCTGGGTGGCCTGCCGCCCTTCTCCGGCTTCATCGGCAAGTACGGCCTGTTCGACGCCGCGGCGGAGGTCGGCACGCCGCTCATGATCGTGCTCATCGTCGGCGGAATCGTGACGTCTCTGCTCACCCTCTACGCACTGATGCGCGCGTGGAACCTCGCGTTCTGGCGCGAGGAGGAGGACTCCCCCGAGACCGAAGCGCGCATCGAGTACCTGGGCTCGGCTCCCGCGGCGGGCGTCCAGACCGAGCGCCGCGTCACGCCGCGCATCATGACCGCCGCGACGGCGGGCATGGTCGCCGTGACGGTCGCGCTCACCGTGTTCGCCGGTCCGCTGTACGACGTGTGCGCGCGGATCGGAGAGACGCTGCTGGAGCCGATCTCGGTGGTTCAGGTCGAGCAGGAGGTGCAGGGATGAAGCGGAAGGCCACGGATCTGCTGCACGCCGCGTGGCGGCAGCTGCCGTTCTTCGTCTGGCTGATCGCCCTGTGGATGCTGCTGTGGGGTCAGTTCACCGTGCTCGCGTTCCTCACGGGGCTCATCGCCGCCATCGCGGTGACCCGCGTCTTCCGCCTCCCCCCGGTGGAGCTGTCGGGCCGGGTGAACCTCTGGTACGGGATCGTGTTCGTCGTGGCGTTCCTCGTCGACGTGGTGCGCGGCTCCCTCATCGTCTCGGCTCAGGTCCTCGACTTCCGCCGTCAGCCGGGGGCGGCGATCATCGCGGTTCCGCTCCGTACCGATGACGACCTGATCATGACCCATGTCGGGGTGACCGCATCCCTCATCCCCGGTTCCCTCATCGTCGAAGCCGACCGCGTGCGCCGTGTCCTGTACCTCCACGTGATCGGCGTGCGTTCAGACGAAGACGTGGTCACGCAGCGCGCCCACGTGCTGAAGTTCGAGCGGCGTATCGTCCGGGCGGTCGGCTCGCGAGCGGAGCGGGAGCTCGTGGAGGCGCCGTCGCGGGACGTGGTGCGCGGACGGTCGAGAGGAGGGGCCGCATGAACGCGATGCTCATCGTGATCTTCGTCGTCTTCGCCGTGGCATCGGTTCTGACGCTGTGGCGCGTGGTCGTCGGGCCGTCGATCCTCGACCGGGCCGTGGCATCCGACGTGCTGCTGACGGAGGTGATGTGCGTGCTGGGGGCGGAGATGGCGATCAATCAGCACACCCGTTCGCTCCCGGTCATGCTCATCATCGCCGCCGTCGGTGTGTTCGGGTCGGTATCGGTGGCTCGCTTCGTCGCGAGGAAGGACGCCGTCGAACGATGATCCTGCTCGCCGCTCTCGGAAGCGAAACCCCCGCCACGCCTCTGGACGCGTGGCTGGACGGGATCGCGCTGGTTCTCATCCTCGTCGGCGCCCTGCTGTGCCTGGTCGCTGCCATCGGCGTCCTGCGCTTCCCCGACGTGCTGACGCGTCTGCACGCGGCGACGAAGCCGCAGGTGCTCGGGCTCGTCGTGATCTGCCTCGCAATCGCCCTGTCGCTGCGCTCGTGGCCGGCTGTGGCGTTCCTGGTGCCCATCGTGCTCTTCCAGCTGGCGACCGCGCCGCTGTCCGCGCACATGGTGGGACGCCAGGCGTATCGGAACGCGACGTTCGACCGCACCACCCTCTACGTCGACGAGCTGCGCGGCGAGCGGGAGACCCCGCCCGCCTCGGGCGGCTGATGCCGCGCTCTACTCTGCCCGCCCAGGACGCGCGCGGCGATCTGGCGTTCAAAACTCAGGAGATCCGTCGCCGAAAGGGGTGCTGACGCACCCGGCTACGGCGTGTCTCCTGAATTTTGAACGCGAGCGGGATGCTGCGGCTCAGTCGGTGCCGGAGTCGAACGCCGCGGCCTCGCCGGCGGCGTCGGTCGCGTCGGCCAGCGCCTCGTGCGCCGCGTCGGGACGCATGGCGGGCTCGGTGATCTCGTCGGCTTCGCCGGCGGTGACGCTGCCGACGAGGTCGCCCGTCGGGCCTCCGATCAGTCCCATGGCGGCGTACTGCTCGAGGCGCGTGCGGGAGTCGGCGATGTCGAGGTTGCGCATCGTCAGCTGACCGATGCGGTCGATCGGACCGAACGCGGCGTCGCCGACCCGCTCCATCGACAGCTTCTCCGGGCCGTAGGACAGGTGCGGCGCGGTGGTGTCGAGGATGGTGTAATCCTCGCCGCGGCGCAGGCGCACCGTCACCGACCCGGTGATGGTCGATCCGACCCAGGTCTGGATCGACTCGCGCAGCATGAGCGACTGCGGCTCGAGCCAGCGGCCCTCGTACATGAGACGGCCCAGACGACGGCCCTGCTCGTGGTAGGTCGCGAGGGTGTCTTCGTTGAGGATGCCGTTGACCAGCCGCTCGTAGGCGATGAACAGCAGCGCCATGCCCGGCGCCTCGTAGATGCCGCGCGACTTGGCCTCGATGATGCGGTTCTCGATCTGGTCGCTCATGCCCAGGCCATGGCGTCCGCCGATCGCGTTGGCCTCGCGGACCAGGGCGACGGGGTCGGGGAACTCCACCCCGTTGATCGCCACGGGGCGGCCGCGCTCGAACGTGACGGTGACGTCCTCGGGCGAGATCTGCACCTCGGGATCCCAGAACCGCACGCCCATGATGGGCTCGACGGTCTCCAGCGACACATCGAGGTGCTCGAGGGTCTTGGCCTCGTGCGTCGCGCCCCAGATGTTCGCGTCGGTCGAGTACGCCTTCTCGGCGCTGTCGCGGTAGGGGAAATCGTGGGCGATGAGCCACTCGCTCATTTCCTTTCGCCCACCGAGCTCGGTGACGAAGTCGGCATCCAGCCACGGCTTGTAGATGCGCAGCGCGGGGTTGGCGAGGAGGCCGTAGCGGTAGAACCGCTCGATGTCGTTGCCCTTGTAGGTGGACCCGTCGCCCCAGATGTCGACGCCGTCCTCCTTCATCGCGCGCACCAGCAGCGTGCCGGTGACCGCGCGGCCGAGCGGCGTGGTGTTGAAGTAGGTGCGGCCGCCCGAGCGGATGTGGAAGGCGCCGCAGGCCAGGGCGACGAAGCCCTCCTCGACCAGCGCCGTCTTGCAGTCGACCAGCCGCGACAGCTCCGCTCCGTACTCGAGCGCCCGGCCGGGGATGGAGGCGATGTCGTCCTCGTCGTATTGGCCGAGGTCGCCGGTGTAGGTGCAGGGCACGGCGCCCTTGTCGCGCATCCACGCGACGGCGACGGAGGTGTCGAGTCCTCCCGAGAAGGCGATGCCGACGCGCTCGCCGACGGGCAGGGTCTGGAGGACTTTGGACATGCTCCCAGTCTATTTGTGCGCTCGCCTCCCCCCGAGCCGGTCAGGGTGTGCGGATGCGGCGTTCCGCGAGACGCCATCGGAGCACCGCGACCAGCGCGAAGGCGACGAGGGCGATTCCCAGCGCGATGCCGACGATGTAGGCGATCACTCCCGCCCAGCCGCCGCTGCCGTACGGGTCGAGGAAGGGATACGGATACCAGTACGGCGTGCCGGCGGAGGGTGACGTGATCAGTGGCGCGCGAAGGAGCGTGTAGGCGATCCACGCGAGCGGGAAGATCAGCGCCGGAAAGGCGTCGCGCCACCGCAGGCGCCGGTGACCGGTGCCGACGACCAGGTCGGCGAGGAGGAACAGCGGCGCCCACACGTGCATCACTTCGTTCGCCCACAGCACCGAGTCGGACCCGATCGACACGGCCCGCAGCAGCACGTTGTACACCGCGGCCGTGATGAGCATGTACGTCGTGACGCACACGAAGGCCGCGGCGAGAGCGCGCGGCTCCGTCGCATCCCGCCGACCTCGCGGGAGACGCCACAGGGCCGACCACCCCAGCACGATGACGGTGGCGATGTTGGAGAGGATCGTGAAGAAGCTGAAGTAGTTGGCGGTCGTGGTGGCGACGTGGCGGCCGGCCTCTATCGCGCCGCCGATGGTGGAGAACCCCTGCGCGGTCACGGCCGCACCGACCACGACCGCGACGACGAGCCGGGCGACCGCCCACCCCGTCGCCACGCCGCGCCCGCGATCCATGGCCCACACCCTATCCGTGCACCCGTCGCGCGAGCGCGGCGCGAGGGGGTGGGTGGGGGCCTCGATAGGATGAGGCGTACCGCCCGAATCCACGCGAGGAGCGTCCATGCCCGCAATCGTGATCGTCGGAGTCCAGTGGGGGGACGAGGGCAAAGGCAAGGCCACCGATCTCCTGGGTGAACGTACCGACTGGGTCGTGAAGTTCAACGGCGGCAACAACGCCGGCCACACCGTCGTCATCGGCGACGAGAAGTACGCACTGCACCTGCTTCCCTCCGGCATCCTGTCGCCCGGGGTCGTCCCCGTGATCGGCAACGGCGTGGTGGTGGATCTGGAGGTGCTGTTCAACGAGCTCGAGGCGCTGAGTGCTCGCGGGGTGGACATCTCGCGCCTGCGGATCAGCGCGAATGCGCACGTCATCACGCAGTACCACCGCACCCTCGACAAGGTCACCGAGCGATTCCTCGGCAAGCGGCAGATCGGCACGACCGGTCGGGGCATCGGGCCCGCTTACGCCGACAAGATCAACCGCGTCGGCATCCGCATCCAGGACCTCTTCGACGAGAACATTCTGCGGCAGAAGGTCGAGGGGGCACTGGATCAGAAGAACCATCTGCTCTTGAAGGTCTACAACCGCCGCGCGATCGCGGTGGACGAGGTCGTCGAAGACCTCCTGTCCTACGTCGAGCGGATCCGTCCGATGGTCGCCGACACCTCGTTGCTGCTCAACGACGCACTGGATGCCGGCGACGTGGTCGTGTTCGAGGGCGGCCAGGCGACGATGCTCGATGTCGACCACGGCACCTACCCGTTCGTGACCTCCTCGTCGGCGACCGCGGGAGGCGCCGCGACGGGAGCCGGCGTCGGGCCCAACCGGCTGGACCGCATCGTCGGCATCGTCAAGGCGTACACGACGCGCGTCGGGTCGGGACCGTTCCCGACGGAGCTCTTCGACGAGTCGGGGGAGTGGCTGCGTTCCCGCGGCTTCGAGTTCGGCACGACCACCGGCCGCCCCCGCCGGGTGGGCTGGTACGACGCGCCCATCACCCGCTACGCGACCCGCATCAACGGGATCACCGACCTCGTGCTCACCAAGCTCGACATCCTCACGGGTCTGGACCGCATCCCGGTGTGCGTGGCATACGAGATCGACGGACAGCGCTTCGACGAGATGCCGGTCAACCAGACCGAGTTCCACCACGCGGCGCCCATCTACGAGTACTTCCCGGGCTGGAAGGCCGACATCTCGGCGGCGCGCACGTTCGAGGAGCTGCCGTTGGAGGCGCAGGACTACGTCCTCGCGCTGGAGGAGATGAGCGGGACGCGCATCTCGGTCATCGGTGTGGGTGCGGCGCGCGACGCGGTCATCGTCCGACACGACCTCGTCGACTGATGAGGTTCTGGGTCGGCGGGTATGGACCCGATCACAACGGCGCCCCCGCCGAAGGCATCGGGATGCTGGTGGCCGGCGAGGCCGACGCGGGTTCGGCCGGCGGGCCGCTGTCGTTCACCGGTACGGCAGTCGCTGCCCCGTCGCCGTCGTGGGTGACGGCGCATCCGACGCTCGATGTCGTCTACGCGGGCCTGGAGGGGGCCGGCAGCGTCCAGGCCTTCCAGCGGGTGGCCGACGATCGCCTGGTCCCCCTTGGCGATCCCGTCGCCGCCGGCAGTGCCGTCTGCCATGTCGCGGTCGCGCCGGGCGGTGACTTCCTCCTGGCCAGCTGCTGGGGTGACGGGCGCGTTGTCCGGGTTCCCCTGCACGCCGACGGCGCGCTGAGCACCCCGCGCCTCGCCCCGGCGGCCGCCGATCCGTATGGCCCGCACGCCGAAGCCGCCGCGGCGGAGGCGGCCGATCCCGGGCTCGCTGCCGCCGCCCGGGCCCTGCGGGCGGCCGCGGGCGAGGAGTACGCCGAGCTCCTCCGGGGGTACGACGACGAGGCGCCCCCACCGCCACCCGCGCCCGCGCCCGGCACGCCGGAGGACTCCGAGCGGGTGTCGCGCGCCCACGAGGCCCTCTTCCTCCCCGGCGGAGTCGTCGTGACGACCGACCTCGGGTTCGATCTGGTGCGCGTGTGGCACGCCGCCGGTGCGGGGCTCCGGCGCGGACAGCAGATCGTCCTGCCGCAGGGGAGCGGTCCGCGGCACATGGTGTGGCATCCGAGCGGACACCTGTACGTGCTGACCGAGTTCACCCACGAAGTCTTCGTCCTCGCGCCCGACGCGGAGGGGCACTGGCACCTCCTCGGCGGTGCCCCGGCCGCACCGGGTGCCCTCGACGGCGACACCGGAGCCGAGCTCGCCGCATCCCGCGACGGTCAGTTCCTCTACGCGGGCATCCGCGGGAGCGACACGATCGGCGTCCTTCGCGTGCGGGGTTCCGGTGAGGCGCTCGAGCCCATGGCGCTCGTCGAGGCCGGGGTGCGGCGCCCGCGTCACCACGTGATCGTGCGAGACACGCTGCTGGTCGCCGGGCAGGGCTCGAACGACATCGTCTCCCTGTCGCTCGACCTGCGCACCGGCGTTCCGGGTGCGCTCCGTCACCGCACGGAGGCCCCGGCGCCCACCTGCCTCCTGCCCGCAGGCTGACGCACCGGCATCCCGTCGCCGGTCAGAGCTTGGCGTCCTGGCGGGGGATGATGACCTGCTTGATGATCAGGAGCAGCGACGCGGTCACCGGGATCGCGACCAGCGCCCCGAGCAGACCCAGGAGAGTTCCGCCGACCAGGGCTCCGATGACGACGAGTGCGCCCGGGACGGAGATCGCGCGGTTCATGACCCGCGGGGTGAGGATGTAGGCCTCGATCTGCATGTAGACGAGGTAGACGACGGCGAACACGAGGGCGGCGAGGGGATTGGTGAACAGGGCGAGCACTCCGCCGACGGTCCAGAAAAGCACCGACCCGACGAGCGGAATGAGGGTGAGGCAGAACGCCACCACCGCCATGAGCGCCGGGAAGGGAAGCCCGAGGAAGAGGTAGAGGAGGAACGCGAGCGTCGCGTTGCACAGGGCCAGCACCACCATCCCCATGAGGTAGCCACCGATGGAGCCGGTGATCTCGTCCGTCATGTCGGCGACTCCGGTGCGACTCCGCGCGGGCACCAGACGCACGAACGAGGCCTTCATGGCCGGCAGGGAGGCGAGGAAGTACAGGCTCAGCACGAGCACGATGATCACCCCGGAGACGGCCGTGGCGATCGAGATCCCCACCTTGAGCACGCCACCGCCGATGCTCGCGATGGTGGCCGGGTCGGTGACGAACCTCTGCACGTCGTCGAGCAGGTCGCTGACGCTCCCGCCGAACGTGCTCTGCATCCATGCGTAGACGTCGCTCTTGCTGAAGTCGTCCACGAGCGAGGGCACGTTGTCGACGAACTGCCTGATCTGGCTGGCGACGGTCGGGATGATGAGCCACAGCACGCCGACGAGCACGACGGCGAAGGCGGCGAAGACGACGGCGATGGCCCATCCGCGGGCCAGCCCGCGGCGCCCCAGGAAGCGCACCACGGGGTCGAGCCCGAGAGCCACGAACAGCGCGAACACGACGTAGATGACGACCGTCGACAGCTGCGACAGGGCGAGCCCCAGCACCACCGCCAGGAGGCCGCCGAGGGTGAGGAAGAAGCCGGCGGCGAAGGGACTGGCGAGGTTCGCCGAGACGGGCTTGGCCACGCGCGAACCGGGGGGCGCGGCGGGCGGAGGGGAGGCGCCTTCGGTCCCGTCGGTCATGCGACACACTCTAGGACGGGCCTCCGCTCCCCGGCAGGGCCGGTCGGCAGGGTGCACGGCCGGTTGTCAGGGTGCACGACCGGGTCACGGCATCGCCAGCGGGTATGGTCGGACGCGGGAGGATGCCAATGACCGATTCGTTGCCGGCCACCGCCGATCCGCTGGAGGTGCTCGCGGGGCTCCGCGGGAGCATCGACAACATCGACGCCGCGCTGATCTTCCTGCTCGCCGAGCGCTTCCGCTGCACGAAGCAGGTTGGGGTGCTGAAGGCGCAGCACGGGATGCCGCCGTCCGATCCGGCGCGCGAAGAGCAGCAGATCGCGCGGCTCAGGCGCCTGGCGGCCGAGGCCGACCTCGACCCGGAGTTCGCCGAGAAGTGGTTCAACTTCGTCGTCGCCGAGGTCATCCGCCACCACGCCGCCGCCGCCGAGAACGCCTGACCCCGCCGCACCCGCCGCATCCTGCGCATGCTGCGCATCTGCGAGAAACGACGATCCGGGCGAGACACGACGCGGCGCGTTATGTCTCGCCCGGAATGTCGTTTCTCGACGGGGCGCGGATGCGGCTAGGGGACGAGCCGGCGGAACATCGGGAACGCGCTCGCCGCGAGGACGGCCGTGAGGACGAGGCCCCACATCGTCAGGCTGAGCGAACCCTGCGTGGCGAGCCAGCCGAAGACCTCCGCCCACGCCTGCGCCTGCCCGATGAGCCACAGGATGCCCAGGAGCACTACGCCGACCCCCACCAGCGCGATCGTGAGGCCCATCGGTCCGAACCGCTTGTAGATCGTGGCCGCCCAGAACCCGATGACGAAGAAGAACATCGCCAGGACGAAGAAGAACAGACCCGCAGCGAGAGCTCCCTGCTCCCAGATCCAGTCGAGGCGGAAGAAGTACCCATTCATGCCCCACCCGCCGGTGACCCCTTCGAGAAGGCCGCCGAGCACGAACACGATCGCCATGATGAGCGCGGTCAGTGCCGCCGTCAGCAGGGTGCCGAGGTAGAACTCGCGCCGCGTCACGCTCATCGCCTGCGAGAACGGGAAACTGAGCGTCAGGGAGTACACGCCGACGGCCAGGAAGTACCACAGCGGCGCCTGTGCGCCGCCCCCGTACATGTTGGCCTCCACCCCGGCGGAGGAGTACAGGATCGCGTAGATCGCGAGGGTGATCAACAGCGAACCGCCGAGGATGATCAGCGGGAGCCAGATGAACGTCTGGCGGTTGGCCAGCTGCATCCGGATGACGTTCAGTGTGCGGTTCATCGGAGGGCTCCTTCCTCGGTGGCGGATGCGGCGGCACCGGTGGATGCCTCCTTCTGCGTGACGCGGACGATGAGCTGCTGCAGCGAGACGGGTGTGGCATCCAGTCCCGCCGCAGCCAGCCGTTCGCGGTCGGTGGCAGTGAGGGCGCCGAGCACCGTCACCGAAGAGACTCGACCCAGCGCCTCACGGTGCAGGACCTCCCGTCCGGCGACGAAGGCGTCGACCGCGGCGGTGTCGCCGACGATGTTGGCGGCGCGATCGCGCACGGCATCCGTGTCGTCGTCCATGACGATGCGTCCGCGGTCGATCACGATCACCTTCTCGATGAGATTGGCGACCTCGTCGATGAGGTGGCTGGAAAGGACCACGGTGCGGGGGTGCTCGGTGTAATCCTCCAGCAGCCGGTCGTAGAAGATCTGTCGCGCGACGGCATCCAGCCCCAGGTACGGCTCGTCGAAGAAGGTCACTTCTGCCCGCGCAGCGAGTCCGATGATGACGCCCACGGCCGAGAGCTGCCCGCGGGACAGCTTCTTGATGCGCGTTTTCAACGGGAGCTGGAACTCGTCGATCAGCTGCTCGGCGAAGTCCTGGTCCCAGTTCGGGAAGAAGAGCCGGGCGGTGCGGAAGGCGTGGCGCGGCACCGCGTCGTCGGGGTACTTCTGACCCTCACGTACGAAGCACATGCGCGACAGCACGCGCGCATTCTCGTAGGGATGCTCCCCGAACACGCGTACGTCGCCGGAAGTGGCGAAGTTCTGCGCGGTCAGGATCGACATGACGGTGGTCTTCCCCGCGCCGTTGCGGCCGAGCAGGCCGTAGATCTTGTCCTTTTCGATGGAGAAGCTCACGTCGTTGACGGCGACGGTGTCGCGGTAGCGCTTGGTGAGGTTGTTCACCTCGATTACGGCGGTCATCAGGCCGTCCTTTCGGTAGGGGTGTCCTCGACCCGGTCGGCGCGGTCGCGGATGAGAGCGGTGAGGTCATCGGGTCCGAGCCCGAGTTTGCGGGCTTCGGCGAGCAGCGGCTCGACGAAGCGGTCGGCGAATGCGGTGCGGCGCTCCGCGAGGAGCAGCTCACGCGCGCCGGGAGCCACGAACATGCCGATGCCCCGTCGCTTGTAGAGCACGCCCTTGTCGACGAGCATGTTGACTCCTTTGCCGGCGGTGGCGGGATTGATCCGGTAGAAGGCCGCGAGCTCATTGGTCGACGGCGCCTGGCCCTCCTCGGGCAGGCTGCCGTCGATGATGGCGTCTTCGACGCTCTCCGCGATCTGCAGGAAGAGCGCTCTGCCTTCTTCGATCACGTGCCCTCCGTTGATTGGTTGCTTACTTCAGTAACTAACCATGACGGCAAAGGTGCCCGCTGTCAAGCGGGGGAGGAGAAGGAGCTGGGACGGAGTCTCACGTCCTAGGCGGCGTGGATCACGAGGCGAGGAGGCCGAGGAGGCGGGCGGTCTCCTCGGCGACGGCCTTCCGCCCTGGCGCGACGTAGGTCCGCGGATCGACGCGGTCGGGTGCATCCGCCAGGGCGGTGCGCACGGCGGCGGTGAAGAGGCCGTTGAGATGTGTGGAGATGTTGATCTTCGTCATTCCCGCCGCCACCGCATGCTGCAGCTGCTCATCGGAAAGACCGGACGACCCGTGCAGAACGAGCGGCACCGGCACCGCCTCGGCGAGGCGGCCGATGAGGGCGGTGTCGACGGCGGCTTCGCGCGACGTCATGGCGTGAGAGGTGCCGACCGCGACCGCGAGCCAGTCGACCCCCGTCGCCTCGACGAATCGGCGTGCGTCGTTCGGGTCGGTGCGCACCCCGGGGGCGTGGACGCCGTCCTTGCCGCCGATCTCGCCGAGTTCGGCCTCGATCAGCACCCCGCGTTCCTGGCAGAACCGGGCCATGTCGCTCGTGGCGGCGATGTTGCCGGCGTACGAGAGGGCGGATGCATCGAACATGACGCTGTCGAACCCCAGGTCGACGGCCTCCCGCACCAGGTCGCCGTCGTCGGCGTGATCGAGGTGGACGAGGGCGGGCACGGACAGGGACCGTGCGATGCGGAGGGTCGCCAGCGCGAGCGGGGCCAGCGCGCCATGGTAGGCGACGCAATTCTGGCTGATCTGGAAGATCACGGGGCGCCCGGCCCGCTCTGCCCCTTCGGCGATCGCCTCGGCGTGCTCGAGGAGGACGACGTTGAAGGCTCCGACTCCGGATCCTTCACGGCGGGCCTCGGACACGAGGTCGACGACGGTCCGTGCGGTCACGGGCGGCTCCGATCGGGCTCGAGGGGGAGGAGAAGGCGGTCGGACGGGAGGCCCAGCCGGCCGCCGAGCGCGGCCAGGACGGCGGGGCCGATCTCGCCGGCGACCGGACGGAGAACCGCCGCGGCTCCGGCAACGGCCGCCCAGGCCAGCGCCGTCGCCGGGCCGTGACCCTCGGTGAGCGCCGCGATGAATCCGGCGGTTGCGGCGTCCCCCGCGCCCGTGGGATCTCCCGCCACCCCGGGCACCGCCGGCTGTTCCCACGTGTCGCCCTCGGCGAGGCGGAGAACGGCACCATGCCTGCCGCGCGACATCAGCACGTCGCATCCGTGCGCCGAGAGCCGGGCGAGCGCGCGGCCCGCGTCGTCTTCGCCCGTCGCCTCGCAAATCTCGTCCTCGTTGGCCTTGACCACGTCGCTGCCGGCTGCGGCGGCGGCCTCGAGGAGGGGGCCGCTCGTGTCGACGAGCAGGCGGGCGCCACGGTCATGGACGCGCCGGACGAGGCGTGTCACCCGGGCGGGTGTGGTCTCCGGCGGGAAGGACCCCGCCACGACGACCCAGTCACCCGGCGTGATCGCGGCGGCGACCGTGTCGAGGAGGTTCGCCCATTCGCTGTCGGAGAGCGATGGCCCGGGTTCAGCGAGCAGGGTGGGGTGGTCGATGCCGTCCACGACCGCCACGGTCGTCCGTGTCTCGCCCGCGATGGACGACGCGGTGGCGGGCAGCCCGTCGCGCACCAGTGCCCGCTCGATCCAGGCGCCGGCATCGCCCCCGAGCGGATGCAGCGCCACCACGTCGCGACCGAGCGTGCGGAGCACGCGAGCGACATTCAGCCCCTTACCCCCGGGGCGCCGGCGCACCTGGGTGACCCGCACGGTCTCACCCAGGGCCTGCCGCGCCGCCGTGTAGGTGACGTCGATGGCCGGATTCGGCGTCACGGTCAGGATGCGAGCCATAGCCGGGCCGTCGCCGACGGGTCTCGCATCGCTCATGACGGACCCGCCGCCAGCAGTACCGCACCGAGGGCGGCGGCGCGGTCACCGAGCCGTGCGGTGCGGAGCACGGGATGGCGGAGCGCGCCCAGGCGCCCGGACAGCGAGCGGGCGAGCGGCTCCGTGAGGTCGGTGCCCGCGAGGGCAAGGCCGCCGCCGAGCACGATCGTCTCCGCCCCGGTCGTGGCCGTGAGAGCGGCCAGGGCATCGGCCAGCACGTCGATGGTCTCGCGCCAGACGCGCAGGGCGTCGGCGTCGTCGTCGCGGACGCGTTCGAGCACGGTCTTCGCATCCGGGAGGCCCGCCCGCCGCGCGGTGCCGGCCGCGGAGGCGATCTCTTCCACTCGCGCACCCGCGAACCGGCCAGCGGTGATGCGCAGCTGTCCGATCTCACCCGCCCATCCCCCCGCCACGACAGGACGCCCGTCGACGAGAATGGCCGCCGCCACACCCGTGCCGACGGGAACGAACGCGACGACGCCGGCGACGCTCGAGGCCGCACCCCACCGCGCCTCGGCCAGCGCTCCTGCGCGGACATCGTGGCCGAACCCGATCCGGCGCCCGAGGCGTTCCTGGATGTGGGCGGCCAGCGGGATGTCCGACCATCCGAGGTTGGCGGAATACAGTGCCCTTCCGCGGGTCTCGTCCACGATGCCGGGCACCACGACGCCGATCGGGAGCCGCGCGGCGTCGTCCAGGTCGGCGACCAGACGCGCGACGGTCTCGACGACGGCGGTGCCGGCGGGGTCGGGCGAGGGCGTCGGCGCGCGGGACTCGGCCTGGATGGCGCCGTGCGCGTCGGCGACGACGGCCTTCACCGTCGTGCCGCCGACGTCGACGCCGATCGCGAGGGGAGCGGTCACGCCAGGATGACGGACCGGGTGAGGGAGCGCGGGTGGTCGGGATCGAGTCCCTTGGACTTCGCCAGCGCGACAGCGAATCGCTGCGCGACGATGAGACGCGCGAGCGGGTCGAGATCGTGCTCGACGAACGTCGCGCCGGTCGCGGTCACCTGGGCTTCCAGGCCCTCGGGAGTACCGCCGAGGCTCCAGACGAGTCGCCCGGGCTGAGCGATGGAGATCGGACCGTGGCGGTAGTCCATCGCGGGGTAGGACTCCGCCCATGCCTGCGCGGCCTCCCGCGTCTTCAGCGCCGCCTCGTAGGCCAGACCCACCGGCCATCCGGTGGCGACGAAGGTGCACTGATCGACGGAGACGAGGGCGGCGATGTCGATCGTCAACGCCGTCCGTGCGTCGGCGATGGCGGCCTCCAGATCTTCTCCGAAATGGCTGCGCAGCAGTGCGATCACACTCGTGGCGAACCGGGTCTGGACGACGGACTGCTCGTCCGCGAAGTCGAGGGTCACCGTGTGCTGGGCCGCCACCGTCGCGGGGGAGTCCGCCACCGCGGTGATCAGGGTGGTCGGCGTGTCCAGCTGCTGCAGCAGATCGACGACCTCTGTCGTGGTCCCCGACCGGGAGATCGCCACGACGCGGTCGTACTGCCGGCCGGACGGGAACTCGCTCGCCGCGAAGGCGTCCGACTCTCCGAGGCCGAGAGCCTCTCGCCGCACCGCCGCGGCCATGGCGACGAACCAGCTGGTCCCGCACCCCACGAACGCCACCCGCTCACCGGCCGAGGGGAGTGCATCACGCACCGTGGGGGCCACGCGGGCCGCCTCCGCCCAAGACGCCGGCTGGGACGCGATCTCATCATCGACGAAGGGGGAACTCATCGGTCTTCTTCCTGAAGGCGGCGGATCAAAACTGATCGTTTACCAAGCATTTGAGCAGAATCAATCACCGGCGTCAACTTCCGCTGTGCAACGATGAGTCGGAGGAGGTGCCGTCCCGATGCACCAGCAGCAGCGGCTCAATCTCGTGCTCGAACTCGTGAGCGAGCAGAGTCACGTGAGCATCGCCGACGTGAGCGAGCGGCTCGGCGTCTCCACGGCGACGGCTCGCCGCGACCTCAACACGTTGGCCGAACAGCGGCTCGTGACGCGCACCCACGGCGGGGCGTCGGCGCTGGGGTCGGGATACGAGCTTCCGCTGCAGTACAAGATCGCCCGCCAGGCGGATGCGAAGCTCGCCATCGCGCGGGCGGTCGAGGGCCTCGTCCCGCCCGGGGCGACGGTGGGCATGAACGGCGGAACCACCGTCACCGAGGTGGCGCGCGCCCTCGGCCGGAGTGAGCGACTCCCCTCGGTGGGGGGCGAGCCGGGGGTCACCATCGTGACCAATGCGCTCAACATCGCTTTCGAATCCTCCGTGCGGGAGAACATCAAGATCGTCGTCACCGGTGGCGTGCCGCGACGGCAGTCGTACGAGCTCATCGGGCCACTCGTGGGCCGGTCACTGCGCGACTTCAGCCTCGACATCGCCATCCTCGGTGTCGATGGACTGACGGCGGAGTTCGGTGCCACGACCCTCCACGAGGGTGAGGCCGACGCCAGTCGGCACATCGCCGCGGTCGCCCGCAGGGTGGTCGTCGCTGCCGATCAGACGAAGATCGGTCGAACGACCTTCGCGCGGATCTGTGCGCTGGACGATGTCGACATCCTCGTCACGGACGCACCGCTTCCGGCCCGGGTGAGCGCCCAGTTCGAGAAGGCGGGCGTCGACGTGATCGTGGCGCCTTCGGCGCGCGCCTCCCCGCCCCGCTGACGCCGGGACCGTCGCCGCGTCAGCGTCGGACGGGACGCGCCCCGGGCCGCGCGCGTTTGCGAGGTTTCGGCCCAGGGTACTGGCCGATCCTGCACGTTTCCAGCCCACCCGTGACAAATTCGCTCACAACCTGCAAGATGGCTCCATGCAGCCGGACGTGGGCACCCTGTGACGCCCCCTTCGCTCCGCGACGGGCACGATGCGCCCCGCGTTGCGGTGGTGGGCGTCGGCGCGCGCAGCGTGATCGCCCACCACGTGCCGGATGCCTTCCCGGGAGCCCGGGTCGTGGCCGCTGTGGAACCGTCGCCGCACGGCCGGACGCGCGCGGAGTCGTTGTTCGCCGGGATTCCGGTGCACGGCGACATCACTGCGCTCCTGGATGCCGGCGGTGTCGATGCCGCAGTCGTCACCGCGCCCGACGACACGCACGCCGACATCGCCGAACAGCTGCTCCGCGCCGGTGTCGGGGTGTATCTCGAGAAGCCGCTCGCCACGACGCTCGCCGATGCCGACCGCGTGCTCGCGGCCGCGGCCGAATCGGGGAGCGTGCTCTACGTCGGGCACAACTTCCGCCACGCCGCCGTCGTCCGCCGGATGAAGGAGATCATCGACCGCGGCGAGATCGGTGAGGTGAAGACCATCTGGGTGCGCCACTTCGTGGGCAACGGCGGCGACTACTACTTCAAGGACTGGCACGCCGACCGCTCCCGGACGAACACGCTCCTGCTGCAGAAAGCCAGCCACGACCTCGACGTGGTGCACTACCTCTCCGGGGCGTACACGCGGCGGGTCGTCGGCATGGGTGACCTCATGGTCTACGGCGGGGTCACCGACCGCCGCGACCGTGCGGGGGAGACGATGCCCGACTGGTTCTCCTTCGACAATTGGCCACCGGCCGACGCCACCGGACTGAATCCGGTCGTCGACGTCGAGGACGTCTCCCTGATGCTCATGACACTCGACAACGGGGTGCTCGCCAGCTACGAACAGTGCCACTTCACCCCCGACTACTGGCGCAACTACACCGTCATCGGTACCGAGGGGCGCCTGGAGAACGTGGGCGACACCGCGGGGGGCGTGGTGAAGGTGTGGAACCGTCGCCGGGACTGGGCCGTCGCCGGCGACGCGGAGTACGCCATCGAAGGCGACGCGAGCGGCCACGACGCTGCCGACGTGGCGACGATGCGCGAGTTCCTCTCGCATCTCGTCCATGGCACGCCCACGGTGGTGTCCCCACTCGCCGCCCGTGCCGCCGTGGCCGCCGGTGCCCTTGCGGCTGACTCCATCCGGAACGGTTCCCGCCCGTTCGACGTGCCCGCCCTCCCCGCGCACGTCGTCGCCCACTTCTCCTCGCCCTCGAACGCCTCGCCGCAGCATCCGACCGAAAGGAACGACCGATGACACAGACCCGATGGGGGCGCCGGGCGCTCGGCGCGTTCGCCCTGGCCAGCACCGTCATTCTCGCCGCGACCGCTTGCGGCGGCGGTACGGGGGGACCGGGTGGATCCGGCGAGTACGCCGTCCCGGAGGACGACCTCACCGCCGAGATCACGTATGGACTGTGGGACCAGGCGCAGGTCGACGCGATCGAGGACAGCATCGCCGGGTTCAACGAGCTCTACCCCAACATCACGGTGAACCTCAGCGTCACGCCGTACAGCGAGTACTGGACCAAGCTGCAGACCCAGGCCTCGAGCGACACGCTCCCCGACATCTTCTGGATGAACGGCCCCAACGTCCAGCTGTACGCGCTCAACGACAAGCTCGAGCCGATCACCGGAGCCCTGGATGCGGGAGACATCGACCCCGGCGACTATCCGGAGTCGCTCGTGGACCTCTACACCGTCGATGACGTGTCCTACGGCGTACCGAAGGACATGGACACCATCGGGGTGTGGATCAACGAGGAACTCTTCCAGCGGGCCGGTGTCGCCGTCCCCGGTGCCGACTGGACATGGGACGACCTTCAGGCCGCGGCTGCACAGATCTCGACGGCGCTGGAGGGCGAAGGGGTGTACGGCGCGGCCGGTGGCATGGACGGCCAGACCACCTACTACAACACCATCTTCCAGGCCGGCGGCGACGTGATCGACGGACAGAGCTCCGCGTACGACACCCCTGAGGCGCAGGCGGGCATCCAGTTCTGGGCCGACCTGATCGCATCCGGCGCCTCCCCCACCATCGCCCAGCTCACCGACACCACCGCCGACCAGTGGTACACCTCCGGCAAGCTGGCGATGTACATGGGCGGCAGCTGGTTCCGCTCCGCGCTCACGGATGTGCCATTCGTGGACAGCGTGGACGTGCTGCCCCTGCCTCACGGGGAGGAGCAGGCCACCGTCATCCACGGTGTGGCCAACGTCGTCGCGGCGAACTCCGACAACAAGCAGGCCGCCCAGGCGCTCCAGGTGTACCTGGCCGGTGAGGAGGCCCAGCAGGCGCAGGGCGAGTTCGGGTCGATCATCCCGGCATTCGACGGAACCCAGTCGTCGTTCGCCGCGTCGATGCCCCAGGCGAACCTCCAGGTGTTCCTGGATGCGGTGGAATACTCCCGTCCGCTGCCGGTCAGCGCCAACTCCGCCGCCTGGAACGCCCTCGAAGCGGAACTGCTTCCGCAGGCCTTCTCGGGTGAGCGTCCTGTCGCCGAGGTGACCGACGAGCTCGCCGAGAAGATGGACGAGGCGCTCGCGAAGGAATCGCGTTGACCCTAGCCGAGCGCGTCTCGGCTGCCCCCGCCGCTCCTGCACGCAGCGGCGGGGGCGGCGACCCGCGCCCGCCCCGCGCCGCTCGGCGAGGCGACGGGTGGTGGGCCGTCGTGTTCATCGGCCCCCTGGCGCTGGGGATCGGCGCCTTCTACATCTGGCCCATCATCCAGACCGCGGGGTTCTCGTTCATGAGCTTCGGGGTGTTCGGCGACGCGGCCTTCGCCGGGTTGGACAATTTCACCCGCCTGTTCTCGGAGCCGAGTTTCTACCTCTCCCTCGGCAACACGCTCCTCTACACGCTCATCGTGCTCGCGGGCGTTCCTCTCGCCGTCCTCCTGGCGAGCCTCCTGAACCTTCCGGGGCTGCGGTTCGCCTCCCTCTACCGCGTCCTCTTCTTCCTGCCGTACGTCGCCATGCCCACCGCGATCGCGTTCGTCTGGCGCATCATCTTCAACGGCGACTTCGGGCTGGTCAATCATCAGCTCTCCCTCGTCGGCGTCGAAGGGCCGTATTGGATCAGCACCCCGGGCTTCGCCATCGTCGCCGTGGCGATCGTGGGGCTGTGGAGCTCGATCGGATTCTCGATGATCGTGCTCGGGGCGGGATTGAAGACCATCCCGCCCGAGCTCTACGAGGCGGCCTCCCTCGACGGCGCCAGCCGGTGGCGGCAGTTCCGCGCCATCACGGTCCCGCTCCTGACGCCCAGCATCTTCTTCGTCACGATCATCACGGTCATCTCGTGCTTCCAGCTGTTCGACCTGCTGTACGCCATCCTCGGAACGACCGCCACGAACTCGACGCTGCCGCGCAGCATGTCGCTCGTCTACTACTTCTACCAAGCCGGATTCGTCAACAACGAGAAGGGGTACGCCGCCGCCGTGGCGATGATCATCTTCGTCATCATCGGGTTCGTCACCTTCCTTCAGTTCCGGTTCCAGCGGAGGTGGGTGCACAGTGACTGAGGCGATCACCACGCGCACGCTCATCACCGGTGGAGGGACGCTCCGCGGCGCGGCGAACCGTCCACCACGACGCATCCGGGGCGGCACCGAGTACGTCGTGGCGCATATCGTGCTGGGCGTCGGGGCGGTCATCATGGCCTTCCCGTTCCTCTGGCAGATCATCATGTCGCTGTCCACCAACGAGCAGGTGCAGTCCGTCACCCCCGTGTTCTGGCCCGGTGAGCTGCAGTGGAGCAACTACGCCGAGGTGTTCGAGCGCCTGCCGTTCTTCCAGCAGTTCGGCACGTCGGTGCTCATCACGCTCATCCGCACCGTCGCCCAGCTGGTGCTGTGCACGATGGCGGGGTACGCGTTCGCGCGGCTGCGATTCCGTGGCCGAGGCATCCTGCTCGGAGTGGTCCTGTCGATCCTGATGGTGCCGTCGCAGGTCTATCTGCTCTCGCAGTACCAGATCATCCAGAACCTCGGGCTACTGAACTCCATCGGCGGGCTGGTGCTGCCGGGACTGTTCAGCGCGTTCGGCACCTTCCTCATGCGGACGGCGTTCCTTGCGATGCCCACGGAGCTCGAGGAAGCGGCGCGCCTGGATGGGGCCAACACGTTCCAGATCTTCTGGCGCGTCATGCTGCCTCTGGCCACCCCCACGATGAGCGTGCTCGCCATCACCACGGTGCTGTGGTCCTGGAACGAGCTGCTGTGGCCCCTGGTGGTCACCAGCTACAGCACCGACATGCCGCTCTCCGCCGGGCTCGCCACCCTGCTCAGCGACCGCACGACGGACTACCCGGTCGCGATGGCCGCGAGCCTTCTCGCGATGGCGCCGGTCCTCATCATGTTCATCGTGCTGCAGCGCCGAGTGATCGACGGCCTGGCGTCATCGGGACTGAAGTAAGGACCGCGCAGACGGAGGTGTCGGACGCGACGGCGAGGCGCACGCGCAGGATGAACGACATCCTGGACGCGCTGGCCGAGCGCGGCAGCATCACCGTCGACCGCCTGGCCGCGACCGCGGGAGCCTCGCGCGCGACGATCCGGCGTGACCTCGCGGAGTTGGCCGCGCGCGGTCTCGTCGTGCGCACGCACGGAAGGGCGCGCGCGGCCGGCGCGAACCTCGAGCGGCCCGAAGCGCTGCGGGACGCGCGGTTCAGCGACGCCAAGCGAAGGATCGCGCGGACCGCCGTGAACCTGCTTCCGCCCGGGGCGCTGGCGATCGCCATGGGAGGCGGAACGACCACCGCCGAGGTGGCACGGGAGCTGCCCGACCGCGAGGGTGTGACGATCATCACGAACTCCCTCACCATCGCCGCCATCGCCGGAGGCCACACGTGCTGCGCCGTTCTCATGACCGGCGGCAGGCTCCGGCCGCAGTCGTCCGAACTGGTCGGCACTCCGGCGGAGCGAGGCTTCCAGGCAGCCCGCGCGGGAATCGCGGTTCTCGGCGCCGACGGCGTCAGCGCCACCGGTGGCGTGAGCACCCATGACCCGGCCGAGGCCCGCACCAACCATGCAATGGTCGCCTCCGCGCGGCGGACCATCGTCGTGGCCGACGGGTCCAAGGTGGGTCGCCGATCCGGAGCGTCCATCGCGGAAACGTCGAAGATCGACATTCTCGTGACGGATGCCGCGGCCGACCCGCGCGAGTTGGCGCACCTGCGCGCCGCGGGCGTGCGCGTGGTGCTGGCCTGACCCGGGCTGCGAAGCATCCGCGCACGGGGGCTGCGCGTTTCCCGCCTCTCGTGGACAGTCAGCCGCCGCCGCATTAGCGTCCGTCTCGGACCCGGAGAACCCGGGCGACCCCCCCCGGAACATGAGGAGACATCGATGCGAACGATCCACCGAAGACGCGCCGGTCTGACCGCGCTGACCGCCGCCATGGCAGCGGCGGCGGTCCTGGCGGCCGCCATGCCTGCCGCCGCCGCCCATCCGCGCCCCACGGCCCAGCCGAGCGTCGTGACCTACCAGGAAGACGAGGCGGTGATCGCCAACCCCGCGCGCGGCTTCTACCGCCACACTGAGACGCATTCGCTCGCCGGCGGCACAGGATGGGCGCCGCTCACCGCGAAAGAGCTGGCGGATTACCGCGCGGAGGGCGTGTCGCAGATCCTTCGCGTGGTCTATCTGGAGCGCTACGTCGCGGCCGACTTGGACGCGGCGCTGCTCGACGCGCTCGCCGCCGACTTCGCCACCGCCCGAGCGGCGGGAGTGTCGGTCATCCTGCGATTCGCATACACGGAGACCCAGGGTCCGGTCGGGGGACCGCATGGCGATGCGCCTCTGGAGCGCGTGCTCGCTCACATCGACCAGTTGACGCCGGTGCTGCGCGCGAACGCGGATGTCATCACGGTGCTGCAGGCGGGCTTCATCGGGGTGTGGGGCGAGTGGTACTACACCGACCATTTCGTCGCGGATCCCGCGAATCCCGGTGTCGTCACTGACGCCGACTGGGAAAAGCGCAGCGCCGTGGTCGACGCCTTGCTGGAGGCTCTTCCGTCCTCGAGATCCGTCCAGGTTCGCGTGCCGCGCGCCAAGCAGCGCGCCTTCGATCGCCCGACCGGCGAGGCCGGCGCGCTGTCGGAGGGCGAGGCGTACAGTGGCGCGCCGATCTCGCGGGTGGGCCATCACAACGATTGCTTCCTTGCCCCCTGGAACGACGCCGGTACCTTCCTCTCCGATCCCCCGGAGCTGGACCAGGACTACCTGGCGGCGGAGACCCGCTTCGTTCCGATGGGCGGGGAGACGTGCCAACTGAACGAACCCCGTACGAACTGGAAGTCGGCGTCAGCCGAAATGGCGCGCTATCACTTCAGTTACCTCAACCGCGGCTACAAGGAGGAGGTCTTGAACTCCTGGGGTCAGAAGAACCTCACCAAGGTGGCCAAGCAGCTCGGGTACCGGTTCGTGCTCGAGCAGTCCCGCGTCGTGGGCGGAGCGAAGCCCTCGCTGGAGATCGTCCTTCGCAATGAGGGATGGGCGGCGCCCTACAACGCGCGCCCCGTCTCGGTGGTGCTCGACGGGCCGTCGGGTCCGGTGACGGTGCGTCTCGACCAAGATCCGCGGACGTGGGCGCCGGGGAAGCAGGTCACGCTGACCGTGCCCCTCGAGGGCCTGCCGGCCGGGCAGTACACCGCGTCGCTCGCGCTTCCCGCGCCCGAGGAGTCGCTGGCCGACGACCCGCGCTTCGCCATCCGCACGGCCAACATCGGAACATGGGACGCCGAGCGCGGTGTCAACCGTCTGCAGCAGAAGGTCGTCATCGGCGCCGCGCCGACGCCGGAAGGCTGACCCGCCCTCGCCGAGAAACAACGAACCGGGCGAGACACGACGCGACGCGTGGTGTCTCGCCCGGAACGTTGTTTCTCGCGCGTGGAGTGGGGCGGGCAGGAGTCAGGGGGCCGGCTTGGGGCGGATCACCCGGCCGGGGGCGCTGTCGCCGGACGGCACCGGGCGGGCGGCCGTCTTCGGTGCGTGGGAAGGCGCGGGTGGGGAAGGCGCCGCATCCGGTGCCGCCCGGGGCACGGGCGGCGGAAACGCCGCGTCCGGTGCCGCCCGGGGCGGGGGCGGAGCATCCGCTGCCCGCGGGGGCGCGGGGGGAGCATCCGCCCCGGCGGGAAGCTCCAGCGCGACCCTCTGCTCGAGCACGTCGATGGCCTCGTCCGAAAGGGAGAGGAGGCCGTCGAGTTCTTCGCGCACCCGTCGGTACGCGAGCTGGCGTTCGGCGGGGGTGGCTGCCTGGTCCACCGCGACGGTCAGCAGCTGCTGGGCCGTGTCGAGGCGCTTCCGCTCCGCGTCGGTGAAGGAGGAGGCCTTCACCCGGCGCGCGTCGCGCTCGGCCACCTCGAAGGCGACCTCGTAGTCGGTGACGGCGTTGCGATACTCGGTCAGCTCCTGGTGCGTCAGCCGCGCCTTCGCCGACGCGGGGCGCAGCCCGTCGGCCGCACGCTTGGCCCGCAGGTAGGCGGCGGTCAGCGGCTGACGGCCGTCGCTCATCGCGGGATAGGCGATCATCTTCGCCACGTCCAGCTCGTACTCCAACCACCGGGCGGTCACGGCGTCGTGTGCCGCGAACAGCCGTTCCAGCTGCGCGGACTGCGACTCGGCGGGCAGCTCACCGGATGCGGCGGCAGGTCGGGCGAGGCCCGCGGCTTGCGCGGCCCGGAGTTCGCTCTTGGCCTTCAGGATCTCCAGGCGCCGCTTGTGTCGGCGGCGCGTGGCCCTCTCCCAGCTGCTGGCCACGCCGCCGGCGATGCCGAACAGCGGAAACGCCAGCCACCAGTAGTCGCGGAGGAACTGCCAGAAGTCCACGTCGCCATGCTACGCGGGGGCTCGCCGGGAGGAGGCGGCTACTCGGTAGGCGGGCGTTTCCGGTTCTTCCAGCCGGCTTCCGCGGCGCGCGCCACGGCCTCGGCCGATCGCGCGACCGCGCGGGACGTCGAATCCATGACGTCGCGCGCGAGGTCCGACCACCGGTCGGCGGGGGAGGGTGTCTCGTCCGGGTCGCCGTGCGCCCGACGCGCCGCATGCTCGGCCGCCGCGAACGTGCGCTCGGCCTCCCGGACCGCGTCGCGGTAGGCGGCGAAGTCGGCCGGGCGCATCTTCACATCGGCGTTCGCCGGCCGCAGCCACTGTGCGGTGGCCTGTGCGCGGAGGAATTCGGCGGTGAGGGGATGCTGCGGGTCGCTCATCGACGGATAGTCGATGGCCTTGCCCGCATCCGTCTCGTACGCGAGCCACCGCGAGCGCAGCGCGTCGTGCTCGGCGAGCAGCCGGGCCAGCGGAAGCGCATCGCGCCCCGCCCGCGCCGGCGGAACGGCGGCCCGGGCTGCGCGCACCCCGGCCCGGCGGGCCCGCAGGTCGGCGTAGGCCGCCTGCACGTCGCGCTCGGCCTGCGCCAGCGATCGACGGGCGGCGGCTGTCGCGCCGGGGGCGCCGCGGCCGGCCACCCGGTCGGCGTCCGCGCGCGCGACGGCTGCGCGAGCGCTGAGAACCCCCGCGCGGGCGCGGGTCAGTGCCTCGTACGCGCTGCGCACGTCGTGGCGCGAGGCCTCGAGCTCGAGGCGACGCGCCCGTCCGGAGCCCCGGCTCATGCGGACCCCCGCCCAACCGAGAGCGCCCGCGCCGACCGCAGCCGGAGCGATCCACCACACTTCGGCGAGCCAGAGCGGATCCACGCCTTCATGCTAATCGCGCGCCCTTCGTCTCGCTCCGCCCGCTCAGGAACCTTCCGGGTCAGCCGAGCAGCAGCGAGATCACCGTCGCGCCGCCGCCCACGAGGACCAGTGACGCGATGACGACCCATGCGACGATACGGATGCGGCGCTGCCGGGTCTGTCCGAGCGGTCCGTAGTCCTCCGAGTCGGTCATGGCGTCAGTCTAAGCGGCGGGCTCGGTGACGGTCGGCCCGAAAGCAGCCGGCAGCGTGGACGTCGACAGGTCGCGCAGCTCCGACACGGGGAGGGTGAACACGCCCTGCACCTCCAGGGCGGGCTCGGTGCCGTCGCCGGGGGAGTCGGTCACGCCGATCCGCAGGACCGGGTATCCCCGGCCGGCGCACAGCCCGCGGAACTTCACGTCCTCCTCGCGGGGCACGGAGACCAGCACGCGACCGGTGGATTCGGAGAAGAGCGCCGCCGTCGCATCCACGCCGTCGCGCTCCATGATCTCGGTGAGCCACACGCGTGCGCCGACACCGAAGCGCAGCACCCCCTCGGCCAGCGTCTGCGCGAGGCCGCCCGAGGAGAGGTCGTGGGCGCTGGAGATGAGCGCCTGGTCGTTGCCGGCACGCAGCAGCTCGGCAAGCCGGCGCTCCTGAGCGAGATCCACCCGCGGCGGACGCCCGCCGAGGTGACCGTGGATGGTGCCCGCCCACTGCGAACCCGAGAGCTCGGTGGCGGTGACGCCCAGCAGGTAGAGGTTCTCGCCCGGGTCCTGCCAGCCGCTCGGGATGCGGTGGGCGGCGTCGTCGATGATGCCCATCACACCCACGACCGGCGTGGGGTGGATGGGAGCGTCGCCGGTCTGGTTGTAGAACGAGACGTTCCCGCCGGTGACGGGGATGCCCAGTTCGAGGCATCCGTCGGCCAGGCCCGCGACGGCCTGCGAGAACTGCCACATGACCTCGGGATTCTCCGGGCTGCCGAAGTTCAGGCAGTCGGTGACGGCGGCGGGGGCAGCGCCGGTGACGGCGACGTTGCGGTACGCCTCGGCCAGCGCCAGCTTCGCGCCCTCGTACGGGTCGAGCTGGCAGTAGCGACCGTTGCTGTCGGTGGCGATCGCGAATCCGAGGCCCGACTCCTCGTCGACGCGGATCATCCCCGCGTCGTCGGGGAACGACAGGGCCGTGTTGCCCATGACGTAGTAGTCGTACTGGTTCGTGATCCACGCCGTGTCGGCGAGGTTCGGGCTCGACAGCAGCCGGATGAATTGGCTGCGCAGGGCGTCGGGGTCGCTCTCCCGCGGGAGGGCGCTCGCCGAGTCGTCGCGCAGCGCGTCGATCCACGTGGGGTACGCGACCGGACGCTCGTACACGGGGCCGTCGACGGCCACGGTCGACGGGTCGACGTTGACGATCTCGCGGCCGTGCCAGTCGATGACGAGGCGCCCGTCGCCGGTGACCTCGCCCAGCACGCTGGTCTCGACATCCCACTTCCCGGTGACGGCGAGGAACGCGTCGAGCTTGTCGGGGGCGACGATCGCCATCATGCGCTCCTGCGACTCCGACATGAGGATCTCCTCGGGAGTGAGCGAGGGATCGCGCAGCAGGACGTGGGAGAGCTCGACCTTCATGCCGCTGCCGCCGTTGGCGGCCAGCTCGCTCGTGGCGCAGGAGATACCGGCGGCCCCGAGGTCCTGGATCGCCTCGACCAGGTCGTCCTGGTAGAGCTCGAGGCAGCACTCGATGAGCACCTTCTCGGCGAACGGGTCGCCCACCTGAACGGCGGGCCGCTTGGTGGGGCCGGTGGAGTCGAACGAGTCGGAGGCGAGGATGGATGCTCCGCCGATGCCGTCGCCGCCGGTGCGCGCGCCGAACAGCACGACCTTGTTGCCCACGCCGGAGGCGTTGGCGAGCTTCAGGTCTTCGTGACGCAGCACGCCCACCGCGAGGGCGTTGACGAGCGGGTTGCCCTGGTAGACCGAGTCGAAGACGGTCTCGCCGCCGATGTTGGGCAGGCCCAGGCAGTTGCCGTAGAAGGAGATGCCCGACACGACGCCGTGGACGACGCGGGCGGTGTCGGGGTGGTCGATCGCGCCGAAGCGCAACTGGTCCATGACGGCGACCGGGCGCGCGCCCATCGAGATGATGTCGCGCACGATGCCGCCGACCCCGGTGGCCGCCCCCTGGAAGGGCTCGATGTAGCTGGGGTGGTTGTGCGATTCCACCTTGAAGGTGACCGCCCAGCCCTCGCCGATGTCGACGACGCCGGCGTTCTGGCCCATGCCCACCATGAGGCGGGTCTTCATCTCGTCGGAGACCTTCTCGCCGAACTGGCGCAGGTAGATCTTGCTCGACTTGTAGGAGCAGTGCTCGCTCCACATGACCGAGTACATCGCCAGCTCGCCGCTCGTCGGCCGGCGGCCCAGAATCTCGCGGATGCGCGCGTACTCGTCGGGTTTGAGGCCCAGTGCGCCGTAGGGCTGCTCCCGGTCCGGCGTGGCGAGGGCGTTGTCGACGGTGTCGGCCAGAGACGCTCGCGCGTCGTCGGCACCGGATGCCTCGGCGAGGGTATCGCGTGGTGCCGCGGCTCTCGCGACGGCGTTTTCAGCGGGGATTGTCACGCGGCTGCACTCCAGGATTCGGCCGAACAGATTCGGGGATGCCGGACGCGTTCAGTCTAGTTGGGCCCCACCGACGGGGCGCTCGCGTCAGTACAGGATCTGGAATCCGGTCGGCAGGCCGATCGTCAGGCTCACGAGCATCGACACGATTCCGGCGATGAACCCGGCTGAGGCCAGTTCGCGCGCGCGGCGGGCGTTCAACGACACGAGGCCGCAGATGAACGAGACCGCGGCGAGAATCCAGGCGCCCACCTGGGCGGGAGTGCTGAAGTCCTCGAGGTACACGCCGCCGAGCACGAGGATGCTGAGGTACCACGCCACGACGATGACACCGCTGACCAGCGCGATCCACGACGCCACCCGCACGTCGCCCTTCGGGAGGTTCGACGGTCCGTCGGCCCGGGGAACACCCTTGCCGGGGTTGAGCGGGTCGGGCAGGTTGTCGTCGGCGAGACGGTCTTTCGCCCGGGTGGCACCGTCGGGGGACGTCATACCGCGAGGGTATCGGGCGCGGGGGCTCCCGGCATCCCCGCCTCGGGACGGCGCGGAAGGCAGGACGGCGGCGGACATGGGGTTGACGGGCCCTTCACCGAGGGCTAACGTGCAACCAAATGGTTGTACAAACTGTCCTCGATGACGCGGCGGTGGACCGGATCTTCCGAGCCCTCGCCGATGCCACGCGGCGCGACATCCTGCGCCGCACCCTCACCGGCGAGCAGTCGGTGTCGGCGCTCGCCGCCGACTACGACATGAGTTTCGCCGCCGTCCAGAAGCACGTCGCCGTGCTGGAAGCGGCTCACCTCGTTCGGAAGCGAGCCGACGGAAGGGAGCGACTCGTGCGCGCCGATCCGGAGACGATCGCCCGCGCCCGCCGACTGCTCGCCGAATACGAGCGGCTCTGGCGGTCGCGCATCGACCGCCTCGACGACCTGCTGCGGGAAGACCCCGCGACCTGATCCGGATGCTGCGGCATCCACCTGTCCGAAGGAGAACGTCATGCCCGTCACATCTGTGACCACCGACCCCGAGGGCCTCACGATGACGCTCGTCGCCGACTTCCCGGTCGGTCCCGAGCGGCTGTGGAAGGCCCTCTCGGACCCACGCCAGCTGGAGCGCTTCTGGGGGCCTCCCGGGTATCCGGCCACCTTCGACGCGTTCGACCTCGTCCCCGGCGGGGTCGCCACGTACGCGATGACCGGCCCCCGCGGCGACGTCTCGCGCGGCCGCTGGGAGTTCCTTTCGATCGCCGCCTCCGCCGGATACGAGGTGCTGGATACCTTCGCCGACGAGTCGGGCGCCGCATCCCCCGACATGCCCGCCTCGCGCATGACCTTCGCCGTCACCGCAACGGACGCGGGGTCGCGACTGACTCTCGTCACCTCCTTCCCCTCGACCGAGGCGCTCGAGCAGCTCACGGCGATGGGCATGGCCGAGGGCGCGACGATGGCGATCAGCCAGCTGGACACCGTGCTGCGCGACCTCCGGGAGTACTCGCGGGGCGCGGGGACCGAGCTGGAGGTGCTCGACGACACGCACGTGCGCATCACGCGCGTCATCGACGGCCCGCGCGACCTCGTGTGGCGCGCACACCACGAGCCGGAGCTGCTGAAGCAGTGGCTGCTCGGCCCCGACGGGTGGACCATGCCGGTGGCGGAGGTCGACCCCGCCGTGGGCGGGCACTACCGGTACGAGTGGGAGCCCGCCCCCGGCCAGCCCGGGGAGAGGTTCGGCTTCGAAGGTGAGACGCTCCTCTCCGACCCCCCGCGGCGCGCGGTGACCACCGAGCGCATGATCGGGATGGAGGGGGAGGGCACCGTCAACGACATGACCCTCTACGAGGAGGACGGTGCGACGCTCCTCACGCTCCTCATCGAGTACCCCGACAAGGAGACGCGCGACATGATCCTGGCCACGGGCATGGTCGACGGCATGGAATCCAGCTACGCCCGCCTGGAGTCGCTCGTCCTGGCCTGATCTCCCGTCGACTCGCCACCTTCCGTCCGGCTTCGGGCCGATCCGGCGCGGATGGTGGCGAGTCGACCGGTGGGGGGTCCCGGGTCAGCGCGCCCTGCGGCGATAGAGGCGCATCGAAACCGCGAAGGCCAGGACGAGGATGCCGAGGCACCAGGCCAGGGCGATCCAGATGTCCGAACCGACCGGCTGGTGCAGGAACAGGTCGCGCATCGAGTTCACGATCGACGTCACCGGCTGGTTCTCCGCGAACCAGCGCACCGGGCCGGGCATCGTGTCGGTACGAACGAACGCCGAACTGAGGAAGGGGAGGAAGATCAGCGGATAGGAGAACGCGCTCGCGCCGTCCACCGTATTCGCCGACAGGCCGGCGATGACCGCGATCCACGTCAGCGCGAGGGTGAACAGGAGCAGCATCCCGGTGACGGCGAGCCACTCCAGCACCCCGGCTCCCGACCGGAAGCCGAGCAGCAGCGCGACGCCCACCACGATCACGAGCGAGACGACGTTCGCCACGAGCGAGGTCAGCACGTGCGCCCACAGCACGGAGGAGCGTGCGATCGGCATGGACTGGAAGCGCTCGAAGATCCCGCCCTGCAGATCCAGGAACAGCCGGTACGAGGTGTACGCGATGCCGGATGCGACAGTGATGAGGAGGATCCCGGGGAGCATGTAGTCGATGTATGACTGCGTGCCGGTGTCGATCGCCCCGCCGAAGACGTAGACGAACAGCAGCATCAGCGCGATCGGGGTGACCGCGGTCGTGACGATGGTGTCGGGACTGCGGAGGATGTGGCGCAGCGAGCGGCCGGTGAGAACGGCGGTGTCGCCGAAGAAGTGCGTGGTCATGGTGCGGTCCTCTCGTCGTGGGTGGCGGAATCACCGGCGGACGCGGTGCGGCTCGTGCCGCCGATGACCGCGAGGAAGATCTCCTCGAGGGTGGGCTGCTTCTCGACGTACTCGACCTTCGCGGGAGGAAGGAGCGCCTTCAGCTCGGCGAGCGTGCCGTCGGCGATGATCCGGCCGTCGTGAAGGATCGCGATGCGATCGGCCAGGTGCTCGGCCTCGTCGAGGTACTGGGTCGTGAGCAGCACCGTCGTACCGTGTGCGGCGAGTTCGCGCACCGCGTGCCAGACCTCGATCCGGGCCTCGGGATCGAGTCCTGTCGTGGGCTCGTCCAGGAAGATCACCGACGGGTCGCCGATGAGGCTCATCGCGATGTCGAGTCGTCGGCGCATTCCTCCGGAGTAGGCCCCGGCCCTCCGAACGCCGGCATCGGTGAGTTGGAAACGCGCAAGCAGGTCGTCGGCGATCCGGCCCGGGTCCTGCTGGTGCCTGAGCCGCGCCACGAGCATGAGGTTCTCGCGACCGGTGAGCACCTCATCCACGGCGGCGAACTGGCCGGTGAGGCTGATCGACGAACGGACCCCGGCCGGCTCCGTGAACACGTCGCGCCCATCGATGACGGCCGATCCGGCGTCGGCGGAAAGCAGGGTGGCCAGGATCTTCACGATCGTCGTCTTCCCGGCGCCGTTGGAACCGAGGAGGGCGAAGACGCTGCCGCGGGCGACGTCGAGGTCGACGCCGCGGAGGACGGACACATCGCCGAAGGCCTTCTCCAGGCCTCGGACGTGGATGGCGGTTGTCATGATGGGTTCCTTCTTGAACGGTGGCGGGGTGCTGTCCGAGGCCGCACGAAGCCATCGCCTCGAGCCGCGGGGCCGGAGGGCGTGTCGTGCAGGATGTCAGGCGCTGCGCGCGCTGGTCAGGGCTTCTGCTCCTGGTCGGCCGAGTCGATGGCTTTCTCGAGGCGGGACTGTTCGGTACGGATCCAGCTCCCCCCGCCGTAGTTCTGCATGAAGGTGTCGGCGAAGGAGACGGGATCGTCGCCGACGACGTCGCGGATCGAGATGCCGGCGGCCGCGCTCTGTTCGAGGAGTTCGCCGAGGTCGTCGAGCATCGCGACGAGACTGGCGCCGTCGTTGCTCGGCCCCAGATGCAGGAGGTAGCGCTCGAGGGCGGCCGCGGCGTGACGGTAGGGACCGGGAAGGCGCCGGACGCGCGCCTTGTAGGCCAGATACCGCTTCTTCTGTCCCAGATCTCCGATGATCTTCTCGTACCAGGCCACGGTCAGTCCCCTTCCTCGCGGAGCTGTTCCAGCCGTTCGGCGAGAAAACCCCACGTCTTCCAGAATTCGGCGAGCTGCTCCCGCCCGGTGGTGTTGAGTGTGTAGACCTTGCGGGGAGGCCCCTTCTCCGAGGGAACCTTCTCCACGTCGACCAGTCCGCGTTGCTCGATGCGGACGAGGAGTGCGTAGATCGTCCCCTCGGCGATGTCGGCGAAACCGCGCTCACGCAGCCCCGCGGTGATCTCGTACCCGTACGCGGACCGCTGCGCGAGCACCGCGAGAACGATCCCCTCCAGGACGCCCTTGAGCATCTCGGTGTCCGGTTTGCCCATGACGGCCCCTCCTGCGCTACTCAGCGTTGCTGGGTACCGGTAGATAGTAACGCCGAGTACCGGTAGATAGCAACACTAGGTACGGAGGTATGTAGGTACGAAGCCACGCCGGCGCGACGTCACGGTCGCCGGTATGGATGGTGTGAGGTTTCGCCACGGAGCCGTATGGGTTCCGTTAGGACGGTCCTCCGGCGCGCGATGCGGGTGTTTGATCGGGATTCGTGCCTGACCCGGCACGCGGCGCCCGACCCGTGGGGGCCGCTGCTCTCCGAATGGAGTCCCTCCGTGCTTGACCTCGTTTTCGTGCTGGGCGTGATCACCCTCTTCGTGATCCTCGGCGTCCTCGGGAAGGCGGTGGAGAAGCTGTGACCGTCTTCGCGTTCATCGCTGTCGTCCTCGCCATAGCTGCGATCGGCTATCTCCTGTTCGCCCTCGTGAAGCCGGAGCGGTTCTGATGGCGTGGCTGTCGGCCCTGCTTGCGTTGCTGACCGTCGCCGTCATCCTCGCGGTGCTGTATCGCCCGCTCGGTGACTACATGGCGTGGGTGTACACGACTCGCAAGGACTGGAGAATCGAGCGGGGCGTGTACGCCGTCATCGGCGTCGACGCCCGGGCCGAGCAGACATGGCAGGCGTACCTGCGGGGCGTGCTCACGTTCTCCGCGGTCGGCGTTCTCCTGGTTTACGGGATGCAGCGGCTGCAGCAGTGGCTGCCCTATTCCCTCGGCCTGCCGGCCCCCAGCGAACACCTGTCGTTCAACACCGCCGCATCCTTCGTCGCGAACACGAACTGGCAGTCGTACTCCCCTGAGCTGACGCTGGGGTACACGGTGCAGTTCGCGGCGCTCGTCGTGCAGAACTTCACCTCCGCCGCCGTCGGGATGGCCGTGGCCATCGCCCTCGTACGCGGGTTCGCGTACCGCCGGTCGGGGACGATCGGGAACTTCTGGGTAGACCTGACCCGCGGCCTGTCCCGCATCCTGCTGCCCATCGCCGCGGTCGCCGCCGTCGTTCTCATGGCGGCAGGCGTGATCCAGAACGTCAACGGATTCACGGAGGTCGCGACTCTCAGCGGCGGGACGCAGGTCATCCCGGGCGGCCCGGTCGCCTCCCAGGAGGCCATCAAGCTCGTGGGCACGAACGGCGGCGGGTTCTTCAACGCGAACTCCGCCCACCCCTTCGAGAACCCGACCGCATGGTCCAACACGTTCGAGATCGTGCTGATGCTCCTCATCCCCTTCGCGCTGCCCCGCACCTTCGGGCGCCTGGTCGGCGACAACCGCCAGGGCTACGCGATCCTCTCGGTCATGGGGGTGCTGTTCGTGGCATCGTTCGCGATCCTCACCGCGCTGGAGTCGGCCGGCCGGGGTACCGCGCCGGAGCTGGCGGGTGGGGCCCTGGAGGGCAAGGAGCAACGCTTCGGGATCATCGCCTCCACCCTCTTCGCCACCACGAGCACAGGCACCTCCACGGGTGCGGTGAACTCGATGCACGATTCCTACACGGCGCTGGGCGGCATGATGCCGATGCTCAACATGATGCTCGGCGAGGTCGCCCCGGGTGGAGTCGGCTCGGGTCTGTACGGCCTGCTGGTCCTCGCGGTGATCGCGGTGTTCATCTCCGGTCTGCTGATCGGCCGGACCCCCGAGTATCTGGGCAAGAAGATCGGACCGCGCGAGATCAAGCTGGCCGCGCTGTACATCCTCGTGACGCCCACGCTCGTGCTCACCGGTACCGCGTTGAGCTTCGCCATCCCGGGCGTGCGGGAGGATGTCGAGAACACCTCGATCTGGAACCCCGGCATCCACGGCATGTCCGAGGTGTTGTACGCCTTCACCTCGGCGTCGAACAACAACGGATCGGCGTTCGCCGGCCTGACCGCGAACACCCCGTGGATGAACATCGCTCTGGGTGTCGCAATGCTGCTGGGCAGATTCCTGCCGATCGTGCTCGTCCTCGCCCTGGCGGGCTCGCTCGCGGCACAGGACAAGGTGCCGTCCACGGCTGGCACGCTGCCCACGCACCGCCCCCAGTTCGTGGGCCTCCTTGCCGCCGTGACGGTTCTCATCACGGCGTTGACCTTCTTCCCCGTTCTCGCGCTGGGTCCCCTGGCGGAAGGGCTGATCTGACCATGTCCACACTCATCACCCCCACGGTGCCTCCCGCGAGCGCACCGGCCACGCCGGCGGGGGCGGCCCCCCGCGGCGCGTTCTCGTGGCGCCAGCTGGGTGCAGCGGTGCCCGGCGCCCTGCGCAAGCTCGACCCGCGACAGCAGTGGCGCAACCCCGTCATGTTCATCGTCTGGGTGGGCGCTGCCCTGACCACCGCGCTGGCGATCGCGGAACCCTTCCTCGGCGGCCCCGCCGATTCCGGAGGCACTGCCGTGCCGTGGTCGTTCACGTGGGGCATCGCCATCTGGCTGTGGCTGACGGTCCTGTTCGCCAACCTCGCCGAGTCGGTGGCCGAAGGCCGCGGCAAGGCGCAGGCCGAGACGCTGCGCAAGACCCGCACGAGCACCATCGCCCACCGCATCGAGGGTTATGACCCCGTAGCGGATCCGGCGGCGCTGAGCGCGGGATCCGCCGACGTCTCGTCGGCCGAACTGCAGCTGGGTGACATCGTCGTCGTCTCCGCCGGCGAGCTGATCCCAGGCGACGGTGACATCGTCTGGGGAATCGCATCCGTGGACGAGTCGGCCATCACGGGCGAGTCCGCTCCCGTGGTGCGCGAATCGGGCGGCGACCGCTCGGCGGTCACGGGCGGCACCCGCGTGCTATCGGACCGCATCGTCGTGCGGGTCACCTCGAAGCCGGGCGAGACCTTCGTCGACCGGATGATCGCGCTGGTGGAAGGCGCGGCGCGGCAGAAGACGCCGAACGAGATCGCGTTGTCGATCCTGCTCGCCGCACTGTCCATCGTCTTCGTCGTGGTCGCGTTGACGCTGAACCCGATCGCGTCCTACGCCGCAGCGCCCGTCAGCATCACGGTCCTGATCGCCCTTCTCGTGTGCCTCATCCCCACGACGATCGGTGCGCTGCTGTCGGCCATCGGGATCGCGGGGATGGACCGGCTGGTCCAGCGCAACGTGCTGGCCATGTCGGGCCGCGCGGTCGAGGCCGCCGGGGACGTGACGACCCTGCTCCTGGACAAGACCGGCACCATCACCTACGGCAACCGCCGCGCGACCGAGTTCGTGCGCCTGGCCGGGGTGGCGGAACAGGAGATGATCAGCGCTGCGGCACTGTCGTCGATGGCCGATCCCACCCCGGAAGGGTCATCGATCGTCTCGCTCGCCGCCGCCCAGGGGATGGATGTCGCCACCCCTCCGCAGGGTGAGATCGTGCCTTTCACGGCGCAGACGCGCATGTCGGGCCTCGACCTCCCCGACGGGCGGATGATCCGCAAGGGCGCCGGCGCAGCCGTCGTGGCGTGGCTCGAGGAGGACGGCCGACGTCAGCCGAGCAGCCTGCTCGCCGAGCTGGACGAGCAGACCGAACGCATCTCGCGGTCGGGCGGCACCCCGCTCGTGGTCGCAACGAAGGACGCCGCGGGGGAGGGCCGAGTCCTCGGCGTCGTCCACTTGAAGGACGTCGTCAAGGACGGACTGCCCGCGCGGTTCGCCGAACTGCGGAGCATGGGGATCCGGACGGTGATGATCACCGGTGACAACCCGCTCACCGCCGCCGCCATCGCCGCGGAAGCCGGCGTCGACGATTTCCTCGCCGAGGCGACGCCCGAAGAAAAGCTGGCCTACATCCGGAAGGAGCAGGCCGGCGGCAACCTCGTCGCGATGACCGGAGACGGCACGAACGACGCACCCGCCCTTGCCCAGGCGGACGTGGGTGTGGCGATGAACACGGGAACCTCTGCGGCGAAAGAGGCCGGCAACATGGTCGATCTCGACTCCGACCCCACGAAGCTCATCGACATCGTCAGCATCGGCAAGCAGCTGCTCATCACCCGGGGTGCGCTGACGACGTTCTCCATCGCGAACGACATCGCGAAGTACTTCGCGATCATCCCGGCGATGTTCATGGGCGTCTTCCCGGGGCTCGCCGTGCTGAACGTCATGGGTTTGCACTCCCCGGCCTCGGCGGTCCTGTCCGCCATCATCTTCAACGCGATCGTCATCGTCTTCCTCGTCCCCCTGGCGCTGCGAGGCGTCAAGTACCGCCCGCAGACGGCGGCCAAGACGCTGAACCGCAACCTGTTGGTCTACGGGCTCGGTGGTCTCATCGCACCCTTCATCGGGATCTGGCTGATCGACCTGATCATCCGCCTCATCCCCGGCTTCTGAGGAAAAAGACAATGAACGCATCCACTCGCTCCACCGGACGGACGATCGGGGTCGCCGTACGCGCCATGGCCCTGTTCACCGTGGTGCTGGGCGTGGTCTACACCGCGGCGATGACCGGTGTCGGACAGCTCGTGTTCCCCGCGCAGGCCAACGGTTCGCTCGTGCGCGACGCGGACGGCGCCCCGGTCGGCTCGTCGCTCATCGGACAACCGTTCACCGACGCGGAGGGCGCCCCGCTGGCGGAGTACTTCCAGCCGCGCCCCTCGGCAGCCGGCGACGGTTACGACGGCGGCGCCTCCTCGGGGTCGAACTACGGCCCGGAGAACGAGGACCTCATCGCCGCCATCGCCGAACGGAAGGCGCAGGTCGCGGAGTTCAACGGCGTCGCGGAGGAGGCCGTGCCCGCCGACGCGGTCACCGCGTCAGCGTCCGGCCTGGACCCGCACATCAGCCCCGAGTACGCCGCGATTCAGATCGAGCGGGTGGCGGAGGCGCGCGGAATGTCTCCCGAGGAGGTTCGCGATATCGTCGGGCAGCACAGCAACGGCCCCGATCTCGGCTACCTCGGTGAGCCCACGGTCAACGTGCTGGAGATTAATCTGGCGTTGGACGAGTAGGGGGACTGAGATATGCCCGGACGGGGGCGGCTTCGCGTCATCCTCGGCGCTGCCCCCGGCGTCGGCAAGACCTTCACGATGCTCGAGGAGGGCAGGCGGCTCCGGACGGAGGGCAAGGACGTCGTGATCGCCGTGGTGGATACCCACGGCCGCGCGGCCACCGCTGCCATGACGGAGGGGCTTGAACTCATCCCCCGTCGCGTCCTCGTCCACCGCGATGTGGAGCTGACCGAGATGGACCTGGATGCCGTTCTGGCGCGGCGCCCGGCCGTCGCGCTCGTGGACGAGCTGGCCCACACGAACGCAACCGGATCCCGGCACGACAAGCGCTGGCAGGACATCGAAGAGATGCTGGATGCGGGCATCGACGTCATCTCCACGGTCAACATCCAGCACATCGAGTCGCTCAACGATGTGGTGCAGAAGATCACCGGTGTGCCTCAGCGTGAGACCGTTCCCGACGAGATTCTGCGTACGGCTCACCAGGTCGAGGTGGTCGACCTGGCGCCGCAGGCGCTCCGCGACCGCCTGTCGGGCGGTCTGATCTATCCCGCGGAACGGATCGACGCCGCGCTGTCGAACTATTTCCGGCTGGGGAACCTGACCGCGCTTCGAGAGCTGGCGCTGCTGTGGTTGGCCGACGAAGTCGATCAGGCCCTGAAGGACTACCGCGCCGAGCACGGGATCGACAGCCAGTGGGAGGCCCGTGAGCGGGTCGTGGTGAGCCTCACGGGCGGTCCAGAGGGTGAGACGCTCATCCGCCGCGGCGCCCGCATCGCCGCGCGATCGGCCGGGGGGGAGGTGCTGGCGGTGCATGTCACCAGCCAGGACGGCTTGCGGCTGGCCAACCCGGTGGCCCTCGCGGAGCAGCGGGCCCTGGTGGAGAAACTCGGCGGCTCCTACCACCAGGTCGTCGGCGATGACATCCCGCAGTCGCTCGTCGATTTCGCGCGATCGGCCAACGCCACGCAACTGGTCATCGGCGTGAGCCGCCGCAGCCGCCTGCTCGCCCTGCTGACCGGGCCGGGCATCGGGGCGACCGTGATCCGCGAGTCGGGCGACATCGACGTGCACATCGTCAACCATGCCGCGGCGGGGGGACGTTTCGCGCTGCCTCCTCTGGGCGGCGCGCTGAGCATGAGTCGGCGGCTCGCCGGATTCGCCCTCGCGCTGGTGTGCGGACCGCTGATGTCGTGGCTGCTGGTCTCTCTGCGCAGCGCCGATTCGATCACCAGCGACGTGCTGAGCTACCAGCTGCTCGTGGTCGTCGTGGCGCTGGTGGGCGGCATCTGGCCGGCCCTCTTCGCCGCGGTGCTGTCGGGGATCACCCTGGACTTCCTGTTCATCGAGCCGTACTACACGGTGAGGATCAGCGATCCACTGCACCTGCTCGCCCTCGCGCTGTACGTCACGATCGCGGTGCTCGTGAGCGTCATGGTGGACCGGGCAGCGCGGCAGACGCGCGCCGCCCGGCGTTCGGCCGCCGAGTCGGAGCTTCTGCAGTCGGTGGCGGGGAGCGTGCTCCGCGGCGAGGGTGCCGTGCAGGCCCTCGTCGACCGCACGCGCGAATCGTTCGGCTTGGCCGGGGTGCGTCTCATGGCCGGCGAAACGGTCCTCGCTCGAAGCGGCGAGCCCCTCAGCGACAACCGGTTCGTCCCCTTTCCCGTCCGAGAGGGGGTCGAACTCGAGCTGCACGGCCCCGACCTGGCAGCCTCGGAGCGACGGCTCCTCGCCGTCATGGTCGCGCAGCTGCGAGCGGCCCTCGATCACGACGCGCTCGAAGAGGTGGCCAGCGACCTGGCACCTCTCGCCGCCTCCGACAAAGTCCGCGGAGCACTGCTGTCGGCCCTCAGCCACGACCTCCGCCGTCCGCTCGCCGCTGCGACCGCCGCCGTGGGCGGACTCCGCGCCGCGGGCGGGGCGCTTTCCGAACGCGATCACGACGAGCTCCTGGAGACCGCGGACGAGAGCCTGACCGCGCTGGCGGCGCTGGTGACCGATCTGCTGGACGTCAGCCGCCTGCAGGCCGGTGCGTTGCGCATCACCACCAGCGCCCTCGACCCGGCGGACGTGATTCTTCCGGCACTGGACGAATTGGAGGTCGGACCGCAGCAGGTCGAACTCGACCTCGCTCCGGACACCCCCGCGCTGCAGGCAGACCCCGTCCTGCTCCAGCGCGTCGTCGTCAACCTCCTCGCGAACGCCCTCCGGCACTCGCCGCCGGGGAGCAAGGTGCGGATAACCACGAGCTTCTTCGCCGGCGCCGTCCAGATCCGGATCATCGACCACGGCCGGGGCGTTGCACCGGACCGTCGGGATGACATCTTCGTCCCCTTCCAGCGGCTGGGCGACACCGACAACTCCACTGGGCTCGGGCTGGGACTGGCGCTGTCGAAAGGATTCGTCGAGGGAATGGGCGGGTCGCTCGACCCGGAAGACACCCCCGGCGGGGGCCTGACGATGGTGGTCTCGCTGCCCGCGGCCGCCGCGTCGCCGACGGCCGCGGGCAGCTCACGCCGTGGTGACAGCGCATGAGGATCCTGATCGCCGACGACGACCCGCAGATCCTGCGCGCACTGCGCATCACCCTGACGGCCAAGGGATACGAGATCTTCGTGGCCGCCAACGGCACGCAGGCCATCGCCGGCGCGATCGATCACCACCCCGACATCTTCCTGATCGACCTCGGGATGCCGGAGCTGGACGGCATCGACGTCATCCACGGCATCCGGGGGTGGTCTGCCGCTCCCATCCTCGTCATCTCCGGCCGCACCGGCGCTGCCGACAAGGTCGAGGCGCTGGACGCCGGCGCGGATGACTACGTCACGAAGCCGTTCTCGATCGAGGAGCTCCTCGCCCGCATCCGCGCCCTGACGCGCCGGCTTCCGAACCAGGAGGCGGACCCCGTGGTGACCTTCGGGGAGGTGTCGGTGGATCTGGCCGCCCACAGCGTCACCCGCCGGATCGACGGCGAGGAACGTCAGGTGCGGTTGACGCCGACGGAGTGGCAGATGCTGGAGGTGCTGCTGCGCAACCCGGGGAAGCTCGTGACGCGCCAGACCCTCCTCACCAGCATCTGGGGCTCGGAGCACGTCGCTGACACCGGGTACCTGCGGCTGTACATGTCGCAGCTGCGCAAGAAGCTCGAGCCGAACGCGAGCGAGCCGCGTTATCTGCTCACGGAGGCCGGTATGGGGTACCGGCTGCAGCTGGAGGAGTGACGGCCGCGAGCGCCCGCTCCCGGCCGTGTGTCAGGGTCCCGTTCGGTGCGGCCTGATCCCCGTATGCGTTTCGTGAGGGCTGATCCCCTGCCGGCCCCCGCCGGGTAGGACGGAAGACGTGACACTCACAGACATCCTTCCCAGCCTCCGGCGATCGCTTCCCGACCCCCTCGCGCGCAGCGCCTGGCCGGACCACACCACCGCCACGACGACCGACCTCGTCATCGCGGGCGTATCCATGAACGCGCTGGCGGTGCTCTGCAGCACCCCCGCCGTGCACACCGGGGAGTTCAGCATCGGCGGGACGGGGTCGCGGCGGATCGTCCGCGCCGACCGCGCCGTCATCCTCACCGCGGTGACCATGGTCGTCGACGCTCCCGGCGTCGGCAGAGTGGTCATCGTCGACGCGCGCCTGGGCGCCCTCCCCGTCACGTGGGCGGAGACCCGCCTGATCGGGCGCGCCTCCACCGGACACCGCAGACCCGCCGCAGTCCTCGACGGCAACGAGTCCGCCATGATCGAGCGGCGTCCCCCCGTGCTCCTGCCCGATGACATCCGGGAGGGCGACATCCTGGCCGTGCCCTGCGATGGCCTCACCGCACTCCACGACGTCCGCCCGGTGCGCGCGGAGACGCCGTCCGCCGCCCCGATGGCTGCCGCGCAGCCGCGCCCCGTTCGTTCCCTCCCGCGCGCCTCGTGACGGGACCGGCACATGACGCTCCTGCGCACTATTCTCGCCGCGCGTACGCTCGGCAGTCGTCCTCTCCCCGACCGGCGATCCCGAGAGGGGTGGCCGGCAGACACCAGGCACACGGCGGATGACGTCGTCGTCGCCGGCCGATCACTCCTCGAGCTGGCACTGACCCGCGGAACGCCCGCGGTCCTGGTCTGCTCCGGTGAGGACTCGACGCCCAGGATGTGCCCCACCACCCTCATCCTGTACCGGATCGTGTCCGTGGACGCGTCCGACCCTGAGAGCGTCATCGCGGTGAACGGGCAGCTTCCCGCCGGCTCACCCGCGGCCGCCGGTCGCGTGCTCGGCCGCGCCTCGTCGGCCAAGCAACGCAGCGTCGCCCTCCGAAGCGCGGACCCGGCCACCCGCGTCCGCGCGCGGGTGGCCGGCGACGTCGCCCCGGGCGACATCATCGTCCTGCCGTACGAGGGGACGGTTCCCCTCAGCCAGGTGAAGGCCCGCGCTGTCACGGTCGCGCCCGCAGGCCCGGAGGAGGATGACTGGAGCGCGCGATGCATGAGATGACGGAGCCCGCATCGACCGCGGACCCGGCGGTGCCGCGATCGATGATCGTTCGCGGCGACCGACTCGGCTCACTGTGCGCGCTCGGTCGGCGCCCGGGGGTCGTGGAAGACCACCCCGGCGGCTACCCGTCGGCTCTGCAACCGGGGATCCGCAGCGTGGTCACCGGGCTGGATTTCACCGGCGGATCTTCCACCGTCGTGCGGCGCGCTCTGAAACAGGAACGCGTCGTCGGGCGGCGGATGAGTCGGGAGCTGCCGGCTCTGCGCCATCTGGTCTACGTCCTGGGTGTGCCGGCGGGGGAGAGCCCGTCGCACTGGGTGAACCTCGCCGACGTGTTCGCCAACACCGTGTACGTCACCCTCCAGATGACGTGCGCGGCCGACCTGACGGTCACGTGCGTCATCGACGACCACCCCGATGACGACGCCAAGGCGGATCTGCTGGCCGACCGCATCGAGCAGCGCGTGCGGCGCGCGTCGTGGCGGCCCTGGTTCGGGGTGCACTGGAGCACGATCGCCGCGCGGGAGATCTCCCTCGCCGAAGCCGAAGCCACGTGCTAACCACGTCGACTCGCCACGTTCCGTCGTTTTTCGAGGGCGGATAGCGCGGAAAGTGGCGAGTCGACCGCGGGGGTTAGGGGGTCAGGCCCAGGTCACCGTCGCGGTGGCGAGGAGGACGTCGTCGGGGTCGACGGCCGTCACGGTTGTCGTGTCACCCGCGGTGCGGCCGGCGAAGCGGATCTCGCGCTCGACGAGGGTGGGGGCGACCGCCGTCACCGAGAGCCGCGCGACGGTGGCGTCGGGCGCGTGGCGGCGCGCCGCATCCATGAGGAGGATGCGGGTGAGGGGTCCGTGCACGAGGAGGTCGGGGAGGCCTTCGATCTCCCGTGCCCACGCCCGGTCGTAGTGGATGCGGTGGGTGTTGAAGGTGAGCGCGGAGAAGCGGAACAGCTGACGGATGTCGAGGACCGCCGAGTCCACCCAGTCGGCCTGGGCGGCGGCGTCGGCCGCACGGCGGGGTTCGCGCGCGGGCACGCCGGCGGGTTGCTGCTCGAGGAACACGTCATGCCACACGCTCCGGACGGCGACCTTCTCGCCCACGGCGTACTCGCGGAGGATGTCGACGAACACCAGGCGCCCGCTCGATCCGGTCTTGTCCACTACGGGCCCGAGCGACGTGGTCTGCCGCACCGCGTCGCCCAGGCGGAGGGGCGCGAGGAATTCGGTGTCCTCCCCGGCGTACATGCGCCGCGGAAGGTCGATCTCGGGTACCACGCCGTCGCGCGCCGGAGAGCCGTCGGGGCGGAGATCGGCGAGGGCGACGGCGAAGGGGAAGTACACCCCCTCCCATCCCGGCGGAAGTGCCGCGCCGTCGAGGAGGGGCGCGTCGGCGGCCGCGAAGGTGCCGCGGTACGCCTCCGCGGTCTCGGTGTCGAGAGCGCCGTGCCGCGCCGCGGTCATGGAATCACCCCGGTGGCCCGCAGCTCCGCGACCCGGGCGGCGTCGTACCCGGCGACACCGGCGAGCACCGCGTCGGCGTGCTCGGCGAACCGGTTGGCCGTGCGCGCCGCGGTGGCGGGGGTCTCGCTCAGCTTGATGGGCTGCCCGAACATCCGGAGCGTTCCGAGGTCGCCGTAGTCGGCCTCGACGATCATGTCCCGCTCGGCGGTGCCCGGGTCATCCACGACCTCGCCGATGTCCTTGATCGCGGTGAGGGGGATGACGTCGCCGGCGAGATCTTCGAGCTCGGCCTTCGTCCGATCGGCGAGCCATCCGGCGACGAGCGGCTGGACCTTGCGCTCGTAGACCTCCGGCGCGAAGCGTTTGCGCATGGAGTCGATCTCCGGGTCGTCCTTGACCTCGGGGGTGCCGAACAGGTCGCACGCGGCGTTCCAGAGCTTGTCGGTGTACGCGCCGAAGAACACCTGCCCGTCCCGGCAGGCGAACAGCTCGTACGGCCGCACCCACGCGTGCGCATTGCCGGCCGGGGTCGCCACCGTGCCCGAGACGGTGTAATCCACGACGGCGGTCTCGGTGAGGGCGAGGATGCTGTCCACCTGCGCGACGTCCACGAGCTGACCCACCCCCGTGCGCTCCGCGTGCCGGAGTGCGGCCAGGGCGCCGACCACGCCGAACAGGGTCGCGGAGAGATCGCCGATCGTGACGCCGACGCGCACCGGCGGGGAATCCGGGTACCCGTTCATCGACCACAGCCCGCCGGCCGCCTGTGCGGTGTTGTCGAACGCGGGGCGGCGGCTGCGCGACCCCGTCTGGCCGTACCCCGAGATCGCGAGGTAGACCAGGCGGGGGTTGATCTTGCGCAGCACGTCGTAGCCCACCCCCAGCTTGGCCATCGTCCCGGGCCGGAAATTCTCCACGAGGATGTCGGCCTTCGCGACCAGGTCCTTCAGCACGTCGGTGCCCCCGGAAGCGGCCAGGTCCAGGGCCATCCCGAGCTTGCCGCGGTTGTACTGGGCGTAATACGCGCTGAACTCCTCGTCGCCGTCGGTCAGGTAGGGCGGGAACCCGCGAGAGACGTCCGGGTCGCGCGGGTTCTCGATCTTGACCACGGTGGCGCCCAGGTCGGCGAGCATCTGCGCGGCGTAGGGTCCTGCGAGCACCCGCGACAGGTCGAGGACGAGCACGCCGCTCAGCGCCCCGGGCGAGGGGAGGAGGGCGGCGGACTGCGAGGCGTCGGTCATGGTCGAGGTGCTTCCTGAGCGGGGGTGGTCGGGTGGGGGTGGGCGGCGTCGAGCGCCCCGGCGGCGGCGAGCGCCCGGGCCACGCGGGAGGGCGCAGGGACCCCGCGCACCTCTGCGAGCCAGGCCGTCGTGCGCGCGAGGGCGATCAGGTCGAGCCCCGTGTCGATGCCCAGCCCCTGCAGCATCCACACCAGATCCTCCGTGGCGAGGTTACCGGTGGCTCCGCGCGCGTACGGGCATCGCCCGAGCCCCCCGACCGAGGCGTCGAACTCGACGATGCCCAGGCGCAGAGCCTCCCGGACGTTCGCGAGGGCCTGCCCGTAGGTGTCGTGCAGGTGCAGTGCGATCGCATCCGCCGGCACGCCGGCGTCGCGCACGGCGGCGACGACGGCCGCGACCTGCCCCGGGGTCGCGACGCCGATCGTGTCGCCCAGCGCGATGGTCGTGCAGCCGGCATCCCGGAGGGACGCCGCCGTCTCGGCGACGACGGCGGCATCGACCGCCCCCTCCCACGGGTCGCCGAACGCCATCGACACGTAGCCGCGCACGCGGATGCCGCGTGCCCGTGCCGTCTCCGCCGTCTCCATGGCCCGCCGCAGCGCCGAACGGCGGTCGGCGTTGAGGTTCGCGCGCGCAAACGCTTCCGTGGCGCTGGCCACCACCGCGACCTCGGTCACGCCCGCTCCCTGCGCATCGTCGAGGCCGCGGAGGTTGGGTACGAGCGCCACGGCGCGAGCGCCCGCCGGGGTCTCGAGCCGAGCGAACACGTCCGCGGCGTCGGCGAGCTGCGGGATCCATGACGGGGGAACGAAGCTCGACACCTCGAGGTCGCGGACCCCGGCCGCGTAGAGCCGCCTGCAGAGCTCGACCTTGACGGGTGCGGGTACCGGATCGGGTTCAGCCTGCAGGCCGTCGCGCGGTCCGACCTCGTAGACGCGCACGCGCGCGGGCAACCCGTCGATGGGGGCGACGAGGGGATGCGGTATCCAGGCGGGCGTCATACCGGCGCCTGCTCTCGCAGCTGCGCGAGCACCTCCCGTGCGTACTCGACGCGGATGTTGCGGTCGGCCACGATCCGCTCGGCGACGGCGCCGACCTCCTCGACGGTGGCGCCGGCGCTGGCGGCGATGGTGCGGGCGTGGAGCGTCATGTGGCCCCGCTGGATGCCCTCGGCGGCCAGAGCCCGCACGGCGGCGAGGTTCTGGGCGAGGCCCACCGCCGCGATGGTGCCCGCCAGCTCGCGCGCCGTCTGCACGCCGAGGAGGCGCACCGCTGCCTGCGCGGTCGGGTGCACGCGGGTGGCGCCGCCGACCAGGCCGACCGCCAGCGGCACCTCGAGCGTTCCGGTGAGGTTGCCGTCGGCGTCCTTCTCGAAGCTCGAGAGCGCGCGGTAGCGACCGTCGCGCGCGGCGTGCGAGTGGCACCCGGCTTCGACGGCGCGGGTGTCGTTGCCGGTGGCCAGCACGACGGCGGTGATGCCGTTCATGATGCCCTTGTTGTGGGTGGCGGCGCGGTACGGGTCGGCCTCGGCGAACGCGCTCGCCGCCACGATGTCGTCGACGACCTGGGCCCCGCCGAGCATCTCCGCGTCGAACGTGGCGCGGGCGCGCGTGAGGCGCAGGTCGGCCTTGTTGCTCAGGATGCGCAGGAGCGTGCGGCCTCCCGCGATCGAGGCGACGCGGGGGGCGAGGGCCTCGGCCATGGTGTTGACCGCGTTGGCGCCCATCGCGTCGCGGACGTCGACGTGCAGGTGCAGGATGACGTGCGTCCCGACGCGTGTGGGGAGCGTGCGCACAGCGATGTCGCGGGCACCGCCGCCGAGACCGACCAGTACGCGGTCCTGCTGGTTGGCCAGCTCGAGCAGCTCCTCCCGGGCTTCGAGCAGGCGCAGGCGCGCCGCATCCGGATCCACGGCGTCGAGCACCTGGACCTGGGCGATCATGAGGTCGCCGGAGTGCGAGGTGGAGAACCCGCCGTGCCCGCGGGCGATGCGTGCCGCGTTGGAGGCGGCTGCCACGACGCTCGGCTCCTCGGTGGCCATCGGGACGAGCCGGTCGATCCCGTCGACGCGGAAGTTCGTCGCGACGCCGACGGGGATGCCGATCATGCCGACGACGTTCTCGATCATGTGGTCGGCCTGATCGAGCCGCAGGCCGGAGGAGGGCCGGAGGGCGGCGAGGGCCTCAGCATCCACTCCCGCGGCCGCGCCGACGAGGGCCAGCCGTTCGTCGGGAGTGTGGTCGCGGAGGCCGGACAGGCGGCTGGAAATCGGCATCGATGCTCCTTCTCGCGCGGCGGTGGGCCGCCGTCCACGGCGATCACGATGCCGCGCGATCCTCAACCTAGGGGGCGCGCGGGCCGGGGCGTATGGGCCCGTCGCCCACGTATCACCGGGAGGAGTGGGGCGTGCTCACACTCGCGAGCCGTTCCCGCAGCTCGTCCAGCCGCACCGCGAGCGAGAGGCGGAAGAGCCGTTCGTCGTCGCGCCAGCCGGCCCCGAGCACCGCGTCGAGGCGGTCCAGACGCTGCAAGATCGTGTTGGGGTGGAACGTGAGCGCCCGCGCGGCGCGGGTGGGGCTCGCCCCCGATCGGATGAAGGCGCGGAGCGTCGCGAGCAGTTCGGTGCCGCGCGCCGCGTCGTAGGCGCGGACCGGGCCGAGCTGGGTGTCGAGGAAGGCACGGAGGGAGTGCTGGTCGGGGTCGAGCACAGCCGCGTAGGGCAGCAGGTCATCGGTGGCCGCAGCCCCGTCGGAGATCTCCAGCCCCCGGAGGATGCGGAGGGCGCGCCGCGCCAGGTCGTACCGCTCGGCGGCCGACCCATGCCCGGCGGGACTGTCGACGGCGACCACGCGGTCATCCAGAGCGTCGCTCAGCAGCGCGTGGAGGGCGGCGGCCTCGGAGCCGGTGCGATCGCCGGGGGCCAGGACCACGAGGCTCCCGTCGATCTCTCCGACGAGGCCCACCGTGTCCAGGCGCCGCCGGAGCACCCGGAGGGCGTCGGGGCGGCGGTCTCCGGGCACCGCGACCAGCACGAGCCGGTCCAGCCCGGCGAGGTCCAGACCTGCCCGCCGCACCCGTGCGCTCACGTCGGCGATGCGATCGGGCGAGGCCCGCACGATATCGGTCACGAGGTCGCCCTGCTGGCGCTGGTGCGCGTCGAGCACCGCCTCTTCCGAGAGAGCCAGCAGCGCGCCCACCTGCGCGGCGCGTTCGACGGTGCGGAGGTCCACGGCCCCCAGGTCGAAGTCGCCCACCTCGATGTGCACGGCACCGAAGTGCCGCGCGCCCGCCGACAGGGCTGCGACGACACGGTGGCCCCCGCCGGCGTCCACGGTGGCGGCGTGACCGGACGCCCGGCTCGTCGCCACGGCGGCATCGAGCGCGTCCGTGCCGCCGTCGCGTGCGAGGGCCGCGGTGTCCCCGGCTCCGGCGCGTTCGTTCCCGCGCTCGTCGACGATCCGCACGGCACGATCGAGGGTGCCCGCCAGGGTCTCGGCGATGCGGGAGAAACCGCCGCCCGTCAGAACGGCGGAGACGAGGTGCTGGTGCACCGTGTTGGCGCGGTCGCGCTCGGCCAGGTGCGCCGACAGCCGCTCGACGGCGGCGCGCGCCTCCTCTTCGGAGCGGCGCAGTGACCGCAACGTGCCGGCGGTCTGCAGCACGATCGAGGCGTGGTCGGCCAGGGCGGACAGCAGCGCGGTCTGGTCGGGGGTGAAGGTGCGCTCCTGGCGCATCGAGACGAAGAGCACGCCGAGCACGGTGGTCTCGGTGCGCAGCGGTACGCCGAGCATCGAGACGATGCCTTCCGCCGCGACCGCGTCGTCGATGACCGGTTCGCGCCGGTCGGCGGCATAGTCGGCGTAGCGGCTGACCGCCTGAGCCGTGCCGGTCTCCACGACCACGCTCGCGAGACCCCGACCGGGCGGTACGACCAGCTCACGGAACTCCGCCGACACCGCCCCGTAGGTCGCGCGCACCTGCAGCTGCCCGGTCTCCGGGGCGTACTCGGACAGGTACGTCACGTCGGAGCCGAGCATGTCGTGCGCGCGCTCGACCAGCCGAGTGAGGAGCGCGTCGGTGTCGCGGACGCCGGCGAGCTCGCGGGCGCTGGAGAACAGCGCCGACAGTTCTTGCTCGCGGCGACGGAGGCCCTCCACTTCGCGGCGCGCGGCCTCGACGACGGGGACGGATGCGGCGGCTTCCGGCATCGTGCGCAACCGCGAAAGGGCATCGGGAGTGCGGCCGGCCACCGCATCCACGACGGCGCGCACCAGCGTCTCGTCACGAGCGCCGGGCGCATCGTCGCGGAGCAGGCTCATGTGCTCATTGTTCACGATCGCCCGCGGTCCGTGTGCTCCCGGCACATGCCCTCCCCGGCGAGGGAGGGCCAGGGGTCAGGCGAGGAACTCGCGCGCGGCCACGACGAGGTTCTCCACGCCACGGCTGAGGGTCGGCTGGAGCACCGGGGCGAAGAACGGCGAGTGGTTCGTGGGGATGCGGCTCTCCACGGCGCCGGCGGCCAGCGCGTCGGCGTAGGTCTGCGGGTCGGCACCGCCCCAGAACCAGAACACCAGGGGGGCGCCGGAGTCGCGCGCGAACCACGAGACGTCCTCACTGCCGGTGAACATCCCGGGGTCAACGACGCTCCCCGCACCGAACGCATGCTCGAAGGCGGCGGTCAGGCGGGCGGTGGCATCCGCGTCGTTGATGGTGGGCGGGAGGGTGTGGAGGGTGGAGATCGTGGGCGTCTGCTCGGCGCCGGATGCCACGGCCTCGGCTCGCACGATCCGTTCGACCTTCTCGAGCACGCGGTCGCGCGCCGCGTCGTCGGGGTAGCGCAGGCTGAGTTCGAGGCGAGCCTCCGCGGGGATGATGTTGTTCTTCAGGCCCGCGTGGATGGCGCCGACGGTGACGACCGCGACATCGCGGGGGTCGACCTCACGCGAGACGATCGTCTGAAGGCGCATCACGGTGGCCGCGGCCATCACGATGGGGTCGATCGTGGCCTGCGGGCGCGACCCGTGCCCGCCCCGCCCGTGGAGCACGACGGTGAGCCCGTCGGAGGCGGCCATCTGGGTGCCCGGGCGGACGCCGATGACGCCGGCGGGAAGGGGCGTCACGTGCTGACCGAGGACGATGTCGGGCGTGGGATAGCGCTCCAGCACGCCGTCCGCGATCATCGCCTGCGATCCCGAGCCGTACTCCTCGGCGGGCTGGAACACCGCCACGACGGTGCCCGACCAGTCGGCGCGGGTGGCGACGAGCCGCTCGAGGGCCCCGAGGAGCGCGCTGACGTGCATGTCGTGTCCGCACGCGTGCATCACCGGCACCTCCGCGCCCGACGGATCCGTGCCGCGGGCCGTGCTGGCGTAGTCGAGGCCCGTGCGCTCCTCGACGGGAAGCGCATCCATGTCGGCGCGGAGCCACACGACCGGGCCGTCGCCGTTGCGGATCGCGGCCACCACACCGGTGCGCCCGACGCCCTCCTCGGCCTCGAGCCCGAGCTCGGTGAGGTGCCGCACGATCACGCCGGCCGTGCGCGTCTCCTGGAACGACAGCTCCGGATGGCGGTGCAGATCGCGGTACAGGCTCTCCAGGTCGATACTCATCCCCCGAGCCTAGGGCCGCGAGCCCGCGCGCCGTCGTCCCGCGCTTCTCGCGGCCCGCGCTCCGGTTGGGGGCGCAGCATCCGCGGGGCGCGGGGTGCCGGCCGCGGTGTTCAGCGCCGCCGCGCCGTCGTGCCGCGGACGACCAGCTCGAACGGCAGGGGCGTGGGGAGGTGCGGGACGGATGCGGGCGACTCCAGCTCCGCGACGATCGCGTCGCCGGCAAGCTCGCCCTGCCCGCGGGGGAACTGGTCGATCGTGGTCAGGCGGAAGAACTCGCCCAGCTCATGTCCGTCCACGCCGATCACCGAGAGATCCTCCGGAACGCGGTACCCGAGTTCGCGGGCGGCCAGCAGCGCGCCGATCGCCATCTCATCGGATGCGGAGAACAGGGCCGTGGGGCGGCTTCCGGGCCGCCCGAGCAGCTGCTTGGCCGCGCGGAACCCGCCCTCGATGGTGAAGTCCGCCGGCTCGAACAGGGCCGGGAGCACCGGCACCCCCGCATCCGCCAACGCCCGCTCGAAGCCCTGCCGCCGCCGCGTGGGGATGTGGAAGTCGATGTCGAACTGGGCGTTGGCCCCGATGTGCGCGATGCGCGTGTGACCGAGGGAGAGCAGGTGCTCGGTCGCGAGCCGTGCCACGGCGGTGTCGTCGACCGTGAGCGTCCTCAGTTGCGGGTTCGGCCCGCCGATCGCGATGACCGGGATGCCGAGGTCGTGCAGGCGCTGCGACTCCTCCGCGCCGAGCTCGATCGAGATGGCGATGATCCCGTCGATGCGGCGCCGGCGCAGGAAGGTCTCGAAGACCGTGCGCCGCTCGGCGGGGTCGTCGGTCACGCTGTACAGCGTGATGTCGTACCCGCGCCGCATGAGCGCCGCGGCGACCCCGCTGAGCACCGTGCTGAAGAACCAGCGATCGACGAAGGGCACGAGCACGCCGACATTGCGCGTGCGCCCGGAGGCCAGGCTCGACGCCGACGCCGAGACCACGTATCCGAGGTCTTCCGCCGCGGCGATCACGCGCGCCCGGGATGCGTCCGAGACATGGCCGCGTCCGCTGAGCGCGCGCGACACCGTCGCGGTGGACACGCCCGCTCGCCGCGCGACCTCGTCGATACTCACCATTGACGGTTGCCCCTCACGGGATGCTCCGCCTCGGCGCGCTCGGTCGGCACGGGCTCCGCGGCGTCAGCCCGCGGCGACCCACACCGTCGTGTCGACGGGAATCCCCTCCGGTGCGAGCGGACCGCTCGCGGCCACGAGCGTACCCTCCGGCAGCGGCACAGTGGTGCTGCTGACGTTCGCCACGACCGTGAGATCGCCCCGGCGGAACGCCACGACGCCGTCGCCGAAGCCGTCGAGCCAGTCCAGCGCGCCACTGCCGAGGCCCCGTGCGCGACGCTCGGTCAGCAGCGCGCGGTAGAGCGAGAGCGTCGAGTCCGGGTCGCCCACCTGGGCGTCGCGGGCGAGCCCCGCCCACTCGGACGGCTGCGGCAGCCACGACTCTCCGGTCTCGCTGAACCCGTAGGCCGGCGCCGACGCGCTCCACGGGATCGGTACGCGGCATCCATCGCGTCCGTAGCGCGCTCCCTCGGTGCGGAACCACGTCGGATCCTGGCGCGCGTCGTCGGGCAGATCGATGACCTCGGGAAGCCCGAGCTCCTCGCCCTGGTAGATGTAGGCCGACCCGGGGAGGGCGAGCATGAGCGTCGTGGCCGCCCGCGCGCGGCGAAGGCCGACCTCCGGGATGGGCTTCCCGGGGGACTTGGGCCCGATTCCGGCACCCTGCGGGTTCTCGGCGGTCAGAGCGAGGCGCGACGCGTGGCGGACCACGTCGTGGTTGGACAGCACCCACGTGCTCGGCGCGCCCACCGACGGGTACACCTCGATCGACTCGGCGATGACGGAGCGGAGGGCGGCGGCATCCCACGGCGTCTCGAGGTACTCGAAGTTGAAGGCCTGGTGCATCTCGTCGGGGCGCACCCACAGCGCGGTCTGGGCGACGCTGGGCATCCAGGCCTCGGCGCACAGGGCGCGATCGCCGTCGTACTCGGCGAGGAGCGCATGCCAGTCGCGGTAGATCTCGTGCACTCCCGGCTGGCCCCAGTACGGCACCGAACCCTCGTCGCCGCCCATGGACCCGGCATCCGGGTTGGGCGTGTAGTCGGGGAGGCCCGCTTCCTTCACGAGTCCGTGCGCGACGTCGACGCGGAAGCCGTCAACGCCCCGGTCGAGCCAGAATCGCAGGATGCGGCGGAACTCCTCACGCACTTCCTCGTTCGACCAGTCGAAGTCGGGCTGCGAGGCGTCGAAGAGGTGCAGGTACCACTGGCCGGGTGTGCCGTCGGCCTCCATGATGCGGGTCCAGGCCGGCCCGCCGAAGACCGACTCCCAGTTGTTCGGCGGCAGCTCGCCGTTCTCGCCGGTGCCGTCCCGGAACATGTACCGCGCGCGCTCGGGGCTGCCGGGGGCGGCGGCCAGAGCGGCCTGGAACCACTCGTGCTGGTCGGAGGAGTGGTTGGGGACCAGGTCGACGATGATGCGGATGCCGCGGTCATGCGCGCCGGCGAGCATGTCGTCGAAGTCGCCGAGCGTGCCGAACAGCGGGTCGACGTCGCAGTAGTCGGCGACGTCGTATCCCGCGTCCTTCTGCGGCGAACGCTGGAACGGGCTCAGCCAGATCGCGTCGATGCCGAGATCACGCAGGTCATCCAGGTGAGAGGTGACCCCGGGCAGGTCGCCGACGCCGTCGCCGGAGCTGTCGGCGAAGGAGCGGGGGTAGATCTGGTAGATGACGGCGGTGCGCCACCACTCGGATCCGGGCGCGGTGGCCGTGTCGGCGCGAGCGTCCTCTTGCGTGAAAGTCATGCCGAACAGGCTACTGCAAACGCTTACATGGTTGGCGATGCCGGGGCCATCCCGTGCCGCTCCGTGCCGGCGGTGGGCCCGCGGTGTGGCTGCGGTGTGCCGGCAGTGTGGCGCTGGTGTGCCGGCGATGGGGCGCCGCTGGGTCGGCGGTGGGGCGCCTCGTGCCGCTCCGTGCCGCCACTGGGTCGGCGGTGTGGCGCTGGTGTGTCGGCGGTGGGGCGCAGCTGTATCGGGGGTGGGGCGCCGCTGTGCCGGCGGCGGGGCGCCGGTGTGCCGGCGGTGTGACCGGGGTGCTTCCCGCGGGTTTTCCTGCGGTTTGGGGGCGGTCCGCGGGAACGGGGGCAGTTATGCGTGTTGGGGCGTGTGGGCTCCCGCGCATTCCCGCGAGTTCCGCGCTAGTTCCGCGGGTTTGGGCGCCCGGGGTGCGTTGGGGCGTGATGCGCGCGCCCCAACGCAACGGATCCGCCCGAAACCCACCCGAGCCCGGGCGGCCCGGGGGATCGGGTGTGCGCGGGTATGGTGGGCGGGTGTCCGAACACTCCGCCGACCTGGCTCGCGCCGAGGGCCTGATCGGCAGCATCCCCGATTACCCGGAAGCGGGCGTCGTCTTCCGTGACATCACCCCGCTGCTGGCCGACGCTGCAGCGCTGCGCACCTGCATCGATGGCCTGCTCGCCCCCTTCGCGGGCGAGTTCGACGTCGTAGCGGGCATCGAGGCGCGCGGATTCCTCCTTGCCGGAGCCGCCGCGATCGCGGCTCAGTCGGGTCTGGTCCCGATCCGCAAGGCCGGCAAGCTCCCGCGCCCCGCCGCATCCGTCTCGTACGCGCTGGAGTACGGCACGGCCGAGATCGAGATGCACGACGACCTCGCCCCCGGTGCGCGCGTGCTGCTGCTCGACGACGTCCTGGCCACCGGCGGCACGATCGCCGCGGCGCGCGAGTTGGTCGAGCAGCTGGGTGGCACCGTGGTCGGGAGCGCGGTCCTGCTGGAGATCGACGCCCTCGGCGGGCGTGAGGCGCTCGGCGACGCGCCCCTGCACGCGCTCTTCCACGTCTGAGGCGGCAGAGGCCGCACCGCCGTCCGCACCGCCGGTCTCGGCGGCCCGCGCGCGTGATTGCCGAGCGGGGAGCCGGCCCCTCCCGGCCGGCGGAGACCCCGACGAGGTCTTGAGGTCTACCCCGGATGCGGCATGGGGGGCGCGGTCGCAAGGGACCGAGGCTCGTCTGTCGTTCAGAACTCAGGAGAATCCGCCCGTTCGGCCCCGTGTCACCGGTGGCGAGGCCGGAATCTCCTGAGTTTCGCGCGCTCGGGCGCGATGCCGCCGGGGAGGTTGCCGCCGCGAGGTTGCCGCCCTGGGAGGCGGAGATCTCCTGAGTTCAGGTGGGGCGCGGGGGCAAGGGCTGAGGCCCGTTCGTCGTTCAGAACTCAGGAGAATCGGCCCGTCCGGCCCCGTGTCACCGGTGGCGAGGCCGGAATCTCCTGAGTTTTGCGCGCTCAGGCGGGATGCCGCCCGCGAGGTTGCCGCGGGCCTGGAGGCCGAGATCCTGAGTTCTGCGTCAGGCCAGGATGCCGCCGCCGAGGTTGACCGGGCTGCCCTCGATGTTGCCGACGATCCCGCGGATCACCCCGGTGCCGTCCTCGCGGCGGAGCCCGTCGTACCAGGCCTCCGTCACGGCGGGGTCGAACGCGTGGGTCTCCACCGCGCGCTTGCGGGCGCGCAGCACGAGGTCGCCCGCCCGCTCGGAGCGGATGCGCTGGTACCGCGCCAATGCGTCCTCGACGCCGAGGGTGTTCGTGGCGAACACGATGCCGAGGGCGAAGCTGTCCTCCAGCGCCGAGCACGCCCCCTGCCCGATGTCGGGCGTGGTGTTGTGGGCGGCGTCCCCGAGGATCGCCACCCGCCCCCGCACCCACGTGTGGAACGGGTCGATGTCCCAGATCTCCACGCGATTGAGGGATGCGGCGGGGTCGATGGCGTCCAGGAGCGCCCGCACCCCCGGTGCGCCCCACGCCCCGAACGCGTCCTCGAGCGGCTGCTTCCCGTCGGCGTCGCGGTCATACGGCAGCCCCGCGGGCTGCGGTACGTCGACGAAGAAGTAGAACCGGTCGCCGGCGACCGGCATGACCGCGCAGCGCTTCCCCTCCGCGACGTAGGTGGTCCACTGGTTCGGCGGGCTGATCCGCTCGTCGATCGGCACGAGCCCGTTGAAGTTCGTGTACCCCGAGTAGGTGCGCTCGGGCCGGGTCGCCGCATCCGCCGTGACGTAATCGCGGGTGAACGAGCGCGCGCCGTCGGCGCCGATGAGGAGGTCACCGGTGTCAGTCGTGCCGTCGGCGAAGGTCGCCGTGACGGTGGTGCCGTCGTCGTCGATCCCGACCAGGCGCATGCCGAGATGGATGCGGCTCAGCCCGACCCTCTCCATCAGCAACGCCTGCAGGTCGGCGCGTGCGACGGGATACGCGCGCTGACCGGTCTGCGTCGTGACCGGCTCGAGGCTGAACCGGCACATCTGCTCGCCGGTGTGTCCGTCGATGTACGCCATGTCGTCCATCTGGCCGCCCAGGGCCGCCACCTCGTCGGTGAGGCCGAGCCAGTTGAGCACCTTCACGCCGTTGGACCACAGCGACAACGCGGCGCCGACGGGCTTGTTCTCGCGCATCTGGTCGTAGACGACCACGTCGTGCCCGAGGCGCTGAAGGGCGATCGCAGCGCTCGTGCCGCCGATGCCGGCGCCGATGATGAGAACCTTCATGACCCGCGGTAGGTGGAGTAGGCGAACGGGCTCAGGAGCAGGGGCACGTGCAGGTGCCGCCCCGAGTCGTCGGCGGTGAAGGTCACCGTCACGTACGGGTGGAAGGTCGCCGTGCCGCGGGCGGCGAAGTACTCGCCGGTGAGGAATGTCAGGGAGTAGTCGCCGGCGTCGAGCCGATCGGGTCCGAGCGCTACGCGGCCGTCGTCGTCGGTCGCGCCGTGCGCGACGATCGCGCCCGGTGCCTCTGCGGTCACGGCCCCGCCGGAGGCGTGGGTGAGCACGACGGCGACTCCCGCCGCAGGCTCGCCCGTCGCCGCATCCAGGACGTGGGTGGTCAGCTGGCTCACTCGGGGTCCTCGGGTGTCGGCGCGCTGTCGTCGGAGATCGTGGCGCGCAGCCTGAGCAGGGCGATCTCGGCGAGCTGCGCGGTGGCTTCGGCGGTCTCGACATCGGGGGCGTTGCCCATCCGGCGCTGGAGTTCGGCCAGCATCTCGGTGGGGGTGCGGCCGGCCGCGCGGATGAGGAAGACCCGTCCGAAGCGCTCCTCATAGGCGGCGTTGCCTGCGGCGATCGCGGCGGTGACGTCGTCGCCGGCGGCCGACATGGACGCCTGCTCACGCCGGGATGCGGCGGCTTCCGCGCCGCCGCCGCTGACCCGGGCGCCGATGCGCGGATGGTGGGCGAGCGCGGCCTCGAGGTCGGCCGGCGCCCACGTCGCCGCGAGCGCACCGGCGTACGCCGCAAGCGCGCCGACCGAGGCGTACGGGCGGCCTTCGACCACCGCATCCACCCACCCGGGCACGGCGGCCCACACCCGCACGATGGCCGCGGCATCGGCCGGATCGGCGCTGTTGAACTCATCCAACTCCATGTCGGTCACGCTAGCGCCGCCGCGTTTCCGGCTCGTGACACGGCGGCGGGGTGCCCGCGTCGGGGTGGGTCGGCTAGCTGTCCGTGCGCGCGGTCGCGCTGCGCCGGCGGTCGGCATGAGCCCGGGCTTTCATCCGGTTTCCGCAGGTGCCCATGGAGCACCATCTGGCGGTGCCCGGGCGGCTGCGGTCGACGAGGAAGAGGGTGCACTCGTCGTTCGCGCAGGCGCGCAGGCGTCCGGGCAGCTGGTCCATCACGGCCGACCACGCCAGCACAGCGCGCACCCCGAGCCGTTCGTCATCCGGTGCCTGCAGTTGCCAGTGGACCCCGCCCTGCTGCACGTGGGGGGTGAGTGCGGCGGTGCTGATCGAAGAGCGGAGCTCGTCCAGACCGGCGGTGTCGCCGCGGATGACCGCCTGCAGCGCGCCCCGCACTCCCTGGAGGTGACGAATCTCGGCCTCCGATCCCGTGCCGCCGAACCGCTGCGCGATCCCGGCACCGGCCGCGCCGTCCAGAACGTCGGTGTGCACGCCCCGAACCACGGGCGCGCTGTTCAGCAGCGCCATCAACAGCTCCTCGTCGCCCATCCCGCGTATCCCTCCGTGTCGACCTCGCTCTGGCTGCCGGTCGCCCTTTCATGCTAGCGTCCGGCTAACCAGTTAACCAACGTATGGGAGTTAGTAATGGCGACCGTTCATCACCGCACCGTGGCCGTCGGGGGGCTCGACGTGTTCTACCGGGAGGCAGGTCCGGGGGATGCGCCCGTGCTCCTCTTGCTTCACGGCTACCCCACGAGCTCACACATGTTCCGTCACCTCATCCCGGCGCTCGCCGACCGGTACCGCGTGATCGCCCCCGACCACATCGGCTTCGGCCGTTCGTCGGCCCCGTCCGTGGACGACTTCGATTACACCTTCGCCTCCCTCTCCGACGTCACGCGCTCGTTCCTCGAGGTCATCGGAGTCACCAGATTCACCGTGTACGTGCAGGACTACGGCGCTCCGATCGCCTGGCGGCTGGCGCTGGCGAGCCCGGAGTCGATCGAGGGCGTGATCTCGCAGAACGGGAACGCGTACGAGGACGGGTTCGTGCCCGAGTTCTGGGGTGCGATCTGGGCCTACGGCGCAGACCCCTCCGCGGAAAACGAGGCGGCCCTCCGGCCGGCGCTCGGCCGGGAGGCGGTGTACTGGCAGTACACGCACGGGGTGCCCGATGTGACCACGATCGATCCCGACGCGTGGGAGCACGACCTCGCGCTGCTGGCTCGGCCGGGTGTCGACCGGGCGCAGCTCCGCCTGTTCGGGGACTATGCGACCAACCGCGACCTGTACCCCGCCGTGCACGAGTGGCTGCGCGCCACGCGGGTGCCGGTGCTGGCGGTGTGGGGCCGCAACGACGAGATCTTCGCCGCAGCCGGAGCGGAGGCCTTCCGCCGAGACGCGCCGCAGACGCGCGTCGAGTTGATCGACGGTGGTCACTTCCTCCTGGAATCCCACCTCGATGACGTGGTCCGCATCATCCGGGAGTGGCGCGCGGGCTTCTGAACGGGCGGTAGCTCCGTCGGACCTGTGCCCGGCGGGGATTGCCGGAGCTGCGCGCAGAGCCGCCGGCGCAGCCGCGGAACGCGGATGTTGCCGTGGGTAACATCCGGGAAATGCGAGACCCGTACGGTGGCGCCATGAGCACCCCCGCTTCGGTCGCCGCGCAGCGCGTGTACCTCGACGGCTCCTTCGTCCCCGCGACCGTCCACGTGACCGACGGCGTGATCGCCGCGGTGGATGTCTTCGACCCCGAGGCCGACGTCGTCCTGCCCGACTCGCAGGTGCTGCTGCCCGGCCTGGTGGACTCGCACGTTCACCTGAACGAGCCCGGCCGCACGGAGTGGGAGGGGTTTGCCACGGGGACCGCCGCGGCAGCCGCGGCCGGCGTCACCACCGTGCTCGACATGCCGCTCAACAGCATCCCGGTGACCACCACCCCGGAGGCCCTCGCCGCCAAGCGTTCGGCGGCGACCGGGCAGCTCGCGGTCGATGTGGGGTTCTGGGGCGGTGCAGTGCCGGAGAACCTCGGTGCGCTGGCGGCGCTGGATGCGGCGGGCGTGGTCGGCTTCAAATCCTTCTTGTCCCCGTCGGGCATCGACGAGTTCGGTCACCTCGACGCCGCGCAGCTGGACGCCGCCCTCGCCGAGATTGCCGAGCTCGGCAGCATCCTCATCGTCCACGCCGAAGACCCGGCGCAGCTGCACGCCGACGGCGCGCTCGGCAGCGACTACCGCGACTTCGAGGCTTCGCGTCCCGCCGCCGGCGAGCGGTCCGCCATCCGTCTGGTCATCGAGGCCTCCCGCCGCACGCGCGGGCGCGCGCACATCGTGCACGTGTCGGACGGAGGCGCCCTCGACGACATCCGCGCCGCGAAGGCCGACGGGGTACCTCTGTCGATCGAGACGTGCCCGCACTACCTCACGCTCACGGCCGACGAGGTGCCGGCGGGCGCCGCGGAGTTCAAGTGCTGCCCGCCGATCCGCGACGCCGGCAACCGCGACCTCCTCTGGGCGGGCGTCCTGGACGGCACGGTCGATGCGATCGTGAGCGACCACTCCCCGTCCACGCCCGCACTGAAGGAGTCGCGCGACTTCGGCCTGGCGTGGGGCGGCATCTCGGGCCTGCAGACCGGGTTCTCCGCGGTGTGGACCGAGGCCCGGCGCCGAGGTATCCCCCTCGAGCGGATGCTGCCGCTGTTCACGACCGGCCCCGCACGCATCGGCGGACTCGGGGGGAGAGGGCGCCTCGCCGCCGGCGAGCCCGCGCACCTGGTCGCGTTCGACCCGGATGCGGCGCACACGGTGCGCGCGGCCGACCTGGAGTACCGCAACAAGATGTCGCCGTGGGACGGACGGACCCTCCACGGGGTCGTCAGCACGACGTGGGTTCACGGCGTGCCGGCCTACCGCGCCGGCGACGGCGTGCTCGCGCGGGCGGGACGGGAGATCCTGGCCGAACCGGCCACGCTCGCGGGGTGGGGGAGCGACCGATGACGACCGCGACCACACCGGGGAACACCGGCGCCGGCTCGCCCGCGTTCGAGATCCTGCAGCCGGGAGTGGGCGAGATCCCCGGCTCCTTCTACCTGCCGACGACGCCCGACACGGTCCTGTGGGGCCGTCTGCCGAGCGCGACGGATGCAGCGGTCCTCACGATCGCGGCCGGTGACACGGTGACGATCGACACCGTGAGCCACGAGGGCATCCTCGATGACCAGGGCAAAGACCCGCTGGCCTACTTCGGCGGACACGGCGTGGCCGCATCCGCGGTGCTGGATGACGCGATCGCGGTCGCCGCCACGGTGTCGAGGGATGCCGCATCCGATGGTCCGCACGTGATCACCGGACCCATCCGGGTCGAGGGTGCGCGGCCGGGCGACCTGCTGAAGATCACGATCGGCACGCTGCAGCCGCGGGTGCCGTACGGCGTCATCTCCAATCGCCACGGCAAGGGCGCGCTCGTGGGCGAACTGCCGCGGACGCCCGGGAACGTGAGCGTCTTCGCCGCCGTGGAGGAGCGCGACGGGCGCCTCGTGGGAACCCTCCCCGTGACCGAGGGCGGCGAGCGGATCGTCGCGTTCCCGCTGGCGCCGTTCCTGGGCACCATCGGGGTCGCCGTCGCCGAGTCCGAGCGTCCCCACTCGGTGCCGCCGGGTGCGCACGGGGGAAACATCGACATCAACCTCCTCGTCGAGGGCACGGTGCTCTACCTGCCGGTGCAGGTCGACGGGGCGCTCGCGTACGTCGGCGACCCGCACTTCGCGCAGGGCGACGGGGAGGTCGCGCTCACCGCGCTGGAGGCGTCGCTCCGCGCCACACTGCGGTTCGACGTCGTACCGCGGGAGGAGGCGCTCACCGAGTTCGGCGAGGTGACCGGGCCGCTCGTGCGCACCGATGAGTACCTCGTGCCGACCGGGCTGCATTCCGATCTGAACGAGGCGATGCGGCGGTGCGTCCGTGCCGCGGTCGCGCTCATCCAGGCGCGGTGGGGGCTCGACGAGCACCTGGCCTACGCGTATCTGAGCGCGGCCACCGACTTCGACATCTCCCAGGTCGTCGACATCGTGTGCGGCGTCCACGCGCGCATCCGCGAGTCCGACTTCGCTGCGGTCTCCCGCGAGGCTGCGGAGGGGGAGCGATGACGGATGCGGCGGAGCCCCGGACCGGCACGGAGGACCTCCCGGACGACCTCGCGCCCCGCCTCCCGGACAACCTCACTCCGCACCTCCCGGACGACCTGCGGCAGGCCTTCGAGACGTACGAGCGCGCCGTGGTGGGAAACGACCTCGACGTGCTCGACGCGTCCTTCGCCCCTGGGCCGGAGGTGCTCCGCGGCGACGGCGCCGGGCTGCTCCTCGGACACGACGCCATCCGTGCGTTCCGGTCGCAGCGCGGCGGGGTGACGCAGCGGAGCATCGACAGCATCCACTACCGTCCCCTGGGCGACGACGTGGCCCTGCTGATGTCGGTGTCGCGCTACGCCGGCGGCGGCCGGGGGCTGCAGACCCAGGTGTGGCAGCGCATCGACGGGCGCTGGCTGATCACCGCGGCGCACGTCACGCCGCGCGCGGCGGCGTTCGACCGCTCGGTCTGGCGGAGCGTGGGCGACCCGCTCGTCCAGGGAGCCGGGGAGGGGCCGCTCGCAGGCCTGACGGTCGCGGTGAAGGACCTGTTCGCCGTCGAGGGTTTCCCCGTCGGTGCCGGCAATCCCACCTACCTCGAGCAGGCGCGCGTCGAACCCGCGACGGCACCGGCCGTCGCCCAGCTGCTCCGAGCCGGAGCATCCGTGCGCGGGATCGCGCGGACCGACGAGTTCGCGTACTCGATCGCCGGCGACAACCCGCACTACGGCACTCCGCCCAACGGTGCCGTGCCCGGCACACTCCCCGGCGGGTCGTCCAGCGGACCGGCCACCGCCGTGGCCACCGGCCAGGCCGACGTCGGCCTCGCCACCGACACCGCCGGTTCCATCCGCGTGCCGGCGTCGTACCAGGGTCTGTGGGGGCTCCGCACGACCCACGGCCTCGTCGCCCGGGAGGGGCTCCTGCCCCTTGCGCCGTCGTTCGACACCGTGGGCTGGCTCGCGCGCGACGGCGATACGCTCCAGAGCGTCGCCGACCGGTGCCTCCCCGGTGACGGGCCGGAATCGACGGAGCAGCCGTCCGACGGAGAGCTCCCGTGGCGCTTCCTCGTCCCGGAGTCCCTCCGCGCACAGGCCGAGCCCGCGACGCGGGCGGCATTCGATGCGCTCATCGCGGCGCTTGCCGCGTCGGATGCTGCGCCCGAACTGGGCACGGCGGATCCGGGTGATCTCGACGAGTACGTCGGAGCCTTTCGCGTCGTCCAGGGAGCGGAGGCGTGGCGCCATCACGGACCGTGGGTGCGGGAGCACCCGGGGGCGGTCGGACCGGCCGTCGCGGACCGGTTCCGCATCGCCGCCGCCGTGACCGCCGCCGAGGAGGCCGCCGCCCGCGAGACGCTGAGGCACCTGCGGGAGCGGTTCTCCGCGCTCACCCACGACGCTGTCCTGCTCTTCCCGAGCGTCCCGGGGCCGGCCCCGCTCCGGACGGCGGACGCTGCCGCCATCGACGCCACGCGCGGCGCCACCCTCCGGATGACCGCGCCGGCCGCCGTCGCCGGGCTCCCCGCCCTCTCGGTGCCGCTCCTGACCGTGTCGACCTCCGCCGGCCCGGCCCCCGTGGGCGTCTCGTTCGTCTCGCGCGCCGGCACCGACACCGCCCTCATCCGCCTCGCCCGCCGTGTGGCGGCATCCGTCATCCCGAACCCGGAGAACCCGTGACCGACACCATCCCCGGCCCGATCGATCCCCCGGCCCGGCTCCTCATGGGGCCGGGGCCGATCTCGGCGTACCCGAGCGTGCTCCGCGCCATGTCGGCGCCGCTTGTGGGCCAGTACGACCCGTTCATGACCGCGACCATGGCCGAGACGCAGGAGCTGTACCGGCAGGTGTGGTCGACCCGCAATGACGCGACGCTCCTGATCGACGGCACGTCGCGGGCCGGGATCGAGGCGGCGATGATCTCCCTCATCCGCCCGGGCGATCGCGTGCTCGTGCCGGTCTTCGGCCGCTTCGGGCACCTCCTCGCGGAGATCGCCGAGCGGGCGCTCGCCGAGGTGCACACCATCGAGGTGCCGTGGGGTTCGGTGTTCCCGGTGTCGGTGATCCGAGAGGCCATCGAGCGGGTGCAGCCGCACCTCCTCGCTCTCGTCCAGGGCGACACCTCCACCACCATGAACCAGCCGCTCGATGAGATCGGCGAGATCTGCCGCGCGCACGGGGTGCTGTTCTACACCGACGCCACGGCATCCCTCGGCGGCAACGAGTTCGAGATGGACGCGTGGGGGGTGGATGCGGCGACGGCGGGTCTGCAGAAATGCCTCGGCGGACCGTCGGGTTCCGCTCCGCTCACCCTCTCCGACCGGGCCGTCGAGGTGGTGCGTTCGCGCGCCCGCGTCGAGGCGGGGATCCGCGAAGAGGGCGACCCGGACGCGGCGGACTTCGTCCGCTCGAACTACTTCGATCTCGGCATGATCCTGGACTATTGGGGTCCGCGGCGTCTGAACCACCACACCGAGGCCACGTCGATGCTCTACGCCGCGCGCGAGTGCGCCCGCGTGCTGCTGCTCGAGGGACGCGCGGCCGTCATCGCCCGGCACCGCCTGCACGGCGAGGCCATGCTCGCGGGTGTGCGCGGGCTCGGGCTGTCGGTCTTCGGCGATATCGCGCACAAGATGTCGAACGTCGTCGCGGTCGAGATCCCCGAGGACGTCCCGGGCGATGCGGTGCGTTCGGCGCTGCTGGAGGACTTCGGCATCGAGATCGGCACGTCGTTCGGCCCCCTGCACGGTCGCGTGTGGCGTATCGGCACCATGGGGTACAACGCCCGGACGGATGCGGTGGTCCAGACTCTCGCCGCGCTGGAATCCGTGCTGCGCCGGTTCGGCGCATCCGTCCCCGTCGGCGGCGGGGTCGAAGCCGCCGAGGGCGTCTACGCCGCTGACGCGCCGGGCGGCGACTGACATGCGGACGCGCCTTCAGGTCGGGCCCGACGCGATCGCCGCTGCGGCCGATCGCGTGATGGCGCGGTGCGACGAGCTCGCTCGCGTGACGGCGACGCCCGGGAGCATCGAGCGGGTCTACCTCTCCGCGGAGCACGCGCGGGTCAACCGCCTGGTCGCCGAGTGGATGCGCGAGATCGGCATGAGGTCGTGGCAGGACGCCGCGGGCAACCAGGTCGGGCGACTCGACCCTTCGGCCGTCTCACCGGAGGGCGACGCGCCGGCGCTGCTCATCGGGTCGCACCTGGACACCGTGCCCGACGCCGGCCGGTTCGACGGCATCGCCGGGGTGCTCATGGGCCTCGAGGTCGTCCGGCTGCTGCGCGCGACCGGCGAGGACGGAGGGGTGTTCGCGCCGCTTCCCTTCGCGGTGGAGGTGATCGCGTTCTCCGATGAGGAGGGCACCCGGTTCGGCAAGGCTCTGCTCGGTTCGTCGGCCGTGGCCGGCACGTGGGACGACGCGTGGTGGGAGCTCACCGACCGCGACGGGGTGACGCTCCGGCACGCGTTCCGCGAGTTCGGCCTCGACCCCGGTCGCGTCGGCGAGGCTGCGCGTCGCCCCGAGGAGCTCGTCGGATATCTGGAGGCGCACATCGAGCAGGGGCCGGAGCTTCACCGGCGGGGCGAGTCGCTCGCGGTCGTGTCATCCATCGCCAGTGCCCGCCGGTTCCAGCTCGTCGTCGAAGGCGAAGCGCGCCACGCCGGCGGCACCCCCTACGACATGCGCCGCGACGCGCTCCTGGGTGCGAGCGAGGCCGCGCTCGCCGTCGAGCGCATCTGCCGGGGCGAGCACCACATCGTCGGCACTGTCGGGCAGCTCGAGGCGTTCCCGGGGGCGGTCAACATCGTCCCCGGTGAGGCGCGCTTCTCGCTGGACCTGCGCGGAGAGTTCGACGCGCACCGCGACTCCGCCTGGGATGCCATCGCCCTCGAGCTCGACGCCATCATGGGCCGACGCGGCCTGCGGTGGCGGGCATCCGAGGTGCACTCCGCGCCGGCGGTGTTCTGCGCGCCCCTGCTGCAGGACGTGGTGCGCGCCGGGATCGGCAGCACCCTCGCACCCGGGGCCGACGATCCCGCCGCGCTGTTCAGCCGAGCCGGCCACGACGCCATGGCGATCGGCGCGATCACCGAGGTCGGGATGCTGTTCCTCCGCAACCCCGACGGCATCAGCCACCACCCCGCCGAGGCCGTGTCGGCCGCCGACGTGGGCGCCGGCATCCGAGCCCTGACCGAGTCGGTCCTCCACCTCGCCGCCGAGCCCCGCTAGCACCCCGCATCTTCGCCGAAAAACAACGTTCCGGACGAGAAACGGCGCGGCGCGTTATGTCTCGTCCGTAATCTCGTTTCTCGGCGTGCGCGAACGCGGGCGGGATCCGGAGTTCACGCGGTCAGCAGGCGGTCGAGGCAGAGGTCGAGGCCGGCTTCCAGGTGCTCTGCGGTGCCGGTCGACAGCAAGACCGTGACCCCGCCCTGGATCGCGGCGATCAGCGCCGCTGCGGTGTAGCCGGGGTCGAGGGCGGGGTCGGCCTCACCCGCAGCCTGCGTCGCCTCGATGCCGGCCCGGAGACTGGCCTGCCATCGTCGCACGAGTTCCGCGGTGACCGCCTGGGCGGTGGGGCTGTACCTTCCCACGTCCGCGATCAGCACCGCGAGCGGGCAGTGCAGACCTTGATCGCGATACTGCTGGACGATGAGATCTCGCCACTTCTGCCACGCCTCGCGGGACGTGAGTTCGCTGAGGTAGGGCATCTGGTCGTCGAACACGCGAGCAGCTTCCCGTTCGGCCACAGCCAGCAGCAGCTGCTCCCGTCCGTCGGGGAAGTAGTAGAACAGCTGCCCTTTGCCCGTGTTGCTCCGAGCGCACACATCCTCGAGTGTCGTGTTGCTCGTGCCGCGCTCGCGGATCTCCTCGGCTGCTGCTTCCACGATGCGACGGCGGGTCGCGATGCCCTTGAGTGTGGCCATGGGAGCAATTGTACTTGCGAGTACAATTTTGCCGCCATACGTTGCCCCCATGAGAAAAGTTGTCATTTCCGAAGCAGGCGGCCCCGAGGTTCTTCAGGTGCAGGAACATCCCACCCCGCGCCCCGGTGCGGGCGAGGTCCTGGTCGACGTCCGGGCGATCGGCGTGAATTACTTCGACACCGCCATCCGAGCCCAACGCGTCGTGGAGGTGCCCGGCATGGAAGGTGCGGGCGTCGTGATCGAGGTCGGTGAGGGTGTGGACGAGTACGCACCGGGCGACCGGGTGGCGTGGCTGACGATCGACTCCCACGGCAGCTACGTCGAGCAGATCGTCATTCCCGTGCGCTACGTCGTGCCGCTTCCCGAGACGATCGACATCGAGACGGCTGCGGCAGTGCTCCTCCACGGAGTGACCGCGGACCACTTCGCCACCGCCTCCCACTCGGTACAGCCCGGTGACATCGCCCTCGTACACGCGGCGGCGGGCGGGGTCGGGCTCATGCTCACGCAGCTCATCAAGGCGCGCGGCGGCACGGTCATCGGGCTGGTCTCCCGCGAGGAGAAGATCCAGATCGTCAAGGATGCCGGTGCAGACCACGTGCTGGTCTCCACGGGCGGCGCGTTCCTGGACCGGGTGAAGGAACTGACGGGCGGCGAAGGAGTGCACGTCGTGTTCGACGGCGCCGGCGCGTCGACCTTCGACGCATCCCTGGAGGTGCTTCGCACGCACGGCACGATGGTCTACTACGGGCCCCTCATCGGCGCGGTCCCCTCGATCAAGATGAACGAGATTCCTCGGAGCATCAAGATCACCTACCCCATCACGAACGACCACGTCCGCACGGCGGAAGAGATGAAGGCGCGCTCGTCCGAACTCTTCACCCGTGTTCAGCGGGGCGAGCTCACAGTCACCATCGCAAAGCGCTACCCGCTCGAGGATGCTGCCCAGGCGCACAAGGAGATCGAGTCGCGCCGCACGACCGGCAAGATGCTGCTGATCCCGTGATGGACGACCAGAAACGCGTGGCGGTCGTGACGGGGGGAACGGGAGTGATCGGGGCCGCCATCGCCCGCGCCCTCCGCGCCGGAGGCTACGAAACGGTCGCGCTCGGCCGTCGGAGCGGCGAGGTGAACGTCGACCTGACGTCGGAAGCGACCACGAGACGGGCCGCCGCGGAGGTACTCGACCGATACGGCCGGGTGGATGCCCTCGTTCACGCCGCGGCCATCGTCGCCCCGATGTCGCTCGCCGAGCTGGACGCGGACCGCTGGCGCACCCTGCTGTCGGTCAACGTCGAGGCCGGGCTCTGGCTCGCGCAGGCCTTCACTCCCGGCATGATCGAGCGGTCGTTCGGACGCATCGTCATGGTCGTGTCGGACTCGCTGTGGATCCCGCCGCAAGCGGGCGGCTTCCTGCCCTACGTCACCGCGAAGGGGGCGATGGTGGGGGCCGTGCGCGCCCTGGCGGCAGAGCTCGGCGCCCACGGCATCTCGGTGACTGCTGTCGCCCCGGGCCTGACCGAGACACCCATGGCCCAGAGCGTCGTCGCCGACCCCGCGCAGTTCGATGCGGTCGTCGCCGGGCAGGCCATGAAGCGCCGCCTCACGCCCGAAGACACCGCGAACGCCGTGGCCTTTCTCGCTTCAGAGGGGGCGGAGGCGATGACCGGACAGGTGCTCGTCGTCAACGGGGGGCTCACGATGCGCTGACACGCGTCCCAACATGAAGGCCGTCCCGGAGAACCGGGGCGGCCTTCGTGTTGGCTTCGGTTATGCAGCGTGTAACGGCACCGAAACACCCGGCCAGTGTTCGTGAAATCTACATCGCCTACCGTGGCCAATGCCGAGCGAGGCTCAGTCCTGGCAGAAGCAGCCGAGCACCGCCGAGCTCCGAGGGCGGCGCCGCATCCCTACCCGAATGCACCACCGGCGTCTGGAGACACAGCACATGACCTTCTTCTCTTCCCGGCGCACCTCGCGCGCCACCGCGGCCCTCGCCGGGGTCGCCCTATCCGCCCTCGCCCTGACCGCCTGCGCCAGCGGCGCATCCACGGGATCCAGCGGCGAGCCCGCCGAAGGATCGGACGAAGGCTTCGGCGACATCACGGTCCAGCTCAGCTGGATCTTCAACGAAGAGTTCGCCGGCGAGTACCTCGCCGACACCAACGGCTACTACGAGGAGGCCGGCTTCGGTGAGGTCACCCTCGTGCCCGGCCCCTCGGGCGGTGTTCCCGAGCTGCTGGGCGGCACGGCCGACATCGCGCTGAGTGATGCCGTGCAGGTCGGGGCCGCCGTGGCGAACGAGGGAGCTCCGCTGAAGATCATCGGCGCGACCTTCCAGGCCAACCCGTTCACCGTCCTGTCCCTCGAAGACGGCGGCAACATCGCGACGCCCGATGACCTCAAGGGCAAGAAGATCGGTGTGCAGGACTCCAACCTCACGCTGTTCACCGCGCTTCTCGCCGCGAACGACATCGATGCGTCGGAGCTCACCATCGTTCCCGTGCAGTACGATCCGGCGCCGCTGGTCAACGGCGAGGTCGACGGCTTCGTCGCCTACCTCACCAACGAGTCCATCTCCGTCGAGATGGAAGGCATGGCCACCACCAACCTCCCGTTCGCGGAGAACGGCCTTCCGTTCGTCGCCGAGACGCTCACCGTCACCGACGAGACGATCGAGAGCAGCCGCGAGATGCTGAAGGCATTCCTCGTCGCCGAGATCCGAGGCTGGACCGACGCGCTCGCCGACCCGCAGGCCGGTGCCGACCTCGCCCTCGAGACCTACGGTGTGGACCTCGACCTCGACCCGGCCAAGACGCTGGCCGGCTCCGAGGCGCAGAACCTCCTCGTGGTGTCTGAGGAGACCGAGGAGAACGGTCTGTTCACCATCTCCGAAGAACTGCAGGCGACCACCATCGAGAGCCTCGCCGGTGCGGGCATCGAACTGGAGGCATCCGACCTGTTCGACATGAGCCTGCTGGCCGAGGTCTACGAAGAGAACCCGGATCTCGTCGCCTACATGGGCTGAGATCTCCACCCCTACCGAGAGCTACCACTGTGACCGATACGGCCACCCAGACCGGTGCCCAGGCGACGACCCTGGGCACCGGTCTGCAGATCACCGAACTGAACAAGGTCTTCAGCGTGGGACGCAAGAGCGTCGTGGCGCTGCAGGATGCCAACCTCCACACCGACCAGGGCACCTTCCTGGCGCTGCTGGGGCCGTCGGGATGCGGGAAATCGACGATTCTCCGTATTCTCGCGGGACTGGAAGACCCTACGAGCGGCTCCACCCGGGTGGATGGGAAGAGCCCCAAGGAGCTTCGCCGGGGCAATGAGCTCGGCATCGCCTTCCAGGATTCGGCGCTGCTTCCCTGGCGCAGCGTGCAATCCAACATCCAGCTGCCCTTCGAAGTCGCGGGCAAGCCCGTCGACAAGGCCTACGTGGCGGAGATGATCGACCTGGTCGGTCTGAAGGGCTTCGAGAAGGCCAAGCCGGCGCAGCTGTCCGGAGGCATGCGCCAGCGGGTATCGATCGCGCGCTCGCTCATCATGAAGCCGTCGGTGCTGCTGTTCGACGAGCCCTTCGGTGCGCTGGATGACATGACCCGGCAAAAGCTCAACCTCGAGCTGCTGCGCATCTGGACCGAGAAGCCGGCGACCACGCTGCTGGTGACGCACGGCATCTCGGAGGCGATCTTCCTCTCCGACCAGGTCGCGGTCATGAGCCCCCGACCGGGGCGCATCAAGGAGGTCATGACGATCGACCTCCCGCGTCCGCGGACGCCGGAGATGATGCGCACGCCGGAGTTCCACGCGTACGTCGACCACGCTCAGGAACTGCTCTTCGGCGTGGGGGGCGCTGCTGCCGATGACCACTGACGCGGCAAAGGCACGCGCGGTCCAGTGGGAGGACATCCATCTTCCTGCGTGGGTCACCGGCCTGATCGGCGGCATCGGAGTGATCGCGCTCTGGTGGATCCTCGCAGCGACCGTCTTCTCCAGCGTCGGGCCGGGAGGCGCGCAGGCCATCCCCACCCCGCTGCAGGTCGTGGTGGAGTTCGCCGAGACGGGGTTCGACTTCTACGTCCGCAACTTCACCATCACTCTGACCGAGGCGGGCATCGGCTACGTGTGGGGCAACGGTCTCGCGCTGGTGCTCTCCACCGTCGTGCTGATCGTCCCGCGCCTCGAAGGCGCCGTGATGCAGATCGCAATCATCACCTACTGCATCCCCATCGTCGCCCTCGGCCTGCTCCTCACCGTCATCGTCCCGATCCCCACCGCCGGGCAGCCGTCGACGACCGCGATCTTCCTCGCCGCGCTCAGCTGCTTCTTCACGACCGTGGTCGGGGCGCTGCTCGGACTGAAGGCCGCCGACAAGGCGAGCCTCGACCTCATCACCGTCTACGGCGGCTCACGGCTGACCCAGCTGCGCAAGGTGCGCCTGATCGCCTCGCTTCCGGCGATCCTGAACGCGCTGCAGATCGCCGTGCCCGCCGCCTTCCTCGGCGCGGTACTGGGCGAGTTCTTCGGCAAGATCACCGTGGGGGTGGGGCCGGCGATGATCGCCGCGCAGCAGGCGCTGAACGCGGCGCGAGTGTGGGACATCGCCCTCGTTTCCGGGGCCGTCGCCCTCGCCGGTTATGCGCTCCTCGGCCTGATCTCGCGTGCGGTGGCCCCCTGGTCGAAGGGAGCGGTCCGATGACAGACACCGCCTTCGCCGCCGTGAGCACCCCGGCCGCGGCCGCGCAGCAGTCGCAACTGGACGGGCAGATCCGTCGGGAGACGCGTGCGTCGACACGGCGCGCGCTCGCCCGCAGCCTCCTCACCTTCGTCCTGACGATCGTCGCGGTCGTGGTGATCTGGGTCGGGTCCCTGTGGCTGTTCGGGGTCTCGGCGTACGTCGGGAAGGGGCCGGTCGACGTCTGGAACTTCCTGGTCACGATGCCCAACGCCGAAGCGAACCGCGCTCAGCTCTTCGGACAGCTCGCCGTCACGCTGGGGCACGCCGTCGTCGGCTTCGCCGCGGGTCTCGTGGTCGCGCTGCTCATCGCGGTCCTGTTCCAGCTCAGCAAGGGGATCGAACACGCGCTGATGCCGATGGCGATGCTGTTGCGGTCGGTGCCCCTCGTGGCGATGGCCCCGGTCATCATCCTCATCTTCGGTCGCGAGTTCGCCTCGGTCGCCGTCATCGGCGGGATCGTCGTCCTCTTCCCTGCCCTCGTCAACATCGCGTTCGGCCTCAAGTCGGCCTCACCGCAGATGAACGACCTCATCTCCGTGTACGGCGGCACGGCGTGGACGCGACTGCGGAAGGTCGCCCTGCCGAGCTCCCTCCCGGAGTTCTTCGCCGCGGTCCGCATCTCGGTGCCCGGCGCCATCACCGGGGCGCTGCTGGCCGAGTGGCTCGCCGTGGGCGGCGGGATCGGCGGCGCCGTCGGCGGATACGTCAACGCGGCGCAGTTCTCCGCCGTGTGGACCGCGGTCGTCCTCGTCACCGGCGCCGCGCTCGTCCTGTACAACCTCGTGCAGATCATCGAGTCGGTCGCCCTGGCCCGCATGGGGATGGCCGACCGCGCCTGACTGCCCCCCGCATCCGTTCTTCTGCCCCAACCCGAAGGAACCTCCTATGACGACGTCCGTCGAGCCCATCCCGTTCGCCCACGGCCTCCCCAAGGCCGAGTTGCACCTGCACCTGGAGGGGACCCTCGAACCCGAGCTGAAGTTCGCCCTCGCCGCCCGCAACGGCATCGAGCTGCCGGAGAAGACCGTGGAGGAGGTGCGGGCGACGTACGACTTCACCGACCTCACGAGCTTCCTCGCCGTGTACTACCCGGCGATGCGGGTGCTGCAGACGGCGGAGGACTTCCACGACCTCGCGTGGGCGTACCTGCTCAAGGCGAAGGAGCAGGGCGTCGTGCACGCGGAGATGTTCTTCGACCCGCAGGCGCACACGAGCCGCGGGGTGCCGTTCGACACCGTGATCACCGGCTACCGCCGCGCGGCCGCGCGTGCCCAGGACGAGCTGGGCATCTCGGCCGAACTCATCCTGTGCTTCCTTCGCGACTTCTCCGCCGAGTACGCGATGGCGACGCTGATGGAGGCGCTGCCGTACAAGCAGTGGATCATCGGCGTCGGTCTCGACTCGGATGAGCGCGACAACCCGCCGACGAAGTTCGCCGAGGTCTTCGCGCGCGCCAAGGCCGAGGGGTTCTTCCTCACGATGCACTGCGACATCGACCAGGTCGGCTCGATCGACCACATCCGCGCGGTGCTCGAGGAGATCGGTGTCGACCGGATCGACCACGGCACGAACATCGTGGAAGATCCGGCGCTCGTGCAGCTGGCGAAGGAACGCGGCATCGGGTTCACCACGTGCCCCGTCTCGAACTCGTTCGTGACGGAGCAGATGAAGGCGGACGAGATCGTGGGGCTGCTTCGCCAGGGCGTGCGGGTGATGGTCAACTCCGATGACCCGGCGTACTTCGGTGCGTACGTCGGTGACAACTACGTCGCCCTCGCCGAGCAGGCGGGCCTCACGCCGACCGACCTCGTGCAGCTCGCCATCAACTCGTTCGACGCGTCCTGGCTCACCCCGGCGCGTCGCGCCGCGTACGTCGCGGCCGTCGAGGAGTATGCGACCGCGCGGGGAGTGCCACTCCCGGCGTAGGAGGGGAGCACCCATGACCACGACGCTCGCCGACGATGCGGCAGGGGATGCTGCGGCCAACCTCCGCCTGGGCGCTTCGATCCGCCAGTTCCGCCACGCCCGCGGGATGACCCTCGTGCAGGTGGCCGAGGCCACCGACCTGTCGCATCCGTTCCTGAGCCAGCTCGAACGCGGCCTCGCGCAGCCGAGTCTGTCGTCGCTGCGCCGCATCGCCCTGGCGCTGCAGACGAGCCCGATCGAGTTGATCGCCGCCGCGGAACCGCCCAACCCGTCCATCGTGGAGGTGGAAGTGCACCGGCGGGGGGAAGGCGGCATGGACCAGAGCTTCGCCGGGGGCGCCGCGCGGATGCTCGCGAAGGGGGTGCGACCGCTGCATCCCCTCGAGATGGAGGGCGACAACACCGAGCCCGGAGAGGTGTTCATCCACCACGAGGACGAATTCGTCTATGTCGTCGAGGGGGAGGTCCGCGTGGAGCTGGGCGATCAGGAACTCCGGATGGCACCGGGCGACTCGGCGTACTACGCCGGCGGGGTGCCGCATCGCTGGTGGTCGGCGAGTGCCGCGCCGTACCGGCTCCTCGTGGTGAAGCAGGGCGCGACCCTGCCGGGAAGCGACGCATGATCACGTACGGCGATTACCTCCAGCTGCTGCCGAAGACCGAGCTGCACTGCCACTTCGTCTCGACCATGGATGCGGCCCTGTTCCTCGAACTCGCCGGCAAGCACGGCGTCCGGCTGTGGAAGTCCGACCCGTCGACGCTGTTCGATTTCGCCGACCTCGTCGAGTTCCTCGTCGCCTTCCGTTTCGCGCACGACGTGCTGCGTGACGCGGACGACTTCGAGCGGGTCGCGTACGAGGGCGTCCGCCGGGCGGTCGCCGACAGCAACCTCCGCTATCGCGAGTACTACGTCAACCCGCAGTACTTCGCCGAACGCGGCCTGACGTATCCGCAGGTCGTCGACCCCATCATCGCGGGCCTGCGTGCGGCCGAACGCGACTTCGGCGTCGGCTTCCGCGTCGTCGTCGCGGTCAACCGCCGCGACTCGGCCGCATCGGCCGTCGCCCTCGTGGAGCAGATGATCGCGCATCCGCGGGCCGAGGTCGTCGGCCTCGGGCAGGACGACCTCACGCCGGAGAACACCGAGGATCCGACGCGTTTCGCCGCCGCGTTCGCCCTCGCCCGGGCGCACGGACTGAAGCTCACCGCGCACGCGGGCGAGACGGATGCGGCGTCACCCGAGGCCGTGCGGGAGGCGATCGAGGTGCTCGGGGTCGACCGTATCGACCACGGGTATCGCATCGTGGATGACCCCGCGGTGCTGCAGCTCGCGCGGGAGCGCGGGATCGGGTTCACCGTCACCCCCGTGTCGACCACGATCTGCTCGGGGTGGACCCTCGACGCCGGCCACCGCATCCGCGCGATGATCGACGCGGAACTGCCGCTTGCCGTGTCGACCGACGATGCGATGTTCTTCCGCACCGACCTCGGCCGCGAATACCGCGAGGGTCTCGCGGCGATGGGCGTGGATGCCACGACGGCGAAGCGCATCGCGCTGGAGGGGATCGATGTGGCGTTCTGCTCGGATGAGGAGAAGGCTGCGCTCCGCGCCGACTTCCGCGCCCAGTTCCTCGCCCTCGACGCCCTGCTTGAGCCGGCCTGACCGCGCCGTTGCGAGGTATGTCTCACCCGCCGCATCCTCGTGTCTCACTTTCCGCATCCTGTGTCTCACTTTCGGCATCCCGCCCCACCCGCCCCATCCTTGTGTCTCACTTTCCGCATCCTGTGTCTCACTTTCGGCAAGAAATGAGGCACATCGTTGCGAAAAGTGAGACATGGTGACCTGGGCCCGAGGGGCCCGAGGACCCGGGGGGGGGGGGGGGCGGGGCGCGGGGGAGTGCGGCCCAGGAGGCGGGGGAGCCCCCGGCCTGACCCACAGCGCCGGGTCATGTCCCGGGTTCGCAGGTTCTGCGGGCTGAGAACCTGCGAAAGCGGGACATGATCCCGGGATGCGCCGCGCCTCAGGCGGTGCGGAGGAGGTCGGCGGCGCGCTCGGCGATCGCGACGGTGGGGGCCTGCGTGTTGGAGGTCGGGATGCTGGGCATCACCGAGGCATCCGCCACCCACAGCCCCTCGATCCCGCGCACCCGCAGCTGCGGGTCGACCACGGCGAGGTCGTCGGTGCCGATCCGTGCCGTGCCGGAGCAGTGGAAGAACGTGCCGATGTTCTGCCGCACGAATCGGGTCTTCTCGGCCCGATCGAGCCCGCGCCGCGGGGTGATCGGGCCCTCTGCGAGCTCGGCGTAGGCGGATGTCGCGACCAGATCGTGCACTGCATCCACCGCCTCGACCATGGCGGCGAGGTCGGTCGGGTCGGCGAGGTAATTCGGGTGGATGTCGGGCGCGACGTCGGGGTCGGATGAGCGCACCCGTACCCACCCGACGCTGCGCGAGCGGTACAGGCCCGGCACCAGCGCAAAGACGCGGTTGCCCGACAGGTCGTGCGCGGCATGCAGCGCCTCGTCGCCGCGGGAGCCGTGCGCGATGACCGCGTGCAGGTCGGGCCCGGCGTCGGCATAGGAGCTCCGCCAGTTGAGCATCGCCCCGCCGCCGTTGCCGATCACGGGGCCGAGGTCGGCGCGGGCGCGGAAGTTCATCCCGAGGATGAGCGGATGGTCCTGGAAGTTCTCGCCGACGCCGGGGAGCGGATGCACCGGCGCGATGCCGGCAGCCCGCAGCCGGGCCGGGTCGCCGATGCCGGAGAGCTGCAGCAGCCGCGGGGTGTCGAGGGCGCCGGCCGACAGGACGGTGCGGGCGGCGGAGGTGGTGACCATCGCACCGTCGATGAGGTGCCGGATGCCGCGGACCACGGTCCCGTCGAGCATCAGGCCCAGCACCCGGCTGCCCAGCACCACGTCGAGGTTCGCGCGGCCGAGCGCCGGCTCCAGGTAGGCGCGGGCGGTGCTCCACCGCTCGAACGCGCCGTCCTCGCCGATGACCGCGTTGTAGTCCGCGTAGACGGCGCCCTCGTTCGAGGCCGCGTTGGCGTCGTCGATGACCGGCAGGCCTCTTTCGGCGGATGCGGCCAGCAACGCATGCGCGATCGGGTGGACGTCGGCGAGCGGCCCGACCTTCATCGGGCCCTCCAGCCCGCGGTAGGTCGGGTCGCCGCCGGGGCGGGTTTCCGAGCGGCGGAAGTACGGCAGCAGATCGTCGTACCCCCAGCCGTCGGCGCCGGCTTGGTGCCACGCGTCGTAGTCGGCGCGCGCGCCGCGGTACCAGAGCATCGCGTTGGTCGAGGAGGAGCCGCCGAGCACTTTGCCCCGCGGCATCGCCAGGGCCCGGCCCAGTACGTGCTCGGTGGGGGTGGAGCGGTAACCGTAGTCGTACGGCCCGCCGATCAGCGCGTCCCAGTGCGCGGCATCCAGCACCTCCCGCGCACCGCGGTGGTCGGGGCCGGATTCGACCAGCAGCACGTGCATCGCCGGATCTTCCGACAGGCGTGCGGCCAGGACGCATCCGGCGGCCCCGCCGCCGACGACGATGACGTCGTAGCCGGCGGCGGGCTCACGCACGACGGGCATCAGTTGTGCTCGCTCGGGCCCATGATCGTGATGCCCTCGGTCTCCTCGACGTGGCGCACGAAGATGTACTTGTCCTCGCGGCCGTCGGAGTGCTTGCGCCTGATTCCCGGTTCGAGGATGCCGTCGGTCTTCGCCACGACGACGTAGGGCTCAGATGCGGCGAGCCCGGCGGCGCAGTGCGCGTCGAACTCCTCGAGCGTGGCCGCGGTGTGGGCCTGCTCGACCCCGGCGCCGCGCGCGATCGCGGCGAGGTCGACGCGTCCGCCTTTCGTGTGCGTGCGCGGGCCGCCGATGGACTGGTACTGCTCGTTGTCCCACACCACCACGAAGAGGTTCTCCGGCCGCTCGTTACCGAGGGTGGCGAGGATGCCGAGGTTGAACAGGAGGCCCCCGTCGGTGTCGAGCGAGACGATGCGGCGGTGGGGCAGGCCCACGGCGAGTCCGAACGCTTCGGGCGTGACGCATCCCAGCTGCTGCTGGAAGAGGCTCGCCGCGCGCATGTGCGGGGCGGCGTTGTACCACTCGTCGACCGCGCCGCCGAGGGAGAGGATGACGAGCTCGTCGGACAGGCGCGCACCGAGGAGCTTCATGGCTTCGAACCGGGAGTAACTCATCGGACCAGATCCCCTCCGAGGACGACGGCCGCGTGGTAGTACGAGGCGTACGCCGTCTCGTAGGCGTTCACGATGGCCTGCTCGATCGCGTCGACGTCGTGAACGATCGTGTACGGGGTGCGGAGGGTCTTCAGGAGCGGCTCCATGGTGATCCCGTGGGGGATCGCCCACCAGTTGTTCTCGCCCATTTCGCCCCGGTAGCTCATGATCATGACAACCGGGATGCCGGCGCCCAGGCCCATCCGCGCGAGGTGCTCGGTCGCGGCCCGCAACCCGGAGTTCTCCATGACGAGCACGGCCCGCTTGCCGGAGAGGAACACGCCGCCGGCGATCGCGGCACCCTCGCCCTCGTTGGTCACGGGGATGGTGCGGATGTCGGCATCCGCGTCAAGCGCCGGGTACAGCTCCTTCAGGAGCGAATCCGGCAGGTACGTGGCGACGCTGACCCCGGCCTTCTTCAGGCCCCGGATCACCGCCTCGACGGCGTCGTGTCTCATTGCGTGCTCTTTCTCTCCTGGGTCGACTCGCCAAAAAACGCGCACTTTCGCGCGAAAACCCGACGGTTTATGGCGAGTCGACGAGTTGGGGGGCGCGCGCGGACAGGGCGTGCGCGCGGTGGGCGGGGGCGAGGCGCGGGGCGCCGGAGAGGTGCTCGCGCAGGGTCGTGCCGGGCGGGGTGCCGGCGCGGCCGCGGGCGGCGAGGAGGGGGACGACCAGCTCGATGAACGCGCGATACGCGTCCGGCCCGCCGAAGGTGGGCTCGAGCATGATGCCGTCGATGCCGGAGCCGTCCACGATCGCCTCGATCTCGTCCGCGACCTCCTCGGGCGAGCCGGTCACCTGGAATCCGCGGATGGCCTTCGTGCGGAAGGAGTCGAGGATCTCGCCCACCCGCATCTCGGGGTTCTGCCGCGCGTAGCGCTGCACGAGCGTCTGCCCGAGATCCGTCTTCAGGTCGACCACGCGGGTGTCGGGGTCGAGCCCGGTCAGGTCGAGCCCGGTGATGCCCGCGAACATCACCGCGGCGTCGTCGCGGCCGAGGAGCGCCTCGTACTCCGCCCGCAGCGCGTGGGCCTCGGCGGAGGTGGATGCGACGGTCACCGTCATCCCGGTGATGACACGCACGTCTTCCGGCCGGCGGCCCTGCAGTACGGCCTGCTCCCGGATGTCGCGGACGTGTGCCGCGGCGGAGGCGATGGACTGCCCCTGGATGAAGACGGCCTCGGCGTTGCGCGCAGCGTAGGCGCGGCCGCGGTCGGACGTGCCCGCCTGGAAGAGCACGGGCGTCCGCTGCGGGGTGGGCGGCACCGCGAAGATGCCGGCCGAGCGCTGGTACGGGGCATCCACCTCCACCCGGTGCAGCTTCGCGGGGTCGGCGTACACGCCGCGCACCCGGTCGCGGACCTCGGCGTCGTCGTCCCAGCTGTGCTCCCAGTACCGCAGGCACGTGTCGAGGAAGTCGTCGGCCGCGTCGTAACGCTGGTCGTGCGCCAGCTGCTCGGTGACGCCGAACAGCCCGTCGGTCGTGGCCTGCGAGCTGCCGGTGACGACGTTCCAGCCGATGCGGCCACCGGTGAACCGGTCGAGCGTCGCGAACCGGCGCGCGGTGGCGTAGGGGCGTTCCACCGTGGTGGGGGAGGTCACGACGAAGCCGAGGCTCTCCGTCTCGCGAGCGAGAGCGGCGATCGCGAGCATCGGGTCGAGGGCCGGGAATTGGATGCCGTGGGCGGCGACCTCCTCGGGCATCCGTCCGTCGAGCGTGGCATAGCCGTAGGTGTCGGCGAAGAAGAGGAAGTCGAAGCCCGCCGCATCCAGCTCGCGGGCGAGGCCGACCCAGTAGTCGAGCCGGTCCCAGTCGTCGCCCCGGCCGCGGGGGTCGGTCCACGTCGGCATCCCGTTGCTGGGGTTCATCATCTCGAAGACGCCCAGCACGATGCGCTTGCCTGTCGTATCGCTCATCAGATCACCATCACCACGGTCTTGGTCTCCAGATAGTTCTCCAGGCCCTGGGGCCCGTTCTCGTAGCCCCAGCCCGACTCCTTGTGGCCGCCCTTGGGCAGCTCGGGGCCGAGGAAGGAGTGGCAGTTGACCCACACGGTGCCGGCCTGGATGCGGGCCGCCACGCGGTGCGCGTCGCTGAGCCCGCGCGTCCACACGCTCGCCGCCAGCCCGTACGGGGAGTCGTTGGCCCACCCGACCACCTCGTCGAGGTCGTCGTAGGGCGTCACCACGGCGACGGGGCCGAAGATCTCTTCGCGGAGCAGCCGCGCGTCCGCCTTCACCCCGGTGACGACGGTGGGGGCGAAGAAGGTTCCCGCGGGGCCACTGCGCTCGCCGCCGCCCACGACCTCCACCCCGTCGGCGCGTCCCTCCTCGAGGAACGCGCTCACGCGCTCGGCCTGCGCGACGCTCACGAGCGGGCCGAGGTCGGCGTCGGGGTCGAGTCCGTGGCCGAGTCGCAGGTTGGCACCGAAGGCGGCCATCCCGTCGACGACGTCGCGGTACAGCGATCGGTGCGCATAGACGCGGGCGGATGCCACGCACACCTGCCCGCCGTTGTCGAAGATGCCGCGCGAGATGCCCTCGATGGTGGCCTCCAGGTCGGCGTCGGGAAGCACGAGGGCGGGCGACTTGCCGCCCAGCTCGAGGGTCAGGCGCTTGAGATCGCCGGCGGCGGTGGCCACGAGGCGCTTGCCCACCGCGGTGGATCCGGTGAAGGCGACCTTGTCGACACCGCGGTGCTCGGCGAGGGCTTGACCGGCTTCGCCGCCGTAGCCGGTGACGATGTTGACGACGCCCTCCGGGAGGCCGGCCTCCTGCAGGAGCCGGCCGAGGTACAAAGCGGTGAGCGGGGTGTTCTCGGCGGGCTTGAGCACCACCGTGCAGCCGGCGGCGAGAGCGGGTGCGAGCTTCATCGCGGCCATCAGTAGCGGGGAGTTCCACGGCACGATCGCCCCGACGACGCCGACGGGCTCGCGGCGCGTGTACGCGAACACCTCCTTGCCCGGCGGCGTGCGGCTGAGGGACGTCGGAATCGTCTCGCCGACGATCTTCGTGGGCCAGCCGGCGTAATAGCGGAACTGGTTGATCGCCGCGGGGACCTCACCGAACCGCGCGGTGCGGAGGTTCTTCCCTTGGTCGAGCGACTCCAGCTCGGCGAGGTCGTCGAGGTGGCCCTGCATGAGGTCGGCGATACGCCACAGCAGCGCGCCGCGGTCGGCGGGCGTCATGCGGCGCCACGCTTCGCCGTCCAGTGCCGCGCGGGCCGCCGTCACCGCACGGTCGACGTCTTCGGCGCGGCCGCGCGCCACGCGGGAGAGTTCGGCGCCGGAGGCGGGGTCGAAGGTTCCGAAGGTCTCGGCGTCCGCGGCATCCACCCACCGTCCGCCGATGAGGAGGCGCCCGGGGTGGTCGGCGAGGAACGCGGTGACCCGGTCGCGCAGAGCGAGGGTCGGAAGGGTGATCGTCACGAAACCGATAGTAGAGAGCAATCATTGATTGCAAATACCGATCGCGTTACGGCCGCGTTTCGTGACACCTCGGCCCCCGCGGGCCGGTCGGGCTCAGGCGCCGGCGTGGATCAGCAGGATGGTCGCGGGCTCGTCGCCGCGCACCTCCCACCGGTTGCGCAGGGCGCCGGGGTGCGCGAGCGCGTCACCGGGGCCGAGGGTCCACTCGCCGCGGCCCTCGATCTCGACGGTGGCCTCGCCCTCGACGATGTATACGGTGTTCTCGCCGTCGGACTCGAACCATTCGCCGCGATACCGACCGGGGATGCGGTACTCCTGCACCGTGGCCGCGTGTGCGACGCCGGCGGAGATGATGCGGCTGACGGCCGACCCGTCCCCTTCGCTCACGGGAACGCGGCGTCCCTCGCCGCGCCGGGTGACCGAGATCGGGTCGGGCTCCGCCTCGTTCGGCAGGAGGGACGAGGGCGAGATCTCGAGAACCTTTGCGATGCGGAACAGCGTGACGATCGACGGCATCGTCTGACCGGACTCGATCTGGCTGAGGAACGGCTGGCTGATCTCGGCCGCCGAGGCCAGCGCGCGCATCGACAGCTTCTTCGCCGTCCGCGCCGCGCGGATTTCGCGCCCGAGCGAGACGCCGATCAGCGCATCGCCGCCCGCATCCGTCGTCACCCGCCCACCCTACCCATGCCGCGTGAGGCGAGCGGTGCGGCGCACAGGGCGACCACCGCCGCCGGCCAGCCCGCGATCCGCTGCCCTAGTCGGTGGAAGCTGCGGTCGCTGCCGCCCGCCGTGCCCGCGTGAAGCATGTCTCACTTGCCGCACTCCATGTCTCACTTGCGGCACTCAATGTCTCACTGGCGCTGAAGACGAGGTGGTTTCTTGCGGGAAGTGAGACATCGGGAGGGAGATCGGCCGCCGGGTCAACCGCGCGCCGGACTGTGCCTCGGGCCGAGCGGCGGTCCGCGCCGTCAGTCGCCGCCGGCGGATGCGCCGGACCGCCGTCAGTCGCCGGCCGGGGCAGCAGCTGCGGCCGGCGGGCCGGCCCGCGATCCGCTGCCTCAGTCAGCGGAAGCCGCGGCCGCGGCCGGGGCGGCTGCAGCGATCGTGCCGGGCTGCGAGCCGGCGGCGAATCCCTCACCCATGGCGCGGCCCTGGATGATCGCGGTCAGGTCGATGCCCGTCGCCGCCCGCACCGCCTCGAACGATGCGCGCAGTCCGGTGGCCGATTCGGTGGCGAGGTGGGAGCTGGCGCCCTCGCCGCCGAGCACCGTGATGGAACCGACCTTGTCGTAGCCCTTGGCGAACTCGGCCATCAGCGGCACGAGAGCCTCGAGCGCGCGCTGGGCCAGGAGTGCCTCCTGGTTCTGCGCGAGCGCCTCGGCTTCGGCGCTGATCGCCGCGGCGCGGGCCTCGCCGCGCAGCCGCTCGGCGTCGGCAGCGGCTTCGGCGCGCACGCGGACCGCGCTGGCGTCCTGCTGGGCGATCTCGGCCTGCGCCTCGGCGGCCTTGACGTTCGCGTAGGCGTCGGCGTCGGCGCGGCGCTGGCGCTGGTACAGGTCGGCGTCGGCGACGCGGCCGACCTCGGACTCGAGTCGGGCCTGGGTGTTCTGGGCCTCCTGCACGAGCACGGCCTGCTGCCGTTCGGCGCGGGCGAGAGCCTCGGCCTGCTCGGCCTCCGCGTTCGCGCGGCCGACCTCGGCCTTGGCGGCGGCGGTGTTCTTGTCCAGGGCGGTCTGCTCGATGAGGTTCGCCTCGTCGGTGGCGATCTGGCGGCGACGGATCTCGCGATCGGCGTTGATCTTCGCGACCTCGGCGTCGCGCTTGACGCGCTCGACCTCGGTGGCGCCAAGTGCTCCGACGTACCCGTGGGAATCGGTGATGCCCTGGATCTGGAAGGAATCCAGGATGAGGCCCTGACTGGACAGGTCCTGCTTGATGCCGTCGGCGATCTGGTCCGACAGCCGCTGCCGGTCGCGCATGAGCTCTTCGACGGTCAGGGTGGCAACGACTCCGCGGAGCGCGCCCTCGAGCTGCTCGGTGGTGAACTGCTCGATCGCCGCATCCTGAGACGCGAACCGCTCGGCGGCCCGGCGGACGGAGTCGGGGTCGGAGCCGATCTTCACCAGTGCGACGCCGCTGACGTTGACGGTCACGCCGTTGGACGTCTGCGCGACGGGTTCCATCTTGATCTGGCGCGCGCGCAGCGAGATCATCTCGGCGCGTTGGGTGAGGGGGTTCACGATCGCGCCGCCGCCGGTGATGACGGTGATGCGGGAGGACTCGCCGCCGGGCGTCGTGCGCTGCTTCTTACCGACGATCACGAGCGCCTCGTCGGCGCGGGCGACGCGATACCACGCGCGGATCAGGATGAGGATGACGATGAGCGCGGCGACGGCGACGCCCACCCCGATCAGAACGAGGAGTCCGACCCCTCCGAGAGCGACGAGATCCATGGATGCCCCTTCTGACGGCGTTGCTCTCAACCTATCGGGCCGGCAGGAGCTCTCATCGCCACCGCCTCGCTCCCGTCGGCGCGAAGCGGGGCGGCCAGGCGCCACACGCGATCCCGGGAGAAGGGCTGTTCGTAGCCACGGACGCCGAGCGCCCGCGCGATCGCGTTACCCACCGCGGGGGCGACCGGGTTGTACGGGGACTCGCTCATCGACTTGGCCCCGAACGGTCCGACCCGGTCGGAGGTCTCGGCGAAATACACCTCGGTCTCGGGGATGTCGGCGAACTGCGGCACGCGGTACTGCCGGAACATCGGGTTGAGCACGCGTCCGTCCTCGACGAACACCTCTTCATACAGCGCACTGCCCAGGCCCTGCGCGGCGCCGCCCTCGACCTGGCCGCGCACCTGCGCGGGGTTCATGAGGAACCCGGCGTCGGCGGCCTGCACCGATTGCAGCACGCGCACCGTCCCGGTCTCGACGTCGACGGCGACCCGCACGGCGTGCACGTTGAACGCGACCGAACGCTGGTCGCCGTATTCGGCGCCCTCGGCGACCAGTCCGTCATCGTCGCGCTCCGCGGGGGCTGCGGCCGCGACGATCTCGTCGAACCGCACCAGCCGCTCACCCACCCGCACACCCTCTGCCGTGAGCTCCGGGTCGCCCGCGCCGCCGTCGGTGAGCGTCACGGCGAGCTGCAGCATCCGCTCGCGCAGCGCCAGGCAGGCCGCGTGCAGGGCCTTACCCGCCACCGTCACGCCGGTCGACGCGAACGCGCCGGTGTCATGCCGAACGGCATCGGTGTCGGCGGAGCGGAGGGCGATGCGATCGAAGGACGCGGACAGGTCGGATGCGGCGATCTGCCGGAGCACGGTGGTCGTGCCGTTGCCGAACTCGGCCGTGCCGGCGCGGAGGAGGAAGGTGCCGTCGGGGCGGAGCGTCGCCGAGGTGTGCGAGACGTGCCCGCGGGGGGCGATCGTCGCGATCATCGCGACGGCCATCCCCTCGCCGACGCGCCAGTTCGCACCCGCCGGCGGCTCGACGCCGTTGCCGCGGCGGAGGGCCGCCTCGGCGAGATCGATGCACTGGTCGAGACCGTAGCTGCCCCACACGAGGTCTTCCTCGTACTTATCCTCGTCGGGATGCATCGGATCGCCCTCGCGCAGGACGTTGCGCCGGCGCAGTTCGAACGGGTCGATGCCGAGCTTCTCGGCGAGGAGGTCCATCGCCGATTCGACGCCGAGCATCACCTGCCCCAGGCCGTACCCGCGGAAGGCGCCGGAGGGCGGGTTGTTCGTGTAGACGGCCTCCGCGTCGATCCGGCGAACGGGCGCGCGATACACGATCGTGGACTCGGCCACCCCGTGGAACATCACCCCGATCGCATGGTTGCCGTACGCGCCGGTGTCGCTGAGCACATCGACGGTCATCGCGGTGAGGCGCCCGTCCTCGGCCGCGCCGAGCGACACCGAGACGCGCATGGGATGGCGGAAGGAGGTGCGCGTGAACTCCTCGGTGCGGGAGAACTCGTACGCGACCGGCCGCCCCGTGCGCAGCACCGCGAGCGCCACGAGGTCTTCGGCGAAGATCTCCTGCTTGCCGCCGAATCCGCCGCCGACGCGCGCGGTGTGCACGCGGATGCGATCGCGGTCGAGGTCGAGGATGCGCGCGAGCTCATCGCGTGTCAGGAACGGGACCTGGGTGCTCGAGCGGATCACGAGCCGGCCGTCGGAGTCGAGCCAGCCGAGGGCGCCGTGCGTCTCCAGCTGCGCGTGCGACACGCGGCTCGTCCGCCAGGTGCCGCTGACGGTCACCGGGCTCGCGGCGAGAGCGGCCGCCGCATCCCCGCCGCTTCCGTCATGCATCGCGGCGACGACGTTGCGGGATGCCTCGTGCACGCGGTCGTCCGGCGTCCGGTCGGGGTGCAGCAGCGGGGCGCCGGGGCGACGGGCCTCTTCCGGATCGAACACGGCGGGCAGCACGTCGTACTCGACCTGGATGGCCCGGCACGCCGCTTCGGCGGCGGCGGCGGTTTCGGCGACCACGGCGGCCACCCGCTGCCCGCGGAAGCGGACGACGTCGTCGAGCATCCGGGTGTCGTCGGGGTCGTCGGTGCGGTGATGGTGGCGGGCGGTCGAGTAGCGCGTGGCCGGCGCGTCCTCGTGCGTGAAGACCGCGACCACGCCGGGGATGCCCCGGGCTTCGGTCGTGTCGATGGAGAGGATCCGCGCGTGCGCGTGGGGCGATCCGAGCACGCGGAGGGTGAGGGCGCCGGGGAGCGGCTCGTCGAAGGTGAAGGGCTCGAGTCCTTGCACGATCCGGCGCGCGGCCGGCGGGGCGACGGAGCGTCCGACGCCCTGCGGGTCGGGCGATTCGTCCCGCTCAGCGTCCGGGCTGGCGGCTACGGCCGCGCCGGTCGCGCGCACGGGACCCAGGACCGAGGCAGTGATCGCCTCGCGGATCGGGCGGTACCCCGTGCAGCGGCAGAGGCTGCCGCGCATCGTGCGGTCGAGGTCGGGCAGGTCATCGGCGCAGAGCGTCGATGCCGTCACGGACATGCCGGGCGTGCAGAATCCGCACTGGAACCCGAACCCCGTCGCGAGCGCCTCCTGCACGGGGTGCAGTTCGTCGCCGGGTGCGAGGCCCACCGCCGTCGTCACGGCGCGGCCGTCCATGCGCTGCGCGGGGATGAGGCAGGAGTGCACCGGCTCGCCGTCGAGCAGCACCGCGCAGGCGCCGCAGTCGCCGGCGTCGCATCCCTTCTTCACCTCGGTGTGCCCGTGTTCGCGGAGGAGTGTCCGCAGGCACTGGCCGGCGCGCGGGTCTGCCTCGACAGGTTCGCCGTTGACGTCGAATCTCATGCCGCCGCCAGTTCTGTGCGCACGCGCTCGGCCAGCACGGCGCTGACGCCACGGCGCCAGTCGGCCGATCCCAGCGGGTCGCTGTAGTAGCCGGATGCGGCCTCGACGGCCGCCCGGAGCGTCGGGACATCCGGCAGCCCCGCGAAGCGCAGCACGGTGGGGCGCTCGGTGGCCGCGGTGATCCCGAACACCGCCGAGCCGTCGGCATCCACCCGGCCGGTCACGACGGCACCGGAGCGACCGTACTCGGCGAGGGCGATCTTCCGGAGGACCAGCCGGGAGGCCAGGGCGGCGGCGGGGAGTGCGATCGCGCGGATCACCTCGCCCGCGGCCAGGCTGTTGGTGCCGTTGCCGGTGACGAGGTCGGCGACCGGGATGCGGCGCTCCCCGCCCGGTGTCCAGATCTCGGCGATCCCGTCCAGCCCCGAGGCCAGGGCGACCATCGCCCCTGCCGCGAACGACCGGGCGACGTTGCCGCCGACGGTGGCGGTGTTCCAGATCTTGAAGCTCGCGAGGAGGGCGTCGGCGGCATGCGGGACGGCTGCGGCGGCGCGCCAGCCCGCAGGCGCCTCGGTGCGCGCCCACGCGACGAGGCGCGCGATCGTGCACGTCGCCGCGATCCGGAGCCCCTGGTCGGACACCTCGAGGTCGGGCCACCCCAGGGTCGTGAGGTCGACGAAACCGGTCGTCTCGGGTTGCGGCTCGCTCATGAGCCAGGTGCCGCCGCCGAGGAAGACCTCGCCGGGCTCGAGCGCCAGGTCGGCGCGGGTGCGGGCGCGGCGGAAACTCGTGACGGTGTGGATGTCCACGTCCCCCCCTTCCCCGGCGCGATCCCGGCCCTTCCGTGGCCCGGGTCGCGTCAGTCAAGCACCCGCGGATTACCCGGATGTTTCCCGCATCAACATCCCGCGTGACGCGATGCCGCCCAGTGCACGACCTCCTGCCGAGTGCACGACGTTCCGGCGCGAACAGTCCGTGCATTCGGCGAGAGGCCGTGCACTCGCATCCCACAATCGTGTGATCGCGCTGCGGGGAACCTTTGGCGCGGTGCCGGACACTTCAGGTATGAGCATCCCGTCCAGCGACGCCGAAGAGTGGGCCGCCGCGCGCGCGGGGGACGGGGAAGCGTTCGCGCGGATCTTCGACCGGCATCAGCATCGCGTCTACCGGCACAGCCTCGCCCTCGTCCCGACGACCACCGATGCCCAGGACGTCGTGGCGATCGCGTTCCTCGAGGCGTGGCGGAAGCGCGCCAGCGTGCGCTTCGTGGACGACTCGCTCCTTCCCTGGCTCCTGGTGACCGCGTCGTACGCCGCACGGAATGTCGCGCGTTCGGCTCGCCGATATCGGGATCTCCTCGAGCGGGTACCCCGCATGGAGGCCTCCCTCAGCCCGGACGAGCTCCTGGATGAGGGGGCCGCCGTCGCGGCGCTGCGCCAGGTGTCGGAGCAGCACCGCGTCATCATCACCCTCTGCATCATCGAGGGACTGAGCGAAGCCCAAGCCGCGGATGCCCTCGGCCTTCCGATCGGAACCGTCAAGTCGCGCCTGCACCGCGCCAAGAAGGCGCTCGCCGCGCGCGTGCGCAGCGACGCCGCACCTCTGACAGAAATGAGCGAGTACCGATGACTTCCCTCGGATCAGACCAGACCACTGCCCTGCGCCGGCTTCTTGCCGAGCAGGTCGACGAGTCGGCCCTCCAGCGCTCCCCTCACCCGGCGGGGCGGCGACCCCGCCGGTCGGTTCTCGCGGGTCTCGTCGCCGTCCCGCTCACCGCCGCGCTGGTCATCGGAGTCGTGCTGAGCCCCAACCCGGAGCAGGCTCAGGCATCGGACGCGCTGCGCGGCGCGGCACATACGTCGATCACCGCGTCCGACCCCGTCGTCGCACCCGGCCAGTACGTGAAGATCACGACGGAGGCGGCCTACCTCGCCTATGAGATGGATGCCACCGGCGACTACAGCGCCTACCTGTCACCGAGCGTGACGGAAGTGTTCATCCCCTCCGCTCCGGGAGAGGAATGGGTGCAGCGACGTACCGCGCAACCCGCCACGGAGTTCTACGGAGACGCCTCCCGTGCCGCTGCGGCGCTGAGCTGGGCGGCGGCCCTGGAGCACGGGATCGTGACGATCACCCGCGACCCCGACGGTGACTTCGTGCACGCTGCAGAGCTGGGCGGCGAGCGGGAAGCCGCGCGGATGCCGTCGGACGCGGAGGGAGCTCTGGCGTTCCTGCGCGAGCGCTCCGGCGGCGACGGCACCGACGCCGGAGCACTGGGCTTCGCCGCTGAACTCCTTCGCGAAGGAACCATGACGGCCGCAGAGCGCGCGACTCTGTACCGCGCCCTCGCCCTTCTTCCCGGAATCCGCATCACCGACGGCAGCGCGACCCTCAATGGGCGGACGGGCACCGCGTTCAGCCTCGACGGCGATGTCAGCGTGCCCGAGATCATCGTCGATCCCGAGACCGGGCAGTTCATCGGGGAACGCACCCTCACCCCCGCCGACCTCGGCCCCATCCCGGCGGGCACCGTCGAGACCTACACCGCCGTCACGGTCACGGTCGTCGATTCCGCACCCTGATCCATCAACCCGAGTGCACGACCTCGTGCCGAGTGCACGACCTCCCGACGCACACACGCCGTGCACTCGGCGGGAGGCCGTGCACTCGCATCGCCGAGTGAGTACCCCGCCGCGCTCAGAGGCGCTCGGCGAGCTCGCGGGATGCGGCGGCCACCTCCGCGGCGATCATCGGCTCCTCCGCGGTGACGAGGCTTCCCGACTCGACCACGACCCGTCCGTTCACGAACAGCCGCTCCACCGGCGGCATCGCGCCCAGCCCGAGCGCGGCGACGGGATCGAGGATGCCGGCGTGCTCCACCCCGTCGATGCGCCACACCGCCACGTCGGCGAGCTTCCCCGGTTCGAGCGAGCCGATCTCCTCCGCGCGCCCCAGCACCTGCGCGCCGCCCATGGTCGCGATCCGCAGGCCGTCGCGTACGGAGAACGAGTCCGACCCCGTGCGGAGGCGATTCATCAGCACCGCCTGCCGGATCTCCGTACCGAGCTGCCCGGACTCCTGCGACGCGGCGCCGTCGACCCCGAGCCCCACGTGCACACCCGCTCGCAGCATGTCGCGCACCGGCGCGATCCCGGCGGCCAGCCGCGCGTTGGACGACGGGCAGTGCGCCACTCCGGTGCCGGTGGCCGCGTACCGGGCGATGGCCGGCTCATCCAGCTGCACGGCGTGCGCCATCCACACGTCCTCGCCCAGCCACCCGAGATCGTCCAGGTACTGCGTCGGGGTGCGCCCGAACTTCTCCAGGCAGTACGCGTCCTCCTCCACGGTCTCGGAGGCGTGCGTGTGCAGCCGGACCCCCAGCGACCGCGCCAGCGAGGCGGCCTCGCGCAGCAGATCCCCGGTGACCGAGAACGGTGAGCACGGCGCGACGGCCACGCGCACCATCGCATCGAAGGAGGTGTCGGAGTAGCGCTCGACCGCCTCCTGCGAGGCCCGCAGCGCTGCATCCGTCGTCTCCACGGCGAAGTCGGGCGGCAGCCCGCCCTGGGATGCTCCCAGGTCCATCGACCCGCGGGTCGCGTGCAGGCGTACGCCGATCCGCCCCGCGGCTTCGACGATGCCGCCGACGATGTCGCCCGAGCCCTGCGGGAACACGTAATGGTGGTCGCCGACGGTCGTGCAGCCCGACCGGGCGAGCACGGCCATCGCGCCGGCGGCGGCGGTGCCGACGAGCCCGGCGTCGATCCGTGCCCACAGCGGGTACAGCGCCGTGAGCCAGTCGAAGAGGATGCTGTCCTGCGCGTAGCCACGCGTGAGCCACTGGTACAGGTGGTGGTGGGTGTTGATGAGGCCCGGCGTGATCAGGCACCCGGTCGCATCGATCACCTCGGCGTCGGCACGCCAGGGCGCGGGGGCGGCGCCCGGCCCGATGGCCACGATGCGATTGCCCTCCAGCACCACGTGCCCGCCGCCGTACTCGGTGCCCGCCGCATCCACCGTCGCGACGTGGCCGCCCTCGATGATCGTGCGCCCCATCACAGCTCCAGCTCGACCGCGGTCTCCAGCGCGGCCTCGATCGAGCGCATCCAGCCGTCTTTCAGTGCCGCGTTCTTCTCGGAGTACAGTGACGCGCCGTCGACGAGGTTGCTCGAGCAGGCGCAGATCATGCCCGCCCGCATGCCGCGCAGCCGCGCGACGACGTACATCGCCGAGGCCTCCATCTCGACGTTGAGGATGCCCATGCCGCTCAGCTGCGCGATCCACTCGGGCGTCTCCGCGTAGAACGCGTCGTCGCTCGCACTGATCCCGGTGTGCGCGGTGGTTCCGGATGCCGCGGCCAAGCGCTCGGCGTGACGGGACAGCGCCAGGGTCAGGCCGAGGTCGGGAACGGCGGGGAAGCCCTTCGGCACGTAGGCGTCGGTCGTGCCGTCGTTGCGGAAGCTGCCCTCGCTGACGAGGAGGTCGCCGGGCGCGATGCCGGGCTGGAGGCCCGCGGAGCTCCCGACGCGGATGACGCTCGTGACGCCGACCCGGGCGAGCTCCTCCACCGCGATCGCAGTGGAGGGGCATCCCATGCCCGTGGAGGTGGCGGTGATGTGCCGGCCCTTGTACCAGCCCGTCATCGTGCGGTGCTCGCGGTTGTGCGCGACCTCCTTCACGTCGGTGAGGAACTCGGCGACGAAGGGAACGCGGAAAGGGTCGCCCGGCAGCAGGGCGACCGACGACACCTCACCCGGGGCGATGCCGATGTGGTACTGGCGGTCGGTGAGACCGACCTGGGACTTGTCGACGGTGACGGACATGGTGCTCCTTCAGGGTGCTGTGACGAAAGGTGTCGCCGCAGTCCCCGCCCTGAACCGCCTGCCGACCTGCGGAAGGTCGGTCATGGTTGATAGGACCCGCAATGTTGCGAGCATAGCGACGCCGTGTTGCACGCTGGTTTCGCGGCGCCCGGTCGCGGGCGAGTGGTCGGGCGGGCGGAGGCGGCGGCGGCGTCGGGCGGGCGGCGGCGTTCAAAACTCAGGAGATTCCGGCCGTTTCCGTCCCCGGCGGCCTCCGCGCGCGGCGTGTCTCCTGAATTTTGCGCACGAAGCCGGGCGGGAACGGAGGCGGGGTGGGGAGTCAGGCGACCGGAAGGGGCGCGGTGCACGCGGCGGGTAGCCGACGGTGCAGCGGACCGGCGAGGTCGCGGAGAGCCAGCCCCGTGCCGCCGTGGCGTGCGGCGACGATCTCGGCGAGCACCGACAGGGCGGTGGCCTCCGGCGATGAGCCGCCCAGATCCAGGCCCAGGGGCGCGTGGATGCGGGCGATGTCGGCCGCCGCGACACCGTCCGCCGCGAGGAGGGCGCCTCGATGTGCCACCGTCCCGCGCGCGCCCATCGCCCCGACGAACCCGACGCCTCGGCGCAGCGCCTCGGCGAGCGTAGGGACGTCGACCCGCTCATCGTGGCTGAGCACGCACACCGCCGCGGCCGACGGGTCCGCCCCCACGAGGTCGCCGAGGTGTTCGTGCGGTGAGCCGACGACCAGATCGTCGGCGGTGGGGAAGCGCTCCCGCGTCACGAGCCGCTCCCACACGTCGCACACGCCGACGAGGTACCCGGCCGCCGATGCGACACGGGCCAGCGCCATGGCGTGCTCGCCGGCACCGACGATGACGAGGCGCGACCGCGGCTCGCGCTCCACGACGAAGACGTCGCCGCCGCCCGTCGCCGCAGGGAGCGCACCGTCCCGCGGCGGGGGATCGGAACGGATGAGGCGACCCGTCTCGGCGCCGGAGAGGACGATGCCGACCCGGGCCGGACGATCACGGGGCGTTTCCAACGCGGCGAGGGCCACCGCATCCGATGGATCGATGCGGTGCACGACGACATCCACGCTGCCGCCGCACGCGAGGCCGGCAGCGTGGGCGGCGTCGTCACTGAAGCCGAGGGTCGCGGTCACGGCACGCCCGGTCGCCAGCACCTGTGTTGCCAGGAGGACGGCGTCGCCCTCGACGCATCCGCCCGAGATCGATCCGATGACCGATCCGTCGCGGCGGACCGCCATCGCCGCACCCGGGCCGCGGGGGGCGCTCCGAGCAACCCGCGTCACGGTGACGACCGCCACCGGCTCCCCGCCGCGCAGCAGCGGCAGCAGGGCATCGGCCAGCTCGAGCATGGCCACACGGTAGACCCGTGATGTTTCGCGGACGCTACGGCTCCGAGTCCCCGCCGGATACGCTGGCGCGGTGACCGACCCCGCGCCGCCCCGCGTCGCCGGGATCGTCCTGGCCGCGGGCGCGGGAACGAGGTACGGGCGGCCCAAGGCGCTGGTCGGCGGCGACGACGGCGTGCCGTGGGTGGTCCGCGCCGTGGATGCGCTCCGCGGGGGAGGGTGCGGCGAGATCCTGGTCGTCCTCGGGGCCGAAGCCGAGCGGGCGGCCGGCCTGGTGCCCGCCGGCGTCCGTACTGTCATCGCACGGGACTGGGCGGGCGGCCTCTCGCGGTCGCTTCGTGCGGGACTGGATGCGGCGGCCGGTGCGGATGCGGCGATGATCGTGCCCGTGGACACCCCCGGACTGCCGGCGGCGGCGGTGGCGCGGGTTCTCGCTGCCGCCCCGAGCCCCCGCGGCGCCCTCATCCGCGCCACCTACCGCGGTCGCCCCGGGCATCCGGTGCTCGTGGGCGCCGAGCACTGGGAATCGCTGCGCGCGGAACTGTCGGGCGACGTCGGTGCCGGCGCCTATCTGGCGCGCCACGGAGCCGCAGCAGTGGAGTGCGATGACCTGTGGTCCGGCGACGATCAGGATCGGCCGGGTTGACACGGGCTCGTCGGCGTACGCACGGCATTTCTTCATCCGGCGGACGTAGCGTCTCGCGCCGGAGGGCGGACATGGCCAGAGGCAAGAAGCGCACGAGTGCGCGGTGGTGGCGCCCGCTGGTCGCCGCGGCGGCGGTAGCCGTGGCCATCGGCGGGACGGTGGCTCTCATCGCGCAATCGGCGACCATCTCGAGCAGCGAACCCCCCGTCCCCGCGCCCGAGGTCGCAGCGGCGCCCGTCGCCGACTCGGCACAGGCGGCGCTTCGCGCCGACCCGACGTGGACGACCCGCGTCGCCGAGGCCACCGGCATCACTCCGCGCGCGCTGCAGGCCTACGCGACCGCGGCGCTTCTCATCGGCCGGGAGCAGCCGGCGTGCGGCATCGGATGGAACACGCTCGCGGGAATCGGCTCGATCGAGTCCCGTCACGGCAGTCACGACGGCGCCACGCTGGGCGACGACGGTTACTCGCGGCCCGCGATCCGGGGCATCCCGCTGGATGGAACCCGCAGCGCCCGCATCGACGACACCGACGGCGGGCGGTGGGACGACGACACCGAGTGGGACCGGGCTGTCGGCCCCCTGCAGTTCATCCCCGACACGTGGGAGCGCTGGGGCGCGGATGCCGATGGTGACGGTGCTGCCGACCCCGACCAGATCGACGACGCGGCCCTCACCGCTGCGCGCTACCTGTGCGCGGCGGGGGAGATGACGACCGTCGACGGCTGGCGCCGCGCGATCTTCAGCTACAACAACCTCGAGGCCTACGTGAACGATGTCGCGTCGGTGGCCGACACATACGCGGCCCGCGCCGAGGGTCGATGATCCCTCAGCGTTCAAAATTCAGGAGACACGCCGATCCCCGTGCCCCGGCAGGCGCCGAGGGTGACGATTCTCCTGAATTTTGAACCGGATGACGCGGGTCAGCCGCCCAGCACGACGTTCAGCGGCGGCTCTCCCGCGCTGAGGCGCTCGATCTGCGTGCGGATCAGGCGTGCGATGCGGGGGCGCATGGCACTGCTGGTTCCACCGACGTGCGGCGCGATGAGCACGCCCGGGAGAGTCCACAGCGGGTGGTCGTCGGGAAGCGGCTCCGGATCGGTGACGTCGAGGGCCACGCGAAGGCGCCCCCGCCGGAGGTGATCCATGAGCGCCTCGGTGTCGATGAGCGGACCGCGGCCCACGTTCACGATCAGGGCGCCGTCCGGCAGCGCCGACAGCGCGGCGTCGTCGAGGAGGTGCGTGGTCGCCTCGCCGCCGGGGAGCGACGCGATCAGGATCTCGGTGTCGGCGAGAACCGCGGGGAGATCGTCGAGGGCGGCGACGTCGATGCCGTCCTCCTCCCGTGCGCGGCTGGCCACCGCGCGCAGCTGCACCTCGAAGCCGGCCAGGCGCGCCGCGATCGCCTTTCCGACTCCGCCGTACCCGAGGAGCGTCACGCGCCGGTCGGCCAGGCTCTCGGCGAAGACGGGCGACCACTTCCCCTCATCCTGCGCACGGACGAAGCCCGGGATGCCCCGCTGCGCTGCCAGCGCGAGAGCCACGGCGAGCTCGGCGGTGGACGTCTCGTGCACCGAGGAGGCGTTGGCGAACCGCAGCCCCTCGGGCAGGACGTCTTCCACGCCGTCGTAGCCGATCGACTGGCTCTGGACGAGGCCGACCTCCACGGCGCGGAGCCTCTCGAAGAGCTGGCCGAGCCCCATGTACGGGGGCACGACGACGTCGAACCGCTCGCGCGGTGCGGGCGACTTCAGATCCCAGACGACGAGATCCACCCCGTCGGGCAGAGGCTGGATGTCGGCGGCCAGCTGGTCGGAGGGCACGGAGACGACGAGCGTGTTCTCGGGAGTCACCCTCTCACCGTAGTGCGCGGCCGCGGCAGTGCCCCGCCCGGCAGGACCGGAGCGGTCACAGGTGGATCAGACCGCGGCGGCCACCACGGCGGAGACCGCCGACGTGAAGAACCCCAGCCCATCGGTCCCCGAGCGCATCGCCGCGGGCGTGCCCGGACCGAACCCGGCCTCCACCGCGTGCTCGGGATGCGGCATGAGGCCGACGACGTTGCCGCGCTCGTTGGTGAGGCCGGCGATGTCGTCGATCGAGCCGTTCGGGTTCACGCCGAGGTAGCGGAACGCGACCAACCCCTCGCCCTGGACCCGCTTGAGCGTTTCGGCGTCGGCGATGTAGCCCCCGTCGGCGTTCTTGAGCGGGATGACGATCTCCTCGCCCGCGGTGAAGTCGCTCGTCCATGCCGTGGACGCGTTCTCGACGCGGAGCCGCTGGTCGCGACGGATGAACTGCTGGTGGGCGTTGCGGATGAGGCCGCCGGGGAGCAGGTGCGCCTCCACGAGCATCTGGAACCCGTTGCAGATACCCAGCACGGGCATGCCCTTGGCCGCCGCATCCTTCACCTCCGACATGATCGGTGCCCGCGCCGCGATCGCGCCGGCGCGCAGGTAGTCGCCGTAGCTGAAGCCACCGGGGAGGATGAGGGCGTCGACGCCTCGCAGGTCGTGGTCGCCATGCCACAGGGCGACGGGTTCCGCGCCGGCTCTGGCGACCGCGCGCTGCGCGTCCCGGTCATCCAGCGACCCGGGGAAGGTGATGACCCCGATGCGCGCGGTCATTCGACGACCTCGATGCCGACGACGTCCTCGATCACGGAGTTGGAGAGGATGTCATCGGCGATGCGGCGGGCGGTGGCGAGGACATTCTCGTCGACCTCGCCCTCGACGGTCAGCTCGAAGCGCTTGCCGATGCGGACAGCGGAGAAATCCGTCACGCCGAGACGCGCGAGCGCCCCCGACACGGCTTTGCCCTGGGGATCCAGCAGCTCGGCCTTGGGCATGACGTCGACGACGATGGTGGGCATTCGAGCTCCAGAAATCGCGGGGAAGCAGGCCCTTCCATCCTACGGGCCGCGCCCGTTTGGGGGCTGACGTCGCGCGGGGCCTGCCCGTTAGAGTATGGGAGCGATCCCAAGTCGCGCTGTTCCGATGAGAGGACCCGGCGTCATGAGCACCACCGACTTCGTGGAACGGCGGGTTCCACGCTCCTTCCCGCCGAGCTTCCGTTTCGGTGCGGCGACGGCGGCCTTCCAGATCGAGGGAGCCGCAGACGAAGACGGTCGTCGACCCTCCATCTGGGACGCGTTCTGCCGTGTTCCGGGCGCCGTGCTGCACGGGGACACCGGCGATGTCGCCTGCGACCACTACCACCGGTATCCGCAGGATGTCGCGCTCATGAAGGAACTCGGCCTGCAGACCTACCGCTTCTCCACGTCATGGTCGCGGGTGCGCCCGGACGGCGGAGCACTCAATCAGGCCGGCGTCGACTTCTACAGCCGGCTCGTCGACGAACTGCTGGACGCCGGCATCCGCCCGTGGCTGACGCTGTATCACTGGGACCTGCCGCAGGCCCTGCAGGAGCGCGGCGGCTGGACGGCGCGCGAGACCAGCGAGCGTTTCACCGAGTACGCCCTCGATATGCACGACGCGCTCGGCGATCGTGTCCAGGACTGGGCCACCCTCAACGAGCCGTGGTGCTCCTCCTTCCTCAGCTACACCGCGGGCGTTCACGCCCCCGGCCACTACTCGGCCGGCGAGGGGATGCTGGCCGCGCACCACCTGCTGCTGGGCCACGGTCAGACGATCCGCGAGCTGCGCGCCCGCGACGCATCCCTCAATCTCGGCATCACGCTGAACCTCACCGTCGCCGACGCCGTCGACCCGGCCGCCCCGGCCGACGCCGATGCGGCGCGTCGTATCGACGGGCAGTTCAATCGCTGGTTCCTCGACCCCGTGTTCCGCGGTTCGTACCCCGCAGACATTCTCGAGGACTTCCGCCGGGTGGATGCGGCGGCCGTCGAGGCGCTCGAAGCCGCGGTGCTGCCCGGCGACCTGGAGACGATCGCCGCGCCCGTGGACACGCTGGGCGTGAACTACTACCACGGCGAGTTCGTCGGCGGGGAGGCTCCCGCCCAGGAGCCCGGCGGCGGAGACGCGCCGACCGAGCGCCGGACGCAGTCGCCGTTCCCCTCGTCGGAGAACATCTTCTGGCACGACCGCGGACTTGCACGGACGGACATGAACTGGGAGGTGCAGCCCGAGGGCCTCACGCGCCTGCTGCGTCGCGTGCACGACGAGTACACCGGCGAGCGCGGCATCGCGCTGGTCGTCACCGAGAACGGTGCCGCCTATGACGACGAGCCCGAGGTCGTCGACGGTCACGTGCAGGTGCACGACGCCGAGCGCACGACGTTCGTCGAGGTTCACCTCGGCGCCGTCCTGGATGCGATCGAGGCCGGCGCCGACGTGCGCGGCTACTTCTACTGGTCGCTCCTGGACAACTTCGAGTGGGCATGGGGCTACTCGAAGCGGTTCGGCATCGTGCACGTGGATTACCAGAGCCAGGAGCGGTCGGTGAAGGACTCCGGGCTTCGCTACAGTCGCATCATCGCCGATCGCGCGCTGGACGTACCCGCCGACGCGTAGCGGTCCCGCTCGGCGAGGAGAGGCATGAGCATCAACACCGCTCGGGGGACGGTCACGATCGAAGAGGTCGCCGCGCGCGCCGGTGTCTCCCGGTCCACGGTGTCGCGCGTGGTGAACGGCTCCACCGCCGTCTCGCCCGCGGCGCTGGAAGCGGTGCGCCGCGCGATCGCCGACCTCAACTACGTGCCCAACCGGGCCGCGCGCTCGCTCGCCCGCCGGCAGACGCACGCCCTCGCCTTCGTCATCCCCGAGGACACCGACCGGTTCTTCGGCGACCCGTTCTTCGCCGCCGTCGTGGCGGGCGTGCACGAGCGCATCTCGCGGTCGGAGTACGTGCTCAACCTGATCATCGCCAGCAACGACCCCCACGACAAGGCGACCACGTACCTGCGCGGCGGGAGCGTGGACGGCGTCATCATCGCCTCTCATCACACCAGCGACACCTTCGTCGATCGCATCGCCGCCGACCTGCCCGTCGTGTACGGCGGGCGGCCGCCGCACATCGGCGACTCCCACTACTTCGTCGACGTCGACAACGTCGCCGGCGGGCGTGAAGCCGGGCGGTACCTGGCCTCCCGCGGTCATCGGCGGGTGGGCACCATCTCCGGGCCGCCGACCATGACCTCCGCCACCGACCGGCTCGAGGGCTTCCGTGATGCCGTCGAGGAGGCAGGGCTCGATCTCGTGGCCGTCGAGGACGGCGACTTCTCCGAGGAGGGCGCCGCGGCGGCGATGCGCCGCATCCTCGACGCCGGTGTGGAGATCGACGCGCTGTTCGTTGCGAGCGATCTCATGGCGCGCGGCGCGCTGGCCGTGCTGCGGGAGCGGGGTGTCTCCGTGCCGGGCGACCTCGCTCTCATGGGCTTCGACGACTCGCCCGTCGCCACATCCGTGATCCCTGCCCTGACGACGATCCGCCAGCCGTCGCGCGCTCAGGGCGCCGGCATGGCCGACGTCCTGCTGGATCTTCTGGCCGGCCGGGGTGCCCCGCACTCGACGATCCTCCCCACCGAGCTGGTCGTCCGCGACTCCGCCTAGGCGCGTCCCTTCGCTTCGCGCCCTTCATGTCTCACTTTCCGCAGTTTTTGGGTCTGTTTTCTGCGGAAAGTGAGACATGGTCGGGGGGAGGTGAGGGGACGGAGCCGACCGACTCCGCCCAGTCGCCCGCTCGGCGTCGATTCCCGCGCCAACCGCCGCGGAAATCGAGGGGATCTCGCGGATCGAGGGCCGGATGCGCCGCATCGCTCCTCTATCCGTGAGAAGTCCTCGTTCTGCGGCGCGCGGCCGGGGCCTACAGCGGCGAGCGGCCGGGGGCTACCGCGGCGAGCGGCCGGGGCTACCACGGCGAGCGGCCCGTGGCTACCGCGGGCCGTCGCCGAGCGGGTCGCCGCCCAGGGGTCCGACCGACGGGATGGGCCCGCCGTCGTCGGCGCCGGTCTTGCGCAGCCGCGCGACGAGGTTGCCGAGGTGGTAGATGAGGAGCGCGGCTGCGGCGCCGATCACGATCGCGCCGAGCTCGAAGTCGCCCCACACCATCGTGAACCCGGCGATCGCGATCACGAGCGACACCGCCGCGGTGTACTGGTTGACGGGGCGGGAGAAGTCCACGCGGTTGTCGACCCAGATCTTGATGCCGATGATCCCGATCAGGCCGTAGAGCGCGGTGGTAACGCCGCCGAGGACCCCCGGCGGGATGGTGTTGAACACCGCGCCGATCTTCGGCGACAGGCTGAGGACGATCGCCGCGGTGCCGGCGACCCAGTACGCGGCCGTGGAGTACACGCGAGTGGCGGCCATGACACCGATGTTCTCGCCGTAGGTGGTCGTGCCCGATCCGCCGAAGGCGCCGGCGAGCGTCGTCGCGGCGCCGTCGGCGATCAGCGCGCGGCCCGTGGAGCGGTTGACCGACGGGTCGGTCATCGTCGCGACCCCGCGCACGTGTCCGACGTTCTCGGCGATGAGGACGAGGACGACGGGCAGGAACATCGCGATGACGCTCCACGTGCCGGGGGAGGCGAAGTCGGCGAGCTGGAATTCGGGCAAACCGATCCACGCCGCATCCGCCACCGGCGCGAAGTCGATGAGCTGCTCGCCGGTCGCGAGCTGCAGGAGCACCGTGGCGAGGTAGCCGACGAGCACGCCCAGCACGATCGAGATGCGGCCGAGGAATCCACGGAAGAGGACGCTGAAGAGGATGACCGCGGCCAGCGTGATGGTGGCAGGCAACGGCTGCTGCTGGTAGCTGCCCCACGCCACGGGGGCGAGGTTGAAACCGATCAGCGCCACGATCGCTCCCGCGACCACCGGGGGCATGAGCTTGTCGATCCATCCGAGACCGGCGAACTGCACGACGAGTCCGACGATGGTGAGCAGGATGCCGACGGCCACGATGCCCGCGAGCGCCGACCCCATCCCGGCGGATGCGGTGGCAGCGGTCACCGGGGCGATGAACGCGAAGGACGAACCGAGATAGCTGGGCAGCTTGTTGCGGGTGACGAGGAGGAACAGCAGCGTTCCCACGCCGGAGAAGAACAGCGTCGTGGACACGGGGAAGCCGGTCAGCACCGGGACGAGGAACGTCGCGCCGAACATGGCGACGACGTGCTGGACGCCCACCGCGATCGTCGCGGGCCAGTTCAGCCGCTCATCGGGCCGGACGACCGCGCCCGGTTCAACGGTGCGGCCGTTCCCGTGCAGTTTCCACAGCGCCATGGGTCCTCCTCGTATCGCCTCCGTCACTGTAGCGACACGCCGCGTTACCGCGTGGTTACGGCGCCCCCGGCCATCGCCTGCACGAGTTCCCACCGAGTGCACGGCCTGACGGCGTCCATAACCCGTGCGCCGGGCGCGAAGCCGTTCAGTCGCCGGGCAGGCGGCGCGCTCAGGCGCCGGTGAGGCGCTGGAGGAGCTCGGCGTAGCGCGCCTGCGTGCGCGCCACGATCTCCTCGGGGAGGGCCGGCGGCTCGCCCTGCCGATCCCAGTTCGCCGCCAGCCAGTCGCGGACGATCTGCTTGTCGAAGCTCGCCATCCGCTCGTCCGGGGTGTTGCCCGTGCGCCAGGCCGCGGCATCCCAGTACCGGGAGGAGTCAGGGGTGAGCGCCTCGTCCGCCAGGACGAGCGTGCCGGCGGCGTTGCGGCCGAACTCGAACTTGGTGTCGGCGAGGATGAGCCCGCGCTTCTCCGCCGTCGCCGCGGCCCGACGGTAGATCTCCAGTGACAGGTCGCGCACCTCGGCCGCGGTCTCGGCCCCGACCAGCTCGACGCTGCGCTCGTACGAGATGTTCTCGTCGTGCTCGCCGAGCGGTGCCTTGTAGGCCGGCGTGTACAGCGGCTCGGGGAGCCGGTCGCCGTCGTTCAGCCCGGCGGGCAGGGGGGTGCCGCACACGGTGCCGCTCTCGCGGTACTCGGCCCACCCCGAGCCGGTGAGGTATCCGCGGACGACGCACTCGATCGGCTGCATGTCCAGCGCCGCGACGACCATTGCCCGTCCGGTGACCTCCTCCGGGATCAGCTCCAGAGCCGCGTCTCCCACCAGCACGTGATCGGGAATGAGGTGGTTGGGGATGCGGCGGCCGCCGTCGCCGCCGGCCAGACGGTCGAACCACCACAGGCTGAGGGTCGTGAGAATCGTGCCCTTGCCGGGGATGCCGGGGGACAGGACGTGGTCGAACGCGCTCACCCGGTCGCTGGCCACCACGAGCATGCGGGTGGGGCGGGAGCCCTCGGAGGTGCCGACGGGCACGTACAGGTCGCGTACCTTGCCGGAGTAGACGTGGCGCCAGCCGGGCAGCTCGAGGGTGTGGGTCACCCGCCCCATTATGGCCGCCCGCCGCGACCTCAACCCCCGCGCGCACCGTGCGGAGCGGGCCCAGTTCCGCGACCGGATCGGGCGCTACTACGGCCTCGAGGTGGAGAAGCCGAACGAGGAGGGAGTGCTGCCGGCTCCGCGTCGGCGGCATGACCACGGCCCGTCGGGCGATCCACCGCCCCCTGGGTGACCGGGGTGGGTCAGTGTTCGACGACCCGCTCGGCGATGTCGGTGCGGTACTGGCCGCCCTCGAGGCCGATGCGGCCGATCGCGTCGTACGCCCGCGTGCGTGCTTCGCGGAAGGTGGAGCCCAGCGCCACGACGTTGAGCACGCGGCCGCCGGTGGCGATGAACCGCTTTCCGTCCCGGCGCGTGGCGGCGTGGGCGAGGTGCACCCCCTCGACCTCGGCGGCCGCGTCGAGCCCCCGCAGGGGGCGCCCGGTCACCGGCGCCTCGGGGTAGCCCTCGCTCGCCAGGACGACGGTCACCGCGGTCGCCTCGGCGAAGGCCGGACGGGCGCGCCCTTCGAGAGCGCCGGATGCGGCGGCCAGCAGGAGCTCGGAGAGGGGGTCGACGAGGCGGGGCAGCACCACTTGCGTCTCGGGGTCGCCGAAGCGTGCGTTGAACTCGATGACCTTCACGCCCGAGTCGGTGAGGATGAGGCCCGCATAGAGCAGTCCGATGAACGGCGTGCCCTCGGCATCCAGCTGACGGATGATGGGCTCGGCGACCTCGCGGGTGACGAGGTCGACGAACTCCGTTTCGCCGCCGAAGCGTTCGGACAGCCACGGAAGGGGCGAGTACGCGCCCATCCCGCCCGTGTTCGGGCCGACGTCGCCGTCGCGCAGGCGCTTGTAGTCCTGCGCCGGGCTGAGCGGGAGCACCGTGTCGCCGTCGCTGAGGAAGAACAGCGACACCTCCGGGCCGGCGAGGAACTCCTCGACCAGCACCGGGGCATCCGGGAGGTAGAGCTCCGCGTGCGCGAGGGCGGCCGCGCGATCGTCGGTCACGAGCACGCCCTTCCCCGCGGCGAGTCCGTCGGCCTTCACGACGTGCGGCGTGCCGAGTTCGTCCAGGGCGGCGGCGACCTCCGCGGCACTCTGCGCGCGGATGGCGCGACCGGTCGGAACCCCCGCGGCATCCATCACCCGTTTGGCGAACGCCTTGGACCCCTCCAGCTGTGCGGCGGCCTTGCCGGGGCCGAAGACCGGGATGCCGCGCGTCCGCAGTGCATCGGCCACACCCGCGACCAGGGGCGCTTCCGGACCGATCACGACGAGATCGATCTGCTCGGTGCCGGCGAACTCGGTGACCGCGACCGGGTCCACCGGGTCGACCGCCACGACGTGGGCCTCGGAGGCGATGCCGGCGTTACCGGGGGCGGCGAAGATCGCGTGGCGGGCATCCTCGGCGCGGAGGGCGAGGATGAGGGCGTGCTCGCGGGCACCGGAGCCGAGGACGAGGATTCGCACGGGCTCAGCCTACCGACGCACGTCCGGCCGCCCGGCGTACCGTGGGAGCATGCCGCGAAGGATCGACACCGCCGAAGGCCGCGCCGCCCTCGCCGCCGTGGCCGCCGCCGACGCGGGCGGGGCCAAGCCCCCGCGCGCCGATCTGGCCACCGCGGTCCGGTATCTCCTGCAGCTCCTGGCGGAGAAGGCGCCCGGGCAGACCGTCGAGGTGCGCGTCCCGCCGTTCGGGGCCGTCCAGGTGATCGAGGGTCCCCGGCACACCCGCGGGACGCCCCCCAACGTCGTCGAGACCGACCCCGCCACCTGGATCGCGCTGGCTACCGGCCGGCAGTCGTGGGGGGATGCGGCGGGCGCGGGGCGCATCGCCGCGTCGGGCACGCGCGCCGATCTGTCGGCACTCCTCCCGCTGCGCCCCTGACGCCGCGTCATCCGCGGCCCGATACGCAGTGGGCGCCCAGCCCCGGGTGCGAGAATGGGGGCATGTCCGATCCGCAGCACGCGCCGTCCATCCGGGACGAGGTCGTGACGGTGCGAGTGCGGCGATCGCCCAAGTACGGCGTGTTCCTCCTCCTCGGGGCGGTGCTCGGCGTTCTGGTCGCAGCGGTGCTCACGCTGACCTTCGACGGCACCACGCAGGCGAGCATGAACTCCGGCGTCCGGTATTCGACCACGCAGGTGTTCGGATTCGTCGCGCTCATCTGCGTGCCCATCGGGGTCGCGCTCGGCGGCGCTCTGGCCCTGGTGCTCGACCGGGTCGTGGGTCGACGGTCGCGCGACGTGCGCGTCGACCACGAGTCGGTGCGCCTCCCCGACTGAGGCCCGCGTCAGGCCAACTCGGCGATGATCGGGTGGATGGCCGCATCGAAGGCCGCGACGTCGCCGCGGAGCCCGTCGGTCACCGCCACCGTCAGGGAACCGATCCACCAGACACCGCGCTGAGCAAGCGGAAGCACCTGCACGTTCAGTTCGAAGGAGTGCGCGCGGCGGCCCACCTGCCGCTCGTGCTCGGCGATCGCGCTGGCGTAGGCGCGATAGGACACCCCCGGCTTGGCGGAGGAGTCGGCGCGATAGCGGTCGTGCGCCTCGCGCGCGTAGGCCAGTGCCGCCCCGGAGTGCGGCTGGATCGCGTCGCGGAGTGCGCCGGCGGACTCGGGCAGGGCGAGGAGCGTGTCGAATCCGTCCACGAGGTCGAGCGGTTCGGGGGAGGGGTGAGCCTGCGGCTCGACGGTCATGGCCCAGTACGCGCGCCACTGCCGTTCCAGCAGGGCCTGCACGTCGTCGGGCCGGTCGGGCGCGACCCGCGGGGGCGCTCCGCGCAGCTGCGGCAACTCGTCGGGGGAGCGGATGCCGATGGCCTGGCGGAGGAAGAGCGCGAGCAGCACGGGCTGGCCCGCGTCCTCGCGGATCACCCACTCCGGACCGCTGCCGTCCCGCATGCCGCCCATCTTAGGAGCCCCGGCCCCCGCCGCTCCTCCCCTCTTGCGGCCGCGAGAAACCACGTTCCGGTCGAAACACGACGCGCCGCGTCGTGTTTCATCCGCTTCGTCGTTTCTCGTGGGGGGAGCGCGCCGATGCCGTCGGGTGCGCCGGTAGGCTGATCCCGTGGCCTCCCACAACCCCTACACCGCTGCCGGCGTCGATACGGCTGCGGGTGACCGTGCGGTCGAACTGATGAAGGCGGCGGTGCGCCGCACCCACGGTCCGGAGGTCCTCGGCGGCGTCGGCGGCTTCGCGGGACTCTTCGACGCGACAGTGCTCCGCTCGTACACGAAGCCGCTCCTGGCAACGAGCACCGACGGCGTGGGCACCAAGGTCGCCATCGCGCAGGCGATCGACAAGCACGACACGATCGGCCTCGACCTCGTGGGCATGGTCGTGGACGACATCGTCGTCGTCGGGGCCAAGCCGCTGTTCCTCACCGACTACATCGCCTGCGGCAAAGTCGTTCCCGAGCGGATCGCCTCGATCGTGTCGGGGATCGCCCGCGGATGCTCCGAAACCGGCACCGCGCTCGTGGGCGGGGAGACCGCCGAGCACCCCGGCCTCCTCGGCGCGAACGACTACGACGTCGCGGGAGCGGCGACCGGCGTGGTCGAGGCCGACAAGGTTCTCAGTGCCGAGCGGGTCCGCCCGGGCGACGTCGTCCTGGCCCTGGCCTCCAGCGGCCTGCACGCCAACGGCTTCTCGCTGGTGCGCCACATCGTGGCCGGCCGCGGCATCGGCTACGGCGATCCCGCCGCCGACTTCGGCGCGACCTGGGGCGAGGTGCTCCTCGAGCCGACTCGCCTGTACGCCTCCCCTCTTCTGCGCCTCCTCGCCGGCACCACCGGGGTGCACGCGCTCAGCCACGTCACCGGCGGCGGCATCCCCGCCAACCTCGCGCGTGTTCTGCCCCGCGGCGCATGGGTCGAGCTCGACCGCTCGACGTGGTCGCCGCCCCCCGTCTTCCGCGTGCTGGCCGACCTCGGCGACCTCTCCCTGGCCGACACGGAAGCCACGTGGAACCTGGGCATCGGATTCCTCGCCGTCGTCTCGCCGGAATCCGCGGATGCGGCCGCCGCTGCGCTCGCCGCCGACGGCATCGCGACCTGGCAGGTGGGCGTGGTCCGCGACGACGCGCGGCCCGAGGGTGATTTCGAGCAGGGCGCGAAGGGCGTGGACGGCGGTGCCGTGCGCCTGGTGGGCGAGTACGCCGACGGTGACGGGCCGGCCGCCAGCGGCGGACCAGCCCGGAATGGAGCGAAGTAATACCCCATGTGCGGCATCGTCGGCATGGTCGGGCGCGGCCCGGTCAATCAGGAGATCTATAACGCCCTGCTGCTCCTGCAGCACCGAGGACAGGATTCCACGGGTATCGCCACCGCCGAGTCCAACGGCGTGTTCCACATCAACAAGCAGCGCGGGATGGTGCGCGAGGCCTTCCGCACGCGTGACATGCGGTCGCTCCTCGGCGAGATCGGGCTCGGTCACGTCCGCTACGCGACGAAGGGCACCGCATCCAGCGAGGAGGAGGCGCAGCCGTTCTACGTCAACGCCCCGTACGGCATCGTCCTCGTCCACAACGGAAACCTCACCAACACGCGCGAACTCACCGATGAGCTGTTCCACAAGGACCGCCGGCACCTGAACACCAGCTCCGACACGGAACTGCTCGTGAACATCCTCGGCTCCGAGCTGCAGTCGGAGATCATCGAACCCGACCTCGATCCCGACCAGGTGTTCCGTGCCGTCTCGCGCGTGCACGAGCGGGTCGAGGGGTCGTACGCGGCCATCGCGCTCATCGCCGGGTACGGACTGCTCGCCTTCCGCGACCCGTTCGGCATCCGCCCCCTCATCCTCGGGACGCGTAAGGCCGACCCTTCGACAGGCTCAGGGACCGCCCTCTCGACAGGCTCAGACCCTTCGACAGGGACCGACCCTTCGACAAGCTCAGGGGCCAGCCTCTCGGCAGGCACGGTGGTCGGCGGATACGAGTGGGTCGTCGCATCCGAATCGCTCGTGCTCGAGAACGCGGGCTTCGAGGTGGTACGCGACGTGCTTCCGGGAGAGGCCGTTTTCGTCAGCCTCGACGGAACGCTGCACACGCGGCAGTGCGCGCCCAACCCCGTGCTCAAGCCGTGCTCGTTCGAATACGTGTATCTCGCCCGGCCCGACTCGATCATGAACGGCATCTCGGTGTACGAGGCGCGCCTGCGGATGGGGGAGCGGCTGGCCGACACCATCGCGAAGTACACCCCGCCCGGAACGATCGACGTCGTGATGCCCATCCCCGACTCGTCCCGGCCGGCGGCGATGCAGGTCGCCCGCAAACTCGGCATCGAGTACCGCGAGGGCTTCTACAAGAACCGCTACGTCGGGCGGACCTTCATCATGCCCGGGCAGGCGGTGCGCAAGAAGAGCGTGCGCCAGAAGCTCAACGCCATGTCGAGCGAGTTCAAGGGCAAGAACGTCCTCCTCATCGACGACTCGATCGTCCGCGGCACGACGAGCCGCGAGATCATCCAGATGGCCCGGGATGCGGGGGCCAAGACCGTCACGTTCGCCTCCGCGGCGCCGCCCGTGCGCTACCCGCACGTGTACGGCATCAACATGCCCTCGCGTCAGGAACTCGTCGCTCACGGTCGCACGGTTCCCGAGATCGCCGAAGAGCTCGGATGCGACTACCTCGTGTACCAGGAGGTCGAAGACCTCAAGGCCGCGATCCTGGAGGGCTCGGATCTCGACGACCTCGACATGAGCTGCTTCGACGGGCGCTACGTCACGGGCACGGTGTCGGCCGAGTACCTCGAGTGGGTCGAGGGCAGCCAGCAGAGCTGACCGGGTCGGTCCTTATTCGTCCGATCTTCACCTGCTGCTTCCGCGGCGTTAGCCCGGGCAGAGTTCGCTGGATGCTGCGCCGTCGGCCGACGGCTCATCCCAGTGAAGGATCCCTCGATGACCAATCCCCCCTCTGTTGGCCGCAGGCGCGCGGCGATCGCCGTGTCCGCTGCCACCGTGCTCCTCGCATCCGGAGCGCTCGCTCTCCCCGCTTCCGCGGCCGGCGCCCCCATCACCGACCCGGGCGGCGCCGCGCGCCTCGATCAGGACCAGACCCAGGCGATTCGCGACGCCCTGATCGACGGACCCGCCAAGAACGTCATCCTCCTCATCGGGGACGGCATGGGCGACTCGGAGATCACCGTCGCGCGCAACTACGCCGAGGGAGCGGCAGGAACCTTCGCCGGCATCGACGCGCTGCCGCTGACGGGTCAGTACCTCCACTGGGCGCTGACCCCCGAGGGCGCTCCGAACTACGCCTCGGAGTCGGCCTCGACCGCCTCGGCATGGTCGACCGGCACGAAGACCGTCAACGGCCGGCTCAGCGTCGACGTCGACAGTGTCGCCCAGCCCACACTGCTGGAGCTCGCGAAGGCGAACGGACGCAAGACCGGCAACGTGTCGACGTCGGAGATCCAGGACGCCACCCCCGGTGCCGAGATCGCCCACATCTCCGCGCGCGGCTGCTACGGCCCCGACCAGACGACGGCGACGTGCACCGACGAGGCGCTCGAGAACGGGGGGCTGGGCTCGATCAGCGAGCAGCTGCTGAACGTGCGGCCCGACGTGACGCTCGGCGGCGGGGCGGCCAGCTTCGGCCAGGTCGCCAAGGCGGGGCCGTGGGAGGGGAAGACGCTGTTCGACCAGGCGGCAGAGCGCGGTTACCGGGTGGTCGATGACGCCGCTGCGCTGGCCTCCGTGTCGGAGGCGAACGCAGACGCGCCCCTGCTCGGCATGTTCTCCGGGGGGAACTTTCCCGTCCGGTGGCTCGGTCCGCAGGCGGTGGACCTGACCGCGGGCGGCACGCTTCCCCCGCCGGTTTCCTGCACGGACAACCCCCAGCGGCTGGACAGCGGGCTGTCGCTCGCGTCGCTGACCGACAAGGCCATCGATCTCCTCGACAACGAGGAGGGCTTCTTCCTTCAGGTCGAGGGCGCCAGTATCGACAAGCAGGACCACGCAGCCAACGCGTGCGGTCAGATCGGCGAGACGGTCGACCTCGACGAGGCCGTGCAGGTCGCACTGGAGTTCGCGCAGCAGCGTCAGGACACCCTCGTGGTCGTCACCGCCGACCACGCCCACACCAGCCAGATCGTCGGGTCGGCGATTCCGGGGCTGAACACCCACCTGCTGACCGCGGACGGGGAGCCGATGATCGTGGCCTACGGCACGTCGTCGCCGGGCGGCTCGCAGCAGCACACCGGGGCGCAGGTGCGCATCGCCGGCTACGGGCCGGGGGCGGCGAACGTCGTCGGCCTCACGGATCAGACCGATCTGTTCTTCACCGCCGCGCGGGCGCTGAACCTGGAGCGCGACCTACGGAGCCTGAGCGCGGACGCCACGATCACGACGGATGTGGCCGAGGTCGCCCCGGGCGGATCCTTCACGGTGACCGTGGAGGGTCTCGACGCCGACTGGCAGGCCACCGGTGTCCTCGCCTCCGACCCGGCCGAGCTCGGCCAGCGCGACGTCCTGAACGGGCGCGTCAGTTTCGCCGTGACCGCGCCGGAGGAGACCGGGGAGCACACCGTCACGATCACGGGCGCCCAGACCGAGGTCGCACTCGCGGCGTCGGTGGTGGTGACCGCTGCCCCCGACCAGGGTGCGCCGGCCCCGTCGCCCTCCACGGGCGCGGCAGCGGTGTCCGGGGGCGGACGCGGCGGACCGTTGGCGGTCACCGGCGCCGACGCGCCGTGGCTCCTGGGTGCGATCGGTGCCGCGTTCCTCGCCGTGGGTTCCTACGCACTCCTACGCCGGCGACGAGCCGTCTGAACAGCGCGAAACGGCCGGGGGCAGTTCATCTGAGCTGCCCCCGGCCGTTTCGTGTGGATGTCACGCCTTCGACGATGAGACCGCCGAAGTCTCGTCCTCGTCGCCGTCGTACTCGTCGGCCCACTTGTCGACGTACTCGTCCTCAGTGGGCGGGTGGCCGAGCTCGCGTTCGAGGGCGGCGTAATTCACGGAGTACGTGTCGTACTTCAACTCACGGGCGATCTTGGTGTTCTTCGCCTTTTGACGGCCACGCCCCATGCGAGACCCCCTCATGTTCGACATCGCGGGCTAAGCTTGGGCCCGACGCATTCATGGATCCGGATACGAACCGGTAAGAGTAGCATTCAGGGTATCACGGTGGTCTGGCGCCCCTCCCCGTTCGTCAGGCGGACAGGAGTCGCGGAGCCATGTCGGATGCAGCATCTGAGAGTCCGGAACAGCAGACGGCCGCCTCCGCGGACGCTCCCCAGGGTGCAGTGATCGTGGGAACGGTGCCCGGGCAGTCGCCGCGCGTCGTCATCGAGGCCGCGCGATACGCACGACTGCTGTCGGCACCGCTGGCGATCGTACACGTCGACGTCACCCGTTTCGTCACCTTCGAGGACCCGGACGGCTTCGTCCACTCGGCTCCGGTCGATATCGATATCGGCGGTGGAGATGCCGAGCTCGCCGAGGTGCGCGTGGCCGCGGAGGCCGCTCTGGTGGACTGCCCCGTGCCGTGGACCGTGCACCAGCTCGTGGGTGATCCCGCCCTGGCGATGAAGCATCTCGCCGAGCGGATCGACGCGAAGCTCCTCGTGGTCGGCACCCGCAAGCGCGGGTTCGGCGAGTCGCTTCGCGAGTTCTTCACGGGTTCGGTCGCTGCCCGGCTGAGCCACCGCCAGCACCGTCCGATACTCGTCATTCCGCTCGGCGATCCGGTCCCCGATGATCAGGAGATCGTCTGGAGCTGACGTCAGCCGCCGAGCCCCCGGGTGAGAGTGCGGGACGTCTCGTCCAGAGCGGTCTCGAGCGAGTCGACGACGGAATCGCCGAGGTCGCCGCCGCGCGCCACGTGCGTCCGCAACTCGGAGCGGACGTGGGCGCGGAAGTGGTTGACGATCGCGTCCGCGCGGTGCAGCTGCTGCCGGCTGAGCACGCGCGGGTCATCGACGGGCGGTGCCTTCGCGGCGTTACCCCGCTCACCTTCGGCCGCTGCGGCGAGATCGGCGCGTAGGCTCCGCATCGCCTCACGCACGCTGCCGCGCACCTCGTCGGCGATGAGTCGCACGCTGTCGGCGAGTCCCTCCTGGATGCCGTCGAGGTCGCCCGCGCGCCGCGCCACTTCCGCCCGCCCCGCGTCGGTGATCTCGTAGACGGTCTTCCGACCTTCCACGGTCTTGGAGACGAGGCCCTCCTCCTCGAGCTTCGCCAGACGCGGGTACACGGTGCCCGCGGAGGGGGTGTAGGTGCCGCCGGTGCGGTCGGACAGCGCCTGCATGAGGTCGTACCCGTGCCGGGGCGACTCGTCGAGGAGGCTCAGCAGATACAGGCGCAGGTCGCCGTGGGAGAAGACGGGGCTCATCACCACTCCTCCTCGGCTTCCAGGTCGGACTGGCGGACGCCCGAGGCGCCGCGGCGCAGGACCGTCACGTTCCCCGACACGGAGTGGGTGCGGATGTCGACGAAGGATCCGCTGAGCTCACCCGTGGATCCGGCGTAGTTGGTCGGCCCCGACCCGGAACGGGTCACGCCGTCCACGAGCACGCGCCCGCTGACGGTACGCACGGCGTAGTTGGCCGGAAGCTCGTCGTCCAGGCGGATGGTCGTGGTGCCGCTGACGGTGTTCAGTCCGATGGAGTGCACGGGGCCATGGGAGTCGACGAGTATCGCTCCCGAGACGGTGTCGATGGACGCCTTGCTCACGGCGCCGGTCGCGGCGATGTCACCGGAGACGCTGTTGGCGCTCAGGGCCCCCTCGAGCTGCCGGATCTGCACATCGCCCGAGACGGCGTTGACGTTGAGGTCGCCGGCGAGTCCGTCGACGATGATGTCGCCGGAGACGGTGTTCAGCCGCGCGTCGCTGTGCAGGCCCGAGACCAGGGCGCTGGCACTGACCACACCGAGGGTCAGCGCGATGTCGCGCGGGACGGCCACGCTGATCTCCGCCTTGGGGCCGCCCGCACCGAAATTGCGGAACACTTCGAGGAAGTTGTCCCAGCGCAGTTGCGGGTGGTCGATCTCCAGACCGTCATCGGTCACTTCGATGCGCAGGTCCTTCACCGTGACGGAATGCACTTCGATCCGGACGCCCGGCTGGTCGTGCGCGACGATGTCGATCTGCCCGCCGACGAGGCCGACCTTCAGCTTGCGCGCGGACTCGATGTCGATGACGCGGGTCTCGCCGGGGTGGACGAGCCACTTCTCGATGGTCATGAGAACTCCAGGAGGTGAGGGGGAGTCGCGATATATCGCGTGTCAGGAGGGTAACACGATATATCGCGAGTCTGTCAAGGCCGCCAGCGACCTGCAGCGATCTCTCGCGGGACTCCAGACATGACGAATGCCACGCCTCCGGAGAGGGCGTGGCATTCGTTCTCGCGGTCGTTGCAACCGCCGGGGCGATGGGTGGATGCACCGAGGCATCGACCCATCCCGGGGTTATACGCTCTTACGGCCGCTGATGACGCGGAAGAGGAAGGCGATCAGCGCGATCACGCCGACGATCAGCGCCACCCACAGCAGCCAGTTCAGAGCGGCGTTCAGCCCGCCCACGATTGCCAGGATGATGGCGATGACGATGATGACGATGAGGGCGATGTTCATGTCGAGGTCTACTCCTTGTTTGAGCCGGCGTCCCGCTGAGGCAGGGCGCCGGGCACCGCAGACGGCGCAGCCCAACTATTCCCTATCCAGGTGCGGGGACGGAGGGGCTTGACCCCCTCGACAACCAATGGTACCAGCGCGTCCGCGCGAGGACAGAGGGGTCCCCGTGTCAAGCCCCGTCACGACCCCGTGCGGGTCTCGTACCGTCGGATCATCCAGAGAGGAGTCCTCATGCCCGGTGGACGTGGATCGAATCGGAAAGACCGCTTCGGCAAGAAGATGTCGGAGCTCATCTCGATGCTCCGCAAGCACTGACGGTGGCGCGACTGGTCCGGGTGCGACCTTACGAGGACCCCGGGTATCGCCGCCTCCGCGCCGGCCGCGGGTTCCGGTACGTCGATCACACCGGCGGTTCTGCCCCCGTCGATGACGCCGAGCGCGCGCACGCCCTGGTCATCCCGCCGGCGTGGCGGGAGGTATGGATCTCGCGCGAACCGCGCGGACACATCCAGGCGGTGGGTGTGGATGAGGCGGGACGCAAGCAGTACCTCTATCACGCGGAGTGGTCCAAGCGCCGCGACAAGGGCAAATACGCCCGCGCACTCGCGCTGGCCGAGGCGCTTCCGCGCGCGCGGCGACGGGTCACCCAGTCGCTGCGCAGGGAAGAGCTGGACCGCGAGCGCGTCCTGGCGGTCGCGTTCCGGCTCCTCGATCAGGTCGCCCCCCGCGTGGGATCGGCGCGATATTTCGCGAGCAATGGCAGCCGCGGCCTGACCACGCTGCAGCGCCGCGATGCGGTGGTCGACGGCATTCACGTGACGCTGTCGTTCCCCGCCAAGAGCGGGAAGCGGGCGCTTCTCGAACTCGACGATGAGGATCTCGCCGCGGCCATCTCGGAGCTTGCCGCCGGTCGGCCGCGCGCACCCCTGCTGGCCTATCGGCGCGGACGCCGCCATGTGCCCCTGACACCCGGCGACGTCAACGCCTACGTCCGCGCCCTCACCGGCGGGTCATTCACGGCGAAGGACTTCCGGACGCTGCGCGGAACCATTCTCGCCGCCGACGCGCTCGCCCGCATCGGCACCGTCGACACCAAGACCGACCTCAAGCGCGCCGAACTGCTGGCCGTGCGCGCCACGGCCGAGAAGCTCGGGAACACGCCCTCGGTGGCTCGCAGCAGCTACATCGATCCGCGCGTGTTCACGCTGTATCGTCGCGGGCAGCTCATGGACCTGGACGGGTCGCGGGACGCGGCCATCCGCCGCCTCGTCCTCGGCCAGTGACGCCGGCGGTCTCGGGTGTCGGTGTGTTCTCGTGGGCCCACCTCGCTCTCGTCGTCCTCGGCGGGGCGCTCGGAACGGCGGCGCGGGCCGGCCTCGTGCTCGCCGCGGGGGAGCGCCTCGGCCCCGCGCTCGTGCCGATCGTGAACGTGCTCGGGGCTTTGTCCCTCGGGGTCGTCGTCGGCCTTCTCTCCCGCGGCGGCCCGTCACCGCGTCGCCGCGCGGCGCACCAGTTCTTCGGCACCGGCCTCCTCGGCGGCTTCACGACGTACAGCGCGCTCGCCGTCGAGTCGGCCGATCCCTCGCAGGTCGCGTGGGGCATCGGCACGGTGGTGGCCGGCACCGCGGCGGCGTGGGCCGGCCTCGTCCTCGCGCGGCGACGAGGTGCGGCGGCATGACCCCGCTCCTGTTCGCCGGGGTCGCCGTGGCGGGAGGGGTCGGTGCGGGCCTGCGTTACCTGGTCGATCTCGTCTTTCAGCGGGCGGTGGGGTCGCGCGCGCCCTGGGGCATCCTCGTCGTCAACCTGACCGGCGCCTTCGCGATGGGCGTGCTGTCGGCCGGCGCCGCGGATGCGACGGGGTCGTGGGTGCTCGGCACAGGCCTGCTCGGCGGCTACACCACCTTCAGTGCGGTAGCCCTCTCGACGGTGTCGATGGCGGAGCAACGGCGTCCCCGCGCCGCCGTCGGGTACGCCGTGGGAACCTTCGCGGGATCCGTGGCCTGTGCGCTCCTCGGGGCGGGGTCGGTGGCGCTCCTCGTCTGAGGAAACACAGGGTCGGGCATGGGATACTGAGGCCCCGATACACGTGGGTATCGGGTCCCCGACGATCCGCCCGAAGGGCCCCTGTGTCGAATCTCGCCGTCCTGAGCCTGAAGAACCGGGCGCTCATCGCGCTCATCACGATCGTGGCGGCGGTGTTCGGCGGACTCGCGCTGGTGAACCTGAAGCAGGAGCTCATCCCCTCGATCGAGTTCCCCCAGCTCGCGGTCGTCACGACCTACCCCGGCGCCTCGCCCGAAGTCGTCGAGAACGACGTCTCGACCCCGATCGAGACGGCCATCCAGGGTGTACCCGGGCTCGAGGCCACCAGCGCCACCAGCACCACGAACGCCTCGATCATCTCCGCGTCGTTCACGTACGGCACCGACCTCGCGACCGCCGAGCAGAAGATCACCCAGGCGATCAATCGCGTCAGCAGCCAACTGCCGGAGTCGGTCGAGCCGAACGTGATCTCCGCGAGCATCGATGACTTCCCGGTCATCCAGATCGCCGTCACCGGCTTCGATGATGCGGAAAATGCGCAAGCCACGCTGGAATCGACGGTGATCCCCGACCTCGAAGACGTCGACGGGGTCAACGCAGCGCAGATCGTGGGCGGGCTCGGCCAGCGTGTCACGATCACCCCCGATCCCGCGCGGCTCGCGGACCGGGGGTTCTCGCAGGAGGCCATCACCGACGCCCTCGACCAGAACGGGGTGCTCTTCCCCGGCGGTGACATCACGGAGGGTGGGGAGAGTCTCACCGTCCAGACCGGCGCCAAGCTCACCTCCGTCGAGGACGTGGCCGCGCTCCCGCTCGTCCCCTCCGATGCCGCCCAGTTCCGGGAAGGTCTCACCACGATCGGCGACGTCGCCACCGTGGTCGAGGACTCCGACCCGGTCTCCAGCATCTCGCGCGTCGACGGTGAGCCCGCGCTGACCATCGCCGTGACGAAGCTCCCCGCCGCCAACACGGTGGACGTCTCCCGCGGCGTCCTGGCGGCCCTTCCCGATCTCGAAGCATCGCTGGAGGGCGCGTCCTTCACGGTCGTCTTCGACCAGGCTCCGTACATCCAGCAGTCCATCGAGGCCCTCGCGCAGGAGGGCCTGCTCGGTCTCGCCTTCGCCGTACTGGTGATCCTGCTGTTCCTGCTGTCGGTGCGCTCGACGCTCGTGACGGCCATCTCGATCCCCACGAGCGTCCTGATCACGTTCGTCGGCATCCAGGCGTTCGGTTACTCGCTGAACATCCTCACCCTGGGCGCCCTCACGATCGCGATCGGCCGCGTCGTGGACGACTCGATCGTCGTCATCGAGAACATCAAGCGCCACTACGTGGGCGATGCCGACAAGCTCGGGTCGATTCTCCGCGCGGTCCGCGAGGTGGCCGCGGCGATCACGGCGTCCACCATCACGACGGTCGCGGTGTTCCTCCCCATCGCCTTCGTCGGCGACGTCACCGGTGAGCTGTTCCGCCCCTTCGCGCTCACTGTGACGATCGCCATGGCGGCGTCGCTGTTCGTCGCGCTGACCATCGTGCCGGTGCTGGCCTACTGGTTCCTCCGGCCGGGGAAGCAACTGCACGACGCCGAGGGCAACCCGGTCGACCCCGAGGCGCCGGAAGCTCCGCCCAGCCGCCTGCAGAAGGCGTACCTGCCGGTGCTGAACTGGACCCTGCGGCACTCGTGGGCCACGCTCGGGCTGGCGGTGCTGGTTCTGGCAGGCACCGCGGCGGCGGCGCCCTTCATGAAGACGAACTTCCTCGGTGACTCCGGTCAGAACACCTTCACCGTCACGCAGGAGATCGGCCCCGCGGCGAGCCTGGAAGCCGAGGATGCCGCCGCCCAGCGTGTCGAGGAGGCCCTGGCCGAGGTCGACGGCATCGAGACGGTGCAGGTGTCGATCGGCTCCAGCGGCTCGGCGCTGCGCGATGCGTTCTCCGGCGGCGGGAGCGGCGTGACGTACTCGGTCACCACCGACCCCGATGCCGACCAGATCGTCGTCCGTGAGAGCGTGCAGGAGGCCGTCGCCGACCTCGAGGACGTCGGTACCGTGACCGTGGCCGCCGCGGGTGGCGGGTTGGGCTCGTCCGACATCGCGATCGACGTCGCGGCCCCCGACGGCGCGACCCTGCAGGAGGCCGCCGACGCCCTCGTCGCCGAACTCGAGGGCCGCGACGGCATCGGTCAGGTCACGAGCAACCTTGCCGCGTCGCTGCCGTACATCGCCGTGACGGTCGACCGGGATGCGGCGGCAGAGCGGGGCCTGTCGGAGGTGGCGGTCGGCGGCCTGGTGTCGAGCACCATGCAGCCGCGCCAGATCGGCACGGTGGAGATCGACGGGACGTCGCTGACGGTGTACCTCGCCGCATCCCAGCCGCCGGCGACCCTCGACGAGCTGCGCGCCCTCGAGGTGCCCTCTGCCGCGGGCCCGGTGCGGCTGGACGCCATCGCCACCGTCGAGGAGAGCGAAGGACCCACCTCGATCACGACCGAGCGCGGTCTGCGCACGGCGACGGTGACGGTGACCCCGTCCACCGACGACCTGACGGCGGCGTCGGCCTCGGTCACCGCTGCGCTGGAGGACGCCGAGCTCCCGAGCGGGGCCGACGCCGAGATCGGCGGGGTCCTCGCCGATCAGACGGACGCGTTCACGCAGCTCGGCCTCGCGATGCTGGCCGCGATCCTCATCGTCTACATCGTGATGGTCGCGACGTTCAAGTCGCTGCGCCAGCCGCTGCTCCTGCTCGTTTCGGTGCCGTTCGCTGCCACCGGCGCGATCCTGCTGCAGATCGCCACCGGTGTGCCGCTGGGCGTCGCGTCGCTGATCGGCGTACTGATGCTGATCGGCATCGTCGTGACGAACGCGATCGTCCTCGTCGATCTGGTCAATCAGTACCGGGTCAGCGGGCTGAGCGCCCACGACGCCACCGTCGCCGGCGGATCACGGCGACTGCGTCCGATCCTGATGACCGCCTTGGCGACGATCTTCGCGCTGACCCCGATGGCGCTGGGCATCACCGGGCACGGCGGGTTTATTTCTCAGCCACTCGCGATCGTGGTGATCGGCGGACTGATATCGTCGACCGTCCTGACGCTGCTCGTGCTCCCGACGCTGTATAACCTGGTCGAGGGCTGGCGGGAGAGGCGCCCCGAGCGGCTGGTTGCCGATACCGAGCGCCGGGCAGACCGGGCGCGGCGGCGGCGCGAACGCCGGGAGTCGTCGCGAACTGGCGCGAACGCACCCGCCGACGAGGAGCCAGGTGCGAGCGCGCCGGCTGCGTCGGATTCGGCGACACGGCGTGCGCTGCGACGCGATCGGCCGGCGCAGCCGGAACGCTGAGAGCGGGTTTGGAGCGCACGGCGATGCTGTGCGTGAACATCCCCGACCAGGCGAACATCGCGCTGAAGGCGAGGACCTCGAACAGTGCGAGGTTGATGCTGCCGCCGACGAACTGCCACGCCGACGCGAACAGGAACGCGAAGGTGACCGCCGTCGTCAGGTGAAGGCGTCGCGGCATCCGGTGAAGAAGCAGCGGGGACGTCAGCAGGAGAGCGGCGAAGCCGAGCACCATGGCCGCGGCGACATGATCGTGCACGGTCTGGTTGACGTTGAGGGGTACGCAGCCGACGAGGGCGAGATTCACGCCGATCGTGGTGAGGAAGGTCTGGGCGGCCAAGCCCGACCCGCGGCGACCGGCCAGCCGGCCGAGGCGGGCGAGGTCGCGCCCCACGCGGCTGGCGAAGATGGCGACCAGCGAGCCGGCGGCGACGAGTGTGCCGTTGAAGAGAACCCCGGAGGTGTCGTGGAAGGTGCCGAGCCTGCTGAAGTGCAGGTGCCACCAGAGCGGATCGGTGGTCGTCAGGACGGACAGAAGGATGCCGCCGACGAGCACGACCAGGACCCCCAACGCGAGTTGCATCGTAGTGGCCCGCGCCAGGACGGCACGGGGCGACACGATGAACACCGTTCGGGTGACCGGTATGACGACACTCATTCTCGGGTCTCTCCACCCAGCACGGACAGGGCGTCCACGTACCGTCGAGCTCCCTTGGCCCCCGCCGCTCGTCGGCTTGCGAACGCCGGATGGCCCACATCAACTCCCCCAGCGTGACGGCATGCCGTCTCGGTCATGGTATCCCGCCGAAGGCATGCACAGGGAGGCCAGATGGGCGTCAGGACGACCAATTTGGCTCAGGGGCGTGAGAGTTCTCTCACAAGTGGGCGTTCCTGCGCGGTCGGAAGCGTTTTTACGACGTCCGGGTGATCCCCCACTCGACGGACCATGCCTCACCGGCATGCAGCCAGCGCACGCCGGTGCCGGAGTTCAAGGCATCCGCAGGCGCCGTCAGGGGCTCCACCGCGAGGGCGACGGGGTGGTCGGGGAAGCGGTCGGTCGTGAAGACCTGGGTCCACTCGAACCCCTCGCCCTGCCACAGCGTGAGTGATGTGCCATCCGGGGCGGTGAGGGTGGTGCGCGCCCGACCGCCGGAGTCGCGATCGAGGTCGCGATAAGCGGTGTCGAGATCGAGGTCGCCGACGCGGCGGCCCTCCCTCAGGTCGGTCGCCGCATCCACGGGCGCCTCGCCCACAGGGAGCTTCCGATCGTCGGTCAGCACGCGCGTGGCGCCGGAGGAGCGCAGCACGAGATCGGCGGTGTTCGCGGTGCCGATCTGAAGGAAAGGGTGTGCGCCGACGGCGACCGGGGCGTCATCGGCGCCGGCGTTGCGCACATCATGGTGGACGGTGATCCCGTCGTCGGTGAGGGTGTACGTGACGCGCGTCTGCAGAGTGAAGGGGTAGCCGGTCTGCGGAAAGATGTCGGCACAGAGGGTGACGCGATCTGTCGCCTCCTCTTCCGCCCGGTAGGGGGCGAAGCGGAGCAGGCCGTGGCTGGCATTGCCGAGCGCAGGTTCGCTGATCGCGAGCTGACGGGTCACGCCGCGCTGCGTCCACCGGCCGTCGCGGACGCGGTTCGGCCACGGCACCAGCACGATCCCCGACGCGGCCGGCGTGGGGATGTCGTCGCGATACCGCGGCACGAGGTCCACGCCGCCCACGGTGAGGGCGCGCAGGGCGGCGCCGACCTGGGCGACCTCGGCCGTCGCCGTGTCCGTCGTGAGGCGGAACCGTCGCCCCGTCGGATCTGCGGGGAGCCACGTCATACGCCCAGGGTATGGCCCGCGGCGTACACGCCGTGGGCGGCGCGTCGGGCACCTTCCCAGGTGGGTGCGCTAGCGTTGATGAGTCGGCTTTGGACACCGCGCTGTGCGCGGATGGGTTTGTGAGTCCAAGGGGCCGATGGGAGGAGCGAATCCGCTCCGACGATCATCAGAGTTAATGGCCCCGGCCGACGGATGTCCGGGTTTGTGCCGTGCCGCGTGCACGGCGCGTGCTGTTTGCGCGAATACAACCCAGGAAGATCCCCATGCCGAAAAGCAAGAACCCGGCCGGCGGCCGCCCCGCCAAGAATTTCGAGCCCCGTTACGGCGACAAGCCGTCGTACCAGGACCGCAAGCGCCGCCCCGACGACGCGCGCCCCGCGGCGTCCAAGCCCGGGACCAAGAGCCCCAACCACCGCGGCCATCGCCCCGCCGAGGCGGGCGCGGCAGAGCCGAAGCGCCGCTGGACCGCGCAGGAGCGCGCCGGGCGCGACGAGGCACGCGGCATCCGCTCGGGCGAGCGTCCGGCCCGTTCGTTCGACGACCGCCCGCGTCGCTCCTTCGACGACCGCCCGGCACGTTCGTACGACGACCGCCCCGCTCGGTCTTTCGACCGCCCCGCGCGTTCGTTCGATGACCGCCCGGCCCGCGATGACCGTCCCGCACGGCCGTACAACGACCGTCCCGCGCGCACCAACGACCGTCCCACTCGGGATGACCGTCCGGAGCGCACGTCCAGCGACCGCCCGGCGCGCGATGACCGTCCCGCACGGCCCTACAACGACCGTCCGGCGCGTTCCTTCGACGACCGCCCCCGCCGGGATGACCGTCCCGCTCGTTCGTTCGGCGACCGTCCGGCCCGTGATGACCGTCCTGCGCGGTCGTTCGGCGACCGTCCGGCACGCGATGACCGTCCGGCGCGTTCCTTCAACGACCGCCCGGCGCGTTCGTTCGATGACCGCCCGCGTCGCGATGACCGTCCGGCGCGGGATGACCGTTTGGCGCGTTCCTTCAACGATCGTCCGGCGCGGGATGACCGTCCGGCGCGTTCCTTCAACGACCGTCCGGCACGCGATGACCGTCCGGCGCGGACGTTCAACGACCGTCCGGCACGCGATGACCGTCCCGCGCGGACGTTCAACGACCGCCCGGCGCGTTCGTTCGATGACCGCCCGCGTCGCGATGACCGCCCGGCCCGCTCCTTCGACGATCGCCCGCGCCGCGACGCCGGACCGAACCGCTCGGATTGGAAGTCGGAGACCGCGTCGAAGGCGCACGAGCAGCACGTCGACGTCGTGCACGAGAAGCTGCAGGCCGAGGCCGTCCAGACGCAGGAGAGCTCGGATGTGACGTTCACGAGCCTCGGACTGGGCGACAACATCGTCCGCACGCTCGCCGACCTCGGTGCGGCCACGCCGTTCCCGATCCAGGCAGCTACAGTCGCCCCGATCCTCGAGGGCCGTGACGTGCTCGCACGTGGGCGCACGGGCTCGGGCAAGACGATCGCCTTCGGTGCGCCCCTGGTCGAGAGCCTTCTTCGCTCGCAGGCCGGTCAGAAGCGTGCCTTCGCTCGCCTGCCGCAGGCGCTCATCCTCGCTCCGACGCGCGAGCTCGCCCTGCAGATCGACCGCACCATCCAGCCCATCGCTCGCAGCGTCGGCCTGTTCACGACGCAGATCTACGGCGGCGTGCCCCAGGCGCGCCAGGTGGGTGCGCTCCGCAAGGGTGTCGACATCATCATCGGAACCCCCGGGCGTATCGAAGACCTCATCCGCCAGGGCAAGCTCGACCTCTCCGAGGTGCGCATCGTCGTGCTCGACGAGGCCGACCACATGAGCGAGCTCGGATTCCTCGAGCCGATTCAGCGCATCCTCCGCCTGGTGCAGGACGGTGCACAGAAGCTGATGTTCTCGGCGACGCTCGACCGTGAGGTCGCAGCCCTCGTGGACGAGTTCCTCGTGGATCCCGCGGTGTACGAGGTCGCCGGCGAGACGCAGGAGTCGAGCACCATCGACCACCGCATCCTCGTCATCGACCACCGCGACAAGGCCGAGATCCTCACCTCGCTCGTCGACCGCGACGGCAAGACCCTGGTCTTCGCCCGCACGCGCGCCTACGCCGAGATGCTCGCCGAGCAGTTCGACGACGCCGGCATCTCAGCCGTCGCGCTGCATGGCGATCTCAACCAGGCCAAGCGCACGCGCAACCTCGAGCGGCTCACCTCGGGCCGCGTCAACGTCCTGGTGGCGACGGATGTCGCGGCCCGCGGCATCCACGTCGACGACATCGACCTCGTGATCCAGGCCGACGCCCCGGACGAGTACAAGACGTACCTGCACCGCTCGGGCCGCACCGGTCGCGCGGGGCGCGCGGGTACCGTCGTGACGCTCATCCCGCGCCAGCGCCGCCGGCGCATGACCGAGATGCTGCAGCGTGCGGAGATTCAGGCGCCCTTCGACGACGTGCGCGTCGGCGACGACCTCCTCGAGGACATCCGTCTCGGCATCACGGCCGAGGTGGCCGAGCCTGCCGTGCCGGCACCGCGCCAGGTGTCCGAGCCCGCGGCGACGGAGTTCGCCGAGGAGCCCGAGGCTGCCGCTGAGGAGCCCGAGGTGACCGAGGTCTCCGCTGAGGAGCCCGAGTTCGCCGCTGAGGAGCCCGAGCTGACCGAGGTCTCCGCTGAGGAGCCCGAGCTCTCCGCTGAGGCGACCGAGGTCTCCGCTGAGGAGTCCGAGCTCTCCGCTGAGGCGCCCGAGTCTCCCGCGGCCGCGCCTGAGGAGCCCGAGGCCGCCGCTGAGCGGACCGAGCTCCTCGACGAGGAGCCCGCCGTGCCCGCGCGGACCGGCGACGCCCCCGCCTGATCGGAGCAGCCACTCCGCGAGACCGCATCCGGCCGACGAGACGGCGACATTATGTCGCTGCTTCGTCGGCAGGGTGCGGTTTCGCGGTTTCCGGGGCCCGGCGTCAGAACAGGGTCGGCTCGCTCGCCGGGGCCACGCGCGGCCGTGTCGTCCTGATGGGTCCGAGTCCGCGGAGTGAACCCGGATCGGACGCACCGGGGGTGCGGTCGGCGAGGCCGGGCGTGGCACGCGCGCGCGGATGCTCGTCCTCATCCCGCCCATTCAGGCCGTGCACCCGCAGGAGCGGGCGCACGCGCTTGGCGAGCCACGTGCGATACGGCTTGGGCGCCTGCGCGGCGGCTCCGGGGTAGAGACCGCGATAGGACGAGACCAGCTCGGGGTGCTCGCGCTCGAGCCAGGTGAAGAACCAGGGCTTCACGCCCGGGCGCAGGTGCAGGGCTCCGTAGATGACGCGCGCCGCTCCCGCCTCGCGGATGCGGCGGAGTGCGTCGTCGAGCGCGGCGACGGAGTCGGTGAGGTGGGGCATGACCGGCATGAGGAACACCGTGACGCGGAAGCCCGCCTCGGTGGCAGCCCGGACGGTGTCCAGGCGTGCCTGTGCGGTCGGCGTCCCCGGCTCGATCGACTTCTGCAGCGCATCGTCGAAGACCGCGATCGACATCGCCAGCGACACGCGCACGGAGGCCGCCGCCTCCGTCAGCAGCGGCAGATCGCGCCGCAGCAACGAGCCCTTGGTGAGGATCGAGAACGGCGTGCCCGACTCGGTGAGGGCGGAGGCGATCTGGGGCATGAGCCGGTACCGGCCCTCGGCGCGCTGATACGGGTCGGTGTTGGTCCCCAGCATCACCGGCTCGCGCGACCAGGATCCGCGGCGAAGCTCGGTGCGCAGCACATCGGCGACGTTCACCTTCACGACGATCTGCGAGTCGAAGTCGCTGCCGGCATCGAGGTCGAGGTACTCGTGCGTGCCACGAGCAAAGCAGTACGTGCACGCATGGCTGCATCCCCGGTACGGGTTGACCGTCCAGTCGAAGGGCATGGCGGATGCTCCGGGCACCCGGTTGAGCGCGGTCTTGCAGAGCACCTCGTGGAACGTCATGCCGGTGAACTCGGGCGTGGTCACGGAGCGCACAAGGCCGTCCATCCGCTCCATGCCGGGAAGGGCAGCGGGGTCATCCACGCCCAACTGCTGCCCTTGCCATCTCATGCCTTAATGGGAACAGATATACGAACCTGTGTCAAGACGTACCGGTCCCAGGTCGAACACGTCAGCGGCCTGATGGCACGCGCGCCGCCGCGGGGGACAATGGAGCGGTGACGGAACCCGAACCGCACGCTTTCACGCGGCGCGCACTGCGCGAGGCGGCGCAGCGCGCTGCCGCGGGCGCGCCCACTCCGATCGCTCGCCACGCGCGCCGTCGGCGCCTCGGACCGCGGATGGCCGTTGCCGCAGCCGGAGCCGTGATCCTCGTCGCCGGGGCGACGGCCGCGACGGTGGCGACGGGGGCCACGGTGGCGACGACGGCCCCGCCGGCCATGTCGTCCCCGATCAGCCACTCTTCTCCCGCCGCCCGTGCCACGCCCGCCCCCGTCCCGAGCGAGAGCGTGAGCGTGAACGTGAACGCCCGCATCCTCGCCCTTCCGCCCGAGGGCCTGCCCGTCCCCGAGCAGGCGGCCGAGGTCACCGCTGCCGGAACGCTCTGCGAGCAGCCCGCGCTCCTCGGGGCGCTCGCGGCCGGGGACGATGCCGCGACGATCGCCGCCACCGGCGGTCCAGAGCCGTTCCGCGCGGCGGTCGCGGCGGGCACGGCTCCCTGCATCCGCCTGGACGATCCCGCACGCGTGTGGGTGGTGGTCAACAAGCAGCGGCCGTACGCGCCGATCGATGCCGTTCCCGCGCCCCTGGTGCAGCCGGAGGGGGTCCGGGGCCTCGTGGGAAGCGACCTGCGGCGGGATGCGGCGGCTGCGCTGACGGCGCTCGTGCGCGCGGCCGCGGATGCCGGAGCCGGTGAGGTCGCGCTGGAGAGCGCGTACCGCTCGTTCACGACGCAGGAGTCCACCTACGCCGGGCATGTCGCCGACCGCGGCGTCGAGGGCGCCGACCTCGTGAGCGCTCGCCCCGGGTTCAGCGAGCACCAGTCGGGTCTCACCGTGGACGTGCTCCCGTGCGCCGAGGTCTGCGGAACGATCGACGACCTCGCCGCGACGCCGCAGGGCGCCTGGCTCGCGGAGCACGCATGGGAGTACGGCTGGATCGTCCGCTATACCGAGGGGCGCACCGACGTGACCGGCTACGCGCCGGAGCCGTGGCACCTGCGCTACATCGGAACCGACTTGGCGCGCGCCTACCACGACGGCGGATGGACGACGCTGGAGGAGTTCTTCGGACTGCCCGCCGCACCGGGCTACGCGCAGTAACTCCGCGACTGCACGACGTGGTGCCCAGTGCACGGCGTATCGGCGTGCACAGGTCGTGCGTTCGGCAGGATGCCGTGCACTCGACGGAGGGCGCACCTGGCGCCAACCTCCAACGCGGCACGCGGTGTCACGAGAGGTGGGATGCGGTTCCGGACAGCGAACGCGCGAGCGACCGCGTGCTGACCTAGACTCGCTCGCGCTGCCTGGTCGATCGGCCATGGCCCGCAGCATCCACTCGGAGCGGAGAGGAGTCGGCATGGACCGCGACATCTACGACGAAGACCACGAGGCGTTCCGCGAGGTCGTTCGCGAATTCATCAAGCGCTACGTCAGCAACCAGGCGCGCGAGCGCTGGGACGCGGAGGGCGAGATCGACCGAGCCACGATGCTCGCGGCGGGGCAGTCCGGCCTCATCGGACTGTCGGTGCCGGAGGAGTTCGGCGGCGCCGGGATGCTGCAGGACTACCGGTTCCGCACGATCGTCATGGAGGAGATCCTCAAGGCGGGCGCCGGCTCGCTCGCCGGTGCCTTCGGCATCCAGGACGACCTCGCCGTGCCGTATCTCGCGCACTTCGGCACGCCGCAGCAGCAGCAGAAGTGGCTCCCGGGAATGGCGACCGGCGAAGTGATCGGCGCGCTCGCCATGACCGAGCCCGGCACCGGCAGCGACCTCCGCGGGGTGACCACGACCGCGAAGAAGGTCGACGGCGGATACCTCGTCAACGGCGCCAAGACGTTCATCTCCAGCGGCAAGACCGCCGACCTCGTCGTCACCTTCGTCAAGACGGGGGAGGGCAACCGGCCGGATGCGTTCAGCCTGCTGCTGATCGAGAATGGCATGGCGGGCTTCGAGCACGGCAAGAAGCTGCACAAGATGGGCTTCCAGGGCCACGACACCGCGGAGCTGTCCTTCACGGACGTGTTCGTCCCGGAGGAGAACCTCATCGGCGGGCAGGAAGGGCACGGCTTCATCCAGCTGATGCGCAACCTGCCGCTCGAGCGCCTCTCGATCGGTGTCGCCGCCGCGGCCGCATCCGAAGCGGGCCTCGTCTGGACGCTGGAATACGTGAAGAGCCGGGAGGCGTTCGGCACGCCGGTCATCGACTTCCAGAACACGCGGTTCCGGCTCGCGGATGTCGCGACCACCGTCGACGTGCAGTGGGCGTATGTCGACCGGGCCATCGCGCTCTACGGCGAGGGCAAGCTCACGCCCGAGGAAGCGGCGAAGGTCAAGTTCTGGACGACCGAGCGTGAGGGCGAGGTGCTCGACACGTGCGTGCAGCTGCACGGCGGCTACGGGTACATCACCGAGTACCCGATCGCCCGCGCCTACCTCGACGCCCGGGTGCACCGCATCTACGGCGGCACGAACGAGATCATGCGCGAGATCGTCGGCCGCCAGCTCGCCGGCCGCCGCTGAGCTCCTCGTCCCCCCGTCGACTCGCCAACAAACGCGCGGAATCGCCGAGATTCGCGACGTTTGTTGGCGAGTCGACCGGTGGTTAGCGGGAGAGGTTGCCGGCCGAGCAGGTCTCCTGGGCCGCCGTGGACCCCGTGATGCTCGGGGGGAGCTCGACCGCCTCGTCCCCGGGGTCCGCCGGCGGAGCGGGCGTCGTGACCGTGGGGTCGGGCGTCGTGACCGTGGGGTCGGGCGCGGGGGTTTCGGCCGGTTCCTGGGGTGCCACCTCGACGACGCCGTCGTTGGCGCCGACCTCGCCCGTGAGCGCGATCGGCCGGTTGTCGGCGAGCGCCTGCCACAGCGGCTCCGCGGCGGCGTAGTTCGGTACGACGCGGTTCGGGTCGCCGGGCGCGGCGTTCGTCGGGTACTGCACGAACACGATCTCCTCGAACGGCACGTCGCGCACGGCCAGGGCGATCTGCACGAGCGTGAGCGGATTTGTCAGGCTCGTCGAGGGATCGACGCTGCGCAGGGCGCTCGAGGCCAGCCGGTACATCGTGGCGGGGTCGGTGAGCACCTCCTCGCTCACGAGCTTCCGGGCCAGCCGCGACATGTACTGCTGCTGGTTGCTGATGCGGGCGAGGTCGCTGCCCCCGACGCCGTAGCGGGTGCGCAGGAACTGCAGCGCCTCCATCCCCTGGATGGTGCGCGGACCGGCCGGCCAATCGATGCCGGTGTTGCGGTCGCGCATCCCCCGGGCGAGGCACACCTCGACCCCGCCGACCGCGTCGGTGATCTCGATGACGCCGCCGAAGGTCACCGTCGCGGCGAACTGGATGTCCTGGTCGCTGATGTCGGACACGGTATCGACCACGCAGTTGAGCCCGCCGATGTCGAACAGCTCGTTGATCTGCACGGATCCGCCGGGCCACGTCGATCCGTCCACCCGCGTGCACCCCGGCGACGGCAGGACGAGGTCGCGCGGGAAGGAGACCACCGTCACCCGCCGTGGGTCGTCGGAGATGTGCAGCAGGATGTTGACGTCGTTGAGGGTGCTGGATGCATCCGGCCCGGTGCAGCGGGCCCCGAAGAGGTGGGCGTACTCGGGCTCGCACGCGTCGATGCCGGTGAGGAGCAGGTTCACCCCGCCCTCGATCTCGCCGATGTCGGGGGGCGGCGCGGGCTGGTCCTGGAGTTCGACCGCGTCCTCGGTGAAGCTGGCGGCCAGGTCGTAGGTCGCGTACCCGATCGTGCCCGCTGTCGCCACCAGCACCACCGCGACCGCCACGGCGACGAGGGTGAGGAGCTGACCGGCGATGCTGGGGGAACGCAGCCGGGCGTGCCGGGCCACTGTTCTGCGTCGCCGCACCATGGCTCCCCTTTCGACGCCGGTCGAGGCATCGGCCCGATTCTAGGCAACGGCCTCGGCCGATCCGGGGATATCGGGTCGGTTCAGCCCGCCTGCCAGGGCCGGAAGTACCAGAACACGGCGGCCGAGAGCATCCACGCCGCCGCGACGAAGACGACATCGCGCGCACGGAACGGCACGACGTGGCGCTCGGTGCGATCGGGGTACGCGCCGAAGGCGCGGGCATCCATCGCGAGCGCGACCCGCTCCGCGTGACGGATCGCGCCGGCCAGGAGCGGTATGAGGTACCCCGCCCACCGCGCGAGAGCGGCGAACGGGCCTCGGCCGCGGCGTCGTCCGCGCACCCTGTGCGCCTGGCGGATGACGTCGAGCTCCGAGCCGAAGCGCGGCACGAAACGGAATGCCGCGAGTGCGGTGTACCCGATCCGGTAGGGCACGTGCAGCTGCTGCACGAGCGAACGGACGAGGTCCGGCCCGGCGGTCGTCATCCCGGCGATGAGGGCGAGGGCGATGATCGCGCCCAGGCGCAGCGCCGTGGCGAAGCCGACGTCGAGGGCGCCGGCGTAGAGGGTCCATGGGCCCAGCTGCGAGAGGGTGACCGACCGGTCGACGCGGTCGACGTCGGCCCAGAGGGAGAAACCGGCCCCGACCGCGGCGATGGCCGCCGGGAACGCGAGGAAGACGGCTGCCGCTCTTCGGGCCGACCACCGCGCGCCGACGAGCAGCACCCCGCAGGCGAGCACCAGGAAGGTCAGGGGCGTCCCCAGATCGCGCACGAAGACGAGGAGCACCATCGCCGGCGCTGGCCCGGCGAGCTTGGCGAGCGGGTTGAGAGCGGGGAGGAACCGCAGGCCCCGGCCCGCCGCGGCCGTGGCGAAGGGGTCGGCGACCGAGCTCACGCGCGCCCCCCGGGAAGGTCGCTCAGACGCGTCGCACCGCTGAGCTCGGGATGCTGCGTCAGATCCGCCAGCGCCACGCGCAGGGGTGGCGGGCGCAGGCCTGCGCGGCGGAGCAGCGCGTCGTCGGCGAACACCGCGGACGTGGCCGCGGATGCCAGCATCCGCCCGCCGGAGAGCACGACCGCGCGGTCGGCATGGTCGGTGACGAGCTGCATGTCGTGGCTGACGACGACGATGGTCGTGCCGCCGCCGCGGAGATCTTCCAGCAGCGCCATCAGTTCGTCCGCGCGCGCCCGATCCTGCCCGAATGTCGGCTCGTCGAGCACCAGGGTGCGCGCTCCGGCCACCACCGCGGTGCCCACCGACAGGCGCCGCTTCTGCCCGCCCGACAAGAGGAACGGGTGCGTGCGCGCGTGGCGGGTCAGTGCGAAGCGGCGCAGGAGGTCGTGCGTCCGCTCGCGCACGATCTCGTCGGGGAGGCGCTGCATCCGCAGCCCGTGCGCGATCTCGTCGAAGACGGTGGGCGCGATGAACTGGTGCTCGGGGTTCTGGAAGACGAAGCCGACGTGGGCTGCGAGGGTGCGGGCATCGGTGCGGGCGACGTCGAGCCCGTTCAGGTGCACCGTCCCCCGCGGCGGGCGGAGGACGCCCGCGATCGCCTGCACGAGGCTGGTCTTCCCGGCGCCGTTCTCCCCGACGACGGCGACGAACTCGCCGGCGGCGACATCCAGGTCGATGCCCTCGAGCACGGTCGTGCGGGAGCGCCCGCGGCCCCGGATGAGCGTGAGCCCGCGCACCCGGACGACCGGCTCCTCGCCACCTGCCGGTCGCACCCTCGCGGAAGCGGCCGGATCCGTCGCGTCCCGCCCATCCGGAGCGGTGTCCTCCCGCACCCGGCCGGCCCGCCCGAGCGGGCCCGGTGGGGCGGATGCGGCGGGCGCGGGCGTCCGCTCGAGTGCGGTGCGCAGCTCGGCAGGGGTCAGTGGCAGGGGGTCGAGGCGGTACCCCGCGCGGCGGAGGCGGAGCGCCGCCAGGGTGGACGTCGGCAGCCAGACCCCGCTCGCGTGGAGCTCCTCGGCGCGCTCGCGGAACACCGCATCCACCGGTCCGTCGATGACGAGCCGGCCGTCGGCATCGAGCACGACGACGCGGTCCACCAGCCCCACGGCGGAGTCGAGGTTGTGCTCGATCAGGACGATCGCGCGATCGCCGGCGGCGACGACGTCCGCCAGTGTCGCGTAGACCTCCTCGATGCCGCGGGGGTCGAGGTTGGCGGTGGGTTCGTCGAGCACGAGGAGGGGCGAGCCCATCGCCAGCGCCGCGGCGAGGGCGAGGCGCTGGCGCCCGCCGCCGGAGAGGTGGTCGGGGTTGTCGGCGTGCCGGCCCTCCAGCCCCACGCGCCGCAGGGCGTCCGCGGCCCGCGCCCGCACGTCATCGACCGGAAGCCGCAGATTCTCCGGACCGAAGGCCACCTCGTCGAGGACGGTTCCGGTCACCAACTGCGCGTCGGGGTCTTGGAAGACCATGCCCACGCGCGTGCTCAGAACCGGCACCGGTGTGGTCGCCGCATCCATCCCCGACACCTCGACGGTGCCGCTGACGTGCGCGGGCACGGCGGAGGGGATGAGGCCGTTCAAGGAGAGCGCGATGGTGGACTTCCCCGACCCGCTGGGGCCGAGGATCAGCACGACCTCGCCGGGAGCGACGTCGAAGCTCACGTCTGCCGGGGTGGCCGTATCGGTCCCGTCGTGGGTCACGGCCAGGTTCCGCACGCGCGCCAGCGGCGGGCCGACAGGGGGCGCAGCGCGGCCGGAGGCATCGCGCTCGGAAGGGTTCACGGCGTCCAGTCGGAAGGCTCGAGGAGGAACTTAGCCTATCCTTACCCGCCGGACGCCGACGAGGACGGCGCAGTGACGGCTCAGCGCCGCACGGCGGGGCGCGCGACGCCCGCTCGCCGGAGCCCCGCACCCACGCCGAGACCGACCGCCGTCCAGGCGACCGGCCCGAGGATGAACAGCGCGACGAAGACCACCTGCGCCCATGGTGCGAACCGGGCCAGGTCGAACGCGAACCACAGCGGGACGGCCAGCACGATGCCGGTGACCGCTGCCGACAGGAAGAACCGCCACGGTTCCCAGTGCCGGTAGCGGGTCAGGGCCGCCACCCCCTCCTGCACGCCGCCGAACACGACCGCTGCCACGAGGTAGCCCGCCACCATCGCCGGCGCGATGGCCGACGCCACGATCGCGGCGATCGCGTGAGTGAGCAGCGCCACCCAGGGCTGTCGCAGCAACTCCTGTGCGATGACGCCGGGGAGCGCATGAAACCCCAGCACCAGGCCGTAGACGGCGACGGCGCCGACGGCAGCGACCGCGTGCAGCACGGCCCACCCGGCCGAGAGGAGGCCCGTCCCCACCCCGATCGCGGCGCAGATGAGGAGGATCCGCGTGGGAACCCGGGATGCCGCGGTCACCGGTTCAGCGTACTCCCGGCCTCCTCGGCACCGGCCGCCGGCGAGGGCGCGGTCGGTGGGTGCGGGCACGGCCCTGAACATCCGCCCGAAACCGACCGTTGGCTGGGATTGTGCTGTGAGCTATGTTTAACGCACGTGCGCCGTCGTCGCGCGGACCGCTCACATCATCCCCCCTCTTGGAGCGCATATGCCCGTTGCAGGCACCCACCGTCGACCCCTGCGTGCGGTCGCCGTCCTGGCACTCGCCGCGCTGTTCACCAGCACCACCGCCACCGCCAGCTTCGGCGCGATCGAGTCGGGCGAGTTGACCAGTCCCGTCCCGATCGATGCTCCCAGCGGGCAGTACATCGTGCTGCTGGATGAGGCGCCGGCCGCGACCTACGACGGCGGCCAGTCCGACCTGCGCGCCACGCAGCCCGAGGAGGGGGCGAAGCTCGACGCCCACTCGCCGGAGGTGCGTGAATACACGGAGTTCCTCGACACCCGGCAGCAGGAGGTCGCCGCCGAGGTCGATGCCGACCGCGACTACTCCTACACGCTCACCGCCAACGGCTTCAGCGCGCGGCTGAGCGCGGAGCAGGCGGCGAAGCTGGCGGCCACGGAGGGTGTCGCCGCCGTCGTGCCGGACGAGATCCGCCACCCCGACGCGGTGCCGTCGACGCAGTTCCTGGGACTCGAGGGCGCCGGCGGCGTGTGGGAGGCCGTGGGCGGTGCGGACGCCGCGGGCGAGGGAACCGTGGTCGGCGTGATCGACACCGGCATCGCGCCGGAGAACCCGTCGTTCGCGGGCGACCCCCTGGGCACCGCGCCGGGTGCGGAGCCGTACCTCGACGGCAACGAGGTGGTCTTCGCCAAGTCCGACGGCACGACGTTCCGGAGCGAGCGCGTCACCGGCCAGCAGTGGGACGCAGACGACTATTCCACCAAGCTCATCGGTGCGAAGTACTTCAGCTCGGGCGCCGAGAAAGCCGGGTTCGATTTCTCCTCCGACTTCCGCTCACCCCGAGACAACGACGGGCACGGGTCGCACACCGCGGGCACCGCAGCGGGAAACCACGCCGTGGCCGCCGGCGTCGAGGGAATCGACTTCGGTGACATCTCCGGTGTGGCGCCGGGCGCCAAGATCGCCGCGTACAAGGCCTGCTACGCCGGGCCCGATCCCCTCGACAACACCGACGACATCTGCGCGCTGAGCGACCTGCTCGCCGCGATCAACGCCGCCGCGAGCGACGGGGTCGACGTCATCAACTACTCGATCGGCGGCGGATCGGCCACGACGACACTCGCTCCCGATGACCGCTCGTTCTTCAACGCCGCCGCAGCGGGCATCTTCGTCTCCGTCAGCGCCGGCAACGCCGGCCCGGGCGCCGCCACGGCCGACCACGCGTCGCCCTGGTACACGACGGTCGCCGCGTCGACGGTCCCCACCTACGAGGGAACCGTGCAACTGCCTGACGGGTTCGAGGCCGCCGGCGCGTCGGTGTCGGTGCCGTTCGGCGAGGAGGTCACCGGTCCCGTCGTCTACGCCGGCGACATCGTCGCGGCCGGAGCCGACCCGGCCCAGGCGGCGCTCTGCTATCTCGGGGCGCTCGACCCCGCAGAGGCCGAGGGGAAGATCGTGGTGTGCGATCGCGGGGAGAACGCCCGCGTGGAGAAGTCGCAGGCCGTCGAAGAGGCGGGTGGGATCGGCATGATCCTCGTGAACGTCACACCCGGGTCGCTGGACAACGACTTCCACTCCGTGCCGACCGTGCACCTGGCGCACACCCACCGTGCCGCGCTGCTGGACTACGTGCGGAACACCCCGGATGCCACCGCCACGCTGATCGGGGAGAACGTCACGGGCGTGGAGACTCCCACCCCCGTGATCGCCGGGTTCTCCAGCCGCGGACCGATGCTCGCCGACGGCAGCGACATCCTCAAACCCGACATCACCGCGCCGGGGGTGGCGATCCTGGCTCCGACCCACAATGCCGACGACGAGGACGCCACGTTCGGCTTCAAGTCGGGGACGTCGATGTCGGCACCGCACATCGCGGGACTGGCCGCGCTGTATCTCGGGGAGCGTCCCCAGGCCGCGCCGGCCGAGATCAAGTCGGCGATGATGACCACCGCGTACGACACCGTGAACGACGACGGGTCGACCAACTCCGATCCGTTCGCGCAGGGCGCCGGTCACGTCGATCCCACGCGGTTCTTCGATCCGGGCCTGCTCTACCTGAACGGTCCGAGCGATTGGGCGGCGTACCTGCAGGGCAAGGGCTTGAGCTTCCCGCAGTATGCGGTCGAGCCGATCGACGGCAGCGATCTGAACCTCGCCTCCATTTCGATCGGATCGCTCTCGGCGCCCCAGACGGTGACGCGCTCGGTGACGTCCACGCAGGCGGGAACCTTCACCGCATCCATCGACGTGCCGGGTATCGACGCGGTCGTGGAGCCGGCGAGCCTCACGTTCGGCGCGGCCGGCGAGACGCAGTCGTACACGGTGACGTTCACGCGCGACGGCGCCCCCACCGAGGAATGGACGACCGGGCGTCTCACGTGGACGAACGGCGACACCACGGTGCGCTCGCCGGTCGCGATCCAGCCGGTCACGGCGGATGCTCCGGCCGAGGTGTCGGGCACCGGCATCACCGGCAGCACCGACGTGACCATCACGCCGGGGATCACGGGCGACCTGCCGGTGAACCTCACCGGGCTCGCGCCGATGGCCCTCCTGGCCGACCCCGACAACCCCGTCGAGGGCCACTCGGGCGACGAGAAGTCCGGTGCCGATACGAAGGGATACGTCAGGTGGATCGTGGAGGTGCCGGAGGGCACTGAACTCTCGCGGTTCACGCTGGACTCCTCCGACGACGAGACCAGCGACCTCGACCTTGCCGTCTCCCGTGTCGTCAGCCCCGACGACCTCCGCTACTACGAGATGTGGCAGTCGGGCACCGGCGCTGCCGACGAGGAGGTGACCCTGCAAAACCCCACGGCGGGCACCTACCTCGTCGAGATGAACGTGTTCGCCTACGCCGATCCCTTCACGTGGGATCTGTGGTTCGGCAACGTTCCAGCCGAAGGCGGAGAAGGAGCGCTGACGGCGACTCCCAACCCGATCCCCGCCGAGGAGGGCGTGGCCACGACGTACACGCTGTCGTGGGCCGGCCTGCAGCCCGAGACCCGCTACCTCGGGGTCGCGCAGTACGGCGACTCCGAGGTGCGCACGGTGCTCACGGTCGAGTCGGGCCAGGCGCCGCCGTCCGCCACCGAGGCGCCGACGATCTCGGGCGACCCGCGGCCCGGAAGGACGCTCACCGCGAGCCCGGGCACGTGGGAGCCGGCCGACGTCACGGTGGCCTACCAGTGGCTGCGCGACGGGCAGCCCATCGAGGGCGCGACCGGGAACACGTATCGGGTCACCAGGGCCGACGTGGGCACGACGCTGTCGGTGCGGGTGACGGCCACCGCCGAGGGCAACCCCACGCCGGGGGTGGCCGACAGCGCCGGAGTGTTCGTGAAGTTCACGTCGCACACGTCGGTGACACTCAACCGCTACATCGGCACCTCGTCGCAGGATTACGCGGTCACCGTGTCCGTCTCCCCGTCGGGAGGAGCCCCCGCCACCGGTGACGTCCGGGTGTGGGTGAACGGCCGGTCCTACACCGGCACGCTCGCCGAGGGCACCGCGACCATCCCGCTGCCGCGGCAGTCCCGAGGCGTCAAGGTCGTGATCGCGCAGTATGACGGGAGCGACACCGTCGCCTCGTCCACGGGCCTGAGCGGGTTCGTCGTGTATCGCTGACGCGCTGGATCGGCCTCGAGGGCGTCCGGGCTCCGGCTCGGGCGCCCTCGAGCGCTCTCGGCTCACTCACCGGATGCTGCCACTGCGCAATCGAGGACAGGCGCGCCGGCGGTGGGCACCGTCCCCCTGCGTCAGCCCGAGCTTTCGGACGGGGCGGCGGCGTCTTCGCCGTCCTCTTCGACCGGCCAATCGATGATCAGGCCGGCGACTTCGTTCTCGCGCAGGTAGTGGGCGACGAACGGGCACACCGGGCTGACGGTCTCGCCCCGCCGGGCCATGTCGGCCAGGGCCTCGCCGACGAGCTGCGAGCCGAGCCCCTTGCCCTTGAACGCCGAGTCCACGTTCGTGTGGGGAAGAGACACCGGGCCGTCCTCGCTCGGCTCGAGGTCCAGCGTTCCGCCCAGCTGGTCGCCCACATGGATCTCGTAGCGGGACTTCTCCTCGTTGCGGGTGACGATGATCGCGTCGGTCATCCGATTTCCTTCCGATTACTCCCCCCAACGTACGGGCGCGGCATCCTGTTCCGCCATGGCACCCGCGGCCACAGGGGTGGTGTCGCCGCTGGGCGCACGGATGGCGCCGCTCATCGCACGACGGCGGTGATCCTCTCCGCGTCCCCGCGCCTCGGTCCATAACCTCGACGCGTCCGCAACGACGCGACCCCGAGGAGAACCATGTCCGCAATCCGGCCTCCCGCCCGCGAGCCCGAACTCACGACCGATCCGTCCCTGCCCCCGGTGGCCGTCCCCGCCGACCGCCTGGATTCGCGATGGACGTGGCCGAAGATCCTCCTGTGGGTGGCCGTCGCCCTCCTGGGCGGCGTGGCCTGGACGATGCTCGCGATCGTCCGGGGCGAGACGGTGAACGCGATCTGGTTCGTCTTCGCGGCCGTCTGCACGTACGCCATCGCGTACCGCTTCTATTCGAAGATCATCGAGCGCCACATCACCCGCCCTGACGACCGGCGGGCGACCCCCGCGGAGCGCAAGCAGGACGGCAAGGACTATGTCCCCACCGACCGCCGGGTGCTCTACGGCCACCACTTCGCCGCGATCGCGGGAGCCGGGCCCCTCGTCGGGCCGGTGCTGGCCGCGCAGATGGGCTACCTGCCCGGCACGATCTGGATCATCGTCGGTGTCGTGCTGGCCGGAGCCGTGCAGGACTACCTCGTGCTCTTCTTCTCGATGCGTCGGGGCGGGCGCACCATCGGGCAGATGGCCCGCCAGGAGCTCGGGCGCATCGGCGGCACCGCCGCGATCATCGCGAGCCTCCTCATCATGCTGATCATCGTGGCGATCCTCGCGCTCGTGGTCGTCAACGCCCTCGGCGAGAGCCCGTGGGGCGTCTTCAGCGTCTCGATGACCATTCCCATCGCGCTGTTCATGGGCTGCTACCTGCGGTGGATTCGTCCCGGACGCATCACCGAGATCTCGATCATCGGCTTCGTGCTGCTGATCGCCGCGATCATCGCCGGCGGCTGGGTGGCCTCCACCGAGTGGGGCGCGGCGATCTTCACCCTCGACCGCACCACGATCGCGTGGGGCATCATCATCTACGGCTTCGTCGCCGCCGTGCTGCCGGTGTGGCTGCTGCTCGCGCCGCGCGACTACCTGTCGACGTTCATGAAGATCGGCGTCATCGTGATGCTCGCCGGTGCGATCGTGCTCGTGCGTCCCGAGATCGACGTGCCCGCCTTCAGCGAGTTCGCCGGCGGCGAGCTCGGCCCGGTGTTCACCGGCCCGATCTTCCCGTTCCTGTTCGTGACCATCGCGTGCGGCGCGCTCTCCGGATTCCACGCCCTCATCGCCTCCGGCACCACCCCCAAGCTGCTGGAGAAGGAGCGCCAGGCGCGGGTCATCGGCTACGGCGGGATGCTGATGGAATCGTTCGTCGCCATCATGGCGCTGGTCGCGGCGCTCTCGATCGATCGCGGCATCTACTTCGCGATGAACTCCTCGGCGGCGGCGACCCTCGGCACCGTCGAGGGAGCGGTGGCCTTCGTGAACGGCCTGGGCCTGACGGGCGTCACCCTGACCCCCGACATGCTCACCTCGGCGGCTGACGCGGTGGGGGAGGAGACGATCGTCTCGCGCACCGGTGGCGCCCCGACCCTCGCGCTCGGGCTGGCGAACATCATGCAGGCGGCGCTGGGCGGACCGGCGCTGATGGCCTTCTGGTACCACTTCGCGATCATGTTCGAGGCGTTGTTCATCCTCACCGCCGTCGACGCCGGCACCCGGGTCGCACGATTCATGCTGCAGGACTCCGTCGGCATCCTCATCCCCAAGTTCCGCGACGTGTCGTGGCGGCCGGGTGTGTGGATCTGCACCGCCATCATGGTGGCGGGGTGGGGGTCGATCCTCATCCTGGGCGTGACCGATCCGCTCGGCGGGATCAACACCTTCTTCCCGCTGTTCGGCATCGCCAACCAGCTGCTCGCCGCGATCGCGCTCGCCGTCGTGCTCGCGATCGTCGCCAAGCGCGGCCGCAGCTACGCCAAGTGGCTGTGGATCGTGGCCGTCCCTCTGGCGTTCGCGTCGGTGGTGACCATCACCGCGTCGATGTACAAGATCTTCTCGCCGGTCCCGGCCGTCGGGTACTGGGCGAACCACTTCGCCTTCCGCGGCGCACTGGATGAGGGGCTCACCGAGTTCGGCACCGCCACGAGCCGCGAGGCCATGGAAGCCGTCGTGCGCAACACGGCGGTGCAGGGAACCCTGTCGATCATCTTCGTCACCCTGGCCATCATCGTCATCGCGATCGCCGTGGGGGTGGCGATCCGGGCCGTGGTCCAAGGCGGGGGCAACGATCACGAGGACCCGCCCGTGCCCTCGCGGCGGTTCGCCCCGGCGGGATTCATCGCCACCCAGGCGGAACGCGAGATCGAGCGGGAGTGGGAAGCGCTGCCGCGCACCGACGATGCCGCGCACCGGAAGGCGGCCGCTCACTCGTGAACAGGATCGACATGATGCCGACGGATGCCCCGGCCTGGCCAGCGTGGTGGGCGCACGTGCGTGCACCTCTCGGCAGGGCAGGGCGGAGCATCCGCTGGTACGTCACGACCCTGATGGGCGACGGGGCGTACGACACCTACGTCGCGCACCTGCGCCGGCACCATCCGCACCAGGAGCCGATGACAGAACGGGAGTTCTGGCGCGCCCGATCGGACGAGCAGGACCGCAACCCCGGCGCGCGCTGCTGCTGACTAGGCTTCGAGGATGCCGGACGCCGCGCTGATCAGCGGGGCCGTCGGAGTCGCCGCCGGTGTGCTCCTGACCCTCGCCCTGGTGTTCGTCCGGCGCCTGGGGCACGCGTCACGCGACCTCGGCAGCGATGCGGAGCGGGCGACGCACCGCACGCTGCACGTCGCCGCACAGGCCGCCGCGGCGCTCCGCGGCGGCCGGGCAGAACCCGACACGCACCGGGCCGTGCGGCACCTGCGGACGCTGCTGGGCAGTCCCGCCGTCGCCCTCGTGGGGCCGGGGGATGCCGTCGCCCTCGACGGCGCCGACGACCTCGAAGCCGCCGCCCGCCGCATCGCGGCGCGGGTGCGCGAGACCGGGCGACGGCAGGTGTTCCCGCATCCCGACGGGGCGGCGCTGGATGCGGTGGGCGCGCCGATCGTCGTGGACGGAGCGACGTGGGGCGCGATCGTCGCCTTCGCCGCGCCCGTGCGCGGTCCGCTCGTGCGGGCGGCGGGGGACGTCGCCGGATGGTGCGCCGCCCAGCTGGCGCTGGGAGAGCTGGATTCCTCGCGCACGGCGCTGGCCGAAGCCGAGCTGCGTGCCCTGCGCGCGCAGATCAGCCCGCACTTCATCTTCAACGCCCTCACCGCGATCGCGTCCTTCATCTCGACCGATCCGCCGCGGGCGCGCGACCTCGTCCTGGAGTTCGCCGACTTCACGCGGTACTCCTTCCGCCGTCAGGGCGAATTCACCACGCTCGCCGAGGAGCTGCGCAGCATCCATTCGTACCTCGAGCTCGAGCGCGCACGCTTCGGGGAACGCCTCACCGTGCGGCTGCGGGTCGCTCCGGAGACCCTCACCACGGTCATCCCCTTCCTCTCCGTACAGCCGCTCGTGGAGAACGCCGTGCGCCACGGGCTCGAGCCCGGCGAGCACGGCGGCGTCATCACGCTGGCATCGCTGGATGACGGCACGCACACCGAGATCACCGTCGAGGACGACGGGGCGGGGATGGATCCGACCGAGCTCGCCGCGCTGCTGGACGCCGACGCGTCCTCCCCGCACGTGGGTCTCCGCAACGTCGACACGCGCCTGCGCCAGCTCTACGGCAGCGGCGGCGGGCTCGTGGTGGAGACGAACCTCGGCGCGGGTACTTTGGTGCGCATGCGCGTGCCGAAGTCGCAGCCGCTGCACGATACGGGTGTCGGATGACCCTCGACGTGCTCGTCGCCGATGACGAGCCGCCCGCCCTCGAGGAGCTGGCGGCACTCCTCCGCGCAGACGAGCGCGTCGGCGCGGTGCACACGGCGCGAAACGGCGCCGAGGCGCTCGGCATCCTCGAGTCGGGAATCGCGCAGGCGGCGTTCCTCGACATCCACATGCCCGGCCTCAGCGGGTTCGAGCTCGTGCGATCGTTCGCGCGCCTGCGAGCTCGACCGGCGGTCGTCTTCGTCACCGCGGACGACGCCGGGGCGGTCGAGGCATTCGACCTCGACGCGGTGGACTATGTGCTCAAACCCGTGCGGGTCGAGCGGCTGCGACGGGCGGTCGGCCGGGCGCTCGACTGGTCCGCCGGCACCGAGGAGGCCGCCGACGACGAGACGATCCCCGTGACGGTGGGGGCGACCACGCGGATGGTGCGTCGCAGCGACATCCGGTGGGTGCAGGCGCAGGGCGACTATTCCCGCCTGTGGACCACGGGTGGCGACGACCACCTGGTGCGCATCCCCCTCTCCGACCTCGCCGAGAGGTGGTCGGGGGCGGGGTTCGTGCGGGTGCACCGCTCGTATCTCGTGCACCGGGATGCGGTGGTGCTGGTGCGCCTGGCGGGGGCCAGCCCGACCGTGGCGCTCGCCGAGATCGAGCTGCCCGTGAGCCGGCGCCTCGTTCCGGCGGTGCGCGATGCCCTCGTGCGGCCCGATCGGTCACGCGGATGAGCGGCGATCGCCCGCCCGCGCGTGTTCGGGTCACCGCATCCGAGGCGCGCCGCTCCGCGCGGACGGCCACCCGCGGGATCGCGCTTCCCGGCTCCCGCACCGACGAGGCCGACGCGGTGTTCTCCCGCGGGCTCGTGCGCGCTCAGCTGCGCCTGGCCGTCGCGTGCCTGCTCGGTTTCCTGGTCGTCGCCGGTGCGCTGACCGCCGTGCTCCACCTGCTGCCGGCCGTCGCCGACCCCGTGCTGTTCGGGGTGCCGCTGTCGTGGCTGCTGCACGCCTACGGGTTCTACCCGATCATCCTGGTGTTCGCGATCGTGTACGCCCGCGGTGCCAGCCGCAACGAGCGGCGCTATCGCGCGCTGGTGGAACCCGGGCACGAGTCGTGAATCCGCTCTTCGACCTCACGGCGATCGGCCTCCTCGTCCTGGTCACCGCGGTGCTGGGGTTCGCCGGCATCCGGCTCTCCCGCACCACGAGCGACTTCTTCGTCGCCTCGCGGAGCGTCCGGCCGGTCTGGAACGCCTCGGCCATCAGCGGGGAGTACCTCTCCGCCGGCACGTTCCTCGGGCTGGCCGGCCTCGTGCTGCTCTCCGGAGCCGAGGGATTCTGGTTTCCCGTCGGCTACGCCGCCGGTTATCTGCTCGTGCTGCTGTTCGTGGCCGCGCCGCTCCGCCGCAGCGGCGCCTACACGATCCCCGACTTCGTGCACGCCCGGCTGGAGTCGCTCGCCGCCCGGCGCGTGACGAGCATCGTGGTGCTGATCATCGGGTGGCTCTACATCGTGCCGCAGCTGCACGGTGCGGCGATCACCCTCGGTGTGGTCGCCGACGTGCCCCCGTGGATGGGAGCCGCCCTCGTCGCGGTGCTCGTGGCCGGCACCGTGGCCGCCGGCGGGATGCGCGCGATCACCGCCGTGCAGGCGTTCCAGTACTGGCTCAAGCTCACCGCGCTCCTGGTCCCGGCCGTGTTCCTGCTCGTCGCGCTCAGCGGGGGCGGCTACGACGTCGACCCCCAGGTCGTCTTCCCGCCCGATCGAGGACCGGCGGGCGCGAACACGTATGCCACCGCATCCCTCATGGTGGCGCTGCTGCTGGGCACGATCGGCCTGCCGCACGTGCTGGTGCGCTTCTACACGAGCCCCGACGGCGGGTCGGCGCGACGGACCACGGTCCTCGTCGTCGGCATGGTCGGGGTGTTCTACGCGGTGTCGTCGACCCTGGGGTTGGTCGCCCGCGTCGTGGCGCCCGACATGGCGGAGCCCGGCGTGGCCGATGCGGTCGTGCTGGCTCTTCCCTCGCGCGTCTTCCCGGGGCTCCTCGGCGAGCTCCTCACTGCCCTCATCGTGGCGGGGGCCTTCGCCGCGTTCCTGGCGACCTCGTCGGGGCTCGTGGTGTCGCTGGCCGGAGTGGTCAGCCAGGACCTCTTCGGCGGGAGCGTCCGCTCGTTCCGGCTCTCGGCGCTTCTGTGCACGGCGGTGCCGCTGGTCGTCGCCCTCGTGGCCGTCCCGGACGGGCTCGTCTCCACCGTCGGTCTGGTCTTCGTCTTCGCCGCCTCGAGCCTCTCGCCCGTGCTGCTGCTGGGCGTGTGGTGGCGGGGGCTCACCGCTCGTGGCGCGGTGGCCGGGATGGTGGTGGGTGCGATCTCGTGCGGCGGCGCGCTCATCGGCGGGGCGTTGGCGAGGGACGCCGGGGCGTGGTCGGTGGTCTTCACGCAGCCCGGGGCGTGGACGATCCCCCTGTCCACCGCCGTGATCGTGGTCGTCTCGTTGCGGGATCGCCGCGGCGTGCCCCTTCGCACCGAGCGCTTCCTCGCCCGCCTGCACACCCCCGAGACCTGACTCCCGGTTCTATTGTGTTGCCGACCACATAGTTGTACATTTAGGTGGTCGGCAACGCAATTCGCCCGGTAGGTCATCGACAAGGTGCTGGGGGTGGCGCCCGAAGCGACAACCCACCGCGAAGGAAAGCAGAGAAGCAGCCATGTACGCACACGTCCTGGCCTCTTACGGGCCCGACGGCCTGATCAGGAAGCAGATGGATGAACCGTTGGCCGGTGCCGGGCAGGTGAAGGTCCGTATCGACGCGATCGGGATCAATCCCGTGGATTGGAAGATCCGCAACGGCTCCCTCGCCCAGATGATCCCGCTCGACCTTCCCGCCGTCATCGGCTCGGAGGCCGCCGGCACCGTCGTGGAGGCGGGCCCCGGGGTCGAGAGCTTCGCCCCGGGTGACCGTGTCACCGGTTTCATCGACAGCGGTGCCTACGCAGAGTTCGGCGTGACACGCGCGAGCCGGCTCGCCCGCATCCCGAACGGCGTCACGGCCGCGACGGCTGCGGCGATCCCCACCGCCGCCGAGACCGCCGACCGCATCTACACGATGCTCGCGCCGGCCCAGGGCTCCACGATCGTGGTCAACGGCGCCGCCGGCTCGGTCGGCAGCATGATGGTGCAGCTGCTTCAGCTCGACCGATATGGCCGCCACTCCGTGATCGGCACTGCGAGCAGGGGCAACCATGATTTCCTCCGGCAGCTCGGAGCGACCCCCGTCGGTTACAGCGACAGCATGCTGGACGAGCTCCGCGCGGCGGCCCCGAACGGCGTCGACGCCGCCTTCGACGCAGCAGGTCACGGCTTCGTCGGCCGGGTCGGCGATCTCATTCCCGCGAGCCGGATCGTCACGATCTCGGACTTCGCCGCCGGCGCTCGGGGGGCCATCGTCGCCGGAGGCGACCCGACTCAACTCCCCGTGAACGACGCCGTGCGCTCGGCACTCGCCCTGGCGGCGGACCAGTCCGTGCGCGTGGAGATCGGCGCCACGTTCGAGTTCGACGCACTACCCGAGGCGCTGCGCCTCAGCGAGGGCGAGCACCTGCGGGGGAAGATCATCGTCGCCGTCGGCGATGCGGGCAGTGAGAAGTGAAGGAGTCACCGATCGTGAGCACCACGTCCGATCCCATCCGCCCTCCCTACGACCCCGAACTCGCACTGCTGCTGGACAGCAGCCCGCTGCCGAGCACCGTCACCGCCGACATGATCGAGTTCCTCCGGGCGAATCCATTCGGGCCGGGCCTCGACGACCTGCTCGCGACCCGCCCCCTTCACCATCGGGAGATCATGATCCCGGTTCCCGGCGGGGAGATCGCCGTCTCCGTGTTCACGCCGACCGGGCATGATGTCACCTCGGCGATCTACCACCTCCACGGCGGCGGGATGATCATCGGCAACCGGTTCACCGGCATCGGACACGTCCTGGACTGGGCCATCCAGTACGGCGCGGTCGTCGTCTCTCCGGAGTACCGGCTCGCTCCCGAGCATCCCGCCCCGACCCCGGTGGAAGATGCCTACGCCGGCTGGGAGTGGCTCGCGGCGATCGCCGGTGATATCGGCGTGCCCAACGATCGCCTTCTCCTCGTGGGTACTTCGGCCGGGGGCGGGCTCGCGGCGGGCGTCACCGTGCTGGTGAGGGAGCGGGGCGGTCAGGAGGCACTCGCGCAGATGCTCCTCAGCCCGATGCTGGACGACCGTGACGCGACGGCCTCGAGCAGGCAGTACACCGGGACGGGATCATGGAGTCGCGAGAGCAACGACACCGGCTGGGACGCTCTCCTCGGGAATCGGCGCAAGACCGATCAGGTGGACATCGCCAGCGCGCCCGCACGGGCCGGCGATCTCTCCGGCCTCCCGCCCGCGTTCATCGACGTGGGGTCTGCCGAGGTATTCCGAGACGAGGGCGTCGCGTACGCGACGAAGCTGTGGGAGCACGCGGTCCAGGCCGAACTCCACGTATGGGCGGGCGGATTCCACATCTTCGACGGGGCAGCCCCGGAGGCGCAGGTCTCGCGAGCTGCCATCGCCGCGAGAGACTCCTGGATCAGCCGCACCCTCGGGCGGTGGTGACGGCGGCGCGGGGTGCGGGTCGCAGCGGCCGCGCGGCCGCTATCGTCTGAGGTGGTCCTCGCCGACCAGCAGACTCCTCGCAGAGAACGAAACCATGACCACCCCCGACGTGCCTCCGCCGCCTGCCGCTGCCCGATATCCGGTCAGCTGGTCGATCTTCGCGTTGTCGCGAGCGCACCGCGCCCTCGCCACCGAGCTGCTCAGCAGGCACGGCCTCTTCCCCGGCCAGGAGCTCACGCTCTTCTACCTCTGGGAGACCGACGGCATCCCACAGAAGCAGCTCGTCGATGCTCTCAAACTCGACCACTCGACCGTCGCGAAGTCGATCCGCAGGCTGGAGGAAGCGGGCCTGGTCGACCGGGTCAAATCCCCTGACGACGGCCGGATCAGCCTGGTCTTCCTGACCTCCGCAGGTCGAGCACTCAGGAGTCCCATCGAGAACGCATGGCGGGAGCTGGAGGAGAAGACCACATCGCTCCTCTCCACAGATCAACGCGCGGCGTTCCTGGCGCTGGCGGAGGAAATACTCGCCGCGATCGAACCCGACGACCGCTGACCCTTCGTCCGCAGGTCCGGCCTGCTCTGCGGCGTCCCCGACGGGGAAGTGCGGTCCCGGAGCGTCGGCGGGTCGGGTTACCGTGGACGGGTGACGTTCGCCGGCTCCGACCCCGCGTACGGCGATCCGTACGCCGACGTGCCGCCCGACGACCCCTACGCCGGGATGGACTGGAACCCCGACGACCTCGCGCCGCCGGACGACCTCGACGTGCCGCCCCCGCCCATGGACGCACCGGCCGCATTCCGCCCGCGTGCGTCACCCGCGGCCTCCGCCCGCACGGCTCTCGGCGGCGCGTCATCCGCGGGCCTCGACCTCGCCACGCGCGACTTCGCAGGGCGCGACGCCCGCGAGGTGCTGCACGAGGTCTACGGCTACGACGTGTTCCGCGGTGATCAGGCCGACGTGGTCTCGCACGTGATCGAAGGCGGGGATGCGGTGGTGCTCATGCCCACCGGCGGCGGCAAGAGCGTCACGTACCAGGTGCCCGCCCTCGTCCGGCCCGGCACGGGCCTCGTGGTCAGCCCCCTCATCGCGCTCATGCACGACCAGGTCGACGCGCTCGTGGCCAACGGCGTGCGGGCCGCGTACCTCAACTCCACGCAGAGCCCCGGCGAACGGCAGGCCGTCGAGCAGGCGTACCTCGCCGGCACCCTCGACCTCCTCTACGTCGCGCCCGAGCGGCTCAACGGTGCGCAGACGCTGAACCTCCTCGCCCGCGGTCGGCTGAGTGTCATCGCGATCGACGAGGCGCACTGCGTATCGCAGTGGGGCCACGACTTCCGGCCCGACTACCTCGCGCTCGGCGACCTGGCCGACCGGTTCCCCGGTGTTCCGCGCATGGCGCTCACCGCCACGGCCACACCCGCGACGGCGCGCGAGATCGTCGAGCGGCTGCGACTGGACGGCGCCCGTCGGTTCGTCGCGAGCTTCGACCGTCCCAACATCCAGTACCGCATCGCACCCAAGGTGGAGCCGCGCAAGCAGCTGGCCGCCTTCATCCGCGCGCAGCCGGAGGGGTCGGCCGGCATCGTCTACGCCCTCAGCCGCAAGACCGTCGACCAGACGGCGGAGTTCCTGCGCACGCAGGGCATCGACGCGCTGCCGTATCACGCGGGCCTGGATGGATCGGTGCGGGCGGCGAACCAGTCGAAGTTCCTGCGCGAGGACGGTGTCGTGATGGTCGCCACCATCGCCTTCGGCATGGGGATCGACAAGCCCGACGTGCGCTTCGTCGCGCACATCGACCTGCCGAAATCGGTCGAGGGCTACTACCAGGAGACCGGCCGCGCTGGTCGCGACGGCGAGCCGGCCGTCGCATGGCTGGCGTATGGACTGGGCGACGTCGTGCAGCAGCGCCGCATGATCGACCAGTCCCCGGGCGACCGCACCTTCAAGATGCGCCTAGGGCAGCACCTGGAGGCGATGCTCGGGCTGTGCGAAACGGTGGCGTGCCGCCGGCAGAACCTCCTGGCGTACTTCGGCGAGGAAGCCGGTCGGTGCGGCAACTGCGACACGTGCCTGGAGCCGCCTGAGACGTGGGACGGACTCGTCGCCGCACAGAAGCTCCTGTCGACCATCGTGCGACTGCAGCGGGAGCGCGGCCAGTCCTACGGCGCCGGTCACCTCGTCGACATCCTCCGCGGCGCGCGCACCGAGCGGATCACGCAGCAGGGCCACGACAAGCTCTCCACCTACGGCATCGGCGCCGACCTCTCCGACCAGGATTGGCGCAGCGTCATCCGCCAGCTCCTGGCGCGGGGACTGCTCGTGGGCCGCGGTGACTACGGCACCCTCGCCCTGACGGAGTCGAGCGGGAGTGTCCTCCGCGGCGAGACCCCGGTGCCGCTGCGGCGTGACACGCTCGGCCGTGCGGGCGGGGGCGGTGCGCGCGTGCGCAAATCGTCGGCGGCCGAGTCGGTCGATGCCGGTGACCGCGATCTGTTCGAGGCGCTGCGCGCGTGGCGCGCGGAGCAGGCGCGCGAGCAGGGCGTCCCCGCGTACATCGTCTTCGGCGACGCGACCCTGCGCGCGCTCGCCGCCGCCCGCCCCGCGTCGCTCGCCGATCTCGACGGCGTCACCGGCATCGGCGCGAAGAAGCGCGAGGCCTACGGCGACAGCATCCTCGCCGTCGTCGCCGCCCACTGACCCGCGGCTCTCCGCCGCCGCTCCGCCGCCGCTCTGCCGCCGCGTCCGCCGCGAGAAACGACGATCCGGACGAGAAAGGCCGCGACGCGTGGGTTCTCGTCCGGGATGTTGTTTCTCGCGGCTGGGCGCCGGCGGGTGGCGCGGGTCAGGTGCGTGCGCGCCAGGTGCCGAGGGAGTCGACGCAGCGCTCGATCAGAGCGTCGTCGGCGGGTGCGCGCTCGATGGTCGCCCGATAGTAGAGCGGACCGACGGCGAGGGCGGTGCTCGTCTCGGGCCCTGCCCTCGACCCCGCACTGGACGGCGTCACCGGCCGCTACTTCGTGCGGGAGACCGAGACCGCGACCCCGGCCATCTCCTACGCCCGGGACGTGCAGAGACAGCTTCGTGCAACCGGTGACCGCTTCTTCCGGGGCGGCGACTGATCCGCGCCCTCCCCGAGAAACGCCATCCCGGACGAGAAAGGCCGCGTCGCGTTGTTTCTCGGCCGGATTGTGGTTTCTCGCGGCTGGGCGCCGGCGGGTACGAGGCGATGCGCCCCACCCGGAAGAGCAGGGGATGCTGCGACACGTCGCGCGGCGCTGCGCCGGGGAGCTCGTAGACGTCGAGCATCAGCTGCACGGGGTAGTCGATCCGCTGTCCGACCGTCTTCACCCATCTCCCGTCGATGAAGAAGCGCAAACGCTCGGGCGTCCACGCGACGGCGTAGTCGTGCATCGCGGTGAGGTCGCCGCGGACCCGGACCTTGTCGAAGTCGGTCCGCAGTCGCGGATCGCGCTGCGCCTTGACCCCCACCCCCACCCGGCCTCCGGAGTCGTCGAGCTCTGATCCGAAGATCTCCGCGATGCAGATCTCGCCGCAGTCGTCGGGCCGTTCCTCGAACCCGATCGGCCAGAGCGCCACCATCGCGTCCGGGTGACGGATTGCGGCGAACCGTGCCGCGATCACGCCCTGCCGCACGAGCCAGCCGCGATGGCGCGGCTGCTCCTCCTGCACGATCAAGTCGTCGCGGAACCGGTGCTGGCCGATCGCCGAGCCGACGCCGCCGCTGAACTGCCCGGTCTGCAGATGCGACACCCGCACCTCCCCGTCGAGCTGCGGCGCCCACGGGGCGGTCTCGGCGTCGACGCGCAGCACGAGTCCGGTGTCATCGAGCTCGTACCGCGCGGCCGTTCGAGCCCGAGACGACCAGTGCGGCGTGTAGTACGGCCACCATCGGGCCGGGTCGAGCTCGCTGAAGCTCTCCTCGACATCGGGCGTGCGCCCGCCGAGCGACAGCGGAGTCAGATCCAGCTCCCAGACGCGAACGTGCAGGACGGCGTCCCGGTAGGGGTAGTCGCGCTCACCCACGTCGGCGAAGCCCGCGGAACGGCACAGGGCGTTGGATGCGGCGTTCGCGGCGTCGGGGTACGCGTACAGGTGATCGCGGTGGGGCGAGTCATCCGCGACGTACCGCAGCAGAAGCCGGACCGCCTCCCGCGCGACGCCGCGGCCCTGCCAGGGCGGAAGCACGTTCCAGCCGGCCTCGTACGCGGCCGCGCCGTCGTGCTCGATCGACCAGAAGCCGATTCCCCCGGCCGGCTCGCCGCCAACCTCGATGCGGAACATCCATGCCTCGCCCGCGTCGTTCAAACGGAGGTAGCGGGCGTGGCGATCCCGGAGCTGTTCCGCCGTTTCCGGCCCGGCGATCAGTCGCGTCATCTCCGGAGTGTTTGCCGCCTCCAGCAGCGGCAGGTCGTCCGGCCCCCACCGGCGCAGGGTCACGCTCTCATCGCGCATGGGTCCAGTGTCCCGCCGCCCACCGACATCGCCCCCGTCCGATGCGCCACCGGTGACGGACGGTTTCGTCGTTGTGGGAGGGGCCCGAAGCGACAAAAGTCGTCCGTAACCGTGAGGGCGGCGAGGGGACTGTCGGAAGGCACAAGGGAGGGGGCTCGGGGAGCGCGGAGACTTTGTGGGAAAGGGCCACCGGAGTTGGCCGCAGCTTGTAGGAAGTCCTACGGTGATGGTCGATCCGCGTCTTGCCGAAAGGTCTCGAATATGGCTGATGCCGCCATCCGTCCCACTACTCCCGCCGAAGATCAGCGCACGCCCGCGGGCGGTGCACCCACCGCGGCGCACACGGCTGCCGAGGCATCCGAATCGCAGATCGATGTCGCCGCGGTGACCGACATGCTCCTCGGCACCTGGGCTGACACCCGCCGCACCGCCCGCGAGATGATCAAGGACCCCGCGTACTGGCGTGTCGACGGCCTATCCATGGACGAGCACCGCGAGCGCGTGCTCACCCAGCTGCACCTGCTCGTCCAGAAGAAGGCCGTGCACCGTGCTTTCCCGAAGCGTTTCGGGGGCTCCGACGACAACGGCGGAAACATCGCCGGGTTCGAAGAGCTCGTCGTGGCCGACCCGAGCCTCCAGATCAAATCGGGCGTGCAGTGGGGCCTGTTCGGTGCCGCGGTGCTGCAGCTGGGCAACGCCGAGCACCACGAGAAGTGGCTGCCCGGCATCATGAGCCTGGAGATCCCCGGCGCGTTCGCCATGACCGAGACCGGACACGGATCGGATGTCGCGGCCGTGGGAACGACGGCGACCTACGATCCCGCGACCGAGGAATTCGTGATTCACACGCCGTTCCGCGGTGCGTGGAAGGACTACCTCGGCAACGCGGCCCTGCACGGCGTCGCCGCGACCGTCTTCGCGCAGCTCATCACGAACGGCGTCAACCACGGCGTGCACTGCTTCTACGTCCCGCTCCGCGACGAGAACGGACAGTTCCTGCCGGGCATCGGCGGCGAGGACGACGGCCTGAAGGGCGGGCTGAACGGCATCGACAACGGCCGCCTCCACTTCGATTCCGTCCGCATCCCGCGCACGAACCTCCTCAACCGTTACGGCGACGTCGCCCCCGACGGCACGTACATGAGCGACATCTCCAGCCCCGGCCGCCGCTTCTTCACGATGCTCGGAACGCTCGTGCAGGGGCGCATCTCCCTCGACGGAGCTGCTGCCTGGGCGTCGGCCCTGGGCCTCAAGATCGCGATCACGTACGGCAACCAGCGCCGCCAGTTCGACTCCGGCCGTGGCACGCCCGAGGTCGTGCTCCTGGACTACGGCAAGCACCAGCGCCGGCTGCTGCCGCGGTTGGCGACGACCTACGCGCAGATCTTCGCGCACGACGAGTTCCTCCAGAAGTTCGACGCCGTCTTCAGCGGCCGTACCGACACCGACGAAGATCGGCAAGACCTCGAGACCCTCGCCGCGGCGCTCAAGCCCCTCTCGACCTGGCACGCCCTGGACACCCTCCAGGAGGCGCGCGAAGCCTGCGGTGGGGCGGGGTTCCTCTTCGAGAACCGTCTCGTGAGCCTCCGGCAGGACCTCGACATCTTCGCGACATTCGAGGGGGACAACAACGTCCTGCTGCAACTGGTCGGCAAGCGTCTGCTGTCGGATTACGCCGCGCAGTTCAAGGGCAAGGATGCCAAGGCCCTGGCCGCATTCGCCGTCGGCCAGACCGCCGGCAAGGTCTTCCACGGTGCGGGTCTCCGCCAGCTTGGCCAGGCGGTCAGCGACTTCGGGTCGACGGCGCGCTCGGTCGAGCGCGGGCTGCGCGCCGATCAGCAGCACGAGCTGATCGCCGGCCGGGTACAGCAGATGGTCGCCGACATCGCGGGGCGGCTGCGCCCAGCCTCCAAGCTGTCGCCCGAAGAGGCCGCCGCGCTGTTCAACGCCAACCAGTCCGAGCTCATCGAGGCGGCCCGGGCGCACGGCGAGCTGCTGCACTGGGAGGCGTTCACGGATGCGGTGAACCGCACCGAGGACGCCGGCACGAAGCAGGTGCTCACGTGGCTCCGCGATCTCTTCGGGCTGAGCGTCATCGAGAAGCACCTCTCGTGGCACCTCATCCACGGCCGGCTGTCCGCGCAGCGTGCGGCGGCGGTGTCCAGCTACATCGACCGGTTGTGCCTGCGGCTGCGGCCCCACGCCCAGGACCTCGTCGACGCCTTCGGGTACGAGCCGGAGCACGTGCGCGCCCCCATCGCGTCCGGCGCGGAGCAGGCGCGCCAGGATGAGGCGGCGGCGTACTACGCCGCGCTGGCCGCATCCGGGAACGCGCCGGTGCCGGAGACCAAGCCTGCGAAGAAGTAGGTCAGTTCTCGACGACGCGCCATGACCGCACGAACTGTTCCACGGTCATGGCGTCGAGGTCGCGGCGGGTGGACTGCAGCATGCGGTCGGCCTCCTGCGGCTGACCGGCGGCGAGCCGGACGACCTCCGCACCGGTGTCTTTGCGCGCGACGACGAGGTCCATCCCGGGGAGGGTCTCGTCGGTGCCGACCCCTCCGCTGAGCACCCCGATCGCGAAGGTGGCGACCACGCGTGCGGCCTTGGCGATCGGATGCATCCGCCGGTCATCGAGCCGGGCCTCCAGGACATCGGCGGCAACGGTCTCGGGATGGTGGTCGGCTGAGCTCACCCGACCACCATCTCGTGCGTATCTGGATGAATGCCCGGGGGCTCCCCGCCCCGGCCGTGCCCGCCCCGGGCCGTGTGGCGCGTGCCGTGCCGCCGCGGCCCATGCCGTGCGGCGTGCACAACGCCGCGGCCCATGCCGTGCTGCGTGCACAACGGCGGAGATCGACCCCGGCGCCCCGGCGGCGGCGTCGGGGTCGCGGCGTGTTGTCGAGAATCTCCGCCGTTGTGCACGAGCGGTGCCGGGTCGAGCGGTGGCGGGGCGGACGTCGGGCGCGCGCCGATAAGGTGGCGCGGTGACCACCGACGTGCGGATCGGACCCGACGGCGTCCCGCGCTGCGCGTGGGCGGGGGATGATGCGGAGTACCGCCGCTATCACGACGAGGAGTGGGGCGTTCCCCTGCACGGGGACCGGGCGCTGTTCGAGAAGATGAGCCTCGAGGGGTTCCAGGCCGGGCTCTCGTGGATCACGATCCTGCGCAAGCGGCCGCGCTTCCGTGAGGTGTTCGCGGGGTTCGAGCCGGCGCGGGTCGCCGCCTTCGACGAGAACGACATCGAGCGGCTGATGCAGGATGCCGGCATCATCCGCAACCGCGCGAAGATCGAGGCCACCATCTCCAACGCCCGGCTCGTCGCCGAGATGGGCGAGGGCGAGCTCGACGCGCTGCTGTGGTCGTTCGCCCCGGAGCCCCGGCGCGCGCGGCTGACGGCTTTCGCCCAGATGCCCGCGGTCACGCCCGAGTCCACGGCGATGAGCACGGCGCTGCGCAAGCGCGGATTCCGATTCGTCGGCCCCACGACGATGTACGCGCTCATGCAGTCCGCCGGGATGGTCGACGACCACATCGCCGGATGCTGGCGCGCCGCCTGACGCGGCCGTCGGCGCACTCACCCACAGATTTGCGAAACCACGGCGCCAACGATGTGCCGGATGTCAGGATTTTCGGTGTGAGTGATGTGCTGCTGCGGCAGATGAACGACGCGGAATACGAGGGGTGGGTCGAGACGGTCGCCAGGCTCTTGGCGAACGAACAGGTGGCGGCCGGCAACTGGCGCGCGGCCGGGTCGGTGGAACTCGCGCGGGAAGCGGTCGTGCGGCAGCTGCCCCAGGGCGTCGATACGCCTCGGATGCTGATCCTCCACGCGACCGACACCGCCGGAGAGGCGGTGGGTCACGCGTGGGTGTCACTGGATCATCCGCGAGGTCTGCCGGATGTCGCGCTCCTCCAGGACATCGAGGTCATCGAGCAGCGCCGCGGATCGGGATGGGGCCGGGCGCTGCTGGTAGCGGTGGAGGAGGCGGCGCGGGCGGCGGGGGCGCCGGCGCTCGAACTGAACGTCTTCGCACACAACGCGGTAGCCGTCGGCCTGTACGACACATCCGGCTACCACGTCGTCACGCAGCAGATGCGAAAGGCGTTATAGCCCTCTCGCGCGCCGCGTGGTCCGCGGAGGCCGCGGGGCCCGGTAGACTGGGGGAACTGCGGAGCTTTTCTGCTCCCTGCGTCGTCGAACGCATCGGCCTTCGGGCCCGAACTTTCACGGCGAACGGATGCGTCACCCGACGCCTTCGCCATACTGCGGCCCTCTTCCCGACGGCGCCGCATCCGAATCGCCGTGCGTGCGTCTGCGCGCCGGCATGAAAGACACATGACCTCTCCTACTTTCGCCGATCTCGGCGTTCCCGCTCCTCTCGTCGACGTCCTCGCTTCGCAGGGCATGACCGAGGCGTTCCCCATCCAGGCCGACACCCTCGCCGACACCCTCGCCGGGCGCGACGTGCTCGGTCGGGGCAAGACCGGCTCGGGCAAGACCCTGGCCTTCTCCCTTCCGCTGGTCGCCCGCCTCGGCGCCACCGCCTCCACCCGCCGGGGCCGCAAGCCCCGCGCGCTCGTGCTGGCTCCCACCCGTGAGCTCGCCAACCAGATCGACGCCGTCATCAAGCCGCTCGCCGCGGCGTACGGCCTGACGACCACGACCGTCTACGGCGGCGTCAACCAGCGCCGCCAGGTGGATGCGCTCGCCGCCGGCGTCGACATCCTCGTCGCGTGCCCCGGCCGCCTGGAAGACCTCATCTCCCAGCGCTTCGCGAGCCTGGATGACATCGAGATCACCGTGCTGGACGAGGCCGACCACATGGCCGACCTCGGCTTCCTCCCCGGCGTGACGCGCCTGCTCACCCGCACCCCCGCCGGCGGACAGCGCATGCTGTTCTCGGCGACGCTGGACAACGGCGTCGACAAGCTCGTCCGCAAGTTCCTGCGCAACGAGGTGCTGCACTCGGTCGACGAGGCCAACTCCCACGTCGCCGCGATGACGCACCACGTCTTCGTCGCCGCGGATGCCACGGCCAAGAACAACCTCGTGCGTGCCCTCGCATCGGGGTCGAGCCGCCGCATCCTCTTCACTCGCACGAAGCACCAGGCCAAGAAGCTGGCGCGCACGCTGACCGCAGCGGGCATCCCGTCGGTGGACCTGCACGGCAACCTCTCGCAGCCGGCGCGTGACCGCAACCTCGCCGCGTTCAGCGCCGGTACCGCCCGCGTGCTGGTGGCAACGGATGTGGCCGCGCGCGGCGTGCACGTCGACGACATCGCCCTCGTGGTGCACGTCGACCCGCCCGTCGAGCACAAGGCATACCTCCACCGCTCCGGCCGCACGGCCCGCGCCGGCAGCGCCGGTGACGTCGTGACCGTGATGCTGCCCGAGCAGCGCCGCGACACGCTCGACATCCTCCGCAAGGCCGCGATCTCCGCGACGCCCACCCCGGTGACGCCCGAGTCCGCCGAGGTCACCGCCCTCGTCGGCGACGTCGCCGCGTACGTGACGCCCGCGCCCGAGCAGGCCCCGCAGCAGCGCGGTGGCGGCTCGTCGCAGGGCGGCAACGCGCAGCGCAACCGTCCCGCCCGCGGCGGCTCCGGTGGCGGCTCGCGCTCCGGCAGCCGTCCGGCCGCGGATGCTGCGCCCTCGCGCTCGGCAGGATCCAACGGTGGCAACGGCCGTCGCCGCGGTGCCGGTGCGGCCCCCGTCGGTGCTGGTTCGCGCTCGGCCGGTGCCGCCGGATCCGGCTCGCGCTCGGGCGGTCTCCGCGTCGGCGATGTGGTGCGTGGCAACGCGCGCCCCAACCGCCGCGCGCAGGGCTGATCCCCGCGGGCACGCCCGCTCCCCGAAGCGCCGACAGGCAGCGAATCGCTGTCCGTCGGCGCTTCGTCGTTCCCGGGGTGGGGGACGTTCGTAAATTAATCGGATGATGTATCCGTTTCCGGCGTAGCCTCGGGCCATGACCCGTCCCCGAGCCGATGCCGTGCGCAGCCGGGAAGCGATCCTGGGCGCGGCACGCCGCATCCCGCGCGACGACCTGCGCCTGAACGAAGTTGCCCGCATCGCCGGTGTCGGGGTCGCGACGGTCTACCGGCACTTCCCCACCGTGCCGGCGCTCGCGGAGGCGCTCTCCGTCGACTCCGTCGAACGGCTGCGCGTCCTCGCCGCCGACGCGGAACGCTCCCCCGACGCGGGGAAGGCACTGCCCGGATTCTTGGCGGCCGCTCTGGAGCTGCAGCTCGGGGATGAAGGAGTGCAGACGATCATCAGCACCCCCGATGGGGTCCTCAGCGCGGCCCGCGAGGCGAAATGCGCGTTCGTCCGCAGCTTCCGCACGCTACTGGAACGCGCTCAGCGCGAGGGCGCCATTCGCCCCGACGTCACCGTCGAACAGGTGCAGCGGATGCTGGGCGGGGTCGAGCGCGCAGTACGTCTCGGCTCGCCGGAAGATCGGCCCGTGCTGCTGGATGTGCTCATCGCCGGGTTGCGGTCATCCCGCGACCCCTCCCTCCTTCCCTCCCGCCCTCTCGCAGCAAGGATCTGACATGGATTACGGGCACCGACTCGATTTCGGGGCATTCATCACCCCCGCCGCGGCCGATCCCCACGTCCCGGTCGCGCTCGCGCAGCTGTCCGAAGCATCCGGACTCGACCTCGTCACGTTCCAGGACCACCCGTATCAGCCGGCGTTCCTCGACACCTGGACACTCATGACGTACGTCGCGGCGCAGACCCAGACGGTGCGCATCGCTCCGAACGTGCTCAACGTGCCGTTGCGCCCGCCCGCCGTGATCGCCCGGTCGGCGGCGAGCCTCGACCTCCTCTCCGGCGGACGGGTTGACCTCGCCCTCGGCTCGGGCTCCTTCTGGGACGCCATCGAGGCTATGGGTGGCCGGCGTCTCACCCCCGGCCAGGCGGTCAGCGCGCTCGAAGAGGCGATCGAGGTCATCCGGGGTCTGTGGGACACCTCCGAGCGCCGAGGGCTGTTCACCGACGGGCAGTACCACCGGGTGCACGGCGCGAAGCGCGGACCACGCCCGGCCCACGACATCCCGATCTGGATCGGCGCCTACAAGCCGCGGATGCTGGCACTGACCGGTCGCGTGGCGGATGGGTGGCTGGTGAGTCTGGGGTACATGCAGCCGGGTGACCTCGCCCGCGGAAACGCCGCCATCGACGGGGCCGCCGCAGGCGCTGGGCGCGATCCCCGCGAGATCCGTCGCCTGCTCAACGTGGGGGCGCCCTCGGGAGACCTGCGCGGGTGGATCGAAGAACTCGCCGGGTACGCACTCGAGGACGGCATCGGGAGCCTCATCGTCGTCGCTGACGACCCACGCATCATTCAGCTCTTCGGGCAGGAGGTGGCCCCGGCGGTCCGGGAGATCGTCGCCCGCGAGCGCGGCGATCGCGGCACCGCCTCGGCGCCGGTGCGGTCGGCCGCCGCGCTGGGTCGCCGCCGCGCCGGCATCGACTACAACGCGGTACCGGCGGGGATGCACGCGATCGAGCCCGGCGACTTCGAGTACCCGGACGTGAGCTCGACGTACCTCCGCGGGGGCGCCCCCGGCATCGTGCTGCAGCCGAGCTCGGCGGAACAGGTGGCCGAAGCGGTGGCGTATGCGCGGCAGCATCCTGGTGTCCCGCTGTCGATCCGCAGTGGCGGGCACGGCATCAGCGGTCGCAGTACCAACGACGGCGGCATCGTGATCGACCTGCGACGGATCAACGACATCGAGGTGATCGACCAGGAGCGCCGCCGGGTGCGGATCGGTCCCGGTGCGCGCTGGGCGGAAGTCGCCGCCGCGCTCGGCCAGCACGGCTGGGCCCTGTCGTCGGGCGACTACGGCGGCGTGGGGGTCGGTGGGCTGGCGACCGCCGGCGGGATCGGGTTCCTCGCGCGCGAACACGGCTTGACGATCGACCACCTTCGCGCAGCCGAGGTGGTGCTGGCCGACGGTTCCATCGTGCAGACGGATGCGGATACCCGCCCCGAGCTGTTCTGGGCGATCCGCGGGGCCGGCGCCAACGTCGGCATCGTCACGAGCTTCGACTTCGAAGTCGACGAGGTCGGCGACGTGGGCTGGGCGCAACTCGCCTTCGACGCGTCCGAGGCCGAGGACTTCCTCGTCGGGTACAGCCGCGTGATGCGCGACGCGCCGCGCGATCTGACGGCGTTCCTCCTCCTCGGCGCCCCTCGTCCGGGACAGCCCCGCATCGCGCAGATCATGGCGATGGTCGACTCCGCCGATCCCGACCAGATCATCGAGCGCCTCCAGCCGTTCGCCGAGCTGGCACCGCTGCTGCAGCAGACGGTTCAGGTGACGTCGTATCCGCAGGTGATGGCGAACGCCGATCTCGGGCCCCAGCACGGGCGGGGGGAGCCGAACGCGCGATCGCTGCTCCTCGGCGACATCACACCGGAGATCGCAGCGGCCACGACGCGGATGCTGGATGAGGGGGCCGCGTTCTTCCTCCAGTACCGCTCCGTGGGCGGCGCCGTCGCCGACGTGGGGGAGGACGACACCGCCTACTCGAACCGCGCCGCGCAGTTCTCCGTGGTGGCGTTCGGTTCGAACAGCGCCACGCTGGATGCCGCGTGGGAGACGTTCCGCCCGTTCGGGCAGGGGATGTACCTGAGCTTCGACTCCTCTGATCGGCCCGACCGCATCCTCGACGCCTTCCCCGTGCACAAGATCGAGCGTCTCCGCGCGGTCAAGCACGAGGTCGATCCCGATGCCGTGTTCGCCGACAACTTCTCGGTCGCGCTCTGCGACGGATTCGAGGCGCCGGCCGCCGCATCCTGACCCGCCCGCGCCCGCGCCCGCGCCGCGCCGCGCCCGCGCCCCCGCCCCCGCCCCCGCCCCCGCCCCCGCCCGCGCCCCCGTCCCGAGACCGCGAGACCGCACGCTGCCGACGAGCCCCCGACATAATGCGCCGGTCTCGTCGGCAGGCTGCAGTCTCGCTGGGGCCGGCCCTGCGCGGGGCGGCGCGGACGCGTCCCCGTCCCGAGACCGCGAGAATCCACCGGCGCGGCGAGGGTACGGCACGCTGCGGCATTCTCGACCCGCACATGGATTGTCGCGGAGGGGGGCGCCGGATCGAGGAAGCGGGATGTCCGCGATGTGCGGGACACTGGGGCGAGCATCGAGGAGGAGAAGCATGGCCGCCGCATCCGCTCCGTCCGAGCCCGCCGAATCCGCCGAATCCGCCGCATCCGAAGCCCCCGCCACCGACCGCTCCCCGGACGCCCACGACGTCATCCGCGTCGTGGGGGCGCGGGAGAACAACCTGCAGGGGGTCACGCTCGACATCCCCAAGCGCCGCCTCACCGTCTTCACCGGCGTGAGCGGCTCGGGCAAGTCGTCGCTCGTCTTCGGCACGATCGCCGCCGAGTCGCAGCGGCTCATCAACGAGACCTACCCGACGTTCGTGCAGGCGTTCATGGCGACCCCGCCGCGCCCGGAGGTCGACGCGCTGGAGAACATCAGCCCCGCGATCCTCGTCGACCAGGAGCGCATGGGCTCCAACGCCCGCTCCACGGTGGGCACCGCCACCGACGTGCACGCGATGCTGCGGATGCTGTTCAGCCGGCTGGGCGTCCCGCACGTCGGGTCGCCGCAGGCGTTCTCCTTCAACGTCCCGTCGGTGCGCGGGGGCGGCGCGATCACGTCCGAGCGCGGCGGGAAGACCGTGAAGGAGCGCCGCTCGTTCGAGATCACCGGCGGCATGTGCCCGCGGTGCGAGGGCCTCGGCGAGGTGAGCGAGGTCGATATCGACGAAATCGTCGATCGCTCGAAGTCGCTCGACGGCGGTGCGATCACCGTCCCCGGCTACAACGCCGACGGCTGGATGGTGCGCATCTACGCCGAATCCGGATTCGTCCCTGCCGACAGGCCCGTCGCCGATTTCACGGAGCAGGAGCTGAACGACTTCCTCTACCGGGATCAGACGAAGGTGCGCATCGCCAACACCAACATGACCTACGAGGGCCTGGTGCCCAAGATCACCAAGAGCATGCTGCAGAAGGACCGCGACTCGCTGCAGCCGCACATCCGGGCGTTCGTCGATCGCGCCGTGAAGTTCATGCCGTGCCCCGACTGCGGCGGCACGCGCCTGAACGAGGGGGCGCGCTCGTCCACGATCGAGGGCGTCAGCATCGCGGATGCGGCGGCGATGCAGATCACCGATCTCGCGGCGTGGCTGCGGACCATCGACGACGCGGCCGTCGCCCCGCTCATCCGTGGCCTGCGCGACACCGTGGACTCCTTCGTCGACATCGGCCTCGGGTATCTCTCACTCGACCGTGCCAGCGGCACGCTCTCGGGCGGCGAGGCCCAGCGGACGAAGATGATCCGGCACCTGCGCTCGAGCCTCACCGACGTCACCTACGTCTTCGACGAGCCCACCGCAGGCCTGCACCCGCATGACATCCAGCGGATGAATGCGCTGCTGCTCGCGCTCCGCGACAAGGGCAACACGGTGCTCGTGGTCGAGCACAAACCCGAGGTGATCGCGATCGCCGATCATGTCGTCGACCTCGGACCCGGCGCGGGGCGCAACGGCGGCCGCATCCAGTTCACCGGGGATGTCGCGGGTCTCCGCGCATCCGACACCCTCACCGGCCGTCACCTCGACCACCGCGCGAGACTCAAGGAGACCACGCGCGCCGCCGCCGGCGCGATCGAGATCCGCGGGGCGAGACAGCACAACCTCCAAAGCGTCGATGTCGACGTCCCTCTCGGGGTGCTCACCGTCGTCACCGGGGTCGCGGGGTCGGGCAAGTCGTCGCTCATCCACGGGAATCTCTCCGGCCGTGATGAGGTCGTGGTGGTCGACCAGGCCCAGATCCGCGGTTCGCGGCGGAGCAGCCCAGCCACCTATACCGGACTTCTCGACGCGATCCGGGCGGCCTTCGCGAAGGCGAACGGCGTGAAGCCCGCCCTGTTCAGCGCGAACTCGGAGGGTGCGTGCATCGCGTGCAAGGGCCTCGGCGTGATCATCACCGACCTCGGCTTCCAGTCCACGGTGGAGACGCTGTGCGAGGTGTGCGCGGGCACGGGCTTCTCCGACGAGGTGCTGCAGTACCGCCTCGACGGCAAGAACATCTCCGAGGTGCTCTCTATGTCGGCGACGGAGGCCGCACAGTTCTTCCCGAAGGGACCGGCTCACACGACGCTTGCCCGCATGGTCGATGTCGGGCTGGGCTACCTGACCCTCGGGCAGGCCCTCAGCACGCTGTCAGGCGGCGAGCGGCAACGCCTGAAGCTCGCCATCTCGATGGCCAAGTCCGGGGCGATCTACGTGCTCGACGAGCCGACCACGGGGCTGCACCTCGCCGACGTCGACAACCTCCTCGGGATGCTGGACCGTCTCGTCGAGGCCGGCAACAGCGTGATCGTGATCGAACACCACCAGGCCGTCATGGCGCACGCGGACTGGATCATCGACATCGGCCCCGGCGCCGGCAACGACGGGGGCACGGTGGTGTTCGAAGGCCCACCCGCCGACCTCGTGGCCGCGGCATCCACCCTCACCGGGAAGCATCTGGCCGCGTACGTGGCATCCTGAATCCCCCGACCGCCTCGCTGTATGCCGCGCGGGGGATAGCACGCCGAGAAAGCGCGGGGCAAGGATTCCCACGCGATTGCGGCTGGGGTCGCTGCTGTGGATATGCTGAGTGCGACATCCGCCCGTTCCTACGGGATGACGGCTCGTTTCCGCCCGAGGAGGCAGGGTCGCGTGAGGGCTTCTACGTGGCTTCGACAGCGTCGCCGGACACTTGCGTCCGTCGGCGTCGTCACCGTGTCCGCGCTCGCGGTGACGACGATGGCCGTGGCGTACCAGGGGTTCCCGACCACCGAGGTCGACCTGCACGACGGCGGTGTGTGGATCACGAAGCGCTCGAGCGTGCTGGTGGGACACTTCAACCACGAGTCCCGCGTGCTCGACGGAGGCCTTCGTGCCGCGGGCGACGAGTACGACATCCTCCAGGACGGGTCGACCGTGCTGCTCCTGGACCAGACCGAATCGACCGTGACCGCTGTCGACCCGGCGATGGTGATGCTCACCGACCCCGCCGACGTGCCCGCCGGGGCGAAGGTCGCCCTCGGCGGCCCCACGATGGCCGTGCTCGACCCGGCAACCGGCTCGCTGTGGGTCGCCCGGTCGGCCGCCACCGCCGCGTTCACCGTCGAGGGGACCGACCCGGTGACCGAACTGGGCGAGGGCGCCGATGTCGCGGTGGGCCGCGACGGCACCGTTTACGGCGTGTCACCGGAGTCACGCGAGATCGTCACGGTGCCGGTGGCCGCCGACGGCGAGACCGGCGAACCCTCGCGGCGCGGACTCGACGGCGTCGATGAGGGCGCCGAGCTGTCGATCACGGTCGTCGGCACGACGGCAGCGGTGCTCGACGCCGATACCGGCACCGTGCACACGACCGGAGGCATGCGGGCCGAGGTCGGCGGCGACTCCGCCGTGCTGCAGCAACCTGCCGCGTCGGGTGAGGAGGTCGTCCTGTCGACCGCATCCGCCGTCGTGCGGGTGCCCTTCGACGGCTCGGGTCCGGTGGAAACGCCCTCAGGCGGGGGCGAGGGAGCACCGGCCGCCGCGGTGACGCTGGGCGGCTGCACGTACGCCGCCTGGAGCGGATCGGGTGCGTTCGTGCGCGACTGCTCCGGGGACGCGAACGATCTCACCACCCAGATCGACGGCCTCGACCCGACCGCGCAGCTGCAGTTCCGCCAGAACCGCGACGTGGTGGTGCTCAACGATGTCGTGGGCGGCGCTGCGTGGATGGCGACCGACGCGATGCAGCGCGTGGACAACTGGGACGACATCATCCCGCCCGAGGGGGAGGCGGAGGAGGACGAGCAGACCACCGAGGAGACCGTCGAGACGACGCTCCCCGAACGCACCGAGGTCAACACCCCTCCCATCGCCACCGACGACGAGTTCGGCGTGCGGCCGGGCCGCACCACCGTGCTGCCGGTGCTCGACAACGACACCGACGCCGACGGCGACGTGCTGACGGTCACGCTGCCCGACGGCGCACCGGGCCTCGGCGCCGTGCAGCCGATCCATGACGGCTCGGCGCTGCAGATCGCCATCCCGGAGGAGGCATCCGGGTCGGAGACCTTCCGGTACGAGATCGACGACGGCCGCGGCGGCACCGACAGCGCCACCGTGCGCCTGTCGGTGCGCGGATGGGACGTCAACGCGCCGCCCGCACCCAAGCGGGTCACGACGGTCGTCGTGGAGGCGGGCGGGTCGATCACCTACAACGTGATGCCGGACTGGATCGATCCCGACGGCGATGAGATCTTCCTCGCCTCGGTGGTGCCGGCGGAGGGCGACGAAGCCGACTTCACCGCCGACGGCCGCATCACCTATCGCGCGATCGGCGGGACGCAGGGCCGCAAAGAGGTGCCGATCACCGTGTCGGACGGATCGGACGTCACCGAGGGCATCGTGCGCTTCGACGTGAGACCGCCCGGGTCCACCGTCCCGGTCACCAACGCCGACCACCTCGTCGTGCGCGCGGGTCAGACCGCGACCGTCGCGCCGCTGGCCAACGACACCAGCTCCGGCCGCGAGGCGCTGCGCCTCACGCGCGTGGATCAAGTGCCCGGTGCCGAGATCGTCCCCGACTACCCCAACAAGACGTTCACGTTCCGCTCCTCGGCCCCCGGGACGTACTACGCGCAGTACCTCGTCGCCGCCGGACCCAACGCGGTGGCGGGCCTCGTGCGCATCGACGTGCTGCCGGATGCCGACACCGAACTGCCCCCCGTCGCCGTCCGCGACGTCGCCCTGCTCCCCAGCGGCGGCGACGTGCTCGTGAACGTGCTCGCCAACGACAGCGACCCCTCCGGCGGCATCCTCGTCGTCCAGTCGGTGACGGTCGACCCCGCCAGCGGCATCTCGGTGGCCGTCCTCGGGCACGAGACCCTCCGCATCACCGACCAGTCGGCTCTCGGGGAGCAGACGCGGATCGGCTACCGGATCTCCAACGGTCAGCAGACCGCGGAGGGCGAGGTCGTCGTCCTCCCCGTGCCCGCGCCCGACCAGCTGCGCCCGCCGGTGGCCAACGACGACGAAGCCGTCGTGCGCGCGGGCGATGTCGTCACCATCCCGGTGCTCGACAACGACTACCACCCGAACGATGACACCCTGCGCCTCGCCCCCGACCTCGTCGAGCCGCTGCCCGCCCCCGAAGACGGCACGATCTTCGTCTCGCAGGACACCGTCCGCTTCCGCGCGAGCGCCGAGCCGGGCACCGTCTACGCGACGTACGAGGTGGAGGACTCCAGCGGCCAGAAGGACGCCGGGTATGTCACGATCCAGGTGCTCCCGGTGGACGCCGACACCAACCAGGCTCCGCGCCCGCGCGACATCACCGCGCGGACGCTCGCCGGCGCCGAGGTGCGCATCCCGGTTCCGCTGGACGGCCTCGACCCCGACGGCGACTCGGTGGAACTCCTCGGCATCGACTCCGCCCCGTCCAAGGGCCGTGTGAGCGAGGTCGGCGCCAACTTCCTGACCTACGAGGCCTTCGAGGGCGAGACCGGACCCGACGCCTTCACCTATCGCGTGCGCGACCGTCAGGGCGCCGAGGCGACCGCCGCGGTGCGGGTGGGGATCGCCCCGCCCGAGGCGGCCAACCAGGCTCCCTACGCGGTGAAGGATGCGGTCATCATGCGCCCGGGCCGCGAAGTGGCCGTACCGGTGCTCGCAAACGACTCCGACCCCGAGGGCGACGCGCTCAGCCTGATCTCCGAGGGTCTCATCCTCCCCGACGTCGGGGGTCTCGAGGCCCGGGTCGTGGGCGACCGGGTGGTCGTCACCTCACCGGGTGAGCCCGTGGAGACGAGCCTGCAGTACACGATCCGCGATGCCCGCGGCGCGGAAGCACGCGCGGTGCTGCAGGTCACCGTCGCGGAGGACGTGCCCCTCCAGCGCCCCATCGCGCGCGATGACCGCGTGCGTCCCGTCGACGTCGAAGACGACTCCTTCGCCGATCTCGATGTCCTCGTCAACGACGAGGATCCCGACGGCACCGTCGACGCCCTCGAGATCGCGGTGGATGCGGCGGGCGCGCGCGTGCTGGAGGACGGTGTCGTCCGCGTCCCGATCCTCGAAGAGGCGCAGCTGGTGACGTACACGATCACCGACGGCGACGACCTGACCGCATCCGCGTTCATCCACGTCCCGGCCCTGCGGGACCTCCCACCGGTGCTGATCTCCACCGAGGGCGTCGAGGTGCAAAGCGGCGAGACGATCGAGATCCCGCTGTCCGAGCACGTCCGCGCGGCAGGCGACCTCGACGTCGTCATCACCGAGGCGGCGAAGGTCAGCGCCGCCCACGCGAACGGCGCGCCGCTCGTCCAAGACCAGCGCACGCTCGTCTACACCTCGGCCGACGGCTACTTCGGTCAGGATGCGATCACGTTCGAGGTCACCGACGGCACCGGGCCCGACGACCCCGAGGGTCGCAAGTCGACCCTGACGCTGCCGGTGACCGTGCTCCCGCCAGACAACCAGCAGCCGACGTTCGTCAACGGCCAGATGGACGTCGCCCCCGGCGAGGAGGCCACGGGCCTCGACCTCGCCGCGTTGACCACCGACCCGGATGAGGGCGACCTCGAGCGGATGCGGTACACGATCGTGGGCGGGTCGCCGAGCGGCATGAACGCGACGATCGACGGGCAGACCCTCCGCGTGAGCGCGGACGCCGATACGCGCAAGGGCACCACCGCCGAGGTCGAGCTCCGCATCGACGACGGTGAGACCGACCCGATCGAGGGCACCGTGACGGTGCGGGTGACCGCATCCACCCGTCCGCTTCCGACGGCGAACGACGACGTGCTTCCGGAGGCGGATCAGGGCAAGACGATCTCGGTCCCCGTGCTCGCCAACGACTTCAACCCGTTCCCCGAGACGCCGCTGAAGGTGGTCGCGGCCTCGACCGAGACCGGCGAGGGCATGGCCGAGGTGCGCGGTGACCAGGTCTCGGTGACGCCGTCGGCGCGCTTCTTCGGCACGATGGTCGTGCGCTACCGCATCCAGGATGCGACGGGGGATGTCGACCGGGAGGTCGAGGGCCGCATCCGCCTCACGGTGCAGGGGAAGCCCGACGCCCCCGGGGTGCCGACGGTGTCGAGCGTGCAGGACCGCACGGTCGTGCTGTCGTGGACGCCGCCGCCGAACAACGGTGCTCCGATCACCGGCTACACCGTGACCTCGACCGCGGGGAACTACACGAAGGAGTGCGGCTCGACCACGTGCACGCTGGACGGACTCACCAACAACGTGGAGTACAACTTCGTCGTGACCGCGACCAACCGCGTCGGCGAGTCCGACCCGTCATCCCCGTCGGAGACCGCCCGACCCGACGCGCGCCCCGACACGCCGCAGCCGCCGACGCTGCGCTTCGGCGACCGTTCGCTCAACGTCGCGTGGGTGACGCCGCCGACCCCCGGCTCACCCGTCGAGTCGTTCACGCTGGAGATCTCTCCGGCGCCCCCCTCGGGTGCGACGCAGAAGACCGCGACCGGGAATTCGCTCGTGTGGGAGGGGCTGGAGAACGGCACCGTGTACCAGGTGCGCGTGCAGGCCCACAACCGCGCGCCCGAGCCGTCGAGCTGGAGCGGGTACTCGGCCGGAGAGATCCCCGCCGGGCCCCCCGCCGCCGCCGCCGCGCCGACGACGACACGCCTGGACCCCGTGGGGCCGCAGGCTCAGCTGCAGGTGTCGTGGCAGCACCCGGCGAACAACGGCGACCCGATCGCCGAGTACCGGCTCAACGTGCAGGGCGGGGCGCAGTCGCGGACGATCGCGGGCATCAGCCCCGGAACGACCTCCCAGGCCGTGGTCGTTCCCGCGTCCTCCAACGACTACACCTTCACCGTCGAAGCGCGGAACAAGGCCGGATGGGGTCCGGCGAGCCCGCCCTCGGCGCCGCGTCGAGCCTTCACGCCGCCGGGCGCGCCGCAGGGCGTCAGCGCCTCCACGCCCGCACCCGACAACTCCATCCACGTCGCCTACCAGCCGGCCGAGCGCAACGGCGCCGACGCGGGCGCGGTCCGGTACGAGTACTCGCTCAACGGCGGCGGATGGGCGGCGTTGAGCGGCAACAACCGCATCACCAACGTCTCCAACGGCACCGCGTACAGCGTCACGCTGCGCGCGGTGACCACCCAGGACGGGACGACGTACTACGGCCCGTCCTCGAACACGACCCCGCAGGTGACCCCGTACGGCCCGATCCGGCCCCCGGGAGCGACGGCGCGCGGCAGTGGCACGCAGATCGAGTTCGGATGGTCGGCTCCCGCGGAGAACGGGCGTGCCATCACGAAGATGGAGATCAACATCGCCGGGGGCGGCTGGGAGACGGTCGGTCTCAACGGTTCCCGGACGCGGGACTTCGGCTACGAAGAGAAGCACACCATCCAGGTGCGCGCCACGGATGCGGCGAATCAGACCTCGTCCGCGAGCGCGGAGGCTCGTACCGCGGACCGGCCCAAGGCGAAGGCAACGATCAGCAAGGGCGGGTCGGCCGTGGGCCAGTCCGGCTGCACGTCGTCGTCGTGCGCGTACTTCCAGCTCAACACGGAGAACTTCCCGGCCGGCAGCTACCGGATCTACTGCAACAGCGGCCCCGACGGCGAGTTCACCGACGGCGCCAGCTACAACGTCCCGGCGAACGGCCGCATCCAGCTGGGGTGCTACTACGGCAAACCCAACACCCAGGTGTGGGTCCGCATCCAAGGCTGGGGCGACTCCGAGAAATTCACATGGCGATAGCGACGAGAACGAGGATGACCGCATGACCATGACCCCTGACCAGGCCGCCTGGTTCCACACCACCTTCACGCGCCTGGTCGAGAACGTCGACCGCGCCCTGATGGGAAAGCCCGAGGTGGTGGGGCTGGTGCTGTCGGCGATGCTGGCCGAGGGCCACGTCCTGCTGGAGGATGCCCCGGGCACGGGCAAGACGAGCCTTGCCAAAGCGCTCGCCGCCACCGTGCAGGGCACCAGCAGCCGCATCCAGTTCACCCCCGACCTGCTGCCCTCCGACGTCACCGGCGTGACGATCTACGACCAGGCGAGCCACAAGTTCGAGTTCCACCGCGGCCCGGTGTTCACCTCGATCCTGCTCGCCGACGAGATCAACCGCGCGTCCCCCAAGACCCAGTCCGCGCTCCTGGAGGTCATGGAGGAGTCGCGCGTCACCGTCGACGGTGTGCCGCACGAGGTGGGCCGGCCGTTCCTCGTCATCGCGACCCAGAACCCCATCGAGCAGGCCGGCACGTACAAGCTCCCCGAGGCCCAGCTCGACCGCTTCCTCGTGAAGACGTCGATCGGCTACCCCGACCTGGCCGTCGCCGAGCGCATCCTCGCCGGCTCCGCCGATCGCAACCCGTCGGCGAGCCTGTCGCCGCTCATCACCACGGCCGCCGTCGCCGACATGGCCGACCTCGGCGCCACCGTGCACGTGGAGCCCGCCGTGCTGCGCTACATCGCGCAGCTGGCGGAGGCCACGCGCGCCGATGCGGCGACGCGTCTGGGGGTGTCGGTGCGCGGGTCGCTCGCCATGGTGCGCATCGCCAAGATCCGCGCGGCGTCGCAGGGTCGTCACTACGTCGTCCCGGACGACGTGAAGGCGCTGGTCGCTCCCGTGTGGACGCATCGCCTGGTCATGGACCCGGAGGCCGAGTTCAGCGGCATCACCCCCGACACCGTGATCGCGCGGACGCTCGACTCGATCGCGGCACCGCAGGCGAGGTCCGCGGCCTGATGACCAGCGAGACGCTCGGGACGACCGTTCCCGCCGGCACGACCCGCACGGCGCTGCGCGAGGTCGCAGCCCCGTTCGCGGCGCGTGTGCTGCGTGGTGCGCGGGAGGTCCTGGGCGTCGTCCGGCCGCTCGGATGGATCCTCATCGCCGGCATGGTCGTGCTCTGGATCACCGGGCAGCTCCTCGGCTGGTACGAACTGATCGTCGCCGCCTCCGTGCTCACCGCGGTGGTGGCGCTGTGCGGGCTGTTCCTGATCGGCCGGACGAACTACGACGTCGGTCTCGACCTCACCCGCACGCGGGTCGTCGTGGGCGAACGCGCGGTCGGCGCCTTGACGCTGGCGAACAGAGGTTCGCGGGCGATCCTCCCCTCCCGCGTCGTGCTGCCCGTGGGCGCGGGCCGCGGAGAGTTCGCGGTCAAGCGGCTCGCGCCGGGGGAGGAGGCGGAAGAGCTCTTCGCCATCCCCACTCAGCGCCGCGCCATCCTCGCCGTCGGTCCCGTCAGTGTCGTGCGCGGCGACCCGCTCGGCGTCTTCGAGCGGGTGCACCGCCGCGACGAGCCGGTCGACCTGTACGTGCATCCGCGCACCGTGCTCTTCGACGGGCAGTCGCTCGGGTTCCTGCGCGACCTCGAGGGACTGCCGGCCACCGACCTCTCCCGTGACGACATCTCCTTCCACGCCCTCCGCGAGTACCAGCCGGGCGATGATCGCCGGAACGTCCACTGGCGCTCGACGGCACGCACCGGAAAGCTCATGGTGCGCCAGTACGAGGAGACCCGGCGCTCGCACTTCGTCATCGGGCTGTCGCGCAATGCGGGCGACTTCAGCGATCCCGACGAGTTCGAACTGGGCATCTCCGCCGCCGGCTCGCTCGGCCTCCGGGCGCTTCGCGACTCGCAGCGCGTGGAGATGCGCGTGCAGGGCGCCGAGCTTCCCGCCGCCACCGGCAAGCAGTTCCTCGACGGGCTCTCGGGGCTCGAGTACGCCCGCGGACGCACCGGCGACATCGTCGACCTGTCCGGACACATCGCCGCGACCGTGGCGCTCGCGAGCGTCGTCGTGCTCGTCTGCGGCAGCGCGGTGGATGCTGCCCGCCTCCGTGTGGCGTGCGGCCGCGTGCCGTTCGGCGCGCGCGTGCTGGCCCTGGTCGCCGATACGACGGTCGCCTCGCCCACGCTCCGCCGGATCGCGGACGCCGACGTGCTGACGATCGGCGCGCTGGACCAGCTGCCCGGAGCCCTCCGACGGGTGTTCGCATGACCGCCCCGGACGGCTCGCCGCGGACGACCGGCGGAATCGAGGTGCGACGGTGGGCGCTGGACCTCGGCGCCGTCGCCCTGCTGCTATCGGTGGGCATCGTGGGGTTCTGGCCCACCTTCGGCGGCCCCGGATATCTCCCCGCCGGGATCGGCGGCCTCCTCCTCGGCCTCGCGATCGCGGGCGTGGGCGCGTGGCGGCGATGGGGCATCCTGGCGGTGGCCGGAGCGACGCTGGGTGCGTACGTGGTGTTCGGCACCATGCTCGCCCTGCCGCACACGGCTCTGCTGGGGTTCATCCCCACCCTGGAGTCGCTGCAGCGCCTCGCGGTCGGCATCGTCACGTCGTGGAAGGAGCTGCTGACCACCGTCGCCCCGGTCGGAACGGGCGAGAACCACCTCATCGTCCCCTACCTGCTCACCCTGGTCGCGGCCGTGCTGGCCGCGAGCCTGGCCCTTCGCGTCCGCCGGCCCGCGTGGGCCCTCCTCCCGGTGGCGGTCTACCTCGGGGCGCAGATCGCCCTCGGCACCGCCGAACCGGCCGTGCCGCTGGCGCAGGGCATCGCCGTCGCCGTCGTCGCGGCCGTGTGGCTGGCGGTGCGGCAGGCGTGGCAACCCGCACGCGCGGCCGTGTCGGTCGGTGAGGGCGGGGAGCCCAAGGGCATGGCCCTGCGCCGCCTCGTCGCCGGGGCCGCCGTCCTCGCCGTCGCGACCGGGATCGGGGTCGCCACCAGTGCGATCGCAGCCCCCGACGGCCCGCGCTACGTGCTGCGCGACGTCGTCATCCCGCCGTTCGACGTGCGCCAGTACCCGAGCCCCCTGCAGGCCTTCCGCGGATACGTGCGCGACTTCCCCGACGAGCCGCTGTTCACCGCATCCGGGCTTCCCGACGGCGCACGGATGCGCCTGGCGACGATGGATGCGTACAACGGCACGGTGTTCAACGTCGCCGACGACGGCGCCGGCTCTTCGAGCGCGTTCGCGCCCGTGCGGAGCATCATGTCGCCCGAGGCCGAAGGCTCCGCCGCCACGATCTCCGTCGAGATCGGCGAACTGCGGGGAGTGTGGCTGCCCGATGCCGGGGCCGTCCGTTCGATCGCCTTCGACGGCGCACGGGCCGAAGACCTCCGACGCGCCACGTACTACAACGACGCGACCGGTACCGGGGTGGTCACCTCGCGGCTCGCGGAGGGGGACACGTACACCCTCGAAGCCATCCTCCCCACCGACCCGAGCGATGAACGCCTCGCCGACGAGGCGTTCGCGCCGCTCCGCATGCCCAAGCAGAAGGGCGTCCCGCCCGAGTTCGCCGAGATCGCCTCCGACATCGTCGCCGACGCATCCACGCCGATCGAGCAGGCCCGGGCGCTGGAGCAGACCCTGTCGCAGGACGGCTTCTTCAGCCATGGCCTCGAAGGCCAGGTGCTCTCGCGCGCCGGGCACGGTGCTGAGCGCATCGCCACCCTCCTCCGCGGTGACCAGTGGGTGGGTGACGACGAGCAGTATGCCGTGACGATGGTGCTCCTCGCCGGCCAGCTCGGAATCCCCGCGCGCGTCGTGATGGGGTTCTACCCGGAGGAGGACGACGCGGGCCGGGAGTTCGTCGCGACCGGCGAGACGCTCCACGCGTGGGTGGAAGTGGCCTTCGAAGACTCCGGCTGGGTGACGTTCGACCCGACGCCGCCGGAAGATCAGGTTCCGACCGATCAGACCACCAAGCCGCGCGCCGACCCCAAGCCGCAGGTGCTGCAGCCCCCGCCGCCGGAGCAGGAGCCCGTCGACCTGCCCCCGACGGTGCCCGACGAGCGCGGCGCCGAGGACGAGGAGAACCCGCTCGCCAGCATCCTCGGGCTCATCGCCCTCGTGTTGGCCGCCATCCTCGGCGTGCTCGTCCTGCTCCTCGCGCCCTTCGTCGTGATCGGCGCGCTCAAGGCCGCCCGCCGGCGACGCCGCCGGGAGGCCGAACGCCCCGCCGACCGCATCAGCGGCGGCTGGGAGGAACTCGTCGATCGGGCCAGCGACTACGGCACACCCGTCCGCCGCGGCGGCACGCGCGCGGAGGATGCGGCGGTCGTGGGAAGCGCCTTCGAGGAACCGCAGGTGAAGACCCTGGCCCGCCGCGCCGACGCAGAGGTGTTCGGTCCCTTCGACCCGACGCCGCAGGACATCGACGACTTCTGGCGCGAGGTGGATGACATCGTCGGCGGGATGGGCAAGCGTGTCGGATTCTGGCGGGGCCTGAAGGCACGGCTGGACGTGCGCTCGCTCCTGGCCGACACGCGCTTCGCCCTGCCGGATCGGCGGGTGCCGCGGTCACTGGTGTCGCCTGTGCGACACGATAGGGATGCGTCGGGCGCGCGGCGCGCGCCACGGTTGTCGCAGCGATCGTTCGACCCGCTGGTGACTCGCGCGAAGGCCCTGGTGCCTCGCGCCAAGGCGCTGGCCAGCCGCATCCGCATGCCTCGCAAGAACGGGGACGGATCGTGAACGCCGTCGCCGTGCTCACGTGGGACACCGGCGAGCAGGTCGCGGTGTACGGTCGGACCGTGTTCGGTCGCGACCCCTTCGGCGGTCCGTGCGCGACCGTGGTCGTGCGCGACGAGACGCTGTCGTTGTCGAAAACGCACTTCGAGGTGGGCGGCGACGACACCGGGGCGTGGCTCGCCGACCGATGGTCGCGCAACGGCACCGTGATCGTACGAGATGGGAAGCGCATGACCCTCCGCCCGGGTGAGCGCGTCGGACTGCGCAGTGGCGATCACCTCGAACTCGGGGACCGCCACGCGACCGTGAGCGGGGCACCGTGAGCGAGCGAGCGAGGGCCGGGCAGTCGCCGGTGACCGTGACCTGGGGCGCTGCCACCGACGTGGGCCGGCGGCGTTCCCTCAACGAGGACGCCTTCCTCGCCGCGCCGCCGGTCTTCCTCGTCGCCGACGGCATGGGCGGCCACCAGGCCGGCGAGGTCGCCAGCGCCACCGTGATCGACGAGTTCTCCAAGCTCGCGGGCCGCACGAGCCTCACCATCCAGGAGGTGCAGGAGACCTTCCGCGCCGCGCGCGACCGGGTCGACACGCTGCCGGCGGGCGGTGGCGCGGGAGCGGGAACGACGCTCGCGGGCGTGACGATCGCCGACATCGAGGGTGAGGGCTACTGGCTGGCGGTCAACGTGGGCGACTCGCGCACGTACCGCCTCAGCGAGGGTGTGCTCGAGCAGGTCAGCGTGGACCACTCCGTGGTTCAGGAGCTCATCGACTCCGGCCAGCTCGACGCGGCCTCGGCCGCGCAGGATTCCCGCCGCAATGTCATCACGCGAGCGATCGGTGCCGGCAGCGACAGCGAGCCCGACTTCTGGCTGCTCCCCGCCGAAGAGGGCGACCGCATCCTCATCTGCTCCGACGGTCTTCCCACCGAGATCGACCCCGACCGCATCGACCTGATCCTGCGCTCCGAACGTTCCCCGCAGGCCGCTGCCGAGCGGCTGGTGCGCGAGGCCGTGGACGCCGGCGGACGTGACAATGTCACCGTGGTGGTCGTCGACGCGTTGTCGGTTCACATCCGGGGCGCGCGCGACCGCAGCGAGACCACCCCGACCGCGCCGCTCGTCGAGATCGAGGGCGACACCCTGCCGCGCGCGGGAGCGCGAGCCCGAGGAGGACTCTCATGACCGTCGTGCGATACACCATCGGAACCCTGCGCGCCGTCGTCGCGCCCTCGGCGGTCGCGCTGCTCGGCGAGGGGACCACGGATGCAGCCGCCGAGTCGGTCTGGCGGCAGCTCACCCGCGGCGCGGGCCTGGCCGGCGTCGTCGACGCCCTCGCCGCCGGCGGGCCCCTCTCGTCCGTGCCGTCCTTCGCCGTCGCTCTCGATGAGGACGGAACCTGGCGGGTGGCCGTGCGCGGCGCGCTCTCCGTGTCGGTGGGCCCGGACGGGGAGCGGGTGGACGGTGCCGGCGCCTCCACGTGGACCGAACGCAGCATCCGCGCGGCGGACGCGCTCGTCCTCAGCGCCGACGCCGACGCCGACGCGACGACGGCGTCGCTGCCGCTGAGAGACGGCGTCGTGCCGGCATCGGTGGTCACGATCTCCCGGGAGGAGACCGCGACCGAGGCGGCGGGCTCGGCGAGCGGTGCGCTGGCGCCGAGCGAGCCCGTGCAGCCGCACAGCGTCGCGGAGGTGCACGGCGCTCCGAGTGCTCCCGCCCCGGCGCCGGTCGACGGGGGTGCGGCGACCCCTCTGCCGGTCCCGGCTGCCCCCGTTCCCGCCGTACCCGTCGCGATTCCCGCCCCACCGGCTCCCGCGGCGCCGGCTCCCGCGGCGCCGGTCGACGGGGATGCGGTGACCCCTCCGCCGGTCCCGGCTGCCCCTATTCCCGCCGCGCCCGCCGACACTCCGGCCCCTGCCCAAGCCGAGCCCGCCGACATTCCGGCCCCTCCGCCGGTCCCGGCTGCTCCGATTCCCGCCGCGCCCGCCGCGACTCCGGCCCCTGCCGAAGCCGAGCCCGCCGAGGCCGAGCCCGTCGATGTCGAGCCGACCGAGGCCGAGCCGACCGAGGCCGAGCCGACCGAGGCGGAGCCGGACGAGGCCGAGCCGGACGAGGCCGAGCCGGACCCCGCCGGACCCGCGGAAGTCGGCCCGACCGGCCGCGCGGGAGTCGGCCCGACCGCCACCGTCGCGCCCGACCCCGGGCCGCCGAGCCCGGTCGCGGACGACCTTCCCACCCCGGCCGCGGGGAACGCGGTGCCCGAGCTGGCCGAAGACGTCGAGGCCACCATCATCCGCGGTGGTGCGGAGGAATCCGCCGCCGACGAGACCATCACCCTCGCCGAAGCGCGCGCGATGCGCGCCTCCGGGAAGCTGCCGCCGGTCGCGCCGCCGCTGTCGCCGCCGACCCCGCCGTCGGCCGCGGGCGTGCTGCGGGCCTCCACGGGGCAGAGCGTGCTCCTGGACCGCACGGTGATCCTCGGCCGGCGGCCGCGCTCCACCCGGATCAGCGGCGCCGACCTGCCGCACCTCGTGGCCGTCGACAGCCCGCAGCAGGACATCTCGCGCAACCACCTCGAGGTGCGCGTCGAAGGCGACAGCATCCTGGCCACCGACCTCAATACCACCAACGGCACGACCCTGCTGCGCCACGGATCCGAGCCGGTGCGGCTGCATCCCGGCGAGCCGACGATCGTGGTCGCCGGCGACGTGCTCGACCTGGGAGACGGCGTGACCGTGGCGGTCGAGGACGCTCCGTGAGTCCGCGCCGGTCGCCGCAGGCTCCGCCCGACCTCCCGGGTTTCACGTACCTCGAACTGCTCGGCTCGGGCGGATTCGCCGACGTCTTCCTCTACCAGCAGCAGCTCCCCAAGCGCCGCGTCGCCGTGAAGGTGCTGCTGACCGAGCGGATGACCAGCGGCTCCATCGCGGAGTTCACCGCCGAGGCGAACGTCATGGCCATGCTGTCGACGCATCCGGCGATCGTCACGATCCACCAGGCCGGGGTCGCCGGCGACGGTCGCCCCTACCTCGTGATGGAGTACTGCCCGCGGCCGAACCTGCAGGCGCGCTACCGGCGTGAGCCGTTCTCGGTCGCCGAGGCGCTGCGGGTCGGCGTGCAGGTCGGGGCGGCCGTCGAGACCGCGCACCGCGCCGGCGTGCTGCACCGCGACATCAAGCCCGCGAACATCCTCGTCACCGAATACAACCGTCCGGCCCTCACCGACTTCGGTATCGCCTCCACCACCGGCGCCGGCGATGCGGGGGGCTTGTCGATCCCGTGGTCGCCGCCCGAGGCGCTCGGGGCCGTGCCGTCGGGTGACGCGCGCGCCGACGTCTGGTCGCTCGCGGCCACGGTGTACAGCCTCCTGGCGGGGCGGTCGCCGTTCGAGCTCGTCGGTGAGCGCAACACCGGCGCCGACCTCATCACCCGCATCGAGGCTCTTCCGCTGCCGCCGCTCGGGCGGCCGGATGCTCCGCCGTCGCTCCAGCGCGCTCTCGAGCGCGCGATGGCCAAGTCGCCGGCCGACCGGTACGACACGGCGCTGGCCTTCGCCCGCGCGCTGCAGAAGGTGCAGATCGAGCTCGCTCACGCCGTGACTCCGATCGACATCCTCGACGACGGCACCCCCGACGGGGTGGTCGACGACGAGGACGACGGACTCACGCGCGTCCGCGGCGTGGTGAGCATCGACCCCGAGACGGTTCCGGCCGCCGGTGCCACCCGCCCGCCCGCGCCGCGCGCCGATCTGTGGGGGCCGGAGTCGTCGACGCGCCGTTCGCCGCGCGACGACGACGAGACCCGCATCCGGCCGCCCGCGGTCATCGCACCCGAGTTCGGTACCGCCCCCCGCGTGCCACCGCCGGCGCCGATGGCACCGGCATCCGCCGGTCAGGTGCTCCCGTCTGCCTCCGTGGCTGCGCCTCCGGTCGCCGTCACGGGCCACGCCCCGGCCGCCACCGCGGCGGATGCGGGCGCTCCCCGCCTGTCGCGCCGGGGCCTGTGGTTCGCCGTGGGGGCCGGGGCTTTCGCCCTCGTGGTCGTGGTCATCCTGGCCCTCGCTCTTCCCGCCGTCCTCGGGACCGCAGGTGAGCCGACCCCGACCGCGCAGCCCACCGACGAGCCGATCGACGTCGTCGGTGTCGCGGCGCCGCCGCCCGCCGACCTCGCCGGCACGGTCACCCCCGACGGCGTCGTGTTCACGTGGGTGAACCCCGACCCCGCCGACGGGGACGCGTACCTGTGGGGCGTCGTCACGCGCGGCGGAGGCGACCCGCCCCTGGAGCCGGTGGCGGACACGACCGTGACCGTCCCCGCCGACCCCTCGGGCACCACCTGCATCCAGGTGCTCACGCGCCGCGCGACCGGCCAGGCCTCCGAGCCGGCGTCGGCCTGCGTCCCCTGACCCGCGCGGAGCCCTCCCTGCCGAGCCGTACTCAGTCTCAATCGCGTGCCGCGCGAACGGCAGCCGCGCTATTCCGGGTGCACGCCGGGCCCGGCCCCGATTCAGACTGAGTACGTGCACACCCGGGTGCGCGCGGAGCCCTGCCCGCCCAGCCCGTACTCAGTCTCGATCGCGTGCCGCGCAAACGGCCAGGCCTCCGAGCCGGCGTCGGCCTGCGTCCCCTGACCCGCGCGGAGCCCTGCCCGCCCAGCCCGTACTCAGTCTCAATCGCGTGCCGCGGACACGGCAGCCGCGCTATTCCGGGTGCGCGCCGGGCGCGGCCCCGATTCAGACTGAGTACGTGCACAGCCGAGGTGCGCGCCGGGCCCGGCCCCGATTCAGACTGAGTACGTGCACAGCCGAGGTGCGCGCCGGAGCCGTTCGGGTGCGCGGGAGCGGGTCTTCGGGATAACCCGACATACGGGTCGGGATGACGCGGGGGACAGCGCCGAGCTGCGGTCCTACCGTGGGAGCATGACCTCGCAGACCGCTGCCGCCCCGGCACCCGAATCCCCCGCCGCGGCACCCTCCCCGGCGTCGACGAGCCGCCGCGCGGTCGCCTCGCCCGGGCGCATCCTCACCGCGATCGCCCAGCTCGCCGCACTCGGTGTCGTCGGCCCGGTCGTCTTCACGGTGCTCTTCACCCTGCTGGGCACCGGGCTCGGGCTGGTGGTTCTGCTCGGGATCGGGCTGCTGTTCCTGGTCGCTCTCGTCTACGCGCTGTGGGCGGTGGCGTGGCTCGAGAACGCCCGCGTCGAGGGCCTGTACGGCTTCCGCATCCCGGCTCTGACCGTTCAGCGACCAGAGCGTGCGGGTTTCGGGGGCGTGGTGCGGATGGTGGGGCGCCAGGCGATCGACCCGGCGGTGTGGCGGGGCATCGCGAACTTCGCCGTGGCGACGATCCTCGGCTTCGTGACGGTGCTGCTCGTCGGCCTCATCGCCTCCGGGGCGGCCCTCACCTTCGCCCCCCTGTACGCCGGCTCCGGTGTCGCCCGCCTGTGGCGAACCGGAATCGACGTTCCGGCGGGATGGGCGCTGCTGGTCGGTCCGATCCTGGTTCTCCTGGCCCTCGCCGGGCTGGTGGCGATCGCGATCCTGCACGGCGTCCTGGCCCGCCTCATCCTGGTGCCGTCGCAGGAGGCGCAGCTCACCGCGCAGGCCCGGCAGTCGGCGCAGCAGCGCGCCGGGGCGGTGCGCGCCGCCGACGTCGAGCGCACCCGGATCGAGCGCGATCTGCATGACGGGGTGCAGCCCCGGCTGGTCTCCGTCGGGATGACCCTGGGCCTGGCCCGGCAGAAGATCGACGACGACCCCGCCGCCGCCAAGGCGCTCATCGAGGAGGCGCACACCTCCACGAAGGCGGCCATCACCGAGCTCCGCCAACTCGCCCGCGGCATCCACGCCTCGGTGCTGGATGACCGGGGACTGGATGCGGCGCTGTCGGCGCTCGCGGCCCGGTCGCACGTGCCCGTCCAGCTGGATGTCCGCATCGACGGCCGCTGCGAGCGCAGCGCCGAGGCCGCGGTGTACTTCTCGATCGCCGAGTCGCTCACGAACGCGGCGAAGCACTCCCGTGCCAGCGCCGTCCGGGTCGTCGTCCGCCGCCGGGACGACGGGTCACTGTGGGCCCGTGTCGAGGACGATGGCATCGGCGGTGCCCGTATCCTTCCCGGTGGCGGCCTCGACGGAATCTCCAACCGCATCCTCGGCGCCGGCGGAACCTACCGCCTCGACAGCCCGACCGGCGGCCCCACCGCCCTGGAGGTGAGCGTCCCGTGCGCATCCTGATCTGCAGCGCCGTCAGCGACGTTCGCATCGAGCCGGCAGGAAGTGTCCCGTGCGCATCCTGATCTGTGAGGACTCCGTCCTCCTCCGCGAGGGCCTCGTGCGCCTTCTCGAGGACGCGGGCCACGACGTGGTCGCAGCCCTCCCCGACGCGTCCGACCTCGACGCCACGGTCGCCGAGGTCGCGCCCGACCTGTGCATCCTCGACGTGCGGCTCCCCCCGACCTACACCGACGAGGGCATCCGCGCCGCCGCGCGGCTGCGGGCAGCGCATCCCGACCTGCCGGTGCTGGTGCTCTCGCAGTACGTCGAGGAGCGCTATGCGAGCGATCTCATCTCCGCCGGCGGTGGGGCGCTCGGGTACCTCCTCAAAGACCGCGTCGCCGATGTCGCCGAGTTCCTCGACTCGGTCGCCCGCATCGGCGCCGGAGCCACGGTCCTCGACCCCGAGGTGGTGGCGCAGCTGCTCGGTCGGCGCAGCCGCGACGAACGGATGCAGCGGCTGACCGAGCGCGAGCGCCAGGTGCTCTCGCTCATCGCGGAGGGCAAGTCCAACCAGGCGATCGCCGGGACGCTGTTCGTGTCGGAGGCGAGCGTCGAGAAGCACATCACGGCGATCTTCCAGAAGCTCGGACTCGAGCAGGACGAGTCGGGCAACCGCCGCGTCCAGGCCGCGCTCGTCCACATCGAATTCGGCGGATCCGCGCCGCAGACAGGAGCAGCACGATGACCAGCACCCTGAACCCGCCGGTGCCGACGGCCGGCCCGGAGGCCCCGCGGCCGGGGAACGCGGCCGGGCGCGTGATCACGATTCTCACGGCCCTCCTGGGGGTCGGCGTGCTCGTCGCCGTCGCGTGGGCCGGGATCCGCTCGACCGTGGCGGCGTCGGTGGCTTCCTCGGATACCCGCACGCTGGCCGTCGACGGGGTGCGCGACCTGGACGTGGACGTGGCAGCGACCTCGCTCACCATCCGCTTCGACGACGTGCCCGAGGCATCCCTGGAGGTGCGTGACTCCAGCGGCGGGGCGTGGACATTCGAGCGCACCGGCGACACGCTGAGCGTGGAGACGCCCCGCGCCGCCTTCGTGTCGTGGTTCGGCTCCGACAACGGCCGTGCCGTGCTCACCCTCCCGGCCGAGCTGGAGGGTGCCCCCACCGCCCTGTTCCTCGGCGCCGGCTCGCTGACCGCGGACGGTGACTTCGGAGATCTGGAACTCGGGATGGGTGCGGGTGGGATGGACATCAGCGGCACCGCCGAGTCGGTCGTCGCCGATATCAGCGCGGGCCGGGCCGAGCTCGATCTGGAGGGCGTCCGCGACGCCGACCTGCAGCTGTCCGCCGGGGAGATGGTCGCCCGGCTCGAGGGCGAGGCGCCGTCGGAGGTCGCCGTCTCGGTCAGCGCCGGGTCGCTGGAACTGACCCTGCCCGACGACGACTACGACGTCACCTCCGACGTCGCGGCGGGCGAGCTGGACAACAACCTCCGCACCGTGTCGGGAGCATCCTCGCGGGTCTTCGTCGAGGTGGCGGCCGGGAGCGCACGCCTGAACGCCGGCTGACCCGCGTCGAGCCTCCACGACACCCGGCATGCGCTGCGGCGCCCCGGCTGTCGTGGACGTTCGCGTGTGGATGCCGCGGCTCAGCGCCCCGTGTCGTAGAGGTGCCGGCCACCGTGGCCCAGCACCTTCACCACGACGCCGCGCTGGTGGAGTTCGGCGACGGCGCGGGTCTCCTCCTCCAGCGTCGTGCCGAGGGCGTGCACGTTCGCGACGACGAGCACGTCGCCGCGGCCGAGGGTGTCGAAGAAGCGACAGAGCCGTTCCGACCAGTCTTCGAGCGTCTCCGGCGCCGGGTGCCGGAAGTCCGCGATGGCCACGCCGAAGCGGGTCAGGTCCTCCCGCTGCTGGACGACCGAGGGCATACCCGGGCGGGACACGACAAGACCCACCAGTCGGGCGCCGGCGGGGCGGGCGAGCCACCAGTGGCGGTCGCGTTGCAGTTCGGTGAAGCACTTCGGGCAGTCCGCGGCCGGGTGCGGCAGATACAGCGGGCTCGTGTCGGTCGGTGCGGCGTGCGCGTGCGTCATCGCCGCCGGATCCTGCGTCTCGCTCATGGCACCTCCCGCCCCCATTGTGCCCGCTTCCGCGGGTGGGCCGAGACCTCAGTCCTCGCCCTCGAGCCGCAGTTCCAGGCTCAGCTGGTCGGCGTCGAGCTCGGAGAGGGCGTGCCGAAGGGTCGCCGTGCTGTACCGGCCGCCGCGCGAGAGCTCCACCAGGCGGTCGCGCATCACCTCGATGAGGGCGAGCCGGAGCTCCAGGTGGTCGCGCGCGCGGGTTCCCGAGTCGTCCTCGGGCGGTCGGGTGAGGCGGGCGTTGACGCGGGTCACGACGTCGTCGGGGAAGGCATCGCCATCCCGCCGGCGCAGGCGACCGCCGGCCACCGCCTCCGCCGCCGCGCGCTGCATCTCCGCCGCCAGCGACCGCTGCTCCTCGTGCGGGGGACGGTCACCGCCCTGGCTCTGCAGCCCGAGCGCACGCACGACCCACGGCAGCGTGAGGCCCTGCAACAGGAGGCTGAACACGGCGACGAGAAACGCGATGAAGATCAGCAGCGGGCGGTTCGGGGCATCGGCGGGCAGGGTCTGCGCCGCCGCCAGAGTCACCACCCCGCGCATCCCCGCCCACACGATGACCGCGCCGTGTCGCCAGTCCAGGGGGGAGTCGCGGTAGTAGTCGAGGTCGGCCACCATGCGGGCCAGGCGTGCGCGGAAGGCGCTGAGGCGTCGCTCCACCCGCTCCGGATCCGCGGCACGGCCCGGATGGCCGGGGGCGCCGGGAGGGGACGCGAGGCGTCGTTCGGCGTCATCCGCCCGTGATCGGGCGCTCTTCAGGCGGTCGCGCAGACGCGAGCGTGAGCGCGAGCGCGCACCCTGCGCCCAGATCAACGCCGAGACGTAGCCGGCCCGGATCGCGAGGACGGCGCCGAGGGCCAGGAGAGCCAGCCACGTGCCGTACCAGAGCCCTTCGTGCTCCTCCACGTTCGCGCGCACGATCTCTTTGAGCTCGAGGCCCATGATGAGAAAGACGGCGCCCTCCAGCAGGAGCTCGATCGTGCGCCAGTTGAGGTGGTCGCTCATCCGCTGCTCGGGCGTGAAACGCCGGGTGGCTCCCTGCCCGGTGACGATGCCGGCGACCACGGCGGCGACGAGCCCCGAGCCCCCGAGGGCCTCGGTGGGCAGGTACGCCAGGAACGGAACGGTGAAGCTCAGGGCGGTGTTGGCCGCCGGATGACGCACCCACTGCCGGACGCGCAGGTTCGCCCAGCCGACGGCCGCGCCTACCGCCAGCGCGACCGCGACGCCCTGCAGGAACGCCCAGACCGTGTCGCCGAAGGCGAAGCCACCGGCGATCGCGGCGATGGCCGTGCGCAACAGCACGAGCGCGGTCGCATCGTTGAGCAGGCTCTCGCCCTCGAGCATCGTGACCACGCGCGGAGCGAGGCCCAGGCGCTTCGCGATGGAGGTGGCCACCGCATCCGTCGGGCTCAGGATCGCACCGAGGGCGATCCCCAGCGCGAGGCCCAGCCCCGGGATGAGCAGGGCGAAGACGAGGCCCAGCGCCACGGAGGAGATCACCACGAGCAGCACCGAGAGGCCCGCGATCGGGGCGAAGTCGCGGCGGAACTCCACGGCGGGCAGCTGCACCGCGGCGGAGTACAGCAGCGGCGGCAGGACGCCGACGAGGATCCACTCGGGGTCGAGCTCCCACGCGGGGAAGAAGGGCAGGAGGCTCACGGCGAGGCCGATGCCCATGAGCACGAGGGGTCCGGCGATGTTGACGCGGGGTGCCAGAGCCGTCGCGAGCGAGATGACGACGACGCCGATGACGACCACCACAAGGGTCTCCAGCACGCAACGAGCATATTGCGGGCGGGCGGAACGGTACCGTGAACATGTGACCTTCAACGACGATGCCAAGGTCGGCGGCAATCGTGCGCGCCGGCGCGGACGGGGCGCGGCCATCGCCGGCGGCGGTGTCGCCGGTGTCGGCGTGATCGTGGTGCTCCTGCTCAACGCCTTCACAGGGGGAGATTTCTCGAGCCTCCTCGGCGGGGGTGCCGGGGGGCCGGTGCCCCAGGGTGAGGGGGCAGAGATCTCGAACTGCCAGACCGGCGAAGACGCCAATGCGCGCGACGACTGCCGCCTGGCCGCCGGCTCGCTCGCCCTCGACGAGTACTGGGCCGGTGAGCTGGAGGGCTACCGCGAACCGCAGCTGATCATCGTCGACGGGTCGACGTCGACGCAGTGCGGCACCGCCTCGAACGCCACCGGGCCGTTCTACTGCCCGCCGGAGGAGACCGTGTACGTCGACCCGACGTTCTTCGCGCTCCTGCGGGAGCGCTTCGACGCCACGGGCGGCGACCTCGCGCAGCTCTACGTGCTCGCGCACGAATACGGACACCACGTGCAGAACATCACCGGCGTCTTCGAGCAGTATCCCGACAACGGCACCGGGCCCGACAGCAACGGCGTGCGCACCGAGCTGCAGGCCGACTGCTTCGCCGGGGCGTGGGTGGCCGGGATGACGATCGCCGACGACGCGGACGGCACCCGGTACCTCGAAACGCCGACCTCTGCCCAGATCTCCGACGCGCTCAACGCCGCAGCATCCGTCGGCGACGACCACATCCAGCAGCAGTCCGGCGGCGCCGTCAACTCCGACACGTGGAGCCACGGCTCCAGCGAGCAGCGCCAGCGGTGGTTCGACACCGGCTACGACGGCCGCCCCGGCGCGTGCGACACCTTCTCGATCGCGGGGTCGCAGCTGTGAGCGCCTTGGCACACCTCGACGACATCCTGTACCCCGAGATCGAACCGTACGAGACGGGGATGCTGCTGGCCGGCGACGGTCAGCGGATCTACTGGGAGCAGAGCGGCAATCCCGAGGGCATCCCCGTCGTGTACCTGCACGGAGGGCCAGGCGGCGGGACGAGCCCGTGGCAGCGGCGCTTCTTCGATCCGGAGAAGTACCGCATCATCCTGTTCGATCAGCGCGGATGCGGGCGGTCGACGCCGCACGCGAGCGATATGACGACCGACCTGCGGTTCAACACCACGTGGCACCTCGTCGCCGACATGGACCTCCTCCGTCGCAACCTGGGCATCCGGAAGTGGCAGGTCTTCGGTGGCTCGTGGGGCAGTTCGCTCGCGCTCGCCTACGCCGAGGCGCACCCGGACACCGTCACCGCGCTGGTGCTTCGCGGCATCTTCACCCTGCGCCGCCACGAACTGGAGTGGTTCTACGAGGGCGGTGCGTCGGCGCTGTTCCCCGACCTGTGGGAAGAGTTCGTCGCGCCGATCCCGGTGCTCGAACGTTCGCGCATGATCGAGGCCTACCATCGCCGCCTCACCGACCCCGACCCGGCGGTACACGGCCCGGCGGCGCTGGCGTGGACCCGGTGGGAGGCGGCCACCGTCACCCTCATGCCGGACGCGGGCTTCATCGCCGAGATGAGCGAGCCGGAGTCGGCCATCGCCTTCGCGCGCATCGAGAACCACTACTTCGTGCATGGCGGGTGGTTGCGGGAGGGGCAGCTCATCGAGGACGCGGGGCGGCTGCGCGGCATCCCGACGGTGATCGTCCAGGGCCGCTACGACGTGTGCACGCCCATGATGACGGCGTGGGACCTGCACCGGGCGCTCCCCGAGGCCGAGCTGGTCGTGGTTCCCGGCGCCGGGCACGTGGCGCTCGAACCCGGCATCGCCCGCGCCCTGCGCGACGCCGCCGACCGCTTGGTCTCCTGAGCGGCGCCGAGAAACAACGTTCCGGCTGAGAAACGGCGCGGCGCGGGGTGTCTCGGCCGGAATGTCGTGTCTCGCGGGCGGGCGGGGTGCGCGGGGGCGGGCGGGGCGTCAGGCGCGGAAGGCCTTCAGCAGCGTCCCCGCGAGTGTCGCGAGGCTGCCGTGCGCGCGGAACAGGGTGAGCCCCTTGCTCACCGCGGCACCGGTGCGCGCCGTCACGAACCACGACGGCTTGGGCAGCACCGTGAACGTCCCGCGGCGGCCGAATCCGCGAACCATCCGGGGGAACGGGCGGAACGGACCGCGCAGCACCGAGCGCTCGACCCGATCGATGAGGCGTGCGTTGTGCACGACGCCGATGCCGCTGCCGACGTTCTGCAGCGTGCCGCCGGGGAACGCGCCCCACGACAGGGCCGGGACGGTGAACGACACGCCCGTCCAGGTGTTGATCGCGATTGCGCCGTAGCGCAGCTCGGCGATGGCGCTCTCGAACCCCGCGCCGAGTTCGGCTTCGCTCACCGGGTCGATCAGGACGTTCGCGCCGAGGGTGCCGGTGAGGCGGTCGTTGGCGTGCGCGACGGCGGCGTCGAGGAACTCCTGACCCGATCCCGGCAGCGTCAGCACTCCGAGCACGGGTGCGAAGTACTCCGTGGTCTCCACGGCGTCGGCTGCCGCATCCCGGTCGACCTCCACGATCGCGCGGGTGTCGTCGGCGTACCACGTCGCGTGCGGGTAGGTCGCCCGCGCCGAGGCGAGCGCGTCGTCGCTCCGCGGGTACCAGGCCGGCCGGGCCGGGGCTGCGGCGTACGCGCGGCGGAGGGCGGCGAGGAACGCGCCCCGTTGCGGCCAGTCGGCGCTGAGGAGCACCACCTGTCCGGCGATGCAGTTGTGCCCGCCGTTCTGTAGGCGCATCGTCGCGATGTGCTCCGCCTGGTATTTGAGGTCGGCGGTGGTCCACTTCCCCGGCACCACGATGATCGGGGCGACGCCGCCGAGTTCGGCCGTGATGGGCACGGTGAGGGCTGGGCGGTTCTCGGCACGTCGCGCGGCCGCATCCTCTCCCCACACGATCGCGTCGAAGGTGGCGGCCGAACCGGTGACGTGCACGTGGGAGAACGCGGGATGCCGCGTCAGCTGCGCACCGAGGTCTCCGCCCCCGCGCACGATCCGCAGGAACCCCGCCTCGATCAGCGGAGCGAGCGCCCGCTCGAACACCGGGACGAGGGCATCCTGGGTGGGGTTGAGCTTCAGCAGCGACACGCGGTTGGCCGAGAGCAGTTCGTACAGGACGTCGAGGACGGGGATCGAGGTGACGTTGCCGGCGCCCAGGACGAGGCCGACACCGCCGGATGCGGTGGGGGTGCGCTGGCCGAGCCCGGCAGAGGTGATCGCCTGCGCCCGCGTCACCCCGGGCTCCAGCCACACCTCACCGCGGAAGCCCGAGAGCAGCACGCGGTCGATCGGTGCGGCAGGCAGGACGCGCACGCGCAGGCGCCCGCCGGGCGCCGGGTCGAAGCGCGCGGTGCCGAGCGGACTGAGGCCGGTGTGCAGCGCGCGCAGTGAATCCCGCGCGGTGTCCAGGGCGGCGAGGGTCGCGTAGGGCCCGGCGAGCCATTCCTCGCCGGCCAGAGGAGAGTCCAGGACGAGACCCTTGGATGCGACGGCCGCTGTGGCCCACTCCTCGGCCGACGCGCCCACGGTGTCGTGCAGGCGATCGAGGAGCCGCGCGCGCTCATCGAGGGTGAGCGTGGACCACAGGCGCGAGCCGGCGGCGAGGGCGTCGAGATCGGCGTCGATCGCTGCCTGAGCGGCGTCGGGAAGCGCGGAAGAGGGGAGATCGAGGGGCACGACACACTCCTTCGGACAGGGCTCCAGCCTAGGTCGGCCGCGGAGCGGGATCGTGCTGTGGTAGGCCTTGCGCGCGCACCCGGGCCGGGGCGGTCAGATGAGCGCGAGTTCGCGGAGCTTGGCGATGAGGTCGGCGTCGGACGGCTCCACATGGTGCGAGGAGTCCGGATATACGACGACGGGAATGTTCGTGCGGCCGGAGATGTCTCGCGCGACATCGGCGGCGGCGGGATCGGCCTCGAGGTCGACGTACTCGTACGGCACGCCGAGGCTGTCGAGCGCGGCCTTGGTGCGGCGGCAGTCCCTGCACCACGCGGCGCCGAACATCGTCACGGCAGCGGAGGAAGTCATCCCTCCAGGTTATGCCCGGGCGGAGGGCTGCCTCGCCACTGCTAAGCGGCCAGGTTGTCGGCGGCGGCGGCCGCGGCACGTGCGGCGGCAGGGGCTGCCGCGCGCTGCTTCTCCGGGCCGTAGACGACGAGCGCGTGGAAGACGAACCGGACGACGAAGGCGGCCACCAGGGTGAGGCCGGCGGCGAGGACGCTGGGGATATGTGTGGCCTCGACGAGGATCCACAACACGGGGATGCGGATGACGGCTTCGAGGTTGTTGAAGGTGAACGACTTGAGGAACCGGTGCCGCATCAGACCGGAGTCGGCCCGCAGGTCGGCGAAGACGAGATACTCCAGGAGGAGGAAGTTGCCGAGGATCGTCACTTCGCTGGCGATGATCGCCGCCCACACGTATTCCATGCCGAGGGCGATGAGCGCCCACATGATGGCCAGGTTGGCCACGGCACCGGCCCCGCCGACCAGCGCGAAGGCCGACATGCGCCCGAATCGGAGCATGGTCAGCTGCGTGAGGAATCGCACGCCCTGGGTGAAGGAGGCCTTGGATCGTCCTGCGTATCGTTCGGCGAAGTCGAAAGGCACCTCGGCGAGGCGCAGCTGACGGCGCGCGAGGATCTCCAGGAGGATCTTGAATCCGCGAGGGCGCAGGCCGTCCAGCTCGACGGCCGACCGGCGCAGCAGGAAGAAGCCGGTCATCGGGTCGGAGCATCCATGGAGCCTGCGCGGGAACATCGCCTTGGTCAGCAGGGTCGACAACCGCGACACGGTGGTGCGCACGGAGCCGGCGAGACCCGTGGACGTCCCGCCGGGGACGTAGCGCGAGGCGACCACCACGTCCACATCGCCTCGCGTGGCTCGGGCGAGCAGCTGCGGGATGACCTCCGGTGGATGCTGCAGGTCACCGTCCATGACGAGGCACCAGTCGGCACGCGCGGCCTGCACGCCCTCGAGGACCGCGCCGCCCAGTCCACCCGTGGCCTCCTCGCGGTGGATCAGCCGGACGGGCGCTTCGCTCTCGCGCGCCGCAGCACGGATGATCTCCGGGGTGTCATCGGTGGAGTCGTCGACGAAGACGACCTCATACGCGGAGCGGTCCAGCGTGAGGGCCAGACGGCGCAGCAGTTCCCGGACGTTCGGACCTTCGTTGAAGGTCGGAACGATGAGGGAGAGGTCCATGGGCGGCTCGCGATTTCGTCGGGCTGAGGCCTTTCAGCCTAATGTCCGCACCTTGGCGTGGGCCGGGGGATCCGGGAAGCGGTACGCCGGAATTCACTCCGCGTTCAGGGGTCGGAACCGATGCATACAGCGTGCTGCACGGGAGCCTTGGTCGCTGCCTGCGGCAGTTTGCCTGTTCGTCGCTGGTAGTACTGCAAGCCGGTCGGACCTTCGCCGTCGTGGCCGCGGCGAGGGCAGCGGAGTACGCCACCTGCGCGATTTTCGGTCCTCCGTATGCCGCGAATCCGAAGTAGCGTCCCTCGACATCCGCCTGCACGAAAGGTGTGCGGTCAGCAGGTACCCGTGCAGGTGTGCCATCGCAAACGCCAACTCGACCCCACGGGTCCGTGGGTCGGCGCAGAAGCCGAGTCGTACCGGCAGGGATGCAGGTTCTCGAGCAGGTGCTCGCGCCGACGACTACCCGATGAGGCCTGCCAGCGCCTCGACGCCCATGCCGTAGTTGATGCGGATGCAGGGGAGGGAGAGCTTGTCCGTACCGATCCGGACGTACCCCTGCTCGATCGTGCGCGCCAGCTCGAACCCGGCCTGAGTGACGCCGCGCCGGGCTTCGTCGTTGTAGTCACCGAACGGGTAGGCGACCACCTCCCGCGCCCCGAGGATCTGGGCCGATTGCTCGAGGTCGGCGGCGATGGCGTCCGCGGCATCGTTGACCATCCGCCCGTCGCCGTTCACGCCCGCGCGGTGCATGTCGTGGGTGTGGGAGCGCTGCAGCACGAACGGGTTCGGCGCCGGCTCGGTGCGGGCGGACGTGATCACGAACGACGTGGTGAGCAGGCCCCTGCCGTGCACGATGGGTGCGGCCAACTCCAGCCACGAGGAGTCGGCGTCGTCGTCCGTGATGATCACCGAGCGCTTCGGGAGGAACAGAGCGCCGTCGATGAAGGCGCTCAGCTCGTCCCAGGTCGGCAGATAGAAGCCGGAGTCGGCGATGTACGCCATCTGCGCGTCGAAGTCTCCGATGAAGGCGTAGTTGAGCCGCAACCAGCCCGGTTCCCCCTCGGGCTTGGTGGTGAACTGGTGGTACATGAGGACGGGGATGCCGGCGTCTTCGGCGGCGTTGTCTCCGGGCGTCTTCCACCCGGCATGCAGAGTGACTCGCCTCGCGGTGCAGGTCACGAGGTCGGCACCGTTCACCCGGGCGGGGACGGCGAAGCCCGCCGCATCCGCCGCTGTCGCGTACCAGCCGGCGAACACCCGTCCGTCCTGGCGGGGGATCGGGAGGCCCGCGTAGAGCACTCCCTGTGTCTGGAGCTGCGGTTCGAGGGCGATGCCGTCGCCGAGGAACGACACGGCGCAGGCGGACGGGTCGGGCGTCGCAGCCAGCAGCGCCTCGGCCGGGCTGAGCGGCGTGGGCGAAGGGGTCGGCGTCGGGGTCGGGGAGGGCCGCGGTGACGCAGCGGCCCTCCCCTCCGGCGGTGCGGTGCCCCGCGCGATCGCGAACGCCAAGATGGTGCTGACGACGGCCACGCTCAGGATCGCCGCGGCCACACCGATCGCCCGCCGGCGACGCCGCCGCCGGGATGAGGACGCCCGCGGTCCGTGCGACGAGTGTCGGCGTCGCATCCGAGATCCCGTTCCGGCCGTCATGACTCCCCCTGGTACCGATCCGCCCCCGCGCCTCGGTGGGCGGCAGCCTAGCCGGACGCGAAGGAATACCGTCTCAGCGAGCAGGCGCGCCGACGGGGCGGCCGAGACAGGCGCGCGAGAAGTCGCGCACGGGGTGCCGGCGGATCCAGACCGCAGGGATGCGGTCAGGCGGCCCGTGCCGTGACCAGGTTGTAGGTGAGCGCGGGCCGCTCCAGCTCGCCGCGCTCCACCCGTTGTGCGCGCGCGATCATCGCCGATTCGAGTTCGGCACGGCGGTGGGGCGGCATGGCGCGGAAGAAGGGCATCATCACGAAGAACGGCTGGAACTCCCAGTACACCTCGTCGGCGGGCGGGAACGCGTAATCGCTCTCGCGCTCCGTGACCTCGATGTCGCTGAAGCCGGCAGCGGCGACGGCGCGGACGAGGTCGTCGTGCGCCGTGTAGTCGAGGGGGAACGGGAGCTCCTCGCCGATGTCTTCGGACGCCTCCAGCAGCGCCCGGATCACGGACGACGCCTTCGGTGACGGCCAGTGAGTGATCGCCACGGCGCCCCCGGGCCGCAGGACGCGCCGCGCCTCGGCCAGCGCGGCGGGCACGCCGTCGCGCAGGTACATGACCGTGAAGATCGAAAAGACGGCATCGAATGCGGCGTCCGGGTAGGTCAGCGTCGTCGCGTCCATCAATTCGGCGGATGCCGCGGGCCAGTGTCGCAGACGCCCGGCGACGTAGTCGGTGAGCATCGGGGCGGTGTCGATCGCGGTGGGGACGTATCCCCGTTCCGCCGCGGCAACGGCGAGGGATCCCGTGCCTGTGCCGAGGTCGAGGACCCGTGCGCCGGCGGGCAGGTCCAGCTCGTCCAAGAGGCGATGGGCGATCGCGCTGGTCGTGGGTTCGACCCACCGGGCTGTTGCCGCCAAGGAGTCGTCGAAGGGGTTGCCATTTACTAGGGCCATGGCCATCGTTTGTCGTCCAATCATTCGGGAGCGAACGGGCCGCCTCGGATCGGGCGGCGCCTTCCATGCAAGCGGCGGCGCGGGCCAGGCGCCATGTGCGCCCGGTCTTGACACATACGCGCTCTGTCATTCGGTACCGGGGCGCCGCCCCAGTACCCCCAGAGGCGGCATAGCCTGGCGGGATGGTCCCCCCCGATGCCCTGAGCGCCGCCGTCGCCGGTGTGCGTGTCGGCCGGGCCGAGGCCTGCCGCGTCAGTGCGGCCGGCCCCTGGGGTATGCGCTATACCGGCCTCGAGGTCAGCGGATTCCACGTGCTCGTGCGCGGGACGGCGTGGCTGGTGACCCCTGATGAACCACCGAGGCAGCTCGCCCCGGGAGACGTTGTGCTCGTTCAGCCCGGCGTCGAGCACGGCTTCTCTCCCGCGCCGGCGCGGCTGGCGTCACTGCCCCCGGCGATCCTGGGTTCCGGGGGAGGCGAGGATGCCGACGTGGAGTTCGTCTGCGGTGCCTACTGGATGGATCGCGGACGGTTCGCGAAGAACCTCACGCCGGTGCCCGGTGTGATCGTCTCGGCGGCGGAGGACACGGATGCCCATCTCCGCGGCATCCTCGCGCTGCTTGCGGCAGAACTCGACGCCACCCGCCCAGGTGCGGCCATCGCAACCCGCGCCCTGCTTGATCTGCTACTCACCCAGGTGTTGCGGCGGTGGTTCGAGGAAAACGGCGACATCACGTTGCCCGAGCAACGCGATCCCGAGATCGCCTACGTCATACGTGCCCTGCTCGCCGCCCCGGAACGACCGTGGACGGTGCGCGAGCTCGCAGATCTCGTGCACTTGCCGTCGCGCCGATTCTCCCGCCGATTCGCCGCGGTGACGGGCAGTCCGCCGATGAGCTATTTGACGTCCTGGCGACTTGCCCGGGCTGCGCAGCTTCTCCGGGAGAGCTCGCAGCCACTCGCCGCGATCGCACCCGCCGTCGGATACGCGAGCGAGTTCGCCTTGAGCGCTGCGTTCCGGCGCGAGTTCGGGCTCGCCCCCGGTCGCTATCGAACGAACGCGACCCTCGCGCCGGGCGCATCGCTGATGACCGGGCACGGGTAGGTCCATCGCCGCGCACCCTGTGCAGGATGGCAATATCTATCGAAAAACGATAGCCTCAGCACCGTCCACTCTTCAGAGGGGGTGCCATGGGCACCATATCGATCGTTCTTCTGCGCGTGGTCATCGCGCTTTCGCTGGTCGGGTCGCTGTTCGTGCAGGTCGTGATCGTGCCCCTGGTGTGGGCCGACCTGGAGGGCGAACCGCTGTGGGGACGGATCACGCTTGTCACCATCGCCGTGCTCGGCATCGTCACGATGCAGGTGTTCGCGGTGTGCGTCTGGCGGCTCTTGACCCTCGTGCGTCGCGGCGCCGTGTTCTCCGAGGCATCCTTCCGATACGTGGACGTCGTCATCGGCGCCGTCGCGTCGGCTGCCGGGCTGACCTTCCTCCTCGCGGTGATGCTCGCGCCGGGCGGGATCGCCCCCGGCGTGGTGGGGTTGATCTGCGGCGCCGCTCTCGTCCTGGCGGGGATGGCGCTGCTGGTCGTGGTGATGCGCCGACTCCTCTCGCAGGCGATCGATCGCGAGAACGAGGCGCGAGCCCTGCGCTCAGAGCTGGACGAGGTGATCTGAATGCCGATCGTCGTCGACATCGACGTGATGCTGGCGCGACGGAAGATGAGCGTCGGCACCCTGGCAGAACGCGTCGGGATCACGCCGGCGAACCTCGCCGTCCTGAAGAACGGACGAGCCAAAGCCGTGCGGTTCTCCACGCTCGACGCGCTCTGCGACGTGCTCGAGTGTCAGCCGGGTGATCTCCTGCGGTGGGAACCCGCGGATGCCGATGCGGATGCGGATCCGCTCATCCCGCCGTCCGGCGCTGGGCCGGGTCGGGTGCAGGATCGTGGTGGTGTCGATGCCGCTTGCGCTCTCGCGTCTTCCGGTCCCGTGGCACGATCCCGTCACCCAGGGCGGCGCTGATCGCGCTCGTCCAGATGGCGCTGCCGTTTCCGTGGGAACCGAAACCGTCGTAGCCCGCCATGATGCTCCTCTCGTCGATGAGGTCGCCTCATTCCGGGATACGCCCTGCACGCGTGCCGCTGGAGCGGCTTGACGAGCGGGGCGCGGTGTGCAGGTCATCCGTTGGCGGCGGGCTGCCCCTCGGGCCCCGTGCTCGCGGTCCGCGCGTTCCGCGTGGCGAGCCGCGCGAACGCGGCGGTGAGTTCGGGCGGCCCGACGACGTCGATGTCGGCGTCGAACCGGAGGAGGGATGCGGCAAGCGCCGCCCACGACCAGGAACCGGCTTCGAGACTGCAGCGGTGGGGCCCGAGGTCCTCCACGATCCCGTCGCCGGCGAACGGGACCACGTCCGACGCGGGGAGGTGCAGGATGACCTTCCCGGAGCAGGGCCAGCGGTTACGCAGGTCGGAACCCTTGAAGCGGGCGCCCACGTACGCGGCCACGTCGCCACCCGGTATGCGTCGCGGCGTGAACCGCGGGCCGGTGGGGGTACGCGGAGCGATGCGGTCGGCGCGGAAGATGCGCCAGTCAGTGCGCTCGAGATCCCACGCGACGAGGTACCAACGACCCGAGGACGTGACGAGGTGGTGCGGTTCCACCCGGCGCGGTGGAACCGCCTCCGCGCTGTCACCGGTGGTGCCGCGGGGATCGGGGGCATCCCGGCGCGTGTAGTCGAAGCGCAGCACCTCGCAGGACCGCGCAGCGGCGGAGATCGCGAGAAGCACCTCCGGCGACACCGTGTCGCGCCCGGCTTCGCCCACGCCGGCGGGCATCGCGGTGAACTCGAGAACGCTGAGGCGATGGCGAAGACGCGAGGGCATCACCTGCCGCACCGTGGTCAACGCCCGCAGCGCCGCTTCCTCGATACCCACGCCGGTGACGGTCGCCGTCTGCAGGGCGAGGGCCAGCGCGACGACCTGGTCGTCGTCGAAGAGCAGGGGAGGCAGCTCGCTGCCGGCGTCGAGGCGATAGCCGCCCTCCGGCCCCATCGTCGACTGGATGCGGTAGCCCATCTCGCGGAGCCGGTCGACGTCGCGGCGAACCGTCCGGGGGCTGATCTCCAGTCTCTCCGCGAGCACCGTGCCCGGCCAGTCGCGCCTGGTCTGCAGCAGCGAGAGCAGCTGAAGCAGCCGGGACGTGGTCGTCGTCATTCCTCGATGCTAGTTCGAGTGTAGGACCGAACCTGACCTATACATCTGGAAGCGTGGATGCTGTCAGGGAAACGCCCCGGCACCGTCACACCAGGAGCGAACATGAGCATTCAGACCACCCCCCACCTCAACTTCCACGGCGAAGCCCGCGCGGCTTTGGAGTTCTACCGGTCCGTCTTCGGCGGCGAAGTCACGATCGTCACCTACGCCGAGGTCGGCATGCCCCCCGAGGCGCCCGGCGCGAGCAACGTCGTCTTCGGTCAGGTCACCAGCGCCGACGGCTTCCGGGTCATGGCGTACGACATCCCTGGCGCGTCCGACAGTGCCGCGACCCACGCGGGCTCGACCCGCCGCGAGAACGGCGTCACGATCACCGAACAGCCGTTCTTCCTCTCCGTGCGCGGAGAGAGCCTCGACGAGGTCCAGGTCTACTGGAATGCGCTCGCCGTGGGAGCCTCGATCGTCGAGCAGTTGACCGCATCCGCATGGAGCCCCGGCTTCGGCATGCTCACCGACCGTTTCGGAGTGACCTGGAGTATCGACGTCGCCGCGCCCCACAGCGCTGCGTAGTCGCGCCGGGTGGGGCCCCACAGCATCCCGATCTCGCCCCGATGTCGATTTCGCCCGGCGCCGTTCGACGCGATAGTAGAGGGGCGATCCGAGCCTCGAGACCGAAGGAGCATCTCATGGCCAAGTACATGCTGATCATGCGCAACAGCGGATCCGCCGAGAACTATGAAGACATGGACGTCGAGGCGGTCCTCAACGCCATGGGGGCATACAACGAGTCGATGATCAAAGCGGGCATCCTCCTCGGAGGCGAGGGGCTTACGGATGCCGCGGAGGGGTCGGTGGTGGAGTTCACCGGCGAAGCGCCCGTGGTTACCGACGGCCCTTACGGCGAGACCCACGAGCTGTTCAACGGCTTCTGGATCATCCAGACCGCCACGAAGGAGGAGGCCATCGAGTGGGCGAGCCGTGCACCCCTCGGCGCCGGTAACAAGATCGAGGTGCGCCGCGTCACCGACGAGTCGGACTTCGCGGACTACTCCGACAACGAGTACGTCCAGAAGGAGAAGGGATGGCGCGCCGAGGAGGAAGCCGCAGCGAAGCGGCCATGAGCGACGACATCCGCCGCACGGTCGACGGCGTCTGGCGTATCGAGAGCGCGCGCATCGTCGCCACGCTCGCGAAGGCGACCGGCGACGTCGGCCTCGCGGAGGATCTCGCGCAGGAGGCGGTGGTGGAGGCGCTCGAGAAATGGCCCGAGACCGGCGTTCCGCGAAACGCGGGTGCCTGGCTGACGACGGTCGCCAAGCGGCGCGCGATCGATCACTGGCGGCGGCGCGCTGCGCTGGACGACCGGCACCGGGCCCTCGCGTCCCAGCTCGAGGAGGCAACCGACGACGACGGGGAGCCGATCGACGACGACGTGCTCCGACTGGTGTTCATCGCGTGTCATCCGGTGCTGTCCCGCGAGTCGCAGATCGCCCTCACCCTGCGCGTGGTGAGCGGTCTGTCGACGCAGGAGATCGCGCGGATGCTGCTGGTGCCCGTGCCGACCGTGCAGGCGCGCATCACGCGGGCCAAGAAGACGCTGGCTGCCGCGCACGCACCGTTCGAGACGCCTGAGCCGAGCGAGTGGGCGCAGCGGCTCGCCGGGGTGCTCGCGGTGGTGTACCTCATGTTCACCGAGGGGTATGCCGCGACCGCCGGCGACCGGTGGATCCGCACCGACCTCGCCCACGAGGCGCTGCGCCTCGGACGCGTTCTCGCCGCGCTCGCGCCCCGCGAACCGGAAGCCCACGCACTGGTCGCGCTCATGGAGTTCCAGGCATCCCGCTTCGGCGCGCGGATCGCCTCGGACGGTTCGCCCGTGCTGCTGGCCGATCAGGACCGCACGCGATGGGACCGGGGGCAGATCGTCCGTGGGAGCGCCGCGCTGGGGCGCGCGGATGCCCTCGGCCGTGGCCGTGGGCCGTACGCCCTGCAGGCGGCCATCGCCCAGTGCCACGCCACGGCGCCGAGCGTCGACGACACGGACTGGGAGCGCATCGTGCTCCTGTACGAGGCGCTCGGACGACTGGCCCCGAGCCCGGTGGTCGAGCTGAACCGCGCCGTCGCCGTGTCGATGGCCTCGGGGGCGGATGCGGCGTTGCCGATGGTCGACGCGCTCGCCGACGCCCCGGCACTGCAGGGCTCCCACCTCCTGCCGAGCGTGCGCGGCGAGCTGCTTCTGCGCCTCGGCCGCACGGAGGAGGCACGCGCGGAGCTGCTCAGCGCGGCGCAACGGGCCGCCAACGCGCAGCAGAGCGCCGTACTGCGGGCGAAGGCCGCCGCACTCTGACGAACCGGGGGCTGTCGAGCGTCGGGGGGCACGCGTATCGTGCACCCAACGCCCGAACTCAGCCCAGGGAGCCGACATGTCGTTCCAGGCGTACCTCGACACCATCGAAACCAAGACCGGCCTGACGCCGCGGCAGTTCATCGAGCTGGCCGGGCAACGCGGCTTCGGCCCCGATACGAAAGCCGGTCCGATCCTGGAGTGGCTCAAGGACGACTTCGACCTCGGACGTGGTCACGGCATGGCGCTGGTCCAGGTCATCACCAAGGGTGACCGGATCGCGGCGAAGCACGTGGGAAGCGGCGGGTCGCACAGCGACCCGAGCGATCGGCTCTGGCTCGACGGTCAGGCGACCCGGCCCAAAGAATGACGGCCGCCTGCGGGTGACGTCAGAGGGTGTAGCTGATGCTGAAGAGCCACTTCCGCGCTGCGCCGCCGTAGAGGCATCCCTCGCCGCCGTAGATCTTCCCGCCCTTGCGGATGATGTGCGCGCGCCAGGTGTTCTGGACGTACTGGCAATCCGCCTTCGTTGCCATGCCGTCGATCGCGACCCGATGAGAGGTGGCGGCAACGGCGGGCGCTGCGGTGACCGGCGTTCCTCCCGCGAGGGTGGCGACGGCGACGACAGTGGCGGCGAAACGGGTCTTCCAACGCATGACAACTCCCTTGTCCGAAACGCGTACATGCTGAGCTTGGCATGAAGGCCATCCGCGTCTCAATTCCGTTCCGCCGCATGATCCCCCGACACGATTCTCCCGATGACCGAAGCGCTCTGTGGGTCGCTCTCACGGCCCGGTCGATGCCCGTGACCGTCGCGCGGAGGGCGGGGCCGCCGATCTAGGTGCACGCCGGCGATCATGCAGCGGACCGACCCGCCGGCGAGTTCGATCGTGGGAACGGGCACCGCGACGATCCGGGCGCTCTTCTCGATGGTGCGGCGCTGCGCCGTGGTCAACGCGTCGCGCGCGTCGGACATCGCGCGGCGTCTCGGTATCGCGCGGGCGACGGCGAACAGCCGGCTCGCCCGCCTGGTCTCCTCCGGCGCGATCGTCGGCTTCAGCGTCCGGGTGCGCGACGAGGTCGCGGTGGATCAGATCCGCGCGATGTCGCTCATCGAGGTGGAGGGGCGCACCACGGATGCCGTCATCCGGCGCCTCCGCGGGTTCCCTGAGATCACGGCGCTGCACACCACGAACGGGGGATGGGACCTGGTTGCCGAGCTGCAGGTCGACAGCCTCGCCCGCTTCGATCAGGTGCTCGGCCGCATCCGGTCGACCGACGGCGTGGTCAACAGCGAGACGAGCCTGCTCCTGAGCTCCGTCCTACGCTGAGCGGCCGCCGCGCCGAGTACCCTCGGTGCATGGCCTTCGACGACCTCGTGCGCGTTCTCGACCAGACCCGCGTGGTCGCCGTCATCACCCGCCGCGCCGACGGCACCCGAATAGCCACCCCCATCTTGGCGATGGTGGTCGACGGTGTCCCCTACGTGCGGTCGGAGTACGGGAGGTCGTCCTGGTGGTATCGGCGCGCGATTTCCGGACGCGAGGTCGAGTTCGTCCTCGGCGACGGGATGATCGCCGCGCGAGACCGCGACGCCGCACTCGATCTGCCGACCGAACGCGTCGCGCTGGAGCCGGTGGCCGCGGATGACCCGGTGCAGCGCTCCATCGACCGCGTGATCGACACCAAGTACGCCGCGGCGCCCGCCGCCATGAAGAGCCCCGGAGCGAGGCAGTGCACGCTCCGGGTCGTCGCGCCCTGACCCACCTCCCGCGCGGTGGGTCACCGGCTGAACCGTGACGCCGCCGCGCCCCATCCCACGGGCAGCGCCACCCGCCTTCGCCGAACCACGCGCCGCGCGGCGGGAGCGGTTAGCGTGAATGGCATGCCCCCCACACCCTTCGGCTCCCTCGACGAGTACGTCTCGCTTCCCCGCATCGAGGCGCTGGCGCTCTCGCCCGACGGCCGGCGCGTGGTCCTCACCGTCGCCACCCTCACCAAAGACCGGACGGCGTACGAGCGCTCGCTGTGGGAGGTGCCCTCCGACGGTAGGGGCGCTCCACGGCGCCTCACGCGCTCGGCGAAGGGGGAGTCCGGCGCCGCGTTCACCGCCGCCGGGGATGTGCTCTTCGTCAGTGCGCGGCCGGATTCCGAGGCTGACGACGACGAGGAGTCCGGCCAGCTCTGGTTGCTGCCGGCAGGCGGCGGCGAAGCGCGACCGATCACGCGGCTCGCCGGCGGTGTGGGTGCCATCGCGGCCGTGGCCGAGGCATCCCCGCGCCTCGTCCTGTCGGCCGACCTGCTGCCCTCCGCCGACACGGTCGAAGACGACGCGCGGCTCCGCGCCGAACGGAAGAAGCGCAAGGTCTCAGCGATCCTGCATTCGAGCTACCCCGTGCGGTTCTGGGACCACGATCTCGGCCCGGACGAACCGCACCTCCTCGCCCTCGACCTCGACGCACTCGCCGACACGATCGGGGCGGTCGCGGAGGAGTCGGAGGCGGTCGAGGAGGAGGAGAAGGATGCGGCAAAGCCGTACCCCCGCGCGCTACCGCGTCCGCGCGACCTGACCCCACAGCCCGGGCGCACCGCCGACATCGCCGGAGCCGCGCTGACGCCCGACGGCGCCACGCTGGTCGCGTCGCTGCAGATCCCCGAAGGGCGCGACGCTCGCCACATCCTCGTCGCGATCGACACCGCCACCGGAAAGCGCACGACGCTTTTCGATGAGCGGAGCACGTACTTCGAGTCGCCCGCGATCAGCCACGACGGCGAGACGCTGGCGTATGTGCGGTCCGGCTTCGGTTCGCCCGAGGCTCCGGCCGACCAGGAGCTCTGGGTGTCGGAGCTCGACGGATCGAACCCCCGCCGCCTCGCGGGGGGATGGGACCGCTGGCCGAGCTCGGTGGCCTTCGACGCGGACGACCGCGCGCTCATCGTCACGGCCGATCAAGATGGGCGCGGGCCCATCTTCCGGGTGCCGCTCGACGGCGGCCCCGCCGAGCAGATCACGCGCGACGAATTCGCCTACACGCACGTCGGGATCGACCGGGGAACCGGCGATCTCATCGCGCTGCGGTCATCCTGGATGGCCCCACCCCACCCCGTGCGCGTCACCCGCGACGGGGTCGTGACCGCCCTCGCCTCGCCCGCCGCGCTGCCCGACTCCGCAGCGACCATGACGGAGGTGGACACGACAGCTGCCGATGGCGCACGTGTACGCGGCTGGCTGCTCCTTCCCGCCGGTGCCTCGCCGACGGCGCCGGCCCCGCTCCTGTTGTGGGTCCACGGTGGTCCGGTCTACAGCTGGAACGCGTGGAGCTGGCGGTGGAACCCGCAGCTCGCTGTCGCCCGCGGCTATGCGGTGCTGCTCCCCGACCCCGCCCTGTCGACGGGATACGGCCTCGACTTCATCGCCCGCGGCTGGAACGACTGGGGCGGCAAGCCCTATACCGACCTGATGACGATCACCGACGCCGTGGTGGCGCGGGATGACATCGACGAGACGAAGACGGCCGCTCTGGGCGGCTCGTTCGGCGGCTATATGGCGAACTGGGTGGCCGGGCACACCGACCGGTTCCGGGCGATCGTCACGCACGCGGGCCTGTGGGCGCTGGACCAGTTCGCCGCCACCACCGACTCGTCGGCGTATTGGCAACGGATCTTCACGCCCGAGGCGATGGTCGAGAACTCGCCGCACCGGTTCGTCCGCGACATCCGCACACCGCTGCTCGCGATTCACGGCGACCGCGACTACCGGGTGCCGGTCGGCGAGGGGCTTCGGCTGTGGTCGGAACTGAACGAGCATTTCGCCGCGGACGACGGCACGATCGTGCACCGCTTCCTGTACTTCCCCGACGAGAACCACTGGGTGCTCAAGCCGCAGCACGCCGTGGTCTGGTACGAGACGGTGTTCGCGTTCCTCGCCGAGCACCTGCACGGCGAGAGCATGAAGGTGCCGGAGGTCCTCGGCTGAGGTCACCGCGGTGACCGCCGAAAGAAAGAACTTCTCCGGGCCTGAGTCGCGTGGCGTCCGTCCCCCAGCGGGTGGCCTTCCGGCCTGGGTGTCGTCGCGGCGCACGTCGTGCTCCTCGTTAAGCTGCACCCGATGGACCTCTTGCGCCTGGCAGGTGGGGCCGGCGTCGGCAAGTCGACGACGGCGTGGGCGATCGCGCAGCGGCTCGCCGCGGAGGGCGTGGCGTCCGGTTACGTCGATATCGACCAGCTGGGCATGTGCTATCCGCCGCCGGAGGACGATCCGGATCGGTGGGGCCTCAAGGAGCGGGCCCTCGCCGGTGTCGCCAGGGAGTTCGTGCGGGCGGGCGCGGATCGGTTGATCGTCTCCGGCGTCGCCTTTCCGGATGCTCCGCCGCCGGGGATCCACGGGATCCGGGTGCACTCCCTTTGGCTCGATGCATCCGAGGAGACCCGACGCGAACGCTTGGCCGCGCGGAGGCTCGGGGAGGAACAGGTCGCGCAGTTCCTCGCTGCCGGCACTGCGGAGGCCGAGCGAGTGCATCCAGGGTGGGAGCGCGTCGATACGGAGCACCGTTCGGAGGCGGAAACCGTGGACGACGTGCGGGCGACGTGGCACCCGGATGCCGCGGGGAGCGGGCCCGGCCGCGGCGACGCAGTTCCGTCCCAGGCATCCGCCCCCTCTGCACGGGTGCTCTGGATCACCGGCCCGCGGCTCGCGGGCGCATCCCGGGTCGGCTGGGAAATAGCGAAGCAGGAGTGGGATGCGGGTCGGCGGGCCGGATTCGCGGATCTCGCGCAGCTCTCCTTCGCCTGGAATATCCGGGGCGCCGTCGGGCTCGCGAACCTGGCGCGCCTGTGTGCCGCCTTCACGGGCGCGGGGGCAGGCAGGATCGTGGTGACCGCACCGCTCGGGGTCGATCCTTCTGCAGCGCGCGCGGCCTTACCCGCGTCCGAGGTCACGTTCGTGCGGCTCGTGACCTCCGACCATGAGCCTCTCCGCGCTCACGAACTGTCCGTCGACATCGCAGGTCTCGCGCCTGCCCAGGCCGTTGCCGCGCTGCAGCGTCGTGCTGGTTGGTGACGTAACACGATGCCACTTCCGCCCTCCCACCGTCGCCGCGAGCTAGCATTTGGGAAATTGTCCCCCAGACACGAAGGACGTTGTCCATGAGCACCAGCACCAGCACCCGCCCCGCTCCACCGACCACCGTCACCGTCGCATTCGTTCTCTGGCTCCTGACCGTGCTCCTCGGCATCGTCGGCTCCGTCCTCCTCCTGGTGGTCGCCGGCGAGGCTGGGGTCGAGGGCGTCATCATCGCCGTCGTCGCGCTCGTCATTGCGATCGCGGAGTTGATCGTCCTGTTCAAGATGCGCGCCGGCCGAAACTGGGCGCGCATCGTGCTCACCGTTCTCGCCGTGCTGCAGATCGGCGGCACTGTCAGCGGGTCGGCGACCAACAGCTGGGTGCAGTGGGTGGGCCTGGGCGCCGTCGTGGTGTCCACCATCCTCATGTACCTCCCCGCCTCGAACGCGTACTTCAAGGCGAACGCGACTCGCTGACGCCGGCGGGCGCCGCGCGGGTCATGCGACTCCGCGGCGCCCGAGCCCGGTCGCTCAGCGGGAGAAGACCCGGTCCATCAGCCGGTCGGGCAGGATGCGGTTGAGCGGGAGCGTGAACGCAGCATCCGGTCCCAGGCTGTACCTGGTTCGGGGGCGTCTGGTCGTAGCGATTCTCGCGATCTTGGCGGCCGCCTTCTCAGCAGTGATCGCGCGCTCGAGGAATGAGGACTGAAACTTCACGGTCGAGGAGATCAACTCGCCGTAGAGGTCGGTGTGGTCTGGACTCATCCTCTCCGCGAGCTGCAGGGAGAGCGGGCCGCTCTTGTCCGCCATCGGTGTCTTCACGCCCCCGGACTGGACGATGACGACCTGGATACCTTGGGACGACACCTCCCGACGCAGGGCGTGGCTGGCGGATTCGAAGGCGGCTTTGCTGCCGGCGTAAGCGCCGTAGATGGGGAGGGTGGCCTCCGCGCCGACGGAGCTGATGTTGACCACCCGGCCCCGGCTGCGCCGTAGGGCCGGCAGCAACGCCTGGATGACAGCGATGTGTCCGAAGACGTTGACTTCGAAGTGCTCCCGCCAGATGCCAAGAGGGAGCACCTCGACGGGGGCGTTGATCTCGATCCCGGCGTTGTTGATCAGCGCCCGCAGCGGACGCTGATGGCGATCGTCGGCGATCCGGGCGGCGAGGGCCGCAACGTGTCGGGGGATGGTGATGTCCAGCGTGACCGGCTCGATGCGGTCGTCGCGGATCGCGTCCGCCTCCGTGTCGCTACGAACGCCGGCGAGCACGTGATATCCGCGGGAGGCAAGCGTGCGAGCGGTTGCCGCTCCGATGCCGGTGGAGGCCCCCGAGATGGCGATCAACTCGTGCTTCAGCAGTGTCATCGTTTCGTCCTCCCGCGGCACAATGTAGGCGCTGGCTACACATGTTGTCAACGTCAACTTTGCCTCGGTAGGCTGCTGAGCATGAGCGGGGGTCCGGGTCAGCGCCGATACCACCACGGCGACCTTCGAGCCGCCCTGCTCGAAGCGGCAGAACGCAGTGTCCGCACTCATGGCGTCGCCGACCTGTCGCTGCGCGACCTTGCCAGAGAGGTGGGGGTCAGCCATGCAGCCCCGCGCCGGCACTTCCCGGAGAGACAGGACCTGCTCGACGCCCTGGCCGAGGCGGGCTATGCGCGGCTCGGCGACCGGATCCGCGACGCCGTCGCCGACGAGGACGCAGAATTCGCCACGCGAGTGCGTCGCGCCGCATCCGCATTTGCTCACTTCGCCACAGAGAACGCCGCCTTGCTGGAACTGATGAACGCGAGCAAGAACCGTCAGGACGCATCAGAGGTCCCGCGCTCCGCCGAGGAGGCGTACGCGCCGCTGCTGAACCTCATTCGTCAGGGTCTGGCCGAGGGGGTGCTCGGTGAGGGGGAGCCCGAGAAAATCGGACTCATTCTGTATGCCACCATCAACGGGATCTCCACACTCGTCAACACCGGGGCGATCGAAGCGGAACGACTCGACGACCTCACCATCACGGCGGTCGACCAGTTCCTCAAAGGGGCCTCATAACCGCACCGGCCGTGGTGTTCCTTTGAAGGCCGACCAGTGCACGCCGATCCAGACGTCCGCCTTCTCGGGCCCGACGCTTTCCACTCGGCGGCCCGCCGCGCTCGACCGAGGCGGCTCCACGAGTCCGCTGAGGTCCCTGCGCAGTGCGGTCCAGGGCTCGTCATCAACCCACCCCCTGCATCGAAGCCGGGTCTGCAGCGCGCGAGCGCCGCGAGCTTCGACCACGGTCTCGCTCGACGTGATCACCCCCGTTGCGGGGTCTGCGAGGTCGCCTGCGATCCGGGCGGCGACTCCCTCATCGTCGACCGCACAGGGGCCGAGGGCCATCCGGAAGGCGTTGCCGTCGAGCATGCCGACAGCGACGAGTGAGGCGTCACTCGTCCAGAAACGCAGGTGCGTAACGGTCTGCTCAGCGCCGACCATCGAGTGCCACCCCACGTCGCCGGGATGGAGGTGGCCGGGTCAGTCATCGTCCTGCCAGCGGCTCAGTATCGCGACCATGCGCGGCAGGTCCGCCAAGACCGGAGTAACCGACGTCGATCGTCACACGCTCTATCTAAGCCGACCTCTTCGAAGAGCTTTTCGCTTCTCGCGCCCCGCGCAGAGCGGCCAGGCGGCCAGAAGACGACTGACCTGTCCTCGTGGAAGACAAAGCAAAGGTGGACCGCGGGGCTACGTCGCGCGAGACTGCTGCCCATGGGCATGGTCCGAACGCTGGTATTCGTTCCTCTGACTGTCGTGGGGGTGCTGACCCTCGCAGGTTGCGCAGCCTCGTCCGGCGTCGAGTATGCCGACCTGCGTGGAGAGCGTGCGTCCCGCGACGATCTGCCGGACCTCGGCGCCGATGTATTGGGCTCGGTAGACGAGTCGACGAGCCACTACCTCGGAGAGCACGACGGCACGTCGGTGTGGTTGGTCGAAGGTGCGGAGCAAGGCGCGATCTGTCTTCTGCTGGACGGGGGATCCTCCGGGTGGACCGCCGGCTGCGGCGGTCGGGGCGGGGTTGCTGTCAGCGGGATAGCGGGAAACTTCGTCGCGCAGCCCGACGGCCTACCCGCTCCTGAACGTGCGACGCAGATCTCGAAGAACGTGTACGCGCTCCCCACACCGCCTTGACCACCGAATCGGACGCCGCGATCCGGTGAGGGGGCCAGCACCTTCCCGATCGAACCCTCGTTCCGGGACAATCAGTTTCGGCTGGGGATCTGGGCGGGCGGGGGGTTTGCGAGGGCGAGCGACCACGACTCCCGATGAGAGTTCACGTAGCGCATCACGGCTTGCCAATGCTCGCCGTGCCCGTCATCGAACATCGACGCCCAGGGCTCCCTTTCAGCGAGATTCGATGAGTGAAGCAGGTCGTACATCGCCTCCGCTCGGTGGCCCATCGCGGATGGAAGCCGCTCTCGCATCCGCCCGTCGGCACCGTAGCCGTCGATGAATGCCGCCAGGGCCTGTGCCGAGTCTTGCGGTGCACGGCTGGGATCGTTGAGTGTGAATGCCTGTGCGGCATATGCCAAGTCCCACAGTCGCGTGCTGGGAGCGGCTGCATCCCAGTCGATGAAGACCCACCGGTCTCCCACGATCAGGTTCCACGGAGCGAGATCGTTATGGCAGACCAGCTCATCGCCAGGCGCCGGTATCGCTGTCTCCCACACGGCATCAGGGCCCGGGACAAAAGCCATGCTCGCGTCGTGGATAGAGCGAACGATTGAGCCGACCCGGCGGAGCTCCGTGCGAGAAAGAGGGCCCGCATCCATCGCCAGGCGGCCGGGCACGCACTCCTGAGTCTGTCGGCCTGCCTCGTCGCGGCCCAACGGGGCTGGCGCGTCCACACCGGCCGCGCGGAGGAACTCGACGTAGGAGATCACGCTGGGCGTGGCCGCTGTCCAGGCCTTCCGCACTGTGCTTCCGATGCGCACTATCTCGCCGCTGGCGTTCCCGCCCGCCAGTGCCTGCTCTTCCTCCACATCTCGAGGCTAACCGCGGGCGCCGACTGCTCGTTCCCGCGCGATCGTAGGATGGGCGTCATGAGCATGGCCCGAGGATCGCGGGTTGCCCTCATCACGGGGGTCGGGCGTCGGCGCTCCATCGCCGCGGGCCTTGCGGTCGGGTTGGCGCAGGACGGCTGGAACCTCGCCCTGAACTATTGGCGACCCTACGACGACCGCCTCGGAATGGAACAAGGCCGCGACGATCCAGAAGCGGTGGCCGACGAATGCCGCGCTTTCGGCGTCACCGTGAAACTCATCCCCGGTGACCTCAGCGCACCGGAAACCCCGGCCGAGCTCGTCGAGGCCGCACGTGAGATCGGCCCCGTCTCCGGCCTGGTCATGTCGCATGCCGAGTCCGTCGACAGCTCGATCCTCGACACCAGTCTCGAAAGCTGGGACCGGCACTTCGCCGTCAACGCGCGAGCCACCTGGCTCCTGATCAAATCGTTCGCCGAGCAACTCCCGCCCGCTCCTGCTGCAGGCGAGGTCACCGGCAACATCGTGGCCCTCACCAGCGACCACACCGCCCATAACCTCCCCTATGGCGCCAGTAAAGGCGCACTCGATCGCATCGTGACCGCGGCAGCCGTCGAGCTCGCCGAGCGCGGAGTTCGCGCGAACGTCGTAAACCCCGGCCCCATCGACACCGGATGGATGAGCGACGACGTCCGCGCGTGGGCCATCAGCGCCACTCCGGCCGGCCGACTCGGAACGCCGAAGGACACGGCCGACCTCGTCCGGTTCCTTCTCTCCCCGGAAGGCTCATGGCTCAATGGACAACTCCTACACAGCAACGGTGGATTCAACGCGCGCTAGCAGGTGTCAGTGCGGGTGAGGCGACCAACGGGGGACGCACCTAGTCGTGCGTCCCCCGTTGGTCTATCTGTGCCGCGTAACGGCTGTTGCATCAAAGCCGGTTCCCCAGTCGCCGGCCCGCTTCGATTCTGGACGGCACCCCCGAATCGGCCCAGGGCCGGAAGTCCCGGTGCAGAGTCCCAATGTCTGCCGGTCACGCGCGATCGCACGCCGCGTAGTGGTTCGCGGCGGCCGGACCCGCTGGGGCACACTCGGCGAGTCGCGCCGGCCAACGAAAAAGGCCCCTTCCCAGTAGAAGCCTGAGAAAGGGCCAGTGGCTCCGACGGGCGTCGATCCCGTGACCTCACGATTTTCAGTCGTGCGCTCTACCAACTGAGCTACAGAGCCGCGTGGCATCCGAAGCTGCCACGTCCTAGACGAAGGGCCTCCTCGAAAGAAGGCCCGTCGCTCGGAGCGACCCTGACGGGACTTGAACCCGCGACCTCCGCCGTGACAGGGCGGCACGCTAACCAACTGCGCTACAGGGCCATGCTTATTCAGTTGTGCCGGTGGAAATGTGACCCCAACGGGATTCGAACCCGTGCTACCGCCGTGAAAGGGCGGCGTCCTAGGCCGCTAAACGATGGGGCCGAAATGAACCCCTTCGCCACGCGGGCTCAGTGCTCACTTGCCGACGCTCAAGCATACGCAATCCCCCGCTGATCCGCCAATCGGGGGCGAGTCCAGCAGGGATATCCCCGCTCGGGGGGCCAACATGGATGTCGCGGCGTTGGCGCAGCGAACCTGTTGCTCTTGTGACTCCTGTTGCTACTGTGGTCGAAGTTACCGCGGAGAGGGAAGGTGCTGTGTGACGCTCGACCGTCTCGACACTGAGGAGTGCGACTGTGCACCCAGTCCCCGGGAACGACGGATGCTCTGGCCATCGGTCGACCGCCGCGGTGCCCTCACCCTCGGAGCACTCGGCGCCATGGGCATCGGGCTCTTCGGGGCCACAGCCGGACCGCTCGTACCCGCCGCCTTCGGCATTGCCGGATACCCATCGTGGGCCGACGTCGAGCGCGCACGCGCGAATGAGGCATCCAAGGCCGCGGAGATCACCCGCATCCAGGCTCTGATCCAGGGGCTCGCCGCCGACGTGCAGCGAACCCAGGCCGAGGTCGTCGCGCGGTCGAACGAGTACTACGAAGCGCAACAGGCGTATCTGCAGGCCGCGTACGACGCCGATCAACTGCAGGCGCAAGCCGACGCGCAGTCTGCCAAGGCCACGGATGCGGCCAACAAGGCCGGCCGCGTTGCTGCGCAGCTGTACCGCAGCGGTGGGGACAGCGCGTCCCTGGACCTCTTCTTCGCCGGCTCGGCCGCCTCCGCTGACGACCTGCTCAACCGCCTGGGGACGATGGACAAGCTCATCGAGCGGAACCAGTCGGTCTATGCCCAAGCGGTGACCGCGCGTGACAGCGCGCAGAGTCTCAGCGACCAGGCGGAGGTGATGCGCGCGGAGCGCGACCGGCTGCAGAAGGTGGCCGAGGAGAAGATGGTCGCGGCGCAGCAGGCCGCGGACGCGGCCCAGGCCGCGCTCGCTGCTCAGCAGGCCAACCAGGTGACGCTCGAGGCGCAGCTCGCCGCGCTCAGGGACACCACGGCCAAGACGGTCGCCGACTACCAGGCCGGCGTGGAAGCCGAACGCAAGGCCCGTGAGGAGCGGGAGCGCAAGGCCCGCGAAGAGGCCGAGCGCCGTGCCCGCGAAGAGGCCGAGCGCCGTGCCCGCGAGCAGGCCGCCAGCAAAAACAACGGCGGCGGTGGCGGCGGTGGCGGCGGTGGCGGTGGCGGTGGCGGTGGCGGCGGTGGCGGCGGGGGATCCGCCGGTGGCGGTGGGGTCGTCGCATCGGGCTGGGCGAGGCCCTCCTCCGCGAGCGTCACTTCCGGGTACGGCCGTCGCTCCCAGCAGTGCACGCCCGGCTACTGCTCGACCAAAGACCACCTGGGCATCGACTTCGGCGCCGGGTGCTGGGCGCCGATCTTCGCAGCCTCCGCCGGAAGAGTGACCTATGCCGGATACAACGGCGGCTACGGCAACTACATCAAGATCGATCACGGCAACGGCGTCTCGACCGGCTACGGCCACATCATCGGCGGCGGCATCTACGTCCACTCCGGGCAGTGGGTGAACGCGGGACAGCAGATCGCCGGCACCGGCCAGACCGGCAACTCCTTCGGCTGCCACCTCCATTTCGAGGTGTATACCTCCAGCGGCACGATCAACCCGGCGCCGTTCCTCCGCGACCGCGGTGTCTGGGTCTGACCCGCTCCGACACGAAGAAGCCCGGCCGATGCGGCCGGGCTTCTCGTATGTTCGTGAAGGTCAGAGCGAGTTCGGGGCCTCGCCGGCACCCTGCGTGCGGGTCTCGCCCTCGTGCTCTTGGAAGCGCGCGAACGCTTCGCCGACGAGACGCTCGGCTTCCGCCGCATCCGCCCAGTCATCGACCTTGACCCACTTGTTCGGCTCGAGATCCTTGTAGTGCTCGAAGAAGTGCGCGATCTCCTTCTTCGTCCACTCGTCGATGTCGCCGACATCCTGGATGTGATCCCAGCGCGGATCCTTCGACAGCACCGCGACCACCTTGTCGTCGCCGCCGGCCTCATCGCTCATCTTCAGGACCCCGACGGGCCGCACCTTCGCGAGGATGCCGGGGTACAGGTCGCGGTCCAGGAGCACCAGCACGTCGAGCGGGTCGCCATCTTCGCCGAGCGTGTTCTCGAAGAAGCCGTAGTTCGCCGGGTAGCCGAACACCGTGTAGAGGATGCGGTCGAGGAAGACCCGGCCGGTGCCGTGGTCGACCTCGTACTTCACGCGGCTGCCGCGCGGGATCTCGATGACGGCGTCGTACGCGCCCATACGTGTGCTCCTTCAATCGTGGGGAGACTTCGTTAGCTGACGCTCGGCCAGCGGAAGTGCCGCGCACCAGCCTAATGCGGCGCTCTCGCGCGCACTGGCCACGCCCGATCTCCGATTGCGCATCGGCCACGCTCGCCGTTTCGCTTGCGCATCGGCCATGCCCGTCCTCCGGTTGCGGATCGGCCATGCTCGCCGTTTCGCTTGCGCATCGGCCACCCCCGGCCACGCCCGGCCTCCGGTCGCGGACCGTACTCAGTCTGAAATTGCGCGACGCCCGCGACACGCCGGTGAGGGGGTGCTGCGGCCACGATCCGGACTGAGTACGGTCCGGGCGCGCGTACCCCGGTCGCCCGCTGGCCGTACTCAGTCCGGACAGCCCCGGTCGCGCTGGCCGCAGTCAGGCCGCGCTGGGCGCTGACCGTCCCCAGGCCGCGCGCTGGCCACGCCCGGCCTCCGGTCGCGGACCGTACTCAGTCTGAAATCGCGCGACGCCCGCGACACGCCGGTGAGGGGGCGCTGCGGCCACGATCCGGACTGAGTACGGCCCGGGCGCCCGCACCCCCGGTCGCGCTGGCCGCAGTCAGGCCGCGCTGGCCGCTGGCCGCACGCTGGCCACGCCCGTCCTCGTGCCGCGCGGACCGTACTCAGCCTGAAATCGCGCAACGTCCGCGACACGCCGGTGAAGGGGCGCTGCGGCCACGATCCGGACTGAGTACGGCCCGGGGGCTGAGGGCGAACGGGGCTGCGCGCGGCCCCGGTAGCGTGGGGCCGTGGACCGCCGACCCTCGCTCGCCCCCGCCGTCGCCGAGGTGCGCCGTGCCGTGCGGGAGGCGCTCGAGCCGCCCGCGGCCGCCGCCGACCCGGGCGTCATCGTGGCGTTGTCGGGAGGCGCGGACTCGCTCGCCCTTGCCGCAGCCACCGCGTTCGAGGCACCCAAGCTCGGCCTCCGCGCTGTCGCGATCGTCGTCGACCACCAGCTCCAGGCCGATTCAGCCGAGGTCGCAGCGCGAGCGGCGGATGCGGCGCGGAGCATGGGGCTCGAGGCGCATGTCGTGGGCGTGACGGTGGGGGGCGCCGGCGGCCCGGAGGCGGCCGCGCGCACCAGCAGGTACCGCGCGCTGGCCGAAGCCGCCCGGGCACACCGCGCCGCCGCGGTCCTCGTCGGGCACACTCTCGACGATCAAGCCGAAACCGTGTTGCTGGGCCTTGCCCGGGGATCCGGGGCGGCGAGCCTCCAAGGCATGGCCCCCGTCAGCGAGTTCGACGGCGTCTCCCTCCTCCGCCCCCTGCTCGCCGTACGGCGGAAGACCACCCGCGCGGCGTGCGCGGCCGAGGGCCTCGAACCGTGGGATGACCCGCACAACGCCGACCCCCGGTACGCCCGGGTGCGGGTGCGCGACCGCGTGCTGCCGGTGTTCGAGGCGGAACTCGGCCCAGGGGTGGCCGAGGCGCTGGCCCGCACCGCCGAGCAGCTCCGGGAAGATGCCGAGGCGTTCGCCGACATGATCGACGAGGTGATCGAAGACCTCGTCGAGCACGCCGAAGCCGGGATCTCCATCTCGGCGGCCGCGCTCGCCGCCAACCCCGCGGCCCTCCGGCACCGCATCATCCGCCACGTCGTGGCCAGCGAGTTCGGCCAGAGCCTCAGCCGTGCCCAGACGCTCGAGGTCGCGCGGCTGGCAACGGCGTGGTCGGGGCAGGGCGCGATCGACCTGCCCGGATGCCGCGCCCGTCGGGTGGGCGGGGCCATCGAGTTCACCGCCTCAGGCCGCGCCGGCGCATCCGCTTAGGATCGAGAACATGCGCGCCGCCGACATTCCGGATGACATCACCGACATCCTGCTCACCGAGGAGCAGATCCAGGAGAAGCTCAGCGAGCTCGCCGGGCAGGTGGCGGTCGACTACGAGGGCAAGAACCTCCTCCTCGTCGGCGTGCTCAAGGGGGCGGTCATGGTGATGGCCGATTTCGCCCGACAGCTTCCGGGGCACATCGAGATGGACTGGATGGCCGTGTCCTCCTACGGCACCGGCACCCGCTCGAGCGGTGTCGTGCAGATCCGCAAAGACCTCGACACCGACCTCCACGGCCGGCACGTCCTCATCGTCGAAGACATCATCGACTCCGGGCTGACGCTGAGCTGGCTCCTGGAGAACTTCGCCTCGCGCGGCGCCGAATCGGTCGAGGTGCTCGCGCTCCTCCGCAAGCCCGACGCCATGAAGGTGCACGTCGATTGCCGGTACGTCGGCTTCGACATCCCGAACGAGTTCGTCATCGGCTACGGCCTGGACTACGCCGAGCGCTACCGCAACCTGCGGGATGTCGCGGTGCTCGCGCCGCACGTCTACAGCTGAACCTGCCCGCCCGAGTGGCCGCACGGTCGAGCACGCGGAGAGTCGATCGACCGTCATCTTCGGACGAAAGATCACGAACTGCGGACGGAAAGTGATTCCGGTTTCGCCCCGCAGGCAGCAGACTGGCTCGACGGGGCCGCCTGAGCGACCCGGGACCCTGAGCGACCCGTGGGAGGAACACCGTGGAGAGCAGTCCTGTCGCACTGGTCACCGGCGCGAACACCGGGATCGGCCTGCAGGTCGCGAAGGAGCTCGCCGAGCGCGGGTTCGTCGTCCTCGTCGGCTCTCGTGACCTGGGTCGAGGGCAGGCCGCGGTCGAGGAGATCGCGGGCCGCGCCTATGCCGTCCGACTCGACGTGACCGACGCCGAGTCGATCGCCGCGGCCGCGGAGTGGGTGCGCTCGGAGTTCGGGCGGCTCGACGTGCTGGTCAACAACGCCGGGGCCTCGTTCCTCGGCGATCCCCGCATGCCCCTGGAAGACCGGGCGAAGGCCGGGCTGCTGACCGAGGTGCCCATCGACGTGGTGCGGCAGTTCTTCGAGACGAACGTCATCGGCCCGATCGCGGTGACGCAGGCGATGCTGCCGCTGCTGCGGGAAGCCCCCGCGGCGCGGATCGTCAGTGTCGGAAGCTCGGGGAGCTCGCTCACCCTCAACTCCCACCCGGACAATCCCGAGCGGCCGTTGTTCGGCATCTACCCGACGACGAAGTCGGCGCTGCACGCGGCGACGCTCGGATTCGCTATCGCGCTGGAGTCGACCGCGATCAAGGTGAACGTCGCCGATCCGGGCTTCACCGCAACGGCGCTGAACAACTTCCAAGGCACGAAGACGGTGGAAGAAGGCGCCCGCCACGTGGTCGAGATGGCCCTTCTCGGTCCCGACGGCCCGACGGGCACGTTCTCCAGCGAGGACGGACCCGTCCCCTGGTGACCCGCAGCGCTCGCGCCATCCGGTCGCGGTACGCCGTGGGCGAATGCACAGTCCCGGCATAGGGAGCCCGCGATACCCTGAATCCACCGCCTCATCGGCGGGTCCTCAGATGGAAGGGTCATGGGCGCCGCCCGAACCATGGACTTCAAGAAGCTCACGCGCAACCCGATCCTGTATGTGGTGCTGATCGGGATCTTCCTGATCGTCGGGTTCTCCCTCATCACCAACCTCAACGGTGCTCGGCAGATCACCACGCAGCAGGGGCTCGAGCTCCTCCGCGGCGACACCGTCAGCGAGGTGACGAACACCGACGGCGACCAGCGTGTGGACATGGTGCTGTCGGAGGCCTTCGAGGGCGCCACCGATGTGCAGTTCTACTACGTCACCGCCCGTGCCGACGAGGTGGTCCGCGCGATCGACGCGGCCGAACCCTCCGACGGGTTCAACGACCTGGTCCCGCGACCGAGCTGGTTCGACGGGTTCCTGTCGCTCATGCTCCCGCTGATCCTGCTGGGTCTGCTGTTCTGGTTCCTGCTCTCCAGCGCCCAGGGCGGCGGAAGCCGCGTCATGCAGTTCGGCAAGTCGCGGGCCAAGCTCGTCACCAAGGAGAGCCCGACCGTCACGTTCCAGGACGTCGCCGGCGCGGATGAGGCGATCGAGGAACTGCAGGAGATCAAGGACTTCCTGAAGGACCCCGTGCGGTTCCAGAACGTCGGCGCCCGCATCCCGAAGGGCGTCCTCCTGTACGGCCCTCCCGGAACGGGTAAGACCCTCCTCGCGCGCGCCGTCGCCGGCGAGGCGGGCGTGCCCTTCTACTCCATCTCCGGGTCGGACTTCGTCGAGATGTTCGTGGGTGTCGGCGCCAGCCGCGTGCGCGACCTGTTCACCCAGGCCAAGGAGAACTCCCCGGCGATCATCTTCATCGACGAGATCGACGCCGTCGGGCGTCACCGCGGTGCCGGGATGGGCGGCGGCCACGACGAGCGCGAGCAGACACTGAACCAGATGCTCGTCGAGATGGACGGCTTCGACCCCAAGGTCAACGTCATCGTCATCGCCGCGACGAACCGTCCCGACATCCTCGACCCCGCTCTCCTGCGGCCCGGCCGCTTCGACCGGCAGATCGGCGTGGATGCTCCGGACCTGCAGGGTCGCAAGAAGATCCTCGAAGTACACGGCCGTGGCAAGCCGCTGGCCGACAGCGTCGACCTCGAGGTCGTGGCCCGCAAGACGCCGGGGTTCACCGGCGCCGACCTGGCCAACGTGTTGAACGAGGCCGCTCTGCTGACGGCGCGCTCGAATGCGCAGCTGATCGACAACCGCGCACTCGATGAGGCCATCGACCGCGTCATCGCCGGACCCCAGCGCCGCACGCGCGTCATGCGGGACAAGGAGAAGCTCATCACCGCGTACCACGAGGGCGGCCACGCCCTCACCGCCGCGGCGATGAACCACACCGACCCGGTGACCAAGGTCACCATCCTGCCCCGCGGCAAGGCCCTGGGCTACACGATGGTGCTGCCGCTGGATGACAAGTACTCCGTCACCCGCAATGAGCTTCAGGATCAGCTGGCCTACGCGATGGGCGGCCGCGTCGCGGAGGAGGTCGTCTTCCACGACCCCACCACCGGCGCCTCCAACGACATCGAGAAGGCCACGGGCATCGCTCGCAAGATGGTCACCGAATACGGCATGACCACGGACGTCGGGCCGGTCAAGCTCGGTTCCTCCTCGGGCGAGGTGTTCATGGGCCGCGACATGGGTCACGGCCGCGACTTCAGCGAGCGCATCGCCGAACAGATCGACGGCCAGGTGCGTGCGCTCATCGAACAGGCGCACAACGAGGCGTACGAGGTGATCAACGCCAACCGCGAGATCCTCGATCGGCTCGCCCTGGAGCTTCTGGAGAAGGAGACGCTCGACCACATCGAGCTCGCCGAGATCTTCGCCGACATCAAGCGACTGCCGCCGCGTCCGCAGTGGCTGTCCAGCAGCGAACGGCCCGTGTCGGCTCTTCCGCCGGTGGACGTGCCGCGTCGCGGCGAGCCCGCCGGGGTCGCCGCCTCCGTCGAGGCGGAGCCGAAGGCCGAGAAGGCCCCGCGCCGCCGTCCGAGCGGACAGGCGCGGCCGGCCACGGCGTAGGCGTGGCCGTCGATCGCGACCGCGTCGCCGAACTCGTTCACGACCTGCTGGAGGCGATCGGGGAGGACCCCGATCGCCCCGGGCTACGTCAGACACCGCAGCGCGTCGCCGACGCCTACGCCGAGTTCTTCTCCGGGGTGGGGGAGGATGCGGCGAGCCCGCTCGCGCACACCATCTCGGTGACCCGGGGGCCGGCGCCCGACACCCTGCCCTCCGGTGCCGTGCTGCTGCGCGAGGTCGCGTTCCGCTCCATCTGCGAGCACCACCTCCTGCCCTTCCGCGGCCGTGCGCACCTGGCCTACCTGCCGGGGGAGCAGGTGGTGGGCCTCGGAGCGCTCCCCAAGGTGGTGGACATCCTGTCTTCGCGACCCCAGGTGCAGGAGCGCCTCGGCGAGCAGATCGCCGACGTCATCGCGTCGTCGCTCGATGCACGCGGCGTGCTCGTGGTTCTCGACGCCGTGCATGAGTGCGTGACGATGCGTGGCGCACGGCAGACCGAGTCGTCCACGGTCACGATCGCCGCCCGCGGCGAGCTGGCCGAACCCGCGGCCCGGGCCGAGCTCATGACGCTGATCGGAAGCCCCCGCGCATGACGCTCGTGATGGGGATCGTCAACGTCACCCCCGACTCGTTCAGCGACGGCGGCCGGTTCGCCGACCCCGACCAGGCCATCGCGCACGGCCTCGAGCTGCGTGCGCAGGGCGCCTCGATCATCGACGTGGGCGGGGAATCCACGCGGCCCGGCGCCGGGCGCACCCCCGTACGCACCGAGCAGGAGCGCGCGCTGCCGGTGATCGCGGCGCTCGCGGATGCCGGCGTCACCGTGAGCATCGACACGATGAACGCCTCCACGGCCCTGGCGGCGGTCGACGCCGGCGCGCGGATCGTGAACGACGTCTCCGGGGGCCTGGCCGACGCGGAGCTTCTTCCGGCGGTCGCCTCGACCGGAGCGGATGTGGTGCTCGGGCACTGGCGGGGCCATTCCGACGACATGTACGCCGATGCGACCTACCGCGACATCGCCCGCGAAGTCGCCGACGAGTTGCTCGCCCGGATGGCGGCCGCCGCGGCGGCGGGCATCCCGCCGTCCCGGATGATCCTCGACCCCGGTGTCGGGTTCGGCAAGCGCGGCGCGCAGAACTGGGACGTGCTGCGTGCCCTGCCGCAGCTGACGGGCCTCGGACCGCGCGTCCTGGTCGGCACCAGCCGGAAGGGGTTCCTCGCGGAGGCGCTCGGTGGGGACGCGTCCCTGCCGCGTCGTGACCTCGCCACGGCCGTGACGAGCGTCCTCGCCGCGCGGGCGGGGGCATGGGCCGTGCGCGTCCATGACGTGGCGGCCACCCGCGACGCCCTGCGCGTGGCGGAGTACTGGGAAGGCAGCGGAGCATGAGCACGCAAGACGTCGTCGACGAGATCACCCTCACCGGCCTCCGGGCATTCGGGCATCACGGGGTGTACCCCGACGAACGGCGCGACGGTCAGGAGTTCGTCGTCGACCTGACCCTGGCCATCGCCACAGCCGCCGCGGCCGCATCCGATGACATCGCCGACACGGTGCATTACGGCGAACTGGCGGAGCGGGTCGTCGCCGTCGTCGCGGGGGAGCCGGTCAACCTGCTCGAACGCCTGGCGCAGCGCATCGCCGACGTCGTCCTGGCCGATGACCGCGTGCAGGTGGTGACCGTCACGGTCCACAAGCCCGCGGCGCCGATCCCCGTACCCTTCGCCGACGTCTCGGTCACCCTCCGTCGCTCACGCCCGCGCACGCGGCCGGCCGGATTCTCCACGGAGCGGGCATGAGCGCACAGGACGGAACGGTGGCGGTGGTGGCACTCGGCTCCAACCTCGGCGACCGCGCCGAGACGCTCGGAGCGGCGCTGTCGGCACTGGCCGCGCTGCCGCTGACGCCCGAGGTCCGGGCATCGGGAGCGATGGAGACCGTGGCGATGACCGCGTCGGGCGAAGACGAGGATGCGCCGCGATACCTCAACGCCATCGCCCTCGTGCGCACGCGCCTGGCACCGTCGGTGCTGCTGGGCGCCCTGCATGAGATCGAGTCGGCGCACGGGCGTGTGCGCCGCGAACGGTGGGGCGACCGCACCCTCGATCTCGACCTCATCGCGTACGGCGACATCATCTCGACCGATCCTCGCCTCACGCTCCCGCATCCGCGCGCCGCCGAGCGCGACTTCGTGCTCACTCCCTGGCTCGACATCGACCGCGACGCACAACTTCCCGGGGTCGGCTCCGTCCGCGAACTCCATGACCGGCTGCGGGGCCAGTCGTGAAGCGCACGAGCGCCGGGGGCCTGATCCTCGCCGCCGTCATCGGGGCGGGTGCGGGCTTCCTCCTCGACAACATCCTCAGCGCCACCGGCCGACCCACGTTCACGCCATCGGTGAGCCTCCCCATCCTGCTGCTGCTCCTCGGCGCCACGGTGATCGTGCTGGCGATCCCCGTCTTCCGGGCCACCCGGGGGCGCATTCCCGGTCCGGTCAATCCGTTCCGCGCGCTGCGCATCGCGATCCTCGCCAAGGCCTCCAGCATCGTCGGCGCCGTCGTCGGCGGTCTCGGGGTCGGGCTCATCGTCTTCCTCCTCACCCGACCGGTCGTGCCGTCGCTAGGCTCGATGGGGACGGTCATCGCGACGGCGGTCTGCGGGGCGCTCCTCGTGGCCGGCGGCCTCGTCGCCGAACAGCTCTGCACCATCCGGAAGGACGACGATGACGATCAGCCCGGGAACACCTCCCCCGGACTCGAACCCTCCGGCCGCTGAGCTCACCGAGGACGACGTGCTGGACAGTGGGACCTTCCCGCAGATCCGCGAGCCGCGCGCGCCCGGCCGGCTTCCCTTGGGCGACGGCGTCTGGCATCAGCTCGCCCGCGCCTACGTCTGGGTGCAGCTCATCTCCACGGGCGTCTTCCTCCTGCTCGTGCTCGTCGCTGCGCTGGTGCTCCAGCTGTGGCTCTCGCAGACGTGGGTGTGGATCCCCGCCGGAGTGCTCACCGTCATCGCGGTGGCGTCGCTGGTGATCACCCCGCGCCAGGCGCGCTCGTACGGCTACCAGCTCCGCCGCGACGACCTGGTGTTCCGCCGCGGCATCCTGTGGCAGCGGATGGTCGCCGTCCCGTACGGGCGGATGCAGCTCATCGACATCACCCACGGACCGCTCGACCGCGGCTTCGGCATCGCGCAGCTCAAGCTCGTCACCGCCGCGGCCACCACCGGCGTCACGATCCCCGGACTCCCGCAGGATGCGGCCGAGCAGCTGCGTGACACGCTCGTCGAGGTCGCCGAAACCCGCCGGACGGGCTTGTGAGCGACGCCCCCGTCACCGCCCCGCCCGTCGCGGAGGTGCGCTCGCCGCTGAGCGACGGCGAGTGGCATCGCATGCATCCCCTCAGCCCGCTCCTGCGCGGCGGGCTGTTCCTCCTCGTGATCGTCGGCATCATCGTGGCGAACCTGCGGGAGCGACTTGTCGAGATCTTCGTGCCCGGCTTCCCCCGCGGCGACGACGCGCCCGCCGACCCGGTCGACTACCTGCTCCGCAACAACCTCCTCCTGCTGGCGGGCGGGGTGCTGCTGGCCGTCCTAGTGGTCCTGGTCGTCGTGTTCTGGATCTCGTGGCGCTTCCACACCTTCCGCATCACCGGGGAGGACGTCGATGTGCAAAGCGGCGTGCTCTTCCGCACCCATCGCCGCGCCCCGCTCGACCGCGTCCAGGGTGTCAACCTCACCCGCCCCCTCGTCGCGCGGCTGTTCGGCCTGGCCCAGCTCGAGGTGATCGGCGCGGGGCAGGATTCGAACGTCAAGCTGGAGTACCTGTCCATCCCGAACGCCGAAACGATCCGCACCGACATCCTTCGCCTGGCCTCGGGCCGCCGTCTGGCTGCAGCTGCGGGCACTCCGGGTGCCGAGCGGCCGCGGGGGTCGCGCATCCAGCAGGCCGCCACGGTCGTCGGTGCCGGGATCACCGGACTCATCGAGGGCGAGGATGCGGATGGGACCGAGGTCGAATCGGTCGTGCACATCCCGCCCGGCCGGCTCGCCGCATCCCGTGTGCTGAGCGGGTCGACGCTGGCACTGCTGGGGTTCCTCGTCGTCGTGATCGTCGGCGCCGTCGCGGGAGTCCCGTGGCTGCTGTTCGTCTTCGTCCCGGCCGTGATCGGCTTCGCCGCGTACTGGGCGAGGTCGTTCGTCCGGGCGCTGCGGTACTCCATCGCCCCCACCCCCAGCGGCGTCCGCGTCACATTCGGGGTGTTCACGACCGTGAGTGAGATCCTGCCGCCCGGCCGCGTGCATGCGCTCGAGGTGCGCCAGCCTCTCCTGTGGCGGCCATTCGGCTGGTGGTCGATCACGGTCACCCGCATTTCGGGGCGTGCGATGGCGGAGGCCGCAGCCGATCAGTTCACCACGGTGTTGCCGGTGGGCACGCGGGCCGACGTCGAGCGGGTCTTCCGGCTGCTCCTGCCGGCGCTCCCCGAGGAGCAACTCGCCCACGTGTTCGAGCAGGGCATCCTCGGGCCGGCGGAGGAAGACCCCTACGTGACCACGCCCCGCCGCGCGCGTCTGCTGCGCCCGCTGTCGTGGCGGCGCAACGGCTACCTCCTCACCCCCGACGCGCTGTTCCTGCGTCGCGGCTTCGTGTGGCGGGCGCTCGGGGTCTTCCCGCTGGCCCGCATGCAGAGCATCGGGATCACGCAGGGTCCCGTCGACCGAGCACTGAGCCTGGCGAACCTGACCGCGCACGTGGTTCCCGGAACCGTCACTGCGACCGTCGGCATCCTCGACCGCGACGACGCGCTGCGGGCGTTCGCCGGGGCCGCCGAGGGCATCGTCGCCGCGGCGGCCGGCGACCGCAGCCACCGGTGGGCGCAGTGAGCCCGGCCCGCGACGGACGGCTCGGCGTCGGGATTCTCGGTGCCGGACGCGTCGGCCCGGTCGTGGGCGCGGCGCTCCGCAACGCCGGCCACGCCGTGGTCGGCATCACCGGGGGCTCCGACCCCGACCGCGTGGATGCGCTGCTGCCGGGCGTCCCCACGCTCGACGCCGACGAGGTGGTCCGTCGCGCCGAGCTGGTGGTGATCGCCGTTCCCCACCTCGAGCTCCCGACGCTCGTGGCGGGGCTCGCCGAACTCGGCGCGTGGCAGATCGGCCAGCTCGTCCTGCACGTCGACCCCGGGTACGGCGTGGAGGTGCTGGGGCCGGCTTTCCGCGGAGGCGCCATCCCGCTCGCCATCCACCCGGCGATCTCGTTCACCGGGACATCCATGGACCTCCGCCAGCTCACCGAGAGCTATGCCGCCGTCACCGCTCCCGCCCCGGTGCTGCCGATCGCCCAGGCGCTCGCGGTGGAGCTCGGCTGTGAACCCGTCGTGATCGCGGAAGCCGACCGGCCCGCATACGCCGAGGCCATCGCCACCGCGACGCACTTCTCCCGCTCGATCGTCCGGCAGGCATCGGGGCTCCTCGCGGGCGTCGGGATCGACAACCCCGGCGGGTACCTGTCCGCGCTGGTGCGATCGACGGTGGACCAGGCGCTCGCCGAGGGGGCGCCCGCCGGCCCGGACACCCTGCCGCCGGAGGCTACGATCGACGGATGATCAGCACCGTCGACGGGTTGCGCACCCGACTGGCCGAGGCCAGAGCCGCATCCCGCACCGAGGAGCCGGCGCCCACGGTCGCTCTCCTTTCCACCCTCGGCGCCCTGCATGACGGGCACATCGATCTGGTCCACCTGGCGCGCGAGCGCGCCGATGTCGTCGTGGTGTCCACGTTCGTGAACCCGCTGCGCTTCCGCACGTCCGACGACGCCGCGGCGTACCCGCGGAGCCCGGCGGAAGACCTCGCGCTGCTCGAGTCGTTGGGGGTCGACATCGTCTTCGCCCCCGATGCGGCGGAGCTGCTGCCGGCGGGCCTTGCCACGACGCGGATCAGCGCGGGCGACCTGGGGCTGCGCTACGAGGGACGCTCCCGGCCGTACTACTTCGACGGGCTCCTCACGGTGGAGGCGCTGCTGTTCCACCTCGTGCGGCCCGACATCGCCCTGTACGGGGAGCGCGACCTGCAGCGGGTCTTCCTCGTGCAGCGCATGATCCGCGACCTGAAGTTCGGCATCGAGGTCGCCACGGTGCCGACCGTGCGCGCCGATGACGGCCTGCCGGTCTCCAGCCGGGTGGGGCTCCTGGACGACAACGACCGTCGCGCGGCCGCGCGACTGACCGAGGCGCTGGATGCGGCGGCATCCAACGCCGATCGGGGCGTGGATGCCTGCATCGCCGCGGCCCAGTCGACGCTCATGGGCGAGTCGCGTATCCGGCTCGACTACCTGAGCATCGTCGACCCCGCCACGTTCCTGCCGGTGGACGAAGGGCATGCCGGCCGGGCGACGGTGCTGATCGCCGCGACCGTGGGCGGCCACCGCTTCGTCGACAACACCGACATCTACGTTCCCTGACCGCGCTGTCTGCAGGGCGAAGGCCGGGAAACCGGCCCACCTAGACTGGATGCGAATCCCGAGGAGCCCCCGCCGATGACCGACGTGCCCGCATCCGCCGCCGACACCCCGAACGATGACGCTCAGCAGAACGAGCTGGACGACGCCTTCGAGCAGAAGGCCGTGCGCCTGGCCAAGCGCGAGCGCCTGCTGCACGAACGCGCGGATGCTGCCGGAGGGCCCTACCCGGTCGTCGTGCCGGTGACCGACACGATCCCCGCCGTCCGGGCGCGCTTCGACGCGCTCGAAGCGGGCGAGGAGACGGGTGTCACCGTCGGCGTCGCGGGACGGGTGGTGTTCAGTCGCAACACCGGAAAGCTGTGCTTCGCGTCCCTCCAGGCCGGCGACGGCAGCCGCATCCAGGCCATGGTGTCGCTCGCCGTCGTCGGCGAGGAGTCCCTGCAGGCGTGGAAGGAACTGGTCGACCTCGGCGACCACGTGTTCGTATCCGGGCAGGTGATCTCCAGCCGTCGCGGCGAGCTGTCGATCATGGTCGACGAATGGCAGATCGCGTCCAAGGCGGTGCTGCCGCTGCCGAACATGTACACCGAGCTCAGCGAAGAGAGCCGCGTCCGCAGCCGCTACCTCGACCTGATCGTGCGCGACCGCGCCCGCGAGACCGTCGTGGCGCGGGCCAAGGTCAACGCGAGCCTGCGCGCCACCTTCGCCGAGCGTGGCTTCCTCGAGGTCGAGACGCCGATGCTGCAGGTGCAGCACGGCGGGGCCAGCGCCCGTCCCTTCATCACCCACTCCAACGCCTTCGACACCGACCTGTACCTGCGCATCGCCCCCGAGCTGTTCCTCAAGCGCGCCGTGGTCGGCGGCATCGACCGGGTCTTCGAGATCAACCGCAACTTCCGCAACGAAGGCGCCGACTCCACCCACAGCCCGGAGTTCGCGATGCTGGAGGCCTACCAGGCCTACACCGACTACTCCGGCATCGCCGATCTGACGCAGGCGCTCGTGCAGAACGCCGCCGTTGCCGTCACCGGCTCCACCACCGTCACGTGGGCGGACGGCACGGTCTACGACCTCGGCGGCGAGTGGGACCGCCTCTCGATGTACGGGTCTCTTTCGGATGCGGCCGGGCGGGAGATCACGCCGGAGACCCCCGTCGAGGAGCTTCGCGCGCTCGCCGCTGACGCCGGTGTCGATGAGCCGCCGCACCCCACCCACGGCAAGTGGGTCGAGGAGCTGTGGGAGCACTTCGTCAAGGGCGGCCTCACCCGCCCCACCTTCGTCATGGACTTCCCCGTGGACACCAGCCCGCTCGTGCGGGAGCACCGCTCGATGCCGGGGGTCGTGGAGAAGTGGGACCTGTACGTGCGCGGGTTCGAACTGGCGACCGGATACTCCGAGCTCATCGACCCGGTCATCCAGCGCGAGCGCTTCACCGAGCAGGCGCTGCTGGCCGCGCGCGGCGACGACGAGGCCATGCGCATCGACGAGGAGTTCCTGCGCGCGCTCGAGCACGGGATGCCCCCGACCGGCGGCATGGGCATGGGGATCGACCGCCTGCTCATGGCGATCACCGGGCTCGGCATCCGCGAGACGATCCTCTTCCCGCTCGTGAAGTGATCCCGCTCACGACTCGATGCCTCGCGAGTCGATGAGCCGTGTGACCGGGTCGCGCGGCACCGAACGCCGGTAGACCCATTCGGGTAGGTGCCCGTTCGCGGCGAAGGTCAGCACGATGCCGGCCATGACGTGGTCGGGATCGATTTCGCGGGCCAGTTCGGCGTAGCGTCCGGCGTGCGTGGAGCGTCCCAGTGCCCAGGCCAGCCACGCGGCGGCGGCGAGGATCCCCGGCCGCGCGTCGCGGGGCGCCGCGGCCGCGAGCCTGCGCGTGAGAGACAGCGCCGCCTGCAACCGGTCGGGGTCAGGGGAGGGCGCGTCGCCCCAGATCGGCGCCGCCAGATGTTCGGGGTAGGTCTCGCCCTCGGTGAAACGCAGTTGCGCCTCAAAGGCTTCGTCCCCGGCTTCCAGGTCTCGCGTCCACTGGACCAGCGCCACGTCGCGGAGGCCGGGACGCATGAGGCACCACACGAGCGCGGCGGCCTCATACGGGTCGAGCTCCCCCGGGTCGCGCGCGAGGGCCTCTTCGAACAGCAGCGGTACGTCGTCCATGCGGCACACGGTGACCAGGGCCGGCGGCGGGATCCGCGGATCGGCCCGCCGCTCATCCGCCCCGAACAGCGCCTCCATCGCCGCCTCGATCTCGGCGAACGCGCTCCCGACCCGCTCCTTCTCGGCGAGGTCGACCGCCGGGAGGTCGGCGCCGCTCGCCTGGTCGTGCGCGGGCATCGGCTCGTTCCCGAACCCCTCATGGTCGTACGGGATCTCCGCCAGCGGACGTCCGCCGCCGGGGCATCCTGGGTCCAGGTACGACCCCCATCCGTCCGCGGCCACGCACAGCGCTTCGCTCACGCGCAATCCGCACCGGTCCGCGGAGGACAGGAGCGCCCCTGCTACGGCATCGTGCGGCAGCCCCTCGGCGCCGGCGAGCGTCGCGTCGGTGTAGGCGACCACGGCTACGGCGTCGGCATGGCTGACCTTGCAGACCATCCCCATGATGGTCGAACTCATCCGCTCCAGCTCGACCGGATCGGAGCGGGCGGGCAGGTCCAGGCGCAGCGCACCGAGGGTGCGGTTGCCGTCGAAAGGGATGAGCACGAGGCTCCGGGTGGGCCGATACCCGAGCAGGCGCGGCACGAGGGCCAGGAAGTCGGCGGCGCTGGCCGCCCGGAAGATGGTCGTCATGCCCACCACGATGGGGCGCGGCCCCGCTCGAGGAAGGCGAGCGGGAGTGATCGGTGGATGCATGCTCCGTCGACGGGCCTGGGGAGGAAGGGTGCGGCCGCTCTCCGGGCGAGCGGACAGCGGAGTCGGCGTATCCTGGGGGTGTGGATAGCTACTGGACCGCCGTGGTGTGGGCGCTGCTGCCGACCGTCGTGGTGACCGTGCTGTTCTTCTTCATCCTCCGGAGCATCCTGCGCATGGATCGCACCGAACGGAAGGCGTACGCGCGCGTCGAGGCCGCGGAGCGTGCCAAGCGCGGACTTCCCCCGGCTCCCGCACCCTCAGAGCGCTGACGGCGCCTCGCAGGTCGCGTCTCCGGGATTCGGTACGCTGGGAGGGTTTCCGGCGGGGGGTTTCGGTGGTCGAAGTCACCTTCGATGCCACGTGGTGGGTGGTCGTGGCTCTCATCGTGGACGTCACGATCCGCATCACCGCGATCATCGTCGTCCCCCGTAACCGGCGCCCCACCGCGGCGATGGCGTGGCTGCTGGCCATCTACTTCATCCCCTACGTCGGGGTGCTGCTGTTCCTGCTGATCGGCAACCCGCGCCTTCCGCGCAAGCTCCGACGCAAGCAGTCGGCCCTGAACGACTACATCCGGGAGACGAGCGCTTCGCTCGACTTCGGAACGCTCCGGCCCAACGCCCCGCACTGGTTCCGGGACCTCGTCCAGCTCAACCGCAACCTGGGTGCGATGCCGATCGCCGGTGATAACGGCGCCACCGTCATCTCCGACTACCAGACGAGCCTGGATGCGATGGCCGACACCATCCGGCAGGCCGAACGCTACGTGCACGTCCAGTTCTACATCTTCCAATCCGATGCGGCGACCGACAACTTCTTCCGCGCGCTCGAAGAGGTCGCGGCGCGGGGAGTGGTGGTGCGCGTGCTGCTTGACCACTGGGCCAACCGGGGAAAGCCGAACTACCGCCGTACGCTGCGTCGACTCACGGCCATGGGCGCGCACTGGCACCTCCTGCTGCCGGTGCAGCCGCTGCGCGGCCGCTACCAGCGACCCGACCTCCGCAACCACCGCAAGCTCCTCGTCGTCGACGGACGGGTCGCGTACATGGGGTCGCAGAACGTCACCGACTCGAGCTACAACCTGCACAAGAACATCCGGCGCGGACTGCACTGGGTCGACCTCATGGTGCGCGTGGAGGGCCCCGTGGTGGCCAGCATCAACGCCGTGTTCCTCTCCGACTGGTACGGCGAGACCGACGAGATCCTCTCCGACGAGATCGACCTGTTCCGCGTGTCTCCCGGGCCGGGTGACCTCGACTGTCAGATCGTGCCGTCGGGGCCCGGATTCGATTTCGAGAACAACCTCAAGCTCTTCCTCGGGATGCTCTACGCCGCCAAGGAGCGGATCGTCATCGTCAGCCCGTACTTCGTGCCCGACGAGGCGCTGCTCCTGGCAGTCACCACCGCGTGCCAGCGCGGGGTGGTCGTCGAGTTGTTCGTCTCGGAAGAGGGCGATCAGGCCCTCGTGTACCACGCCCAGCGCAGCTACTACGAGGCGCTGCTGCGAGCGGGGGTGAAGGTGTGGATGTACCGCCGGCCCTACATCCTGCACGCCAAGGGCATCATGATCGACCGCGAGATCGCCGTCATCGGCTCGAGCAACATGGACATGCGCTCCTTCGGTCTGAACCTGGAGATCTCGCTCCTGGTGCGCGGGGAAGAGTTCGTGCGCGACCTCGAGTCGGTCGCCGACACCTACCGCAGCCTCAGCCGCGAACTCAGCATCGAGGAGTGGATGAACCAGCCGTTGCGTTCGACGCTGCTCGATAACCTCGCCCGCCTCACGTCCGCCCTGCAGTAGCGTTCCCGCCCGGATCGTGATCCGGGTGTTACCGGATCCGGCGGGTTCGCACAGCCGCGTTCGGAAGGATGGGAAGGTGCTTCCGCTCGCGAGGCACACGCTGCATCCGGAGGTCGTTCATGTCCCGTCGCATCCACTCGGTCCTCGCCGTTCTCGGGGGTTCGGTGCTGATCGCCGGCGTGCTCGCGGGCTGCGCCTCATCCGGAGAGGTCGAAGCAACGCCCACGGCAACGGCCGGGACGGGAACCGCCGAGACGGCACAGGTCGCCGCGGCGTGGCTGGACGGCGGGGCGATGGTCGGAGTTCTCCTCGAGGGGACCTCGACCTGTCGTCCGTTCGCCGACGATGTGACGTACGAGGACGGGGTTCTCCGGGTCTCGGTCATGGAGCCGGACGGGGCGTGCACATACGACCTCGTGCCGCAGGGGCTGGCCGTGCCGCTTCCGGCCGGTGTCGACTCCGCCCAGGACCTGCGCGTCGAGGTCGAGGCGGCCGGCTACCGCGGCGAGACCGAGCTGGCCGGAGTCCCGGGCCTCACCCCCGGGACGGGCCTGGACGGGGGCCAGCCGAGCGCAGGATGGGCGGGGTCCGACGTCTTCGCGCTGCTCACGTGGGGATCGTCGAGCTGCCGACCGCAGGTGGAGAGCGCCGCGGTCGCGGCGCCGGGCGAGATCTCGGTGACCTTCGTCAGCCCGCCGGCCGATCAGATCTGCACCGCCGACATGGCGCCGCGCGTGACCGCGGTGGACGTGCCCGGCGTCCCCGCCGGCGCCGCATACGAGGCCGTCCTTTCGGGCAACACGTACGACGGCGCCCGCGTGCCCATCGTCGGCCACCCCTGACCCGGACCGCCATCGGCGGGCCGGCTCCTCGTCGCCCCCGTGCACAACGGCGGATGCGGCCCGCGACACGCCGCCTCGCGGGCCGTCCTCACGGCGAGTCGTCGAGCATCTCCGCAGTTGTGCCGTCGGATCGGTCGCTGACGGCCGCTGATACGCCACGATGAGAGGCATGGATGCTGCCATCGCCGCGCTCACCGAAATGCCCCGGCCCCAGATCGTCATGGCCGAGGACGGGGTGCGCCTGGCGACCTACTCCTGGGGCGACCCCGATGCGCCCACCGTCCTCGCCGTGCACGGGTTCGGGTCGAGCACGCGCGACAACTGGGTGAACACCGGGTGGGTGCGCGAGCTCCTCCGGCGCGGCCTGCGCGTCCTCGCCGTCGACCAGCGCGGACATGGCGCGAGTGACAAACCGCACGATGCAGCCAGCTACGCGATGCCGGTGCTCGTGCGCGACCTCACGGGCGTGCTCGACACCTACCTTCTCGATGACATCCGGTACCTGGGGTACTCCCTCGGCGGGCGGGTCGGCTGGCAGCTCGCGGTCGATGCGCCCGGGCATGTGGAGCGTGCCGTGCTCGGCGGCATCCCCGACGGGCGGCCGCTCGCTCGCCTCAAGGTCGATCAGGCACGCGCGTTCGCCGACACCGGCGAACCCGTCACCGACGCGGTGACGCAGCGCTATGTCGGCCTGGCCCAGCGTGTGCCGGGCAACGACCTGCGTGCGCTCATCGCCGTGGCCGAGGGGATGCGCATCGGCGACAACGATCCCGACCCCGCATCCCCGCCGCATCAGCCGGTGCTGTTCGCGACGGGCAGCGACGACGCCATCCTCGAGGAGTCGCGGCGCCTGGCCGGCCTCACCCCCCGCGGGGGATTCTTCGAGATCCCGGGGCGCCACCACACCAACGCCCCGGGTGCTCGCGCGTTCCGGCTCGCGGGCGCGGACTTCCTCGCCGCCGACTGACGCGGTCAGTCGCGGGCGAGAACCAGCAGGTCGCCGATCTCGCAGTCCAGCGCGCGGCAGATCGCCGCCAGCGTCGAATAACGGATGGCGCGGGCCCGGTCGTTCTTGAGCACCGACAGGTTCACGATGGAGACGCCGACCAGCTCCGACAGCCGGGTCAGCGTCATTCCGCGGTCGGCCAACAGCTCGTCCAGTCGGCAGTGGATGCCGCTGGGCCCGTCGTCCTCGGCGGGGCTCACACCAGACCCTCCGAGTCGCGCTGCAGGCGGATGCCGCGACGGAATGCGAGTGAGAGCAGTCCGAGCACCGTCGCAGCGATCCAGACGGCGAAGAACGGCCCCATCAGAGCCCACGAATCCGGATCGAAGTCGGCGAGGCCCGCGGCCGCGAGAACCCCGTTGCGTCCGAGCATCTCGAAGAAGTACACCGCGAGCGCGCCGGCGAACATGGTCCATCCCGCCGCGTCGAGCAAGCGCGGGTTCGTCGCGTCGAAGAAGCGACCGCGCAGGAACCGCAGCGCGAGCACGGCGAACAGGGCGATCACGGTGAGGGCGGCCGCTGCGCTCACCACGATCGACAGAGCCAGCGACGTGACGGAGACCGCGTTGGTCCCTTCGGCGATCACGTTCCCCCACGTGACGTCCACGCCCACGGACGGGAGCCCGTCCCGGGGCGTGAGCTCCGCCGCAGCATGGTCGAACGGCACGGGCACGGAGGTGCCCTCGGGGGTGAACGTCTCCAGCCACCGGAACACGGTTGCCAAGAGCACGATCACGGCCAGGATGCCGCTGACGCCGAGCGTCGAGAGGATGTCGTTGCGTTCCTTCTTGGTGGTCTGCTCCATCACACCAGTTCCCCCGTGCGTCATTGGTACTCCTTAACGATATTCGTTGTTATCGAATATCGTTGCATCACCAATGAGCGCCGTCAATACCTTGCCCGCGGAAGCGCGGAAGCCGCCCCGGCGCAAGGGGGAGTGGCTGCGCTATGCCGACGGCGAACACCGCCGCCGGGCCCCGGAGCGCTGGTTAGTCTCGATATACGGCGCGCGCAAGCGTGCCCAACGACCCATTCTGGAGGGTTTGAGGATGTTCGAAAGATTCACCGACCGTGCCCGTCGCGTGGTTGTGCTCGCCCAAGAAGAGGCGAAGATGCTCAACCACAACTACATCGGTACCGAGCACATCCTGCTCGGGCTGATCCACGAGGGCGAGGGTGTCGCCGCCAAGGCCCTGGAGTCCCTCGGCATCTCCCTGGATGCCGTGCGTGAGCAGGTGCAGGACATCATCGGCCAGGGGCAGCAACAGCCCACCGGCCACATCCCCTTCACCCCTCGCGCCAAGAAGGTGCTGGAGCTGTCGCTGCGCGAAGCGCTGCAGCTCGGCCACAACTACATCGGTACCGAGCACATCCTGCTCGGTCTCATCCGCGAGGGTGAGGGCGTCGCCGCGCAGGTGCTCGTCAAGCTCGGCGCCGACCTGAACAAGGTGCGCCAGCAGGTCATCCAGCTCCTGAGCGGATACCAGGGCAAGGAGCCCGCCGGGGTCGCCTCCGGTGCCGGCGAGCAGACCGCCGCATCCGCGCAGGGCGGTTCGGCGGTGCTGGACCAGTTCGGCCGCAACCTCACGCAGGCCGCCCGCGACAACAAGCTCGACCCGGTCATCGGGCGCGAGAAGGAGATCGAGCGGGTCATGCAGATCCTCTCGCGTCGCTCCAAGAACAACCCCGTGCTGATCGGTGAGCCCGGCGTCGGCAAGACCGCCGTCGTCGAGGGGCTCGCGCAGGCGATCGTCAAGGGCGACGTGCCCGAGACGCTCAAGGACAAGCAGGTCTACTCCCTCGACCTCGGTTCGCTCATCGCCGGGTCCCGCTACCGCGGCGACTTCGAAGAGCGTCTGAAGAAGGTCACCAAGGAGATCCGCACGCGCGGCGACATCATCGTGTTCATCGACGAGATCCACACCCTCGTGGGTGCCGGTGCCGCCGAGGGCGCGATCGACGCGGCCAGCATCCTGAAGCCGCTGCTCGCCCGCGGCGAGCTGCAGACCATCGGTGCGACCACTCTCGACGAGTACCGCAAGCACTTCGAGAAGGATGCTGCGCTGGAGCGCCGCTTCCAGCCGATCCAGGTCGCCGAGCCGAGCCTGCCCCACTCCATCAACATCCTGAAGGGGCTGCGCGACCGGTACGAGGCGCACCACAAGGTGCAGATCACCGATGGCGCGATCGTGGCCGCCGCGAACCTCGCCGATCGCTACGTCAGCGACCGCTTCCTTCCGGACAAGGCGATCGACCTGATCGACGAGGCCGGCGCACGCCTGCGCCTGTCGATCCTGTCCAGCCCGCCGGAGCTGCGCGAGTTCGACGAGAAGATCGCGAAGGTGCGCGAGCAGAAGGAAGTCGCCTCCGAGGAGCAGGACTTCGAAAAGGCCGCGTCGCTGCGCGACGAGGAGAAGTCGCTCCTGGCTGAGCGTCTCCGTCTCGAGAAGCAGTGGCGCAGCGGCGACGTCGCGAGCCACGCGGTCGTCGACGAGGGTCTGATCGCCGAGGTGCTCGCCCAGGCCACCGGCATCCCGGTGTTCAAGCTCACCGAGGAGGAGTCCAGCCGACTCGTCTTCATGGAGAAGGCGCTGCACCAGCGGGTCATCGGACAGGAAGAGGCCATCTCGGCGCTCGCCAAGACGATCCGCCGCCAGCGTGCCGGTCTGAAGGACCCCAAGCGCCCGTCGGGATCGTTCATCTTCGCCGGCCCCACCGGCGTCGGAAAGACCGAGCTCGCCAAGGCGCTCGCCGAGTTCCTCTTCGACGACGAGGGCGCGCTGATCTCCCTCGACATGTCGGAGTTCGGTGAGAAGCACACCGTCTCGCGTCTGTTCGGTGCCCCTCCCGGGTTCGTCGGATTCGAAGAGGGCGGCCAGCTCACCGAGAAGGTGCGCCGCAAGCCGTTCTCGGTCGTGCTCTTCGACGAGATCGAGAAGGCGCACCCCGACATCTTCAACTCGCTCCTGCAGATCCTCGAAGAGGGTCGTCTGACCGACGGTCAGGGCCGCATGATCGACTTCAAGAACACCGTCATCATCATGACGACGAACCTCGGTTCGTCGGCGATCGCCGGTGGTCCGGTCGGGTTCCAGGTCGAGGGCAACAGCCAGACGAGCTATGACCGGATGAAGGGCAAGGTCGACGAGGAGCTGAAGCGTCACTTCAAGCCCGAGTTCCTCAACCGCCTCGACGACGTCATCGTCTTCCCGCAGCTGTCCAAGCCCGAGCTGGTGCAGATCGTCGATCTGTTCACCAAGCGCCTGGCCGACCGGCTGCTCGACCGCGATATGACGATCGAGCTGTCGCAGGCGGCCAAGGAGCGGCTCATCGAGATCGGGTTCGACCCGGCCCTCGGTGCGCGGCCGCTGCGGCGGGCCATGCAGCGCGAGGTGGAGGATCGCCTCAGCGAGAAGATCCTGCACGGCGAGCTCGAAGCGGGCAACCACGTGAAGGTGGACTCGCAGAACGGCGAGTTCGTGTTCGAGACCACCGCACGCGACGAGAAGGTCGCCGTGGGCGTCACCACCGGTGGCGAGATCACCGCGACGCCGGACATCGTCGCCGGCGCCTGAGACACCACGAAAGGGCGGATGCTTCGGCATCCGCCCTTTCGTCGTTTCGGCGCAGACGAATGCCGACTCTAGGCTGGGGGCATGAGCGAGTTCACCGTCCGACCGGCCCGCACGGCCGATGTCCGCGGCATCCATGAGCTGCTCGAGCCGTACGTGCAGCAGCGCATCCTCCTCGGCAAAGACATCGTGGTGCTCTACGAGTCGGTGCAGCAGTTCCTGGTGGCCGAGGCCGACGGCACGCTCATCGGATGCGGCGCCCTCCACGTGATCTGGGAAGACCTCGGTGAGATCCGCACCCTCATCGTCGTCGACGAGTGGCTGCACCGCGGCGTGGGTCGCGCCCTCGTCGAGGGGCTCGAGGACTCCGCACGGGAGCTGGGGCTCTCACGCCTGTTCTGCCTGACCTTCGAGGTGGACTTCTTCACCAGTCGCGGGTTCGAGCCGATCGGAGAGCAGGTCGTCGATCCCGACGTGTATTCGCAGCTCGTGCGCAGCCCCGATGAGGGCGTCGCCGAGTTCCTCGACCTCGCCCACGTGAAACCGAACACCCTCGGCAACACCCGGATGCTGAAGACGCTGGAGCGCACCTGATCGGGCGTGCCGCCCGGCCGGTGCGGGATACCGCGCCTACCCTGGAGGCATGAGCGGCACTCCTCCGCGTCGGCGGCACTCCCCGGCGGTCTACCGTCGTCGCCGGCTGGTGCTGGTGCTCGTCGCGCTCCTCGTCATCGGGGGACTGGTGTGGTTGTTCGTGGCGCAGCCGTGGCGAAGCGCCGCCGAATCCGTCACGGAGCCGACGCCCACAGCGACTCCCACGTCATCGGCGACCCCGTCGGCGACGCCGACCGAGACGGCCCCTGCGGAGGCTGAGCCGGAGGCCGAGGCCGAACCCGCGGAGGAGGCGCCCGACCCCGAGGCCCCGCCCCCCGCCGAGGGCTGCCTTCCCGGTGACCTGACCATCGAGGCGCTGTCCGATCAGCAGTCCTACGCGACGGGACAGCACCCCCAGCTCTCCATCCGCCTCACCAATCACAGCGATGCCGACTGCACGCTCAACGTCGGCACGAGCGCCCAGGCTTTCACGATCTCCAGCGGGTCCGACGTCTGGTGGCGATCGACGGACTGCCAGAGCGAACCGAGCGACATGATCGTCCTGCTCGCCGCGGGTCAGCAGACCACGAGCGCGGCGCCGCTGACGTGGGATCGCACACGATCGTCGGTGGACAATTGTTCAGGCGATCGTCCCACTGCGCCCGGGGGCGGGGCCACGTACCATTTGAGCGTCGCCATCGGCGGAATCTCCTCGTCGAACACCGCCGCGTTCCTCCTGTATTGACCCGGTCTTGTCCCCCAAATGGCGGACAGACGTGCGTCGCGCGTGAAGCTACAGTGGATACGTTCTTGCATCGAGGATTGTAAAGCTGTCCCCAGCAGCCGGTCGCAGCGTTCCCCAAACGCGAAGGCCCACGTACCCGCAGGAACCGCGAGGCCCTCTCGAATCCGCCAGCCCCTAACTGGAGGATCCGAGAGGGCCTCTTTCCTTCTCTCTCGACGGGCCGGCGCCGCCACCGTGGACGCACGGATGCCGCGGTCGGCAGTCGACCGCGGCATCCGGATGTGACGGCTCAGAGCTTGCGATCGGGCTCGGCTCCGAACACCTCGCTCTCCATCGCGTCGTACCCCTCCGCCTGCGGGTCGCCGTGCGTGCCGCCGGACAGGGCGTACTCCTCCTCCGGGGAGAGGACGAGACGGTGACGGAAGAAGGCGCCGAAGCCGACGAGCAGAACCGCGTAGACGATCGCGATCGCGATGATCGCGGGAAGGAACGTCGGGTTGAGCAGGAACCCGAGGAAGATGAGCGCCGCCACGACGATCGCGATGACGGCGCCGGGGATGCCCCACGGGCTGCGATACGGGCGGTCGGCGTTCGGGAACTTCCGCCGCAGGATGATGAACGAGATCATCTGCAGCAGGTAGGCGACGACCGCGCCCCACACCGCGATGTTCAGCACGATTGCGCCGGCCACCGCGCCGGCATCCTCGTTGAGCTGCGTGAGGACGTCGAGCACGAGGAGAGCGACGAACCCGATGGCGGCACCCACGACGAGCGCGACCCACGGCGTCTGCCGCTTGCCGGTCAGCGAGAGGAACCGTGGGTAGTACCCCGCGCGCGACAGCGAGTACATGTTGCGCCCGTACGCGAACATGATGCCCTGCAGGGAGGCCAGCAGCCCGACCAGGGCGAAGAGCGCCAGCACCGCCGCCGCCCCGTCGCCCACGATCGCCCGGAACCCGTCCAGCAGCGGCTCGCCGGCAACACCGGTGGCCTCGGCCCCGAGTACGCCGGTGTTGAGGAAGAGCACGAGGAGGCCCGTGACGATGAGGGTGCCGCGGGCCCAGAAGCCGGCCCGGGGGATGTCGCGGACGGGGTTGTGCGACTCCTCCGCGGCGAGGGGGAGCTCTTCGATGCCGAGGAAGAACCACATCGCGAAGGGCAGCGCGAACAGGATCGGGAGGACGCCGTGCGGGAGGAACGCCGTCTGGCCGGGGTCGGGCGCGATGTCCCACAGCGCCGCCCACGAGAAGGCCCCCGAGAACACGGCCATGGCCGAGTACACCAGGATTATGCCGATGGAGATGATCGAGACGACGATCGCGAAGCGGAACGAGATCGCCGCGCCGGCCGCGTTCAGCGCGATGAACACGGCATAGAGGATGATCCACCACACCCACGCGGGGATGGTGACGCCGAGGAGTTCTGCGGTGATCGCGTCGGCGTAGGACGCGGAGAAGAAGACGATCACGGCCGTGGTCGCGACGTACTCGATGGTCTCGGCGGCGCCGGTGACCAGGCCGCCCCACGGCCCCATCGCCGATCGGGCGAAGGAGTACGCGCCGCCGGTGTGCGGCATCGCGGCGGCCATCTCCCCGATCGAGAAGATCATGCCGTAGTACATCGCCACCAGGATGACGAAGGCGATCAGCATCCCGCCGAAGCCGGCGAAGTCGATGCCGAAGTTCCAGCCGGAGAAGTCGCCGGAGATGACGGCGGCGACCGCGAGTCCCCACAGCCCCCACACCCCCGCCGACCGCTTGAGGGTGCGCTTTTCGAAGTAGCCGTCGCCGGCTCGGGTATAGGTGGCGCCGGCGACCTTTCGCGCGGCACCGCTGGGCTGAGACATACGACCTCCGCAGGAATCGGGTGGGCGCACGGCCGCGCCTTGCGGATGATTGTGGCGGCCTATTGGTCGGGCTGTCTACCTTTGCATGTAAGTTCCTGATTACAGTTGGAGCGGCGCGACGGCGAGGAAAGGACCACCCATGGCGGGCAATCTCACGACGGCGCAGCTGGATGCGGCGATCGAGGCGGGCGAGATCGACACGGTGATCGTGGCCTTCCCCGACGCGCAGGGTCGGCTCGTGGGCAAGAGGGTCGCCGGCCGCTTCTGGCGCGACGAGGTGCTCCCCAACGGTGCCGAGGCCTGCAACTACCTCCTCTCGGTCGACGTCGACCTGAACACGGTGGACGGGTACGCGATGTCGGGCTGGGACCAGGGGTACGGCGACATGGTGCTGCGCCCCGACGTGTCGACGCTGCGCCGCCTTCCCTGGCAGCCGGGCACGGCGCTCGTGATCGCCGACCTCGGGTGGGTGGGCGGTGGTGCCGACGTCGGGCCTTCGCCGCGGGCGATCCTGAACGCGCAGCGCGAGCGGCTTGCCGCTCAGGACCTCGTGGCCTTCGCCGGTACCGAACTCGAGTTCATCGTGTTCGACGACTCCTTCCGCGCCGCGTGGGCGAAGAAGTACGCGGAGCTGACGCCCTCGACCGACTACAACGTCGATTACAACCTGCTCGCCACGACGCGGCTCGAGCCGCTGCTGCGCGACATCCGCGTGGGCATGGAGGGCGCCGGCCTCTACTGCGAGGGCGTGAAGGGCGAGTGCAACTTCGGGCAGCAGGAGATCGCGTTCCGCTACGCCGAGGCGGTCGAGACGGCCGACAACCACACGATCTACAAGAACGGTGCGAAGGAGATCGCCGACGCGCACGGCAAATCGCTGACCTTCATGGCGAAGTTCAACGAGAAGGAAGGCAACAGCTGCCACATCCATCTGTCGGTGCGCAGCGCCGACGGCTCGGCGGTCATGTCGGGCGACGGCGACCACGGGTTCAGCCCGTTCATGGAGCATTGGATCGCCGGCATCCTGGCGACGCTCCGCGAGTTCACGCTGCTGTACGCGCCGACCATCAATTCGTACAAGCGCTTCGCGAAGGGATCGTTCGCCCCCACGGGGGTCGCCTGGGGCGTGGACAACCGCACGTGCGCACTGCGCGTGGTCGGGCACGGCGCGTCGCTGCGCGTGGAGAATCGCGTGCCCGGCGGCGACGTCAACCCGTACCTGGCCATCTCGGCGATCATCGCCGGCGGCCTCTACGGGGTGGAGAACTCCCTCCCGCTGCCGGCACCGCTCACCGGGAACGCGTACGATTCCGACGTCGAGCACCTTCCGACGACCCTGCGCGACGCCGCGCGGCTGTTCTCGGAGTCGGCGATCGCCCGTGCCGCGTTCGGCGACGAGGTCGTCGAGCACTACCTCAACCAGGCGCGCATCGAGGTGGAAGCCTTCGACGCTGCCGTGACCGATTGGGAGCGCATCCGTGGCTTCGAGCGGCTCTGACGCTTCGACAGGCTCAGTGACCCGCACGCCGGTGGTCGGCCTGACCACCTACCTCGAACAGGCAAAGCAGGGGGTGTGGGACGTGCGGGCCTCGTTCCTCCCGCACCAGTACTTCGACGCGGTCACCGCCTCCGGCGCCGCTGCAATACTGCTGCCGCCGCAGCCGCGCCCGGATGCCGCCGCCGACGCCGTCCTGGACGGGCTCGACGGCCTCATCCTCACCGGCGGGGCCGACGTCCAACCCGAGCTCTACGGCGCCGAACGCCACCCGCTCACCGACCCCGCGCGTCCCGACCGCGACGCGTGGGAACTCGCGCTGCTCCGAGGGGCCCGTGCACGCGGCATCCCGGTCTTCGGCATCTGCCGCGGTCTGCAGCTCATCAACGTCGCGTTCGGCGGAACCCTGCACCAGCATCTTCCCGAGGCCCTGGGCACCGAGCGCTACCGGCTGGGCGGGGGAGTGTTCGCCGAGAACACCGTCGCCGTGACCGAGGGCACGCGCCTGGCCGCACTCGTGGGCGCCGGCGACCTGGCGGTGCACAGCTACCACCACCAGGGCGTCGACGAACTCGGACGCGACCTCATCGTGACCGCCCGCACGGACGACGAACTCGTGCAGGGCGTGGAACTCCCCGGAGACGACTACCTCGTCGCGGTGCAGTGGCATCCCGAGGAGGATTCCGCCGACCGGCGCCTGTTCCTCGGGCTCGTCGCCGCCGCCTCCGCATACGCTCAGCGAAAGGACCCGGTGACGGCGTGAGCTTCACCCTGATCGATCCGTCCACCGGCACGCCGTTCCGCGAGGTCCCGCGTGCATCCCTCGCCGATGTGGATGCGGCCGTTGCCCGCGCCGTCACGGCGCAGCGATCCTGGGCCGCGCTCCCGCCCGCCGCCCGCGCCGATGGGCTGCGGGCCTTCGCGCGCGTGGTCGAGGCGCACGTGGAAGAACTCGCCGCGCTGGAGGTGCGCAACTCCGGGCACCCGATCTCCTCGGCCCGGTGGGAGGCGAACCACGTCGCCCAGGTGCTGAACTTCTCCGCGGGAGCGCCCGAGCGACTGTCCGGCCGGCAGATCCCCGTCGCCGGCGGGCTGGATGTCACCTTCCACGAGCCGTACGGCGTCGTCGGGGTGATCGTGCCGTGGAACTTCCCCATGACGATCGCGTCGTGGGGCTTCGCGCCCGCGCTCGCCGCCGGCAACGCCGTCGTCCTCAAGCCCGCCGAGCTCACCCCGCTCACCGCTCTCCGGCTGGGCGAACTCGCCCGGGAGGCCGGTCTTCCCGACGGACTCTTCCAGGTCATCTCGGGGTCGGGATCGGTCGTGGGCCAGAGGTTCGTGTCGCACCCTGATGTGCACAAGGTCGTCTTCACCGGCTCCACGGAGGTCGGGACCGAGGTCGCGGCCGGGTGCGCGCGGATGCTGAAGCCGGTCACGCTCGAACTGGGAGGCAAGAGCGCCAACATCGTCTTCGACGACGCCGACCTCGAAAAGGCTGCCGCCAGCGCCCCCGGCGCGGTGTTCGACAACGCCGGGCAGGACTGCTGCGCCCGCAGCCGCATCCTCGTGCAGCGGAGTGTCTACGACCGGTTCCTCGAGCTGCTCGAACCGGCCGTACAGGCCTGGCGTGTGGGCGACCCCGCCCTGGAGACGACGGAGATGGGGCCGCTCATCTCCGCCGCGCATCGCGAGAAGGTCGCGTCCTACCTCCACGACGCCCGCATCGCGTACCGCGGCTCGGCTCCGGAGGGCGACGGATTCTGGTTCGCGCCCGCGGTGGTCCTCGCTGACACCGACGACGCGATCGCACGGGAGGAGATCTTCGGCCCGGTCGTCGCCGTGCTTCCCTTCGACGACGAAGCCGACGCCATTCGACTGGCCAACGACACGATCTACGGCCTCGCCGGCTCCATCTGGACCGAGAACCTGGGCCGCGCGGTGCGCGTGTCGCGGGGTGTGCGAAGCGGCGTCCTGTCGGTGAACTCGCATGCCTCGGTGCGGTACTCCACGCCCTTCGGCGGAATGAAGGCGTCGGGCCTCGGCCGCGAGCTCGGACCCGACGCGGCCGAGCACTTCACCGAGACGAAGAACGTCTTCTTCGCCACGGACGCGTCATGACCGCCGCATCCGGCACCACCGAGAGGACTGCACGCATGACCGTCGATCTCACCCAGCGCCTCAAAGACCGGGTGGCCATCATCACCGGTGGGGCGAGCGGCATCGGTCTGGCCACCGCCCGCCGGTTCGCCGCCGAGGGCGCGCGCGTGGTGATCGCCGACGTCGATCCGGAGACGGGAGAGGCCGCGGCATCCGAGGTGGGCGGGGTCTTCCGATCCGTGGACGTGGCCGACGAAGCACGCGTGAACGCGCTGTTCGACGGGGTGGCCGACGACTTCGGGCGCGTGGACATCGCCTTCAACAACGCCGGGATCTCCCCGGCCGATGACGACTCGATCGAGACGACGGAGCTGCCGGCGTGGGATCGCGTGCAGGACGTCAACCTCAAGAGCGTCTACCTGTGCTCCCGTGCCGCCCTGCGGCACATGGTGCCTGCCGGGTCGGGGTCGATCATCAACACCGCCTCGTTCGTCGCGCTCCTGGGTTCGGCGACCTCGCAGATCAGCTACACCGCATCCAAGGGCGGGGTTCTGGCGATGACCCGTGAGCTCGGCGTGCAGTTCGCCCGCCAGGGGATCAGGGTCAACGCCCTCTGCCCGGGGCCGGTGAACACGCCGCTCCTCCAGGAGCTGTTCGCGAAAGACCCCGAGCGCGCGCAGCGCCGTCTCGTCCACGTGCCGATGGGCCGGTTCGCCGAGCCGGAGGAACTCGCCGCAACGGTCGCGTTCCTCGCCTCCGACGATGCGTCGTTCATCACCGCGACCGCCTTCGTCGTCGACGGCGGCATCAGCAACGCGTACGTGACCCCCCTGTGACGATGCGCTCGCCCCACTCGCAGCATCCGAAGCGATGACCGGCACCCCGCTGCCGGATGTGAGCCGAGCCGTGTACCGGCCGGTGCGGCAGGGCAACGCGCTGGAAGACACCGTGGCCCGCCTGATCCAGACGGTCCGCCTCGGCGTGCTCGCGCCGGGCGAGTCGCTTCCTCCCGAGCGCGAGCTCGCCGCTCTGTACCGGGTGAGCCGCGACACCGTGCGCGAAGCCATCCGCGAGCTCGCCGACGCCGGGTTCCTCGAGTCGCGCCGCGGCCGATACGGCGGCACGTTCATCGCCGACCCGCTGCCGCGCCCCGCCGGGCCTCCGGCGGTGGATGCGGCGGAGCTCGACGACGTGCTCGGGATGCGTCGGGTGCTCGAGGCGGGCGCTGCCCGGGCGGCGGCTGTCCGTGCGCTCGGCCCGGCAGACCGCGATGCGCTGTGGGCCCGCCATGAGGAGGCGGCGTCGGCCGGCGCCACCGAGTACCGCCGCGCCGACACGCTGCTGCACCTCACGGTGGCCGAGTTGGCCGGGATCCCATCGCTCGTGCCGCTCGTGGTGGACAATCGCGCGCGCATCAACGCGTGGCTCGACACCTTTCCGCTGCTGCCGCGCAACATCGAGCACTCCAACGGCCAGCACGAGCGGATGGTCACCGCGATCCTCGCGGGGCGGGCGGATGCGGCATCCGCCGCCGTCCTCGATCACCTCGCCGGTACGGAGGCGTTGCTGAGGGGTTTCCTGAGCTGAGCGCGGCCGGTTCGGGGGGCCCCGTTAGGCTGGAACGATGGCGGGGAAGAAGGGCCGGAAGGGCGCGGAACTGGAGTTCCGCAATGTCGTGCTGACGGACGCCCTGCAGACCCAGGACATGGCCGCGGTCGCTTTCGCCCTCCGCAACGGGCCCACCGTCGTTCCGCTCCTGCGCGCCGGCGACCGCGATAACCCGCGGGACGCGGGCGAGGTGTGGACCTACCGCGACCCGAACACCGGCGACATCGCCCTGCTGCTCTTCAGCGACGCCACCCACAAGCCCGAGACGCTGCCCCCGCACGTCGCGCTGCAGTCGCCCGCGTGGCTGCGCCTGTTCCTCGAGACGCACCGCGACGACATCACAACGGTGTTCCTCGACATCGCCGGGCCGCACCCGATGCAGGCCTCGCCCGCCGACCTCCTGGCTGCGCTCGACGCCTGACGCAGATCGGGAACGCCCGTGCCCGAGTCGCGCTTCCGGGTCGTCAGTGGCAGACTCGGCCGAATGGAGTACCTCATCGTCGGCGCGGTATGTGCGGCAGGCCTGGTCATCCCGGTCGTTCTCGGCTTCTCGCAGCAGCGTCGCCGCTCCGGCCCTCCGGGTCGCTGACCCGGGGTCAGAACCCCGGGGGATCGCCCCGGTCGAGGCGCTGTCGAACGGGCAGGTCGCGCAGCGCTCGCTCGATGGAGCGGGAGGTCGCATCGACCACCGTCTGGTACCCGAGCCGGGATGCTTCGCCCGCACGCTGCGCGGACTGCGTGACGGGCCGGATCTCCCCGGTGAGCGTGAGTTCCCCGATCGCCGCCGTCCGGTGCGAGATGGTGCGGTTCAGCACCGCGTTGGCCACGGCGATGGCGATCGCGAGGTCGGCGGCCGGCTCGATCAGCCGGACACCGCCGACGGTCGAGACGTACACATCCTTGTCCGACACCTTCACGCCCGCGCGCCGCTCCAGCACCGCCAGGACCATGGCCACGCGCGCGGAATCCACACCGTTGACGACGCGGCGCGGGTTGGGCGCCGTCGTGTCGATGGTCAACGCCTGCACCTCCACCGGAAGGGCGCGCCGGCCCTCGAGCGCGATCGTCACGCACGTGCCGGGAACCGGGTCTCCGTGCCCGAGGAACAGCGCGCTCGGGTCGGGCACTTCGGCGATCCCCGCGCCCGTCATGTCGAAGCATCCGACCTCGTCGGTCGGCCCGAACCGGTTCTTGAGTGCGCGCACGAAGCGCAGGGATGTCTGCCGGTCGCCCTCGAACTGGCACACGACGTCGACGAGGTGCTCGAGGATGCGGGGGCCCGCGATCGAGCCGTCCTTCGTGACGTGCCCGACGAGGATGACCGGCAGCGACCGGTCTTTCGCGACCCGGATGAGGGTCGAGGCGACCTCGCGCACCTGGCTGGGCTGCCCCGCCGCGCCGTCGCTGAGCGCCGAGGACACCGTCTGCACCGAGTCGACGATCAGCAGGTCGGGCTCGACCTCGTCGATGTGTCCGAGGATCGTCGCGAGGTCGGTCTCGGCCGCCAGATACAGCTCGTCGTGGAGCGCCCCGGTGCGCTCGGCGCGGAGCCGGACCTGCGCCGTGGACTCCTCCGCGCTGGCGTACAGGACGCGGCGGCCGGCGCGTGCGCTCTGCGCGGCGACCTCCAGGAGCAGCGTCGACTTGCCCACCCCCGGTTCGCCGCTGAGGAGGATCGCGGCTCCGGGCACGATGCCGCCACCGAGCACGCGGTCGAACTCGCCGACCCCGCTCGTCCGGCGCGGAGCATCCTGGGTGTCGATAGCCGTGATGGGGCGCGCGGCACGGGTCGCACCCGGCGCGATCGCGGTCACCGCGCGGTTGATGCCCGTCTTCTCCGCGCTTTCGACCACCGTGCCCCACTGCTGGCATTCTCCGCAGCGGCCGGCCCACTTCAGGGTCGTCCACCCGCACTCGGTGCACCGGTAGGACGACGCGGTGACGGGCTTTCTCGCGGGCATGTCCTCAGGGTACGCGCGGCCCCCGACACCCTCCGGGGGCCGCGCCGCCGTGGTCGCGGGTATCGTTCGGCGGGCGGGCGGACGCACCGGCGCCGCGTAAGGTGGCGCCATGCGAGCCGAGCGGGCCACCCGACACATCACCGCCGATCCCGACCGGGTCTTCCGGGCGTTCACCGATCCCGACGTGTTCGTGGCCTGGATTCCGCCGGAGGGCATGACCGGGCGGCTGGAGGGGTTCGACGCCGAGCGCGGCTACCGGATGGTGCTCACCTACGACCGTCCGCCCGAAGGGGGCGGCAAAGCGTCACGCGAGACCGACGTCAGCGTCGTTCGCCGCGTCGTGCTGGACCCGCCGCGTCGGGTGGTGGAGGAGGTCGACTTCCCCTCGGGCGACCCCGCCTTCGCCGGCACGATGCGGATGACGTGGACCTTCGAGCCCGAGGCCACCGGCACGCTCGTCACGGTCGAGGCGGCCGACGCACCCGAGGGCATCGACCAGGACGTGCACGTGGGGGCGATGATCTCTTCGCTCGCCCAGCTCGCCCGGGCCGTCGAGCCCGGGTCGAGCCGGTAGCGCCGCCGAATCAGATGCGCCGGAGCAGGTCGCTGTAGAACCTCAGACCCTCCGTGAACGAGGAGAGCCGGAGCCTTTCGTCCACCGCGTGGATGCTGCGCCTTTCAGCCAGCGTCATCGCGTACGGATTGAACCGGTACACGTGGTCGCTGATGACGCTGTAGTTGCGGCTGTCCGTCCCGCCGTTGTTCACATAGGGCACGACGAGGACGTCGCCGTACACCGCCGTGATGGCTTCTTCCAGTCGTTCCCAGACGGGCCCGTCCGACTGTGACGGCACCACCGGATCCAGGCACTGTACGACCTCGACCACCACCTCGGGGTCGCTGATGGCGGAGATCACCCGGTCGACCATGTCCTCGGCGCGGTGGCCCACGGCCACGCGGACGTTCACGACGGCGCTCGCGCGCTCGGGCACGGCGTTGGGAGCCTCGCCGGCGGTGAGCATCGTGACCAGGGATGCCGAGTGCACCATCGCGTGCGCGTCACGGCTCACGGAGGCGAACTCCGCGATGGCGGCCGGTTCGTCCCTGTCGAGCAGCTCGGCTGCCCGGCGGACTGGACCGTCGGCGGCCGGTCCGATGGCGGAGATCATGCGCCGCGTGACCTCGTTCAGGACGGGAACGCCACCCGCTTCGTCGATCTGGGTGATGGCACGCGCCATCCGCGCGGTGGAGGTCACCTCGGGGGGCACCGACGCGTGGCCTCCGGGCGCGGTGAAGGTGAGCCGGATCGTCGCGACGCCCTTCTCGCTCACTCCGACGAAGACGACGTCGTCGGGGACACCGGGAAGGATGCTCTCGCCGACGATGCCTCCTTCGTCCAGGACGAACCCCGGGCGGATGCCTCGCCCCTGAAGCAGGTCGACGATCGCGGGGGTGGCATCGCCGAGGATCTCCTCGTTGTGGCTGAACGCGAGGAAGACGTCGTTGCGCGGGGTGCGCCCGGCCCGCACCGCCTCCTCGACGGCTTCGAGGATCCCGACGAGGGATGCCTTGTCGTCGATGACGCCGCGTCCGACGACGGTTGCGTCGGCGCCCTCGCCGATCACCTCGGCGGCGAAGGGCGGGGTGCTCCACCCGTCGTCGCCGGCTCCGACGACGTCGTAATGGGCCATCAGAACCGACGGAGGCCCGTCGTCGGTGCCGCGCCATCGGAAGAGCAACGAGTGCCCCTTCACGACCTCGTGCTCGAGCGCCGAGTACAGGGCGGGGTAGAGCTCGGGGAGAACCCGGAGGAACTCGTCGAACGGCGCCCAGTCCACGTCCGCAGCGTCCAGCCGCGACATCGTCGGGATCCGCACGAGCCGTCGGTAGTTCGCGATGGCGCGCGCGTGGTCGGGGAAGGCAGGATCCATGGGCGCCAGTGTACGCATCACTACAGATCTATTGCGCAACAGCGGGCCTCGCGGGCGAGCGCTCCGACGGGGGGCGGATGAAGGCGCAGGTCAGCCGTGGACGCGGCGCATCTCCCCGGCGAGGGGGAGGTTGGCGTACGGCCCGGTCCCCTCGAGCCCGGCGAGGACTCCCTGCACGTCGTCGGCCGACTTGTTCTGGCTGAGCTTGAGGCGCGCGTCGAAGCGGGTGATCGGAATACGGATCCCGACGGTGCCGCGCGCCATCCCGTGGGCGAAGTCGAGATCCTGCGAGAGGCCACGGGGGTTGGCCACCGGCATCTCGAAGTGCTCGACGAGTCGGTTCAGCGACCGGAAGTTCTCCTCCGGCGAGAGGATCTCCGGGCGCCCGTAGAGGTGGGCGGTCACATGGTTCCACGTCGGAATGAACCCGCCGGACGGATACCAGCTCGGCGAGATGTAGCCGTGAGGCCCCTGCACGATGATGAGCACATCTGCGTGCCCGAGTTCGTGGAGCTCTTCGTCCGGCCGCCCGACGTGGCTGACCAGAGTGATCGTGTCCTCGCCACTTTCCTCGAGGAGAGCGGGGTAGTGCGACGCGACGACCGACCCCCCGACGGGGGACACGATGGTGACCCACGGGTTCTCCCGAACGAGGCGCTTGACCTCGGCAACGTCCTCGAGCATGAAGTGCGGCGTGTGCTTCATCGGGGGTCCCCTTCGCGGCGGTCTACGGCCTGGTCGACATTCTTGCACGCAACACATACGCACTGATTGTGTAAAGTTGTGTGGATAATGCGCTCGATGCAGCCCACCGCTTTCACGCCGAGCACGTCATGGCTGCCTGCGCGGCGAGGGCCAGAACCCGACATGACGGAGGACACACGATGACGAACGACGTACTGGGCTGGGGAATCATCGGACCGGGCACCATCGCGCGCAGCTTCGCGGGGGAACTTCCCCAGAGCCGGCGGGGCCGACTGGTGGCCGTGGCCAGCCGTGACGGTGATCGTGCGAAGCGATTCGCGGACGAGTTCGGCGCGGAACGCAGCTACGCCGACTATGAAGAACTTCTCCGCGACCCCGAGGTCGACGCCGTCTACATCTCGACCGTCCACACGTCGCATCCCGAGTGGGCGATCAAGGCGGCAGAAGCGGGCAAGCATGTGCTGTGCGAGAAGCCGCTCTCTCCGAACGCGCCGTTCACGATGGCGATCATCGAAGCGGCCCGCCGCAACGGCGTGGCGCTGCTCGAGGGCTTCATGTACCGCTTCCACCCGCAAACGGTGCGCCTGCTCGAACTCGTCCGCGAGGGCGCCGTCGGCCGGGTCGCGCACGTCGAGGCGTCGTTCTCCTTCCACACCCCGGCGACGAGCGGACGCCTTCTGGACGCGGATCTCGCCGGCGGCGGCATCCTCGACGTGGGCGGCTACCCGCTCTCGCTGGCACGCGCTGTCGTACTGGCCGCGGGCGAGTCGCCCGTCCCCACCAGCTTCGCGGCGTCCGGCACCGTCGGATCCACGGGCGTGGACGAGTGGGCCACGGCCACCGTCGGGTTCGGCCCCATCTCCGCCCACCTGACCACCGGAGTGAAGCTGCGCGAACCGCACCGCGTGCGCGTGGTCGGTAGTGGGGGCACCATCACCGTCGCCGCGCCGTGGGTTCCGAGTTCCGACGAAGACTCGGTGATCCTGGTGTCCCGCAGCGGCGAACCGGTCGAGGAGATCCGCATCCCGCCCGCTGCGGCGTACGCCCTGGAGGCGGACGCCCTCGCCGAGGCCGCGTCCGGCGGATCCGGTCAGGCACCGGAGATGCCGTGGAGCGAGACGCAGGGTGTGGCCGACCTGCAGCAACGGTGGCGGGATGCGTTGTCCGTGCAGTATCCCTTCGAGCGCGGTGATGCGTCGATGCCGCCGGTGAGCGGACGCGTGCGCCCACCCCGACGGGGCACGATGTCCTACGGCCGCGTCCCCGGTGTGGACAAGGACATCTCCCGCCTCGTGATGGGGGTGGACAACCAGCGGACGCTCGCGCAGGCCACCGTGATGTTCGACGACTACGTCGAGCAGGGTGGCAACACCTTCGACACCGCCCACGAGTACGGGCGGGGGATCATGGAGACTCTGCTCGGCCAGTGGATGCGCACCCGCGGCAACCGCGACGACCTGGTGGTGATCGCCAAGGGCGCCCACACACCGAACTGCAATCCCGAGGCCGTCACGACGGAGTTGCTGACCAGCCTCGATCGGCTCCAGACCGACCACGCAGACCTGTACTTCCTGCACCGGGACAACGCCGACGTGCCGGTGGGCGAATTCATCGACGTCCTGGATGAGCACTACCGCGCCGGGCGGATCCGTGCCTTCGGGGGCTCGAACTGGAGCATCGAGCGCATCGACGAGGCGAACGCGTACGCCGCCGCCGAGGGCAAGCAGGGGTTCACCCTGCTCAGCAATCACTTCGGATTGGCCGAGGCCTACGACCTGCCGTGGGCGGGGTGCCGCCATGCGACGGACCCCGCGTCCAAGGAGTGGCTGGAGCGGACGCAGACCGCGCTGTTCCCGTGGTCCTCCCAGGCGCGTGGGTTCTTCAGCAGAGGGGACTGGGCCGACCTCTCGGACCAGCAGCTCGTGCGGTGCTACTACGGCGAGGGCAACTTCGAGCGCCTGCGCCGCGCGCGCGAGCTCGGGGAGGGTCGGGGGGTGCAGGCCACGGCGATCGCGCTGGCCTACGTGCTGCACCAGCCGTTCCCCACCTTCCCGCTCTTCGGCCCGCGCACGCTGACCGAGACGCGCACGTCGATGGATGCGCTCGGCATCGAGCTCACGGCCGACGAGGTGCGCTGGCTGGATCTGCGCGAGTGAGGCGGGTGCCCGCGCGCCGGGGGGCGCGCGGGCACCGGGGTGTCACACCGGCCAGGTCGCGCTCTCGCCGGGTCGACTGATCCGCTGCGGCACGCCCCACGGGTTCGCGCTCTGAAGGGGCGCGGGCAGCAGCTCCTCCGGGGCGTCCTGCCACGCGGACGGGCGCAGGAAGCGGCGCACGGCCAACGGTCCCACCGATGTCGACACCGAGGAGTCGTTCGTCGAGGCGGGCCAGGGGCCGCCGTGCTGCTGGGCCCACGTGATGTGCACGTCCATCGGCCAGGCGTCGAAGACGACCCGCCCCGCGCGCGCCTGCATCGTCAGGGTGAGAGCGCGCAGCTGCTCGAGGTCGTCGGACGGGCTGCGCATGATCGTCGAGGTGAGGTTGCCGGTGAACAGCTGAGCGAGGGCGGCATCCACCTGGGCGATGTCGTCGTACTCGACCACGAGGCCCAACGGACCGAACGCTTCGTCGGGGAGCGCGGGGTCGCGCAGGAGGGTGTCGATGTCCGTGCCCAGGACGGTCGGGCGCACCCACCCGTGGCCGTCCTCGTCCGCACGGTAGTCACCCGCCGCGATGATGCGGATGCCGCGGACGCCGGACATGTCGACGCGACGCTCGGCGAAAGCCGAGGCGATGCCGGGGTGGAGGAGGCGGTGCTCATCGGCGCCCACCGCCGCCGCGTGGAACTCGGCGTCGAAGTCGAATCCGCGCGGAACCATCAGCACACCGGGTTTCGTGCACACCTGCCCGGCCGACCAGCTGAACGCCTCGACGAATCCGCGGGCGATGTCACCGCCGCGTTCCGCCGCAGCCGCCGCAGTGACGACGACGGGGTTCACGCTTCCCAGCTCGCCGAAGAACGGGATCGGCCGAGGACGTTCCGCCGCGATGCGCGCCAGGTGCGTCCCCGCTCGAACCGATCCGGTGAAGCTGGCGGCCTGGATGCTCTCATGCCGAAGCACGAACAGTCCCGCCTCCTGCCCGAACACCACCTGCACCGAGTGCTCGGGGAGCCCTGCTCCCACCAGCGCGGCAGCGAGGAGATCGAAGGTGCGCAGCGATGTCTCGGGGTGGCCCGGGTGAGCCTTCACGATCACGGGGCAACCGGCCGCGAGCGCCGCGACGGTGTCGACGCCGGCGACGGAGAAGGCGAAGGGGAAATTGCTCGCGGCGAAGTTGAGCACGGGACCCACCGCCACCAGGTAACGGCGGAGATCCGGACGCGGCCCGAGGCCGTAGTCGTCATCGGGCAGGTCGATCCGCGCGTCGAGGAACTCGCCCTTCTTCATGGCGCCGGCATGGATCTTCAGCTGCACCGCGGCCTGAGTGACCTCCCCGGTGAGCCGGTCCAGGCTGAGGCCCGTCTCGGGGGCAGCGATCCGCGCGAGCTCGTCACGATGCGACTCGAGCGCGTGCGCTGCTGCGGTCAGTGCGGCCGCACGCAGGCCAGGGCTGGTCTCGGCCATCCCCGCCGCTGCCGCCGCGGCCCGCGCGACGACTCGCTCCAGTTCCGCCTGGTCGGTGTCGTTGATCATCGTCGCCTGCTTCCGGGTGTGGTCGAGAAGGTCAAATGTCGATGAGATGCCAGGGGCTGGGGAATTCCCCGACCGCGACTTCGATGAGGTGCGGCCGCCCCGACCTCGTCGCTCCCGCAATCGCCTCCCCCAGATCGGCGGGCCCGTGCACGCGCTGAGCCTCGATGCCGAACGCGCGGGCCAGGTCGACGTAGTCGGGGTTCGTGAGGTCGGTCGCGATGTGGTGGGCGTCGAAGTTCTCCCGCTGCATCCGGTGGACGTTGAAGAAGTAGCCGTCGTTGAAGACGACCACCGTGAGGGGAATGCCGTACTTCTTGGCGGTGGACAACTCCGAAAGGGTCCACGAGAACCCTCCGTCGCCGTTGATCGAGACGACGGGGGAGGAGCCGGCGGCGACCTGGGCGCCCAGCGCGGTCGCGAAGCCGTAGCCGAGCGTGCCCTGGTATCCCGGGGAGATGAAGCCTCGCTGGCGGTGGGTGGGGAAAGCGATGCTCGCGACGTATCCGACCTGCGTGTACTCGCTGACCAGCACACCGTCGTCCGGGAGCGCGGTCCGGATGGCGGCGAGGTACTCCATCTGCGGTGCGATGACCTGGAACTGCTCCGTGGTCCAGGCGCCGATCTGCGCGGGGATGTCGCCCCATTCGAACTCGGTCTGCGCGCCCGAGGCGTCGATCTCCGCGCGGAGGGCCTCGGCCGCCAATGCGGCATCCGCGTACAGCGGCACGTCCACGGGGCGTGGGAAGCGGAACGCCCCGTGATCGACGTTGACCATGACCAGAGGTGCGTCGCCCATCTCGGAGGCGCCTCCGTCGCCGCTTCCCAGGCGCGTGCCGAAGGCGATGACGAGGTCGGCGTCACGGGAGAAGCGACGGAGGGAGAGCGGGTCGAAGACGAGCGGATGACGCGTATCCAGCACGCCGCGCCCGTTTCGCGTGGTCACGATCGGGATGCCGAGTGCTTCCGCCAGGGCGATGAGGGGAGTACCGGCATCCGAGGCGAGCGCTCCGCCGCCGGCGTACAGGAGAGGCCGCCGGGACCGACCGATCATTTCCGCGATGTGGCGGACGGCTGCGGGGTCGGGGGCGATGCGGTGGGGCGTCCGGGGAGAACCGGTCTGCGCGGTGGTCGTCGCGCGCATGACGTCGGGCGGCACCTCCAGCGCGACGGGTCGAGGGTGCCCGGAGCGCAGGTGGAAGAACGCCTCGTGCACCAGCTCGGGCACCTCGTCCGGATGGCGTGCGATCGCCGACCACTTGGTGAGGGAGGACAGCAGCTCGCTCTGCCCGGGGATCTCGTGCAGCGCCCCCAGTGCCCGGCCTCGCATCGACGACTCGATGGAGCCGGCGATCAGGAGCACGGGGGAGGAGCAGGCGTACGCGGTCGCCAGGCCGGCACCGGCGTTGAGCACGCCCGGCCCCGGGACCACCATGGCAACACCCGGCTCCCCGGAGACGCGGGCGTACCCATCGGCCATGTAGGTCGCCGACTGCTCATGACGGACGGCGAGGAAGTCGATGTCCTCACGCTGCTGGTACATCGCCTCCATCACCGGGTCGAGCTGGATGCCGGGAAGGCCGAAGACGGTGGAGACGCCCTCACTGCGGAGGGCGGAGACGAGCAGATCGCCGCCGGTGGAGGTGGGCATAGTGGCCTTTCGCGACGCAGCGGCGCGAGGACCAGCCGCTCTCGGACGGAAACACAAGTCTAGCGCAACGCATTGCTAAACGTTGCGCTGCGGCGCTACAAAAGGTAGCGTGCTCGACGGCGGGTCCGTGTCCTGCTCGCCTTCAGGCGACCCCGAGTTATATCGCCTCACGCACGAAACGTGCGGGAAACCTGAATCGGGTGGAATAGCGCAACGTAGCGCAACGGCGCTCGCGCCGGAGAAATGGGAGAGTCAGTGGTAGGGATCATCCTCAGACGAATCGCCCTGGCGATTCCGGTCCTCTTCGTGATGACCGCGCTCACCTTCGTGCTGGCATCGATGGTCCCCGGAGATGCGGCCACGTCGATTCTCGGTGAGAATGCGACCGCCGAGCGGGTCGCTGCGCTGAACGAGGAACTGGGACTGAACCGTCCCATCTGGGAGCAGTACTTCGATTGGTTGGCCGGCATCTTCCGCGGCGACCTGGGAGTCTCGCTGTACACCGGTGAGTCGATCGTGCGCAGTCTCGATCAGCGCATCTGGCCCACGCTGTCTCTGGCGCTGTTGTCGACGCTCGTAGCCACCGTCGTGGGCGTCGCGTTCGGCGTGTACGCCGCCGTCCGCAAGGGGTGGGCCGCACGTGTGCTCGACTCCATCGGGATGCTCGGCATCTCGCTGCCGAACTTCTGGGTCGGACTCATCCTGATCGTGTTCTTCGCCGGCACGCTGCAGATCCTGCCCTCGGTCGGCTATGTCTCCCCCAGCGTCTCGGTCGGCGAATGGCTCCTGCACCTGGTGATGCCCGTGATGGCCCTCTCCTTCGCCGGGCTCGCCCTCATCGCCAAGCAGGCGCGCGAGTCCATGTCGGAGGCGCTGAGCCGGGACTTCATGCGCTTCATGCAGGCCAATGGCATGCCGCCGCGGACGCTCATCATGAAGTACGGGCTCCGCTATGCCGCGATTCCGATCCTTTCCGCCGTCTCGGCCACGTTCGTCACACAGATCGGCGGCACGGTCGTCCTGGAGTCGGTCTTCGCCATCCCCGGTATGGGATCGCTCGTGGCCCGCGCGACACTGAACCACGACTTGGCCGTGCTGCAGGGGGCCGTCCTCGCCTTCACCGTCATCATCCTGATCGCCAACGTCCTCACCGACGTTCTGTACTCGTTGCTCAATCCCAAAGTGAGGGCACTCGCGTGAGCCTGACCAACCCGAACTCCACGGTCGCGATCGCCCTCGCGACCCGCCGGCGCCCGCGGCGTCGCCCATCCGTCGGACTGATCCTCTCCGTGAGCTGGCTCGTCCTCGTGGTCGGAGCGGCCGTGCTCGCGCCGATGATCGCCCCGTACTCCCCGCTGGAGAACGACCTGGCCAACGGGTCGCAGGGTCCGACAGCGGCCCACTGGCTGGGAACGGACCAGCTCGGCCGCGACGTGCTGTCGCGCCTGATGTTCGGTGCCGGCCCCACTCTCATGGCCGTGGGAGCGGCGGTCGTCGTCTATGTCGCGCTGGGACTGGTCTTCGGTCTCATCGCGGGATACTTCAGCAACTGGACCGACCGTGTCGTCATGGCCGTCGTCAGCATCGTCATCGCGCTGCCGAACATCATCGTGCTCTTCGTCGTGCTCTCGGTGTACCGAGGCAACACGTTCCTGGCGATGATCGTCTTCGGCGCCCTCGCGTCCCCGGTGCTGATCCTGATGGTCCGTGCGAGTGCGATCGCCGTGCGGAACGAACTCTTCGTCGACGCCGCCCGGGTCTCGGGGCTGTCGCCGCTGTACATCATCTTCTCCCACGTCCTTCCGCGCTCGCGCGGCGTGATCATCGTCCAGGCCGGAGTCTTCGCCGCGCAGGCCCTGATCGTGGAGAGTGCGCTCAGCTTCCTCGGCTTCGGCGTGCAGATCCCCGACCCGAGCTGGGGAAACATGATCGCCCAGGCAGCCCAGGTGATCGCTTCCACCCCGTGGATGCTGTTCCCCTCCGGGCTGGTCATCGCGCTCACCGCCCTCGCCTTCGGCGTCATCGGAGACTCCGTGCGCGACGCCAGCTCGTTCGGCTGGGGGCAGTCGAAGCTCACCAAGGCACCCTCGCGCGCTCGCCGCGTCCCGCAGCCCACGGGGGAGGACCCGGCGGACGACGTTCTCCTGTCGGTGCGGGGGCTGGACGTGGGCTACCGGGCGGGCGACGACATCGTTCCCATCGTGCGGGAGGCCTCCTTCGACATCCGGCGAGGGGAGACCCTCGGCGTCGCCGGCGAGTCGGGTTCGGGCAAGACGACGGTGGCCTTCGGCATCCTCGGCGTCGTCGGTGAGGGCGCGGTCGTTACCGCCGGGTCGGTGCGATTCGACGGCACCGAGCTCGTCGGGCAGACCGAGAGCGTGCTGTCGAAGTACCGCGGCAAGCGCATCGCCTACGTCGCGCAGGAGCCCATGGTTGCGCTCGGGCCGAACCACCGCGTCGGCGACCAGCTGCGCGAGGCCGTCCGGCTCAACGACGGGTTGGACAAGGCCCAGGCCGGCGAGCGCGTGATCGAGCTTCTCCGCCTCACCGAGCTCCCCGACCCCGAGTCGGTGGCGAAGAAGTACCTGCACGAACTTTCCGGTGGCATGGCGCAGCGCGTGTCCATCGCCTTCGCCCTCGCCGGCCGCCCCGAACTCCTCGTCGCGGACGAGCCGACGACGGCGCTGGATGTCACCGTCCAGGCCGGCATCCTCGGTCTCCTCCGCCGCCTGCAGGAGCAGACCGGTATGTCGCTCCTGCTGATCACGCACGACTGGGGCGTGATCGCGGACCTCTGCGATCGCGTGATGGTCATGTACAAGGGCGAGATCGTCGAGACCGGCGACACCGCGGACATCTTCGCGCGCCCCCGGCATCCGTACACCGCGGCTCTGCTCAAGTCGAACCCGCACGGGGCCGAGCCTGGCAAGGAGCTGCCCGTGATCGAGGGCTCCTTCCTCACCCCGATCATGGAGCGCGAGCAGGCCAGGGCCGCCGAGCAGGAAAAGGTGACGACATGACCGCGCCACTGTTGACCGTAGAGAACCTGGATGTGACGTACGGCTCCGGCCGGAAGGCATTCACCGCCGTCCACGACGTGAGCTTCACCGTCGGGGTGGGCGAGACGCTCGGAATCGTCGGGGAATCAGGATCCGGTAAGTCGTCCGTAGGGCGGGCGATCCTCGGGCTCGCTCGCCCTACCGGCGGCCGGATCGTCTTCCAGGGCGAGGACATCACCCACATCGGGCGGCGAGAGCGCCGCGCGATCAGCACCGAGCTGCAGGTGGTGTTCCAGGATCCCCGGAGTTCGCTCAACGAGGCGAAGAAGGTGGGGCAGATCCTCATCGAACCGCTCGTGGCGAACCGCATCATGAAGCGCTCCGTCGCGATCGACCGCGCCCAGGAACTGCTCACCCGGGTCGGGCTCGGGGCCGCGGCCATGGATCGGATGCCCGGGAGCTTCTCGGGCGGGCAGAAGCAGCGGATCGCCATCGCGCGCGCCCTGATGGCCAGCCCCAAGCTCGTGATCTGCGACGAGCCCGTCTCGGCGCTGGATCTGTCGGTGCAGGCGCAGATCACCAACCTCTTCCGGGCCATTCAGGCCGAGACGGGCGTCTCCTATCTCTTCATCGCCCACGATCTGTCCATCGTGCGCCTCCTGTCCCAGCGGGTCGCCGTCATGAGTCGTGGTCGGATCGTCGAACAGGGCGTCACCGAAGACGTTTACACCCGCCCGACAGAGCTCTACACGCAGCGGCTGCTCGCCGCTGAGCCGTACCCGGATCCCGAAGTGCAGCGGGAACGGCGACGCGTCTGGGAGACGCTGGCTCCTCCTGTTCCCGCGACCTGAGAGCACCACGAGCACCGAAGGGAGGTTCGGTACCTCGTTCCCACACCCCCGTCACCCGCCGGGCGACCATCACAATCACATGGAGCAACCACCTATGTTCGCATCTCCGAAATTCCGCCCACCGAGCCGGCGCAAGCGCGGCCTCGCCGTCGTCGGTGCCGTCGGCGCCGTCGCTCTTCTTCTCACCGCGTGCGGGGGTGGCGGCAACGCGGGCAGCACCGAAGGCGAAGAGGACGACAGCCCGAAGGTCCTGACCGTCGCCTCCACCGTTCCGCCGGTGAGCCTGGACCCGTACCTGCAGAACGTCGATCCGCAGAACAACTGGTTCGTCAACCTCGCCTACGACTCCCTCATCCGCATCTCGCCCGAAGGTGAGCTCATTCCCGACCTCGCCACGGAGTGGGAGTTCCTGGACGAGAGCAACCAGCAGCTCGAGCTCACTCTGCGCGAGGGAGTCACCTTCTCGGACGGCGAAGAGATGACCCCCGAGGGTGTCATCGCATCGCTGGAGTACGCTCGCGCGAGCGGCGTCAACGCTGCCACGTACTGGGACTCGCTCGAGTCCATCACGGTCAGCGGAGAGAACACGATCCTCTTCGAGAGCTCGGCTCCCAACCCCGCGCTGCCCGCCATGCTGAGCAACCGCGTCCTGCTCGGCTCGGTCGTCAGCCCGGCTGGGCTGGAAGACCCCGAGGCACTCAAGAGCAACACCTTCGGTGCCGGTCCTTACGTTCTGGACAGCGAGCGCACGGTCGCCAACGACACGTACGTCTACACGCCGAACGAGGAGTACTGGGACCAGGACCGCATCGCCTGGGACGAGGTCGTCATCAAGGTCGTCGCCAACTCCGCCGCGGCCCTTCAGGCAGTGCAGAACGGTGAGGCCGACCTGACGCGCGGTGACGCCGCGACCTACGAAGCGGCCACGGCAGCGGGCCTGCACGTCGAGCTGGTGGGTCTCGGCCTGCTGGGTGTCAACTTCGTCGACCGCGCGGGTGAGCTTGTTCCCGAGCTCGCCGACGTGCGCGTGCGCCAGGCGCTGAACTACGCCATCGACCGCGAGAGCATCGCGAAGGCAGCGTTCGGTGACACGGCAACGGCGGGTTCGCAGCTGGCGCTGTCCGGCACTCTCGGTTTCGATGAGGATGTCAACGCGGCCTACCCGTACGACCCTGACCGTGCCCGCGACCTGCTGGCCGAGGCGGGAGTCGACGGACTGAGCTTCACCGTCGGCGTGGACCAGACGAGCCCCACGGCCGACATCCTCATGCAGGCCGTCGTCCAGAACTGGGCCGACATCGGGGTCGACGCGACCCTCGAGGTCTACTCGGACAAGGGCCAGGCCATCAGCGACATCCTGGCCAAGAAGTTCCCGGTGACGTACTACGGCTACGGGCAGCTCACCCCCTTCACCGTGATGAACAGCTTCTACGGTGGGGCGAACCAGCTCAACCCGTTCGAGGTCCGCGATGCCGACCTGGACGCACTGCGTCAGGCGGCTCTGGCAGCACCGGTGGACGAACAGCAGGAAGCCATCGCCGACGTGTACCGCTACGCGACGGAGGAGCTCTCCTGGACGGGCAACATCCTGCACAGCTCCTACCCGTACATCTCGGACGACACGAAGATCACGGGAACCGCGCACGTGCCCACCGCGGGAACCGCGGACCTCGCGTGGTTCGTCGTTCCGGCGAGCTGACAGTCGAGTAGCCGGTGGGGTCGGGCGATCCACTCGCCCGACCCCACCTCCACGCACCTGTTCGGAGTGCCGGTATGTTCACCGTCCTCAGTGCTCGACGCCTGCTGTTCGAGGCCTCATTCGAGCGTCTGATCGACCTCGCCGTCCGATACGACTACTCGGGCGTCGACCCCTCCGTGCACCTCCTCTCCTCCATGACGAGTCGCGAACGCCGGGCCCTCACGGCAGCCGTCGGCGATGCCGGTCTCGCGTGGGGTGTCGGAACCCTGCCGATCCGGGTGGGCGACGGCTCCCACGACGAATTCCGCTCCCGCCTGGCGGGTTTCCGCAGCGTCGCCGCGGTGCTGTCGGAGGTGGGGGTGACGACCGTGGGAACGTGGTTCGCCCCCGCCGGGGACCTCCTCCCCTACGAGGAGAATCTGGCGTTGCACGTGAACCGGCTGAACCTGATCGCGCCGATCCTCGAGGAGAATCGCCTTCGGCTCGCCCTGGAGTACGTCGGACCGTCTACGTGGCGCCGGGGGCGGCGGTATGAGTTCATCCATGACCTCGCCGGGATGCGGGAGGTCATCGCCGCGACCGCACGCCCGGCTGTCTTCGGCCTGCTCCTGGACGCGTTCCACTGGTACACCGCACAGGACACGGTGGACGACATTCTCGCTCTGCTGCCCGGCGAGGTGCTGGGGGTCGACCTGGATGACGCGCCGGCCGGAGTGCGGGTCGACGAGCAACTCGACCTCGAGCGTGCCCAACCGGCGTCGACCGGCACGATCGACACCGCGGGCCTCGTGGGAGCACTGCGCCGGATCGGCTATGACGGCCCGGTCATGGCCGAACCCTTCAGCACCGCCCTGTCGGCGCAGCCGGAGGAGGACCGCGTGCGGGAGGCGCGTAACGCCCTGCGGATCGCGCTGGCCGAGTAGCGCACCTCCACCACGGTGTCGCCCGAGGGGTGTTTCACCCCCATGGGGTATTATTCGGCGACGCGCCCCAGGCGCGTGGGCCGGCTCCTTTCCTCGGCGTCACGCATGCGCCTCCGACCGCTACGCATTCACGACCGACACTGTTGCGCAACACTGCGCTACGATCGGTGGGCGCGGGCACGTCCCGCACTCGAGATGGAGGTTGAGGGGCCCTTGAGCGACAGCCGCGCCGGTGAGCGACAGCCGAGTCTGCACGACATCGCCGCCTCGGCTTCGGTGTCGGTGTCGACTGTGTCGAGGTATCTCGCCGGTCAGCTCGCCCTGAAGCCGCAGACCGAGGCGAGGGTGCTGCAGGCCATCCGCGAGCTCGGTTACACCAGGCCCGCTCGAGCCGGCCGCAACGTCGAATCGCGCCGCGGCGTCATCGGTCTCGTGGTGCCGCAGATCGGCAACTCCTACTTCGGCCGGATCGCCGACGCCGTGGTCAAGGTCGCCGAGCGACAGGGCGCGTCCGTCCTCATCTGCTCGACCCTCAATCACGCAAGAAAGCAGCTCGACTACGTCGATACGCTGGCGGGCATCGGCGTTGCCGGCATCATCTACGCCGGCAACTTCAGCTCCAACCGGAGGCTCGCCGAACTGATCGGCGACGGGCGGCCGGTCGTCGTGATCGACGAGGCCCTGGACGATGCGCCGCCGGTGGACTCCGTGCTGGTGGACGACTATGCCGGGGCATACCAGGCGGTGACGTACCTCACGAACCTCGGGCACCGACGCGTGGGCCTCGTCACCGGCCCCGAGTACCTGCGCTCCGTGCAGGAGCGGACCCGCGCGTTCCGGGACGCGCTCTCGCGCGCGGGACTTCCCGTTGAGACGCAACTGGTGCTCCACGGATCCTTCAACACCGAGTGGGGGGTGACGGCCCTGTCCCACCTGCTGGCCGCCGACGAGCCGCCCACCGCGGTGTTCGCCGCGAGCGACACGATCGCACTGGGCGTCATGAGCGCCGCGCGATCCCTCGGCGTTCGGGTGCCCGAAGATCTCTCGATCGTGGGGTTCGACGACATCCCGGACGCCGCCCTGGTCACGCCCGGTCTCACCACTGTGCGGACGCCGGTGGACAGCATGGCCGCCAACGCGGTGGAGCTGTTGATGAACCGGATCGATGACGCCGAGCGCCCCGTCACCAACGCCGTGATCGGTGTGGCTCTCGTGCAGCGCGACTCCAGCGCCGCGCCGCCCGCGGCATGATCTGAGCCCACCGCGCGCGGTGTTGTGTGCTGGCGCTCTACATTGCGCAATGTTTTGACAACACTTCGGTTCTCGACAAGACTGAAGCATCAGGACTGGCGTCCCAGGCCGACCCGCATCGACGGTCGGCGGCTCCGGTCGGCTGCGGTCGCGTGGAACAGGAGTGGTTATGGCGTCATGGGGTTTTGAACTCAAGGAGGTCGCCCTTCCGGCTTTCGAAGCGCCGCGACACGTGCCCGTGGTTCCGGCAGCGACGTACGAGCAGCGGCTGTCCCGCGTGTACGCGGCGATGGAGGAGCGCGGCCTCGACGCTGTCGTCCTGTATGCCGACCGCGAGCACTTTGCGAACATGGCGTTCCTGACGGGGTTCGACCCCCGGTACGAGGAAGCGTTGCTCGTGCTCATCCCCGGACGCACGCCGCGGTTGATCGTCGGCAACGAAGACGTCGCCTATGCGGACATCGTCCCGTTCGACATCGACGTGGTGCGCCTGGCCAAGCTCAGCCTCGTCGGCCAGCCCGACCCGGGCGACGTGACGATGAGCTCGTTGCTGCGCGAAGCCGGCCTCGGGGACTCGTCCGTCCGCACCGTCGGGCTCGTGGGGTGGAAGTACTGGACGGGGGCGGAGGCAACGGGATGGATCGACGTCCCGCACTTCGTCGTGACCGAGATCGCCGGCTTCGTCGATTCGTACGTCAACGCCACCGATATCTTCGTCGGCCTGGACAGCGGAATCCGCTACCACAACGACGTCCATCAGCTGGCCTACTTCGAGTTCGCCGCCAGTCACGCCTCTCAGGCCGTCTCCCGCGTCATCAACGGCGTCCGCCCCGGGATGACTGAGCTGGAGGCTTCGCAGCTGCTCAACCCGGTGATGCTGCCGTTCAACTATCACCCGACGATGCTCGGCGGGCCGAACACGAGGTACGGGGTGGCCAGCCCCGGCGGGCGCGAACTGCAGGTCGGCGATCCGGTCGCGACCGGACTCGGGCTGTGGGGAAGCAACACCGCCCGCGCAGGATTCCTCGTCGAGAGCGCGGACCAGTTGCCCGACGGGGCCGCCGATTATCTCGAGAGGCTCGTCGTTCCCTACTACGCGACGGCGGCGGCCTGGTATGAGACCATCCGCATCGGCCTCACCGCGGGAGAGCTGTACGACGTCACCTACTCGCGCATCGGTGACCCGTTCTTCGGCGTGTACCTGAACCCGGGGCACTTCATCGGACTCGACGAATGGCCCGGATCGCCGGTGCGCGCGGGCTCGACGTTCGCCTTCGCATCCGGTTCCGCGGTGCAACTGGACATCATCCCGATGCCCGCCGCTCCGTACCACACGGCCCAGATCGAGGACGGAATCGTCCTGGCCGATGCCGAGCTGCGCGAACAGCTGGCCGGGTTCTACCCCGACGCCTGGGCCCGCATCGCGCGGCGCCGCACGGTGCTGGCCGAGACCTTCGGCATCACCCTGCACGAGGAGGTCCTCCCCCTCTCCGACACCGCCGGTTGGCTGACGCCCTTCTGGCTGGCCCCGCACCTGGCCATGGCGCGCAGCTGACGGCAGGCGCCCCGATGCGAATCGCGATCGCCGGTATCGGCACCGAGTCGGACACGTTCTCCCTCGATCGGGCGGGCGAGCAGTACTTCCTGCAGCAGCGGGGGGCGGAGCTGCTCGAGCAGTACGAGTGGCCTGCGCGGCTGGGCGACATTGTCGACGGCGTGACGTGGGTGCCGCTCCTCCGCGCGATGGCGGCAGCGGCCGGCCCCGTCGTCCCGGAGGTGTACGACCGGTTCGAGGAGGAGATCCTCGACGGGCTGCGCGAGAACGGCCCCTTCGACGGCGTGTACCTGGACCTGCACGGAGCCATGACCGTGGAGGGCCGCGACCGGGCGGAGGAGCGCTTCGTCCGGAAGGTGAGTGAGATCGTCGGAGCGGACACGATCCTGTCCGCGTCGATGGATCCGCACGGGAACATGTCGGAGGAGCTCGCCGGCCTGCTCGACCTGGCTGCGGTGCACCGGCACGCCCCGCACATCGACACGTGGGCCACGCGCGAGCGGGCGGTCCGCGTGCTCATCGAGACGATCCACCGGGGTCGGTCGCCGCTGAAGGCGTGGGTGCGGGTGCCGGTGCTGCTGCCGGGGGAGCGGACGAGCACGGTCTACGAGCCGGCAGCTTCGGTGTTCGGTTCGCTCATCCCCACCATCGCCCGTCACGGCGTGGTGGATGCCGGGATCTGGGTCGGGTTCGTCTGGGCGGACGAGGCCCGGTGCACCGCATCCGTGCTCGTGACCGGTTACGACGAACGCGCCGTCCTCGCCTGCGCGGCCGAGCTCGCCGAGAAGTACTGGGGGGCACGGCGCGACTTCGGGATCGTCAGCGAGCGCTTCGGGTCGTACGACGAGGCGATCGACCATCTGGTCCAGGCGAACCCGCGTGCGCCGCTGTACATCAGCGATTCCGGCGACAACATCACCGCGGGCGCCTCCGGCGACGTGAGCTACGCGCTCGCCCGGACCGTCGGGCGGGATGACCTCGCCGCATCCGGCAAGCGCATCCTGATCGCCGGGCTCTGGGACCCGGCCGCCGTCGATGCCGCCGAAGCGGCGGGCATCGGCGGGATGATCGACCACCGCCTGGGCTCGATGGTCGACGACCGGTTCTCCGAGCCGGTGCCGGGGCCATGGCGCGTCGAACGGTTCATCGACGGCGCCTTCGACGACGGGGTCGTCGGGGCGCTGCTGTCGCGGGGCACCATCCACGTCACCGCGCAGCGCTTCCGCAGCCCGTTCCTTCGCGCCACCGAGCCCGCATTCGTGAAGCGTCCGATGCAGGGGCAGGCCTTCATCGAGCCCGGCGGCTACGACGCCGTCGTGGTCAAGAACGGCTACCTCTTCCCCGGCCAGGTGCAGGACGCGGGCAGCCAGTTCATGGCGATCACCCCCGGTGCCACGGACCTCGACTTCACCCGGCTCGACTATGCGCGGCTGGAGCGGCCGATATACCCGTTCGACGACGAGTTCGAGGCCGACCTCACGCCGCGGCTCATCCCATCTCCCCGGTCGTGACAGCCCACCTCCGCCGCCTCATCCGTGGCCATGCCGACGGCTCCGTTGCCCCGGGATGACGTCGCCGCCCAGGGTGGAGTGCCCCGGTCCGTAGCGGGAGCGGCGCTGTGGGATCTGGACGGCACCATCCTGGACACCGAACACCACTGGGCGGCGGCGAAGGTCGATGTGGCGCGGACCCTGGGGATCGCGTGGTCGGATGCGGACGCGCAGTGGTCGATCGGCCGCCCGACGACCGCGTACGCCCAGCGCATGGCCCACCGCTCGGGCGAGCGGACGGCGGCGGAGATCGGCGATCTGATCTCCGCGCAGGTAGCCGCGCTCATCCAGTCGGACCCCGCCCTGCGCCCGGGAGCGGTCCGCCTCCTGCGGGAGTTGCGGGAGTGCGGGTGGGCGTGCGCTCTGGTGACGATGGCGCACCGCGAGGTGGCCCAGGCGGCGGAGGCGGTCATCGGATTCCGCTTCGACGCCATCGTCGCGGGCGAGGACGTGGCCGAGTCCAAGCCGCATCCCGAACCCTATCTCCGGGGGGTGCGGATGCTGGGAGTGGCGGCCGCCGGCTGCGTGGCGATCGAGGATTCAGAGCGGGGCGTGTCCAGCGCGGAGGCGGCCGGCCTCGCGGTGGCGTGCGTGCCGTCGTATGCCGGCGCGATCGCTCCGCGGGACGGTCGCCGCTTCTTCGCGAGCTTGGCGGAACTCTCCGTCGAGATCCTTGCGGGGATGCGCGCTCGCCGCTGAGAAGGGCGCGGTGGGTCCGGGCCCCCGGCCTCGGCGGCCAGGTGCGGTCAGCCGGGTCGCCCGGCCTGGTCCTGGAACAGGCTGTCGAACATCCGCCGGCGCTCGTCGGTGCGGAGATACAGTTCGGTCTGCGCTTCCTCGACGAGCACCGGGTCGAGCGGGACGCCGTCCGTCCGGCTCCGCCCCGATCGTTCGGCGATGTACGCCTCCAGTTCGGGCCCCGACTCCCACGACGTGATGAGGCTGTAGCGCGGAGCATCCCCGCGGTGCCACACCGCGTGCCAGAAGCGCTGGGTGTCGATGACCACCCGCGATCCGGCGGGAAGGGGCAGACGCACCTCGGTGGCTGCGTCGAAGCGGTCTTCGCGCAGCAGCAGCAGGGAGTCCGGGTCGTCGGTGAGGTTGAAGGAGCCGCGCACCACCCACCCCGTGCCCTCGGGATTCATGCGGTTGTTGTCGTCGTGGTGCAGATTCCACACCGCATCCGCGTAGGTGTTCGGCTGGAGTTCCACGACCCGGCAGCGGCCGACGTTCGCCCCGGGTTCCCGTGCGCGCGCGGTGAGCCGCGGCGCTTTCTCCACCTGGGAGGGGATCCACACGCCGTCCTTGTCGGTGCGCGGGGGAGTGTGGTTCCAGAACCCGTTGCATTCGATCTCGCCGGCGTAGCTGGTCAGAGGCGCGAAACGCGTGATGCCGGAGGAGCGCCAGTCCACGTACTCGAGGTCGAGCCATTCCGGCGGGTCGGCCGACTGATCGTAGGGGTCGAGCACCGCGTACCCGGTCTCCTCCAGGATCGGCAGCCTCACATGCGAGGACATCTCCTCACTCCCGAAGCGTTGCCGCCACGGTGCGCAGCGCATCCGCGGACCGCTGAAGCGACGCGAGCTCATCGGGCGAGAACGACGTCTCCCGGATCGGGACCGCCCCGGACGAGCTCACGATCGACGGCACGGACAACGCCACCCCGTCGAGGTCGTGGAAGTCGCGCAGCACGGTGCTCACCGGGATGACGGCGTGCTCGTCACGGAGGACCGCTTCGACGATGCGGGCGCTGGAGAGGCCGATGGCATAGTTCGTGGCACCCTTGCCCTGAATGACCTTGTACGCCGCGTCGCGCACCTCCACGGCGATGGCGTCGAGCTCCTCGACACTCATGCGGGGATGACCCGGCGCCTCCCAATCGAGGATGGGCACGGTGCCGATGGTGGCACGAGACCACAGCGGGAACTCCGTGTCGCCGTGCTCGCCCACGATGTACGCGTGCACGTTGGCGGTGGATACGCCCGCGCGCTGCGCGAGCTTCCACCGCAGCCGCGATGTGTCCAGGACCGTGCCCGAGGAGAAGATGCGCTCGGGGGGCAGGTTCGTGGCCTCTTGGGCGAGGACGGTGAGCACGTCGCACGGGTTCGTGACGATGACGTAGATCGCGTCGGGAGCCACCTCGAGGAGCTGCGGCATCATGGAGCGGAGAATCTGGGCGTTCACGCCGGCGAGCTCGAGACGGGTCTGACCGGGGTTCTGTTTCGCCCCCGCGGTGATCACGACGACGTGCGAGCCGGCGGCCACGGAGATATCGCTTCCGCCCACGATGTCGCTCGTGCCCGTGAACTGGGTGCCGTGGCCAAGGTCGAGCACTTCGGCCTCGACCTTGGCGGTGGCGATGTCGTAGAGGGCGACATGTCGCGCGGAGCCACGGATCAAAGCGGCATACGCCACGCTCGACCCGACGCTGCCCGCGCCCACCACCGTCAGCTTCGAGTTCTCGATAACGCTCATACGGCAAGTCTCGCAGGGGCGCCATCGTCCGGCTACGGGGGTTCAGACGCCGAGCGATGCCCGACGAGGCGGAGGGCGGCATCCTGAAGCCATGGCGGCGGGGGCATGCCCGCCGTACGATGCCCCCGAGCGGGCGGCCGTCCGGCGCACGCGACCGCCGAGAGTCGGAGCGATGATGTGCCGCTGGCTGGCCTATTCGGGGGAGCCTCTGGAGCCCTCGTCCCTCGTCCTGGACCCCCAGCACTCCGTGGTGGCGATGTCGCTGAACTCGCCCATGGGGACGGAGACCGTCAACGGCGACGGGTTCGGGCTCGGGTGGTACCCCGCGCATGCTGATGGCCCGCCGCATCCGTGGCTCTTCCGGGATGTCGAGCCGGCGTGGCACGACGAGAACCTCCGCGAGATCTGCCAGGCCGTGCGCAGCCCGCTGTTCTTCGCACACGTGCGAGCGGCGCCCGGGCCCCCCATCCAACGGACCAACTGCCACCCCTTCCGGCATGACCGATGGCTGTTCATGCACAACGGGGCGATCGACGGGTTCTCGCTCATCCAGCGCGAACTCGTCCTCGCCATCGACCCGCTGCTCTATCCGCTGATCCTCGGAACCACCGACTCCGAGGTGTTGTTCCACCTCGCTCTCACGTACGGGCTCGCCGATGACCCCATCCGGGCGATGGCGGAGGCGATCCGGACGGTCGAGGAGACCGGTCGGGCCGCCGGGGTGTCGTCTCCCGTGCGCGGCACGGTCGCGATCGCCGACGGTGAAAGGCTCTGGGCGTTCCGGTACTCCTCGGACGGCCGATCGCCGACCCTGTTCCACTCCGCGGACATGCCGACCCTCCGCCGCATGTTCCCCGGCCTCGACCGTCTGTCCCGGTTCGGCGACCAGGCCCGGATGATCGTCTCGGAGCCGCTCAATGATCTCCCCGGCGCCTTCCTGGAGGTGCCGGAGGCGACGGTGATCGTCGTGGACCGTTCGGGATATCACCACGAACCGTTCCTCGCGGCGTGACCGGTGGCGGGTCGGCATCGGCGACCTGACCCGGCCGATTGGCGGCGCGGGGGAGTGTGGCATAAACTCGTCGGCGGTGACGTGTCCGAGCGGCCGAAGGTGCAACTCTCGAAAAGTTGTGTAGGGTAACCCCCTACCGTGGGTTCAAATCCCACCGTCACCGCCAGCGTAGAAGCCCCGCGAACCCATGTGAACACTGGGATCGCGGGGCTTTCGTCTTGGCCGGGAACGCCTCGTGAGCAAGATTTGAGCAAGACCGTTGCGTGAACGGAAAGCTAGCGGGGCCCTCGCCAGCCGGGGCCTAGCCCGGGCGGCCTGAGTGTTGGGGGCTCGCCTGTCGGGCTTACGGACAGGCTGTCCACCTTCCTGGACGCGCACGCCCGCGACGGATCGCGCGCGGCCGAGGGCTGGGGCGACGTAGTCCAGACACGGGGTGGGATGTCGGCGGCGATCGTGCCGATGGTGTGGCGGAAGCAGGCAGCGTACAGGCCGCTCTTGTCCCCGAAGTAGGCGGAGATCATCCGCACGTTGAAATCCGCGGCTGGGGCGGTGCGATCGACCCGACTGCCCGGCGTACCCGGCGGCGGCGAACTCGGTGCACGCGGCCTCCAGGATTCGAGCACGCGTGGCGGCGGCATCGCGCGCCCGGGGCACGGCTGAGGGTCTCGTCACGGCAAGCCCCTCCGATCGTTTCGTCATGGGGTTGACATGATCCACGATAAAGTAAATGATTACTTACCGGAGATGGTTGTGGACGATGCAGTGAGGCGGGCGATCGATCCGACGACCTGCGCTGGACGACCGCCGAACGCATCGAAGTCTCCGGCGGCGCCTTCATCTGACCATCTCCCGCACCGCAACCCCTACAAAGAAAGCAGAAACACCATGTCGCGATTCGCTGGCAAGACCGTCTTCATCACCGGTGCCGCGCGGGGCCAGGGCGCCTCCCACGCGCGTGCGTTCGCTGCCGAAGGAGCAAACGTCGTCCTCGCCGACTTCCGCACAGAGCAAGGCAACGCCACCGCCCAGCAGCTCGACAACGCGCTGTTTGTCGAGCTCGATGTCCGCGACCCCGATGCCTGGCAGGCCGCCGTCGACGCGGCGGAGGCGCGGTTCGGACCGATCTCGATCCTGATCAACAACGCAGGCATCGTCCACACCGCCCACACCATTGCCGACTCCGACCCCGACGAGTGGGACCGTGTCCTGGATACGAACTTGAAAGGCCTGTTCCTCGGCATCCGCGCCGTTGGGCCGTCGATCGTCCGCGCCGGTGGCGGCGCGATCGTGAACGTCGCCTCAAACCAAGGCCACGTCGGAACACCAATGTTCGCCCCCTACGTCAGCAGCAAGTGGGGTGTCCGTGGGCTGACCATGACAGCCGCGATGGAGCTCGCGCGCGACAACATCCGTGTGAACTCCATCAGCCCCGGAGTGGTGGACACACCCTTGATCACCGAGCCCGTCGCGCCCGGCGAGCGGCCCGCCATCCAGAACGTGTCGCTGGACCAGTTCGCCACCACCCGCACCGCGCAGCCTGAGGAGATCAGCAAGCTCGTGCTGTTCCTGGCGTCCGACGACGCCGCATTCATCACCGGCGCGGACTACCTCGTCGACGGAGGCATGCTCCTCGGCCCGGTCCTTCAAGCCGACAACTGAACTGAGCGGTCTCTACACAGATCGAGCGCCCTGCCGAATCGGATCGGCCGGGCGCTCGTCGCTCACGCGGCGTAGCCGCAGCGCACTCTCTCGCCGTTGTGGGCCCCGCGAACTCCCGAGCTACGGGTAGCGCAGGGCTTGTGTCTCAGATCGGAACGGCTCCTGAGCAAGACGTCCCAGAAGCCGACACCGACTCCGACTTCGACGCCTCCAACGCCAGCCGACCAGCGGCAGAGCGGATCGTCACGAGTGGCGGACGAGGTTCGCCCGCAGGACCTCTTCGAGGTTCAGCTCTACCTCGCGCGTGTGAACCCCGGCCGCGAGCGCTGCCGCGGCAAGCTCTCCAGACGCGGGGGTGAACGTTTCCCCGAGCAGGCGGTCTTCCGCGCGCAGTGCGTCCTCGAGCGTGCCGTCGGCCGCGTCGATTGCTTCGGTCGCCGCGGCGCGGACACCCTCCGGCAGGGTCGCGATGGTCAGTGCGACCCGGTCGACGAATTCGTCCAGCTCTGCGGCGGGCAGAGCTCGGTTCACCCATCCCCACCGCTCGGCAGTCGCCGCGTCGACGAGCCCGCCCGTCAGCACGATCTCGAGGGCGCGAGCGCGACCCACAAGGCGGGGTAGATGAGCAGTTGCACCAGATCCGGGAACGATGCCGATCAGCGCCTCGAACTGGCCGAAGGCCGCCGTCTCGAGGGCAGCAAATCGCAGATCCAGGCTGGAAGCCAGCTCGGATCCACCGCCGCGGGCGAGTCCCGCCACTTTGGCGATGGTGGTCTGAGGTAGACGCCGCCAGCGCTCATGGAGCCGCATCATCGGGCCCGTCCCGACAAGCGTCTCCTCGGCGATCGGGAGGGCGGCGTACGTCGCGGGGTCCGCCACGAACGACAGGTCACCGTGTGCCATGAAGAACTCCGGATTGGCGCTCTGGACCACGATGACGTGCAGGTCGGGATCGTTCTCGGCCGATGCAGCGACGGCGTCCAGGTCGACGAGGAGCTGGGCGGTGATCAGGTTGACGGGCGGAACATCCATCGAGACCCACAGCACTCCGTCCTGGCGCTTGAGATGGAGGCTGGGCAGGGACTGTTCGGTCATGGGATTCCTTTGGATTGGGGTATATCGGGTATACCTGGTACATGGCAGGTACTTCAAAGAAACCTGGTATCCGCGAGGATCAGACTGACCTCGGGACCATCGTCGGCCCGCAGCGGGAGCTCCTGGATCAGCTCCTGGACAAGTGGGGTCAGCTGCTGCTGACCGCGTTGTGCCAGCAGCCGCAACGCTTCAACGAGCTCAGGAGAGAGCTCGACGGGATCACTCAAAAATCGCTGACGCAGGCGCTACGACGGTTGGAACGCAACGGCCTCGTCGAGCGTCGGGTGCTGAAGCAACGCCCGGTTGCCGTGGAGTACCGGATCACGCCACTGGGTCGCACGCTCGAGGAGCCCTTCTTGACCCTGCGCGCCTGGACGGTCGACCACCTCGCCGAAGTCGAACGACACAGGGATGCATATGACGAGGAAGCCAGCGCCACCCCCACTGAGACCAGCTCGATCAGCTGACTCCACCCGGGGCGTGCCCTGACAGATCACGCTCGGGCCCGGTCGCCCTGCTGCTCAGTGCGCACCTGCCGCTTCGCGTGAATCATTGCGTGGCGTCTTTCCGCCCCGCCTGCCGTAAACCGGGATCCCCGCGGGATGGGGCGAAGCGGCGCGAATGGACGGCCTGTCCTGGTGGGGCATTTTCTGGCGCATCTATCTGCCGCTTTCGCGACCGGCCCTGATCGGCGCGGGCTTCACGCTCTTCCTCTCCTAACGGGGCACCTATCTGTGGCCGCTGCTGGTGGCGACGCGGCCGTCGGTCATGCTCGGGCCCATCGCGCTCGCTAACCTGGCCACCTCGCAGCAGGTGGACTTCGGCGCGATCTTCGCCGGCGCCGTTCTCCTCACGATCGTGCCGCTCGTATTGCTGCTCGTCTTCCAGCGCCACTTCACCGCCTCCCTCGCTTCCACCGGGAGCAAGGGCTGATAATCACAGAACGGACACTATGACACTCTTTCTCGACACCGACATGGGCTCTGACGTCGACGATGCGCTGGCGCTGGCGCTCATCCTGGGTTCGCCCGAGCTGCACCTCGTGGGTGTTTCCACGGTTTACGGGAACACCCGGCTGCGGGCCCAGCTCACGCGTCGGTATCTGAGGATCGCGGCGGTCGAGGATGTTCCTTCCATCGCCGCCGGGACAGAGTCGACCCGCAGCGGCCGAGCCGTCTGGTGGGCCGGCCATGAAGGAGCGCTGTTCCCAGACCTGGAGCACGAGACCGTGGACGACGACGGAGTGGGCGCGCTCGTGGCGGCTGCGGCGGCCAATCCCGGGTCGCTCGACGTGCTCGCCATCGGTCCGCTGACGAATATCGCCGCAGCACTCGACGAAGACCCGGAGTTCGAGCGCAACGTGCGGCGGCTCGTCGTCATGGGGGGAGACTTCCGAGTGGGTGCGGCCGCTGAGCACAACATCCTGAGCGACGTCGACGCGGCGCGACGTGTGTTCGTCTCTCGCATGCGCATCGTTGCGGGCGGGCTCGACCTCACGACCAAAGTGTCGCTCGATCGGCACGACGTGCAGCAGATCGCGGACGCCGGCCCCTTCGGGCAGGTCATCGCCGACGAGATCGGCGTGTGGTGGAAATTCAATGGCGAGGACCGGAATACACCGCACGACCCGATCCTCGCTCTGTGGCTCGCGCGACCTGAACTGTTCACCGAGCGATCGGCGTCGGTTCGCGTCCAGGAGGACGGGGTGACGAACCCAGACTTCGAGACCACCGGGAACGTCGTCGTGCTCGATACCGCCGATCCTGAGTCGGTCCGGAGTGAGATCGTTCGACGCATAGTCTGCGCCGGAAGCGCGAACGCGCGGCAAGAGAGCGGGGTGCAGCGGTGAGAAGAATCGGGTGAAGCGAGGTGTTCGCGCGGCACCTCGCGGTTGCGGCGGAACTGGATGGAGATCTCCCTCCACCCGTGAGCAAGCTCGTGGGCAAAGTTGACGAAAGTTCGCGTGCTGCTGCCGCGGAATGACAGCAGAACCCCGGGTTTCGAGATCAATGCAGGCGCTCACGAGTCGTCACCTTAGGCACCTTCGCCCCCACCCCCACCGGACGTGACCTGTCACCGGATGGTCGCGGCCCGTGGGGCGGATGGGGGTCAGCTCAGCCCTCCGCGGGCACGATGTAGAAGTTGTCTCGGAACAGGCCCGTCGGGTCCCAGCGACGCTTGAGGTCACGCAGCCGCTCTAGGTGCGCGGGAGGGAAAGCGCGGGCGACAGCCTCGGGGCCGGTGTCAGTCTCAAAGCTCAAGTACATGCCCTCCGCGCGGTCGCGTACTCGCCTCCACCGTGCCTCGAAGTCGGGAGTGCGTCCACCGAGGGTCGCGATGAGGAAGTTCGCGCTGCGCCAGGCGTAGGCGGTGGCATCCGGCGCGGTGTTCCCGGCCGCACCGCCGGCGGAGCGTACCGAGAGGATGAACGGCGAATCCGCTCCGAGCAGGTCGGCGAGAGCGGCGGCGACTTCTTCGCTCAGATGGCGGGACAGCGCGGAGTGCGAGTGCGGTTCGCCGCGGCCCTGCTGCTGGTCACCGGGGGGCGTCTCCAGCAGGGCGGAGTACGGCACCAACTGCACGGACTGGCTCGCGAGCGGTGCCAGCGGGGCGAAGGGCTGCAGTCGCTCTACGACAGTGTTGGGGTCGTCCGAGTCGACCACGAGCAGTGCCTGCACGGCGATTGGGCCCGCTCCCCGCCCGCGCGCGGCGATCATGAGCGTTCCGGTGACGCTGGGATGCGCCGATTCCAGCGCCGTCCCCCAGTCCTGTAGGAACCCGGCGATGTCGTCGACCGCGTACGTGAGCATCGCGAAGCCGACCGACGGGCCGAGGGGGTGCGCCTCGAACTCGAACGACACTCCGATGCCGAAGTTCGCGCCCGCCCCGCGCATCGCCCAGAACAGGTTCGGGTTCTCATCCGCGCTGGCCCGCACGAGCGCGCCGTCCGCAGTGACGACGTCGACGGAGCGCAGGTGGTCGATCGTCAGTCCGTGTTCGCGCACGAACCAGCCGATGCCGCCGGCGGTGGCGAGGCCCCCGATCCCCACGCCGCCGTAGTCTCCCGCCGTGAGCGCGAGCCCGTGCGGAGCGAGCGCACGGGCCACCTCGGCCCAGTCGGCGCCCGGCCCGGTCCGGAAATGCCCGCCTCCCAGCATCTCGATGCTGTTCAGCGCGTCGACGGCGATCACGATGCCCTCGTTGTTGAGCGAGCGGCCCGACAGTCCGTGGCCGCCGCTGAGGATGCCCAGCGGCACGTCGCGGTGACGGGCAGCGAAACGCACAGCATCCTGCACCTGCGCCGGCGTCTTCGGCCGCAGTACGAGACCCGGGCGCGCACCGCGGAAGTACCCGGACGTGTATCGGGTGTACCCCGTTTGGCCCGGGGCGAGCGCGGACGCGGCGAGCGACTCCGGTACGTCGTCACCCTCGAAGCTCGGCACCGGCCGACCGCCGCCTCCCGGCGTCGCCTCGCGCGCCCGGTGCTCTTCGAGACGCTCGCGCACCTCGGGCGCGACCACCTGTGCGAAGTGGCGGATCTCGGCGGGGTCATCGCTCGCAACGATGAAGGTGCTCACACCGTCCTCGATCGCGAGCCGGGCAAGCTCGTCGGTGGTGGTCTGGGGGAAGATGTTCAGCAGCCGCACGATGTCGCGCGGGTCGCGCCCGGCGCCGCGGGCCGCCTCGTCGATGATCTCGTTCGCCCGCGTTACGCCCATCTCCAGCCACGGCAGGCTCGGGAGCCAGCCGTCGGCCTTGCGTCCGACGAGCCGAAGCATGCGCGGCTTGTAGGCGCCCACCCAGATCGGCAGGTCGTGGGCCGGGTTCGGCCCACGCTTGGCGCCTGTGATCTGGTAGTACTCGCCGTTCACGTACAGCGGCGTCGGGTCGTTGCCGGCCCAGATACCGCGGATGACATCGATGGCCTCGTCCAGGGCGCTCACGGCCTGACCGACGGTGCGATCGGGGCCACCCATCGCCGCAATGGGGCCGCCGAACCCTCCCGTCCCCAGTCCGAGAACAGCGCGGCCGCCGCTGAGCAGGTCCAGGCTGGCGCTCGCGCGCGCGAGCACGGCGGCGGGGCGCAGCGGCAGGCTGTGCACGTTCGCTGAGACGTGGATGCGGGAGGTGCGCGCCGCGACCCAGGTCAGCAGTGTCGCGGTGTCGAGGAACGTGGGCTGGTACGGATGATCTTGGAAGGTAACGACGTCGAGGCCCACCTCCTCGCTCAGGATCGCGAGGTCGACGGGGAGCTGGGGGATGTCGTTTCGGGGAGTGATGAAGCTCCCGAACTTCAACGGGTGACCGTAATCAGGCATGCGGCCATGCTGTGCTTCTTCGCGGAATCGATGCAAACGTCGTGTAAGCCACTTACCATGAGTAAGTGACTGCGACATCCGCCTCCCCTGCCAAGCAGACGACCGCATGGGAACACGCCGACGAGCGGGACTGCCAGCGGGCCGGTGAGATGCTCGAGGTCGTCGGTCAGCGCTGGTCGGCAGGCATCCTCCTCGCATTCGCCCGCGGGGCGGAACGGTTCAGCGAGATCCTCACCGCGGTCCCCGGTCTGTCCGCCCGCATGCTCACCGTGCGCCTGCGGCAGCTCGGTGCGGCGCAGCTGGTCGAGCGAGAGGTCATCCCGACCATCCCCGTCAGCGTGCGGTATCACCTGACCGAGCGCGGCAACGACCTTCTGTCGGCCATCGAGCCGATCTCGGGGTTCGTGCAGCGCTGGGACGACTTCGAGGACTAAGCGCCTATCCGCAGTTGCGTCAGCCGGCAACAGTGCACCCGGTGGGCGGCGAAAGTCGTCGCGCTTGACGGAATCACGCTGACGCGGGTGTCGTTAGTGCTCGTAGATCATGACGAGGTACGAACTCCTACGCTCGGCCGGAGCTTCCGCGAACGCGGTCGTCATAATGCATCGCGACTGGGAGTTTCTTTCGACGGCGAGGTCGGTGTGGCATCGAGGGTCGGCTCGGGGCAGCGTCAGCCGATCGCGGCCCGCGTTAGCAGAAGCCGCGCGCGGGTTCTTTGCCGTGAGCAAGCCGTGGGCAAAGCTGAGGACATTCCAGCGCTACCATTGCGTACCGGCGAAAGGTCGCGAGTTGCGGAACGACACGGAAGTAACGTCGGCGCGAACCGCTGAAGTTCGATCCGATAAGAGTTCAAATCCCAGCGTCACCGCAATAATCCCTGATCAGAGGGTGGTTTCCATCCCGTTCAATGGGGGTTGGAAGAGCGCAGCGGATACGCGTGGTCGCTGAAGGGGTGGCTGTCCGAAAGTGAGCGTCGCAGCCATCGCCGCCGTCACGGTGTTCGTCGCCGGCGGGATCACAGTGGGGCTGATTGCGGTCCTTCACGTCTTGGAGCCCGGGTACGACCCCTCGTGGCGGATGATCAGCGAGTACTCCGTCGGGCGATTCGGGTGGGTGATGCGCCTCGCGTTCGTCACGATGGCCATCGGCCTTGCGGCGACGTGCTTCGCCTTGTGGCCGTTCGGCGGCGCGTGGACCATCGGCCTTGCCGCTGTGGCACTGGGCGCGCTCGGTGCCGCGTTCATCGACGCCGATCCGATCATGACTCCGCGCGCTCAGGCCACGCCCGTGGGCAGGGCGCACACGGTGCTGGGCGGTGTGTTGCTCGCCGGCTTTCCCCTTGCCGCGCTGTTGGCCGGGGTCGGAGTGGCGTCCGCGCGCGGCTGGACGCTCGCGATCGCATTCGTTGTTCCGTTGGCCGGCCTGGTGTGGTTCCTCATCGCCGCTGCCCCCGCCCGCGGGCAGGGCGGCTCGCCTGAGATCCGAATCGGATGGCCGGACAGGTTCTGCGTTCTCGCCTACCTGGGATGGGTGGTGCTCGCGGCTGCCGACGTGCTGTCCGCGGTGTGACGAGCAACGTTTCAGAACCTCGGTCCCAGTCGACGGAGAACCCCCCCCGGGTCAGCCTCCGTGAGGAGGGTGATCAGGGTGGATTCGTCCCGCTTCTCGCAGTCGAAACTACGCGGACTATTCGCAGCGCGTTCGATGAGCGTTCGAGAGCTATGCCTGCTGAGGGAATCCGAGGTCGATCCCGCCATGGAGAGCGGGGTCGAGCCAGCGCGATGTGATCGCCTTCTCGCGCGTGTAGAAGTCGAAGCCGCGGGGGCCGTACGCCTTCGCGTCGCCGAACAACGAGTTCTTCCAGCCGCCGAAGGAGTGGTACGCGACGGGGACCGGGATGGGCACGTTGATGCCGATCATGCCGACGTGCACCTCGCGCTGGAACCGCCGCGCCGCTCCACCGTCGTTGGTGAAGAGGGCGGTGCCGTTGCCGAACTCGCCCGAGTTGATCAGCTGGACTCCCTCTTCGAAGCTGGAGATTCGGATCACGGAGAGCACCGGTCCGAAGATCTCCTCGCGGTACGCGCGACTGGTCGTCGGCACCCGATCAAGCAGGGTCGGACCCAGCCAGAAGCCGTCGGCGTCACCGTCGACCTGCGTATCCCGCCCGTCGACCACCACGGACGCGCCGTCCTGCTCCGCGATGTCGATGTAGGAGGCGACCTTGTCGCGGTGCTCGCGAGTGATCAACGGCCCCATGTCGACCGATCGCCTCCCGTCGCCGGTCCGCAGGCCCGACATCCGTTCGCGGATCTTGGCGATGAGGACATCAGCCACCGGTTCGACGGCGAGCACGACTGAGATCGCCATGCACCGTTCGCCGGCCGAGCCGTAGCCGGCGTTCACAGCCTGATCGGCCACGAGGTCGAGGTTGGCGTCGGGCAGCACGAGCATATGGTTCTTAGCGCCGCCCAGAGCCTGCACGCGCTTGCCGTGGCGGGCGCCCTCGGTGTAGATGTAGCGGGCGACGGGGGTGGACCCGACGAATGAGAGGGCCTCGATCTGTGGATGCTGCAGCAAAGCATCCACGGCGGACTTGTCGCCGTGCAGCACATTAAACACGCCGTCGGGGAGCCCTGCCTCCTTCCACAACTCCGCGAGCCACATGGCGGCGGAGGGATCGCGTTCGCTGGGCTTGAGGATCACCGTATTGCCAGCAGCGATCGCGATGGGGAAGAACCACAACGGCACCATGGCCGGGAAGTTGAACGGGCTGATGATCCCGACGACGCCCAGCGGCTCCCGCAACGTGAAGACATCCACCCCGGTGGAGACGTTGTCGGAGTAGTCGCCCTTGATCAGGTGAGGAAATCCCGTGGCCAGTTCCGCGACCTCCAGTCCGCGCTGTACCTCGCCCTCGGCGTCGTTGAGCACCTTGCCGTGTTCGCCGGTGATGATCGCGGCGAGGTCGCGCTTGCGCGCAGCCAGCAGCTCCCGGAAGCGGAAGACGATCGCCTGCCGGCGTGCCAGCGACGTGTCGCGCCATCCCGGAAAGGCGCGGGCGGCGGCCTCGACGGCGGCCTCCGCATCGGCGTCGTCACTGAGTACCACTCTGCTGGTGACGACCCCTCGCGCGGGGTCGTACACCGGCGCGGTGCGGTTCGAGCTCGACGGGTGCGGAGCCCCGTCGATCCAGTGGCTGATGGTCTGCGGTTCTGGTGACGTCATGAATTGTCGCTTTCGGGGTCAGGGTGAACGGCGCCCATCACCACGATGGCGCGCCCCGTGATGCGTCCGGCGGCGAGGTCCTGGTAGGCCGCGTCGGCGTCGGCGAGGAAGTACGTGCGGGTGACGACCCGCTCGACGTCGAATCCGCCGTCGGCGGCGACGGCGACCACCGCGGGGAGATCGCCGCGGGTGCGCGCGCCGAAAGAGCCGCGGATGGTCTGCCCGCGACGCACGAGCTGGGTGATTGGGATGGCCGCCGTCGCCTGTCCCGCGGCGATGCCGACGGCTATCATCCGTCCCCCGTCCGCCAGGAGGGAGTGCGCGAGCTCGAACGTCTCCGGGCGGCCGAGCGCCTCGAAGACGACGTCCGCACCCCCGGGGGAGATCGCGCGGACCGCCGTGACAGGGTCCTCGACGCGGATGTTCACCGTGTCGGTGGCTCCGAGCGCGCGGGCGCCCTCGAGCTTGTCGTCGGCGACGTCTAGTGCGATGACCGGAGCGCCACCGACGTGAGCGGCCATCTGGACGAGACTCGACCCCACGCCGCCGACCGCGACAACCGCCACGGACTCACCCGCCTCGAGGCCTGCGGCGGCGATTGCGCCGTAGGCGGTGAACGCGGCGCACCCGAGCACGCAGGACTGCTCCAGCGCCAGCGCGGGGTCTAAGGCGGCCAGCGCCGTCGCAGGCAGGACGGCGTACTCGGCCATCCCTCCCATCGAGTACATCGACAGTCGGGAGCCATCCGATCGCGTCAGGCGCGACGTGCCGTCCAGGAGATTGCCCTTGAGCCGGTTCTCGCCGAAGAATGTGGTGCACAGATCGTCGCGACCGCGGAGGCACTGATCGCACCACCCGCAGGGCATGATGAAGGCGCCGACGACCCGGTCGCCCACGGCGAACCCGTCCACCGACGCGCCGACCTCCGCGACGATTCCGCTGATCTCGTGTCCGATCACGGCGGGCGCGGGGAAGGCCACTTCGCTCTTGAGGACGTGCAGATCGGTGTGGCAGACGCCGCAGGCGGCAACCTGGACGAGCACTTCGCCTGCGGAGGGGCGCGGTACCGGAATCTGTTCGATACGGAGCGATGCGGAGTCGCCGTTCCAGATGGCAGCGCTCATGGTGGCAGGCAGGGGATGCACGGCGTCGGGCACGTCGAGTCCTTCCAGGGGCAATCGTTTGATCTAGTGGAGCGCCAGTCGAGCTGGATATGACGCGGGAGCGATATTTATCCTGGCGGACGGCGAAGTATTAGTTCGACAAGCTCCGCGAGAACAACCCCAAATCTCTACCTCCTGAGCGTCGACGGCGGGCACCTGTCCCACGTTCACGCCATCCACGTCGGCATCCTCGGGAATCTGCACCGGGCTCGGAAGCGCACCCGGTAGTAAGCGCACTCACCCGGACCAGGCCGATTGCACGTGCCACCTTTCGTCGCATAGCTTCAACCCATGAGGAGCTTCCGCGGCGCCTCAAGCGCGAAGCCCTATCCCCATTTCGCTGAAGATGTCGTCGCACGAGGCTTGCGCCATGCGGCCGGAACGAGTCGCTATCGCGGCTCGTAGACCCAACCCTGACGCATCTCTGAAACGGGATCCGATAAGGGTTCACATCCCACCGTCACCGCCAGAGGGCAGGGGAGCCGCCAGCTTCTTTGGCGAGTTCGGCGACGCGGCGCTGGAAGGACGCCTTGTGTTCGCGGACGGCGGCGGCAACGTTCTCGTCCTGCCCGCCGAGTTCGCCGAACGCGTTGATGAAGCCACACTCGCGGAAGTCGCCCGCGTGGAACCACGTGCGACCATCCAGGCGGTGCGGGTAAGAGCGACTCGTTTCGCTGGAAGAAACGAGATTGCTTAACATTCGATTCATGGGACCATATACTCCGACGCGGTCAGGTATGTGCTAGCTTTTCCTCGGATCTCAGCGGGGACTAGCGTTCCTCTGAACGGAACAATGAAGTTCGAAAGGAAGTCCCATGAGCGCAACGAGGTCGGCGACGCAGGGACGTCGCGCCGTGGTCTCGAGCCTGGTCGGCACCGCCATCGAGTGGTACGAGTTCTTCATCTACGGAACCGCCGCGGCTCTCTACTTCCCCGCCGTGTTCTTCTCGGGTTCCGACCCGGTGCTCGGAACCCTCATCGCCTTCGGCACCTTCGGAGTCGCCTTCTTCGCCCGCCCGATCGGCGCCTTCGTGTTCGGTCATCTCGGCGATCGCGTCGGGCGCAAGGCGACGCTCATCACGACACTGCTGCTGATGGGCATCTCGACCGGTCTCATCGGTGCGCTCCCGACGTACGAGCAGGTCGGCCTGCTCGCACCCGCGCTGCTCATCGTCCTGCGCCTCGCGCAGGGGCTCGCAGTGGGCGGCGAGTGGGGCGGCGCCGTGCTGGTAGCGGTCGAGAATGCGCCCCCCGCGCGTCGGCGCCTGTACGGCGCGGCGCCGCAGATGGGCAGCCCCATCGGTCTTGTCCTCGCCACCGGAGTCATGACGCTCGTCTCGCTCCTGCCCGAGCAAGCGCGGCTGGAGTGGGGGTGGCGCATCCCCTTCCTCGCCGGATTCGTGCTCGTGCTGATCGGCTTCGTCATCCGCATGGGCGTGGCTGAGTCCGACGAGTTCCAGAAGGTCAAGGCCTCCGGCCGCCAGGCGCGCACCCCGCTGCTGGAGGTGGCCAAGCGGGCGAAGTTCCCGCTGCTGGTAGGTATCGGTCTGAACGCCTCGGTGAACGTGGTGTTCTACATCGTCGGCACCTACTTCGTCTCCTATGGCACGGCGGTGCTCGGCCTGCCGCAGGGCACGGTGCTGCTGGTCATCATGATGGCCGCGCTCGTCGATACCGTCGCGCTCGCCGTCGTGGCGAACATCGCCGACCGCGTCGGACCGGCGAGGATCTTCACCATCGGAGCGGTGGCCGCGCTCGCGCTGGGGTTCCTCTTCTTCCCCCTCGTCAACACTGGCAACCTCGTCCTCGTCTTCGTCGCGGTGCTCGCCACCCTGCTGATCGGCCACGTCACCACCTACTCGGTGCTCTCGAGCATGGTGGCCGACCTGTTCCCGGTGGAATACCGCTACTCGGGCGTGGCCGCATCCAACGCCTTGGGCGCGCTCGTCTTCAGCGCGCCGGTGCCGCTGGTCGCGGCGGCGCTGTTCGCGGCGACCCAGTCGTGGGTCCCGGTAGCCCTCATGGCGACGGTCGCCGGAGTCGCCTCGATCCTCGCGGTCGTCGGGTACACCCGCATCCGTGCCAGTCAGGCCGCCACCGCCGACGGCGCCTCCCGCGAGACGGCGGCGCTGCTCAACCGCTGACGCGCAGCATCCACCCCCACGAGAAGCGGGGCGGGACCGGTGACGAACCGGCCCTGCCCCGCTTTCCGTCGGCCCCGGCGGGGCCGGTCGACGTCAGACGCCGATGCCGCGCAGAAGGCCGGCCGTGCCGGGCAGCTCGGGGAGGGCGTCAAGGCGCTGCGCGAGCTCGTCACGCTGGTCGTCGGGCAACCCGACGACGGTGGAGGCGTACTTGGCGTCGACCGTCCCCTCCTCCCACGGGCGCGAGCGCGTGCCCTGGTTCGCCAGCACGCGCTCGTCGATGCGCGAGCCGTCGTCGAGCGTGACGTGTGCCACGGTCGGCAACTGCCCGGGGTAGAGGGAGTCGACCTCGGCGTCGACCCGGTACTCGACGCGCTCGGCCAGTGCTCGAAGGCCCGGGTCGGCGGCGGTCTCGTCGGTGAAGTCGCCGAGTGTGACCTGCCCACGCGTGAGGGCGAGAGCGAAGGTGAAAGGGCCGCTGAACTGCGCGTGGTAACCGCCGCGCGGCCGAATCTTCTCGATCCGCGGCTCCGAGATGGTGCGCATCACCGGTGACGGCACCGACAGCACCACACCGGTGATCTGCTCGGGCCGGATGCCCCGCTCGCGCAGCCGCAGGGCGACGTCGATGCCCGTGTGGGTGAACACGTTGGCGGGGTACGGCTTGATGAAGCAGTCCTCCAGCGCCCAGCGCTCGCCGAGGCCGTCCATCCACCCCGCGGTGGGCGGGTGCGCACCGGTGTAGGCGTGGACAAATCCGAAGCGGCCTTCGAGCGCGGACGGGGGAGCGGTGATGCCCTCCTGGGCCAGCAGTGCAGCGCTCACGCCCGCGTGAGCCGACCAGCCGCAGTGCACCCGCTTGATCGACCCCCCGGCGCGGTTGGCCTCGAGGATGCCGCTGCCCATGGATGCGGCGATCCCGATCGCGTGGGCGATGCCCGCGGCATCCAGCCCGAGCAGGGTGGCGGCGGTGCCGGCGCTCGCGAGGGCACCGCAGATCGAGGTCGCGTGGAGGCCCCGCTCGAAGAAGGCGTTGTTGCTGGCGGCCGCGTCGTCGCCGGCCATTCCGAGTCGTATGCACACCTCCAGGCCTGCCGACACCGCTCCCAGCAGCTCGCGACCGCTCGGGTCGGTGAGGTCGGCGACGGCGAGAGCGGCGGGGACCACCGTGGCGCTCGGATGCAGGATCGAGGGAAGATGCGTGTCGTCAAAGTCGAGCGCGTGCGCCAGGGTGCCGTTGACCAGTGCCGCCGAGGGTGCCGGAAGGGGGTCGGCGATCCCCAGTGCGAACGCCTCTGGCGCTCCTCCCCAGCGTCGAGAGAGGGTAGATACGGCCCGTGCCGGGTCGGTGTGGAGCGCCGCCACCGAGATGCCCACCGTGTCGCGCACCCGCGACCGGGCATCGGCGACCGCCCCGTCGGACGGGGCGTCGGCAGTGCGGCGGAAGAAGTCGGCGAGATGGGCCGTCGCGCCGCTCACCGGGCGATCCCGCTGTCGTGCACGAGCGCGACGGGGCGCACCGGCGACCCGGTCGCGCCGACGAGCGGCAGCGGCAGCAGCACGAACGTGAACTGACGCACGCCCGAGCGTGAGAGATCCTCGAGGGCGAGCATCTCGATGATCGGGATGCCGGATTCGACCAGTAGCACGCGGTGCCCGGGAAGCCGAGCATGACCGAGCCCAGCGGGGATGTGCTCGAACGCCGTGGTGTCCGAACCCACGAGCGCGGCACCGTGATCGGCGAGCCATCGTGCCCCGGACTCGTCGGGGCCGGGCACGCCGCCGTCGTGCGAGAGGAAGGTCGCGGGGTCGTGCCACAGCGCACCCCATCCGGTGCGGACGAGCACGGCGTCACCCTCGGCGATCTGCGTCCCTTGAGCGAGGGCGGTGGCCGCGAGGTCGTCGGCGGTGAGCGGCGTGCCCGGTTCGAGCCGGGCGACGCCGCGCGCTGCCGGGACGTCGAGGAGCACACCGGGGCAGAGCGCCGGGGCGATCCGGTGGGCGCCGAGCTCGTCGAATCCGCCGCCCTCCTGCGCCGTGCGGGCATCGGCTCCGCCGTGGAGCCGGCCTTCGTGACTGATGTGGGCGAGCGCGTCCACGTGGGTGCCGGTGTGCGTGCCGAGCACGAGCAGGTCGTTGGCCCCGCTGGTGCCGTCCTCGCGCACGGCATCGCCGTGGCGGCGCATGAGTGTGTGACGGTAGCCGGGGTGGCTGGGCGAGGAGGGGACGCCGGTGAAGAGCGGTTGCCCGAGGTCGATCACCCGCACGCGCTCGCCGGTGGCGAGGGTGCCCAGGGTGCCGGGGGCATCCTGGGTCGTGGAGGCGAGGGTCATGAGGATGCTGCTTCCCGCTGAGCAGCGATCGAGCGCGCGTGCGCGACGATCGCCGGGTCAATGAACGAGCCGTCGGCGAGGGCCCGCGAGGCGTCGCCCACGCCGTCCATCGCGTCGGCCTCGACGATGACATTGTCGGCCCACTCGGCCTCGGCATCGGGCGGGCGGAAGGCCTCGCGTACCACGGGGATCTGCCGCGGGTGCAGGCAGCTGCGGCCGAAGTATCCCAACGCCCGTAATTCGAGGGAGCTGCGTCGGAGGCCGTCGAGGTCTGAGACGTTGGTGAAGGCCGCGGCGATCGGGGCGCCAAGGCCCGCCGCACGTGAGGCGAGCACGACGGTCTGTCGCGACAGCAGCAGCCCGGGGTCGCCCGCGGCACCCGCAGGGAGGCCGAGGTCGGCCCGCAGATCGCCTTCGCCGATCATGACGCCCGTGACGCCCGAGGTCGCCGCCACCGCCGAGGCCGCCTGGATCGCCGCGGCCGACTCGAGTTGGCAGACGACCAGGGCCTCCTCGGCGAAGTCCCGCACGGCCGTGACGACACGCGCGGCGTCGTCCGCGCCGGCCACCTTCGTCACACGGACGCCGGCGATTCGCCCGGCGGCGATCAAGGGGCCGACACACGCGATGTCGCGGGCGAAGTCCTCGGTGCCCACGGGGTTCACCCGAACCACGACGAGGGGGTCGGATGCGCCGCCCGCCGCCTCGACGGCATCCACCAGCAGTTCCCGTGCCTCCGCGCGGCGGCTCGGGTGCACGGCGTCCTCGAGGTCGATGACGACGCCCGGCGACGCGGCGAACGCCTTTGCGAACAGCTCGGGGCGGATCGCCGGCACGTACAGCCAGCTGACGATGGGGCTCACGCGGCACCCTCCTCGCGTAGTCGTCGGATCTGTTCATCGTCGTACCCCGCCTCGCGGAGGACGTCGTCGGTGTCGGCGCCGTGCGCGCGGCCGGTGTGCCGGATCGTCCCGGGCGTGTCGGAGAGACGGAAGAGAACGTTCTGCATGCGCACCGGGCCCAGGTCGGGGTCGTCTACCGTCGCGATGGCGCCGATGGCGTTGAGCTGCGGATCGGCGACGACCTGCGAGATGTCGTACACCGGCGCGATGGCGGCCTGCGCCCCTTCGAACGCGGCGAGCACATCGCTCGTCCCACGCGCGGCGATCCATGCGGCAACGGCGCCGTCGAGCAGGTCCGCGTGCGCCGCACGACCCCCGCCGGAGTCGAACCAGTCCGCCTCGATGACCTCGGGCATTCCGACAAGGGTCATCACGCGCGAGGCGATCGAAGTGCTCGAGGACGAGATCGCGACCCAGTCGCCGTCCTTCGTCAGGTAGGTGTTGCGGGGCGCGTTGTTCTCGGACCTGTTGCCCTGGCGTTCGGTGATCACGCCGAGCTGGTCGTACAACGCGATCTGGGGTCCGAGCATCGCCAGGATCGGCTCGATGATCGCGAGGTCGACGACCTGCCCGCGCCCCGAGGTGACGCGCGCGTGCACGGCGGTGAGGGTGCCTATGACGGCGGCGAGGGCGGCGATGTTGTCGGCGAGGGCCAGCGGCGGAAGCGTCGGCGGCCCGTCCGGAGAGCCGGTCGAGTAGGCGAACCCGCTCATCGCCTCCGCGAGCGTGCCGTAGGCCGGACGACGGGACGCGGGGCCGAACTGGCCGAACCCGGTCACCCGCACGAGGATCAGGCGCGGATTGCGGGCGCTCAGTACGTCGTAACCCAGCCCCCAGCGCTCCAGCGTGCCGGGGCGGAAGTTCTCTACGACGATGTCGGCATCGTCGACGAGGCGCAGGAAGGCCTCTCGGCCAGCATCGATCGACAGGTTCAGCGTCGCGGTGCGCTTGTTGCGACCGAGGCTCGTCCACCAGAGGCCGTGCCCGTCGCGGGAGCGCCCGTGCGTGCGCGCACCGTCGGGTTTGGCGGGGTGCTCTATCTTGATCACGTCCGCGCCGAAGTCGGCCATGACGGTGGCGGCCCCCGGGCCGGCGAACAGCGTCGCGACGTCGACGACCTTGAGATCGCTCAAAGGCCCGCGGCGATCCTGGCTGTCCATATGAGCCCTCCGACATTCCGATCAGAGAAACGCTTTTTGCGTCGTCCCCAATGAGGATGTCACGGGGAGCGCCGATCGGGCAACCCGTCGTGGCCGTAGATCATTGACATATCGGGATCTTTGGTGGTTATGTCGTTGTCAGGTCGCAACCGTCATGAGGTTCCGCTAGCCGGAATGGCAATTCAAGGATGAGATCAAGGAGCAGTCAATGACCGAACTCACCACAATCGACGTCGTGGTCGTCGGATGCGGATCCGCAGGTCTGTCCGCGGCGGTCGCAGCGATCGAGGCGCACCCCCATGCGCGGGTCGTCGTGTTGGAGCGGTCCGGTCGCGAGGATCGCGGCGGCAACACCGGCTGGACCAAGGCGTTCTTCCGCCTGCACGAAGACGGCACCCCCACGGATGACTTCGCCTCGCGGATCATCGACTACAGCCTCGGCCAGGCCGACCCCGCGATCGTCGAGCACCTGACGGCCGCCGCCGCCGATTCGGTCGCGTGGTTGCGCGAGCACGGCGTTGAGATGGCCGCCGACAAGACCTACTTCCTCACGTCGCACGGTACTCGCCTGATGCCCCGCGGGGGCGGGCGTGCCATCGTCGACCGCCTGGCCGCCTCGTTCGAGAGCAGCGGGGGCAAGATCGTCTACGACGCCGAGGTGTCGCACCTCATCACCGAGGGGGAGCATGTCGTCGGCGTCGCTGGCACGCTCGACGGCGCCCCGCACGAGTGGCGCGCCGGCACGGTCATCCTCGGCACCGGCGGATTCCAGGGCGACACCGCCATGCTCGCCGAGCACCTCGGTGAGCGTGGGCGCTCCCTCACCCCCATCTGCGAGGGCGGGCGGTACGACCGCGGCGAAGGAATCCGTATGGCGCTGGGTGCCGGTGCGGCACCGGCCGGGCAGTTCGACATGTTCCACGGCGAACCCGCCGACCCGCGCGCCACCAAGAGCGAGGCGCTCGTGATGGTCTACCCCTACGGCATCCTCGTCAACGAGAACGCGCGGCGGTTCCTCGACGAGGGGCGTGACACCCCCGACGAGACGTTCGAAGACGTCGCGTACCACATCTGGCGCGACGCGAACCAGACGTCGTTCCTCATCGTCGACCAGCGTCTGCTCACCTCGGACTGGCGGCCCGGTGTGCTCTCCGAGACCGAGCCGATCCTGGCCGACAGCATCGATGAGCTCGCCACCCTGCTCGGGCTGGACCCCGATGCGCTCCGCGCCACCGTGGACGAGTACAACGCCGCTGCCCAGCCGGGCGAGCTCGACGTCTCCCGTCTCGACGGCGCCGCGACCACGGGGCTGCGCGTGAAGAAGTCCAACTGGGCGCGCCCGATCGACCGCGGGCCCTACGGCGCGTGGCCGATCAGCGCCGTCATCACCTTCACCTTCGGCGGCGTGCGCACCGACACGACCGGTCGCGCGCTGCGTGAGGACGGGTCGCCCGTGTCCGGATTGTTCGTCGTGGGCGAGGCCGCCGGGCTCTATCACCACAGCTACCCCGGCGCCTCCTCGGTGCTGCGCGCGGTGACGTTCGGCATCCGCGCCGGGCGGGCCGCTGGCGTCCCCGCCCTCGCGTGAGCGGGACGCAGACGCGAAAGGCCGCCGGACGCGGGAGAGTGGTGGGCATGACACGTGAAGAAGGCACCGAGTCGGCACGCCGTGTCGCCGACATCCTGCTCGCGCTCGCCGAATCGGGTCAGCCCGTGGGTGTGAACGACCTCGCCCGCCGGGTCCGCGTGGGCCCCGCCACAGTGCACCGGGTGCTGCGCGCCCTGATGTCGCGCGGACTTGTCGGGCAGGACGGCAAGCAGCGGTACCTGCTCGGGACCGCCGCCCTACTGCTGGGCAATCAGAGCACCCTGGCTAGCAGGCTTGCCGAATCGGCCGGTCCTTCGCTCGACCGTCTCGTCGAGCTCACCGGTCTCACGGCGACCGTGTCGGCCCTCGCCGGCACCCGCCGCGTGTACGTCGACCAGCGCATGTCGAGCTCGGAGCTGCGGTACTCGGTCGAACTCGGGCGCCCCTACAGCCTGCAGCTCGGTTCGAGCGGGCGCGCGATCCTCGCGCATCTCCCGGCGGATGTCATCGCCTCCGTGCTGTCGTCGCCGATGCCCGCCGACCACGGCCCCGCCGCGACGGTCGACCCCGACGAACTCGAACGGCGTCTCGCGGTCGTGCGCGAGTCCGGAGTAGCCGTCTCGCGCAACGAGCGTATCTCCGGAGCCGGCGGCATGGCGGCGCCCGTGTTCACCGACCACGGCGTCGTGATCGGCGCCGTCAACGTCATGGGCTCCGCGTCGCAGCTCGACGACGACGCGGTGCCGGGCATCCGCGAAGCGCTGTTGCGCGAATCGCAGGCGACGACGGGGCGGTTCACCCGGGCCTACACCCCTCAATCGAAGTGAAAGGTTGACAGATGACTGTGGAGACGGAGAGCTACCAGCTCCTCATCGACGGCGAATGGACGCCCTCGGGATCGGGGGCGACGTTCGCCTCGGTCAACCCGTTCGACGGACGCGACTGGGCAGAGGTACCGCGCGGCGACGCGGACGACGTCGATCGCGCCGTGACCGCGGCCGCCCGCGCGTTCGCGGGGCCCTGGCGTTCGTCGACGCCGGCGCAGCGCGCCACGATCCTGCGCACGTTCGGCGACCTCATCGCCCGCAACGCCGAGGAGCTCGCCCGCGTGCAGGTGCTCGAGAACGGCAAGCTGATCCGCGAGGTGCTCGGTCAGACCAAGGCGCTCGCGTCGCACTGCTACTACTTCGCCGGCGTGGCCGAGACTATGACCGGCGACACTCTGGCCACCAGCGTGCCCAACCTGCAGGTGTACACGCTGCGCGAGCCGATAGGTGTCGTCGCGGCCATCACCCCGTGGAACAGCCCGCTCGCGCTGCTGCTGTGGAAGCTGTGCCCGGCACTGGCCGCCGGCAACACGATCGTGATCAAGCCGTCGGAGGTCACCCCGGTCTCGACGCTCATCCTTGCGCGACTGCTCGTGGAAGCGGGTCTTCCTGAGGGCGTCGTGAACGTCGTGACCGGGTTCGGCGATGCCGGCGCCGCGCTCGCCGCGCACCCGCTCGTCGACAAGGTCGCGTTCACCGGCTCGACGGCGGTGGGAAAGAAGATCGCGGCGACGGCGGCTGACCGCCTCGCCCGGGTCTCGCTTGAGCTCGGGGGCAAGTCGCCAAACATCGTCTTCGCCGACGCCGACCTCGATAACGCCGTCAACGGAGTTATCGCCGGCATCTTCGCGGCCACGGGCCAGACCTGCATGGCGGGTTCGCGGGTACTCGTGCAGAGCTCCATCTACGACGAGTTCTCGCGTCGCCTAGTCGAGCGCACCGAGAAGATCCGCCTTGGCGACCCGCTCGACCCCGAAACCGAGATGGGCACCGTCGCGAACAAGGCTCAGTACGACAAGGTGATGCAGTACATCCAGATCGCGAAGGATGACGGGGCGACGCTGCTCGCCGGCGGCTCGCGTCCCGACAACCCCGCGCTCGCCGCCGGTCTGTTCGTGCGCCCGACGATCTTCGGCGATGTCGACAACGACATGCGCATCGCCCGCGAAGAGGTCTTCGGCCCGATCGCGAGCCTCATCCGTTTCGAAGACGAGGCAGACGCCGTGCGTATCGCGAACGACACCGAGTACGGTCTTGCTGCAGGGGTCTGGACTACCGACATCGCGCGCGCGATCCGGATGACCCGCCTCGTGCGGGCTGGCACGATCTGGGTCAACAACTACCGCAAGACCAGCTACGCCGCCCCCTTCGGCGGGTTCGGCAGCAGCGGCATCGGCCGCGAGAACGGACCCGAGGCGGTGTACGAGTACACCGAGACGAAGTCGGTGTGGCTCGACTACGGCAACACCATCACCGATCCCTTCAACCCGCGGGCCTAAGCACGCCCCACCCCACGAGAAGGGCACCCTCCCGCCGGGCGGCGGCTCGACGGCGTGCGCGCCGCCCTCTCGCCGAGATCGGAACGGGATTAGCCGACGGGATTGCGGCTCGAATGGCTACGGTGACCAACGGCGACACCGTCTTGGGCAACGCGACCCGCGTCGCGTAAGAGATGCCGGTGGCATTCAGCGGCGTGGTTCGTCATTTCAACCAGCTCGACGAGGTGCAGCGGAGCGAGGTCCTCTACACCCGACGACAACGTGCGGGCCGTGCCCGGCTCGAGCACCCGTTGGGACGGTGTGAAAGGGGATCACGCCAGGACTTCGAAGATGTGTCTCGATGAGCGGGCTGCGCACCGTCGATCTGCACCGCGGACATGTGGCGAAGTGTGGGGGAGGGGTCCGTCGACGGAGGTGCGCTCCCGTCAGTCGGTCGTGTTCCAGGCGATGGACATACGCGCAGATTCGCGGGGCTCGAGTACATGGAACGGCGAGAGCACCTCGAGTTCCACCAGCCAGGCATCGGGCCGGAGCCCGCTCGGCTCGGGGAGCGGCTCGTCGATCGGGCTTTGCGTCCATACCTCCACGCGAGATCCACTGTCCGGGTATTCCCGGTCGGGGTAAACGGTGGTCGCGAGTTCGAGAGTCGGGCGGTCTTCGCTTCGGAAAGACACGCGACCCTCGGCGTTCGGGAAGCCGAACTTCGCGACGCCGGGCGTCACTGCGAGCCGTATTCCGCGTTCAGACTCGCTCACGCGCGGGCTTCCGACATACATGCCGAGATCCACGACCGCGTCCACAGACGCCCCAGGTACTTCTACCGCTGCGCGCTCCAGCGAGGTTCCGGCCGCGTGCTGCGTCGCTACCTGGGCAACCTCCCAGATCGCCCACCTGACCTCGCCTCTAGATGTGTTGGTGAACGTCGTCGTCTGCTCGAAGGATCCCTCACCGGCGACGAATCGGAACTCTCGAGTGATGGTGAGCCCGGAGCGCGCGTCTGGCGCGCTGGTCATACTCACCGTCGCGATGCGGGCAGAATCCTCCACCCGAGATGCGAAGGAGTAGCGTCCCGAGTCCAGGACCTCATCGGGGGGGCCGGGCCACTCTCCCGCCCCCGCCCAGCCCTGGGGGGCCGGCCACGTCTTCGAGCCGCCGATGTTCGCCCATGAAGCGAACGATCCGTCTACGGCGGGCCACGCGGCGCGAGGCGACTGCGCAGCGAAGTGCTCATCGAAGAATCGCGGGTTCACCCACAACAATTCGTGGCCGGAAGCGCGCAACGAAAGAAGGCGTCCGCCGACCGAAGGGAGGAACACCGCCTGGACGGCGCCGGTATCGACACGCCACAGGACGAGGTCCGCATCACCCGTGTCGATCTTGTCGATCTGCAGAGTCACGCGAGGCCGGAGGGTGCGTCGTCGGGCACAAGAACGACTTTGCCGGTCGTGCCGGCAGCGGCGAGGCGATAGGCCTCATCAGCGTCTGCCAACCTCATGCGGTGGCTCACGACGAGCTCCGGATGCACCCCCGCCTCCGAAAGCATGCGCGCCAGGTCTTCCATTCCCTGCAGAGACGTCACCCATGATGCATTGATCGTCACTTGCTTGTGCAGGAGCGCGTCAGAGACTTCGGTATGAAGATCGCCACCCTCGCCGAGTAGCGACACCCGCCCCCACTCGGCGACACCGGCGATCGCCGTCGCCCGCCCGGGTTGGCTTCCCGAGGCGTCGATCGCCACTTCACAGCCCTTACCAGCCGTCAGCTCGGCGATGCGGTCGGCCGCCGAGTCATCGGCAACGACGAAGTCGTCGATCAGCCCGAGATCGCGAACGAAGTCGATTCGTTCGGCGTTGCGCTCGACCCCGATCACCCGGCGCGCGCCCAACACCCGCCCGATCATGGCCGCCGCCAGACCCACCGGCCCCAAGCCCACGACCAGAAGATCCTCGCCGCCATGCATGTTCGCGCGACGCAGGCCTTCGTAGGCGGTACCGAACCCACACGCGATGAGCGCCCCGTCCGCGTATGTGAGCGGCGCGAAGAGCGGGATGCACTCGGTCTCGTCGACGAGAACGTAGTCGGCGTGGCCGCCGTCCCGCTGCCAGCCGTATGCCTTGCGCTGCGCCTGATCGGTGCAGCTGATGTAGTAGCCGGCCCGACAGTTGCGGCACACGCCGCATCCATGGATATGGTAAATGAGGACGTCGTCGCCCACCGTGAACCGCGCGACCCCCGGTCCTGCCGCGACGACACGTCCGCTTGGTTCGTGACCGGCAACTACTCCCTTGTAGGCGGGGGCACCATCGAGGCCCTTGTGCGTCTTGTAGCCGCGATAGATGTACCCGATGTCGCTGCCGCAGATGCCCGAGGCGCCGACGCGTACGAGCAACTGGTTCGGCCCAGGTGTCGGCACTGCGTATGAGCGCAGTTCTGCCGTTGCGTCGCCGGGGAGGAAAACGCCCTTCATGACCTGTCCCTCGGGCGCGCTCGCCTCCCTCGCGAGACCTTCTCTGCCGGTCATGGTCAGTCCTCCAGTCGAGTAGCGCGGCGGCGCGACAGCGTGACGTTCAACAGAACAGCGGCGACGATGATCGCGCCGCGCACGACGTCCTGCAAGAACGAGTTGACGCCCAGCAGCACGAGCCCGTTTCCGATCAGCGTGATGAAGATGACACCGAGGAAGGTGCCGATCAGGCTGCCCCTTCCCCCGGCCATCGCCGTGCCTCCGATGACGACGGCCGCGATCACATCGAATTCGAGCCCGACGGCAGCGCCCGCGTTGCCCGAGCCGAGCCGGGCGGCCAGCAGCACCCCTGAAATCGCCGAGAGTAATCCCATCGTGGCGAAGAGAATGACCCGGACGCGATTCACCTTGATGCCCGCTAGACGGGCGGCCGCGGCGTTGCCACCGACCGCGAAGACACTTCGACCGTAGGGCGTCTTGCGGGCGATGAACCCGAAAACAAGGAACGCGCCGAGCATGACCCATGCCGGCGTGGGGACACCGAGCAAGCTGCCCGACAGAACCGTCATGATCGGGTCATCGACAGGCAGCGGCACGGGAAGGGCGTTGGTCGAGAACTGTGCGACTCCGCGGAGCACGCTCCACAGCCCCAGCGTCGCGATGAACGAAGGGACGAGGAACCGAGCGCGGAGCACCCCCGCGAGCGCACCCCATGCCGTCCCCAGTAGCAATGTCACGAGGATCGCCAATCCCGTGGGCAGCCCCCATTCCGCAATACCGAAGGCGACGATGACGGACGACAGGGCCACAGCGGGGCCCACGCTGACGTCGATCTCGCCCGCGATGATGACGAGAGTCATTCCGGTCGCAGCGATACCCACAAGCGCAGCGTCTCTCAGCAACCCCAACTGGTTCGCAGGGCTCAGGAACCCGAACGCATTGAAGGAGAGATAGGCGTATAGAGCGACGATCGCGACCAGCAGCCCGACGATGTTGATCAGAGTGGTGTTGGTCCGGAATCGCCGAGCGACCGCGCCCAAGCGGGTCAGCTCCGGGTCGCGCTGACCCATCGCTGTCTGTTCGGTGGTGTTTGTCATGGTTCTTTCGCCTCAGACGTGGGTGGCCATGGAGGCCTCGAGAAGTTCGGAAAGGGGAATGTCGGGAGCATGGAACTCGCGGGTCATCCCGCCTCCGGCGAGCACCAACACGCGATCACACGCGAGAGGAAGCTCTTCGAGTTCGCTCGACACGAAGACGACTGCCTTGCCCGCCTCCGCAACGTCTCGCATGATCTCGTAGATCTGCGCTTTTGCCTCGACGTCGACGCCGCGGGTCGGTTCATCAAGAAGGAGCACCGTACTGTCCGCGTGCAACCAACGGGCGATGACCGCCTTCTGCTGGTTGCCGCCCGAAAGGGTGCCGATGGGCTGCTCGAGGTCGTGCGCCTTGATGGCCAGCCGGGACGCCAGAGCGCGGCTTGCCCTGCTGATCGCGCCGCTCGAGAGCATCCCCGCCCGGCTCACGCGTGAGAAGTCCGACATCACGATGTTCTCGTCGATACCGAGCCCCAAGATCACACCCTGCGCTTTGCGGTTCTCTGGGGTCATCCCGATTCCACGCCGGCGCATTCCCGCGGGCGTCAGACGCGCGACGCGCTCTCCGCCGACGAAGATCTCGCCACCGCCCACCCGCTCACGCCCGGCGATGGCGCTCAACAGCTCTGTACGGCCCGAGCCCAGCAGCCCGGCGATGCCGAGGATCTCACCGCGCCGCACGTCGAAGGAGACGTCCTCAAGCTTCGGCGGGAGCGAGAGCGAGCGCACAGACAGCGCGACCTCACCCTTCGCGCGAGCCGGTCGCGCCGGCGGCGCCGACTCCTCCGTCCCGATCATGAGCTTGATGATCGATGAGGTGTCGCTGCCCTCGAGGGAGACCGTCTCGATGACCCGACCGTTGCGCATCACGGTGGCCGAATCGGCGATCTGACGGATCTCGTCCATCCGATGGCTGACATAGATCACGGCCACCCCGCGTCCGGCGATACGCCGCACGGTGTCCAGGACGATGCTCACCTCGGAGGCTGCCAGAGCGCTTGTCGGCTCGTCCAGGATCAGAAGCTGAGGATTCTCGCGGAGCGCCCGGGCGATCTCTACGATCTGCTGCTCCGCGAGGCTGAGCGAAGAGACGACGGCGTTCGGGTCGATAGACGCCCCCAACTGCTCCAGCGCATCTCGGGCCGCGCTCGCCATTCGTGAATACGAGATGCCGAAGCCGCCGACCGGCCAGCGACCCAGGAAGAAGTTCTCTGCGACGGTGAGGCCACTGATGAGGCTCAGCTCCTGGTAACAGGTAGCCACTCCCCTCTCGATCGCCTCCCGAACGCCGCCCGCTCCGAGGGGTTGTCCGCCGACGCGGATCTCACCCGAGGACGGGGTCTCCACCCCAGACAGCAGACGGATCAGCGTCGACTTCCCCGCGCCATTCTGGCCGAGGAGCGCCCGCACCTCGCCTGGGGCGATCGCAAAATCCACATCGTCCAGGGCGGTCACGCCCGGATACTGCTGGGTGACTCCGATCGCTTCGGCGACGACGTCGGTCTGTCTCTCGGCCTCCATCGGCCCTCCTCCGGGTGGGGGGCTCACCCCGCAGGCGAGGTGAGCCCCGATCGATTACGGGAGTCCGTCGGGGTGCGTCTCGAGCCACTCGGCGGCGTCGCCAGGCGCGTAGAGCGTGATCGGCGCGGCAACCACCTTCTCCGCCGGAGCATTGCCCTCGATCGCGTCCTGGGCGGCGGCGAACGCGAGCAACCCGACCTCCATGCCGGAGATGTCGACGACGTACTTGAGCACCTCGCCCGATTCGAGCTCCGTGGCGATCTCGGTCGTCATGTCCGAGCCGAACACCGAGACCTGCCCCCCAAGACCGCGTGTGCCCACGGCCTTGAAGGCGCCGATCGTCGCACCGCCGGCCTCTCCATAGAGACCGTCCAGGTCGGGGTTGGCCGACAGCATCTGCTCGGCCACGGGGACAGCCCGGTCGACCTCCGCGCCTTCCTGGTTCGCGACGATCTGGGCGTCGGGAAGAGCCTCGGTCAGGGCTGTCTCGAAGCCGACGAGACGCTGCTGGCACACCTCGTACTGCTCGCAGTTGATCACGCCCATCCTCGGTGCGGTGATTCCCGCCTCGGTGAACGTCTGCGCAGCAGCCTCGCCGAGCATCCGTCCGAACTCTACGGGGTCACCCAGGATGTAGGCGGTCACGTACGCTTCTGTCGCCTCGTCCGTAACGCACGTGTTGTAGCAGATGACGGGGATCCCGGCGTCGTAGGCCTGCTTGATGGCGGGGATGCTCCCCTCCGCCGAGACAGCCGAGATGATGACCGCACTAACGCCGGAAGAGACCAGCGTATTCATGAAGGTGCTCTCCTTCGAGACGTCACCCGCAGACGTCGTCTCGAGGAATTCGACATCGAGACCGCTCTCTTCCGCAGCCTGAGCGACACCGGCCTTGACGCCACCGTAGTAGCCCTGCGAGTCGAGATAGAGCGCACCGATCCGGATCGTCTCCGCCTGGCCTTCGCCTCCGCTGCCGCCCGGGGCTCCCGCCCCGGCGCATCCGGTCAGAGCGATCGTCGCGGCCAAGAGGGCGGACAAACCGCCCATCCCCCACAGACGCCTTTGTCGAATGGTCATCGCATTCACCTTTCTCTTGTGTTCAGCGCTCCGGCGTCTGCGCCGGAAGCGAGGGTACGCCCGCCTTTGCGGGGCGTGTTTGCATCGGCCGCTTCGAGTTCGGCGATGATCGTGCGCAGCTCGTCCACTTCGCGATCCCGCACATGCTGCGGGTCGTCGTCGAACAGCAGCATGGTCGGCAGGCTTGTCGCGAAGTAGTCGATCCGGGCGGGAGTGGCCGCGAGGACTTCGGTCCAGTACTTGAGAGACGACAACAGTGCGTCGGCCCCTGCGTCATCCCCCAGACGCCGAAGAGCTCGAATGGAGTAGGCCGTCTGGCGGCTGTAGGGCTGCGAACTCATGTTCGTGAAGTCGCCGGTGAAGGACGCGGCGATCCCCCACTGCTCATGCGCGCCCCTGAGGTCGCCAGCCGCAGCGTAGGCATCGCCGAGGGCCAGCCGGAGGTGCGCATCGTTCACCAGCTGGTGACGGGCCTCGCCGAGGTTCGTCGGCGGGCGCAGAGCACTGACCAGCAACGCGACAGCGTTCTCTGAGTCCCCGCGACGCAGCGCCGACTCGGAGAGTCGCATGGCGGCCGCCTCCCACACGCTGAGAACCTGGCCCTCGCCCCCCTCCCAGGGTTGGAAGTTTCGGCGTTCTAGGAACGCGCGGGCGTCGTCGGCACGTTCGGTGTCCACGAGCAATCCCGCGTACGCCACCGCGAGGTCGTCACGCTCCTCGATGAGATCCGCGGCTTCGTCGAGGGCGGCGAGTCGCTCGCGCGCCGACGCGCCGGTGCGCGCCCACAGCTGATCCGCCTCGTAACGGAGTTTCGCATGGCGTGGCGAGAGCTCGAGCGCCCGGCGGTAGTGTTCACGGGCGCCAGCGGCGTCGTGTCGAACGTTAAAGAACGCAATACCCAGGTTGCGGTGAGCGGTTGTCGCGCCGCGCTGCCCGATTCCGTGGACCAGCGCGTTCTGCCATGCGCCGATGGCGTCGTCATACCGCCGGGCGTCATAGAGCCAATGGCCGAGGAGGAGGGACGCGACAGGATCGCTCCCGTCCGTCGCGAGCGCATTCGACAAGGTCACGAGGTCGTCCAGCCCCGACGGGAAGCACCACCGCGCATCCAGGTTACGGGCGATCTCTCGGGCGCGGTCTGCATCGTCACCGCGGCCAAGGATGCTCAGGACCCGCGCACGCTCGTACGCGATCAACGGCGCGACCTGTGACTGGCCGATCGCCCGGTGAGGCACCGCAGCCTCCGCATCCTCGAGCGCCTCTAGAGAACGCGAGTAGAGCCCCGCCGCCGCATACTCGCGAGCGACGTCGAGCACGGTTCGTGCGTCGATACTCAGCGGCTGATGTGCGAGGTGCCGCGCCCATTGATCGAGCGGATCCCGTCTCAGGGCTTCGTCCAGAACCGCGGATGCCGAGGCGTCGTCGCCAGACTCGATCAGGAGTGCGGCGAGCAGTGCCCGGCTCTGCCCATGTTCAGGATCGCGTTCGATCAGCGCGCTCAGGCGCTCCATGCCTCGCGTGCTCTGCCCGGTCTTCGCCTCGAGCCTGGCTAACGCGAATCCTGCGGGAGTGGCATAGGCGGCATCCCACGCCGCGCGCGCGAATCTGGCCATCGCGCCCTCGTCGTCGCCGGACCTCGCGAGGGCGAGACCCAATCCGTAAAGCGACTCTCCCGACGCAGGGGTCGGGACCCACCGCGTCTGCCGCTCGACGGCAGCGGCGAAAAGCTCGCGTGCCTCGCCAATCTGCCCGTTCCCGTAGGCGTGCCAGGCCAGGGCCGCCAAAGCCCGCGTCTCACCACCGTCACGCGCGAGCGCCTCGCGCCAGTACGGCTCCGGCGACCGAGTCGCGTGGCGGTACTGCCGGAGGTACGACCCCACGTGGATGAGCTCGTCGATCGTCTCGATGTCGGCGGGCGCCGGCGGCTCGACAGCCGGGGCTGGCGGCTCCTGTTCCGTGGCCTCCACATGGCGGAACTGAAGTGTCGACCCGTCGTCGGCGCTGACGATGAGGAGGACCTCGTGCGCCCCCGCGTCGAGCGGAAGAGTTGCGCGGAGATGCACGGGCTCTCCGGGCTCGAGGTCGCGCGTCACATCGACCAGCACGTGATCGCCGCAGGAGACGGTCACCCGCCGCTGCGTGAGGCGGGCGGCAGGAGCGATACCGATGCGCACCTCACCGTTTTCCACGTCTACCCGAGCGGCCAGCTCCCTGTCCGCGATGTGCGCCGGTCCGATCTCCTGGATGGGGTACCAGAACTGGCTGAAGGACTTGGTCTCACCGGCCGCGAGGTAGGCGAAGTCCGGCTGATTGTCGGTGTATACCCCCGCCATCAGCTCCACATACGGGCCGTCTTCGTCGGTGAGGTTGCGATCCCACGCCCACCCGAACGGCGCGTTGCCCCACGTCCATTGCTTCTTACCCGGCGAGATGTGCCGGTCTGCCACGTGAACGAAACCCGCCCGCACGGAATGGTCGTAGCCGCCGAAGAAATCGTGAGCCGTGTCGGTGACCATGTACGACGTCGGCACGGGGATGTTGCGGTACCAGTCGAGTCGGTCAGCATCCGGGTGCTCGGCGTCGACCCTCGCCGGATAGTCGACGCCGTAGTAGAGACCGTCGACGCGCGGAAACGATGCGATCGCGCGCTTGGCGTGGTCGGCCACGAAGCGCACATCGGTCGGAAAGAAGGACTGGTAGTCGTCCCCCACAGCGGCCGCCACGTTCGCCCACCACAGAAAGGTCTGCGATGTCTCACTGCGGTTGTAGAGACGCACCCGCGCTTCGACTACGGCGCTATCGGGACGGAGTCGTACGCCGTGCATGCCCTTCATCCGAGTGAATGGGTCGTGGTCCGAGCACCAGACAGTGACCGATCCATCGTCGTCGTGTTCGATCTGCACGTCTGTCGGGAGGAAGGTTCCGGGCCGGTGGTGCTGAGGCCAGTTGAATTCCACGCCACCCGAGACCCAGGGTCCCGCCAGGCCGACAAGCGCCGGCTTGATGACGTTGTTGCGGTAGAAGAAGTCGTAGCCGTTCGTTTTGTCCAGGCCGATGTGGATACGACCGCCCAGCTCAGGGAGGATCATGAGCCTCACCCAGCGGTTTTCGATGTGTACCGCTTGCCATTCCTGGGGCGCCTTGCGCGCCGAAACTCGCTCGTGGAACGGGAGAGGGTAGACCCGGCCGGAGGAGCCTTGGTAGACGCGCTTCTCCAGGAAGGCGGGCAGCTCATCGGGAAGCTCCGGCGCGTACGTGTCGATCATCACTGGCTCGGACCATGCGAACACGGGAGAATCAGCCGCCTCCGGGGGGGCGGGCGGCAGAACGATTCGCGAAGCGCTGCTTGTCTCGGCGTCGAGCATGCCTTGACGGTAGACGCCAAGATGCTGGTGCAGAATGCCCGATGCGACTGACAAACTGGACAAAACAATGATCGGAGGCGACTTGTCGATACGCGAAGGCTTTCCAGGACAACGCCTGGTCGTCGTTCCTCGCCCGCAGGTCGTGGCGGCCCTGCACACTCCCCCCACCGACCAACTGGTGGCGACCGACGCCGGCTACTTCCCTGAGGCGCGAGCGCACGGCGTGCGTCGTGGACGAGGCGTGCGACAAGCGATTGTGATCGTCTGCACGGAGGGAGCAGGTTGGTGCGCCATCGACGGCACACGTCATGCAGTGCGCGCAGGCCAGGTACTCGTGATTCCCCCCGGGACGGCGCACGCCTACGGTGCCGATCCGGACAGCCCATGGACGCTCTGGTGGGTTCATGTCGATGGCCTCCAGGTTCCGGCTCTGCTTTCTCGCGCTCACATCACCTCCCTGTCTCCGGTTCGAGAGTCGGCAGATCCGTTTCGCGAGGTCGCGCTCATTGACGAGATCGTGACAACACTCGAGAGCTATCCCACCGAGGCAGGACTGTTCGCTGTCGCCGGCGCGATCTGGCACCTCATGGTGCTGCTCTGCGCGAGCCGCACGGCACCGGGCGGACGATCGGCACTGATCGAACAGGCGCGGCGCCGCATCCAGGAGCAGCCAGCACAATCGACCTCGGTGAAGGAACTTGCGCGCATCGCCGGAATGAGCGATTCGCACTTCGCGGCGCTCTTTCGAAAGCAGGTGGGATCGCCGGTGCTTCGCTATCAGACCGGCGTTCGCATGTCGCAGGCGCGACTGCTACTCGACACAACCGATTGGCCGGTCGCCCTGATCGCTGTCGAGGTGGGCTACTCAGACCCGTTCTACTTCTCCCGACAGTTCAAGGTCCTACACGGAATCACGCCCCTGGCGTATCGACGCCACGAAAAGGGCTGACCGACAGCCGCTCGAGCAGCGTCCGACCACCCGGCCAGAGCCGTTCGGGCCATTCGAGTGCCGAAGAAGGCACCGATGACAGCGGCCGCTGCGGATCCCGCACGCGGCTTAAGCCCGCGCCCACTCGCCGCGGGCGGACGCGTTGATGAGCTCGTGCCTCACCGTTCACTGGGAGACCCGACTCTTCGCCGGGGATTCGCTCTACGCTGTGCGTGGTCTCCCGCAAACCGAAGGCGCCGCCGCATGAACCGACGTGGCGCGAGCCACGCGCGGCCGGAACGAGTCGGTATCCGACTCGTCGACCCACCACCCCTCGGAAGGAACGCCTATGCCAAACGCCGCCGACGCCCTCGTCCACATGCTGCAGCCCGGCGAGGATCACGACATCGATCACCTGGTCACGCTCGTCAACGACGTGTACGAAGTCAGCGAGGCGGGTATGTGGCGCGACGGAGCGGCGCGCACGAACCGGGAGGAGATGGACGACCTCATCCGTCGTGGCGAGATCGCCGTGGCCGACCGGGACGGCGTCATCGTCGGCGCGGTTCGCGTGCAACAGCTGGGTACCGAGACGGGGGAATTCGGCATGCTCGTCGCCGACCCCGCCGTGCGTGGGCAGGGGGTCGGGCGGCGGCTTGTGCAGTTCGTCGAGCGCTGGGCAGAAGAGGCGGGGTTGCGCACGATGCAGCTGGAGGTTCTCGTCCCCCGGGAGTGGTCGCATCCATCCAAGGAGTTCCTCCTCGAGTGGTATCAACGCATCGGCTATCGGCAGGTACGCACCGGTGAGTTCGACGTCGAATATCCGCACCTCGCGTCGGAACTGGCGACCCCGTGTCGGTTCCTGATCTTCCACAAGACGCTCCCCTCCGGCTCGCCGGCGCCCGACGGAGCATGACGCCAGTCGCGCTCGTTTCATAGTGCTTCGCGGAGGTACACGCCACCCCTCGGCCCAGGGGGATCGGATTCCAATAGCGTTGAGGAATGGCACCCGACGCGCATCGGCCGGAGGATCTCTACACCGGCCCCATCGACCTGCCCGGAACGGGCACGTTCGACACCGAAGAAACCGATCCCGAGAAGATCGAGATCAGCTACGACGAGCAGCGCTATCCCGCGCGCCCCCGGAGGCTGCGCCCGCGCGACCAGTTCCGCGGTGGGAGCGTGCGTCGCATCAAGACCGACCCGCGCACGGCGAACGGCACCAACCCGTCGTACGTCGAGTGGCTCGTGCGTCAGTCGATGCTCAAGGACGCGGATGTCCTCGCCCGCCAGCTCGCCGGACAGCCGGCGATGTGGCGCAACCCCTACGCACGCCCCGATGCCCGACGGGCCATCGCGACGAGCGATGTGTGGTTCACGGCATACCCGATCTCGCTCATCACCCGGCCCGGGCAGTCGTTCCTCGCGGCGCTCGGCGACGAGGAGCTGTGGACGGCGTTCGAGCGCGTCGGCATCACCGCGGTGCACACCGGACCGGTGAAGAGGGCGGGCGGCATCGCCGGATGGCTCGAAACCCCGAGCGTCGACGGCCACTTCGACCGCATCAGCACGGAGATCGACCCCGCGTTCGGCGTCGAGGAGGAATTCCGTGCCCTGTGCGACGTCGCCGAAAGCCACGGCGGCAGCATCATCGACGACATCGTGCCCGGGCACACCGGGAAGGGCGCCGACTTCCGGCTGGCGGAGATGGGGTTCAAGGACTACCCGGGCATCTACCACATGGTGGAGATCCCGCCCGAGGATTGGGACCTTCTCCCCGAGGTGCCCGATGGGGTCGACAGCGTCAACCTCGACCCCGCGACCGAGCAGGAGCTCGAGGGACGCGGGTACATCATCGGTGCTCTCCAGCGGGTCATCTTCTACACGCCGGGCGTGAAGGAGACGAACTGGAGCGCGACCGCGCCCGTCATCGGCCCCGACGGCATCACGCGCCGCTGGGTGTACCTCCACTACTTCAAGCAGGGTCAGCCCTCCATCAACTGGCTGGACCCCACCTTCGCGGGCATGCGTCTGGTCATCGGAGATGCCCTGCACTCACTGGGCGAGCTCGGCACGAGCGCCCTGCGCCTGGACGCGAACGGCTTCCTCGGCGTGGAAAAGAGTGCGGAGGGTCTTCCGGGCTGGTCGGAGGGACATCCGCTCTCCCACGCGGCGAACCACATCATCGCCGGAATGGTGCGCAAGGTGGGCGGCTTCACCTTCCAGGAGCTCAACCTCACGATCGAGGACATCCGCGACACCGCGGCCGTCGGAGCTGACCTCTCCTACGACTTCATCGGGCGTCCGGGCTACCACCACGCCCTCGCAACGGGTCAGACCGAGTTCCTCCGGCTTGCGCTGACGACGTCACTCCAGCTCGGCGTCCAGCCGGTGCAGCTCGTGCACGGGATGCAGAACCACGACGAGCTCACCTACGAACTCGTCCACTGGGCGACCCGGCACGACGACGATCTCTACCGCTTCCGCGGGCGCGAGATCTCCGGCGGTCAGCTCGCCGAAGAGGTGCGCGCCGACCTCACCGAGCATCTCACCGGCACCGCCGACTACAACCGCGTCTTCACCCAGAACGGCATCGCCTGCACGTCGACCTCGCTCATCGCGGCGACGCGGGGGATCGAGCGGCTCGAGGAGATCACCGACGCGGAGGTGCCCGCCATCCGCGACGCGCACCTCCTGCTCTGCGCGTACAACGCGTGGCAGCCCGGCGTCTTCGCCCTCTCCGGCTGGGACCTCACCGGGATGCTCACCATCCCGGCCAACGAGGTCGCCGACCTGCTCGCAGCAGGCGACACGCGGTGGATCGAGCGCGGCGCCCACGATCTGCTCGACGTCGATCCGGGGGCGACCCGCTCGCCGGCGGGCATGCCGCGCGGGCGCGCGCTTTACGGCCCGTTGCCTGCCCAGCTGGATGACCCGACGTCGTTCGCATCGCGGCTGGCCGGCATCCTCGACCTCCGCCGGGAGTACGGGATCGCGACCGCGTCGCAGGTCGATGTCCCGGAGGTCGCGCATCCCGGGATGCTCGTGCTCGTGCACCGCCTCGACAACGGCGACGCGCAGGCGGATGCCCCGATGCAGGTGACCGTGCTGAACTTCTGCTCCGAGCCGACGGAGGGCACCGTGCGGTCGGAGCAGCTGGTGCCGCACAGCGATGTGGTGGACGCGGCCTCGGGCGAGACGATCGGGCGCGTCGACGACCTGCAGAGCTTCGCCGTTTCGCTGCCCCCGTACGGAGCGTTGTTCCTCGTGCTCCAGCCGGTGGAGACCGTCGCCGACTGACTCAGGAGGCGAGGGACTCCGGCGCGAGGGCGGCGTCGATGCCCGCGAGCGGCACCGGCAGCCAGTCGGGCCGGTTGCGGGCCTCGTAGGTCGCCTCGTAGACCGCCTTGTCGAGCACGAGCGCCCTCAGGAGCACGGGGTCGAGGTCGACGGAGCCGGGCGCGCCGGCGTAGGCGTCCAGGAACGCCGCCCGGCACGCCGCCGCCCAGTCGGCCGCCGCGGGTCCGCCGCCGACCGCGCTCGCGTAGTCGAAGGATCGCAGCATCCCGGCGACGTCACGGGGAGGAAGGTCGGGGATCGCGCGCTCTTCCATCGGGCGGAGGGGCTCGCCCTCGAAATCCACGATGCGCCACCCGCCATCGGGTACCGCGAGCACCTGCCCGAGGTGCAGGTCGCCGTGGATGCGCTGCAGCCGGGGCCAGGGGCGCTCGAGTGCTGCCTGATAGACGGCGTCGATCGCAGCGAACCGGTCGGCGACAGCGGGCACCTCGGCCGCGGCGGTGGCGAGCCGCCGCCGCCACGCGGCCGCCGTGGCCGCCACGTCGTCGGGCCGGGCATCCGATGTCTCCAGCGCCGCGCCGAGGGCTCCATGCACCCCGGCCACCGCAGTCCCCAGATCGCGCGCGGCCTCGGTGAAGTCCCCCCCGTCTCGGGCGGCCTCGAGTGCGACGGCCCACCCGTCACGCACGCCGCGGAGGAACTCCTGCGCGAAGCCGAGGGTGCCGTGCGCGACGCCGGGCTCGCGCCCGACGTCCGGCCACTCCGCCTCGAGGCTCCCGAGGAATCGCGGCACGAACGGCGAGCCCGCGTCGCTCAGCACGCGCTGGACGGTGACGTCAGGATTCTCGCCGTGATGAAGGGTGCGGAACAGCTTGAGGATGATCGTGGGCTGCCCGTCCTCGTCGAAGACGATCGACGTGTTGGACTGCTCACCCGTGAGCACCCGCGAACCCGTCACCCGGCTGACGTCCACGCCCATCTCGGCGAGCATCGCGATGGTGAAGTCCGGATGCTGGGTCGCATCCACGAGATAGCCGTCTGCGTCGTGGTGGACGACGGTATCGGTGTCCGTGGGGGACGCGACGAGCGCCAAGGGCACGTGATAGAGCGCCGGCAGCGAGCCCGCGTCATCCATGAGCAGGTAGCGCGTGGCACCGGGGGCAGGCTGCGCGTCGAGGATCCGGAACCGAGGTTGGTGGCTCTTGCCCGCGTACCAGCGCTGTCGCGCCACCCAGGCGCCGAGGTCGTCTGTGAACTGCACACTCCACCATGGCCTGGGGTGGGGTCCGCGGGGAAGGGGTGGACGGGCGCGGGACAGGCGTAGTACGTCGACGGTCACCCGTGCCGATCGGGGCGACCTAACCCCGGGTTGCGACGTAGATCGTGTTGGACGACGTTCCCCCGGTGAGGCGGTTGTCGAACGCCACGACGTGGGCTGCGCAGTCGTCGAGAACCGACGCGAGCGTCGCCATGAAGTCGGCGTCGGGCGGGTCATCCGACCACAGGGCGAAAACGCCGCCGTCGGTGAGATGCCGGGAGAGGGATGCGAGTCCCGTCGCGGTGTAGAAGTCGGCGTGACTGGGATCGAGGGTGTGCCGCGGGGAGTGATCGACATCAAGCAGGATGACGTCATACCGCGCGTCCTCCGGCCCCGGTGTGCTGCGCGCCACAGCGAAGAAGTCGCCGTGAACGAGGGTCGTCCGCGGGTCGCGGACCAGCTGTGCGGACATCGGGAGCAGCTCCCTCTCGTGCCACCCCACCACCGCGGGGAGCGCCTCGATCACATCGAGCTTCCGCACGCGGCTGTCGTGCAGCACGGTCGCGGCGGTGTAGCCCAGGCCCAGGCCCCCGACGAGCACGTCGAGGTCGGTACCGTCTGCGGCGGCGAGGCCGAGCGTGGCGAGCTCCTCCTCGGCGCGGGTGAACAGGCTGGACATGAGGTACTCGTCCTTCAACTTCACCTCGTAGATCAGCTCACCTGTCGCCGGGTCTGCGCGGCGGCGCAGGGTCAGCTCGCCCATGCGCGTCTCCTGCCAGTCGAGTTCCTCGAATCGAGCGATCATGTGGGGCTCTCGTTCTCTGGTTTTCGGGGTGATGGCGTCGGACGACCGGCGCGTCGCCGCTTCATCCTCTCTGATCGGACCGAATCCGCGAAGTGCGCAGCTCGCCTCCATCGCGCCGTGGCGGGTCTTCCCCGGGGCAGGATGAGGGGATGAGCGAGACAGCGAGGGCCGGATCCGAAGGACGCATCGTGCTCGTGCGGCACGGCGAAACCGAGTGGAGCCGCAACGGCCGCCACACCGGACTGACGGACATCCCGCTCACCGAGACCGGCGCGTACAAGGCCGAGCTGGCGGGGACGCTCCTCGCTTCCCGGCGCTTCGACCTCGTTCTCTCCAGCCCGCTTCGCCGGGCTGTGGACACCGCACGTCGCGCGGGCTTCGCCGACGCGCAGCAGGATGCGCGGCTCGTGGAGTGGGACTACGGGGCGTACGAGGGGCTGACAAGCGCGGAGATCGGCGAACAGATCCGCCGCCCGTGGATGGTCTGGGACGCCGGGACACCGGCGGGCGCCACGCCGGGCGAGAGCGTCGCTCAGGTCACCGCCCGTGCGGAGTCGCTGCTCGAGACCATCCGTCCTCTCGTCCGCAGCGGCCAGGACGTACTGCTGTTCTCGCACGGGCACTTCCTGCGCGCGCTCGCGGGGGTGTGGCTCGGTCTGACCGCCGCGGGTGGTCGCTACTTCCTCCTGGGCACGTCGGCGCTCAGCGAACTCGGGTACGAGCACGGCTCGGAGGTCATCGCGCAGTGGAACCACGTGCGCGGGCGGTGAGGGGGTCCTAGCGCGCATTAGCCGCAACTCCGTTGCGTTACGCTGGGGCCACTCAGGGGAGACGTGATGTTCAGGCACGTGGTGATGTGGCGGCTCGATTCGGACGACGTGGCGGAGCGGACGCGGATGCAGCAGCAGATCATCGACGCGATGTCTCCGCTGCCCGACGCCATCGCGGCCATCCGGAGCATGCGGCTGGATGCGAACACCGTGCTGCAGGATGAGAACGCCGATCTGGTGCTGACGATGGATTTCGACAACCTCGAGGACTTCGAGGAGTACCGCCACCATGAGGCGCATGTTGCCGTCTCGCCCGTGATCGCCCGTCTGTACCGCACCCGGCTGGCGGTCGACTTCGAGGTCTAGCTGTAGGAGGCCAAGACGTTGTTGACGCGTGATCGAGTCACGGATGCTGGCGGCATTCCGTCGTGCGCGCCGTGAGGTCGGTGGTAGTTGTAATGCAGGTTCCACGTGCCGACCGCGTCGGTCCGCTCTTGTTCTGAGTGCCAGGTGTGGGCGTAGAGAAATTCCTCGGCGAGGATCCGGTTGTAACGCTCGACCTTGCCGTTGTGCTTGGGGGTATATGGCCTAGTTCGGCGGTGCTGACTCC